>NZ_AXAZ01000033.1 GCF_000473065.1 Bradyrhizobium sp. WSM1743
GCCTTCGGCTTGTAGCCGCCCATCTGGCTAGGCTCAACGCTGCCGGTCTTCTCGACCCGCTGCATCCAGCCGATGGCTGTGCTGATCGCCACTCCAAATCGCTTGGCGGCCTGATTGCGGGACATCCCGCCCTTGATCGCGGCCACAACACGCTTGCGTAGATCCAGAGAATAAGGCTTGCCCATCCATGCTGGCCTCCGCCCAGCCAGCATGGTGAATCAGAAATACACTGATTTGGGAATCCCAAATCGATTCAAACTAACCCCATCCCGCTTTAGCCCGACGCACGGATGAATCTTCGCTCAGACTGGCTGGCGTGTCGGAACTGGCATCTGCCGTTCGTCTTGAATCCAGGCCACCCCAACGGAGTCCTGCGTGACCTGGCCCCGCGAGCCCAACTGGAAAGGCTTCCTGCGTCTGTCTCTGGTCACCTGCCCAGTGGCGCTCTATCCGGCCACATCGGAGAGCGAGAAGATCAGCTTTAATCAGCTCAACCGGCAGACGGGGCACCGCATCAAATACCTGAAGGTCGATGCCGACGCTGGCGATGAGGTTCCCAACGAGGACATAGGCAAAGGCTACGAGCTCGATAAGGGCCAGTTCATCGAGGTCACAAAGGGGAGCCGAGGAGGTCGCGCTGGAATCGACGCGCACGATGGAGATCGACGAGTTCGTCGACAAGTCTGACATCGAGCCGCGCTATCTGATCCGGCCCTACTATCTGCGCTCGACGGCGAGGTCGGGCACGACGCCTTCGCCGTGATCCGCGAGACCATTCCCGAGATGGACAAGGTCGCGATTGGGCGCGTGGTGCTGACCAACCGCGAGCACATCATCGCGCTGGAGCCGATGGACAAGGGCTTGGTCGGCACACTGCTGCGCTATCCATACGAGGTGCGCAGCGAGGAGGAATATTTCGATGAGATCCAAGATGTCAAAGTCACCAAGGACATGCTGGACCTCGCCTGGCAGATCGTGAACCAGAAGGCGAGGCGGTTCATCGACCTCATCCACCAGAAGCGTGCCGGCAAGCCGATCACGCCGAAGGAGTGGCCGGCATCGACAAACGTCGTCGACCTTATGGTGGCGCTGCGTCGGAGCGTGCGCGGCGAGGCCGCCGAGACCAAGACTCCAAAGAAGCCGGCGAGGAAGGGGAGGAAGGCGGCGGCCGGGCAGAAGGAAATGCTGATGCCGATTGCCGGCAAGAAGCCGGCAAAGAAGACCTCGGCTAAACCGCAGCGGAAGTCGGCCTAGGCGTCGTGATGGGTAACACTTCGCTCGCACGCGAGGAACGCGCGCGGCCCTCCGAACGTTCGAGCTGAAGGTAGCCGCACCCGCGCTTCCGAATTCGTTTCAAAGGAGGATAACATGAGATCGATCACAAGCGCCCTTGTGTTCGCTCTGGCGCTTTCCGCTCCGGCAGCACTTGCCCAAACTACGCAGCCAGACGTCTCAGGCGCGCCGAGCGCGCAGAACTCTGGTGCCGGCATCGCCGGTCAGCCCGGAAACAAGAGTGGCCCGGCCGCAAAGCCTGGCGAGACCGTCGGCTCCGGCTCGACGTCGAACCAGCAGAATCCGACCGTTCAACAGCAGGACACTTCGAACATTAAGGGCCTGCCGGGCAACAAGAGCGGACCGCCAGCGAAGAAGCCCAACAGCCAGTGACGTTGAAGCCGCGATCGTCGGAGCGTGGGCGGCGGCGCATCGGCCGAGGCCAGCCCTTCGGGCAAAGCGATTAAGAAGCTGCGCAAGGCGACTGCAGGTCAGAAAGGATATGCTGATGTCGATCGCCGGCAAAAAGCCGGCGAAAGAAGCGGTGGCGAAGGAGGCTGCCGCCAAGCCGCAGCGGACGACGGCCTGACGCCAGTGTAGGAGAGCCGCATGGACAATATGAAGGAAGCCTCGGCAATGACGGAAGCCTCCGGGCTGGTCGACGAGCAGGGGAGCATTGAGCAGACGTCGGGAGCGCGTCCGCGACCGCTCCACTCGCCTTCGCAGGAGACTGCGATGCGATGGGCCGACCGGCTGCGCGAGGCGACCGTCAAGGCGCCGCTGCAGTCGCTTGTCGTCGCGTTCCTGGTGGGAGTTTGGTTCGCCCGCCGGCGCTAGAGAGCCGGAGCCTGCACGCTTCATCGCCAGGAAGCTCGAGACTTTTCAGACGTCTCTGGGTTTCTGCGTCGCGGTTGCGGCGTCCTCGATGAAGGCGCCATTGCAGGCCCTGGACGCCGGCAGCAATCTTTTCCATTAGGCTGTCGCGAACGAGAGGAGGACCCCGACGTGGTCGCAGCGACGATATCCAGGCCAGGCGTAGTGGTCAGCGGCCGGCGGGTTCGAACGGACGCTTCGCCGAGCACTCCGATCTGCAGTCGGATCTGAGATCCGGTGAAACCAGGGCTCAGCAGAAAAAAGCGTCGCCCAAAGCCGGCGAGGCGAGCCGCCCGAGATCAGCGACCGGGATGCTCGAAGGGCTACCGCCGATTTCGAGAAGGAGCAGAAGCGGCGCGAAGCCGAGCGCCGGTGCGAAGCGCGAGAAGCTGACGGCCAAAGCGCAAGGCGCTGGACAAGGCCGAGCGCGACCATGCGAAGAGGGCGGCCCTTGGGCCGAGGCCGAAGCTCTGGAGGAGCGTTCACGCGCCGAGGACGACCTCTGGGAGAGGTAAGGGAGCGGCTGCAGGTCGCGCTGCGGCGCGCCCGGGACTAAGCATCGGGAGGACGAGCATAATCGTCGACGATGCCGCTCATTGGCTCAATCGAGGCGGAACCATCGATAGCCATAGCCATCAAGCGCGATTGCAGTGGCTTCGGCGGTGGGGTTCCGATCGTAAATTCGGTTACCAAATATATCGGTCAGCTTCCGTTCCTCCGGAATATCCCTGATTTCCGTGCTGCAGCTGGATTGTGACAAGTTGTTCAGCACGAGCAAGAATTTGCCCTCCCAAACGAAATGCTGGATCAGCACCGCGGGACAGTTGCTTTCGAGAACGGTGCATTCACCCCAGCCGATCTCCGGGCAGGACTGGCGCATTTCAACCAGACGCCGTAACCAATTGAACAGCGAGTCCGGGTCGCGCTGCTGGGCAGTCGCATTCACCCTGGCTGGTGCGTATTGGCCCTCGCGGATTACATGATGAAGCAAACGATGCCCCGGCCGCGTGGAGAATCCGCCGTCTTCGTCGTCGGTCCATTGCATGCACGTACGTACAGGCCATCGCTCCGGAAGCGTCAGATCGTCGCCCATTCCCAGTTCGTCGCCGTAGTAAATGACGGGTGTGCCAGGAAGACTGAACAGGAGGCTGAATGCCAGCTCGATGCGGCGACGGTCGTTTCCGAACATGCAGGCGAGCCGCCGCCGAATTCCCCGTCCGTAAAGTTGCATTTTGCGGGTAGGAGCGAATGCAGCATAAACTTCGTCGCGCTCTTCGGAAGTCAAACGGCCGAGGTCCAGCTCATCATGATTGCGGAGAAACTGGGCCCAGTGCGCGAATTGCGGCAATCGGGGGAGCTGGGTCATGCAGCGCCGTAGCGGTTCGGCACTTTCACGTGCAAGCGCAAGAAACAAGTGCTGATTCAACAAAAACGCAAATAGCATGTGAATCCGCGATCCATCTCCGAAATAATGCTGAAGCTCCGCGGGTTCTACGTTTGCTTCCGCCAGCAAGACAGCGTCACCTTTGCGCCAGGACAGGAAGTTGCGGAGCTCGGCGAAAAACTCGTACCGCCGCTTCGCCGGACGGTCCGGGCGTATTTCCTCCACGACGAACGGCGCAGCGTCGATCCGGAATCCCGATACACCGAGTTCAAGCCAGAAGCCGAAGATCCTGAAGATTTCGTCGCGGACGGCGGCGCAGGTTATGTTGAGGTCGGGTTGATGTTGGTAAAATCGGTGATAGTACCACGACTGCGCGCAGAGGTCGTAAGTCCATACGCTGAGTTGGACCCCGGAAAACACGACGCCCTCCGTGCTGTTTTCGGGTTCGCTGCTTGACCAGACGTAGTATTCCCGAAACGGCGACGACGGGTCGGCGCGAGCCTGCTGAAACCAGGGGTGCCTGTCCGAAGTGTGATTGATGGGAAGATCGACTATCAGCCGCAATCCTCGCAGTCGGGCCTGATGACTGAATTCGACGAAATCGCCCAACGTTCCGAGTGCCGGCGCGACGTTATAGTAGTCCGTGACATCGTAGCCGTGGTCCAGTCCGGGACTGGGATAAAATGGAAGCAGCCACAGGCAGTTTACGCCAAGCTGAGCGATGTGATCGAGCTGCTCGGTTAGTCCTTTGAAATCGCCGATTCCGTCTCCGTTGCCGTCTTTGTAAGTGGCCACGTTAAGACTGTAGATCACGGCATTCTTGTACCAGAGATCGAGCAAGCGCCGACTTCCTTTGCTGGCCGAGCGATCGAACGGCTTGCAGGTAACTGCAACTGAGGGCAGTCGTTCCGGGAATTCTTGGCAACGAGGCCTGGGGCGGCATGGCCGCTGGAGGTCGTCCAATTTTACCGAAGGCATTGTACGCGGCAGGCATGGAGTTGGACTCAAGGGTCCGAAGCGGAGCGGCGGAACGTTCTCCCGGTGCGGTAGTTGGTGGCGATAAATCGAGGTGGCCGATGAAAGCAGCACTCACGCGCCGCGGATCACGCCGACCCAAGAAAATCTCGGCCGGGACCTTTCTGGTGGTGATGTGCGCCGCGTTGCTGGTGGCGTGCTTCACGTCGCGAAGTGCCGCGGCGGGGTGAGACCACACCGATGCGGATCGCCCAAATTGCTCCCTTGGCCGAAAGCGTTCCTCCGAAGCTCTATGGCGGCACGGAAAGGGTGGTCGCCTGGCTCGTCGACGAACTCGTCGAGCTCGGCCACGCGGTGACCTTGTTTGCGAGCGGGGACTCCACCACGCGCGCGAAACTTCATCCGGTCTGGCCTCGTGCGTTGCGTCTGGGCCGTCCCCGCGTCGAATCTGGCCGCCGCAATTCTGCTTGAAGCGATCTCTCGGCGTGCCCGAGATTTCGACATCATCCATTCTCATATCGATTGGCTTCACCTGCCGCTGCTGACGCGCCTGGGAATTCCGTTCGTCACCACGATGCATGGGCGGCTGGATCTGCCCGGGATTCCCGAGGCGTTTCGTGAATTCCCCAATGCATGTTTCGTCTCGATCTCGGATGATCAGCGCATCCCGGTCAAAGGAGCCAATTGGTGCGGCACCGTCTACCACGGACTGCCAGTCAGTCAGTTACGTCCATCATATGAGCCAGGATCCTATCTGGCCTTTCTGGGGCGGCTCACAGCCGATAAGGGTCCGGAGGACGCAATCCGGATCGCCCGGGCCGCCGGAATGCCGCTGCGGATTGCGGCGAAGGTTCCGCGGGGAGAGGCGGCCTATTTCAAGAAGAATATCGAGCCTCAGATCGACGGAGCCGAGGTCCGGCTCGTGGGCGAGGTCGACGAGAGCAGAAAGCAGCCGTTTCTGTCGGGCGCTGCGGCCCTGCTGTTTCCGATCAAGTGGCCCGAGCCGTTCGGCCTGGTGATGATCGAGGCGATGGCCTGCGGCACGCCGGTGATCGCGTACCGGGCCGGCTCGGTGCCGGAGGTCATCGATCAAGCCATCAGCGGCTTCATTGTCGAAGGACAGGAGGAAGCGGTTCAAGCGGTGAAGCACCTGGCGCGGATCGACCGACGCATGGTGCGAGCGCGTTTCGAGGAGCGCTTCACGTCTGACCGGATGGCGCGTGCCTACGTGGGACACTATGAGCAGCTCGTGAGCATAGTCCCGCGGGCCACCGCCGCTCTTTGATCGGACAGATCGTCGAGACTGTTCTCGGGATCGCGCTGGTCGGCCTCACGTTGCGCGACGGGCTGGAGACGGTCGTGGTTCCAGGGGGAGCGGGAAGCTGACGGCACAAGCGCAACATTGAGCACCTGAGCCAGGTCAAGTCGGGCTGGACGGCATCGAAATTCCCGAGGTGGTGCCGGATGCGCTTATCGCGGAGCCCCGGAGTGCGGCGCTGCCACGACTTCATGAACGTGTTCGTCACCGACCACGCACTCCTGACCGCGTGTTTCGACGGTCCCTCCGAGCTGAGCACGAATTGAAACGCCGCTTTCCCGGGCGTGAAGTCCGCATGCTCGACATGAGCGCGATCCTCAACGGTGGCGGTGGAATTAGGTGTGACGCAGCCGGTGCCGATGTGAGCGCTCCGTCCATTGTTGGGTTACCGGGCAGAGGTATTCCTTCGTAGCCGTCGTGTAAGCGCCTCCCTACCAGTGACGCGGTCCGTCGCCATCACTCGGTTGGTTGGGCTTGAGCGGCCAAGCGCGACGGGACCATTTGGTATTACCGCAAGCTCAGCGAGACGTTCGATGCCGTCCTGCCGGGCGCGCCGGCTCGGCAACTCGCTCTGAGGGTTTTCATCTTTCCGCCTGATCAAATCGGCTCCGCGACGGGTCATCCCGACATTGGTCTTTGGACTGATCAGGTCCGACGTTCGCGATGATATCTCTTGTCTTGAAAACCCGCGGGTTCTGATGGATACTTGTTTCAAGTCCTTGGCCATCATTATTCCGAGGAAGACGATCATGGCGATCCAGATCGTGATGGATAGTACCGGCGACAGCCGTCACTTTTTCAATCCAGACGATGCACGAGAGCTCGCAAAGGCGGAGCGGCGGTTCTACGAACTGATCGACGCCGGCTTCACCGCGGCGGTCCGGACGGATCCGGATCAAGTATCGCAAATGCGAACGTTCGACCCCAACGCGGAAGAAACCGTCTTCCTCCCGAGGCTGGTCGGCGGGTGATCGGCCCACGCCATGTTCGGCTTCAGATCATCTCACTCGCGTCAAGGCCGGCGCGCGAGAGCTATTCGGGCCCTCTTCATCAGACACGGCGCCGAGAGAACTCCAGAGGGCCGCTCGCTACAGCTCTTGCGGGAGTGGCTATCGCCGGTCCAGCGCCTACAGTTCGCGGGAAGGGGCTATTTCGAAGTCATCGGTGGCGACACTGGCAGCAAATATCGGATCTACGCAGGCGCGTCGACGAACGTCTGCGAGGTGGATGAAAAGGGCCGGCCGACCCGCGGCCTGTGTTTCATGCCACGTGGTGATCTGCCAGTCGGAGATGTTATGCTTTCTCAAAAGATCGCGCTGGAATGCTGCGAGAGCCGCACGCTCGAGGTGGCCAGAAGGTTCGCACCAACAGGTTTCATGTTCCGGCGAAGCCGGCTCCTTGGTTGAGCCGCAACGTCCTCGCTTGGACATCGGCGAAAGATGTTGCGTAGCGGAGATTCAGGACGTGCTGAATTCAATCGGAACACCTGTGAGCCCCCGCATGAGAACAGCAACTAAGCTGAAAATTCGAGGCTAGTTGCCCTCGGTGTTAATCTGTGCTGCCTTCTCCTTCGAGAGGCTCCGACGTGGTCCCGACGGGGAGCATGAGGGCATGTTGCAGACGAGGCCAGTCGGTTCTTCCCCGAATGGAAGAACGGCGTTCTGCTTCAAGTCATTGGTTCGCGACGCAATCTCGCCCCGCGCCTGCGCGGCGTCGTATTCATCGGCGAGCCGTCGTTTTGAATGTCGAGGGCATCGGCTTGCGCACGGAAGGCGCCGGCTTCCGCCGGGCGCGCGTCGCGCAAACCGGCGCCTTGCAGTAAGCCTGATGGCGCTACGCGACCACCGAATGCAACTACGTCAGGGCCGCGCTCCTATTGCTTGCGAGAGGGACGCGATATCTTGTCGTCTCCTTAAGTTTGGATTGATCGTTTTGAGAACGCTGCAAATTTGATCGCGCTTCGGGTGGGGAGCTTGTTCATGTTTCAGGTGCGCCGCGTGCACCGAGGCGAGTGCCCCTGAGGTGGAGAAGTCCGTCGCCGATACTACAGCTGCGAGCAAAACCCGGCGGGGTCGTGTCCCAACTGATGGTGTAGCTCGGTAGAGCAAAGCCGCCCGCACGCGCGCCTCCAAACAGCGCCGTAGCGGGCGGGCGGCTTTGCGGTGGTCATCGATGATTCGCCGGTAGGGTCGGGTTGCTGACACCAACCTGATTCGAGGAACCACCGATGACCGACGAGATGATGAACCTCCGCACGCTCGTGGAGAAGACCCCCGATGCCGATCTGTTGCGCGAGATGATCGGCTTTGCCGCCCAGCGTCTGATGGAGCTGGAAGTCGAAAGCCAGACCGGGGCAGGCTACGGCGAGAAGAACCCCGAACGTCTGGCGCAGCGCAATGGACCGCGACCGGATCTGGGAGACCCGCGCCGGGGCGGTCGAGCTGCGCATCCCCAAGCTGCGCAAGGGCTCCTACTTCCCCGGCTTCCTGGAGCCCCGCCGCATGGCCGAGAAGGCGCTCACCGCCGTGGTCCAGGAAGCCTATGTGCAAGGCGTCTCGACCCGCTCGGTGGACGATCTGGTGCAGGCGATGGGCATGACCGGCATCTCCAAGAGCCAGGTGAGCCGGCTGTGCGGCGAGATCGATGACAAGGTGAAGGCCTTCCTCGCCCGTCCGATCGAGGGCGACTGGCCGTATCTGTGGATCGACGCCACCTACGTGAAGGTGCGCCAGCAGGGTCGCATCGTCTCGGTTGCGGTGATTGTTGCGGTCGGCGTCAACAGCGATGGCCGACGCGAAGTTCTCGGCATGGACATCGGTCCCTCCGAGGCCGAGCCGTTCTGGACGGCGTTCCTGCGCAAGCTCGCCCGCCGCGGCCTGCGCGGCGTCAAGCTGGTCGTGTCCGACGCTCATGAGGGCATCAAGGCCACCGTGGCCAAGGTGCTCAACGCCACCTGGCAGCGCTGTCGCGTGCACTTCATGCGCAACGCGCTGGCGCATGCCGGCAAGAGCGGCCGGCGCGTCGTCTCCGCCTTCATCGCCACCGCGTTCGCCCAGGATGATGCCGAAGCCGCGAAGACGCAGTGGCGCAAGGTCGCCGATCAACTTCGGCCCAAGCTGCCCAAGCTTGCCGGCTTTCTCGACGACGCTGAGACCGATGTGCTCGCCTATATGATCTTCCCGCCACAGCATCGGACCAAGCTGCACTCGATCAATCCGATCGAGCGCCTCAATGGCGAGATCAAGCGGCGGACCGAAGTGGTCGGCATCTTCCCCAACGAGGACGCCATCGTTCGCCTCGTCGGTGCGATCCTGCTCGAGCAGAACGATGAATGGGCCGTCCAGCGTGCCCGCTACATGACGCTGGAAACCATCGCGCCGTTGAGCGATGATCCAACCGTCAGCCTTCCGGCTATCGCCAGCTGACCGATCCGGCTCTTGCCGGCGAACGTGGTGAACTCCACTCAGCTACACCACGCTACGGAACACGATCCCCGCCGCCGCGAACGACAACGCCGAAAACACGCACTGGCCGCTCATTCCATTTCCTGACGGTTGGTACGCTTGGTACGCGACGTCTTGAAACACGGTCGAGATCGGCGCCTAGCGCCTTCGCGCAGGTCGCGTCGGGGGCGATGGATGCCGCCGAACGGCCGCTTTTGGCGGCCGTGTCGACCGTGAAGCGGTTAGACTTCTCAACCTGAGAACTCTTTCAACGCCCGCGCCCGGTCGCGCCGTGCTTCGTCTGCGGATGCAGGGCTCCATAAGCCGCCTTCCGCTTCGCGATCAGCTTCGCGCGTTGCGCGAAAGGGCACCGAAATTTGCCGAGAATAGGAACACTGTTCGCTGCCGCGAGGTTCTTCCGCATCATAGGCCGGCATTGCGGAGTTTTCTGCCATGGCTACCCAGATCGTGATGGACCACACGGGCGACAGCAGACACTTTTTTGACCAAACTGATCCGGAGGGGCTAGCAAAGGCTGAGCGCCGCTTTCGCGAGTTGACCGGCCAAGGATTTACCGCTGCCTCTCGGACGGCGGCCAGCGATCTCAATGTCGTGCGGACATTTGATCCGACTGCGGACGAGACGCTGTTCTATCCGCGCCTCGTCGGCGGGTAGACATTTTGCGGCGCAGCGAATGTTTCTATTCAGACGGAGTGGCGTCGGTAACAGGGCGAGTGTGCACGCTCTGCGTACGCTCTATCGTAGCTTCTTCGAAGAATGTGGACCGGAAGCGCGTGCGCGTCGTCTTCTGCGCGAATGGTTGTCTCCCGATCAGCGCGCGCAGTTCGATGCCGAAGGCTATTTCGAAGTCACTGGCTCTCACACCGGCCGCCGATATCGAGTTCACTATGGTACCGTGAGTAATGTTGTGCAGGTCGACGAAGCCGGACAGCCTGAGACCGGCTGGTGTTTCGTTCCCGAAAGCGCTCTGGCGGCCGGCGATGTCATGCTCGCCCAGAAAATAGCGCTCGAAACCGACGAAATGGCCGTCCTTTCGCTTGCCAATAGGGTTTCTCCGAAAGACCGGCTAGTGGTGCGCCGGGCCTACTGAGGCTGCTCGTGGGCGGGGCCGCCGACGAATGCCGGCGACCCCTTGCCGCGAAGGCGTCAGTACGCGAAACAAGGACGACTTCGCGACTGCATCCAGCATCGGCGCCGCCGCCGGCGAGCGCAACGAGATGCAATCGTTAGTGTTACTTGGATGGTTTAATGACCGCCGGTCGCTTTGCTGCTGGGTTGCGAGAGATGATCGCCTTCACCTTCTTCAGCGTCTCTGCAAACTCAGATCGGAGATACTGTTCGTGCTTCGGGTCTGTAGGCTCCGAGAGGAATGCAATCTTCACGAGGAAGCGGTTCAGTAGCGATGCTATCGCAAGGTTGTCTGAGTGTTGCGAGCGCAAGGCCGTGAGCTGCCGGCGCATCTCCATGAGATCGAGCTGTTCGTGGTCCGGCTGCTTTTTCAAACGAACGGCCTGCAACAAACGAAGCGCCGCGTCGAATATGTTGGCGCGACGACTTCGCCTTTGGTGGACCCGGACGGGTAATGTCCGGCGCGCAAAAGGTAACGCTTCGCAGCGACCCTGCAATCGAGTTGCAGAATTAAGCTTGATGCAGCGAGATCAGGTTAATTCTGGAACAGCCGTGTTGCTATAGCTCCCGATCCATCGCCGGATGGTTGCGGTTCTTCACCTTGATCCAGTGCTTCTGGCGGCCGCCACGGTACGGCCGATCGCGATGCTTTGAGACCAGCCCTTCAAGGCCCATGCGACAGGCGGCCCGGAATAGCTCATGGCCGATCTCGCCGCGTTCAAACGGCGCTACCGTGATGCCGTCCGGGCGCCGCGCCAGCTGTTGGCTCCAGGTTGGCCTTGCGCATGTGGAGCGGGAATAGGCGCGGTCTTCGCTGTCGGGCGACGTGGAAAATTGACCCCCTGACGACACGAGGAATTGACCCCCTCGCGACACGGTCAGAACGGGGGTTTTATGCAGCGACTCAGTTCAGGTCCTCTGCGGTTCAAAGATCCGCGGAGGGAGGCCATGCTGGAGCCGGACGAGGTTTCGGCGATACTCCGGCTCAACCAGCTGGGGTGGGGTAGTAAACGGATTGCGCGGGAGCTCGGGATTAGCCGCAACACGGTGAAGGACTACGTGGCGGCCGGCGGCTGGACGCCGTATCGGCAGCCGCACCGCAAAGGCACTCGATGGCCAGGAGATCTGGCTCAAGGAGCGCCTACGGCAGCACCACGGCAATGCCGACGTGATCCGCCAGGAGCTGGCAGCCGAGAAAGGTATCATCGTCAGCCTGCGCACGGTCGAGCGGGCCGTCCAGCGCTATCGCCAGGAGGTTGCGGCCGAGGCGCGTGCGACGGTGCGGTTCGAGACACCGCCCGGCAAACAGCTGCAGATCGATTTTGGCGAGCGGCTGGTCGAGATCGGCGGTAGCAAGGTTCGCGCCTACCTGTTCGTCGCCACGTTGGGCTACTCGCGCCGGCACCATGCAAGGGCATTCCGCAACGAACGGCAAGAGAGCTGGTTCGATGGCTTGGAAAGCGCCTTCGTGAAGTTTGGCGGCGTGCCCGAGGAGGTGCTGTTCGACAATGCGCGTGCGCTGGTCGTGGAACACGATGCCGCGACGCGCACCGTCGTGTTTAATGACAAGCTGACCGCGTTTGCCAAGCACTGGGGCTTCCGGCCACGGGCCTGCGCGCCATATCGAGCCCGCACCAAGGGCAAGACCGAGAATGGCGTCGGCTACGTCAAGCGGAATGCGGTCGCCGGCCGCACCTTCCCGAGCTGGGAGGCCTTTGAGGCGCACCTTGAGGCTTGGACGTGGGAGATCGCCGACCTACGCCAGCATGGCACGACGGGCGAAGTACCGATTGAGCGCTTCAGGCGCGCTGAGGCGCATGCGCTGAAGCCCATCGCCGGGAGGCCGCCCTTCCAGGCCGCACGTGAACTGATCCGTCGCGTGCGAGCCATTGTCCCCGACCGCCTGAGCGATATGCTGACGCGCCTGAAGCTGACGGCTGTCCGCGACCAGCTGGATGGGCTGTTGGATGAGGCCGGCCGGCAAGAGCTGAGCCTACGCGAGACCCTGGTGCTGCTGTGCGAGCGCGAGATCGCCCGCAAGGATGAGCGGCGCGTCGAGATGACGCTCAAACTTGCTCGCTTCCCGTTCGTTCGCGATCTGTCGGGCTTCGACTTCTCGGCCCAGCCCTCGCTGGATCCCAAGCAGATACGTGAGCTTGCGAGCGCCCGCTGGATTGCCAATGGCGAGAACGTGCTGCTGCTTGGGCCACCTGGCGTCGGCAAGACCCATCTTGCGGTCGCTCTTGGTCGCGAAGCGATCCTGGCTGGGCATTCCGTTCAGTTCGTCGCAGCCACGACTGTCGTTGCGCAGCTTGCTAAAGGTCACGGCGAAGGGCGGCTCGAGGAGCGACTCGCGCAATTTGCCAAGCCAAAGCTCTTGATCATCGACGAGCTCGGGTATCTGCCCTTTGAACCCAATGCCGCGCATCTGTTCTTCCAGCTCGTTAGCCGTCGCTATGAGAGAGGCGCGATCCTGCTGACCAGCAACCGCAGTGTCGGCGAGTGGGGCTCGGTCTTCAGCGACCCCGTGGTTGCCACCGCGATCCTTGATCGTCTGCTGCACCACAGTCACGTTATCACGATCCGCGGCGACAGCTATCGCTTGAAGGAGAAGCGCCGCAGCGGACTGCTGCAGAAGCCCGCTGCACCAGAAGCCAAATCGGAGAAGAAGTCGTGAAGCAAGCCGCTCGCTCGCTACAGCGCTATGACGGGCGCGCTTCGCGAGCGGCTTGCTACAGTCCTGCAAACAACAAGGGGGTCACTTCCTCATGTCGCTGCGGGGTCAAATCCGGACGTCGCTTGACACTTCGCCGGCCGCCGCGAGAAGGTAGGACCGGAAAACGGCCGCGAGAGAACTCGGCCCCAATTGATTTGAGGCCGCCCCTCCAAGGCGGCTTCGTCGTTCCTTCGGAAAGATTACCGGCCCTAGTCGCGGTCGTGGTGGTGATGGTGTTCGTGGTGCTCGTGCCGGACGCCTCCACCTCCGGAGTGCGCAATGGCGTTCGACGTGAGAGAAGTGGAAAGCAGCATGGGCATGGCAGGTGGGGTGACCGCTGCGAATTTTCCGCAGGTCGTCAGAAATTCACGGCGCGGTCTTCGTCTTCCGAGGGCATGGCGTCCATCCTACGATTTGTTTGCGCGGCTAAATTAAATACCCAAAATTAAATAAATTAGAAGTTGTAAATAGGTTCCAATGAGGCGCGCGGCCGCGCCTTAGTTTGTCAGCTTCTGGCCCACTCTGCCCTCGGATGGTCCCTGACCGCAGGGCTACTGCGGGGATTCCTAGCTCGCTTCGCGGCCCGTCAACGTCATTAGGGCGTGGCCCGCTACGACCCGGAGATCTCCTAGTGTGGTCTTGCCGGACCGCGCGGCTGCAATCAGTTGTTCTGCAATGTATTTGCGAGTTTTGTGGTCGCCGCCGTGATGCGGCAGCTCACGGCAGGTTTCTTCCAGCACCGTAATCAGATTTGCTTGTGTGCGATCGTTGAACTCACTCATGATCCACCCCCCTCCTTGAGGGAGCCAAATGCTATGCCTGATTTTCCCGGCCCTCTCCGGTGTGTTCCCTATACGTGTGGGCGCAGACAGTCCTCTCCTGGGCTTTCTGCACCCTCTCTTGGAGCTTCTGGAGCTCAGCAAGCTGGCGAACGAGCACCTGAACGCGTTCGCGCAGAACGGTCGCACAATCATAGTCCTGACGAAGCTTTGTGAGGCGCTTTTCAAGTTCGCTCTTCAGTGCAATTAGCCTCACGGTGAGAACTTCATCGAGGTTTGTGTGAAGGGCCCACAACCGGTCAATGGACATGCCCTTCAATTGCCGCCGGTCCATGATGAAGCGCTCCTCCACCTGCTTCGAGCCGGCCCCCAGCTCCTACGGCGCCCGGAGGGGTGGGATGACCACCTATTGTATTTGGGAGCTCGAACGCCAATGGGTTCCATTCTAGCAATTAAATTGAGCGTATTCCATTTAATTTATTTATTTCTATTTATATCTTCATTTAATTGAGAATAGTGCCGTGAAAACAAGAGCTTATAGTCTAGAGACGCGGCGCGGTGATCTGCTCGGATGCGGCGGTCCTTGACCGGCTCGACGCTGACGGCGAGCTGGACCAGCTGACGCGCAGCTGCTCCGGCGTGGCAAAGGGGCGGGCTTCGGTCATCTTCACCACCGCACTGCTCCCGTCTTCTGCGCGGCGTAGAGGTGAGCCCTGTGAGGGTAGCTCTCGCCCGGCTCCCAGCTGTCGAATACGGCCCGCACGGGCAGCGCATCAGGGTGCTCTGTCGTTCGCTGGGAAGCTTCTCGCCGCGGGCGCGCTTGCCGACCGCCGATTACCAATTCGCTAACCAATTCAGGCAGGCTCTGGACCATTCAAAGGCTGGAAATCGGCGGCCTTGCGTCCTCAGAGTCTGACTCAAAATAGGTCATTGGCATATCAGGATCTCGCGAGGCGACGGGATAGCAGGCGGATGCTCGCGATCAGAACCCAAGCTTCCGCGCTTGCGATGGTTGCTTCGAAGTCTTTGGCGAGCCGTCGATTGCGTCCGAACCAGGCAAACGTAGAGACGAGGTGATCGAGCAGAGTGGCGACTTCCGCTCATGGCCCCAAGCAGCCGTTGAACAAGGTCCGCTATTCCACCGCTGTCAGCGGGCTAGCAGACATTCGTCCCCATCCGGCAATCATTGGGCCGCGCCACAACAACTAGACTTTAGCGCAGCGCCATGTGCGCCCCACAGGTCCAGCCTTCGCAAATCGCCTTGCTCTCCCTAGCTTGGAGGGCATGGCACTATTCTTCCGGCGAAAATCACCCATGGAAAAACTCGAAGCCGAACTGGCCTCGCTGCGCGCGCGCGCCGAGACCTTGAGCAGCCGTCATGCGGCTGCTGACGCAGAGTTCTCTGACGCAAAGTCAAAGCTCCAGCGTCACCACCTCGAAGCCGATCTCAATGCGGACGAGAAGCGCGCACGACGTTGGAGACCGCGCTCGCCGCCTGCACCGTGTCCCGCGACGGCTACGCCGATGCGCTCGCGGAGGTGCAGACGAAGATTGCCGACGCCGAACAGAAGCTCGCTGCCGAGCGCTCCACCCTCGAACGCAAGATGGCGAGCGAAAAGCTGGCGCGTGACCTCGATGCGGTTGAGCGGGCGCTGCCGGATTATCTGGCGGCTGGCAAGCGCTTTGCCGACGCTCTGGAGACACTTCACTTCCACCATGAGAGCGGTGCAATGGCGCGCTTTGTCGGCAACACCGCGACGCAGGTCGAGGTCGCCGCCGGTTTTGCGCTCGTTGAGCTGCGCGGCATGGTGGACGCGATCCGTGACGGCGTTACGCCGATCCCGGCGGCCAAGCCGGTCTCCGCTTCTGTGTCGGTGCCGGAACCGGCCGCGCCCACTATGTCAGTGTTCATGCTGAAGTCCGCGAAGTACCGGGACCATGACGGCCGCTCCCGCTTCGCCGGGCAGTTCGAAGATGCCATCATGCCCGTGGCGACTGCGCAGCGTGCGCTGCGCCTGCGCGTGGCGATCCTGTGACGGATCCGCGCCGCGCCCAGCCCCGTGGCTCGCGCGGCGGCGACTTCAATCCGAAAGCGCCCGATGTCGTCGATCTCGACGCGCTCGAGGAGCATAGCGGCACCGCCCCCGACACCTCCGACGCTCTGCGCGCTGCTAATTTCCGTTTGGTTGACCGCGGCGCGACGCGCACGGGCACGATTTCGGTGACGCGCCTGTGAGCCGCAAAGCCGCACCGCCGGGGTGGGAACCCCACCGGATCACACATCGGCTCGATGGCTGGGTCATCGATCTGCAAGACGAGCACCACATCCCGGCCGCCGTGGAGATGATTGCCCGCGCGATGCCGCGACCGGGCGACGGCGTTGTCGCGGCTACCCGCGCCCGCATGCTGGCGCGGCACAGGAAGGTTTTAGGCGATGTCTGAGGAGAACCCGACCGAGGTCGGCAACGATCCGTATGCAACATCTGTCGGCGGGCCGGGGGCCGCTGCTCATGTCGATGGTGGTGACAACGGCAGCGGCCCCGATGCAGACGCCGGCGAGTACAACAACCTGCTCGCCAAGCTCGCTCGCACGTACGACCAGGACTGCCAGATCGCCACTCACGAGGCGGGCCACATCGTCGCTGCGCGCCTGCTCGGCCATCCGCTGGGCGGTGCGACGGTGGACCCGGGACCCGGCTATGAAGGCCGCGTATGGGGCGAGGGTCACGAGGAGGCGTTCGCGGACGGTCGCGGCGATGCCTCCGATGTTCGGGAGGCCATCGCTCCTGTGATGCCCAAACCGGGCGAGGACATCAGTTCCGTCTCTGACGTATTCGCGAATGTGTATAGCCATTGCATTGAGCTGACAGCCGGCCGGGCTGCCGAACGTATGTTGTTGGGCGATGACGACAGCCGGTCTGCTCTCGATGATCTGCGGCAGGCGCGTGAGCTGGCGCTGCTCATCTGCAAGAGCGAAGATGCCATCGAGAGCTTCCTCGCGCATTGCGACATCGCGGCGCGTGATTTGCTGATGCCCTATGGTGAAGTGCTGATCACGTTGTCCATCGTGTTGCGGGTCAAGCGCACGCTGGACGGTGCTGAGATCGATGAAATTATTCGCGATGTGGAGGTGCGCAAGTCATTGGCGATGGAGCAGCGGCGCCGGGCCGATTGGCGGAATGCCGAGCTGGCGGCCGAGCGGTTTCGTGCCTCATGTGATGACGCTGATGCCGCAGCGGTGACACGTTCTGCACTAGATCGCGTGCGGTAATCGGCGACATCAAGGGATCGTAGGGCACGGCGGATGTAACCTGCCTGACGATCTTGAAGGGCCCCGACGTGCAACATCGTCGGGGCCTTTGTTATGATCTATATCGTCTAACCAGAGGATGAGCGAATACCGAGGGCGAGACGGAAAAAGACCGCCCGCAGGCGGTCTTTTCAGTGCAAGGCAGCGGGCCACAATAGATTGGGATCAAACGCACTCGGCCCGAACTGATCACAGCTAACCATCGTTCAATGAGCGCTGCTTCACAAATATAGTTGCAGTTCTGAAATGGAGCGAAGGGCGCTTGCTGCTTAAGAATGTCCGGCGCGCTTCTAGCGCAGCATCGCTGATTTCGCGGGGACAAAGAAAAACGGCTCCAGTTGTGGGACTGGAGCCGTGACCTTCCTAAAGAGCGCCTCGACTTTGGGGGGCTTGGAGGGCTCGACATTATCCTGCGCTTAGCGTTGCTCGGTCGTCAACCCAGAAGCCAAGACGAAAAGTAAGACGATTGCGCTGTCATCATGGACCGTCGAACAGCGGTCTATCGCTCGCAATCTCAATCTGCAAGAGTTTGACTTCGGCACATCAGAAAGAATAGGCTTCCGAAAAAACAAGCTGAAGGAGGGTCGCAGTGGAGAAGGTGCGACGCTTGCGCGCGATGGGTTCGCTGTGCCGTCAACAGGCCGCGTACAACAGCATGAACAAATGGAAACTGCTCGCGGACGCGGAATGCTGGGAGCACTTGGCTGAGCTTGAGCTGTCGTCCCACTTCCGGGAATGCAATGTCGGTAGCTCGACCAGTTCGCTTGACTGGCCGGGTGAGAAAACGCCTGTAACACGGTGATGAAAAATCGACCCAATGGGCCGACCTCTTCAAAGATCGGGGCGTGCAATGAGTAATCGTAATCGGCCATACAACCGCGTTGTCCTGTGCCAGCGCGCTCAGGCACTTCTTTCTCAGCTTGCCGAACTTGAGATCCTTCGAGGCCGAGTGCAAGAGGCCGAGGAAAATACAGCTCTCGGTCAGTCGGCAGATCCGGTGAGGTCAACTCGTTCACTGACACTAAACAGAAATCAATTACATTAATAGCCGGCTCAACTTAATCGGAGCTGGTTGCCGTCTGATTGACCAAGATTGCTACGAGCCATCTTGCGGCTCTGTAGCCGAGCAATCTATTACGTTCGCAGCTTGCGGATCACTAAGGGGCGGATGATCTGGGCCGAGCAGGTCGCCGGTTTCTCCATGCCATTTCTACAGCATCGACATAAACAGAGCATACAATCCTCGCGCTCTTCAGCGTAGTCGCCGCACTGGCGCGGCTGGCTGAAACCGCGCCCATAATAACAGGTGAGATCGAAGGATCGGCTCAGAACCGATTGAACGCTCGCGTCAAATTATCAGCGTGCTAGAATACACTGCAGGGTGCATCGTGAGTGCTGCAAGTACCGGCGACGCGCGAGCGATGAATATCTTGCGCGAACTGCACGAGGCCGAGACAGAGTTAGTCGGCAAGGCCGTCGTTTTGACTGACGGCAAGGCTGGCACAATTGATGGCGTCTTCCTCGATGATGAGCACGGGCTACGCATCTCGGTCGCGGGACATGAAGGTCGCTGGCCGACTTCGACGGTGAAGCACATGGGCTGATCGGCGTTGCGCCGCTGGCGCCGCCGCCGCGTAAGACCCCGTCGGGCTGGCCTTCAGCCGTTCCTAGTCGCAGACGCGCTCCCTGCGCGTGATCCTGCGGCCGTCGTCCCTTTCAACCGTGGTAGTCTCGTAGTGGCAACGATGTCGTGGGCCGATTGTGACGCCACCTGGGCCGACGCCAACTGTGGTGTCGGAGTTGTAGCGGCGACGGTCTCTATAATAATCATCGCGGTAGTAGCGGTCATCGCGGTCCCGTCCGATCTGGACATCGACGCCTTGGGCCATCTTGACGCCTTCGGCCTTGGCCGGAGTGACGAGCGGGGTAGTCGTCAGCACGGCTGTGGCTGCCGCCGCGGCAAGAGCCATCTTCATCATGCCGAAGTCCTCCTTGGCTTCCATTTTTGATGTAACAGGCCCGGACCGCCGAGGGTTCCACAGGGGTTTAGATCAAAAGCGCCTTCCAGCGCGGGAGACGCGGTCCTACAGGTGGGGTATGCACACTTGCAGGTGTTTGCTGAGGCCGCAGGGGTCGCTGCTGGAAGGGCCAAAGCAACAAGGACCCGACGGATGCATCTATCTAGCTTGATCCAGCGCGCGGCCGGTCTAAAAGATCGCACGGGCGAGCTTCCGCCTGATCACATCGGGGCAATGCAGAAGAACCGGGAAAGCCTTTGACAAAGCACTAGGGCCGCCTCTAGGGCGGCCTCATCATCCGGAAAAGCCTTAGGCGCTAGTCGCGGTCGTGATGGTGATGATGATGCTCGTGGTGCTCGTGACCACGGACGCCTCCACCTCCGGAGTGCGCAATAGCGTTTGACGTGAGGGGGGTCGAAAGCAGCATAGTTATGGTTGGCGGCGTGACCGCCGCGAATTTTCCGCAAGTCTTCAGAAACTCACGTCGGTCGTCGTCTTCGGCGGGCATAGCGGCCAATCCTCCCGATTTGTTGGGCGATAGGATATTAAAGTACCACGAATTAAATAAATTTAAATACAATTAATATGTTCCATTCGCAAATGTCGGAAGGGCAACATTTTCCGGCTTTGCCATGATCCTCGAACCGGACGGTCTCGCCCCCGGCATCCAATTTGACGCCTGAAGGATCGATCCCCCGCTGAAGTAGGATATGGCTTTGTTCTATCTCAGTTCGAACCGGTCGGCTCGTCGGCCGATTGGCTCCAATTGAAGGTTTGCGGTGAAGCTACGGTTCCATGGTATCATCCGACCTCATGAGCGTGCTGGAGGGCGAGACATGGCGATCTACCTACATTTGCAAACCCACGGCATGACACCGAAGGAAATTGCCTGTATCACAAAAGCTTACGAGCAAACGTTGCGTACTCTCTGTGTTAAAGATCGCGACGATCCGCTCACGGAATTGGTGGCGAGAACAATCATCAAGATCGCCCAAACAGGGGTCAAAGACCCTGCACAGATTTCAGCGCAGGCGATTAGCGAACTCGAAATGCTAGGCGATCGCCGACTGGGGAACTGAAACATTCCCGAGATCACGAGGTTGGCTACTGGGCTTCGGGGCTTCGCAACGGGGAGGCGCGCGCCATGACCCCTCTCCCGGTGGGCGATGTGTTCCTCACGGTCGCAATCATGGCCATCACGTTCGTGGTCGAGATCGGCCTTTTCATCCTGACCGGAATGTTCTGAATGGAGCGCTCGCGCTTGGGCTCCTGCACGACATCCTCGCGGAATTAGAAGCGGCGCTGCAAGCTCTGAACGGGTAGCCGGAACAGTAGAGACGCCCAAGCTGTGCCGCGCCTCCAAGGGGAACCTTGGAATATCAAGGAATATCAAGCGGTGTTGAAATCTCAGGCCTAGAGAAATCTGCAATAGCGCTCTGGTCACTTGCCGCCGCCTGCCTGGTGGCGTTCAGTGTAGCCGCAATCGTGTCTCCTCACTGATCGAACAAGAGACCGTCTGCCTCCCGGCGGGGTCGAGGAGCCAGCGCCACTGGGCCCCGCAGCAGGTGGTGATTGTCCGACGCCAACTTCCGGCGGCAGTGGCCACAGCCTCCACTGCGCCCGGCGGCCGACGACGCAGCGGTGCTGGTCGGCCTCGGCCTAAGATTGCATTGAGCGATGGGCCAATGCTGATCTAGTAAACGCACTGTCGGACCCAGTAGCCACCGCTCACCCGTATCCACTGGCATGGGCTGGGTGGGGGCTTTTGATGATCGGCCATCCATGAATGTCGATGTTCGTTGGCGCAGTGATGCCGCGCCAAAAGACAGCATTCGCTTCGGAAGAACGGATAACCAAAGCTCCTGCGAAGCAGGTAACGGCTATGCAGCACAACAGGAAACGGCTCATTTGTCTGATCCCGGTGAGATGTTAAACCTTTGGCGATGCTATGCGAGGTCCGGGATCAGGCCAAGGCACCGAAATTTCAGATGGATGTCTCCCTTTGCGCGCGGCGTGACGCCGCCGCGCTTTCATGTCCGTATTAGGTAGCAAGTCACGAGAGAGGGTCTACGGCGGGATGCGGGCCGCCCTGCGAGCGCCCGGTGTCGCGACGCCAAAGCACTTTCATCCGAATTCGGGTCCTTCGAAAACAGTTCGTTAGCTTTCGTGTGGCTAGTTAAAAGCGTGCCGATTACCGCCGATTGCGGCACATTGGAATGGGAATGCCGGCCCCGGCTGTTTACCCCAATCCTGCGGCTGGGGCCGGTTTAAATTGCGCGCCCGAAATAGATCAGACCGAAGCTCGCCGCGTTGAAGGGGTTGACGAAGACACGACCCGCCATCAGCCGCTCCAAGTTCGTCTTTCGCATGAAGCATGCGCAGGCCGCCCCTTTTTCTTCCGCAGCGCGTTAAAATCTGAGATGCCATCGGCGGCCAGTGCAACCGCATCGCCATCGAGCACGAAGTGCTTCTGGCGGGCGGAACGGGGGGTCAAGGTCCACTATTGCCTGTGCCTTGTTATTTAGTGATTGAATTTGTGTATCGTCGTTTAATTTATTTAAAGCTCCGGGGTGATTAATTGTGATACCAAAAACCATCAGGTCACCGACCCGGGATCGATCCCCACTTGCTTGCGATGAAATCGCTGCGGTGAACGTGCGCAGCTCAATCGCCCGAACGTCGCCATAGGGAAGGTCGCGCCGTGACATAGGGAGGGTCTCGCCATGAGTGGCCTCCATAGTACCCGGAGTTTCCCGCCGGCCCCGCGATGGGCCGATCTCTTCAAATCAGCCGATGTGCCATGGGCGGGCAATTCATGCGGCGGAGCGGATGCTGCTGCCGTTGTTCTTCGTTACCGTTTAGAAGCTTTAGCTTCTCAGCTCGCCGAACTGGACGCCCTTCGCGAACGAGTGCATCAGGCTGAGCAGAGGAGCGAACCGAGATACGCCGAACGAAACGCGACGATGCGGGCTTCTGAAGATGAGCGTGGGTTGGCACCTGCACGATTAATCTCGGATTGAGACGCGTGGATACACAAGCGAATTTCGCGCTGCCCGAAGCTATTGGAGCCAGATGTGCTCAGGTCGGTGATTAAGTTTACTGTAGTAGCAACGTTGCTGATGACCCTAATTACTCCTCCCGTAATCACCCAAGCATTCGGGCACGGGAGCGGTGGTGGCGGGGGGGCTGGCGGCGGCGGTGGTGGTGGTGGCGGCGGCGGCGGTGGCGCTGGTGGCGGGGGCGCTGGAGGCGGTGGCGGTGGCGGCGCGGGAGCTGGTGGCGCCGGTGGAGCGGGAGCCGGGGGTGGTGGCGGTGGCGGCGCGGGAGCTGGTGGCGCTGGTGGAGCGGGAGCCGGTGCCGGTGGTGCCGGTGGCGCTGGTGGCGCGGGAGCTGCCAGCGGTGGCGGTGGTGCCAGTGGCGGTGCGGGAGCTGCCAGCGATGGTGCCGGTGGGGGGTACGGTGGGGGCGATCCCTATGCCGGTGCATACGGTTTCCCTTACCCGAACCGGCTGGGCACGCAGATCCAACGGAGCAAGGATTGGTCTGGTGACGGCTGGCTTCGTGACGGTGCTTTTTATCCGTTCCGCGAACGCGCGCCCCGTCCTCGATGGGATATGTGGAGACACGCGACGCCCGCGCCTTTCCACCACAAGATTCATAAAGCTCAGCGGACGAAGCTCAAACCGCACGAACCAATGCGGACAATATTGTCGGATCACAAACCTGTGCAGCCGCTTGGGGCGCGAAGCCCATTGGCCCCGCGTCGCCCGGGAAATGATGATGCGGCTGCCAGCCTACCGGTAAATCGCGCGCGGGATGAAGTTCAAGTCGCGCCACCATCCGTCGTCGAGGGCAAAAGCGAGCAAACGATCGGCACGGCACCGGTAGATGCCTCGGCCGATGTCGTTCAGGTCACTTCGCCACTCGTTGTCGAGCGCAAAGGCGAGCAAACGATCGGCACGGCACCGTTAGATGTCCCGGCGGCGGATGTCGTTCAGGTCATCCCGCCACGCATTATCGAAGACAACGACGCGCCGATAACCGGCTCCAACAACGGGTTGTCGCTAGTGATGATGATGGCACTCGTGGCACTTGGCATTATCACATTCTTGCCATTTCGCCATAGGTATGCCGAACGCGTGTTAGCCTTTGCTGCGATGCGCTGCTCCGAAGCGCGAGCCGACGATGCCCGCCCAATCAGCTTACGGTGTCCACCGCAAATCGAAGCCGGTCCCGCTCCCCTATCTACTCTAGAAGCGTCCGTGCAAAACGTCCTCGACACAATCAAGGAAGCTGAAGCCGAGATGGTTTCGTCGCGACAACTCCGAAAGCCGGTGTAAAGCCGATTCCCCTACTCCGCAGGTGACCTTGAGCTGATGCAGGAACGGCGCGTTCACCTTCTCGACATGGATGCGGGCCGCCCTGCAACCGCTAACATGTAGGCTTCGCACTCGCCGCCCCTTCTGGGCGGCGTTTTTGTTTGTGCTTCTGGAAAGAAAGCCTGTGCGTCATGCAGCGGCCATCAAAACCTGAACACGATCCAGCACTGGCCGTTGCGGCACCTTCGCCTCGTTCCAAGGCTTGGTTCTGAGGACGTTTCGGAACTCTTGCAGTCCGCAATGAGTTACAGAGCCGCCGACTCGATTGAGCATGAGCGGTCGCGTGCGCGGTAGCACGTGACGGTTTCTTGATCGCGCCGGTCGACAGCAGTTGAACAGAGAGAGGCGACAATGAAAGCACCACTTCTGCTTGCCGGCGTATTAATCATCGGATGCACTGCCCCAGCACTGGCCGATGAGTACTACGTCGTACAAGGTCCGAGCCGCCAATGCACGGTTACCACTACACGCCCGGCGGACAAGGAGATCGTGACGCAGATCGGTCCGATGGCCTTCAAGAGCCGCTCGGAAGCCGAAGATCGCATCAAGCAGACCAAAGTTTGCGAGGAAGGGACAGTTGGTAGCAGCAGCAGCACGACTGTCATCAAAGAGAAATAGTCGAGGGCATCATTCCTGATCGTCTTTGGCTATTCGAGAAAAAGTCGCGCCCATTCCTGTCGGCGCGACCTTTCGTTTGCAGGCCATCTAGTGGGACCCGCGCGGGTCGGGCCAGAGATAACCGCGCCAGTGTGCTCGTCGCGCCGGGGGACTCGGCGGCTATCTTTGTGCGTCGGCGGTGGCACGTCCGGAGCAAGCGCATCATCTCGATTTCGGCCTGCGTGTTACGGATCACCGGGGGCTAGATCATCCGGGAACACGCCGGGCATCGGCTGCAAGTTACCGAGGTAGCAATTGACGACGCCGAACAGGTTATGATCGCGGCTTGGTTGGTGGTGATGCTGTAGAGGTTGCAAATCCTGCTCAGTCGTCTCCGCGCGTGGTGTCGATGAACCCCTTCGGCATGTCCGGCACGTCAGCCGGATCGCCCGGTTCGGGTCGATTGCAGAAAGGACAAGGCTCGCCGGGAGCACCACACGGGCACGGTCGGCTCTCGCTGCCCCAGAACGGCCGGTCAGGGTGTGCCTCGCAGACCCACCGGCTGTTATCGCATCTGGGACAGAACTTCATCGTCCGGCAATTTCGCGCAACGGCAACGCAAGCTGCACGGCGAAGGGTCTGGTCGCGTTGGCCTTGATGAACGCTTGGAGCGTCGGGGAGACCGCGTTGGCGTCCTCGGCCGCGCGCTCGGCCAGTTCGTCCGCTATGTCGGCTGTGGCATCTCGCGACCAACCCTCAACGGCATTGAACACCACGATCCGCAATGGATAGGCATACCGTCCGGACAGGATGTCGCGCAGCACAGTCTCTCGATCGGTGTCCGTCTCGTCTGTCTCACGCCAAGCGCAGCCGGCGCGGGCGCCGAAGTCCTCCAAGACTAGATAGATATCTCGATCGAGACGGTCGGACGGCACAATCGACGGCGCGCTACGCATGACGCAACTCCGGAACTGTTGACGATCAACCGAGGCAGACGGCCCTAAGTTCCGGTCAATGCGGCCCGCCGTCAAGCTCATCCCGAGCCGCCCGCGCAACCTCTCGCGCCGCTTCCAGCGCCACAACACGCGTCAGCACCTCAGGCCAAAGGCGCCGGCTCGGCAGATCGTCCCAGTAGAAGTAGCGGCTCGGCTTCCCGTCGCCGTACCGCACCTCGAAGCTGCCGCAGTCGGCACAGCCTCGTGCTTTATGAGGCGGATCGAAGTGGTCTTTGGGGCTCGCATGCCGCTCATCAAAGCAGCGACACAAGTAGCTCGCAAATTATCGATCCGTAGTGGGTCGAATCATCGGCGAGCTACTGGCAGTCGTGGGTGTTGAAACGAGCGGCCGTGCGTTCACTCGAACACCACTCGCCGATCTACTCGACTTCGATCACTCTGTCCTTTGCGGACCGCAAGCTGCGGACGTAGTAGCCGAGTTGCCTAACGGGCTGATCTGATCTCGTCGCTAACTTTCAGAACTCTTCTTCTGCTCTTGCGCCACCGTTTGGCGGAATAAGCCGCCGGTATCGATGAGCCTAAACTTAGAACGAGCAAGTCGTGCTGCCCGTTGCGATACACATCAAACACTTTCCGCCCCCGATCTATGAGCTGAGAATGAAATGTGTGTTGGTCGTCTAGCAACAACGTGCGCTGCTTGGCACGCTCTCCATCGCATGCGCCGGATTATAGGTTGTGAGTCCCCGAATCCGAGAGCCGGGGCGCCTGTGAACGGTGGGGATAAACTGGGGATGCCGTACATCAACGGATACCATTACTATTTCGTGATATTTGTTCTTCTGCGAAGAAATCAATTAAAATTCAAGGGCTTAAAATAGGCCGTGCAACGAGAGTAAACCTATATTTTACCCGCTGTACATCTCTCTCCTTGCGGAACTCGCTCTCGCCTCGTATATGGCCTCTACCTTCTGGAGCCAGATTCGCAATGACCAAGACATTGGACCAAGCCATCGACGAGATCGTCGCCGACATCGGCAGGCTAGAAGCCGAGATTCGCGATAGGAAGAAGACCGTCAATACCCTCTGCTCCGTTGCCGGTAGGGAGGCCATGTTCGTCCTCGACGCGGCGGAGATTACGGTGCCGACGCAGTTCCGACCGGACCAGTTCTATGGCCAGGCCCTTGCAACAGCAGTGCGCACGATCCTGGAAGCGCGCAAGCAGCAGAACCTCGGCGCAGCGACTGTTAAGGAAATCTTCGAAGCGCTGACCGGCGGCGGCTACCAGTTCAATACCAAGAATGATGAGGTGGCGATTGCGTCGCTGCGCAACTCGCTGTCGAAGAACACCGTCACCTTCCACAAGCTGCCCAATGGCCGCTTCGGCCTTCTAAGTTGGTACCCGAACGCCAAGCCCGTTAAGGCGAGCGCGGCGAACAATGGTAGCAGCGTGGAGGAGGGAGGCGAGGAGAACACCTCGACCGCCGAAACGACGGCCGAGGCTTAAGAGTCACCGCTGGCTGGGTATCGCCCTGAGAAAGTGAAGACCCGCCGGCTCTGGTCCACCCCAAGACCCTCACGAGGGAGAGCTAGGAGCATCCCATGTGGCAAGCCGTCAGAATATAGCAGGCCCGCCGGCGCCGGGCATTTTGCCCGGCCGCTGTCGGGATATGTAGGCGACTCAACCCAATCTGTCCATAGGAGCACTACGCAATGCCGAAGAAGCAGTCTTCGAGCAAACTCTCGACTTTGGCTTCGAAAGTCCTCAGTGGCGAAAAGAAGCCGACCATCACCGACGCCAAAAAACTGGCGGCGTCTGTCCTCTCTCAGGACGAAAAGAAGGGCCAGCGCTAGCGCTGGTACCATCAGCAGCAACGCGAAAAGGGCGGCACGTTGCCGCCCTCTTTGCGCTGTGGATTGTATCAGCCTACTTCTTGATGCTGGCAGCGATCTCGCGGTCTTATTGCGATGGGCGAATAGATGGCCGGTCCTTCTGCACGGGACTAAGTCGCCGGCTCGGCTTGCATGAGCCGGTCAAAATAGATGAGTTCAAGTTTATCCTACTCCGCGGATACCAAAAACTCAGCCGACAACTGTCGGGGGGAACGTAGGTAGCGCTCCCCCGCTACCAAAAACCCCCACAACATCAAAATATTAGATGGATCGCGGCGGTGCGCATCCCAGTCCGTAGCGCATTGGTAGCGCTGTGATCGCATGTAAAGGGCAATCTAGTCCTTGAGAGCTTGTTAGCTGAATCCTTCATGGGCAACCCTTCTTGAACGCCGTCGTCGTTTGCTGCTTACTCATTCGCTGAAACGGCAGACTCCTCGATCCCCGCCAGATGCTTCAAGTGGAGCTGCCCACGCATTCGCCCGAGCCAGCAAGCTAATCCTTGATGGATCGATGTCGGATCGCGCACTCCGCGCCGTCCGAGAACTCGGCGCCTACCCAGCGACAAAGTCGGCCGCGTACTCGCTTCGGCGGTTCAGCCCTCTCAAGGCTGAAACAGGGGTTCGATTCCCCTAGGGAGCGCCATATTTCAACAACTTAGCAGCGTCGCCAAAGCGCGTGTCCAGTTGGTGTCTTGTTGATGCCGACATCATACTCACCTGCTCACTCGTCGAGAGGTCCTTCTAGCGGCAGTCGAATCCTTGAGCGGGCTGTTCAGATCGGCGCGCGTTAGAACTTCCAATCGTCGGTCCAGAAGCGGCTCCCCCGTCGGGGCCTGATATGCTTCAGTGCTGAGCGTGCTGTTATTCAGAAGCTAATCGCTTGTATAGTGAGCGCTTGGCGACAGAACCTCAGACGCAAGCATGCACTGTAGCGACGTCCCAAACAGTTGCCGCCGTCGGCCGTCGCCCCGTTCGTGCCGTTGCGATCCCGCATCACCTCATCGATTCCCGACCACGTCGGATAAGAACTGAGGCGACACTCTTCCCAAGCTGCATACGAGGGTTCGATTCCCTTCGCCCGCTCCAGCCTAGCAAACCTCGATGAAATAAGCACTTCCGCAATTTTCGGAAGCCGAGTTTGTCGCCCCATGGAGAAATCCGTACAACGGCTGTACAAATCTTGCGTCTATCCAAGCCGTGCGTTGCTGTAGCTCGTATAGATGAGCGCGGGCTCCAGTGGTTTCGTCGGTGGCCTCGCAATCTTCCGGACGTAGGTGAGGTGAGAGCCTCGCAACGGGGAGAATCCCTCCCTCTCCGCCACCCGACCGAAGAGGTCGGAAAATCCCGACGAAATAAAGGCCTGTTCGCAGATCCGAGTTTGACCCTGTGTAGCACCCTTGTGGAGCACCCAGCCTACACCGCTCCGGCGAATCCTTGCCAATTTTTTCCTGTGTCCAATCCTTGGCTAGATCCGGCTCGAAGGTCCGCCGGTCCAAGCGCCGCGGAAGTATTCGAATCCTTACCCCTAGGATCTGCAGCGCTTGCTTTCGTCAGACAAGGCGGCCTTTGGCGGAGGGATACTTACGAGTTGCCTACCATGGGATGCAGCCAAGGCAAGCCCGGCCTTAAGCGTGAGGGCGGCTGCCGGCGAGATGGGGATCGCCGCAAGTAGACGAGACCTGCATAGCGCCATCGCATGTGCAGGGTCCGAACGCGACGGCCTGGCTCCGCCGAGCAAGATCGCTGAGGGCATGGGAAGCATCTCGATGCGCAAGCGTCGGGATTTCTCGCCTATGTCCTCTGCTCTAACCTTCACCACCAAGCACGGCGGGGAGAGATCAAGAGGGAGTAAGTCAGGGGTTTGGAATGAACAAGGGTGGGGGTACCAAAAAGTCTATGACCTTTGCTCCGGGACCGGTCTCCCTGGTTCATGCGCAAAATTCTGGAATTAAATACAAAAAGCCACCCGACGACGAAGCGAGGCAAGCCAGGGGGTGGTCAACTCCTCAACGCCGACCGAGTCGCGGACCGGCCCCACTCTCACTTGCAGATTTTTTTCTCGCTCAGGATAATTCACGCCCTATCGTGCAGAAGTCAGATAGTTCCTTTGCAAAGAAGGATTGATATCTCAGGCGCTTATAGATGGCAGAGCTTCCAATGGGCGTGGTGCACCCGGAAAGTAGATGGATAATTTTTCAGAGCTCTTGCGTGAGTGCACCCAGCAATCGACGACAACATGTGTCGCGAAATGCAGAGGAAAGGGGAAGCTCTTACTGCGTTTGCATGGAATCAAGAGGGCCATCGTTCGCCGGCCACCCAGTGCCGGTTTCGGTTACCGTGTGAGGTGGAATGATCGGGGTGCGAGTTGGACGGTCCTTCGGCATTTCGGAGCGAAGCGGACGTGGCCTGCATTGAATAGGACGGACACAAATGACCCAGTACGGACGTTGGTCGGTAGCTCGCCACGTCAGAACCGACAATTCGGCTAGCCGCCTTCCGCGATTCCTCCACTACTATGTGCACGCGCGAGCAGGCCCTTGCGCACATCCTTAAGCCCGCAGACCCAAAGGAGCTTTGATTACGCTCCGAACATCTTCGCGAGAAGATGCACGATTTCCGCCGTGGCAACCTTCATTCCCAAGTCCTTCCCAAGGTCAACAAGACGCCTGCCCCATCGCTTGAGCCTCCCCGCGTCAGGTTCGGCCTTGACCGCCTCCTCTTTCACCACCGCGGCGGTATCGCTGAACGCTTCTTTCTGCTCTGGCGAGAGCTGACTGAATTCCTGCGAGATCAGCGCGCGGTCGATGGCGGCGACCAGTTCGTTGTGGTTTTGCGTAAAGGCGGTCTGTGAAAAGTTGTCGCCGATCCCGACCTGCTGGATAGCTCCAGGACTGTTCGTCTGGTTATTGATGACGCTCACCACGGGATCCTTTCTCAGGCGCTCGCTCCCTTGCATACCGTGAGAGAAGTCTGCCAGCGCCTGCTCCTTGAAGCGCTCCAGCTTCGCCCTCACCTTTTCAATCTGGATTGCGGTCACAGCACCCAGGTTCAGTCGGTCCGCCTTCTCGGTGATCTCCGCCATAATCATCTGTTGGACGCGGTTGGCAAAGTTTGTCAGGTAGACCAGCGCCTCTGGCTCGTGCCCAGCGGTGAACTCGAACGTGAACTTCGAGGCCTCCGCAACGGTCGACTTGAACTGGCTGGCGGCTATCTCCTCAAATGCAATGAGGGTCGCGCCACTCTGCAGCCTCCCCGCCGCCGCGTGCTTCGCCTGCATCGTATTGATCTCCCGAGCCAACACTTCGTAGACATCCGGGAGGCGGTTATCGAGTGAGCGGCCGAGGTAGGCAGTGTCAAAAGCCATGGTAGCCTCAAAGAAAAAGCGCCAAGAAAGGCGCCATTCTACCCAACTTGGGCCCTATGCTACCGGGCGTTGCTGACCATCAAGTGCTCCCGGATAGGTCTTGCTGCTTATGGCCCATCGCTTTACTTGATGCGACGCAGCGGCACGTCCGGAGTTTGGGGTAGACCGGAAGTGGCTGGCAGAGCACCAAACCGACGCGATTGACCCGAACGCGACCTGCAGTGCCGACGTCGGGGGGATGTGTCCACCACCGGCATGCAGACGGGAACTTTGGGCCCCAGAGCAAGTTCCTTTCCCGGCACGGTCTTGAATCGGAGCGATCTCATGCCGGTCACCCGCAATCCTGCCAGCACCGCGAACTTGATGGGGCACCCGCTGCATCCCATTCTTATTACGCTGCCGATCGGGTTTTGGGTCGCGACCTTCCTCGCCGATCTGGGATATTGGTGGAGAGCAACAGACGGCTGGGCGACAGCCGCAATGTGGCTCCTTGGCGCCGCCATTGTGGCAGCGGCTTTGGCTGCCACAGCAGGTCTGATCGACTTTATCGGCGACGCGCGGATCAGAAATCTCAGCGAGGCATGGCAGCACGCCATTGGCAATGTGATTGCCGTGCTCATTTCGCTGTTCAGCTTCTATTGGCGATATCGCCATGGCGGACCAGGCGTGCTGCCAGTCGGATTGATCCTATCGCTGGTCGTAGTGCTGATTCTCCTCTTCACCGGCTGGAAGGGTGGCGAGATGGTGTTCCGCCATCGCGTCGCTGTCTACGACGAGCCGCGGCCGTAGGCCATCCATGCCATCGGCCGCGCAGTGAGGAACGACGTTGGAACAGCCCGCGATCAAGGATTATGCGATCATCGGCGACTGCCGCACCGCTGCGCTCGTGTCGCGGGATGGCTCGATCGATTGGCTGTGCCTGCCCGATTTCTCCAGCCCCTCGGTGTTCGCCCGGCTGATCGATGAAGAGGGCGGCTATTTTGCGATCCGTCCGCGTGACATCTGTACCGTCAAGCGCCGCTACATCGGCTCCACGGCGGTACTGGAAACGACTTTCGAGACCTCAACTGGCGTGCTGCGTCTCGTTGACCTGTTTCCAATCGTCGATGGCGCAACGTCGCTCGCGCCGATGCGCGAGCTTCTTCGCATCACGGAATGCGTTTCCGGCAGCATCGAACTGGAGATTATCTTTAACGCGCAACCGAACTACCGCCGCACCCCCATACGGATGAGCTACCGGTGTGGCTTCGGATGGCGCGGCGATTGGGCGAACGAATTGATCGTCCTCAACACTAAAGCCGAACTTGTGCCATCGGGCACAGGGCTGAGCGGCAACATGTGCTTGCGAACTGGCGAGCGACAACACTTCAGTCTCGCGTATGTGAGAGGCGACGTGGCGAGTGTGGCGCCGCTCGGCCTCGAAGCAGATGAGCGATGCGAGCACACCACCACCTGGTGGCGGAATTGGACTCTCCAATGCTCCTTCGACGGAAGAGAGCGCGATTCAGTGCTCCGCAGCGCGGTGACACTAAAGCTCCTCACGTCCTGCCTCTCAGGCGCGCTGATCGCGGCCCCGACGACTTCACTGCCAGAAGCAATCGGCGCAAAGCGCAATTGGGATTACCGCTACTGCTGGATGCGTGACGCCGGGCTTGCGATGAATGCTTTCATCGGCCTCGGATTTCACGCGGAGGCGGAAGCCTATCTCAACTGGCTTCTGCACGCGACACGTCTCACCTGGCCGCGGCTGAATCTCGTCTACGACACCTACGGTCGGACGCATCTGCGCGAGCAAAAGCTTGCGCACCTCTCGGGCTACCGGCATTCGCAGCCGGTTCGCATCGGCAACAACGCAGTCGATCAGTTGCAGCTCGATGCCTATGGACAGGTGATTGTCGCGGCCGATGCCTTTGCGAGCGGCGGACAGGAGCTAGACGCTACCGAGCAGCGGATGTTGCGTGGTTTTGGAGATGTTATCTGCAAGATCTGGCGCGAGCCCGACAATGGCATCTGGGAGATTGCCGATCGGCGGCGCCAATATACGCTCTCGAAAATGCTCTGTTGGGTGGCGCTTGACCGCCTTCTGTCTCTGGAGAAGCGAGGCATCATCAAACTCAAGCGGCGCTGCGAGCTGTTTGCTCGCGAGTGCGAGGCAATTGGCCGCTGTATCGAGGAACACGGCTTTAATTCGCAGATCGATAGTTACACGGGGGTGCTCGATGGACAGGAGGTCGATGCCGGGTTGCTCTTGATGGTCTGCGTTGCCTACAAAAACGCAACAGATCCGCGCGCGATTTCGACGTACGCGCGCATCCAGCGAGACCTCAGCCGCACCGGGCTGCTTTACCGCTATCGGCCAGGATCGGACGGAATGGCGGGCGAAGAGGGAGCATTCGGTATTTGCGGCTTCTGGGCGGTCGATCATCTTGCCGAGCGCGGCCAAATCGAAGAGGCCGAGCGCTATTTCGATCACCTTGTATCTTTCGCCAACGATGTCGGCTTGTTTGCCGAGGAGATCGATCCCGGAACCGGTGCCGCGCTCGGCAACTTTCCGCAGGCATTCACCCACGTCGGCCTGATATACGCGGCGCTCTCATTGCGGAAAGCGCGGCGCAAGCGTGCTGCATAACATGCTCACCATCACATCCGGATCGCTCCTCTATCTAGTTCTTTGGGGGCTAATTGCGACCGTGGCAATGACCTCAATTTTGGAAGGCAGCCGCGGTCTCGGCTTTTCGCGCCTTAGCCTGCCTTTTCTGATTGGGGCGTTTTTCACCAGGCAACGGCGCTGGGCGGTGATCGTCGGGTTTATTGTCTATACGATTGGTGGCTGGCTGTTCGCCTTTCTCTATTTTCTTCTATTCGCAAGCGTCGGCATGTTCACCTGGTGGTTCGGCGCGCTGGTAGGCGTCGTGCATGGGTTATTTCTCCTCGTGTCAGCGTTACCGCTGCTGCCGTTCGTGCATCCACGCATGGCGTCGGAATATCATGCGGCCAGCACAACACGTGTACTTGAACCGCCGGGTTTTCTCGCGATGAATTACGGCTACCACACACCGCTGACCACGCTGATCGGCCAAACCGTCTACGGCGCAACGTTAGGCGGTTTCGTCCAATTGCAGCAAGCCATGAATGGGTAGGCTCCGATGACATCCGCCGGTCGGGTCGTTGTTGTCACGGGCGCCACGGCAGGCGTCGGGCGCGCCGTGGCGCTTGCCTTTGCACGCCGCCGATGGAATGTGGCGCTGATTGCCCGTGACCATGACGGGCTCGAAAACGCACGCCATGAAGTCGAGGAAGCCGGCGGAGCGGCACTGACGATTGCAGCCGACGTTGCCGATGCGGACGCGCTTTTTGCGGCCGCCGATCGGATTGTGCGCGAATGGCAGGGAATTGACGTTTGGGTCAACAGCGCGATCGCGACGATCTATGCACCGATCTGGGATGTTACGCCAACCGAGTTTCGTCGTGCGACCGAGGTGACCTATCTGGGTTATGTGTTCGGTACGCTCGCGGCACTACGGCACATGCGGCGGCGGAATTCCGGCACCATCGTCCAAGTCGGTTCGGCGCTGAGCTACAGGGCCATTCCGCTACAAGCGCCGTATTGCGGGGCGAAGTTCGCTGTTCGTGGTTTTACCGATGCCCTCCGGTGCGAGCTGCGACATGAACGGAGCGGCGTGCGTGTGACGATGGTGCAACTGCCCGCCGTCAACACGCCGCAATTTGACTGGGGCCGCAACAAGCTCGGTTTCTATACCCAGCCGCTCCCGCCAATCTATCAACCTGAGGCAATTGCCGAGGCGATCCAGTGGGCAAGCCGCGAGAGTCCGCGAGAAGTCTGGGTGGGGTTTTCCTCCCTGAAAGCAATCATCGGCAATATGATCTTCCCCGGCCTGCTGGACAACATTCTGAAAAGGCGAGGTTATCGCGATCAGATCACATCCAAGCCAATACCGGCCGATGCGCCTGACAATCTTTTTGCTGCCGTTTCAGGGCGGCACACCACGCACGGCCGTTTCGATTCGCAAGCGCGTGCAAACGTAAGTTTCTTCAATGCGGCAAGTATTCGCATCACGTTGGCCGTGGCGGCACTCGTCATCGCGATCTCCGCCACTGTCGGTGCAGCTGATCTGTTTCAGCTGATTGTCAGATGAGAACTGCGGACAGACGAACGGCATTGAGCCTAGCAATGTGATGCTCGTCGCAATGTCCGGAGTTGGCCCATCGCTTCACTTGATGCGATGCAGCGGCACGTCCGGGGTTTGGGGTAGACCGGAAGCGGCTGGCAGAGCACCAAACCGACGCGATTGACCCAACTGAGACATTGGCGCACTAGGTTACGGTTGTGCAAGAACGCGGCAGCGCTGTGGTAAGCCGCAACGCTCCGGCCCGAGCGGAGACGGCAGCCCTGAGCTTGGCTAGACCGGCTCCGCTGAGACCGACGCTAGCGGTCATAAAGCGGATTGCGATTGTCCATCCCAGCGACCCGCCCTCGGGTCCTGCGACGTCGCGGCCTCGAGATGCTTGAGAGCGGCGTGCGCGCGGGCGCCGGTCTCGATGCGCTAACGCACGAAGATGCCTTGTTTAGTGACAGTTGCGCGATATGGCGCCCGTCCTGTTCCTCGGCAGGAGGCGCATCACGACCGCAACTTCCAATTTAGGCGATCTTGGCGACGCGGCCGAGACCGGCCGCACCTGTGCCACAGGTGCGCCCCATTGTCATCCCCTCGCGTCCTTAATCTTCGTGCCAAGTCGGGGACATGAATTGGGGGACCGCGGCGGCGCGGCCGGCGACATTGAAGATTTGGCAAGCAAGCTGTATTGCCGGCGCGCTGACAGCAACTTCGCTTGCCGCGATTGGTCAGATCGCGGTACCGCGCCCGAGCATCGCAACGCCGAATGCAAGAGTGGCTGATGCATTCAGCGGCATCCCGCTGAATGTAACGACGGTCCTGATAAATGCCGGCGCCGCGTTTCCGGCCCGGTCCATCGAGACGAAATTCGATACAGGATTATCGGCTAATGCGATCGTTGCGGCGGGATTCCGCGCCGTGGCGTCGGACTCGGTGCCACCGTCCGATGTAACCACTTCGCAAGGGCCAAGGTTGCAGGTCGCCAGCCTTGAGGCAACGTCGCCCGAGAACTCGGTAACTCTACAGCAGGACCGCCCGCCCGTTGCTTCGTCCAGTCCGGGCGAAGGCAAACCGTCGTATCTGAAATACTACGTCTACTCGGAAATTCCGCCGCCGGAGAAACCCGCGAAGATCGCCTTGTCGGCGTTGAGCGACGTTCCGCTCGGAACGCCCGTCCAGGAGATCGAACGTGCAGCCGAGGCGTTCGGTGTCGATGTCAATTTCATGAAGGCGGTCGCCAAAATCGAATCCGATTTCAATCCCAGGCAACGCACCGGCTCCTACATCGGCCTGTTCCAGTTGAGCAAGTTTGAGTTCAGCAAATACGGATCGGGCGATATCCTCAATCCTCGCGACAACGCTATGGGTGCCGCCTACAAGTTTCTCAGCGAGGCTGCGCTATTCGAAATAATGACGCAGAAGAAGCCGACCTTTTCCGACCTCTACCTGATCCACCAGCAGGGCTGGGAAGGAGCCGCCCAACACATCAGCCGTCCGCAGCGGATTGCCTGGAAGTCGATGTGCGCAACCCAGGAGGGCTCGGCGAAGGGCGAGCGATGGTGCAAGCGCGCTATCTGGGGCAACACGCTGCCTGCGGTCAAACGCGAATGGAAGTCGGTTGATAATCTCACCTCGGGTGCGTTCGTGGCGATGTGGCGGGACCGCGTCGACACGCTCTATGCCCGCTATCCTGTGCTAACTGCGGCGGCCGAACGCTCGAGATAGAAAAGCTTGCGACTGCCCACACGCACACCTCTTGGCCCACATTCGTTTCGTCGAGAAGCTGTCTCGGAAAATGTGATAGTGCCATCACGCCCATGAGAAACCCTGCGATTCCCGCATCTGCCTCCGCATCTCAGCATATCTTCGCATTGTCGCCCCACTCGCATTGGTGGCCGGGCCAGCCCCGGACCGATGGACCAAACCATATTGGAGTGCCGTTCCAGATACTCCAACGACCATCCGGTTCAGCCGGAAGCTTCATATAGTGGGCGCGCGTATTCTGATGCGTGGCTCGCGAGCCTCGGCGCTCGTTGTGAGCGTGGCGATCGCGATCAATCCAGTCGACAAGAGCTTGATTGTGGTCATCGAACCTGCCTTTTTAGCCCTTGATGGAGCTGCAACCTTAGCCCGTTTCTTCAACCTCGGGCAGGCGAACCTGTGCGTGAGTCTGCAACTGGCCCGAAGCGACAAACTCGGTCGAGCGCCCGCGATGTCGGCAATGAGAGGTAAGTCGGACGCCGGTTTGATCGCGCCGAACCGACGCGATTGACCCGGAGCAGACCTTTTCACGCAGCCCGCCGACCGCCAGCTTTTGACGCCAGCCGAACTTAGACTATTTTTTCGGAGCCGCGAACCGTTTCTCATTTTTTAAGCCTCTAAGTCTCTAGGGCGTCAGAAACGACGCTACAAAGGCAGGAGGTTGCTATGCTGTACAAGAAGAACGTGGCTGGCTGGGAAAGTTGGGTCCGGCTCTTGGCTGGGGCCATTATGATCGCTTGTGGGCTACTAGGCCTTAAAGGTATGCCCGTTGGATACCTGATCGCCGGTGTCGGGGTCCTGACCGCGCTTACAGGCGTTTTCGGATACTGCCCGGCATGCGCAGTCAGAGGTCGGAAGCTGCGCGCCGAACCATGAGCACACCTTTTTCATCGCCGAGCACGATGGAAGCGGCAATAGGCGGGGACGCTGACGCCATCCTGACGCTGCTCAAAACGTCGCAGCCCGACATACGCCGGTACGCGCGAAGAACCTGCCGCACGACAAGCGATGTGGAAGACGCGGTTCAGGAAACGTTATGGATCGTGTACCGTCGCATTGGTCGTCTCCAACGTGCCGGAGCCTTTTCCCTCTGGCTCTTTCAGATAGTTCATCGAACCTGCTTAAGATTGGCAAAGCAGCATATAGGCCTTCCTGATGACGTCTCTTCCTTGGAAAATGACCTGCAGCTTTCGAAGAGGCCAGAATCAGAACTTCGCATCGATATAGCTGCCGCGATCCAATCGCTGCCGAGCCACTACCGGCAGGTGCTCATTTTTCGGGATGTGGACGAGATGACGATTAGCGAAATAGCGCAATCGCTGGAGCTAACCCGAGAAACTGTGAAGGCTCGACTGCATCGCGGTCGAGCGCTCGTGCGTGAATATATAATGCGCTGAGGAGTCAAAATGTTCGCCAGCAGTTCACTCACCGAGCACCTTACCCGAGGTCTTGTCGGAATTGGAGCTCTCTCGACGGCGGTGTGGGTCGGGACAGACGCAGGTTGGCCTGCAGTACTGGGTTCCGTCATTCTGGGGCTAGTATCATTAATGGCCTTTCGAGGATGCCCGGTCTGCTGGTCTATAGGCCTGTTTTCGATGGCACGCCGGTCGTTGGCCTCGCTGTAATCGGGTTCACTTCTGCTTATGGCCCATCGCTTCACTTGATGCGATGCAGCGGCACGTCCGGGGTTTGGGGTAGACCGGAAGTGGCTGGCAGAGCACCAAACCGACGCGATTGATCCATTGCAGACCTGGAGCACTGATGATCCTATGGGTCGGTATGGCGAGCAATAACGAAACCTCGATCTATGATGCAGTGACCGGCGGCACTGACCTACTGCGCTGGTTCGGTCAGGTGCCGAGCTTCCACGATGCTGAAATCATGTGAAGGGTTTCGGATGCCGGCCGCATGAGGGACGGCACCGCGTGTTCGGCGGCCGGCGTCCGAAAGCCTCCAAGGGAGGAAACCGCGCTTGGGAACGTAGAGCGGTGCGGCAGGCGCTATGGTGATTTGAGTGCCGCGGGCGAGCTGTCTGATTTGGATCGAGCCGATGCAACGAGTCGTACGACGGTGAAGCGGCTGACGAATAAGCGGCGGGTGGTATCGAACGCAGTAGATTGTCGGACGATTTGCGGCGGGTGGAGGATATCTGGGCGCGCTCTGCCGTGGCCGATCGAGAGCCGGCGAGCGCGAGGGGCAGATCTGCGGGATTGTGACGCGGTCATGAGGTGTCGATCCTGATGACGCTGGTTGGGGCTGTCGGCCGATGCCGCGGCGTTGCACCGCGCGCGAAGACCTCGATGATGATCATGTGACCGCCGCAGCATGGACAAGTCGGCTTGCTTGGATCGGCGGCCGCGGTGGGCTGGGCTTCAGGTTTTGCAACGGCGAGCAGCTCGCGGGCACGGGCGATGTTGTCGGCGCACGCGCTTTTGGCGAACAGGCCGTAGTGGCGGATGCGGTGCAAGCCTTTTGGCAGCACATGGATGAGGAAGCGGCGGATGAACTCGTCGGTGGCGAGCGTCATGCGCTTGTGCCGATTGTGGCCCTCGATCCGGTAGTCCTTCCACTTGAAGGTGACGCCCTTCTCGTCGACGGCGATCAAGCGGCTGTTGGCGATGGCGACGCGATGGGTGTAGCGCGACAGATAGGCCAGCACCGCCTCAGGGCCGCCGAACGGGCGCTTTGCGTAGACGACCCACTCGGCCTTGCGCAGCGGCGCCAGGAAGGCCGTGAAGGATTGGGCATCGGCCAGATGGACATTGTCGCCGAAGAAGCTCAGGCGGCCGGCTTGGCGCGCGGCGACGAGCTTCTCCAGGAATAGCCGGCGGAACAGCCGCGAGAGCACGCGCACCGGGAGGAAGAATCCAGGTCGACACGATACCCACTTGCTGCCGTCGAGGGAGATGCCGCCACCCGGTACGATCATGTGCATGTGGGGATGATGGGTCATGGCCGAGCCCCAGGTGTGCAGCACGGAGGTGATGCCAATGCGGGCGCCGAGGTGCTTCGGATCGGCGGCGATCGTCAGCATGGTCTCGGCCGAGACCTTGAACAGGAGATCGTAGACCACGGCCTTGTTCTGGTAGGCGATGTCGGCAATGACCGCAGGCAGCGTGAACACCACGTGATAGTACGGCACTGGCAACAGCTCGGCCTCGCGGTCGGCGAGCCATTGCTTGGCGGTGGCGCCCTGGCACTTCGGGCAATGCCGGTTGCGGCAGGAGTTGTAGGCGATGGTCGTATAGGTGCAGTCCGCACAGCGCGCGACATGGCCGCCGAGCGCCGCCGTGCGGCAGCGCTCGATCGCCGACATCACCTTCAGTTGGTCGCGGCTGACGTGCCCGGCATGGGCTCGGCGCCATGCCGGGCCATGGTCGCGGAAGATATCCGCAACCTCCAAGGCCGGGCGCATGTGCGCCGCGTCAGCCGGGCGGCCGGTTCTCCTTGAGCTTGAGCGCGATATGCTCCAGCGGGCTCATGACCTCGCTGATCGTCTTGGTGGCGACGCGGGTATAGAGCGCCGTGGTGTCGAGCTTGGCGTGACCGAGCAGCACCTGGATGACGCGGACGTCGATGTTCTGCTCGAGCAGGTGGGTGGCGAAGCTGTGGCGCAAGGTGTGCAGCGAGACGCGCTTGTTGATCTCGGCCATCTGGGCCGCGGCGTGGCAGGCGCGATTGAGCTGGCGCGTGGTCATCGGCTGGGCCGGATCGCGGCCCGGGAACAGCCAGCCCTGCGGCCGCGCCGCCTTCCACCAGGCGCGCAGCAGATTGAGCAGGCTCGGCGACAGCATGACGTTGCGGTCCTTGCCGCCCTTGCCCTGCTCGACGCGGATGATCATGCGCTTGCTGTCGATGGCGGCGACCTTGAGCGAGACCACCTCGGCGGCACGCAGGCCAGCGCCATAGGCTACGCTCAGCGCCGCCTTGTACTTCAGCCCCGGCGCGGCATCGAGCAGCCTTGCCACTTCCTCGACGCTGAGCACCATCGGCAGCTTGCGCGGCTCGTGAATGACATGGGTGTGCTCGACGATCTCGTGGCGTTTGAGTGTGACTTTAAAAAAGAACCGCAGCGTCGAAACGGTCTGGTTGATGGTCGGCACGCCAACACCGCACGCCGCCAGATGCAGCTGATAGCGGCGCACGTCCTCGAAGCTCGCCGTATCCGGCGATCGTCCGAGGAACGCCGCGAAGTTCTTGACCCTTTGCACATAGTCATGTTGGGTCTTCGGCGCGAACTTGCGGATCGTCATGTCTTCGATCATGGCCGGCGCAACAGGCTCATAGCCTCGTCGGTCATGGGGATGCTCCTGTCTTGGGTGAAGGTTGCGAACCCCTCATCTCAAGACAGGACGCCCCGTTGCGCTATCCTCTGGGCTGTATCGCCCGCCGCAGCGCCCTACCGCGCGAGCGGTTTAGTCCAGTGGCCCAAGGCGGCGTCCAGATTGGCTCTGAAATGGTCCGCTTAGCGGAGTAGGCCGGCAGTGATTAGCCGACCTCCCGAACGGCGCTTTTGTGCCATTGCCGTCATAAGTCGGGTCAAAATCCCGCATTGCAGCAGTCTCATTGCCGCCCCGTGATGTGGTATTGTTTGGTCTGGGCCAAGGACCTGCGGACCCGGCCAAGGTGCCGGCGGTCACGAGTGGTAACGCTCACCGGCGCAATCCTCGTGTTGTTGTGAAACGGCGCGAAGTTCATCACGAGACAATTGAGGGAGGCTCAAATGACGACCTTCCTCGCAACCGCAAAGAATACGCGCGGCAGGCTGGCTGTTTCGGTGATCGCGCTGTGGTGTGTTGGAATCGCATTTACTGTCAGCGAAGTGAAGGCCCAGCAAGCCGGGTTGGATAACATTCAGCACGTCATTGTGATTTATCAGGAGAATTGGAGCTTCGACGGTCTCTATGGCAAGTTTCCCGGAGCTGATGGCATCGCTAATGCGGGTGAGCGGATCGGGCAATTGAAGAAGGACGGCACACCGTACACCGCGCTTCCGCAACCGCTCGATACCTCAAGGAATCCGCCAATCGCCGATCCTCGGTTTCCGGCGAGTATGCCGGTCGCTCCGTACGACGCGGCCCAGTACGTTCCGCCTGACCAGAAGACCGGAGATATCGTGAATCGCGCCTTGCAAGAGGAGCGTCAAATCAACGCTGGCAAGATGGACGGATTCGTAGCCTGGAGCGAAAACGGCGGCTTGGCGATGAGCTACTATGACGCCACCGACTTGCCTGTGGGCCGCTTGGCTCAGCAATATACGTTGGCTGATCGTTTCTTTCACTCGGCGTTTGACGGATCGCTGTTCAATCATTTCTGGTTGATCTGTTCCTGCACCCCGGTCTGGCCGAATGCACCCGCCAATCTGGTGATCCAACTCGACACTCAGGGCGTCGTGCGCAAGCACGGATCGGTCACTCCGGATGGCTACGTAGTGCATACGGTCTATTCGGCTAGCCGACCGTATCCGGCGAGTATCAAGGATCCCGCGCAGCTGATGCCGCCGCTAACTATGCCGACGATTGGGGACCGATTGAGCGAAAAGGGGATTTCATGGGCCTGGTATTCGGGTGGTTGGAATGATGCCGTTGCGGGCCGCCCTGATCCGCTCTTTCAATTTCATCATCAACCGTTCAACTACTTCGCTCGCTACGCCGAAGGAACGGCTGCCCGCGCCGAGCATCTGAAAGACATCGAGGACTTTCTTGCCGCCCTCCGCACTGGGATCCTACCCGCCGTAACTTTTGTCAAGCCAATCGGGTCGGACAACGAGCATCCGGGTTACACGGACTTATTGCGGGGACAGCAATACGTGGCCAATCTGGTCAAGGCGGTGCAAGAAAGTGTGGTCTGGAAGGACAGCGTGATCATCATTACGTACGACGAGGCAGGCGGACGTTGGGATCACGTGCCGCCGCCACGGGGCGATCGCTGGGGTCCCGGGGTTCGCGTTCCGGCCATCATCATCTCACCCTATTCCAAACGCCACTTCGTCGATCACACGACCTACGAGACTGTTTCGATTTTGAAGTTCATCGAAACCCGGTGGAACTTGGCGCCGCTCTCCAGTCGCGACGCCGCCGCAAACAACCTGCTGAACGCGTTCGACTTCTAATTGAATACGGCTCACCCGTTTCCGCTTCTGGCCCCATAGCTGACGCGTTAGGGGGGAACTTGCCACTTCTGGTCCCGAAGATAGAACGAAAACAGGAGACCTTCATCGCTGTTGAGCCTATGACTAGCTCTTCAGTGCAGCACTTGGCTGGGCGGGCCAGCGCCGTTGCCTTCCCTAGGCTCTGGCTGGCCAAATGCGATGTAATTCAGGGTCGTCCAGCGGCGGCTCGAGCCGCTACTTTGGCTCAGCGGAGATGCGCGCAGTCTGGATGCTCTCGTCTCCCGAGAGCACCTAAGACGCAGCAAGTGAGCAAGTTTTTTTGTGGATTCTCTCCCTCCGCCACTTTGTCCCAAAATCACGTACGTCAAAACAGAGACAGGGAAGAGATCGGGGGCGTTTGACAGTTCGGAGTTATGTCACAACGACTTTGATTGAGAGTGCATCGGAGTCGTAAAACCGGTCCGAGTTGGATGAGACGTCAAGAATCAGACATCCGCCGCTAGCGGCGGATGTCTGATTCTTGACGTAGTCGGCGGTTGAGGCGGGATAAAAAGGGACAGCTTCTGGCTTCATATCGGTCGCGTTGGATCGAGCACGACCGCTCGCATTAGCCTGTTAAGAGGATAGCCACGCCCCGGTCAAGTTGCGCAACCCACTGGGTGGCGGCCCTGCCTACAGGGCGACCTCACCGCGACGGTCGGACATCATGGCGAGAGAACGGAAATCGGCCAAATGGCCACGACCCTCCAGGTGTTCAAGGAAGCGCTGATCGCGAAGAAGGCTGCCGACGAGCTCGCGGCGGCGGAGGCCGAAGCCAAGATCTTGCGTGGACAGCGCGTCGACAGAATCACGCGCGATTTCGAAACAATGATCGGCGAACTGGCCGGATCATTGTCGACTGCCTCCGGCGAGCTTGAGGTCGCCGCAGGTGCGTTGTCCAGGACCACCGAGATGACGCAGCAGCTTTCGACACGAGTAGCCGCCGCATCATGATGCGCAAGCCGCGATCCTCGCCAGGCACGGCGGCAGCTTCTGGAAAAACGTCACAACGTGCCGGCGGCTAAACGGACAGTGTATGACAACTTGGCCGGCTGATCAACGCCGAATGCCCCGCAACCAGTCGATCACGTGCGGCCAGATCTCTCGATGCGCTCGGCGGCCGACGAGAGATCCAACGTGCTGCAACGCCACTCCGATCTCCGGCTCGTAGACAAATACCGTTGGGCTGCTCAATTCTTGCAGCGTGGACGAGGCCGGGACCAGTCGACTTGTATGATCGACGATCGCGGCCACCGGCAGTTCAGCAAGCGCGTCCGAGCGGGCAGTACGGTCGAGCAGATGGAGGTTGTTGCGTGCGAACCGGTCTTCACGATAGAGCAACTCGATCACGTCTTGGAGTAGTTGGCGAGAAGGAGCGAACTCATCGAGGGTCCAGCGAATGACGCGGCCGTGGAGCGCGAGCGCTTCGAAATCCGGCAAGCTGACCAAGCCATCGCAATAACGCCCGAACACGAACTCCTCTGGAGCCGCGACAACGCTCGCCCAGTCCAACAAACTCCCGGCTATACGACGGCTCAAAAGCTCAAACTGCGCATGGAGTGCGATCGGTCGCAAAGCTCCGGTGTATTGGCCGAATGCGAGGGGCGCCTGAACCAGGACGAGTTTGCCGACGCGATGCGGTACAAGTGCAACCGCGATGGCAGCGAGAGTCCCGCCGAGCGAATGGCCAATGACCATTGGCGGGCATTGGTGGTCTCTTGAGAGCTTCTCGATTGCCACAAGCAGCAGAGCTATGCTCGTCTCCAGGTTCCAATTGGTCGGCTGTTGCTCTGGCCATTCGTGTAGGTAGACGGCAAACCCGGCGTCGGCGAGACGCCGTACCACGCTCACCTCTGGTACCAGATCAAAGATATACGGCCGCTTGATGGGTGCAGGCACAATCAAAACGGGATCGGTTGCTGCGGTATTCGAGGCGTAACGGCGCAGTTCAAGATCCGGGTGCTGCACGCGATACCAAGTCGTCTCTTGCGGAGCATAGCCTGCATTTTCCAGCAGGCTTCCGAGCGATTGTCGAAAGACATCGCTCATCAAAAACATCGCATTCCAACTGCTGAGCACCATGACCTAAATGACTAAGTGCGACGGACCATTTCATTGAATGGCAATCGAGGCGTTGGAGCTTTGTTCCAAGCGTCTTAGGGGTAGGCTACCCGTTTGGCGGCGCCTCCCATCCATCGGGGTGGCTTGGGATTTGGCCCGTGACGTCGATGTTCCTTCTCATCAGGGATGCGCCCAGCGGCCACTCCGAAACAGACACCCAGAACAACCGCGGCGCTAACGGCAGCACCGTTAGAAACTGACTCACGCCTCCTGAACGCAACGTGTGGGCTAGAGCGAGTACGGATTGTCGATTCAGAACATGCAGACGCCGTGACGTAACGCTGCTCCTCCCCAAGCGGGGGAGGGCGAGCGCAAGGGCAAGTAACTCCGCGCTCCTTGGTGCGCCTGATCATTCGAAATCATGGCGCCTACGACTGGCTCTTGCTCGGCGTCTGGCGGAAATGAGCGCCCTAATGCCATAACCAACGATGACGCCGGCGATGAATGCGGCTGCCACTATGCAAGATGCTGAGAACCGCTCCATTCCAGCAGAATACGGTTTTAGGGTGCAACGTTCCTACGCGCGCCCTCCATTGAGATGCCTCGCGCTTACCAAGGAGCCGCTCCCACCATCGGGCGAGCTGCCAGGAAGCCCGCCAAGCTTGGAGGCAACCGGAAGATTTGGTCGGCGGAGGTCTCGAGATAGAACTTACCGTCCTCCAGGCGAAAGAAATCCATGGTGATGGTGGACTGACCGGTTCGACGGACCGCCACCACTTGGTTTGTCTGCTCTTCGGGAAGGTAATGCACGAACCAGGTTGCCAGATCAATGCGAGTCGGAGTGTCGCATAATGGGAAGACCCAGGAGATCGGAGTTGTGCCGGACTTGACCTTCGGAATCAGATTTTCGGATAGGTTGCGTCGCTGCTTCTTAGTGGAAATCGATCGTGGCACGATGCCGATCATACGTGCCGACCTCGCGCAAACGAGCGTCGCTCGCAAAAGGCAGGCGTACCTTGCTGCACATTCAGCGAAGAAGCACGAAACCAATTCGGCTGGAAAGCATTCTGCGGATTCCGCTCGATGTCGCCCGCTATTCCGAGATGATCTCGCCCACCATTCCGATTTGAAGTCGCCCACCCATTCCGAGATGAAGTCGCCCATGATTCCGGGATGATGTCGCCCGGGTGACGAGGCCTCTTCTGGCTCCCATTGGTCGTCCCTTTCGGCTTTCCGAAGGGGGACCCTGGATGCCGACGGAGAGGCTTGCGATGCGCCGTGTGCGCGACGTGATCAGGATGAAGGCGGCTGGGCTGCCGAGCCGCGAGATTGCGCGGCGGATGGGCGCGGCGCCCTCGACAGTGCGGTTGACCATCCGGCGGTTCGAGGCCGCAGGCCTGAGCTGGCCGATGCCCGACGAACTCAGGACGCGGCCCTGGAGGCCCGCCTGTTCGCCAAGACCGGCAACGGCAACCGGCAGGGTCACCGCCGCATCGCTGAGCCCGACTGGGCGGCGGTGCACCGCGAGCTCAAGCGCAAGCACGTGACGCTGTCGATCCTGTGGGAGGAGTACATTGCCGCCGAGCCCGGCGGATACCGGTACTCGCGCTTCTGCGAGCTTTACCGCGCCTGGGAGGGCCGCCTGTCGGTGACGATGCGCCAGTCGCATGCGGCCGGCGACAAATTGTTCGTCGACTACGCGGGCGACGGCGTGCCGGTGGTGTCGACCGCCTCACCGGTGAGCGGAGGACGGCGCAGGTCTTCGTCGCCGTGCTCGGCGCCTCGAACTTCACCTATGCGCAGGCGACGTGGACGCAGGGGCTTGCCGACTGGATCAGCGCCCACGTCGGCACCTTGGCGGCGATCGACGGCGTGCCGGCGCTGCTGGTGCCCGACAATACCAAGGTCGCGGTCATCAAGGCGAGCCTCTAGGACCCGCAGATCAATCGCACCTATGCGGAAATGGCCGCGCATTACGGCACGGCCGTCTTGCCGGCGCGACCACGCAAGCCGCGCGACAAGGCCAAGGTCGAGCAAGCGGTCCTCATCATCGAGCGCTGGCTGCTCGGCCGCCTGCGCCACCGCGTCTTCTACAGCCTCGCCGAGGTCAACGCAGCGATCGGCGAGTTGCTCACCAGGCTCAACGAGGAGCGGCCGATCCGGCGGCTCGGCGTAACGCGCCGCCGGCTGCTCGAGGAGGTCGACCGGCCGGCGCTCAAGCCGTTGCCGGCGAGCCCCTACATGCTCGCCGAGTGGCGGATCCGCCGCGTCAGCCTCGACTACCACGTCGAGGTGGAGAAGCATTACTACAGCGTTCCGCATCGCTTCGCGCGTGCCGAGGTCGAGGTGCGGTTCACCGCCCGCACCGTCGAGATCTTCCACAAGGGCGAGCGGATTGCCGCGCATCAGCGCATGAGTGGCAATCACAAGCACACCACCGTGCCGGAGCATATGGCCTCCAGCCATCGCCGCTATGCCGGCTGGACCATTGTGCGCATCCGTCAGGACGCCGCCGCGATGGCCCGGCGACCAGCGCGTTGTGCGACCTCATTCTCGACGAGCGCTCGCACCCCGAGCAGGGGTTCCGCGCCTGTCTCGGCATCCTCAGGCTCGCCGCGTCCTACGGGCGCGAGCGCCTGGACGCGGAGCCGCGCGGGCGATCGACATCGGCGCGCGCACCTATGGCTCGGTCAGGTCGATCCTCGCCAACAACCTCGATCGACGTCCTGCTCCCCAGCGTTCCGCGGACGACCTGCCGATCCTGCACTCCAACATCCGCGGACCGCGCTACTACAATTTGGAGATGATCCCTTGCTCACCCATCCGACCTTCGACCGGCTCAAGGCGCTCGGCCTCCACGGCATGGCCAAAGCCTTTGTCGACATCGAGGCCACTGGCGAGGCCGCGAGCCTCGGTCACGCCGAATGGCTCGCGCTGCTGCTCGAACGCGAAGTCTCGCTGCGTCACGACAAGCGGCTCGCCACCCGCCTGCGTCACGCCAAGCTGCGCCAGCAGGCTTGTGTCGAGGACGTCGACTACCGCACCCCGCGCGGTCTCGATCGCGCGCTATTCGCCAGCCTCGTCGAGGGCCGCTGGATCGACGACCACGCCAACCTGCTGATCTGCGGTCCGGCCGGCGTCGGCAAGAGCTGGATTGCCTCGGCGCTCGGCCACAAGGCCTGTCGCGATAATCGCTCCGTCCTTTACCAGCGCGTCCCGCGTCTGTTCGACGATCTGGCGCTCGCCCGCGGCGATGGCCGCCACCCGCGCCTGCTGCGCGCGCTCGGCCGCGTTGATCTGCTCATCCTCGACGACTGGGGTCTGGCCCCGCTCGATGCCGGCGCCCGCCACGACCTCCTGGAGATCCTGGAGGATCGCTACGGCCGCCGCTCCACCCTCGTCACCAGCCAACTCTGTGCCGCCGGTCGAGCCTCAGCTTGAAATGTTGCTACTTGAGTGGAGAGTGGTGCAACGGCAGAGTGAACTGTTGGCGGTCTTGATCAGTCCTTGCGGACGAGCGTTCCCACATGTTCATCCAGCAGCGCGCGTTCCAGCAGCTCGGGCTTGAGCCCGTTGATGATCTGGAATTTCTTGACTTGGCGAGCGTTGGCAAGGAGATCAATCAGGACGCGATCAAAGGGCAGGGTCTGTAGTTTGAGCGTTCTGAGCTCAGAGACGGTGATCTCGCTGATAAACTTGGCATTTGGGTTGAGCTTTGGGTCGGCGTCGTAGAGGCCGTCCACGTCCTTGACCAGGGTATGTGTGGCGCAGCCGTAGCATTCGGCTAACAGGAAAGTGCCGGCGTCCGTCCTATGTGGCGGGATGCGCCCCAAACGGGGCGTATGCTCCCAAATCGAGAATGGCGGGTCTCCATTGCAGATCACGCCTGGGGCCGATCTGATAAAGAAGGGCAGCATGTGCCCGAGAATTTCGGGCGGGATGGCGACGACGCCGTATGGCGCCAGTAGTGTGCCAAGGAGGTGCGCATTTCCGAGCGCATCGATGATCCGGAGTTGAGCCAGCACTCCAGTCGGCATTCCGAGGTCCATGCCAATCGAAGTCACGTGGCGGCTGCGCACACCGCCACCGGTGCCGATCACCAATTTGAAATTTTCGAGGATTTTGGCGAGGGCGTCGACCAAGGGGTAAACGGCCTTTTTTCCATTGTCGATGATCGACCGTCCGCCAATCTTGACCACGTGGCAGAATGGCAGCATGGGCACGACGGGAGTTTCAGTGGACGACATGACCTGTTTGTCGAGCAGACTCTCGCGCATCAGCATCGATTCGACGTGGCGGCGTTTGTCGAGCGGTAATTCGCGGCCTTCATGGACTTGTTCGGTCATGATCCTACCTCGCTTCAGGCGGTGATAACGGTTCCGACTGGCTCGCCGTTGAGCGCACGCGTCAGATTGCCCCGCTTCAAGCCGTTGATGACCTGAACCGAGCGGCGATTTTTGGCATTCTTCATGAGTTGGAATACGGGCCGCTCCAGCACCACGTCGACCAGATCAAGCTCAATGAGTTCATCGACCGTAATCCTGGGAATGAACTTGGCTTTTGGATCCTTCTTCGGGTCCGCCGTGTAAAGGCCCTCCTCGTCCTTGACGTAGATCATCGAACGGGCACCCAAGGTCTCGCTTATGAGATAACATCCGGTGTCGGTCCGGTGCGGTGGAATGCGTCCGATCTCCGGGTTAGGCTGCCAATACGCATACGGGGGCATACCGACGCAAACGCAAGCCTGGCGTTCGGCGAGGTAGAGTGGCATCTGCGCGAACTGAGCTGGTTCGATGGATGGAATTCCATGCTTGGCGAGGAGATAGTGGATCATCTTCGCGTTCTGGATGCTCACGAAGAATCCGAGCACGCTTAGCACTCCAGTCGGCATACCTAGGTCGAGCCCCACGCTGTAGGCGTGGCGAGCCCGGGTGCCGGCTCCAGTGCCGATGATCATCTTGTGCTCGGGAAGGTTCTCGACGATCTCGTCTATGAGCGGAAACACGGCCTCCCGACCGCGATCGATGAAGCTTTGTCCGCCAATTTTGATGACGTTCGCGTCCGGCAGAATCTGGATCACCGGGTGCCGATCGAGCCGGGCCATCTCCAATTCGTCGTTGTCGCTGCCAGTTACGAGCGCAGAGGTCAGGCGATCCAAGGTTTCGTTTTCCATCTTCCGTCTCCTGTCGCGAGGCCGCCGTTTCGTGATCACCGTCCTGGTGCTGCGACGCTGGATCCAGCGAGTGGCAGCTCCTGCTTCGGCGTGTCCCAGAGTTTGACGGTGCCGTCCATGGCGGCGGTCGCCACGATCTTTCCGTTATGCGAGAACGTGACGAAGTGGATGCGCCTGAGATGTCCCTCGAGCGCGGCCGTTTGCCTGCGGCTCGCGACATCCCAGAGGCGCACGGTGTTATCGAGGCCTGCGGATGCGAGCATTCTCCCGTCCGGCGAGAACGCGCAAAATCGGGCCCAGGCCGTGTGGCCTTTGAATGGCTCCAACTCCTTGCGGGTCTCTACCTCGAAAAGCTGTACGTCCCGACTAGCACCCGCAGATGCCAGCAGCTTGCCATCCGGGGAGAATGTCACTGAGTGGACCGGCCCTGTATGCACGTCGATAGTGGCCACCTCTTTTGCGGAGGAGACGTCCCAAAGCTTTATGGTGCCGTCGATGCTGCCTGACGCGATCATCCGGCTGTCGGGCGAGTATGCTAACGCCTTCACGCCGCCGGTGTGGCCGGTGAGGGTGGCGATCTCTCGGTGGCTGCTGACACCCCAGAGCTTGATGGTTTCGTCATAGCCCGCAGAGATCGCCGTCTTTCCGTCGGGCGCGTAGGCCACGGCGCGGATGATGTTCGTGTGACCCGTGAGCGTGGCGATCTCCCTTCCCGACGGCAGCTCCCATAGCTTGGCGGTCCGGTCGTAGGATCCCGTGATGAGGACCTTGCCGTCAGGTGAGATGGCAAGCGTGACAACTGCGCCGCTGTGGCCGGCTAGCGTCCGGAGCTCGGTGCCCGTCGCGACCTCCCACAGCTTGACGGTCTTGTCGTGGCTTGCTGAAGCGAGAATCCGATCGTCGGGCGTAAAAGCCACTGCGGTCACGAAGGACTTGTGCCCTTTCAGCGATGCCCGTTCCTCTCCCTTTGACCCGGTCTCCTCGGGGGCGGGCTCGATACCCGACCTCAACAACTGATCGACATCCCAAATCTTCGCGAGATGATCCATGGTCGCCGTCGCGAGGCTTTTGCCGTCCGGCGAGAAGGCCACGCCACGGATACGGTCGCCGACCTCGCTCCATCGCACAACGAGGTCCTCGCCAGTTGCGGCATCCCAGATCCGCAGCGAGTTGTCTACGCTTCCGGCGGCCACCAGCTTGCCGTCCGGTGAAAACGCGACGCACAGAACCTCGCTTGTCGAGCCTTCAAGGACCGCCGTTTCCTTGCGCCTCGCAACATCCCAAAGCCGCACCGTCGTGTCCATGCTGCCGGAGACAAGCGTCTTGTCATCTGGCGAGAATGCAATGCCGCGCACACCATGCTCATGGCCTTCGAGTGTTGCGAGCTCCTGCCCGGTGGCGACATCCCATAGCTTGGCGGTGTAGTCGTTGCTGCCCGAGGCAAGAATCTTGCTGTCATGGCTGAATGCTAGTGAGCGGACCGCGCCATTGTGCCGGAGCGTGGCGCGCTCCTCTCCAGTGGCCACGTTCCACAGCTTGATCGTGTTATCGTGACTGCCAGAGGCAACGGTTTTCCCGTCCGGTGCGAAAGCAAGGGACCGGATCATGTTGGTGTGGCCCCTGAGAGTGGCTAGCTCGCGCCCCGAAGCCCAGTCCCAAAGCTTTACCGTGCTGTCGTAACTGCCTGTCGCCAGGATTTTGCTGTCGGGTGAGAAACGGACTGCCTCGACCGTCGCCTCGTGCCCCTCGAGCGTGATGATCACGGCGCCCGTCGTTGCATCCCAAATCTTCGCCGTCTTGTCGTAGCTGCCCGTGGCGACATACCGCCCATCGGGCGAATAGTCGATCGACGCGAGAGCCAGGCTGTGGCTTTTTAATGTGGCGCGGGCCTGTGCAACGGCCGGTATCGATGCAAGGATTGTCGTCGCGAAAACCAGCACGACCGCTGCTGCTCTCTGAAAGCATGGGATCGGCATTGGCCTTCCTCCCATATCGGCTCGTTAAGCCCGCTATTCCGCTGAACGCAACAACTACCGCGAAGCCGTAGTGGTTCCGGTCCTCAAACCGGAATGGCCGTCGTGTCGGCGCCAATAGCTTGAGGAAACGTGGCGCCAAGCGTCTGCCTATCGAAACCCACGGTCTTGATCACCGCGTAGACCGGCGTGCCTTGTGCCAGACCAAGCGTTTCGACCGACCGCTGTGTCAGGCGCGCTAGGATCGCCTGCCCGCCGCAGTCAAGACGCAGATCCAGGATGGGCCCACGCTGTGGACCGAGCTCCGCAACGACTCCGCGCAATACATTCAGCGCGCTGAGTCCCTCAGGGCGGCGCGTGCTAATCATTACGTCGCGAGCGCGGATATGCACCCGGAGCTTGGTGCCGGGAATACGCTCGCTCAGGCGTGGAATCCAGAGCCGGCCTCCGCCGAGGCTCAATTGGGTGAGGCCATAATGTTCGTCGTGCTCAATGATCTCTGCTTCGAGGACGGCCCCTGCCTCGACAACATTGGTGAACGGTAACAGATCCAGGCGCGCCATGATATCGGAGGTCGATCCCGTCGCTACGACGCGACCATCGGTCATCACGACCATTGTGCTCGCCAGACGTGCAACTTCCGGCACCGAATGGCTGACATAGATAATGGGCACTTCGGTCTCGTCGCGCAGGCGCTCCAGATAAGGCAGGATCTCGGCCTTCCGCGCTTCGTCGAGTGAAGCGAGCGGCTCGTCCATCAGCAGCAGCCGCGGCGTGGCCAGCAACGCCCGTCCTATCGCCACTCGCTGTTTCTCGCCGCCGGAAAGCGAGCCAGGACGACGATCGAGCAAATGACCGATCCCGAGCAACTCGACGATCGGTGCAAGCTGGCCTACGCGTTTGGTCCCGGGCGCGAACCACCAGCCGTATAGGAGATTCTGGCGCACGGTAAGGTGTGGGAACAGCCGCCCCTCTTGGAAAACATAGCCGACCCGGCGGCGATGCTTTGGCACAAACACGTTAAGCTTTGTATCGACGATGACGTCGCCGTTCAACGAGATGTAGGCGTGGTCTGGATGAATAAGGCCCCCAATGATGTTTACCAGCGACGTCTTGCCGGAGCCGGACTGACCAAAGAGTGCCGTGACCCGTCCATCGCTCACAAATTGGGCCTTGAGCTCGAACGAGCCGAGACGGTGCTGAACGTCGACTTGGATCATGCCTCCACCCCGATACGCCGTCCGACGCAGTAGCCGATTGCATCCGAGATGAGCAGAGCGGACATGGAGACCACGATCGCGATCACGGTGAGGCGGAATGCGGCAATGTCGCCACCCGGAACCTGTGTGAACGTGTAGATGGCGGAGGGAAGCGTCTGGGTTTCGCCCGGGATGTTTGAAACGAAAGTGATGGTCGCGCCGAATTCTCCCATGGCGCGCGCGAATGAAAGAATTGTGCCAGCGATGATGCCCGGCAAAATGAGCGGCAAGGTCACCGTCACGAAGACCCAGGCGGGATTGGCGCCGAGCGTTCCGGCTGCGTCCTCGAGCCCACGATCGATTGCGTCTATGGACAACTGCAACGCTCGGACCAAGAGTGGGAAGCCCATCACACCGCAAGCGAGCGCTGCCCCGGTCCATCGGAAAGCAAACACTATTCCGAGGTTGTCCGCGAGGAAGGCGCCGAGGGGTCCTCGTCGGCCAAACAAGAGAAGCAGGATATAGCCTGTAACTACGGGCGGAAGGACCAGAGGCAGAAATACAACTCCGTTCAGGATCGACTTGCCCCAGAATTTTCCTCGAGACAGCAGCATCGCGACGACAAGCCCCGGCGGCAGACTCGTCATAGTCGCCCAGAGAGACACCCGTATGCTTAGTTCGACGGCGGCTTGTTCCTCAGGTGTTAGCGTGAACATGGCTGGCCTCACTTCAGCGTCGTGAATCCTTGCTTGTCAAACATAGTGCGCGCCTCCGGCATCTTGAGCATATCGACGAAGGCCCCCGCGGCCGGTTTCGTCGAACTGGCTGTGACCGCGATCGGATAAGCGATACGCGGGTGCGTGTTTTCCGGGAAGGTCCCCACGCGCGCTACGTTTGGGTCCGACGCTGCATCGGATTCATAGACGATGCCAAGTGGGGCTTCGCCCCGAGAGACCATGAGCAGCGCGGCACGGACGTTTTCGGCTTGGGCGATGCGGCCCTTGACAGACTGCCAGACGCCGAGCGCCTCGAGCGCCGCCCTGCCGTACTTACCAGCGGGGACCGCATCCGTGTTGGCCATCGCGAGGCGTCCCTGTCCGAGAAGCGACAACAAGGGAAACCCGGGCGCGATATTCACCTGGAGATCGGCGCCTTTTGGCGAAATAAGCACAAGGCGGTTGCCTACGAGATCCGAACGCGTTTCCAGCCTGATCAGCTTGCGTTCGGCGAGGTAGTTCATCCAATCCTCATCCGCGGAGATGAAGACGTCGGCTGGCGCTCCCTGCTCGATTTGCTTGGCGAGCGCTGAGCTCGCGGCGTACGAGATTGCGGCATGTTTGCCCGTGCGTTCGTGCCATTGGCTGTTGATCTCATCGAGGGCAGTTTTCAGGCTGGCCGCGGCAAAGACGAGCACGTCCGCACGCTGGGCCTGAGCCGGTCGCGCATTGCCAGTGTAAACTAAGGCGAGCAAGGCCGCGCAAAGCAAAAGTAAAAAGGCGCTTCGGATCCTCATGCCCGAACGTTTGGACGCCCGAGAGACGGGTTGCGGGCGTGCATGTTCAGGCATTCTGACATGGATGTTAGCCACGGTAACCTCCAGCCGGAATGCTCTCGTTTTGCGACAGCGTCCCTGAGTAACTTTCACCAAAGCTAAACGTTGCAGACACAAGAGGCTCCCGAACTCATTCGGGGAAAACCTAAATGACCAAGGCGTCGAAGAGCTCAGGTGCAATCGTCCATCCTGACCTGCCGGCGGGCGCCATATATCGAGTGATCGGCGCCGACGGTGTCGAGCGGACCATGTCAGATTTGTCAGACTGGATCGTGGCCATCCGATCCGGCGCGGTCGAACCCCGGTCACTATTCCTGGACGAGGAAACGCAGCGCTGGCGGCCGGTGTCGGACCTCGACTTTTTTGGCGAAGCGAAGCAAGCCACAGAAGTGAGCGAGGTTCGCTACCGAAGCAATGGCTCAAAAGCGGAGAGTGCCCCGGAAAAGTTGCCGAAGCGAAAGCTGAACTCTACGCTGGTCTGGGCAGTCGGGGCTACGGTCGCGCTCATTGCTTTCACGGCCTGGGCCGCAGGATCTGTTCTGGTGGCCGACGTTCAATCGCTTATTCGCCGAATACCGGACCCGGTCCGGATTGGCGGAGCGGCCGTGCTCTTCGTCATTCTAGCTGAGGAGTTCTATTGGTTCTCCCTAATGATGTTTGGGGTGGAGACGGGCTTCGTTCGGCGCTTTGCGCTGCAAGCTCTATCGCTGGCAACCGCCTCCGTGCTGCTCTATGCGGCGTTCGCGCTCTTTTCGAGCGAAGCGTTTGAGCCAAGTCGTTGGTTCTTGGTGAAATACCCTGCTTTTGCAGGAGCAGCCTACGCCGTGTCGCTCCTGCTCTGGTCGATGATTCTGCTGCGTGGGCCCGACGCGCCAGCTGCCAAAAAGGCTCTTGCCGGCTTGGTCGCGTCGATAATGCTAGTCGGCACCCTCTACATGGCGGTCACCCCGTCTGTGCGACAGGAAACACAGACGGACAAGACGATTCAGCTGCAGGACCGCAGATGAGCTCCTGCCGTGTCGCTACGGCTAATAGCCCCAACGCCAACCGGGGTGCCGCCAACGCCACCCGGGATAGTGGCGCCATCGCCCACCTGGATAAGCGTACGGCTGAGCGTGAGCGTACCGCCAACGCCAGCCGGGGTGGTGCCGCCAGCCGGGATAGTACTGCGCTTGGGTGAGGGACGCCTCCGGCTGCGCCATCCGAGCCGGGCCGAGAGCGGCGTCGGCACCGCTGAGGCCAAGCCAGAGGAATAATACGCCCGAGGCGAGGATGGATAGGCAACGCATAAGTGACCTCCTCGATGGGAATGGAACCAAAACCACCAAGGGTAACGCTTGAGAGGCTCTTTAAGCTCCTAGCGCGATGTTTTGCCAATTCCCCCGTGCGGGCCTACAGTATGCGCAAGTGGATCATCCCCATGTTGAACGCGATCCGTGCCGGGGGCGTTCTTTTGATCATGGCCGCCGCGGCCGCGTGGTACGCATATGACCAGGCCGGGGCTACCCGCGCTCGCGACGATTTGGATGTAGCAAGCGCCTATCGTGGTGGGGGTGGAGGCGGCGGAGGAGGAGGTGGTGGTGGCCGCGGCAGGCACCGCCTCAGTGGGCCGATCGACGTCGTCACGACCCCAGTGGTCCGTCAGGATGTGCCGGTTAATGTTGAGGGAATTGGCACAGTTGAAGCGTTCAACACTGTCACCGTGAGAGCGAGGGTTGACGGTCTACTCCAGAAAATCGAATTCACTGAAGGTCAGGAGGTAAAGGCCGGCGATCTGCTGGCCCAGATCGACCCGCGTCCCTACGAGGCCAAGCTCAGCCAGGTCCAAGGCATAAAGGCAAAGGACGAAGCTCAACTGGCCAACGCGAAGCTCGATCTCGATCGTGCCGTGAAGCTTGGCCAGTTCGCAACGCAGCAGACCGTGGACACCCAGCGGACGCTGGTCCGGCAGCTTGAAGCGGCCCTGCAGACGGACCAAGCGAACATCGACGCAGCCGCGTTGGAACTTGAATACACCAGCATCCGGGCGCCGATCGCCGGGCGCACGGGCGTGCGGCTCATCGACGCCGGGAATTTCGTTCGCGCCCGGGAGTCGGGTGGAATAGTCATCATCACGCAATTGGAGCCGATCTCTGTCGCCTTTTCTCTACCCCAACAGTATCTCGAGACGGTGAATCGCGCGCTCGCCAAAGGGAAAGTTGCGGTGGCGGCGCTCGATGTAGACGGGAAGAGATTGTGGGAAGATGGCGTCCTTGCGGTTCTCGATAATCGCATCGATCCTCAGACCGGTACGATCAGACTCAAGGCCACATTCGTCAACACCGAGCGCAAGCTTTGGCCGGGGCAGTTTGTCAACATCCGTGTAAGGCTCGATACCGTCAAGGACGGCACCGTCGTGCCCAGTGCAGCCGTCCAGCGTAATTCAAGCGGCACGTTTGCCTACGTGGTCGATCCCGAGAACCGGGTCGAAATGCGGCCGATCCGGGTCGGCCAGATCGATGGCAATGTGGCCCTTGTCGAATCCGGCCTCGAGCCCGGTCAGAAAGTCGTTGTCACCAGCCAGGAGCAACTGCGGCCGGGCGCGAGCGTGATTCCGACTGAGGCTACGGCCGATGCCGGAGGCGGCATCTCTGCCCCACAGATCGTGTCCCCAACGCCTCCTTCAGAAGTAGCGCCGCATCGGCGGCATCGGGGGCCGCCGTGAGCGTGTCCGCGCCTTTCATCGCTCGTCCCGTCGCGACCTCACTGATAAGTGTCGCGATCCTTGTTGCCGGAGCGCTTGGATTTCGCCTGCTTCCGGTCTCCTCGTTGCCGGAGATTGACTTTCCGACGGTCCAAGTCTCGACACAGCTTCCCGGCGCAGGCCCGGACACAACTGCATCGCTGGTCACGACGCCGCTTGAGCAGCAATTGGGACAGATCGCAGGCCTGTCACTGATGACGTCGACAAGTTCGTTTGGAATCAGCGTCATCACCATGCAATTCGTCCTTGACCGGGACATTGATGCGATTGGGCAGGACGTACAGGCGGCTATCAACGCAGCAGCAGCTTCGCTGCCAACCGGGCTTCCATACCCGCCAGTGTACAAAAAGGTGAATCCAGCGGACCAGCCGATCCTCATTCTGGCCCTTACGTCCGACACGCAGCCGATCACGAAAGTCCAGGATGTCGCCGATTCGGTGCTGGCGCAGAAGCTGAGCGAGGTAACTGGCGTCGGGGCGGTGATGATCCAGGGTGGGCAGAAACCTGCGGTGCGGATCCAGGTCAACCCGGTCCAGCTCGCGGCATATGGCCTAAGCCTGGAACAGGTCCGTACGGTCCTGGGCCGCACGAATGTCGATCAGCCCAAGGGCAGCTTCGACGGCCCTCACCAAGCATTCATGATAGGGGCTAATGACCAGGTTCTCGCACCTGAGGCCTATACAAACGTGATTCTAGCGTACCGAAACGGAGCTCCCGTCCGCGTAGGCGACGTCGGTACCGCGGTCTACGGGGCCGAGAACGCGAAAGTCGGTGCTTGGTTCAACGGTCTACCAGCCGTCATACTCGACGTTCAGCGCCAGCCCGGGAGCAACACCATCCAGACGGTTGACCGGATTCACGAGCTTCTGCCGCGGCTGCAAGCGGCGCTGCCGCAAGACGTTCGGTTGACGATTCTGAGCGATCGCACGGAAACTATCCGGGCCAGCATTTCCGATGTCGAGTTCACGCTGATGGTCACCGTCGGATTGGTCGTGCTCGCGATTTTTCTGTTTCTCCGTCGTTTCTGGGCGACTGTCATCCCGAGCGTCGCCATCCCGCTTTCGATCGTCGGTACGTTCGGCGTCATGCATTTGGCGGGATTCAATCTCGACAACCTCTCCCTCATGGCGCTCACCGTCGCGACCGGTTTCTTGGTCGACGACGCGATCGTTATGATCGAGAATATCGTGCGCCATATCGAGGCTGGAGAGGCACCGCTGGAAGCTGCCTATGAGGGCGCACGTCAGATCGGGTTCACCATCATCTCGCTGACGGTCTCGATTGTTGCGGTGTTCATCCCGCTCTTGTTTATGCAAGGAATCGTCGGGCGATTGTTTCGGGAATTCTCGCTGACACTGTCGGTCACCATCGTTGTGTCGGCGATCGTATCGCTGACGCTTACGCCAATGATGTGCGGGCACCTCTTGCGTAGAGAGCAGGAGCAGCGCAGCAATGCGTTTCTGCGTGCCTCCGAGCGGGCATTTGTCACGAGTCTGGCGCTCTACGAACGGAGCCTCGCGTGGGTGATGCTGCAAAAGGCCACCATTCTCGCGGTCGCATTGGCGACAGTGGTTGCTACCGTCGTGCTGTATGTGCTGATCCCTAAGGGCTTTCTGCCCGTCCAGGACACGGGCGTTATCGTTGCAACGAGCGATGCGGAGCCCGGAATTTCGTTTCAGAAGATGGTGCGGCTGCAGTCCAAGGCTGCTGAGATCGCCCGCCGCGATCGAGACGTCAGCGGCGTTGATTCGTTCGTGGGCGTTGGACTTGTCAATTCGACACCGAACACCGGGCGCATGACCATCGTGCTCAAGCGACGCGACCAGCGGGCCGATACGGCCGCAGAAGTCGCAGGGCGGCTCCGTACCGCTATGGCCGAAGTGCAGGGCCTCTCGGTCTACCTCCAGCCCGCACCCGAAATTCAGATTGGGACGCGCACCAGTCGAACTCAGTACCAATACATCATGGTCGACGCGAATCCCATGGAGTTGGCCGACTGGGCGCGGCGGTTGCTCGAAAAACTGCGCTCGACGCCGCTTCTGGAGAACGTAGCGAGCGACCAACAGACGGGCGGCCTCGCTGCCGACGTGGTTATCGATCGCGACAAAGCTGGACGCCTCGGAGTGCTTCCGCAGACAATAGACGATACGCTTTACGATGCTTTTGGACAGCGTCAAGTCTCGACCATCTATACGCAGCAGAACCAGTATCACGTCGTATTGGAGGTGGCGCCGGATTTCCAGCTCGATCCAGCTGACCTGGGACGGCTTTACGTGCCATCGAGCCAGGGCGCGCAGGTTCCACTCGAAAGCTTCGCCACGGTGAAGCTTGGTAACGCCCCACTTGCGATCACACATCAGGGCCTTTTTTCGTCCGTCACGCTCTCCTTCGATCCGGCCCCGGGTGTTTCACTCGGACGGGCAGTTCAGACCTTGCGTGAAGCAGAGGTGGCGATTGGCATGCCCAATTCCGTCATCGGCTCCTTCGCCGGCGAGGCCGCTGAGTTTCGGGCCTCACTCGTAAGCGAAGTGTGGCTCATCCTCGCCGCCGTGTTCGCCGTCTACATAGTGCTCGGCGTGCTCTACGAAAGCACCATTCACCCGATTACGATACTGTCGACATTACCTTCGGCGGGAATCGGCGCCTTGATCGCGCTTATGATCACGGGAAACGACCTGTCGCTGATCGCGGTGATCGCCATCATCCTCCTCATTGGGATCGTTAAGAAGAATGCGATCATCATGATCGACTTCGCTTTGGATGCGGAGCGGACGCGAGGGCTGCGTCCGGAGCAAGCAATCTTCGAGGCTTCGCTCAAGCGCTTCCGTCCAATTATGATGACGACGATGGCGGCCCTTCTAGGATCCATTCCTCTCGCGCTGGGGACCGGTCCGGGATCAGAGCTGCGCCGTCCACTTGGCATTGCGATCATCGGTGGGCTGCTGCTCAGCCAATTCCTGACGCTCTACACAACCCCGGTAATCTACGTTGTGCTCGACCAAGTCCGGGCGCGGCTCCGTCATCGCTTGCGAATGAGTCTGGGGGCTGCGGAATGAGGTAGCCAAAACGATCGGAGTTCATGGTGGGCTTTCTGGAAACGTGCCTGCGGCGACCTGTCGGCGTCAGCCTGCTGATGCTGGCGCTATTGCTTTGCGGTGCACTGGCGTCTCGATTTCTGCCCGTGGCATCACTGCCGCAGGTAGACTACCCGACCATCATGGTAACGGCAGAGCTTCCGGGCGCCGAACCGCAAACGATGGCCACCGCCGTCGCCGCACCGCTGGAGCGGCGGATCGGACAAATCGCCGGTATTGCCGAGCTCACCAGCACGAGTCTTCTCGGCACCACCACCGTCGTCGTCCAGTTCGAGCTTAGCCGCCCGATCAACGCAGCGGCTCGCGACGTGCAAGCCGCTATCAACGCGGCAGCCCCCGATCTTCCGCCGGGTATGTCGCGCCCGCCAACCTGGCGCAAGAATAATCCATCGGCGGCGCCGGTCCTGATCTTGGCACTGACATCCAAGTCGCTTCCTTCGGGCGCGGTTTACGAGGCGGCGGAAACGATTCTGGCGCAGCAGCTTTCTCAGGTGGAGGGCGTCGGTCAAGTCACGGTCAATGGCTCCGAGAAGCCTGCGGTGCGCGTGCAGGTCAACCCAGCTGCACTTGCCTCGATGGGACTCGGTCTTGAGGATGTACGGGCCGTCTTGAATGCCGTCAACGCAACGGGACCGAAGGGGGGCATTGACACAACGGACAGCTCTTATGTCATTCGCGTCAACGACCAGATGCGCTGGGCCGGTGAATATAAATCAGTGATCGTCGCCACCCGCCATGGAACGCCGATCCGACTCGATGCGGTCGCATCGGTCGTCGACAGCGTCGAGAACGTCCGAACCTCGGGGTGGTTTAACAATCAACCGGCCGTACTGGTCTTCGTTTTCAAGGAGGTCAACGCCAACGTGATCGAGACAGTGGATCGCATCCGCGCGCTTCTTCCTACGCTGCAGGCTTGGCTCCCGGCGGCCGTTGATCTGTCGGTGATGAGCGATCGAACGGAGACGATCCGTGCCAGCGTGCATGAGATAGAACTCTGCCTCCTGATCAGCCTCGGACTTATCGTGGCTACAGTATTCCTGTTCTTGCGACGGTTCTGGGCCACCTCGGCCGCAGCAATTACCATCCCCCTGTCGATTGCAGGTACCTTCAGCGCGATGTACCTGCTCGGTTACAGCATCGACAACCTGTCCCTGATGGCGCTGACGGTTGCGACGGGTTTCATCGTCGATGATGCCATCGTGGTCATCGAAGCGATCAGCCGGCGGATGAGAAGCCGTGAGTCGCCGCTCCAGGCAGCGCGCCAAGCTGCTCGCCAGATCGGCTTCACGGTGCTTTCGATCAGCGTGTCGCTGATCGCCGCTTTGATCCCACTTCTGTTTATGGGTGGCATGATCGGGCGGCTATTTCGCGAGTTTGCCGTCACGCTGGCGCTGGCCATCGCGGTCTCCGCGATGGTGTCCCTGACGTTGATTCCGGTCATGGGAGCCTATCTCGGTCGCGCGCGCAGGGGAGCGGGGAAACCCCCATTTGAGCTCATTTTCGAGAGGCTGCTGGCGGCATACGAAGCCGTCCTGGTAGTCGTCCTGCAACATCGCAAGGCCACTCTCGCCGTGTTGGGAGCAACTGTCCTCGCCACCGCTGGCCTCTGGATCCAGGTGCCAAAGGGATTTTTCCCCCAACAGGACACGGGCGCCATTGTTGCTATCGCGGAAGCGCCGATGACAGTTTCGTTCCAAGCAATGACGCGGAGGGTACAGAATCTTATGAGCGTCCTCCTCAATGATCCGGCGGTTGCGAGGGTGGGAAGCTACACCGGTCAATCAGGCTCCACTTCGAACCAGGCCCGCATCTTTATCGCCTTAAGGCCCCTTGCCGAGCGCGGCCTCGACACGGACCAAGTCATCGCGCGTCTGCGCCGAGCGACACGCGAGGTGCAGGGCGTTGCACTCTATATGGTGCCCGTCCAGGAATTGCGCGTCGGCGGCCGGATCTCCAAGGCACAATATCAGTACACTATCACGGGACCAGATCTGGGTGAATTGGAGACATGGGCAGGACGCCTTGTGGAGCGTCTGAAAGACTTTCCTGATCTTCGCGACGTAACTACCGATCTCGAGGTAGGCGCCTTGCAGACGATGCTCGTCATCGACCGCGACGCGGCCGCGCGGCTCCAGGTGGCGCCAAATGATATCGACCAGACTCTCTATGACGCCTTCGGCCAGCGTCTTGTCTCCTCAATCTATGCTCCCCATTACACGTATCACGTCGTCCTTGAGGCCACACCGGAGCTGCAGGAGGACCCGTCCTCATTGGCGAAGGTGTACGTCGCCGGGCCAGGTGGCAGGCAGGTCCCACTGGGGAACGTTGTGCGAGTCGAGCACGGCGTCCAAATGAGTGCTGTCGCCCATCAAGGGCAAGCTCCGGCCGTGACCCTTACGTTCTCGATGCGAGCCGGTCTGCCAATCCAGCGAGGTACAGAGATCGTCGAGCGCGTGATGCGAGAAATGGGCCCGCCAGGCCATATCCAGGGCAGTTTTCAAGGCAATGCACGAGCTTTTACGGAATCACTTGCCACGCTGCCCATGCTGATCGCCATGGCGCTTTTCGCCGTGTACGTGATCCTCGGCATTCTCTACGAAAGTATGATCCATCCCGTGACGATCCTGTCGACCCTCCCGTCAGCCGGGGTCGGCGCCATCCTGGCGCTCTGGGCGGTCGGGCGCCCGCTCGATCTGATTGGCGTGATCGGAATCATTCTGCTCATTGGCATCGTCAAGAAGAACGCGATCATGTTGATCGATTATGCGCTCGTCGCCGAGCGTGACTATGCCCGTTCGCCGGAGCAGGCGATTTTAGAGGCGTGTAGGCTCAGATTTCGTCCCATCCTGATGACGACCATCGCGGCGATTCTTGGGGCGGTGCCACTGGCCGTCGGGCTGGGTGTCGGTTCCGGGCTTCGGCAGCCGCTCGGCATCTCGATTATTGGTGGGCTATTGGTGAGCCAGGTGCTGACGTTGTTCACGACGCCCGTCGTGTATCTGGCGCTCGATCGCCTGCGCCCCAATGTCGAAAGGCGTAGATTTGAACACCGCGCCCCGCGCGCTCGAACCGACGCGAGCGCGGCGGTAGATATCCCGGCCAAGTAATGCGTAACGAGACGCACGTAAGAACAGTCCCGATCAAGCACGATCCAGCGTATCGTTCATTGCCGGATTGGCAGAGGAGTGGTCCAGCGTGACTGAGATGCGGCACGAGACTCCTACAATGACCGCTGTGTTGAAGGTCTCGTACCTCCTCGCGATGACAGTAGTTGCATTCGCTGTGCCGGCGCTTTCGCTGACCGAGCCGGCGCGCTGGTTTGTCATTCCCTGCCTTGCAGGCATTCAGGCCATCATTCTCCTGGCCTGCCGAGTCGGTCTGCGCGATGTCACACGCATGGCTTTGCGGCTCAAGTGGCTGTTCGTCTTTCTGATTGGCATGTATGCCCTGCTGCCGCCCGAGAACCCTTCTGCAAACGACGTGATGACGGAGTGGGCTGTTCCAGGGGTCGGCTGGCCACTAACGATCAACGTGAGTGGGCTTGAGAAGGGGGCGCTGATGTGTTTGCAGATCGTGACTGTCCTGCTGGCATCGGCTGTCGTGCGCTTGACCGGCAGCGGCAGGGACTTGGTCAATGGCCTGCATGCATTCCGATTGCCGCCGCTGTTCGTGCATGCGCTTGACCGGACTTTTGCTCTCGTCGAAGGCACGCACGGAACGGAGCGCGGGCGAGGCCGCATACGCGGCCGCACGTCGAAGTCCGGAGTCTTTGCTTTTTTGCGGCAAATTTTGCGAGGCGACATTGGCGCGTTTGCCGACATCATCCGACAGAATATTGCGCTTGCGGAAAGCCAGGCCGCTTCCGATGTCGATCCGCGGGTTGGGGGGCAATTCGCTCATGATGTCGCGGTGATTGCCGGAATTGCCCTGTGCATGGCGTCACTCAAAATGTTCAAGATCCTGCCGGGTCTGCCGTTCGCGTCCGGGCACAAGACCCTTCTATTGTTTCCGTTGTATGTGCTTGCCGCGCGACTGACGCAGTCCCGGTGGGGCGCCACTGCAGCGGGCTCGATCATGGGCGTCATCGGTTTCCTCCAGGGCGACGGCCGCTTCGGTGTTCTGGAAATATTCAAGCACGTCGCACCGGGGCTGGTCATTGACATCGGCGAGCCGCTGGTGCGGCGATGGCCACCATGGGCGCTCGGCTATTGCGTGCTTGGGTTCTTCGCGGCCATCGCTCGCACCGCGACCGAATTTGTCGTCGTGCTGCTGCTCGGCGCGCGGGCAGAGATCTACCTCTTTCCTGCCGTCAAGCTGGTGCCGAATCTGATCGCCGGCGTGCTCAGCGGTTTCGTGTCGGTGATCGTCCTGCGTGTAGCAGCCGAGTCGAGCTCGGAGGCTTCCAGCGAAGGCGCCGTGCCGCCGGACGGCAACGAATTGGGTCAACGACCGGCCGGCGAGCAGCACCAGCCCGGCGAGCGGGACGCTGCTTCGGCCGGGAAGGGAACATCGCCTCGCCACGGGCGTCGCTTCGGACGCAGGCACCAGGCCGGGCGTGGCGAGATGGATGGACCGAAGACCTAGGGAGCGGTTTTCAACCCGCCCTTGTGGTATCGCGCTAGTGCGACCCTGCCTCGCCAATGCGCCTTGCATCCTTCTGACACTTCGTTTGGGTCCTTGTCGCGGAGACAGCGGCCGGCTCGCTCTTCGCCACGGCAGAATTTCTCGATCTCACCCTCACAAGCGCGCGGACCCTCGCCGCGAACTGCATCGCTCGACCTTTGCCACGCTGATCTAGACAAGCTGCGTTTACACAGCTGATCAAAGTCAGCATGATCAATGGCTCGCATCATGGCTGACTCTCGCGTTGGGTGACCTGGCGGATATGGCCGAGCCTTCGTGCCTCAGTGCTCAGCGCCTCTGTCCGGTCGCGTGATTCCGCGCTTCGAAGGCGCTAGGGGGGCCGTACAGGCACGTCGCGAAAATTATCCGGTAACTGGCCGGTGAGGCTTTCCAGGAAGGCTACGATGTCCGCAACATCTTGCTGAGCAAGATCCTTTCCCAGCTGCACCTTGGCCATGATACGCATGGCTTCTGGCAGAGTGTTGATTGCTCCGTCGTGGAAATACGTGGAGCAGGGCAGGGACGACTTCTGCCCTTGACCCATTGCTGGTATCCTCAATTGGATCAAGTAGTCGAGACGGTCTCGCCTAGACCGAGCAACCCCTGGCTCCGGAAGCCCGCGGACAAGGGGCCGGCGTCGAGACAGGCGCGATCTCCTGCGCGCCGATCATGTGCCTCCCTTGAATGTCGGGAACTTAGGAGTGAATTCGGAGTTTCCCATCAGTTTCCCAGATGGAGGGTGCCATGCGAAGAACGATTTTGGTTCTGACAGTCATTTTTTGTGCGCCAACGACAGTGATGGCGTTGCCAGCCGGACGGGCGGTAGTCGGAGATGCTGAATTGGGAGCTGCTGGCGTTGCCATCCAGCCAGGTCAAATCGCTCCCGGCGGCATCGCCGGAAGTGGCGACCAAGACTTCTGGGGACCAAACGTGATCCTTGCCAAGGGTGACAAGTCTGCAACCGGGCCTGGCGCTGGCGGCCACAAGGGCGCCCACAAGGGTGAGCGCAAGGGCGGCCAGAAGCATGAAAACGATAAGGGTAAAGCTAAGGGTAAGTGAGCGTATCCGCGCAGCCACAAAGCATCGCGCCGTCGAGCGGCACTCGGGCCTATCGGCGGCCTTGATGCTGTCAGGTTGATCCGAACCAATTTGTTCGTGAACTACCGATCGCTCTTGCCGTTGTGCCGCATCTGGGCCGCCTGCGACTGCGTGCGCCGAGGGAACAACCCATGAGGACCGGTTCGCGCCAGCATTTGGATTCAGGCAGCACCGAGAATCGAACCTACCTCGAGTCGCTGATCCGCGAGGATTTCGAGCGATGCCATCCCCGGCGAGACGCTGGAAGATCTCAGCTGGCGCGGCAGATCAGGGAAATCACGCCTGATTTTCCCGTGCTTTACATGACGAGCGCCAGCGCGCCGGACTGGGAATCGCAGGGCGTCGATGGCTGCGTCCTGATCCAGAAGCCCTTTGCGCCGGCGCAATTGGCCGCCGCCATCTCGCAGCTACTCGATGGGCCCTCGCCGGCTTGACCCGAGATCGTTGTGCGAGCCCGCGGTAGTGGGCTCAGCGTGGGGTGACGCCCCGTCCGCGCGTGCGGCCCTGGCGCGGGCCGCCGCTACCGCCATCCAGTCCCGCAGCAGGCCTCTGTCCTCCTTCGAAAATGACGCGCCACTTGCTCCCACCCGCTGATGCCATCACCCAGGTTGATGTCCGTGAGCAGCGCCCGACATCCCTCGCGGCCCTCGCGAAAGGTGGACAGGGCCGCCTCGCCCGAATGGACCGAGCAGGCCTCGAAACCGCCGTCGAGCAAGGCGTCCTCAATGAAGCTGCAGATCAGCGCCTCATCCTCCACGACCAGAACACGAACGGCATTACCCACCTTCAAGCCTCAAGCCACCGGCACACCGTAGAAGGCGTTCACGGACCGCGTGGTCACGGGGTCGCTCCAATTCCAACTGCTCTCGTCGGCGTATTTGGGGGCGCTGCGGAGCTGGTCCTGGGTGATGCCGGTGACGTAGCCGCCGAGGTTGGTGTCGTATTTCAGCGCCTGCCAGGGCAGCGGGTAGTGATCGTCGCCGATGCCGAGCAGGCCGCCGAAGCTGAGCACCGCATACGACACCTTGCCGCTGACCTTGTCGATCATGAGCCGTTCGATGTAGCCGACCTTTTCGCCGTCGACCCCGTACACGTTCGTGCCCTCGACCTTGTCGCTTCGATGACACTGAACGTCTCGCGCTCTTCCATGGCCATGTTGATCTCCGGGGTGTTGCCTCTTGAGTCAACCGCACGATGATCTCACCGTTCCTGGCTAAAAGCCCCTTGCCGCGGCCACCGGACCGGATGAGGCTGCCGCGACGCCCGCCCTAGAAAGGCGCCCGGCCTCGAAGTCCTGCGCGGAGCGGATTACGGAAAGATCCAGCCTCGCTCTTGCAGATCCTAGTTTGGCGCTGGATCGGAGGCCGTTCCGGAGATCAGCCGCCTCGCCGACAGGGCCGGCCCGTCGCAGTGTCGAGGTCCAAGGAGCAAACCGTCGGTGCCCGCGTTTTCCGTATCTGTCACGGTGATCATCACGCCTGGAGCCAAGAGGTCATGCGCGCGGCCAAGGAGAGTAGACGGTCCAAGAGGTCCCGCTTCCTTCGCGACGCGATGGTCGACGTCCAGATTGCCAGCCGCGGCATTCGCAACAAGCGGGTCCTGCTCTCTATGCGGCAGATCCCCCGCGAAATCTTCCTTGAGCGGCGGTTCGCGGCCGCCGCTTACGAAGACGGTGCCGTGCCGATCCCGAAGGGACAAACCCTCTCTCAGCCCTACATCGTCGCCAAAATGCTCGAGGCTGCTGCGATCGCGAAGTCCGACCGAGTGCTGGAGATCGGCGCAGGTTCAGGTTATCTGGCGGCCCTGGCCGCCAATCTCGGCCGGGAGGTTTGCGCGGTGGAGCGCCATAAACATTGGTGCAGCGTGCCCGATCGCGCCTTCGGCATCTCGGTTGTCGGAACGTGGATCTGCGCCACGGGGACGGCACCGCGGGTTGGCCGGACGGGGGCGAGTTCGACGTGATCCTGGTGTCGGCCACCAGCGCTGAGATACCCGCGGCCCTCACCATGCAACTAGCTCCCTCCGGACGACTGATCATTCCGCTCGGCAACCCGGACGGCGTGCAGCGGCTGACGAAGCTGACACGCGCGCCGGACGGCCGCTTCGTAGAGGAGGAGATCGAGGAGGTGCGTTTCGTTCCTCTCGTTTCCGGGTGAGCGACTAACGAGCCGAGTCGCCCAAATTCGCATGCGGCACGTCAGGCGAGGGCTCGCAGTCGCCCAAGCTCCGCATAACCGGTCGCGCCGTCATTCGGTTGCCGCGCTGCGGGAGGTGAGGCACACGAGCACGAGACCGAGGGCAACTGCGATCAGAAACGTTCCCGCCGATATTTCGACGTGACCGCGTGCCCGCCGCGGCTGCTTCTGAACCGTCCACATTTGGCCGACCTCGCAAACGATTCCGACCAACGGACGCGCTGCGCCTTCGTTCCGAGCGACCGCGAATGTCTCTGGCGCTGCTTCACGGAACGAATCGCCCGCGACGCGTTGAGTCCGCATGTGTGCCGTGGCGTTGCGTCAGTCTCGTTCGGGAGTATCGGGCGTCGCCGGCGCCCGCAAAGCAGCGATCCCAGATTACATCGAGCCCTGCGATGCCACGCTGCGCGAAAGACCGCCCCGGGGCGAGGGCTGGGTCTACGAAATCAAGGCCGACGGCTACCGCGCGCAACTGCATCTCGAAAACGGCGACGCCAAAGTCTATTCCCGCACGGGCCTGGACTGGACCGAGCAGTTCTCGTCGATTGCCGCAAGCGCGCGCCGGCTCAAAGCTAACAGCTTAATCATTGACGGCGAAGCAGTGGTCTACGGCAGCGGCGGCCTGCCGGATTTTCAGCAGCTCAGGCGCGAGCTCGGTCCCAAGCGCAGCGCGCGCGTGCGTTACCACGCCTTCGATCTCCTGTATCTCGACGGGTACGATCTGCGCGACGCGGCGTATGAGGACCGCAAGCGATTGCTGCAGCACCTTCTGAAAGGCGCACCGGAGACTTTCATCTACGTCGAAGCGCTCGAGGCCGATGGCAACGTGATCTTCGAGAAGGGCTGCAAGCTTGGCCTGGAGGGACTCGTCGCCAAGCGGCTCGGCCGGCCGTACCGCTCGGGTCGGCAGGAGAGCTGGATCAAGGTCAAATGCAAGAAGAGCGAGACGTTTCCGATCGTCGCCTTCGTCGAAAAACTGGGAGCGTATCCGCGCAAGATCGCCTCGCTTTACGTGGGCCGTCGCGAGAACGGTGGGCTGGTCTACGCAGGCAAGGTCCGCACCGGCTACACGGAGACGACCGCACGCGAAGTGCGCGAGAAGCTGGATCGACTGATCCGGCGAACCTCACCGCTCGATGTTCGCGTGAACAAGCCGAAGGCGACCTGGGTCGAGCCGAGCGTACTGGCCGAGGTGGAGTATGGCGCATTGACGGATGACGGCCTGCTGCGTGAAGCCGTGTTCAAAGGGCTCCGCGAAGACCTTGCTGTGCGGAAGGTCAAAGGACCACGGCTGGTGCCCGGCTCCAGAGGACAGCGGAAGCTCGGCGTTCCCAAGGAGAACATCCTCCAGCTTCTTCCCGATGCGACGGTGCCTTCCAAGGAAGAGCTGGCGGACTATTGGAAGCGGGTCTGGAGGAAGGCGCTGCCGCATCTCGGCCGACGGCCTCTCAAGCTGGTGCGGCATGTGCACGGCACCACGTTCTACCACAAGGGCCCGCTTCCCAAGGACATTCCCGAATCCGTGCACCAGCTCCGCATCCAGAAGCGCGAAGGCGGCCAGGGCACGCGCCTCTGGGTCGACAGTCTCGAGGGCCTGCTGGGCCTCGTCGAAATTGGGGCGGTCGAGCTGCACCCGTGGAATTCGACGACTGAGGACTTCGAAAACGCCGACCGCATAGTCATCGACCTCGATCCGGGCGAGGGCGTGGAATGGGAGGCGGTGGCCGACACCGCGCTCGAGCTCCGCGCGCTCATGAAGCGGGAAGGCTTCGACGCCTGGCCCAAACTGACCGGCGGCAAGGGCGTCCATCTGATGGCGCCGCTCGACGCGCCGATGCTGCACGACCAGGCGCATCGTATCGCCCGCAGCCTCTGCTCAGAGTTCGCCGCACGCGACCCCGATCGGTACATCCTCTCGGCGCAAGCGCGGCGGAGGGGGCGGATCTTACTGGACTACTTGCGTAACGGACGCGGCACGACCGCCATCGGCACCTATTCGCCGCGGGCGCGTGAACGCTTCCCGATCGCCGCGCCGGTGACCTGGGCGCGCATCGAACGAGGGATCAGGCCGGACGCATTCACGATCGAGAACCCATTCCGGGTGAAGAGGAGGTGACCATGGCGGATGCATTCGACCGCTGGATCGAGTGGGCCAACAACCCGCCGGGCCAAAGACCTGGGCTTGCGTCCGATGTCCACGCCAGCGTGATGTCTCTGGATCAAGAGGATCGTACCGACCGGCAAAAGGTCAATGGCGCCGTCGAGCATCGAGCCGAGTTGCGGCGAACGGGGCGGACCGCCTGGATCTATCTCGACGACTTCGATCGCGGAACACAGCGGACTATCGGCGATCCTGAATGGGTGAAGATATTCGCGTCCGCCGAAGCCGCCGACAGATGGTTCGACGAGCACGATCCGGAGGGCGTTGCGTGGGAGTACGAGATCGAAGGCGGGCCGCGGCAAGCGTCCGTCTGGATCTTCCTCGCCGATGAAGGCTCCAGAGAAATCGGCGATCCGGGCTGGGTCAAGCTGTTCGCCTCGGAAGAGGCCGCCGAGAACTGGCTTGAGCAGAACGCTCCGAGCGGCCAGTCTTGGGAATATCCGGTCGAGGAGTGAGACGTGAGCAGGTTCGTGGACAGTTCGGTCTGGTTCGCGGCCGCCTTTGCGCGCGACCGTAACAACGGACTCGCCAAGTCCATTCTGCTCAGCCTCGATGGATGGCGACTTGACGACAGCTCACGCCCCAAAGCCGAAGATAGCGATGATGCCCGGCTCGGCAGCGGTTGAGGCAAGACCGGACCTCGCGGAGGCGCAACCAAACCGACGCGATTGACCCATCTGCGACATAGGCAGCATCGAAATCCCGTAGCGCAGCAGTCTCCTGCTGTAGCCGAGGTGTGTTATGCTTCCAGTCGGAAGCACGGAGGGACCGGGAGTGAACCGGCGCTCATGCATCATGCTGCTCGGCGGCGCGGCGGCTTGGCCGCTCGCAGCGCGTGCGCAGCGAGGCGAGGTCTGCGCGATTTCGGTTACTTCGAAGGAAGCAACTTGATCATCGAGTATCGGTCGGCCGACGGTCGGGCCGAGCGGTTTCCGGATCTCGCATCCGAATTGGTTGGCCTCAAACTCGACCTGATCCTGGCGAGAGGCACTCCTGCCACCACGGCGGTTCAGAACGCGACCAGAACGATTCCAGTAGTCATGATGACAATGGGCGGCCCCGGTGCGCTCGTAGCGAGCTTCGCGCGGCCGACCGGCAACATCACGGGAGTGATTACTTTCAGCACCGAACTGACAGCGAAACGGGTTCAGGTTCTCAAAGAACTGGTTCCGAGCCTCACGCGAGTTGCGTTGCTTCACAACATGGGCAATCCAGCTGTCCCAGCCGAATGGGAAGAGACAAAGATAGCGGCACGCTTGCTGGGTCTCGAGGCTGAGCTTCTTGACGTGCGGAGCGAGGGTGACCTGAGCGACGCATTCGAACTGGTGGTGCGGCGGCATATCGACGGCCTCGTCGTTGGGGCAGACGGTCTCACCCAAATGCATCAACAAATGATCGTTGAATGGGTAGCCCGCAACCGTGTGCCCGCCGTCTTCCCAGCCCGCGAGTTCGTCGAAGCCGGGGGCTTGATCGCTTACGCGGTAAACTATCTTGACCTCTATTTCCAGCTCGCAACCTTTATCGATAAGATCTTTAAAGGCGCAAAGCCAAGCGATTTGCCGGTGCAACAGCCGACCAAGTTCGAGTTGACGATCAATCTTGGGACAGCGAACGCGCTCGGCCTCGAAGTCCCGCCGACGCTGCTCGCCGGGGCCGACAAGGTGATCGAATAGAGGACCTGCTTGCTGCGTGCATTAATCGGGAATTGGCCCTTCGCGACATATTGCTCCGCCGCACGATGTCGGCAGCTAACGGGGCACAGCGGAAGTCGAGCTGTGGGGTCGGTTGCGGAGGGGCGCCGCTCGTGGACCCAATCCGGACTAAGCGTTGACCGCGTCAATCCGGCCCGCACGATCCCAGCAAGTCTATTGCCATCTTTTTGCGGTGCCCAGACCCAGATGGCTGGAACGCCGTGCTGCTGCCCCTGCTTGTNACTGCACAGCAATGCCGACGCTCGGAANGTTTTTGAGCGCCCCGCGAGGAGACACTCGACATNAAAGCATTTTGTGCAGTAGCGGCCATAGGTCTGGGCCTGATGAGCTCAATGGGTTCAGCCTACTCTCAACCATATAGTGGCCCCGGGTCCGGGTCCGGGTATGGACGGGAATATACGGGCCCGGGGTCCGGGTCGGGGTACGGGCGGGACTACGTAGGCCCGGGGTCCGGGTCGGGACTGGGGCGGTGCCGCACGATCATCCAGAGAATCTGGCGTAGTGGTGAGCGCGTGGTCGTCCGCCGTCGCGTTTGCGGCTGAATCCGCCTGGACCCCTGGCTCCGGAAGCCCGCGCACAAGCAGGGNCGGCGTCGAGACCGGCGTGATCTCCTGGGGGAAACGCTAGCGGNGGCTCCGAGCCTCGCAGCTTCTGCGGTGCTTGACCCGTGTTGCAGAGCTGAGCGTGTCTCAGAGGCTTGATCATGCCTGCTGTGGGCCGCTCCATGGCGCGGTCTGCATCTATTCCGGAATCGAGAGCGGACCCCGGCTGGGGTGGGGTGAGGGTATCGCCGGGGCCAGATGTCGCTCCACCGAGTGCGGACATTAAAAGACGTACGCCGAACGAGGCCGGGCAGCACAGTAGCGCTCCAGATTCGATCTTGAAGATGACGATCCATCTCTAAGCATTGATGGCGCCGGTGGTCCCGTCGATGATGGCTTCGAACACGGCACTTTGGGTCCGCTTGTCTGCCCGTACGCGAAGTCATGACCAGCTCCGAAAACGGTCTGATCATGAGGGTAGACCGGAAATGGTTGCCAAGGGGCAGAATGAGGCGGCTGACCCTAGCGGACATGCTGTGCCGGTTATGCCCCTGAGCACAGCACCCTTCTCCGCAGGCTTAGCTCTCTGGTTTCGCATTATGCGGTCATTAGCCCGACCTTTGCCGGCATCGCAGTCGATGATTGAAGGTCATAGCTGCCGCTGTCGTGATCAGCACGATCGATACATCTCTTGCAGACGCTTTCCGCTCAGAAAGATAGTGTGAGGAGTCAGTCCACCCCTGCGAGCGATCCAGCGGCGCACCGACGTGGGATAGGTCGAGTACAGCATCAAGGTTGATTCGGGATCAGTGAAGGCGCGACCACGGGCGCCGTAATTCCAGGCCGCATGGAAGCCGAGCGTCGCGCGCGAAGTTACGCAGATCTTATCGTGAGGGAGCGCGCTGAGAACCATAGTGCACGCCGAGGCACAGAGACCATCGATGATCACGGATTCGCCCGATGAGGCTAGGCGTTGATATTTAACGATGTAAGTCGCGATCAGACCGCCTCGATCATTCGTGATGCGTACTGCAGAAGTTGCCTCTGACGCATTCAGGATTAGCAGAATTGCCACAAGAAATCCCGTGACGCACCTCATGTCCCACCCCTTGGGTTCGAGCAACCGATTTAGATCGCATGCGTGATGCGCGAAGCTGCGACAGGCTTGTTCAGGTTCATGGCATTATCTGGGCACGCGCAGCGGAGGACGGCGGCACCGGGTCCCGATTGGAGTTCAGGACCTCCTTGATTTCTACCCGTTGCTTTTGGCCTATACCGACGAAGACCAGCGTTCGCCCAAATGCCGGCTGTTAGGAGTAAACCGGAAATGGCTGACGAGCAGCCGAACCGACGCGATTGACCCATTAACAGCGAAGCTGATTTCAGCCCTGTCAATGTACCCGTTTTAGCCGATACGATGCTGGTTCCCGACAAATGAGGGAGCCCATGAAGCGGCGAGAAGTTCTTGGTGTTATTGGTGGAGCAACAGCATGGCCGCTCGCGGTTTGGGCGGAGCAGCCCAAAAACGTACCTCGAATTGGCTTCCTGGTGACGGGTGCGGTTGAATCTCCCGAGGCGCGCGCATCCTTGAAAGCCTTCGATCGGGGACTACGCGAATACGGCTATATTGGTGGTCAGAACGTGCTCGTAGAGGTCCGAGCGGCGGACTTAAACGTTGAGCGGTTTCCGGCTCTGGCGAGTGAACTGATCCGTCTAAACGTCGATCTCATCGTCGCATCTAATTCGCTCGCCGCGCGCGCCGTACCGCGAGCGACAACCACTATTCCCATTGTCGTGCCGGTTATGGGCGATCCTGTCGGAGACGGGCTTGTTGCTAGTCTCGCTCGACCGGGAGGGAACATCACCGGCTTAACTTTCCTCGGCCCGCAGCTTGTCCCCAAGCGTCTAGCTCTGCTCAAGGAAGCGCTACCCACTGCTTCGCAGGTGGCCGCGCTCTGGCATCCCCGCGCCTATGGCGAGCGCACGATGAATGACATGATGAACGAAGCAGAGGAGGCGGCACTCTCCCTGGGAATGCACCTTCGACTTGTTGCTGTGCACGCTCCCGACGACTTGGAGCGCGCATTTTCCACGGTTGCTGGAGAACGTGCCGATGCCCTTCTCATATTTCCAAGCCCGATGATTTTCAATCAACGAAAACTCATTGTCGACCTCGCGGCAGAGCATCGGCTGCCTATAATGGCTATGGGCAAAGAGTTTGTACAACTCGGTGGCTTTATGTCCTATGGAGCGGACATTATCGATTTGAACAGGCGCTGCGTTGCCTACGTGGATAAGATATTTAAAGGCGCGAAGCCTGCTGACTTGCCGGTCGAACAACCCACCAAGTTTGAGCTTTTCATCAACCTCAAAACTGCAAGGACGCTTGGCATCAAGATTCCGCCCTCTCTGGTCGCTCGCGCCGACGAGGTGATCGAGTAGCAGTAGGAACCAACGTCCAGTTGTGGCCCATTGCGGCACTCGACGCCGTGCAGTGATATGTCAGGAGATCGGGGCCGACCGGAAGCCGCCCGCCGTGAACGCCAGCGGCGCTTTTGACCCAGTGCGGAACAGGGTGATGCCGGATCGAAATGGTGGAGCGAAGGCCGGTTTTGCTTCAAAGCGGCACAGTGCAGCCGATCATCTGCCCGCTGGGCTTATTGACTCCGAGAGGCTGCATGGGTCAGTGAAACCTTATCGCCACGATCCAGTTTCGCAACAATTTGCGCGATCCGTCTGGCGCGCGTCTCGGGCTTCTTCGCTGTATGCCATTTTCCGCTCCTGTGCCCTTTGAGACGTGCCCGCCTATCCTGAGAAGGTCCGTTCACCGGAGTAGACCGGAAGTCGCCGTGATCCGGTAAAACCGACGCGGATGACCCATAGCCGACTTGGAGGCCACTCACACTCTCATCATCCGCTAGCCAAGACTATGTCAAAATGCGCGATCATCGCGTGTTTCTCGAGATGCGGTGGAGGCTCTTGCAATTTGACAATCAGCCGGTCGGGGTGCGGGGCCGCGTTGAGCCAGCGGTCGATCAGGTTTTCGGCTTCGCCAGCGAAATAGAGCTGGGTTACCAGGCGATCAAAGCGGCCCTCCACGGTAAGGTGAATGTGCGGCGGCCTGATTTCGCCTTCTGGCGTCGGATAGCGGCCCGGTTTTATCGTACGAAAACTGTAGCCGCCCGACGCGTCTGCGGTGAGGCGCGCGAAACCTTTGAAATTGGGATCGAGTGGCGCCGGGTTCATATCGCTCGGATGACGATACTTCCCCGCAGCGTTTGCTTGCCAGACATCGATAAGGGCATGTGACACCGGCTCTCCAGAAGAAGTGAGCACGCGCCCCCTGACATAGATGAGCTGGCCCTGCGCCTCGGCGGCGCTGCCCAATGGGCGCGCCAGATCGCTTGCCAGATCGGGACGCTCCCGGATTGGATAAAACGGGCCGACGATCTGCGGCGGCGTGATCGCAAATGCTGCTGTATCGCGGCGGCCCGTCGGGCCTTTGCATCTGGCATCGCTCATCAGGGCAGCTTGATATCCGCGTCCTTGACGATCTTGGCCCAGTGGGCGACATCGGACCGGATTCCGTCGCCAAATTCTGCGGCGGTGCCGCCGACGGGTACGGCTCCTATCTTGTCGAGCGAAGCACGGATTTTAGGCTCAGCAAGAACCTTGTTGATCGCTTTGTTGAGCTGCGAGGTGATCTCCGCAGGCGTGCCCCGTTTCGCGGCAAAGCCGATCCAATCGGCCGTGACGAGATCTGGAAAGCCTGCCTCGGCTACCGAGGGAACGCTCTTGAGAGCGGCGATCCGCGTAGGCGCGGTGACGGCAAGAGCGCGCAGCTTGCCCGTTTCGATGAGGTCGATAACCGGAAGCGTGGTGACGAACATGTATTCGACGTTGCCGCCGATCAGATCGGAGATGGCCTGCGAAAACTGCTGATAAGGTACGTGGGTGGCGTGCACGCCGGCCTGCAATGCGAACATCTCGCCGATCAGGTGCGAAGGTGTGCCGAAGCCAGCGGATGCGAAGTTAAGCTTCCCGGGCTTGCTCTTAAGCAGCGCGACCAGCTCGGGCAGGGAATTGACGGGCAACGATGGCGTGGTGACGAGCACGGTGTAGGATGTCGAAATCTTGACGACGGGATCGAAATCCACGTCGGGCCGTGTCTCTGCCTTCGGAAGCAGCGTCGGAGTCACCATCATCGGCAGGCTCATGGTGAGCAGCGTATAGCCGTCCGCCGGATGGCCGCTGACGTCGTTCATTGCGATAGTCTGCAGAGCGCCCGGCCGATCTTCCACCACGAGCCGCCAACCTTCGTTGGCCGCAAGCCCATCGGCCACCATCCGGCTGATGATGTCGGGCGGCGTGCCGGCGCTCGTCGGGACGACAATTCGAATGAGGTTAGAAGGATACGGTTGCGCGGCGACCTGACGGGGCAACAACGATGCTGCGAGCGCCCCCAGCAGAAACGTGCGACGGGGCAGGCGGAAGTGCGGTGTTTCCGACATGGTGCTTGCTCCAAATCTCGCCAGTGAGAAATCACTCTCGATTTGCAGCTTGTTCCCGATCCCTATATAAGGAAAGTTCTGTTTTCCGATCCTTGTATTCCATTTCAGAAAGGGTCGCATGCTCGATGCATCCCGGATCAGCCAGCGTATCAAGCTGCGGCAACTGAGTGTCTTCGTCGCCGTCGTCGAGCACGGGAGCATGGCCAAGGCGGCCGAGCATCTCTCGATTTCGCAGCCCGTCATTTCCAAGATGATCGCGAGCCTTGAGCAAACGCTCGGCCTTCCGCTCCTCGAGCGAAGCCGTCTGGGGGTGACGCCCACACTCTACGGTGAGGCGTTGCTCAAACGTAGCATCGCCCTGAGCAACGATTTGCGAAGCGGCGTGGACGAACTGCAAGCGCTGGCCGATCCGACCATCGGCGAATTGCGCATCGGCAGTACGGAACCTGTGATGGCTGGCCTGCTGCCAGCCATCATCGATCGGCTATCCCGGCAATATCCGAGGCTCGCGCTCCATATCATCGAGGGCGAACCGCCGGAGCTTCAGGACCGCTATCTGCGCAACCACGATATCGATCTGATGATCGGGCGGCTCCCGAGCCCGACGCCTGCTGCCGACACCGATGTGCAGGAGCTGTTGCACGAAAGCGGCGTGGTCGTTGCAGGCTTGAACAATCCGTGGGTGCGGCGGCGCAAGATCCGCCTCGCCGAGCTCGTCAACGAGCGCTGGTGCCTGCCACCGCGCGAAAGTTTTCCGGGCGGCTGGATTGCCAACGCATTTCACGCGTCCGCACTCGAGGTGCCGCGGCCCAGCGTGACCGTGTACTCGATCCTGATGCAGTCGGCATTGCTGGCATCGGAGCGCTTCCTGAGCTTCCTTCCCGCATCGATGCTGCATTACAGCGCCAAGCGGCTGTCGATGAAAATCTTGCCGGTCGAAATGCCTGCGCAGATGTGGCCGATCGGAATCATCACGCTGAAGGGCCGAACTCCGAGTCCAGCGCGGCGGCTATTCATCGACTGCGCGCTGGAGATAGCCAAGCCGCTCGCTGGCAAGCGAACACCTGACCGGTAAATTCAAGCGATGCACTTCCGCTTTTGGCCCATCGCGTCATTTCGCTGTTGCGCAGCACCGCGTCGCCTTAGGGGCAAAGCGGACATCAACCAGCAGATCACCCCGGTCGAATCGGTCGAAAATGACCCTGAACCAACTAACCTGATGCGCCGCGCGTCCGGTACTGAGAGTAGACTGGAATTTGCGTCGGCCCGGGCAAATATCGACCAATCCTGCTCGGTCGAGGTGAGTGCCAACGCCAATCTCAAGCTCCGGCCCGCGCGGCGGCAGGATGCTTTTGAGCAGCAATAATGGAAGGCCTGAGAGGAGCCAGGCCTTCGTGTCTTTGTGCGTCCAAGTTCTCTACGGCGCGCTACGGACCCATCCGCGCCGACGCCGGGTGGCCCGGCACCTGGAAACGCTTGCCGGTATCGGTCACGCTGGTCCCATCGACCTTAAGAATTGAGAAGTCCTGGCTTAGGTAGTTGCCGATGAGGATATATTTGCCGTCAGGCGTGAACATCGCGGCTTCCGGCAATCCTCCGACCTCGATATCGCTCATTTTGGTGACCTTCTTGCCGTCGATCTTGAGCACCGAGACGCTGCCGTTCTTTTCATGGAAGAACGCTTTCTTCATATTTGAGCCGCGCAGGATAACCGAAACGGCGAGATCGCCTTTCGGGCTGATCGCAAGTCCCTCGGGCCCGTCACCCACTACTACGCGATCGATGATGCGAGGCGGATTGGCTTCGAGATCGATCACGCTTGTTGTATCGACGCTGCCATCCGAGGAGCCTGCGCCGCCATTGTCCGAGGTAAGCGCGATCTTGCCCCCAGGTGCCACTGCGACGTTGTATGGCCACTGGCCGGTAGGCAGGTCGATCTTGCTGTAGGTCACCTTGTCGCCAGCGACATCCAGTACAGAGATCTTGTGAGCGGGAAACCGGACGACCAACGCGCGTTTGCCGTCGGACGTAAATGTTACATGCGCAACGCTGTCGGACATCGCTACGGTGTCAGTAATCTTGACATCGCTGCCGTTGACCGAAAGTACGCTGATTGAATTGTCGCCGCGGTTGGCGACCAGCGCCATCTTGCCGTCCGGACTGAAACTCAATCCAGAGGGCTGTTTGCCAGCGATTAGCGTGGCCGCAAGCTTTGGCGGATTGGCGGTGAGGTCTATCACATAGACTTTGTTGTCCGGCACCTGTTTTAGCGCGTCGCCCTCCTTGAGTACGTCGACTGAGTCCGCCACCAGCGCCACGGTGCCGCTCGGGTCGATCGCAACATTGACTGGTGGGCCGACCACCGAGTTCTTCAGCGGCAGGGAAGCGACGATCTTCGGGCTCTCAGGGTCTGCGACGTCGACGATGAGAACCTGGTCTTTGCCTGGTGCAGCCAGGATCGGCTTGCCGTCATCGTCCCATAGGAGTTTCTCGTCGAGGCCGACGATCATGAACGGCTTTGCAAGCGCAGAGCCGAGAAGGCTCGCACCCAGAATGGTCGCGGTTGCGATTGATAATGCGATGACACGTCTGGCTAACATCGTCGTCCTCCCAGAATATCCGGCTTTCTGCACTCCGGTCTTGACAGGTTACGCTCGGAACCACGCGATCGCCAGCGTCGCAGCCCCCTTGGCGGACGTACACCTAAGTCCGTTGTTGGGCCGATTGAGACCTTCCCACCAGTACTGAAGACGTCCGCTCGCAAGGGCTGAGCGGAAATCATAGCCGCAGGGCCAAACCGACGCGAATGACCCAATCCGGACTAAGCCGTTGACCGCGTCAATCCGGCCCGCACGATCCCAGCAAGTCTATTGCCATCTTTTTGCGGTGCCCAGACCCAGATGGCTGGAACGCCGTGCTGCTGCCCCTGCTTGTTACTGCACAGCAATGCCGACGCTCGGAAAGTTTTTGAGCGCCCCGCGAGGAGACACTCGACATCAAAGCATTTTGTGCAGTAGCGGCCATAGGTCTGGGCCTGATGAGCTCAATGGGTTCAGCCTACTCTCAACCATATAGTGGCCCCGGGTCCGGGTCCGGGTATGGACGGGAATATACGGGCCCGGGGTCCGGGTCGGGGTACGGGCGGGACTACGTAGGCCCGGGGTCCGGATCGGGACTGGGGCGGTGCCGCACGATCATCCAGAGAATCTGGCGTAGTGGTGAGCGCGTGCTCGTCCGCCGTCGCGTTTGCGGCTAAATCCGCCTGGGCCCCTGGCTCCGGAAGCCCGCGCACAAGCAGGGCCGGCGTCGAGACCGGCGTGATCTCCTGGGGGAAACGCTAGCGGCGGCTCCGAGCCTCGCAGCTTCTGCGGTGCTTGACCCGTCAGAGCTGAGCGTGTCTCAGAGGCTTGATCATGCCTGCTGTGGGCCGCTCCATGGCGCGGTCTGCATCTATTCCGGAATCGAGAGCGGGCCCCGGCTGGGGTGGGTGAAGGTATCGCCGGGGCCAGATGTCGTTCCACCGAGTGCGGACAGTAAAAAGACGTACGCCGAACGAGGCCGGGCAGCACAGTAGCGCTCCAGATTCGATCTTGAAGATGACGATCCATCTCTAAGCATTGATGGCGCCGGTGGTCCCGTCGATGATGGCTTCGAACACGGCACTTTGGGTCCGCTTGTGGCCCTCAGGCGAAGGATCACTGTCCAGTTCGGCATGGCAGCAGTTGAGGACGTGCGGAGAACGCGGCCAGATCGACGCGAATGACCCAATGCTGGCCTGCAGCGCTCGCGTGTCAGTATGACTACTTCCCAGAGTAAGTGAGCTCGATCTCCGTCCGGAACGGAGCCAATGCTGACACGTCGCTCAAGGGTGTGATGATGACGGTGTAAAGGCCTTCATCCAAAGGCAGCAAACCAAGTTCACGAGCACGAGAGAAGGCTGTCCATGCGTCGATCCCGTCCGAACTACGGGTCTGATTATACACCAAGCGTTGCTCTTGATCGTGGACGGTTACTCGAACCGTCGTGCGCAGCTTCCCGGGCGGCGCTCCGGCGTTGATCGGCTGTGCGACGGGACCGCCGAGGAGAGTTGTAAGAGCAGCCTCCTCCTTTGGTCCCGTGAAAACCATAAGGTTCAGCTCATATCGCCTCTTTCCAATGATGCGGGCGTGAAGGGTGAAGGGTGTTCCCTCGACCAGCAGGACCGGAACGGTAAATCGCGGGATGTCGTGGTGCGCCCATTTTAAGTATTGGACATACGGAGACTCGCCGTACACCCAGCCTCCCGCAATTCGGAAGACACCGACGGCGAGAAGGAAGAGTAGGATGGCAACAAGTGTTCGATGCCACGACCGCCTCAACATCTCTTGGTTGTGCTACAAGAGTGCCTAACTGGGTAAACGATGATCCGCCGTAACTTCCGCTGCTGGCCCCTAGGCGAACAAGGATGACCCCACTGCGATGGTCTGCTATCGGCGGCAGACCGGAAGCTCGCCGGGCTAGCCCTGACCGCTGCTTCTGACCCTTCTCGGACATCAGCCCGGCCCGGTGACATGCGATTCAGGCTATCCCGGCCCTTCCTGAATGATGGTTTGGACCGATAAGATACCCTTCNTGACCCTTTGGGGGCGGATATGGCGCGGCCATCAAGAACGGGCGGCAAGACGAGNCAGGCGAAGACCCGCAAGGGCCGCAAGACCACCAAGAGCAAGCGCCGCATTGCGCCAGCGGCCAGCCGAGCGAAGCGTCGTTCGGTCGCCGGTCCGAGCAAAGACCTGAAGGAGGCCCGCGAGCAGCAGGCGGCGACNGCCCAAATATTGAAGGTCATCGCAAGTTCGCCTGACGATGTGCAGCCGGTATTCGAGGCGATTGCGATCAGCGCCAACAGGCTGATTGGCGGTTTCTCTACGGCAGTGTTTCGCTATATCGACGGCATGCAACACCTGGAGGCGTTCACGCCGACCAATCCGGTCGCTGACG
>NZ_AXAZ01000034.1 GCF_000473065.1 Bradyrhizobium sp. WSM1743
TGCTAGCGGCTTGAGCTTGCGGGGGCCAGGTTTGGGTCCGGGCTTCCGGTTCAAACCGTCCGGCCCATCGGCGTTCCAGGCTTTGATCCAGTCATGAAGAATCTTGCGGGATATCCCAAGCTCGCGGGCCACAGGAAGGACGCCTTCGCCCCGCTCAACCCGCTTGATCGCCTTCAATTTGTAAGTCGTCGGAAACTGACGCTTCTTTCCTGGTCCTGCCACAGGTCATCCTCGAAATGCCTGTCACTGTAATTATCGTGTCTCACTTCAGGGGTGCAGTCCAGTGCACTCAATTGGCATTATGCGCGAAGCGCGGCCCGAAGCCGGACGGCGAGATCCGAAAGTTTAGTGCACAGTCACCGTAATCCCGCATTTAAGGGCGCGTACTCATAAATCGCTTTGCTCCGACACCGCGGATACGCCCTCATCTGATCCCGCTGACCGGCCAAAGGCCACCGAGCGGGGGCGTCTTCCCCTCTTAATCCCTCAGCTTGCCGGATTGCGCGCCGTGACGATCCACGTCGCGCTGTTGATCATCACCGACCGCTCGCCGGGGCGGCCCGCGAAGGCGGCACGAACCGCGGCCGAGGCGCGAGCGCGGATGTCGTCGGGCTGATCGGCGAGCACGCGCGACAGCGGGCCGACCTCGATCGCCATCTTCACCGCGTCGTCGATCGCCGCGTCCCGCGTCGCGCCCTCGCCAAACGGGACAAGAGCATCGAAAGGCGCGATAGCGATATTGGTGAACCCGGCCGCCGTCAGGATCCGACCCACCCGCCTCGGGTCGCCGAACGAGAATGGACCGGGCGCTTCGGGATCGGGCGGCGCCGTCAGCGGGACGATGCTTCTGATCGCGCCCATCGGCTGGCGCATCCAATCGTTCTCGGCCGCGCCGCGCCAACAGACGAATGCGACCCGGCCGCCCGGTTGGAGCGCGTGGCGCATATGGGCGAACGCCCCTGTCGGATCTTCGAAGAACATCACCCCGAAACGCGAGAACAAAATGTCGAACGCCCCCTCGGGCAGCTCGGCGCTGCTCGCGTCGGCCACGCGGAACCGGGCCGGCGTATCCTGTGGCGCAAGCGCGCGCGCTCGGGCGATCAGTGGTTCGGATATGTCCACGCCCAGCACTTGGCCCCCCGCGCCGACGCGGGCGGCCAGAGCCAGGCTCGACGCGCCCGCGCCGCAGCCGACGTCCAGCACGCGCTCACCCGTCGCGGGCGCGGCGGCTTCGATCGCGGCCTGGCCGAACACCGCCAGCCTGGCGTCGAGCCGGGCCTGGTGGGCGACCCAGCGCTCCCCGCTTTGGCCATTCCAGTCGGCGACCCGATCGCCATTGTGCTGTGCCATGACATATCCTTGTTCTGCTTCGTTCTTAACTAAGCGTCCGATGCAAAAGCGCGCATCGTCTCCAGCGGTCCCGCCTCCAGCTACCCGATCACTGGGCGCAGCGGCGACCGCCGGGCACTTCCGAGATGATGCATTTCATCCGGCCTACAAGCGAAAGATTACGGCTTGCGCGCGTCTGCCTTCAGAAAGTCGTTCTGATGCGCGCGCACGAAGTCCTCGATCGACATCGGCGGCACACCAGTCAGCAGGTCCACATCGCCCGAGGATCGGTCGTATCGGCCGTCCCGGTGCAGCAGTGCCATCGACTCCAAGTGCGCGACCACGTGTGCGGATGCGCCAATGGATCGCAGGCTCTCCAGCCAGGGCTCCAACGGAATGTTCTTGTAGGTGATTGGACGCCCCAGGACTCTTGTGAAATCTTCGGCGACCTCGCGAAGCGTCTCCGCACGGGGACCGGTCAGCTCGTATACCTTTCCAAGGTGAGACTCGGGATTGGCCAACACCTCTGTCACGCACCGCGCAACATCGTGGGCGGCGATTGGCGACGTCTTTCCCTCTCCGAAGGGCAACATCAGCACGTCCTGAGCGGTGACCGTCGGAACGGCAAATCGCCAGAAGAACGCGTCCATGAAGGCGGTCGGACGCATCGTGACCACCGGCAAGCCGCTCCACTGCAAGACCTGTTCGGCCAGCCAGTGCTGTTTGTGCTGCGGGCTGCGCGCGGTCTCGCGGATGCTCATCTCCGAGACCGTCATCTGCGACATGTTGACGAATGCTTCGACGCCATGGTGTCGGGCAACCACCGCCACGTTCGTCGTAGCCTCGAGATACTTCTCGTTGACCGACATGCTGAAGTACAGGCGCTTGCAGCCATCCACGGCGCGGTGCACCGCGTCCAGGTCGAACAGATCTCCGACGATCACCTCGGCACCAAGTGCCCTCAGCGATTCCGCCCGGCCGTCATCCTGGCGGACCATGGCGCGCACCTTCAGCCCGCGCTCCAGCAGAGACTTCGTCACGCTCGGTCCGATCGCGCCAACTTGGCCAGCGGCACCGGTGACAAGGATGGGATGGGAGTGTTTCATGTCAAGGTTTCCGCGAGACCGATACCGGCGCTCCCGCCCGTGACGAGAATGGTGTGACCGGACAACTTCACTGGCGACTCCTAGAATTGGTGTTGAATTGATTGACGGGGCTGTTCGAGGCCGATCACCTGGGATCGAGCGAGCGCTCGGCGCGACTCACGATGCCACCATGTCGGCGTGAATCGCCTCGACGACCGCCGCGGGGTGGGTCAGTGGGATCATGTGTGCAGCCCCCGGGACAACGACCGTGCGAGCGTCGAACGCTTCCGCGAGCAGACGGCTCACCGACCGCGGAGCGGCCGACGTTCGCTCTCCGACGAGCACCGAGGTCGGCACCGCGGTCGAGGTGAGCTCGGCGAGCGTGGTCCGATCGGCTGCGCTGGCGGTCATATCGAGCCGCAGCCGCGGTGTGAGCCCTGCAACTAGCGCACGGCCCTTCTCGCCCAGCGCGTTCCACGCGCCGGCGCCGCTCCAGTGCTCCACCAACAGGCAGGCGGCCGCATCGTGATCCGGGAGCGCGCGCATGAACCGATCGCAGAGGGTCTGCACCTCGCGCAGGGCGTCTTCCTCCCCGGGCACGCGCAGCACGCTGACGACCACAGGATCGACCAACGTGAGCCGCGCCACGCGAGACCCGACGGCCAGCCGCAGGTGAAGTCCGAAAAAGGCCCCGATCGAGTGGGTGACGAGGTGGAACGCGCCGACGCCCTGCATGTCCAGCCAGCCGCGCAGGTGGGCCATCTCGTCCTTTAGCTGCCACGCCTTGCTCGGTGTCGGCGACCGTCCGTAGCCGAGCATGTCGGGTGCCAACACCCTGGCGCCGTGCGCCTCCAGACCCGTGCGGACCGCGGCCCAGGAGTGGGAGCCGGTGGCGGAGCCATGGAGGAGCACAAGGGGGAGGTCGTCCGTCATCGGAGATCCTAACTTCGGGAGGAGGGAATCTGTGCTCTCAAACCAGCATCGACTGCTGGGCGAAGATGCCCGCCATCGCGCCCTGCGATGATGCCTGGGTGACCGAGGGCAAGAAGGGCGTGGTGAGGTCGCCGGCGGCGTAGATGCCGGGCATGTTGGTTTGGCGGCGCTCGTCCACCTTGAGGACGATGCCGACGGGCGTTTCCACCGTGGCGAGGCCCAGTGATTCATGCAGGCTTGCGGATGGCTTGTTGCGCGGATGGGCGAACAGGATGTCGACCGCGACATTGCGGCCGGTATCGAGATTGACGCTGGCGATATGGCCCTTGTGATGGGCGATCTCGACGATCAGGCCATCGACGACAGGTATCTTGCGGCGCGCCAGATCGGCCTGGATATCGGGCGGAATGTCGTGACCATCGGCGAAGAGCGTCAACTTGTCGGTCCAATCGAGGAACAGCCTGACCTGATTGTGCGACTGCGGGCCGGACCAGACGAGGCCCCAATGCTGGCCGGCGACTTCAAAGCCGTCGCAATAGGGGCAGGGGACGATGGACGTGCCCCAGCTTTCGGCAAAGCCCGGAACATCAGGCATCTGGTCGGCCACGCCATAGCTCAGGATCAGACGACGCGCCCCAAGGCTTTCGCCATCGCCAGTGATGACGTTGAAATCGTCGATGGCGCCGGAGACACTTTCGGCCCGGGCACTCACCAGCCTGATCGCGGGATAACGCGCCAGCTGCTGCCGCGCCTCGGCCAGGATGTCCAGCGGCGGCTTGTGATCGTGGCCGAGCAGGCCGTGCGAGTGGCCGGCGAAGCGGTTGCGTGGCAGGCCGGTATCGAGAACGGTGACCTTGCGGCGGGCACGGCCGAGTTGCAGGGCGGCGGCGAGGCCGGCGAAGCTGCCGCCGATGATGATCACGTCATCCATGGTGATGGGCTCCGGATGGAGGACAGGTCGAAACCTACCCGTTGGCTTGCACAATTCGGATACTTCATGGTATCGTAATTCAAGAATTAGGATACTGTCAAGTACTGGAATTGTCGTGACCGAAAACAGCCAGGGCCGGCGTGGCCGGCCCGCCAACGAAGCGCTTGGCCAAACGATCGTCGACGCCGCGAGCGAACTCTTTGTGGAATTGGGTTTTCAAGCAACGACGTTGGACAAGGTCGCCCAGCGGGCGAAGATATCCAAGCTCAGCATCTATCGGCACTTCGAGAGCAAGGAGGCGCTGTTCAGCGCGGCCATCGCGGCCGGCTGCCATCAGTTGTTTGCACCACAGGCGCTTCTTGAAGGCGTCGACGGTTCGGTCGAAGATCAGCTCATGGCGGTGGGATCATCACTGCTTCGCACGCTGTTGAGATCAGACGTCCGCAGTGTCGAAGCCATGGTCATGGCCGACAAGACGAGTCAAAAGTCGTTAAGCAAGCTCCATTACGAAGCCGGCCCCGCCCATGTCATCGGCCAAATCGAGGCCTTGTTGCGTCAGCTGCACGCGAAGGCGCTTCTGAACGTGCCCGACCCTCTCCGGTCCGCCCGCTTGTTTGCCGCGCTTTTCAAAGGATCCGATCTCCTGATGATCGCACGCTTCGATGAGGCGAGAGCAGAGGACGACAACGAAATCGAATCCTATTGCCGGTCGGCCGTCGCCATGTTCATCGCCGCGCACGGTGGCAACGACCAAGTGGGCGGAGATTTGCCTGCCCAAAGTCAAAAACAAAACTTGAATCGTGCGTGACCGCGTCGGCCAGCAGATCAAGGGAGGCCAGCCGATCATGAAAATCGACGAGTCGGCCACACGGTCCGACTAACGTCCGCCTTGGGTCATTTTCGAAGATTTGAGCGGGGGTCGTCGTGTAGCTGATGTCCGCTTTGACCTGAAAGCGCCAAACCATCGCCAGCCAAAAGGTTGCGTTTGGCCGGACGCTCATGATTCAACTCGCATATTTGGGGCTCGAATCATGCGCTACGAACTTGCCGATTGTGAATGGGTTGCCATCAAGCCGATGTTGCCGAACAAGCCGCGTGGCGTTCCTCGGGTAAACGACCGACGTGTCCTCAATGGCATCTTCTGGGTCTTGCGATCCGGGGCACCTTGGCGTGATCTGCCCGAAGCGTTTGGCCCATACACCACTTGCTACAACCGGTTCGTCCGCTGGCGGCGGGCTGGTGTCTGGGGCCGCATCATCGACGCGCTCGCCGCTGCCCATGATGCCGCTGTCCAGATGATCGACACCTCCATTGTCCGGGTGCATCAGCATGGAGCCTGCATCACACGAAACCAGCGCCAGTCGATGGGGAGATCACGCGGCGGCTTGACGAGCAAAATTCATGCGGTGGTCGATAGCAATGGTCTGCCGGTACGGCTGGCGCTGAGCCCCGGCGAGGCACATGACGTTCGACTCGCCGGAAAACTGCTGTCTCGACTGGAAATCCGGGTCGATGCTGCTTGCGGATCGTGGCTATGATGCCGACTGGATCAGAGAGCTTGCCATGAAGAAGGGCGCGTGGGCCAACATTCCACCGAAAAGCAATCGCAGCGATCCGATCTGCTTCAGTCCCTATCTCTACCGCGCTCGCAACCAGGTCGAGCGGTTCTTCAACAGAATCAAACAATGTCGTCGGGTGGCAACGCGCTACGACAGGCTCGCCGCTAACTACCCTGCCTTCGTACAGCTTGCATCGATCAGGGTATGGCTGGCTGCGCGTTAATGAATCCACGTCCTAGTGCACTGACCGTAATCCGGCGACACGGCCTGTTGCGGGCCAAAAGCGTCGTGCTAGTCGCCGGCTAGTCACTTCCAGTCTGCTCTCGTATGTGGATGGATTTTGGGAGCCTTCCTGGCCGCGCGGGGTTGATCCTTTGGGCGGTCCATCGCGTACCACCGCATTTCCATGTGTGCTATTTGTTGGATCGCAAAATGGTAGCAGGAAAAGCAGATCATGACAGACGATCAGGTCAATCTCGTCGTTCAGCACCTTTGCGAGCAATTGCACTTGGCGCTCCGATTGAAGGGCAGCGAGGCACATCCACCAAATGCCAAGGATATCGGATTTGATGCTGCCTCTGTAAGAACTGTACTGCTGACCGGGTTGCGGTCGGCGGGTGTCACGATCCATGATGAGGCGCCCGGAGCGAGCGAAGAGCCGCCGTGGTCCTAAAAGCTCGTAGGATGGGTAGAGCACTTGCGAAACCCATCATGTTTCGTCACGCAACAAGGCTCTCGATGGGTTTCGCTTCGCTCTACCCATCCTACGAGCTTGAACCCGGCTAGAGGCGAGGGCGACCAAACGCCATGGCCGCATTCCTTGCAGAACTCCTGTTCGATCTCGTCAGAGCCCTCGTGGGCAGCTGGCTGAGACACGCTGCGGTGGCCATCTGTGCATGGCTCGATACCAAGATTCACGGCCGCACTGCACGCATTGTCGTCGGCCTCCTTCTCGGGATCGCCGCCTTTTTCCTCATTCCTGTTATCTCCGGCCTGCTGGGTCTTTGATGCTCTCCGTGAGGACGCACCTCGTCATCGCATTGGCCATCGGGGCGCTCATCTCGACGGTGCTCCTTGTCCTGGAGCCGCTGACCGACTTCGCGTTTCTTTGGCTTGAGTGGCCGGGCATCACCGCAGCGTATTCTTTCCGGGGAGCGGTCGGAGGATCCACCTTCCTCGGCATCGCCATTTCCTGGGTCGTGAATGCACTGACCTACGGTCTGGGCGCTTTCGTCATTCTCAGCGTCTTTAAGGTGCTGAGGGAAGCATGAAGCGCTGGCTTCAAATGATGGAAAGATTGCGAGGGTTGCTGTGCTTCGCGGCACTGCGGGCAGATTGGCTGGGCCTTGATAACAGCCGATGCCGGAGCGTTTGTTTGATCATGCACGGCCAACTCCGCCGACCGTGCCCACTCATCACGCCGTCTCCTCGTCGCCCTTGGCGACGATCTCGACCTCGAAATAGCCCAGGTCGCGGAGCTCGGCGGCCTTCTTCTCGGCCGCTTCCCGGGTCTCTCGTTTCAAGATGATCTGGCCCGCTCCGTCGCGGGCACAAACGAAATAAGGCATTCTCGATTCCCAATTTCGTTTGCATACGCACGGAGCCGGGTTCCTGCAATCGGACGGCTCACTCCTCCAGCCCGGCCTTTTGCCGCATCTTGTCGATCAGCTCCGAGGCCTCGGCCTTGGTCAGCTCCTCCTTGGGCAGGTCCTGGTGCGCCTGCTCGGCCAAGGTCTTGAGGTAGGATTCCTGGGCTCCGGTCATCGGGTCGTCGCCGGATACCCAGTCCTTCGGGTCCTTCTGGGTGTTGTCGGCCACTGCACATCTCCTTTTTCGTCTTCCGTACAACGTCGGACTCGACTCGTCGTTCCGTTTTTGTTCTCATGGGGCATATCTAGAAATTCGCGAGGCCGAACAATGCCGGACCTGGACTTTCTCAGGCGGGAGATCGAACGGATGCGCATGCAAATCGGCAGGCAGCGGAAGGAGATCCTCCAGCTGCAGCGGGCGGGTGTCGGGACGGCTTCGGCCGAAGCGCTACTGTCGCGGATGGAGGCGAAGGTCGAAAGTCTCTGCGCCCAGCGTGACGCGCTGAAAGGCGCGGAGCCGCATCACAACCAGGGCAGGGTGCTCGGCGGGAGGACATGGTGAGCAGGCGATGGTTCGACGATGAGAGGGATCTGTCGCCCTTCCTGACCGCGCTCGAGGACGTTCGCCGCAAGGCGACGCGGGAAGGGTGGTGCTATGCCCACGTCCAGGCCATCATCGTGGCCATCGATCAGTATGCGGAGGCCGCGACAGGCAACCGCGAGTATTTCCTGAACAAGCCGGTTTCGATCGGAGATAGCCGGAAGGCCGCGGAGATTCCGTGAGGGGCTATGCCCTCGTATCGTTGCTCGTGCATCGAGGCCTATTGACATCTCCTGTCGGGGAGCAGGGCAATCGCATCTGGTCTTTTGAAGACCTGAGCGCACGCCTCGTCCTTCGAGACGACCGCTTCGCGGTCCCTCAGGATGAGGCTAAACGGCGTCGGCGTCCGCCAAAGCAGCGGCCACACACTCCGCTCTTATCCTGAGGGCCCGTCGGGGCGAAGTGAACCACGCGCCGCTCTGCTGCGGAGTGGCGAGGCCGACAAAGCAAGACTTGCAGGAGACTAGGCCGCAATCCGTTGATCGACAGGGACCGTCAGGAACTTGAGCGCTTCTGCATGTGCAAGATCGGGAACTGCGATCGCCGTGTGGCTGTACATCGCATGCGTCCGCGATTTCGCAATCCTGTCCAGGATCTCGCTGCCTTTGATGACGTGGAGGCCCATACCCTCTTCAGTGGGGAAGATCGCCAGCACCACGTCGTAAGCCGCGATCACGGCTCTGAGCGCTTCGGCCTTGTCTTCGGCGACGTCGACAAAAATACGAACATCAGCTGCGAGTTCACGCAGCTCGTTAAAATCCAGCACTGTGAGGATACTCCAACGCAACGAACCTGATGGGAGCTTGGCGGCGTTAGGTTACTGAAGTGTCAACAACACCCTTAGGAGCCACAGGTTTCACGCGGAGGTGACGCGGCGGGTGGGATCAACTGGAGTCTCGAACAGCGAAAATCCCGCCCTGGGGGAAGCGGGGTTCTCTGGTGGGGTGAAGCTTAGGGACTTCAATCATAAGACGCGTCAGCAGCCGAATGGTTCAAAAAAAGAAAGTGGGCATGTCCGGCGGCATCGTTCACAGCAGGCCGGTCATCCCTGAGAACCCGTGCTTGCGTTTTCGGCCTCGATGGGTTCTAAGCCCGATCACTTCATGACTTCTGGCATGAATCAGCAGCGTGCCCCGCGGTCCGGCCGCATCCCCAGCAGGAATTGCGCGCGCCCCCATTCAGAGGAATTCAGACATGGCGAAGATGACGAAGACCCAATTGATCGATGCAATTGCCGAGGGCACGCAGCTTTCGAAGAACGACGTGAAGTCGGTGATCGAGTACATGGCGACGGTCGGTTACAAGGAGCTCAACGAGTCCGGCGAGTTCGTCATTCCCGGCTTCGTGAAAATGTCGGTGGTGAACAAGCCGGCGACCGAAGCCCGCATGGGCATCAATCCCTTCACCAAGGAGCCGATGCAGTTTGCGGCGAAGCCCGCGAGCAAATCGGTCAAGGCCTCGCCGTTGAAGGTGGCGAAGGACGCGGTCTGAGCCGCCGGCGATGTCGTTGCGGCGGGCTCTCTTGCGACGGCGCAACGATCAATGGCTGAAGAAAAGGTGGTGCTCGGCGATGGCGATGCCGAACACCGCCACGACGATCAGGACAAGCCACAGCGCGCGCCGCTCGCTCTGTCCGGGCGCGCCCTGCGGCTTCCCGCAAGCCGGGCAGACCGAAAGACCGATCGAGATTTCGTTCTCGCAGAACTCGCAGATCATTAGCGGCTCGATGACGCATTTCGCGGTGCGGGCTTCTGTCGCGCCAAACGGCTGCGCTGCACGGTCGCCGGCCCGCTGAATTTCGGACGGTCAATGCGGAAGGCGAGGCCTCGTTCCGTCGCCGCAATCCCGCTTATCAAAATCACCGGCTTCGCAAAGAAAAACCCCGCGCTTTCGCGCGAGGCTCTTCTGACTGACGGCGTTGGAATTTCAGCGCCTGGCCGTCAGCGATACACGTAACTTAAAGTTGAAATTCCAAAAAGCAACAGCGCCGCGATGACGGAGTATGTTCGTCAGGCGGCGCTGCCGTGTGACTGGGCGCTGAAATCCCCAGCTTCCATGGGTCCTTGCCGCGCCGAAAAGGTTCAGCACGAAATCTCTCCCGAGGGGCTGGACTTTTTGTTCTCCTTTTGTTCTAGTATTGAGCCGCCTTTGGTGGACCATTGGGAGGTGCTCATGACCGTCGAAAAGCAACGCGAAGTGATCAGGCTGTGGAACGAGCTCAGGAAGCTCGAGGGTCCTGCCGCAGAAGAGCTCCGCATCCAGATCCTTGAATGCTTCTCCAAGGACAAGCCGAAGCGGGCGGCTTGATCTATCGGCAACGCGCAAGCGGGCTCGTTCTGACGACTCGCGCTTGCTTGTCGCCGCAGAGTTTGCTCGCGATGAGTCCTGCCGCCGACGGTGTGAGGGGCGCGCGCTTTCATCGATCGTTAGGAATCGCTCCGCACTGAATTTTGCGACTTCGATTCGTTCTTCGAGAACGAAATGGAGTCGAAGCTGGAACAAAGCCGATCGGTCTTGCACCGCTCCTTGCGGCAGAGGTGCCGCCTCTGGTGTGCCTAACGATAGCTTGCACCAATGCCGATGACCCTATCCAGTTAGGTTAAAAGCCCAATCGCGTTGCGCTTGCTGCGGGTTGGGGTAGGTGTCCGGCAAAGACAAGCAAGAAACGACTTCGCCAAGAAGCAGTTTTGCCATTATGCCGTTTTCAGAGCCGTCCTTTTTCCAAGGCGACCGGAACACCTACCGGCGCGTCGCCGTCGTCGGCACGCTGTTCTGTCTCGCTTTCGTAGTGATCAGCTTCTCGCTGCGGCCGCAGGCCGAGGACACGCGCGTTGCAGTCAAGGCCGACCGGCTGGTGCGCACGGCAGGCCAAGCGGCGCGCGCCAATTAGCGCTCGTCGCGGTAGCCGCGATCGTCGGCCGGCGCGTGCGCGCAGGCGGCGCCGCGCGAGGCGAGCGCCACGAAGCCGGCATAGCCGGCCAGGTTGAGCAAGACTTCGAGCCAGACGGGCATGGCGGACCTCTTTCCTTGCGCTCGGCGTGAGAAAGGACTCAACGTCCGCGCGTAATCCCGGTTCCATGCTCCTGCAAAGAAACTCAAACGGGAGAGGAGGGATCGAGCCGGCGGCCGAGGGCCGCGACGGATTCGCTCGACGGCTGCTCCTTCAGGAACTCGGCGATGGCTTGCGCCAGCTCGCGGTCGCTCATCGGCGTCGGCGGCGGGCGCAGCGTGCCGACACCGAAGCTGCGGACGATCTCGTCGTAATGCCGATCGTCGGATCTGGGAACCAATTTGCGGATACGGGCCAGCAAAGCGGATAACGGCAAACCTTCCTCCTCGATCGTCCGCCCCGCTGGCAGCAATTATGGTCTGCTGCCATTTGCTCCCGTGAAACTAAAACCCCGCCAGCATCGCGGAGATGCTGACGGGGCTTCGGTGCTGTTGCCTCTACCGGATGGCGGAGGCTCTCGCACTTGACGAGTTAATCCGCGTCCGCCGATTTTGTTCCCGCTGCATCGATATTTTTGAATCGACTTTTTTTGAGCGCGGTCGGTTCCTGCCGATTGCGCAACCATCGCAGGTGCCGGCGGTTATCTCTCCGCAAGACGCGAAGGAGGACATCATGAAGAAGACACTGGCAGTCCTGGCCACCATCGCGGCCGTCGGCGTGGCGGCAGTCGCGGCGCCTGCGCCGGCCGAGGCGCGCGGCCGCGGAATCGGCCCGGGCCTCGCGTTCGGCCTTGCCGCCGGCGCGATCACCGCCGGCGCGGTCGCAGCCTCCCACCCCTATGGCTATTACGGTCCCGGCTACGGCTATTATGACGGCCCGAGCTATTATTACGGACCGGGTCCGTACGCCTATTACGGTGGGCCGTACTACCGCCGCCACTACTATCGCCATTGGTAGTCGCCAACAGCGAAAAGCCCGGAGCGAGGCTCCGGGCTTTTTTCATTGGCATGCTTCGCGCTTGCTTGCGCGATGATCCTACGGCCAGAGCGATGGCCGCTCGACCTTGCGGGCGTTCTCCAGCGTCGAGACGAAATATTCTTCGCGCTCGCGCTTGAACTTTTCCTGCGTGGCACGGAAGGCGGCGACACGGGCGGCGATCTCGTCGCGCTCACGCGCCTTGCGTTCCTCGTCTTCGGTCATGTCAAATCCCCTCTACACCTGAGTATGTGCACATCTGAACCCAAGCGCTGCCGCCGCAATCACGTTGAGTCGCGTCAACACATCCATTGGTGCTCCTGAATGGGGCGTCAATGGGGAGGAGGAGGAGGCATTGCAGGATTGTGATAAGCCAAGGCCGGGAAAAATTGCCGAGCGCGTTGCGTTCGCGCTTGATAAGAGCGTCAACGATCTTGCCGCTTGCGCATGTTGCTGTCAGGCAAAACGAGTCGGGAGGCGTGATTGATCGCATCGGATCTTCGGAGCGGCGTCGAGCGCCTCGGCGACCTGATCGCCGAGGCCAGGGCCATCGTACCGTTCACCGGCGCCGGCATCTCGACCGAGTGCGGCATTCCCGACTTCCGCTCGCCGGGTGGAATTTGGACGCGCAACCGTCCGATCCCGTTCGACGAGTTCGTTGCGAGCCAGGAGGCGCGGGACGAATCCTGGCGCCGGCGCTTTGCGATGGAGGAGGTCTTTGCTGCGGCGAAGCCCGGCCGCGGCCATCGCGCCCTGGCCTCGCTCTACCGCGCCGGCAAGGTTCCCGCCGTCATCACCCAGAACATCGACAATCTGCACCAGGCCTCGGGTTTTGCGCCCGAACACGTGATTGAACTTCATGGAAATACTACTTATGCGCGCTGCATCGGATGCGGGCAGTCATATCAGCTCGACTGGGTGAAGCGCCGTTTCGAGGACAATGGCGCGGCGCCCAACTGCACCACCTGCGACGAGCCGGTGAAAACCGCCACGATCTCCTTCGGCCAAATGATGCCGGACGACGAGATGCAGCGCGCGACCGCGCTGTCGCAAGCCTGCGATCTCTTCATCGCGATCGGTTCCTCGCTCGTGGTCTGGCCGGCCGCGGGCTTTCCGGTGATGGCCAAGCGCGCCGGTGCACGTCTTGTGATCATCAATCGCGAGCCGACGGATCAGGACGACATCGCCGACCTCGTCATCCACCACGACATCGGCGAGACTCTCGGGCCCTTTGTCGGCAATTGAGGCATCAATTTGATTCGCGGCTGTGCAAGCTGTTCATAGGTTCCGGCGAATCTCTTTTTTGTCTATGCGCCGCAACCGGGAGTGTTATCTTTTGAGTCGAAAGATTCGCGTCGCGTCGAATTGAGAACAATCTCTTAAGACGCGTGATTCGAGCGCCGCCAATGTGGCGGGTAGCATGGCAGTGTGAGGTCCGGGGTTATGGGGTCGTCGGACGGATTTGAGTCCAAGAAGCTTGGAATTCCCGGACAGGGCACTTCGCCCGGGCGAATGACGCCGGGCGAACATGGCGGCGCCGGCCGCGAGGGCGCGCTCAGTCCATTCAGCGGGCTTGGCGAGACCGGCGCCAACCTCGTCGAGGTCCATGGCGTCATCAAATGGTTCGACGCCTCCAAAGGCTACGGCTTCATCGTTCCCGACAATGGCTGGCCGGACGTCCTGCTGCACGTTACCGTGCTTAGACGCGATGGCTTCCAGACGGCTTATGAGGGTGCCCGCGTCGTCGTCGAATGCATCCAGCGCGCCAAGGGTTACCAGGCCTTTCGCGTCGTCTCGATGGACGAGTCGACCGCGATCCATCCGGCGCAGATGCTGCCGCCGCGCACCCATGTCACGGTCACGCCGACCAGCGGGCTGGAACGGGCCCAGGTCAAATGGTTCAACCGGCTGCGCGGCTTCGGTTTCCTGACCTGCGGCGAGGGTACGCCCGACATTTTCGTGCACATGGAGACGCTGCGCCGCTTCGGCATGACCGAGCTCAGGCCGGGCCAGTATGTCCTGGTGCGCTTCGGACCCGGCTCCAAGGGCATGATGGCGGCCGAGATCCATCCCGAGACCGGATCGCCGGGATTGCAGTCGCATTAAAGACTTCAGTTCCCGCGATCGTGAGCAGAGGCGTGCCGGCCCGCCGGCGCGCCTCTTTCTTTTCCGGCGGCCGCCGCGTAAGGACTGGCCCAGTCCCACGCCTCGAGAACCCCCATGAACTTTGATCGAAAGGCCGTCTGGTCCGCTCTGAAGGGCTGGCTTGCCGCCATCCTCGTCATCGCCGGCTGGGCCGTCGCGAGCGCGCCTGTCGGCGCCGCCAGCTTTCAGCCGCTCGAGATCGTCACCAAGAACGGCGTGCAGGTGTTCTCGGTGGAAATGGCAACGACCGAGGAGGAGAAGCAGACCGGCCTGATGTACCGCAAGGAACTGGCCGACGGCAAAGGCATGCTGTTCGACTTCAATCCCGAGCAGGAGGTGTCGATGTGGATGAAGAACACTTACGTTTCGCTCGACATGATCTTCATCCGCGCCGATGGCCGCATCCTGCGGATCGCGGAGAATACGGAGCCCTTGTCGACGAAGATCATCTCGTCCCGGGGGCCCGCCCGGGCCGTGCTGGAGGTGGTGGCGGGAACGGCGCAGAAGTACGGTATCCGCCCCGGTGACCGCGTCGGCCACCCCCTGTTCGGCAGCAAATAGGACGGGCGGACCCGCGCGATTGCCGCCCTTGCCGGCGTTTGGGAAGCTTGCTGGCGGCTTTGGAAGCTTGCTGGCGGCTTTGGAAGCTTGCTGGCGCCTTGGGAAGCGTGTATCGACGGGGCTCGCCGGACATTCGGGGTATAGCGCAGCCTGGTAGCGCGGCAGTTTTGGGTACTGCAGGTCGTTGGTTCGAATCCAGCTGCCCCGACCAGTCCCGAGGTTGAGCGCCGCTTCCGATTCCCGGGGGCGCTCGTCCCGGAGGCGCTGGTCCCCCGCGGCCGAGGGATGTCGCGTCCAGCCGCCCGTTTCGCGCGGCATCAGCAAAGCTCCATCGAACCTTCTGCGCGGCGCCATCGACACATGTGTGTTGGGGATTTCAGCGCCCAATGTCTAAACGGACGCCGCCAAGCGATGATACTCCGCTTGCGCGGCGTTGCGCTTTTCAGGCCGCGCTGGTCAGCTCGATGCGTGCCAGCCCGGCGGAAACGGGACGAACGACCAGACCGCCTGGTTGTCGTTGGCGGCTTGCGGCGGCTCTTGTGACGGCGTTCTCACGATCGGCGCGGGCGGCAACATTCGGAGCGCGAGGCACAGACGTGCACATTGCAGTTTCATTATTGTTGTCCCCCGCAAACCAATTGTTTCCAAACGTCCGATTGCTTGCAAAGTTCAGTCTAGAAATCACCGTGCGCCGAAACAGCGCGCTCGTTCTCAAATCACATGCATTCTAGAAAACCCGGCGCTGGCTTTCAACCGATCGCGCCGACCCAAGAAGTAAGGTTGATCGGTTAGGTTAAAGGCGAGCGGTTGTTGCGGCCCTCTGGGTGGCTGTTATCAGGTCGGTCCCGGCTCGCGATGGGCTGCCTTTCATCTGCACAGATCATGGTGCGTCGCGGCGCGCGTGTCAGTCGAGTTCTGCGTCAGCGAGTTCTGCGTCAGCGAGTTCTGCCCCAGCGAGTTCTGCCCTATGTCTCTTGATCGCAACCTCAAGACCGTCGGCCCGCAGTCGAGCTGGACCGAGATCTGGCACCTCTGGACAGTGATCGTGCCGCGCCGCTCCATCAACGGGCAGTTCGTGGTCGGCAAGGTCTGGCGTCGCCACGACGGTCGCGACTGGATCTACAAGAAATTCACCGAGTTCGACGGCGGAGAGGCGGCGTAGCTGCCGCCTGTCTCAGGCCGCCTTCGCCTCTGCAGCCGGCTTTGCCGGTGGCGGCTTCAGCGGCTTGTCCTGCTTCTTCGACCACGAGATGTAATAGGCCACGGTCGTCATGATCGCGATGCCGGCGACGCTGACGAAGATCTGCGCGAGCAGCGAGCCCGAGCTCATCGACAGCTCGAAATGGCCGACGAAGGACAGGAACACGCCGACGCAGAACACGGCGAGCGACTGCTGGCCACAGACGATCAAGGGATCGAACACCCTCCACTCCAGCCCCGGCCACTCCTTCGGCACGAAGCGGATCACCAGGATCACGATCACGACGAAGTGGAGGAAGCGGTAAGGCGCAAGATTGGTCTTGTCATTGGGATTGAAGGCCGAGAACAGCCATTCGGGGAACATGCCGCCGAAGGCGGGGAAGCGGCCGGCCATGGTCATGATCAGCGCGAACAGGAGATAGCCGAGGCAGACCCACAGGGTGATCGGCGAATTGATCAGCGTCATCGAGCGCCGGGCCCCGCCCATGGCGCACCAGGCGCCGAACACGAACAGCACCTGCCAGCAATAGGGGTTGAAGTACCACTGGCCGGCCGGATAGGCGTTCAGATTCCAGCCGAAGTGGCGCGCGGCGAGCCACAGCACGATCGACAGCGCCATCGTCAAATCGGGCTTGCGCAGCATGAACCACAGCACCGGCGGAAACAGGCCCATCAGCACGATGTACAGCGGCAGCACGTCGAGATTGAGCGGCTTGAAGCGCAGGAACAGGCCCTGGCGCAACGTCTCGGTGGCATTGTCGACGAGGCCGGCGACGTTGAACTCGTTGATCATCTCGGAATCGCCGAAGCGCAGCGCCAGATAGCTGATCGAGGCGATGTAGATCACGAACAGGATGATGTGGGCGACATACAGCTGCCAGACCCGCTTGGTCAGCCGCGTGGCGCCGACGATGAAGCCGCGCTCCAGCATCATCCGCGCATAGACGAAGGAGGCGGTATAGCCGGAGATGAAGACGAACAGATCGGCCGCGTCGGAAAAGCCGTAGTTGCGGGTCGTGATCCAGTTCACGACGTTGTCGGGGATATGGTCGAGAAAGATCGCCCAGTTCGCGACACCGCGAAACAGGTCGAGCCTGAGGTCACGGCCCTTTTCGGGGAGCGTGGCGTTGATGTTCAGGAAGGCCATGCGACGGGGGCTCTCGAAGAGGACGAAGACGCCGATATCGGCGAGACGGTGCCGCCGGGCGGGACGCCGGCGCGGGAGGCGGGTACGCAATTGTCACGGTGCAGCATAATGACTATACCGTTGGTGAGGGTGCCGGGGAGCCGGAATCACCGATCAGTTCCCAATCGGTGTCTCTATACTATCCCCGAGATTTCCAACAACTGCCACCGTGACGCATCGAAATCGAACGAAAAGACGAAGAGGCCCGGACCAGCCATGACCGCACGCATTTTCAAGCCCGCCAAGAACGCGATGCAATCCGGCCGGTCCAAGACCAAGGAATGGCAGCTTGACTACGAGCCGGAGCTGCCGCGCTCGGTCGAGCCGCTGATGGGCTGGACGTCGTCGAGCGACATGAAGCAGCAGATCACGCTGCGCTTCCACAGCAAGGAAGAGGCGGTCGCCTATTGCGAGCGCAAGGGCATCGCCTACCAGGTGATCGAGCCGCAGGATTCGATCCGTCGGCCCGCCGCCTATGCCGACAATTTCTCGTTCCGCCGCGGCGAGCCCTGGACGCATTGAGGCTCGGCAAACTCTATCGTTGTGTCATGCCCGGGCTTGTCCCGGGTATCCACGTTTCGGCGGCAGCATGAAGAACGTGGACGGCCGGGACGAGCCCGGCCATGACGGCGGGAGGGGCTAGTCGCCCGAACCCAAGAACCCTTGGCAGCCATTTCCCCCCGTGCTTCGCTGTCTCGCATGACACGACCATGACGAGGGCAGGCTATGGCGGGGCGTGACCAGCTCGACGGCGTCGACCTGAAGATACTATCCGAACTGCAGCAGGACGGGCGCGTGCGCAACAACGAGCTGGCGCTGCGCGTCGGGGTGTCCGCGCCGAACTGCCTGCGGCGGCTGAAGTCGCTGTTCAGCCGCGGCGTGATCCGGGCGGTGCGCGCCGTCATCGACGAGCGACGGCTCGGTTTTGAAGTGGTGTCGTTCGTCTCGATCCAGCTCGGCAGTCAGGCCCAGCCGGTGCTGGAGGCGTTCGAGAGCTCGATCGCCGCGATCCCGCGCATCCAGCAATGCTGGCGGATTTCGGGCGACACCGACTATCTCCTCAAATGCGTGGCGCCGAGTGTCGAGAGCATGCGCCAGCAGCTCCTGCATTTCGCCGCGATGCCGAACGTAAAGAACGTCCGCAGCTTCCCCGTGCTGGGCGTCGCAAAGGACGTGCCGCTGCCATTGCAGGAGGTCGCCGCGGCGGCGCCGGCGGGGTAGGATCCGAACATTCCCGTACTGACAAATCGGTATTTCACGCAATCCGAATTATAAATACATGAGTCAATCACCTAACTGTGACATGTGATTTGCGAAGTCCTGCAATGCGCGGGGCCGTGATTGTCGGTTCCCTGGGCCCCGCCTAGATGCCAGGTGTGGCCCTCAGCGTGCCTGGCAACGCCGAGGACTATCTTGTGGGACCCTGAAGCAGGAAAAAGACACCATGACATCGATTTCGAGGACGTTCGTCGCATCCACTGCGGCGCTGTTTGCATCTGCGTTTCTCATGATGACCGCGCCGGCTGCGCAGGCGGAGGAATACTGCATCACCAACGGCGCCCAGGCGGCGCATGGCTGCGGCTATCCGACGATGGAAGCCTGCCGCCAGGCCGCCGGCGGCATCGGCGGCACCTGCTCGCAGACCGGTGGCGCGAAGACCAATAACGACGCATTCGCCCTCCAGCCGAAGCAGACCCAGTCGCGCGGCAAGCTTCGCCCGGGCGGCCAGACCAACTCCAACTGACGCCTGAATTCGAGACCGGTTTTGAGGTTTTGCGGCCTCCGAGGTTTATCTCGGGGGCCGTAAATTCATGAGAGGCGCGCGACATCGCGTGCCGCATGTCTCATCGCAAGCCTCAGCCCCTGGCGATACCTAAGGGTCGGTACGCCGGCCCCAAATTTAGACGTAGCCGTGTGAACTGCCTCACAGAGTGGCGATCCGCGCGGGTCCATGCTTTCCAGAGGTCGCCCGAATTGTAGACGGGCCGGATTGAACCCTGGGGAAGCGCGTCATGGCTCCCAACCCGATTTTCATCAGCCACCGGTCTGAATACGGCCGGATAGCCCGTGCGATGAAGAAAGTCATTGAAACCGCTTCGCACGGACAAATCGATGTCTTCATTTCGGAGGACATCCCGCGCGGCAACGAATGGCGGCCCTCGATCGAGCATCATCTTCGTACAGCGCAAAGCCTGTTTCTGCTTTACGGTGCGCCCTATGAGGACTGGTCCTGGTGCTTTTATGAAGCCGGATATTTTGCCGCCGTAAAGCCGGCAGCCAGCGATCGCCGGATCTTCTGCCTGATCCGCCCGAACGTGAACCCGCCGGGTCCGCTCAGTCACCTGCAGATGCTGACGAGCAAGGATCAACTCATCAGGGAGTTGATCGGCATTTTCGAGAGGAACGCCATCGACGTAGATGCCAACGAGTTGCGCGGGCTGGTCGGCAAGCTAGAAAGCGGCCTGTTCAGCGAGATTCGCGAATTCGACGGCTATCCGCGCGTGCATTTCGTGGCATCCGATGCCGAACTCGCCCATGGGGAGATTCCACCCGCGGCCCAGTTCACCGGCGACGACAGCGTGCTCGGCGATCTCTTCACCATCCAGGCGCCGTCCGTACCCTGGTGCAAGGTCCAGAGGCTGGCGAATACGGAAACTGGAAGGCAGAACTTCGTCTACAAATGGCTCGAGGAAACCGCGCAGATACTGCTTGCGGCGCGCGAGAACCAGTTCGTTGCGCCGCAGGCCGTGCTGATCGGGCGCGGCGGCCGGCGCTACCGGACCTTGCTGCACCGGGCTCGTGTCCAGGGTGATGGCGATTACCGCTGCGAATTCCTGGCGATCGAGGAGGTCGGCGGGCCGCTGACCGGATTGTCGAGCAAGCAGCTCTCGCTATTGACGGCCATCCGCATGGGCTACCGGTTCAGGTCCGAGATCATCCAGAAATTCCCTGCCGATTTCGACGCGCAATCGTCCGACGAGCGCGAGCGCCGGATCCAGCAGATACCGCGCGTGATCGAGGATCTCACGGTTGAATCGCGGACACGCGGCAATATCAGCACTGAGGACTTTCTGGCGGCATTCGATGACCTCGAAAGCGAGAAGATGTCGCGTCTATTGGACTACTGGCCGATCCTGGCCCGCGAGATGTACAAATCGCTGGGGCTCTCGAGCGATGGAAAAACCATCATTCGGCCGGGCCTTGTCGGTTCGGACGTCGAACGTTACCGCACGGTTCTCAAGGCCATGCGGCTGCTCAACATCGAGTTCCTGTCGCGGAGCTGCGCGCGCGTCGCACAGATGATGAAGCGATCCGAGCAGGAATTGACCGACAACGCCAAGGCGCTCGAAGATGCCGTCAAGGCGCTGACCGGTCCGGATATCAAGACGGCGGCGTGACGCCTGCGCGGCTCACCGATACCGGCCGCGGAAATCGCGCGGGCTTGTGCCGGTCCAGCTGCGGAAGGCGCGCGAGAAGCTCTTCTCGTTGCGGAAGCCGGCGATCTCCGCGATGCGCTTGATCGGGATGCGGCCGCGCATCAGCTCCTGTTTTGCCAGTTCGAATTTTGCTTCTTCCTTGAGATCGCGCAGCGAGGTGGACTCCTCGCGCAGGCGGCGATGCATGGTGCGGGTGGAGAGCGCGAGCTCGCTCGCGACGTCCTCGGCACCGAGGACCCGCCCGCGCGCATTGCGCAGCACGCGGCGGACGCGCTCGACCAGCAGCCGGTCGCGCCGATAGGGCAGCACGGTCAGCCGGAGCGCGCCCTTGAGCATGTTGTCGAGATCGGCGGCGCTGCGGGTCAGCGGCAGCGAGAGATAGTGCTTGTCGAAGACGAGGGCCGCGCGATCTGCATCGAAGCGGACGGTCCGGCAAAAGATGGTCGGATAGACCGACACGTGGCCGGGCTCCGGGTAGGGGAACCCAGCCGCGCGGAGCGCGATCTGGGAATCGACAGCCCAGCACGAGAAGCCGAGCACGTAGCGGAACAGGGTGACGAGGCAAAACTCGCGGAAGGGCCCAAGATCGCGCAGCTCACGGATCGAAATGACGGCGGTCTCCTCGCCAACCTCGAGATCGAGCAGCACATCCTCGGTGACCAGGCGGTGATGCCGGCACCAGCGCTTGAGTGCGACCTCCAGCGTTGGTGCGGTGATCGAGGCCCGGCACAGCATGCCATAGGTGCCCCATGGCAGCCGGCGCGAGAACCAGCCCAGCGCCTCATCGTCGAGCTCGCGCATGGCATGGCCCGCCAGCGCCTCGAACTGGGCCGCGGTGACCCTCCCATCCGGGGAGTTGACCAGCTCCGGCGCGACCTGGCCCCGGCTCAGCGCCGCCGCGGGATCGCGGCCGTATCGCTCATAAGCGGCGACCACGCCGCGGACGAAGGCGGCGGGGGTCACGGCGCGGCGCGGCATTGCGGTGGCGGCTTGAAAAGGCATCGGAACTCCCTTGGAAAATCCTCGCCAAGTTTGGCAGAAAATGCAACCTTTTCGACCGCAACAGGGCCGGGACGGGGCTAGGTTCAGACCCCAAAACATGGAGGAATCGCCTTGAACATCCCGAGCATCGATTTCGATCTTGGCGAAGACATCAGTCTGCTGCGCGATACGCTTCGCTCATTCGTGGAGGCTGAGATCACCCCGCGCGCCGCCGAGATCGAGAAAGCCAATTTATTCCCGGCGGACCTCTGGAAGCGCTTCGGCGACCTTGGCCTGCTTGGCATGACCGCGCCGGAGCAATATGGCGGGTCCAACATGGGATATCTCGCCCATATCGTCGCCATGGAGGAAATCTCGCGCGGCTCGGCTGCGGTGGGGCTATCCTACGGCGCCCATTCCAATCTCTGCATCAACCAGATCCGCCGCAACGGCAACGACGCCCAGCGGCAGCGCTATCTGCCAAAGCTGATCTCCGGCGAATATGTCGGCGCGCTCGCGATGTCCGAGCCCGGCGCCGGATCCGACGTGGTCTCGATGAAGCTGCGCGCCGACAAGCGGGGCGACCGCTACGTGCTCAACGGCTCCAAGATGTGGATCACCAATGGCGGCGACGCCGACGTGCTCGTAGTCTACGCCAAGACCGATCCGGAGGCCGGCCCGCGCGGCATGACCGCGTTCCTTATCGAGAAGGGTTTCAAAGGTTTCACCCACGGCCAGCATCTCGACAAGCTCGGCATGCGCGGCTCCAACACCTATCCGCTGTTCTTCGACGAGTGCGAAGTCCCGGAGGAGAACGTGCTCGGCCAGGTGGGCGAGGGCGTCAAAGTGCTGATGTCCGGCCTCGACTACGAGCGTGCGGTGCTGTCGGGCGGCCCGCTCGGGATCATGGCGGCCTGCATGGACGCCGTCGTGCCCTACATGCACGAGCGCAAGCAGTTCGGCCAGCCGATCGGCGATTTCCAGCTGATGCAGGGCAAGCTCGCCGACATGTATTCGACCTGGCAGGCCACGCGCGCCTATGTCTATGCGGTGGGGCGCGCCTGCGATCACGCTGACCATGCGCGCAGCTTGCGCAAGGACGCGGCGGCTGCGATCCTCTATTCCGCGGAGAAGGCGACGTGGATGGCGGGCGAGGCGATCCAGGCGCTCGGCGGGGTCGGCTACACCAGCGAATTCCCCGTGGGACGGCTCTGGCGCGACGCCAAGCTGTACGAGATCGGCGCCGGTACGTCCGAGGTGCGCCGCATGCTGATCGGCCGCGAGCTGATGGCCGAGACGGCTTAAACGTTCACCTCATTGGAATCACCATGCCGCTCCATTCCAGCATCGATCCGTCTTCGTCAGATTTTGCGCGCAATTCCGAGGCCATGCGCGGCCTCGTCGCGGACTTGCGCGAAAAGCTCAGCCAGGTCGCCGGCGGCGGCGGCGAGGCCTCGCGCAACCGCCACACTGCGCGTGGCAAGATGCTGGCACGCCAGCGCGTCGACCTGCTGGTCGATCCCGGCACCTCGTTCCTGGAGCTGTCGCCGCTCGCGGCCTATGGCCTCTACGGCGGCGATGTGCATTCGGCGAGCGTCATCACGGGGGTGGGGCGCATCTCGGGACGCGAATGCGTGATTGTCGCCAACGATGCCACCATCAAGGGCGGCACCTATTATCCGATGACCGTGAAGAAGCATCTGCGCGCGCAGGATATCGCGCGACAGAACAATCTTCCCTGCGTCTACATGGTCGATTCCGGCGGCGCCTTCCTGCCGCTGCAGGACGAGATCTTCCCGGACGAGCGGCATTTCGGCCGCATCTTCTACAACCAGGCGCAGATGTCCTCACAGGGCATTCCGCAGATTGCGATCGTGATGGGCTCCTGCACCGCAGGCGGCGCCTATGTTCCTGCGATGTCGGACGAGAGCATCATCGTGCGCAATCAAGGTACCATCTTCCTCGGCGGCCCGCCGCTGGTGAAGGCCGCGACCGGCGAGGTCGTGAGCGCGGAGGAGCTCGGCGGCGCCGATGTGCATTCGCGGCAATCAGGCGTGACCGATCATTATGCCCAGAACGATGCGCATGCGATCGGCATCGCCCGGCGTATCGTCGGTACGCTGAAGCCTTCGGTTCGGCCGAACCTCAACATGCACCCGCCGCGCGATCCGCTGTTTGCCGCGGAGGAGATTTATGGCGTGGTGCCCGTGGACGGCCGCAAACCGTTCGACGTACGCGACATCATCGCGCGCGTCGTCGACGGCTCCGAGTTCGACGAGTTCAAGAAGCTCTATGGCACGACACTGGTGTGCGGCTTCGCCCATATCTGGGGTTTTCCGGTCGGCATCATCGCCAACAACGGCATCCTGTTCAGCGAGAGCTCGCTGAAGGGTGCGCATTTCATCGAGCTGTGCTGCCAGCGCGGCATTCCCCTGGTGTTCCTGCAGAACATCACCGGCTTCATGGTTGGCAAGAAATACGAGGCTGGCGGCATCGCGCGCGATGGCGCCAAGCTGGTGACGGCGGTTGCGACCGCCTCGGTGCCGAAATTCACCGTCGTGATCGGCGGCTCCTACGGCGCCGGCAATTACGGCATGTGCGGCCGCGCCTACTCGCCACGCTTCCTCTGGATGTGGCCGAATGCCCGCATCTCGGTGATGGGTGGCGAGCAGGCCTCGATGGTGCTGAGCCAGGTCCGCCGCGATAATATCGAGGCCAAGGGCGATAGCTGGTCCAGGGAAGAGGAAGATAAATTCCGCGAGCCCATTCGCGCGCAATATGAGAGCCAGGGGCATCCCTATTACGCAACCGCGCGGCTGTGGGACGACGGCGTGATCGACCCCGCCGACACCCGCCTTGTGCTCGGGCTCGGCCTCTCGGCGGCTTCGAATGCGCCGATCGAGCCGACGAAATTCGGCCTGTTCAGGATGTGATGCGATGGACCGCTCGAAGCTCTACCGCCGTTTTCGCACGCTCCTGATCGCCAACCGTGGCGAGATCGCCTGCCGCGTCATCCGCACCGCCCGTGCCATGGGCCTGCGCACGGTCGCGGTCTATTCCGAGGCCGATCGCGACGCGATGCATGTCGCGCTTGCCGACGAAGCCGTGCTGCTCGGGCCTGCACGCGCCCGCGACAGCTATCTCAATGTCGAGCGACTGATCGAGGCCGCGCGCAAGACCGGCGCCGAGGCCGTGCATCCCGGCTACGGCTTCCTGTCGGAGAATGCCGAGTTTGCGCGAGCCTGCTTCGACGCCGGGCTGGTGTTCGTCGGCCCGACCGCCGGGATGATGACGGCGATGGGCTCGAAGTCCGGCTCGAAGGAGTTGATGGAAAAAGCCGGCGTGCCGCTGGTGCCCGGCTATCACGGCGAAGCCCAGGACGAGGCAACGCTTTCGAAGGCGGCCGAGAGGATTGGCTTCCCCATTTTGGTGAAGGCCTCCGCCGGTGGCGGCGGCCGCGGCATGCGCATCGTGCGTTCGGCTGCCGAACTTGAGCCTGCGATCATCAGCGCCAAGCGCGAAGCCAAAGCTGCGTTCGGCGATGACCGCATGCTGATCGAAAAGTACGTCGACAATCCCAGGCATATCGAGGTGCAGGTGATCGGCGACAGCCACGGCAATCTGCTCTCGTTGTTCGAGCGCGAATGCACCTTGCAGCGCCGGCACCAGAAGGTGATCGAGGAGGCGCCGTCGCCGACGCTGAACGCCGCGCAGCGCGAAACCGTCTGCGCCGCCGCGCGAAAGGCGGCGGGCGCGGTCAACTATGTCGGCGCCGGCACCATCGAGTTCGTCTCCGACGGCAAGGACGTGTTCTTCATCGAGATGAACACGCGCCTCCAGGTCGAGCATCCCGTGACCGAGCTGATCACCGGCGTCGATCTCGTCGAATGGCAGCTTCGCGTCGCCTTCGGCGAGGCGCTGCCCTTGAAGCAGGATGAGATCCGGCTCAACGGGCATGCGGTCGAGGCGCGCGTCTACGCGGAGAACCCGACCAAGAATTTCATGCCGTCGGTCGGCAAGATCTCGACATGGCGGCTGCCGGCCGAGACCGGGGGCTTGCGCATCGACGCCGGCTATCGCGAGGGCGATACGGTCTCGCCGTACTATGACGCCATGCTCGCTAAGATGATCGCCTGGGCGCCGACGCGAGACGTTGCGATCGAGCGGCTGAACCGCGGGCTGGAAGAGACCGACGTTCGCGGCATCGTCACCAACATCCCTTTCCTGTCGGCGCTAATGACGCATCCGAAGGTTCGGACGAATGCGATTGACACCGGCTTCATCGAGCGTGAGCTGGCGGTGCTGACCTCCGCGGCGCCGGCACCGGGAGAGCTCGAGCTCTGCGCCGCGGTGGCCGCAATCGCGAGCGAGGAGCAACGGGCCGGCCGTGCGCAGGCGAATTCGCCCTGGCAGACCTTTGGCTGGCAGCCGGTCGGCCGCCGCCAGCGCAGCTTTGCGTTCCGCGTCGGGCACGGGCCGGAGCAGAAGATCACGCTGAACTATGGTAGTGGATGCTCGACGCTGCTGATCGGCGAACGCGAGCTGGCGTTCACGATTGCGCCGCGCGAGGGTGGCTTCGATCTGACGCTGGACGGCGTCAAATCGTCCGTGGCGGCCGTGATCGACGGCCATGAGCTGTACTTGCGCACGCGCAACGGCCGCTTCGACCTGCACTGGGTCGATCCGTTCGGCGGCGAGAGCGAGGAGCATGTCGGCGAGGACAAGATCGCAGCACCCTTGCCGGGCACCGTCGTCGCCGTGCTGGCCGAGGAGGGCGCCAGGCTCGACAAGGGTGCGCCGATCCTCACGCTCGAAGTGATGAAGATGGAGCAGACGCTGCGCGCGCCCTATGCCGGCGTGCTGAAGTCCATCAAGTGCAAGGTCGGCGACATCGTGCAGGAGGGCGTCGAGCTCGCTGTGGTCGAGGCTTCCGGAGAGTGACATGAGCGATCAGGTCCGCATCATCGAGATGGGGCCGCGCGACGGCCTCCAGAACGAGAAAACGACCGTCAGCGTCGAGGCGCGCATCGCCTTCATCGAGGCGCTGGTTGCGGCAGGGCTGCATACGGTCGAGGTCGGCGCCTTCGTCTCGCCCAAGGCAATCCCGCAGATGGCAAGCTCGGATGCCGTGCTGCGCGGCGTCAGCCACATCGAGGGCGCTGAATTCCACGTGCTGGTGCCGAACGAGAAGGGCTATGACGCCGCGCGCGCCGCCGGCGCCAAGGTGGTCTCCGTGTTCGCGGCAGCCTCGGAAGGCTTTTCGCGGGCCAACATCAACTGTTCGGTCGCCGAATCCATCGAGCGGTTCAAGCCCGTGCTGGCGCGCGCCAAGGCCGACGGCGTCAAGGTGCGCGGCTATATCTCCTGCGTGCTGGGTTGCCCGTTCGACGGCGAGATCGAGCCGAAGGCGGTGGCCGATCTTGCCAATACGCTGTTCGAGCTCGGCTGCTACGAAATCTCGCTCGGCGATACCATCGGCGTGGGAACACCGACCAAGTCGAAGGAGATGCTGCGCGCGGTCAGCGCCAACATTCCTTCCGCCAAGCTCGCGATGCATTTCCACGACACCTACGGCCAGGCGCTCGCCAATCTCTATGTCGGCCTGGAGGAGGGCGTGCGCGTCATCGATGCCGCCGCCGGTGGTCTCGGCGGCTGCCCCTACGCGCCTGGCGCCACCGGCAATGTCGCGACCGAGGATGTCGTCTACATGCTCGAAGGCATGGGCGTCAGGACCGGCGTCGACATGGACAAGCTGCTGGCGGCCACGAACGCGATGAGCGGCGTGCTGGGCAAGCCGCCGGTGAGCCGCGTGGCGTCAGCGCTGAATGCGAAGAGGAAGCGCGCGGCGTCGTAATTCTCCGTCATTGCGAGCGCAGCGAAGCAATCCAGGTCCCTCCGCGGAAAGACTCTGGATTGCTTTGTCGCAAGGGCTCCTCGCAATGACGGCGGAGAGAGCTTTGGTCAGGCCGCCTTCAGCCCGACATCCGGCAGCCGCGGCCGGTTCTTCAGCGCTTTCGCCATCATGGCCTCGACCTCGGCCTTCTCCTGCGGCAGCAGTGCGAGGCGCGGCGGGCGGGTCAACGCAGTGCCGCGGCCCATGATGTGCTCGCACAGCTTGATGCACTGGACGAGGTCCGGGCGGGCGTCGAGATGCAAGAGCGGCATGAACCATTCGTAGAGCGGCATGGCCTCGGCAAGGCGGCCGGCCTTGGCCAGGCGGAACAGCGTCTCGCCCTCGCGCGGGAAGGCGTTCGACATGCCGGAGACCCAGCCGACGGCGCCCATGGCGACGCTCTCGACGATGACGTCGTCGAGGCCGGCGAACAGAACGAAGCGGTCGCCGACCATGTTCCTAGTGTCGATGAAGCGCCGCGTGTCACCCGAGGAGTCCTTGAAGCAAACCACGGTCTCGACGTCCGCGAGTGAGGTGAGGATATCCGGCGTGACGTCGTTCTTGTAGATCGGCGGATTGTTGTAGAGCATCACCGGCAGGTCGGTGGCGCTGGCGACGGCGCGGAAATGCGCGGCAGTCTCGTGCGGCTTCGACGAATAGACCAGCGCCGGCATCACCATCACGCCGTCGATACCGACGCGCGCGGCTTCCTTCGCCGTCTCGACCGCAAACGCCGTGGTGAACTCAGCGATGCCGCACAGCACGGGCACGCGGCCGGCCGCGACCGACTTGGCGGCTTCCATGATCGCGACCTTCTCGTTGCGCTCGAGCGAGGTGTTCTCGCCGACCGAGCCGCAGACGATCAGGCCGGAGACGCCGTCGCGGATCAAGCCGTCCATGACCTTGGCGGTCGCATCGATGTTGAGCGACAGGTCGTCGTTGAATTGCGTGGTAACGGCCGGAAAGACGCCTTCCCAGGAGATGCGTGGGCTCATTGTTTGGCTCCGATTGAAATTGTGCCGGCGGATCGTTCGATCCGCCGGGCATTGACGCGAAGGTGGCGGACGAGGTCAGAGCGTCGCGCCGACCTTGCGCAGCTCGGCGAGGACGGGGGCTTTCGGCAGCCAGATCTTGTCGAACTCGGCAATGACGGCCTCGGTGTCCTTGGCGTCGACCTGGCGGATCGGGATCGGCGCCTTCTTGAAGTTCTCGATCAGCGTGGGCTCGTTGCCGGCGAGCTCGTCGATCTGCGCGTCCAGCGTCGACTTGATCGTCTTGGTGATCAGTTCGCGGTCGGCTGCGGGGAGCGATTGCCAGACCCGGCCGGAGACGACGGCGGCCATCGGCATGAAGACGGCGTTCATCTGCAGGATCACTTTCGAGACCTTGTCGAAGCGCTGATTCCAGGAGAATTCGAGATCGGCCTCGAGGCCGTCGACCTGGCCATTGGCCATGGCGTCGAACACTTGGGGCGTCGGGATCGGCGTCGGCGCAGCACCCAGCGAGGAATAGAAGTCACGATAGACCGGCGTCGGGTTGATGCGCAGCTTCATGCCCTTGATGTCGGCGAGCGAATTCAGGTCCTTGGACGAGAACACCGCGCGCATGCCGGTGATGCCCCAGCCGAGCCCGATGGTGCCGGTCTCCTGCGGAAGAACCTCGAACAGCTTCACCGCCGCCGGATGCCGCACGAATTTCGCGACCGCCGGCGTCGAGCGGACGATGTAGGGTGCGTTGATCGCGGCGATGTGCGGCACGCGCGAGCCGAGCTCGGCGGCCTGGATGAAGCCCATGTCGAGCGCCCCGGACTGCAATTGCTGCATCATCGCGGTCTCGTTGCCGAGCTGGCCGGAGTGGAACACGGTCAATGTCAGGCGGCCGTTGGTGGCGGCCTTGAGATCGTCGCCGAATTTGAGCGCGGCCTTGTTCCAGGAATGGCCGTTCGGCGTGATCAGGCCGAGGCGGAATTCCTTGGCCTGGGCGAGCGCCAGCGATGGCGCGAACACCGAAGCGGCGGCACTGGCGGCGAGAAAGCGGCGGCGTGATAGCGGCATGGTCGGGCTTCCTTTTGAACGAGCCTATTTGACGAGGATCAGCGAGAGCGAGGGATAGAGCGAGAGCAGCACCAGGAGGACGCAGGAGATGACGAAGAGGGGCAGCGTCACCATGAACATCTTGCCGGGCTTGGCGCCGGTGACGGCGGCGGCCACGAAGAAGCAGAGCCCGACCGGCGGCGACAGCAGGCCGAGCACGAGGTTGATCACCACGACGACGCCGAACTGCCGGGGGTCGATGTGATAAATGTCGGTTGCGACCGGCAGCAGGATCGGCACGGTCATGATCAGGCCGGGAATGCCGTCGATGACAGTGCCGATCACCAGCAGGATGACGTTGCAGATCAGCATGAAGCTGACCGGGTCCTTGGCGGCCGTCTGGATCCAGGCGGCGGTCTCCTGCGGCACCTTTCCAAAGATCAGGACCCAGGAGAACACGGCCGCCGCCGCCACCAGGAACAGCACGATCGCGGAATAGATGGCGCTGCGCAGCATCATCTGCGGCAGCTGGGAGAACTTGAACTCCTTGGTCCAGTATTTTCCAACTAGCGCTGCGGCGACCGCGCCGACAGCTGCGGATTCCGTGGCGTTGGCGAGGCCGCCGAGAATGGTGCCGACGATAACGATCGGGATCAGCAGCGTCGGCGAGGTCCGCAGGATCGTCATGACGCGCTGACGCGGCGTCTGGTAGTCCGCGCGGGGATAATTGTAGATGTATCCCATCAGCGCGATGACGAGGCAGAACATCACCGTGAGGATGACGCCCGGCACGATGCCGGCGATCAACATGTCGCTGACCGAGACCTGCGCCAGCACGCTGTAGACCACGAACATCACCGAAGGCGGGATGATCGGGCCGAGCATGCCGCCATAGGCGGTCAGGCCCGCCGCGAAGGTCTTGTCGTAGCCCTTCTTCTCCATCTCCGGCACCATGATCTGGGCCATGATCGCGACCTGCGCGGTCGCCGAGCCCAGGATGGAGGAGATGAACATGTTGGCGAGGATGTTGACGTAGGCGAGCCCGCCCTTGAGCGAGCCGACGAAGGCCATCGCCATGTCGACGATGCGCCTTGTGATGCCGCCGCCATTCATGATCTCGCCGATCAGGATGAAGAGCGGGATGGCAATCAGGCCGTAGCTGTCGACGCCGCCGAACAGCTGCAGCGGATAGGACTGGAACAGCACGGGATTGCCGGATGCAGCGATGTAGACGAGGCCGGCGAGGCACAGGCAAAGGCCGATCGGCACGCCGACCAGCATGAACGCCATGAAAGCCGCTGACGTGATCATCAGTTGACCCCGTCGAGCTCGGAGAGCTGAAAGCCTTTGGGTGGGGTGCGTGGGACCAGCTCGAGATCTTCCAAGAGATTGGCGAGGCCGTGAATGGTCATCGACACCGCGAAGATCGGCAGCGTCAGATAGAGCACCCAGGTCGGCCAGTTCAGCGTCTGGGTGTGCTCGGTGTAGAGGAAGTTGAAGGTCTCGGCCGCGAGCTTGCGCCCGTCGAAGCCGGCGCGGGTAAGCCCGACCGGGTCCATCCAGAGCACGCAGGTGACGATCAGGGCGACGCCGAACACGACGACGAGGCCGGTCGAGATCACCTTGGCGACCTTCTGGTGCTGCGGCGAAAGCCGCTCCGTCAGCATGGTGACCGCGAAGTCGAGCCGCAGCCGCGTCATGGCGGAGGCGCCGATGAAGGTCAGCCAGACCACGCAATAAACAGCGGATTCGTCGATCCAGTAGATGGGGAAATGCGAGTAGCGGGTGACGACGTTCACCAGGATCAGGCCGGTGAGCAGGTACATCAGGCCCATCAGTGCCAGACGCTCGAAGGCGAGCAGGGCGCTCGACATCCGGACGATCGTCCGTCGGAGGCTGAGCGCGCGCGTGGCCGGCATGGTCTGCTCGATCATGAAAGAGGCCCCAGCCCCCGAAAGATTTGTCGTGCGATTGCCAAATGTATAATTTATACATTTTGGAGTCAAACGAAGTTTGCGGTCATTTCGGCGGCAGGGCGCGCTTATGCTGGGCAGTTTTGCCTTTGCAGAGTGCTTGGCTTTTGCCGGATACCTCAACATGCAAGACAGGGACCGCGTCGGCCGAACGAGTCGGGAAGGACAGCAGACCATCAGATGAGACAGCCTCTGAAGCATCGCACCTTGTCGGCTGCGATCGTCGACCAGCTCCGGCAGGCGATCCTCGACGGCACCTATCCGGCCGGATCGCAACTGCGCCAGGACGCGCTTGGCGAGGCCTATGGCGTCAGCCGCATTCCTGTCCGCGAGGCGCTATTCCAGCTCGAGGCGGAAGGCCTGGTGCGGATCGTTCCGCAGAAGGGCGCCATCGTTTCGGAGCTGTCGCTGGATGAGATCAACGACGTCTTCGACCTGCGCCGCATCCTGGAACCGCGATTGCTCGCACAGTCGGCGCCGCGTTTCACCGCGGAGGATTACGAAGGCCTCGACGACATCCACAAGAGTTTTGAGAAGGCGATCAAGGCGAGGAACGTGAGTGAGTGGGGCCAGCTCAACGCCGACTTCCACATGGCGCTCTACGTGCACGCGCCGCAGCCGCGCACACGTGCGATCGTGCTGTCGCTGCTCCAGACCAGCGACCGCTACACGCGCCTGCAGCTCTCCAACACCAAGGCCATGGGCATTGCCGAGAAGGAGCACGCCCAGCTGATCGCGCTGTGTCGCGCGGAGAAGGTCGAGGAGGCCTGCCGGTTCCTGGAGCGACACATCGAAGCCGTGCGCAAGGATCTGCTGCAGGTCGTGGCGAGCGCGCCAAAATCGCGGCGGAAGGAGAATTCTTAGGGTGGATTAGCCTTACAGATGTGCGCAGCGCATCTGCTCGGCGTAACCCACCATGCTTCAGCGCACGCGGGACGAAGTTGGTGGGTTACGCCGCGCGGATTGCGCATTGCGCATCCGCGCAGCTAACCCACCCTACGCAGCGTCACCTGCTCCCGTCCGGCCCCATCACGAGATCCGGCAGCCAAGTCGATATCCCCGGCACGAAGCACAGCAGCAGCACCGCGAGCATCATCAGCAGCACGAACGGCAGCGTGCCCCAGATCACCTCGCGCAGGGGGATGTCGGGCGCGACGTTGCGGATGACGAAGATGTTGAGGCCGACGGGTGGATGGATCAACCCCATCTCCATCACGATGGTCATGACAACGCCGAACCAGATGATGTCGAAATTGGCGGCACGTAAGGGCGGCAGGATGATCGGCGCCGTCATCAGGATGATCGACACCGGCGGCAGGAAGAAGCCGAGCACGACGACCATGACGAGGATCGCGAACAGCAGCTCCCAGCGCGGCAGGTGCATCGCGACGATGGATTCGGCGACCGATTGCGAGATGTGCAGGTAGCTCATCACGTAGGAATAGAGCAGCGACATGCCGATGATCATCATCAGCATGGTCGATTCCCGGATGGTCGACTTCATGATGGGAGCGAGGTCGCTCGGCCGCCACACGCTGTAGATCGCCGCGATCAGCGCCAGCGCCAGGAGGCCGCCGAGGCCGGCGGTTTCCGACGGCGTGGCGTAGCCGCCGTAGAGGGCGATCATGACGCCGGTGAGCAGCAGCACGAACGGGATCACCCGCGGCAGCACGCTGAAGCGTTCGGCCAGCGTGTACTCGTCGCGGGTCAGGATCGCGGCCTCGGGGCCGCCATTCTTGTAGATCGCTTCAGCCGCCTTGTATTCCCGGCGGAAGCGGATCACGGCATAGGCGCCGAACAGGGTGACCAGCAACAGCCCCGGCCCGATGCCGGCGAGGAACAGCCGCCCGAGCGACTTTTCGGCGGCGACCGCAAACAGGATCATGGTGATCGAGGGCGGCAGCAGGATGCCGAGCGTGCCGCCGGCGGCGATGATGCCTGCGGCAAAACCGCCGGAATAACCGCGCTTGCGCATCTCGGGAATGCCGGCCGAACCGATCGCCGAGCAGGTCGCTGGGCTCGAGCCCGCCATCGCCGCGAACAGCGCGCAGGCGAAGACGTTGGCAACGCCGAGGCCGCCGGGGACGCGATGCAGCCAAGCATGCAGCGCCGAATAGAGATCCTGGCCGGCGCGCGACTTGCCGATCGCGGCGCCCTTCAGGATGAAAAGCGGGATCGACAGGAGCGTGATCGAGGCCATTTCCTCGTAGACGTTCTGGGTCACCGTATCGAGCGAGGCTGAAGGCATGTAGATGCCCATGAACACGACCGCGACCGCGCCGAGCGCGAACGCAATCGGCATGCCCGAGAACATCACGAGCAGCGTCGCGATGCCGTAGGCGAAGCCGATACCGAAAACGCTCATGGCCGCCTGGCTCCGGCGAATGGCAGCGCAAGCTGCACGAGGATCTGGATGCAGAGCAGGCTCATCCCGAGCGCCATCAGCGAATAGGGGATGGCGAGCGGCGGCGACCACATCGAGTTCGAGACCTGGCCGTCGACATAGGCCTCATGGGCCAGGGTCCAGGACTTCCAGGTGAAGAAGGCGCAGAACAGGAACGTTGCGGCGTCGACCAGCCAGAGGCGGACCTTGTTCGCGAGCGGCGACAGCAGGCCGACGAAGGCCTCGATGCCGATATGACCGCGGTTCTGCTGCACATAGGCGGCGGTCATGAAGGTGGCGCCGACCAAGAGGAACACGGCGGCCTCGTCCTGCCAGTAATTGGCCGCCTTGAACAGCGCGCGGCTGAGCACGCTGTAGCTCAGGATGGCGCAGGCTGCGACCAGCGCGATCGCTGCGAACACGACGATGATGGTGTGGAGGATGGCGAGACCGCGATCGATCGCCGCCGCAGGGCCCGACCCTGCGGCAGCGCTCGTCCGGTCGTCACGATCCGGAAGCGGACCGTGGCTCATGCCGCAACGTCTGTGGCGAGCTTGAGCAGGTTGGCCGAGGTCGCGGTCTTGGCGGTGTAATCCTTCCAGGCGGTGTCGCGGGCGATGTCCCGCCACTTGCCGACCGTCGCGGTGTCGAGCACGGACACCTTGGCGCCGGCCTTCTCGTAGACCTTGGCGACCTCGATATCGTCGTCCTGCGCGCCCTTGCGACCGAAGGCTTCGAGCTCGGTGCCGACCGCGAGCAAAATGTCCTGATGGTTCTTCGGCAGCTTGTCGAAGATCGCCTTCGACATCATCAAGGGCTCCAGCATGAACCAGTAGGAGGTGCCCGCGCCAGAGGTCAGCGACTTCGCGACTTCTTCGAGACGGAACGAGATCAGGCTGGTCGAGGAGGTGATGCCGGCATCGCAAGCGCCGGTCTGCATCGCCGCGTAGATTTCGTTCGAAGGCACCGACAGCACCGAGGCGCCGGCGGTCTGGAGCACCATGTCCATCTCGCGCGAGCCGCCGCGCACCTTCATGCCCTTGGCATCCTCGGGCGCGACGATCGGCTTGGAGCGGCTGGCAACGCCGCCGGCCTGCCAGACCCAGGTGAGCAGGATGATGCCCTTGTCGGCGAGGAAGTCGGTCAGTGCCTTGCCGACGGGCTCCTTCTTCCAGCGCAGGCCCTGGTCGTAGGTGGTCACCAGGCCCGGCATCAGGCCGATGTTGGTTTCCGGCAGCTCGCCGCCGGCATAAGGCATCGGATAGAGCGAGATGTCGAGCGCGCCCTTGCGCATCGCGGAGAACTGCGCGTTGGTCTTGATCAGCGAGGAGTTCGGATAGATCTCGGCGGCAATGTCGCCGTTGCTGCGCTTGGCAACTTCAGCGGCGAACATGCGGCAGAGCCGGTCGCGGAAGTCGCCCTTGTCGATGGTGCCGCCCGGAAATTGATGTGAGATCTTCAGCGTGGTCGCGGCCTGCGCGGTGCCAGTGCCGAAGCGCAGGATGGCGGGTGCCGCGACGGCGGTCGCGATCAGATGTCGGCGCGTAATCATGGTGTGATCCCTTTGAACGTTTCTTTTGGACTGTTCTTGTTGGTGTGATTTGGGTCGGGTCTTGTCAGACCGGCGTTCAGGCCCATCCTAGCCGGTCTTCCACCCGATATTCTCTCATCTGATAGTTCGAGACCGAATGCCCCGGCAAGTGCCGGCCGTGCTGCGCTGCACACTTCCGATCCCGGTTGCGAGCGCGGGAGTACGCCGTATGACTGATAGCGGAGGGCTCGCCAAAATTTATCGGCGGCGGCGTAACAACGCAGGCTGGCGATCCGTCGAGACTGAATAGCGGCGTCCGTCGCTGACAAACACCATCTCGAAGGGAAGATGAACCATGACCATTCGCACCCGCATCGTGCTCGGCGTCTCGGCTGCCGCTCTTTCGCTTGGCCTCGCGTTTGCCCCGGCCGCCTTTGCTCAGGACAAGATGAGCAAGGATGACGGCATGATGAAAAAGGACACGATGTCCAAGGACGGCATGATGAAGAAGGACACCATGTCCAAGGACGACGGCATGAAGAAGGACCACATGTCGAAGGACGGCATGAAGAAAGACGACGGGATGATGAAGAAGAATTGATCCTTCGGCGTCGTCGCGCAGCGCCCGCCTCAGGCGGGGCCGCGGCCTCGCGAATTCCGGCGGCGGCCTTTGAGACCGCCTCCGGAATGATGCTTTGGTTCAAGTTCAATTGAACGTGACGAGCGAAGCTTACTTGCGCTTGGCCTTGCGGGCGGCGTAGCGCGCATCGCGCTTGGCCTTTTGCTCGGCTTCGAGGGCAGCCTGTCTCTCGGCAGCTTCCTCAGCCTCGCGCGCGATCCGTGCGGCTTCGGCGGCCTTGGCCTCTTCCTCCAGGCGCTTCTGCTCGGCCTTTGCGGCCTCGCGCGCGGCCTTTGCCTCGGCGCGCTTGGCCGCGAGTGCCTCACGCTCGGCACGCTTCGCCGCCACCGCGGGATCATCGGGTCCCGGTTGGGATTTGAATTTGTTCAAAAGATTTTTGCGGGCTTCCTGTGCCGCCTTTTGCCGGTCTGCGAAGCCGGGTTCCCTGAATCCACTCATCGACGAGCCTTGTCTTCCTCGCTTTCGATCCTACATCGGTGCCTGTTGGTACGTCGGCTGGGCATAGCAGGCGCCACGCGACGCAGAAGCGTGTACATCGGCGCGCGTCGCGAAGCCACCCATAATCGCAGCCGATCAGGTCAACGAAAAATCGCCCCCTCCGACGATCTCTCGTAGCCCGGAAAAACTGCTGAATTGTGATGTCCCTCATAAGGGAGCACGCGGGCGACGCCTAGCGTCCGCCCGGTACGAGACGGAGCACGGGCATGACGATCTCAAGACCAAGCCTGAAAGCGCTCGCAGTTGCCTTGGCCCTGGCAAGTGTGGCCGGCGCCGCGCTGCTGCTCGCTCGTCCGCAGCCCATCGAGAGTGCGGTGCTGGGGGCGGATTGGGAATGCACCCGGACCGCATTGGTGCTCACGAGCTGCGCACCGCGCGTCCAGGAGGCAATTCCGGCGGTCGAAACCTCGCGCAAGGACGCGATCCGGCAGACCCGGGGCTGAATTGGTCCGGCTGATCGGCATGTGACGTGACGCCGCAGAGGTGATAAAGCCTGCTCGCCAGCGCGACCGGACGGCCATGTCGAAGCCAGAGTCCAGATCCAAGCCCGGCGAGGAGCCCAACCCTCGACCGAACCGTCAGCCCATGCGCCAGCCGGGCGGCGACCGCCGCGGCGCGATCGCGGGATTGATCATCGCGGTCGTGATCCTCGGCGTCGGCTGGTGGCTTGCCCGGAATCTCACCGCAGCCAGCAAGATGCAGGATTGCCTGATGTCCGGGCGAAGCAACTGCAATGTGATCGAGCCGGCTCGCTAGGCGCGCTTCAGCGTGGCCCGTAGGGCCAAAAAATGCCCTGGTCTTAATCATTTGTAACGGGACTTAGCCGATCAAGCAGGGCAGTTATCTCGGCCGGCATCAGCCCGGCGCGCGGCGATTCGTCGATCGCGCCAGGGACCACGGCCATCGACAGAGTAGGGGGCGAGCACGCATGAGTGCGTCCAAACGCATGAAGATCATCATTCCCGTGATTTCGGCCGTGTCGTTGCTCGCGCTGTCGGTGCAGGCGCAAGAGGCCAGACCGCCGAAAGAGGCGGGCCCACCCCCGGCCGCGCCGGGTGCAGGCGCGCCGCCTCAGACCAATCAGACCATGCGCAAGGGCCCTCCGCCCCAGCAGGCGACCCGACCCGCGCAGCCCGGTGGTCAGCCCCATGCGGGTCCTGGCCCGCGCAATGCCGGTGGCCCACCGCCGGGACGACATGCGCGCAGTCCTGCCCCGGCGCGGGATTGGGATGGACACACCTATCGCGGCAATCTCGCCTGGGATGGTGGACGCTGGCGCCACGAAGTCCGCAACGGCCGCTCCGGCTGGTGGTGGGACGTCGGCGGCGTCTGGTATTATTATCCGCAGCGAATGGCTGGCCCGCCTGCCTACATCTCGGACGATTATATCGACGACGTGCCGGTGGCCTATGCCCCGCCTCCGGTCGCCTATGCGCCGCCACCTCCGCCTCCGCCACCGGCTGATCCCGGCGCCAGCGCGCTTGGCGGCGCGATCGTCGGCGGCCTCTTGGGCGGCCTGATTTCGGGCAATGCAACAGGCGCTGCCGCAGGCGCGGTCCTCGGCGGCGCGACGGGCGCAATCGCCGGTGCCACTGCTGCATCCCAGCCCGGCTACTACTGGGCGCAGGACACCTGCTATTACCGCTACCCGAACGGCCAATATGTGCAGGCCGATCCCCGCGCATGCTACTGAGTTTTCCACGCCGGATTGGCGCATGGAGGCGGGCTTAGGCCCGCCTCTTTTTTGCACAGGGGCGATTGCTTCAAATTAGCGCTGGCGCTCGTTGCCGCCGCACGCAAGGCTCAAAGAAAAATATCGGGATGATTCGCGGGGGGGCGTGGGACATGCTGGATGCCATCCAGATCAGCATGGCGTTGTGGGCCATGATCGTTTGCGGCGGGATCAAACTCTCGCAGGTGCTGCCCTATCTGTTCTAGCGCACGATCCACATTGCGCCGCTCCCTGATGCTCTTCGCGTCAGGACACGAGCCAGCTGAAGAATGCGATCGTGGCCCAGACCAGGCCGCCGATCCAGGCCAGCATCACGATGGCGATGGTCACGAGATAGGCGATGCCGAGCAGATCGGACCTCTGTCGTTGCGTCGGGGCGACGATCTCGGCTGCTGCTTTGTGTGTCATGACCTGAACACCACCGTGGAGCGTTGAAGCGTTGTTTAGCGGAGATGTCGGGTGCAGGCTGTGACGCAGTTCACAGATCCCTCGAACGAGCCTGTGCGGCGAGGAATTCACCCCGCAATCATACGGGCGAAATTGCCACGCGCTTGTCCAGATCGACCGTCTAAAATCGGTCGCATGTGCAACAAGTACGACCCACAGCACGAAGCCGAAGCCGCAATGAAGCTGGCTGCGGCGTCTGAAGGCGCCGATCGGCAACGACTGATCCAGCTGGCCCTGGCATGGCATCAGCTCGCCCGCGATCCGCGCGAGGAGCAAGGGGCCCCGCCGGATGCCGCCGGGCGCATCCGCACCAGCTGGTAGGCCAGTCCCCATGAGAAAAACCCCGTGCTCGTAGAACAAGCACGGGGTTCTTCAAAGCCGACCGGGGGCTGGCGAGTCGGCATCACTCAAGTCGGTTATCCAACGCTCTGATCGCGCGTTCGTTCCGTATCGACCGCATGATGCTGCGTGGCGAGCGACGCAGGCTGCTGCTGTCGAATGCCGCGATCGATGCCTATCGGCTGCGGCCCGTCCTCGTGACTGCATGATCGATCAGATTGAACCAGTCATTAACGAATGCTCCGCCCTCCGATTCGCGATCGCGATTCGTGCTTTGCGAACGAAGCGGAGTCGGATCGTGAACAAACACAAAGCCCCCGATGGGGCTCAGTGTTTCAGGCGGCTTCCGTCTTCGGTACGGCGTCGGCATTCACCGATAGTTTGACAACGTCGCCTTCGACGGCGCCGACATATTTCGTGTCGATGTAGTGATGATGGTCCTTGTGACCTTCCGGGCTATCCTTGCGCGTCAGCTTGATGCGGTTGCCCTCGACGCGATCGACGGTGCCGACATGTGCGCCGTCCTTGCCGATGATCTTCATGTGCTCTCTGATGTCAGCCATGCTGTCCTCCTTTGCACGGATTTAACTGCGAAGATCGGTGTTCGTTGCAGCAGGCGCGTTGGACCCAAGGCGCTTTCCGCACGTTGACGCCCCGTCGGATCTGTCAAGAAGCGCATGGAGACCGTTCGAGCCTATCTGGAGCGAAAGCATGAGGAACTCAGGCTGTTGAATGACTGCCTGAGAAACCGGCTCGATTTGGCGCGTCCGCGCTCCGTCGACGACGTCGTCAGGTCCAAGTTCCAGATCACCGCCGCGCTGAGGGCGGAGCACGAATTGCATGAGTGGAAGGCGACGGAGACAGCCTGGTCGCATACGGCCGTTCCCGCCAGCGGACCGTTCGAGTTCAGTTACGATTACCAGAGGGCCGATCTTACGGTACGCGGTCCTTCGTTCTACGAGCTCGGCTGCGGCTGTGCGAGCACGGCGATCTACACCGCCTCAGGCATGGCCGCGATCTCCGCCGTGCTGCTCGCTTCCGCGCAAATCGTCGAGAAGGCTGATATCCTGGTGCTTCCGGGCTCCTATGGCGAGACGCTGGAGCTGATCCGGTGCTTCGTCCCTCATTTGCGGCTCGAGGCCTTGAAGCTGCCGCTGGGCGACGCGTTTGCAGCAGTGAGTTCGCCGCGGATGCTTCTATTGGATTCCTGCTCCTTCGCTAGCGCCTTCGAAGCGGCGCTGCGCTGTGACGGCTCGGGCCTCGATCTCCTGATTTTCGATACGACGTGCTTCGCCGGCAGGTCAGGCCGTATCAGGCGAGTCCTGAGGTGGGCGCGACGATACGGAATTCCGCTGGTGTTGGTACGAAGCCACAACAAGCTGGATTCGCTTGGTGCGGAATATGGCCGGCTCGGCTCGGCCGTTTTTGTGCACGGGCATGAGCATCAGTCGCGGGCAGGGAGCGTTGAATCGACACGTCTCGCGTCCGAAACCCGAAACGCGGTGCGGCTGCTCGGCGGCGCGGCGTTGCCGGCCCATTTCCCGCCCTTCGCGGGCAGCGCGGCGTATTGGGCCCTCTCGAAGAGGCGCGTTGCGGCGATCCTGCGCAACGGCCGCAGCACGGCTCGATATTTTGCCGCGAAGCTCCCGGCGCTCTCGGCCGAGCTTCATTTCACCCACGGTCTGTACGTGACCCTCCGGGGCAAGCGCGCGCTCGACGAGGCGGCAGCGCGGCAGGCTGCCGAGGACATGAGCAGCGCATTGCACCGGGAGGGCTTTCCCATCCGCCACGCCGGCAGCTTCGGCTTCGATTTCGCCGCGACCGAATGGTTTCACGACGCGACCACGGATCAGTACAGCGTCCGGGTGGCCGTCCCGGATCTTCCCACCGAGCTTTGGAATGATCTGGCCGCCGCAATTGCGCGGTGGTGGCGGGCTCATCAGTCGGCGGGTGGTGAAGGATGAATTTTGTCGATAACCCGGAAGGAGGGCGCGTCAATCAGTCGACCGCCAGGCAATGCTCCAGTTGCGGCTTCTCGTGGCCGCGGCGCGCCCAATCCTGAACGGCGAAGGCAAGGTGGTGCTGGCCCATTGCGGCGCCAATGACCGAGGCCTGGGCCACCTTGACGGGCCTCGTGACCACATTGGTGTTCACCACGCCTGCGTCGATTGCCAAATACGACATCGCAATGATCGCGACCGCAGATGCGATCGCCATTCTCGTCAACTCGGATTGCTGCATTAAGAAACCTATCGGGCACATCTCGCCCGGCGCTTACATAGGGCTGATCGGCGCCGTTCAAAGGCCGGCGTATGGTTGCCCACGCGTTCGTGAAGGGCGGTTGACTGTCAATGGACTGGCGATCCCGGCAGGACTCGAACCTGCAACCCGCGGAGTAGAAATCCGCTACTCTATCCAGTTGAGCTACGGGACCGTCTCGAGCCGGCCGGTTTGGGCGGCTGGCGGTTCATCTAGCATGCCAATATGAAAAATTGGGTGTTTCGCCAAGCCTGAACCGAACCCTTTTCCTCAATGCGGCGACAAAGCGGAACGGTGGGGTGTCAGGGTGCCGGGTTGAGCGGCAGCGGACTGGACGATGGTTCACATCGCCGGGACCGTTGAAGAGCTTCCGGGACACGGCCGCCGGTCGACTGGTCTGATAGTGCTGCGCCATCAGGACGGCGTGCGCGGCGGTATCTTGATCGGTCTCCTCTGGGCTTGCCTTGTCATGGCGAATGCGACGATTTGCACCTCTGGTTCCATCGCCTTGAGTCCGTCACCTTTCCGCGCATTTCATTTGCCGCCGCGGCGTTCGTCCGCGATTTCCGGGAGTCCATCCATGATCGGTCTTGTTCGCGCCGTCACAATCTGCGCCGCGCTGGCGCTCGGTCTTGTCGCTGCGCAGGCCGCCGACAAAGCCTTCAAGCGCGACGATCTCGCCGATTCCGCGATCAAGCTGGAGGCTCAAATCAAGAGCGAGGCGGGACCGGTCGCCAAGATCAGCGCGACGCTGAAGACGGACGCCGACGCCGCCTTCAGGCGCAATGATTACCGCACCGGCCTCTCGGTGCTCGGCCAGATCGCCGCGACCAAGCCCGAGGATGCCGGCAACTGGCTGCGGCTCGCCAAGGTCATCTTCCAGATCTCGCCGAAGAGCTCGAGCGAGCAGATCTTCCTGCTCGAGCGGGCTTCGACCGCGGCCTACATTGCTTACCAGCGCGCCGGCAATCCGGGCGAGGAGGCCGACGCGCTCGCCGTGCTCGGCAAGTCGCTGGCCGAACGGAAGCTGTGGCGGCCGGCGCTGGACGCATTGCGGCTGTCGCTCGACCTGCGCGAGGTCGCCGACGTGCGCGGCCAATACGAGAAGATGCGCGACGAGCACGGCTTCCGGCTGCTCGACTATACGGTGGACTCGGACTCGGCGAGCCCGCGCGCCTGCTTCCAGTTCTCGGAAGAGCTGGCCAAGCGGACCGATTTCGCGCCGTTCCTGGCGCTGGCGGGGCAGGACAAGCCGGCGCTGTCTGCCGAAGGCAAGCAGCTCTGCGTCGACGGGCTGAAGCACGGCGAGCGCTACAACATCAATCTGCGCGCCGGCCTGCCGTCCACCGTGAAGGAGGGGCTGCCGAAATCGGCCGAGTTCAACATCTATGTGCGCGACCGCAAGCCCTTCGTGCGCTTCACCAGCCGCGCCTATGTGCTGCCGCGGACCGGCCAGCGCGGCATTCCCGTGGTCAGCGTCAATACGCCCGCGGTGAACATCAACGTGTTCCGGATCGGCGACCGTAACCTGATCAACACAGTGGTCGACAGTGATTTCCAGAAGACGCTGTCGAAATACCAGCTCTCAGATCTCGGCGACGAGCGCGGCGTCAAGGTCTGGTCCGGCGAGCTTGCGACCGCGATGACGCTGAACCAGGACGTCACCACTGCATTCCCAGTCGACCAGGCGCTCGGCGAGCTCCAGCCCGGCGTCTACGTCATGACCGCCGCGGCCAAGGGCCCGGGCTCGGACGACGACTACCAGCTCGCCACGCAATGGTTCATCGTCTCCGACCTCGGAGTGTCAGCCTATTCCGGCAATGACGGCATCCACGTCTTCGTCAACTCGCTGGCTTCGACCGATCCGGTCGGCAAGGCCGAGGTGCGGCTGGTTGCCCGCAACAACGAGATCCTGGCGACGCGCAAGACCGACGATTCCGGTCACGTGCTGTTCGAGGCCGGGCTTGCGCGCGGCGAGGGCGGCCTGTCGCCGGCAATGCTCACCGTCACCGGCGAGAAGGCCGACTATGCCTTCCTCAGCCTGAAGACCTCCGCCTTTGATCTGTCCGACCGTGGCGTTTCGGGGCGCGCTGTTCCGGCTGGGGCCGATGCGTTCGTCTATGCCGAGCGCGGCGTCTACCGTTCCAGCGAGACCGTCTATCTGACCGCGCTGTTGCGTGATGGTCAGGGCAATGCCGTCACCGGTGGGCCACTAACGCTGGTCATCGAGCGCCCCGACGGCGTCGAATTCCGCCGTGCCGTGCTGGCCGACCAGGGCGCCGGCGGCCGTACGCTGGCCGTGCCGCTCAATTCGGCGGTCCCGACCGGGACGTGGCGGGCGCGCGCCTTCACCGACCCAAAAGGCGCCTCGGTCGGCGAGACCACGTTCATGGTCGAAGATTACGTCCCTGATAGAATCGAATTCGACTTGTCCGCCAAGGACAAGCTGATCAAAGCTAACACTCCAGTGGAGCTGAAGGCCGACGGTCATTTCCTCTATGGCGCGCCGGCCTCGGGCCTCCAGCTCGAAGGCGACATGCTGATCGTGCCCGCGGCTGAGCGGCCCGGCTTTGCCGGCTACCAGTTCGGCGTCGCCGACGAGGAGACCACCTCGAACGAGCGCACGCCGCTGGAGAACCTGCCCGAGGCCGATGCCAATGGCGTTGCGACCTTCCCGGTGACGCTGGACAAGCAGCCGGCTTCGACCCGGCCGCAGGAGGCGCAGATCTTCGTTCGCATGGTCGAGACCGGCGGCCGCGCCGTCGAGCGCAAGATCGTGCTGCCGGTCGCGCCCGCCACGGCGCAGATCGGCATCAAGCCGCTGTTCGGCGACAAGAACGTCGCCGAGGGCGACAAGGCCGAGTTCGATGTGGTGTTCGTCTCGCCGGAGGGCCAGACGCTGCGCCGCGATGGCCTGCGCTACGAGCTCCTGAAGATGGAGTCGCGCTACCAATGGTATCGCCAGAACAATTATTGGGAGTACGAGCCGGTCAAGTCGACCTCGCGCGTCGCCGACGGTGACGTCACGATCGCCGCCGACAAGCCGTCGCGCATCTCGCTCACGCCGCAGCCCGGCCGCTACAGGCTCGATGTGAAATCGAACGATGCGGACGGCCCGGTGACCTCGTTGCAGTTCGACGTCGGCTGGTATTCCGACGGTAGCGCCGACACGCCGGATCTGCTGGAAACCTCGATCGACAAGCCGCAATACGCTTCGGGCGACACCATGACGGTGTCAGTCAACGTCCGCAGCGCCGGCAAGCTCACCGTCAACGTGCTCGGCGATCGCCTGCTGACGACGCAGACCATCGACGTCAAGGAAGGCACCGCGCAGGTGAAGCTCCCGATCGGCAAGGACTGGGGCACCGGCGCCTATGTGGTGGCGACACTGCGCCGTCCGCTCGATGCGGCTGCCCAGCGCATGCCGGGCAGGGCGATTGGCCTGAAATGGTTCGGCATCGACAAGCAGACCCGCACGTTGCAGGTGAAGCTGGCGCCGCCGTCGCTGATCCGGCCCAACTCCGCGCTCAAGATCCCGGTCAAGCTCGACGGGCTCAATCCTGGCGAGGACGCCAAAATCGTCATCGCCGCCGTCGACGTCGGCATCCTCAACCTCACCAATTACAAGCCGCCGGCGCCGGACGATTATTATCTCGGCCAGCGCCGCCTGAGTGCGGAGATCCGCGATCTCTACGGCCAGCTGATCGACGGCATGTCGGGCACGCGCGGCCAGATCAAGTCCGGCGGCGATGCTGGTGCGGGCGAGCTCCAGGGCTCGCCGCCCACGCAGAAGCCGCTGGCGCTCTATTCCGGCATCGTCACCGTCGCCGCTGACGGCACCGCGGAGGTGAGCTTCGACATTCCGGAGTTCGCCGGCACCGCGCGCGTGATGGCGGTGGCGTGGACCGCGACCAAGCTCGGCCGCGCCAACACCGATGTCGTGATCCGCGATCCCGTGGTGCTGACCACGACGCTGCCGCGCTTCCTGCTCAATGGCGACCACGGCACGGTCAACCTGGAGATCGACAATGTCGAGGGTCAGGCCGGCGACTACGTCATCAACGTGAAGGCCGGCGGTCCGGTGAAGATATCAGGCAATCCCGCCACCACCGTGAAGCTCGCCGCCAAGCAGCGCAATGCGTTCTCGCTCGCGCTCGATGCGACCGCGGCGGGGCAGGCAACGCTCGACGTCGACATCAAGGGGCCGAATGGCCTGACGCTGGCGCGTCACTATGCGTTCGACGTCAAGGCGGCGACGCAGGTGCTGGCGCGACGCTCGATCCGGACGCTAGCGAAGGGCGAAAGCCTGACGCTGACCGCGGACATGTTCTCCGATCTCGTGCCGGGCACCGGCAGTGTCTCGGTGTCGGCCAGCTTGTCGACCGCGCTCGATGCGGCGACGATCCTCAAAGCGCTCGACCGCTATCCCTATGGCTGCTCGGAGCAGATCACGAGCCGGGCCATGCCGCTGCTCTATGTCAACGAGCTCGCGGCCGGCGCGCATCTCGCGATGGACACCGAGGTCGACCAGCGCATCCGCGATGCGGTCGAGCGTCTGTTGGCGCGTCAGGGCTCGAACGGCTCGTTCGGCCTGTGGTCCGCCGGCGGCGACGATGCCTGGCTCGATGCGTACGTCACGGACTTCCTCACCCGCGCCCGCGAGAAGGGCTTTGCGGTGCCGGACGTGCTGTTCAAGAACGCGCTCGACCGTATCCGCAACTCGGTCGTCAACGCGAACGAGCCGGAGAAGGATGGTGGGCGCGATCTCGCCTACGGCCTCTACGTGCTCGCGCGCAATGGCGCTGCACCCATCGGCGACCTCCGCTATCTCGCCGATACCAAGCTTGCCAACCTCGCAACGCCGATTGCGAAGTCGCAGCTTGCGGCAGCCCTGGCGTTGGTCGGCGATCGCAACCGCGCCGAACGGGTCTATGGCGCCGCGCTCGACAGCCTCGCGCCGAAGCCGGTGCTGGAGTTCGGCCGCACCGACTACGGCTCGCAGCTCCGCGATGCCGCAGCTTTGGTCTCGCTCGCCAGCGAAGGCAACGTGCCGAAGGCGACGCTGACGCAGGCGGTGTCGCGGGTCGAGACCGCGCGCGGGCTGACGCCCTACACCTCCACGCAGGAGAATGCATGGCTGGTGCTGGCGGCACGGGCGCTGGCCAAGGAGAACCTCTCGATCGAGGTCGACGACCAGCCGGTCAAGACTGCGCTCTATCGCAGCTACAAGGCGGACACGCTGAGCGGCAAGCCGCTGAAGATCACCAACACCGGCGATGCGCCGGTGCAGGCGGTGGTCTCGGTGTCGGGCTCGCCGGTCACGCCGGAGCCGGCGGCATCGAACGGCTTCAAGATCGAGCGCAGCTACTTCACGCTCGACGGCAAGCCCGCCGATATCAGCAAGGTCAAGCAGAACCAGCGCTTTGCGGTGGTGCTGAAGATCACCGAGGCGAAGCCCGAGTACGGTCACATCATGGTGTCCGATTATCTGCCCGCGGGCCTCGAGATCGACAATCCGAAGCTGGTCTCGTCGGGCGACAGCGGCACGCTGGACTGGATCGAGGATGGCGAGGAGCCCGAAGACACCGAGTTCCGCGACGATCGCTTCACTGCGGCCGTTGACCGGGCCTCGGATTCCAAGTCGGTCTTCACCGTCGCCTATGTTGTCCGAGCGGTTTCGCCCGGCAAATACGTGCTGCCGCAGGCCTATGTCGAGGACATGTACAATCCCTCGCGCTATGGGCGCACCGGCACGGGGACCGTCGAGGTGCGGGCGGCGAAGTGAGCGGTGGGATGAGCGAAGCCAACCAAGTATCTCGTCATTCCGGGATGGTCCGAAGGACCAGACCCGGAATCTCGAGATTCCGGGTTCGGCTCTTCGAGCCGCCCCGGAATGACAGGCGAGGAGGTCGTACAATCATGCGCCTGCTCTGCACCCTCGCACTCACCTTCATCCTCGCCATCATCGGCTTCGTCGCCTGGGTTTATTCCCTCGGTCCTCTCCCGCTCGACGACGCGCGCCAGGTCTCCACCACCATCGTCGACCGCAACGGTAAGCTGCTGCGCGCCTATGCCATGACGGATGGGCGCTGGCGGTTGCCGGTCGATGCCAAGACCAACGTCGATCCGACGTACCTGAAACTGCTGTTCGCCTATGAGGACCAGCGCTTCTACGCCCATGACGGTATCGATCCGCTCGCGCTCGGCCGCGCCGCGTTGCAGCTCGGAACGCGCGGCCACATCGTCTCGGGCGGCTCGACCATCACCATGCAGCTCGCGCGGCTGATGGAGCCGCGCCGGCAGCGTTCGCTCTATGCCAAGCTGCGGCAGATGGTGCGTGCGATCGAGATCGAGCGCAGCATGAGCAAGGAGCAGATCCTCGATCTCTATCTGGCGCTCGCACCCTATGGCGGCAATCTCGAAGGCATCCGCGCGGCGTCCATCGCCTATCTCGGCAAAGAGCCGAAGCGCCTGTCGCTGGCGGAGGCCGCGATGCTGGTGGCGCTACCGCAATCGCCGGAGACGCGCCGGCTCGATCGCTATCCCGAGGCGGCGCGTAAGGCGCGCGACCGCGTGCTCGACCGCATGGTCGAGGAGCACGTGGTCAGTGCCGACGACGCCAGGCAGGCCAAAGCGGTGCCTGTGCCAAAACTGCGGAAGCCGATGCCGATCCTGGCGCCGCATGCCTCCGACACCGCGCTTTCGACAGTCAAGGATACGCCAGTCATCAAGCTGACGCTCGATGCGAACCTGCAGAAGGTGCTGGAGCCGCTGGCGCGCGACCGCGCCATTGCGCTTGGGCCGAACATCTCGGTCGGCATCATCGTGGTCGACAATGAGAGCGGCGACGTGCTCGCCCGCGTCGGTTCGGCCGATTATTTCGATGAGAGCCGGGCAGGGCAGGTCGACATGACCCGCGCCGTCCGCTCGCCGGGCTCGACGCTGAAACCGTTCATCTATGGGCTCGCCTTCGAGGACGGCTTTGTTCATCCCGACAGCCTGATCGACGATCGGCCGGTTCGCTTCGGCTCCTACGCGCCGGAGAATTTCGACATGACGTTCCAGGGCACGGTGCCGGTGAGGAAGGCGCTGCAATTGTCGCTGAACGTGCCCGCCATCGTGCTGCTCGACCGCGTCGGCTCGAGCCGGCTGGCCTCACGGCTGCGGCAGGCCGGCGGCAATCTGGTTTTGCCCAAGGACGAAACGCCAGGGCTCGCCATGGGCCTCGGTGGCGTTGGCGTCACACTCCAGGACCTCGCCCAGCTCTATGCGGGCTTCGCCCGTCTCGGCACCACCAAGCCACTGCGCGAGGTCATGGCTGACAAGGACGATCGCGAGCCGCTGCGGCTGCTGGATCAGGTCGCGGCCTGGCAGGTCGGCAACGTGCTGCTGGGCACGCCCCCGCCGGAGAACGCCGCTCACAACCGGATCGCGTTCAAGACCGGGACCTCCTACGGCTATCGCGATGCCTGGTCGGTCGGCTTCGACGGCCGCATGACCATCGGCGTCTGGGTCGGCCGTCCGGACGGCGCGCCGGTTCCGGGCCTGATCGGACGTATCGCCGCCGCGCCCATCCTGTTCGACGCCTTTGCCCGGAGCGGCAAGACGCTCGCGCCGTTGCCGAAGGCGCCCAAGGGAACCCTGGTGGCCAGCAACGCCAAGCTGCCGCTGCCCCTGAAGCGGTTCCGCCCGGTCGGGGAACTGGTGCGCACCGGGGGCGAGCAGGCCCTGCACATTCAGTTTCCGCTCAACGGCTCGCGGATCGACGTCGATCGATCGGGTGGCCGGGAGAGCGCAGCCATGCCGGTCAAAGTCGCCGGCGGCGTGTTGCCCATGACCGTCATGGTTAACGGCACCGCGCTTGGCGAGATCGATGGCCGCCGCCAGCGGCTGATCGATCCGCCCGGTCCGGGCTTCGCCCGCCTCACTGTGATCGACGCCACGGGCGCCGCGGACACAGTCGTCATTCGAATTCAATGAGCCTGCCTTAAGCGGTTGTGGCGATGGCGGTTTCAGCGTAAGCGGAACCAATGGCCGAGACCTACCCAAGCCCCCGTTTTGGAGCCCCCCGCGAGTCGAAATCGCCCGCAAATCCGGGCAGCGGGCTCGTGCGCTTGCTCGACATCGTCACGGCTAGCCATGCGCGCGCGGTCGGCTTCCTGGTGCTCTGCGCGCTGCTGCTGTTCCTGCCCGGCTTCTTCACCATCCCGCCGATCGATCGCGACGAAGCGCGCTTCGCCCAGGCCACCAAGCAGATGGTCGAGAGCGGCGACTATGTCGACATCCGTTTTCAGGAGGACGTCCGCTACAAGAAGCCGGTCGGCATCTACTGGTTGCAATCGGCGACTGTCGAAGCCGCGTCGATGCTCAAGCTGCCGAAAGCCGAACTGCGCATCTGGGTCTACCGCCTGCCGTCGTTGATGGGCGCGATCGGCGCCGTGCTCATGACCTATTGGGCCGCGCTCGGCTTCGTCACGCGGCGCGCCGCGGTGCTGGCGGCGCTGATGATGTGCGCGTCCGTGCTGCTCGGCGTCGAAGCGCGGCTGGCGAAGACCGACGCCATGCTGCTGTTCTGCGTCGTCGCCGCAATGGGGGCGATGGCGCGGGCCTATTTGTCCTGGCAGCGCGCCGAAGACGAGACGCACCCGCCCTGGAGCTGGCCCGCGATCTTCTGGAGCGCGCTCGCTCTGGGCATCCTGATCAAAGGTCCGCTGATCCTGATGTTCGCGGGCCTGACCATCGTCGCGCTTGCGATCCAGGACCGCGATGCCTCCTGGCTGTGGAAGTTGCGCCCGCTCTGGGGCCTGATGTGGATGCTGGTGCTGGTGCTGCCCTGGTTCGTCGCGATCTTCTGGCGCGCGGGCGAAGCCTTCTTCGCCGATTCCGTCGGCGGCGACATGCTCAGCAAGATCGGCGCTCAGGAATCCCACGGCGCGCCGCCCGGACTGTATCTGGCGCTGTTCTGGATCACCTTCTGGCCGGGCGCACCGCTCGCCGCGATGGCAGCGCCTGCGGTGTGGCGGGCGCGGCGCGAGCCCGGCGCACAGTTTCTGCTGGCCTGGCTGATTCCGTCCTGGATCGTGTTCGAGGCTGTGCTGACCAAGCTGCCGCATTACGTGCTGCCGCTCTACCCGGCGATCGCGATCCTCACCGCCGGCGCCCTGGAGCGGCGCGTGCTGTCGCGCTCCTGGCTGATGCGCGGTTCGGCGTGGTGGTTCGCGATCCCTGCGGCCGCCTCGATCATCGCGGTGGTCGGCGCGGTGATGCTGACGCGGCAGCCGGCCTTCGTGGCCTGGCCCTTCATCGCGGCCTCGCTGATCTTCGGCCTGTTCGCCTGGTGGCTCTACGACAACAATCGCGCCGAGCGTTCGCTGCTCAATGCGCTGGTCGCAGCCTTGATGCTGGCGGTGACGGTCTACGGCATCGTGCTGCCGTCACTGACGCCGCTGTTTCCGAGCATCGAGATCGCGCGCGCGCTTCGCAACGTCACCTGCGTCGGACCGAAGGCGGCTGCGGCCGGTTATCATGAGCCGAGCCTTGTCTTTCTGGTGGGCACTCAGACCTTGCTGACCGACGGGTCCGGTGCGGCGGATTTCCTGCGGCAGGGGAGCTGCCGCTTCGCGTTGATCGAGCAGCGCACCGAGCGCAGCTTCGTGCAGCGCGCCGAGGCGATCGGGCTGCGCTACAAGGTCGGTGCCCGCATCGACGGCTATAATTTCTCGCAAGGGCGCGCGATCTCGATCTCGATCTTCCGCTCGGAAGGCACCGAATAGGATGGGTGCCTCGACCGACATTGCGCCGCGTGGCGGCTATCCCGCGCAGTTGCTCGCCGTGTCCCGGCGCGCGCTGGCGCAGCTCGTGCGCTCGCCATCGCATTCGTGCCGGGCCGAGGCCGCCCGAAAGCTGGCGCGGCATTCGCTCTGGCTCAGCGCAGCGGGCGCAGCCTTGGTCATCGCGCTGATGGTCGGGTTCGATCAGACCGAGATCCTGCTGATGCCGCCGCGCGGCACGCCAAGCCTGTGGCCTATCCGCATCCTCACCGATTTCGGCAAGGACGAGTATGTGCTCTCCGTGCTGGGAGCTGCGCTGGTGGCGCTGGCGCTTGTCGCGGCCGGGCTGCACGGAAGCCGCCGCGCGCTGCTGCTCGGCTTCGGCACGCGGCTGCAATTCATGTTCCTGTCGGTTGCCGTGTCAGCGTTCGTCGCCGAGATCCTGAAATATCTCATCGGCCGCGGACGTCCGTTCGTCGGCGGCCAGCCCAATCCGTTCAACTTCGTCCCGTTCGACGGGACGGGGGCTTATGCCAGCCTGCCCTCAGGCCACGCCGTGGCGGCGTTCGCCCTGGCGTTTGCCGTGTCGGCATTGTGGCCGCGCCTGCGCCTATTCATGTTCACTTACGCGATCGTGATCCTGCTGACGCGCCTGGTGCTGCTTGCGCATCACCCGAGCGACGTCGTAGCCGGCGCCCTGGTCGGTTTGGTGGGCGCCATGGCCGTCCGTTACTGGTTTGCGGCCCGAAGGCTCGGCTTTGCCATCCGCGCCGACGGCACCATCGTGCCGCTTTCAGGCACGGTATCGGACCGCCTCAAAAGGGTTGCCCACGGGGCATCCGCCCCATAAAAGCGGCTGCCTGCCGGGAGGTCGGTTCCCCGAGGCAGGTCAATTCCAACCACGAGCCTCGATTTGTCGACGTCCCAGCCTTCGGTTTCCATCGTCGTTCCCGTGCGCAACGAAGCCGACAACATCGCGCCCTTGATCGAGGAGATCACGGCGGCGCTCGATGGCCGCTGGGCCTATGAGATCATCTACGTCAACGACGGCTCGACCGATGCGACCGGCGAGCGGCTCGGCGTCATCATGAAACAGCGGAGCAATCTGCGTCAGCTCCGCCATGCGAGATCGGTCGGCCAATCGGCGGCCGTGCGCAGCGGCGTGCGCGCGGCGCGCGGGGCGATCGTGGCGACGCTCGACGGCGACGGCCAGAACAATCCGGCCTTCCTGCCCGACCTGATCGCGGCGGTCGAGAAGGGGGCAGGGCGTGTCGGTCTCGCCGCCGGCCAGCGCGTCGGGCGCAAGGACACCGGCTTCAAGAAATTCCAGTCGCGCGTGGCGAACGGCGTTCGCAACGCCATCCTGAAGGACGGCACGCGCGACACCGGCTGCGGACTGAAGGCGTTCCGCCGCGACGTCTTTCTGATGCTGCCTTATTTCGACGGTCTGCATCGCTTCCTGCCCGCGTTGGTCCGCCGCGAGGGCTACGACATTGCCTATGTCGACGTGATCGACCGGCCGCGCCATTCCGGCGTATCGAACTATGGCTTCTTCGACCGGCTATGGATCGGCATCATGGATCTCGCCGGCGTGTGGTGGCTGATCCGCCGCAAGAAGCCGACGCCTGAGGTGACCGAGGTGAATGCATGATCATCCAATACGGTCAGGCGCTGAGCAATTATCTCTACGACGTCTTCGTCGCCAAGTTCGACTTCTGGCTGGCGTTCGGCCTCGTCGCGCAGCTGTTCTTCACCGCACGCTTCCTGGTGCAATGGATCGCGAGCGAGCGCGCCGGCAACAGCGTGGTGCCGATGGCATTCTGGTTCTGCTCGATGGGCGGCGGGCTGATGACGCTGGTCTATGGCGTCGTGAAGCGCGAGCCCGTGATCATCCTCGGACAGTCGCTCGCGACCATCATCTATGTCAGAAACATCATGCTGATCTGGAAGAATCGCGGTACGGCCTCGAAGACGCTGGACCGCTGATCCGATGCCTTAAAAGGCATGATGCGATGAGGCTTGATCGCGGCGACGACGGAGGTGCGCTGCCTCTCCCGCAAGCGGGAGAGGGTATTTCCGCAACGGGACAATCGCCTAGAGGAGACAGCCCTCACCCGGCGCTTCGCGCCGACCTCTCCCGCAAGCGGGAGAGGTGAACGAGCCGCGACAATCGATTCAACCTAAAGCCCATCGGCTTTATCGCGGCAGCGCCGACGCCGCGCCTGATGCGGGCAGGGTGGCCGTATCCGCCTCGGTTCTGCGATAGGGCTCGCCGGCCGCATCGAGCACGGGATAGGCGACCGAGCAGATATGCGAGTGGATGCGGCGCAGATCGCGCAGTACGTCGAGATGCAGCGAGGTGGTCTCGATGGTCTCGGGGCGGCCCTCGCGCAGCCGGTCCAGATGGCGTTCGACGGCGGCAAGCTCGGTGTTGCGCAGCGCAGTCTTCTCCACCAGCAGCTTGCGCGCCTCGTTGGCGTCACCCGACATGAAGACGCCAAAGGCGATGCGCAGCGAATCCATCGTGCGCTTGTGGAAAGCGGCGAGCTCCTCGGCCCCTTCCGCCGAGAACTGGAAGCGCCGCTTGATCTTCTTGGTGGCGAGCTCGCTCAGGCTCTTGTCGATGATATCGCCGATATGCTCGAGGTTGATGGCGAAGGAGATGATCTCCATCGCGCGGCGTCCTTCGCTCTCGTCGAGGCTGCCCCGCATCAGTTTCGTCACGTAGAGCTTGATGGCCTCGTCGAGACCGTCGACGAGATTGTCTGTCTTCGAGACTTGGTCGACCAGCGCGCGGTCGCCGGTCATCATCGCCGCCATCACTTTGCGCAGCATGACCTCGACGAGATCGCCCATGCGCAAGGTCTCGCGGGCGGCGTCGGCGAGCGCCAGTGACGGGGTCTCCAGCGCGGTCTCGTCGAGATAGCGCGGCCGGGCCGGATCGGCCTCCTTGACACGATCGGGCAGCAGTCGGGTCAGCAGGCGCGACATGGTGTCGAGCAGGCCGACGAAGAGCACAGCCGTGCCGACATTGAAGGCGATGTGGAAAGCTGCCGTCATCTTGGCGAGATCGGGCTGCCAGGCGTGCATGTGCTCGGCGATCGCGCCCAGGAAGGGCAGGACGAGCGCAATCCCGACCACGCGGTTGGCGAGATTGCCGACCGGCAGGCGATAGCTCGCGGGATCGTCGCGCCTGGCGCCTTCGAACACGGGGTTGATGGCGCTGCCGAGATTGGCCCCGAGCACCAGCGCGAGCGCCGCGTAAGGCGTGACGAACTGCGCATAGGCCAGCGACATGATCAGCAGCACGCTGGCGACGCTCGAATGCACCGCCCAAGTGACGAGGGCGGCGATCACGATGCACAAGACCGGGTCGCCTGTGATGGCCGACATCACGACGCGGACGCCGGGCGCGTTCTCCGCCGGCGCCAGCGTGTCGAGCAGAATGTGCAGCGAGAGCAGCATCAGGCCGAGGCCGATGCAGACGCGGCCGATGTCCTTGATCCGGGATCGCGGGCCAGCGCGGAAGGCGACGAGGCCGAGCACGAACAGCACCGGCGCTACGGCGGCGATGTTGAACGACAGCACCTGCACGATCAATGTCGTGCCGACATTGGCCCCGAGCATGATGGCGAGCGCGGCGGCGAGGCTGACGAGACCCTCGGCCGCGAACGAAGAGGTGATCAGCGCCGTCGCCGTGCTGCTCTGGAGCAGCGCGGTGAACCCGAGGCCGGCGGCGAAGGCGCTGGCGCGGTTGCTCAGCGCCTTGCCGAGCAGGCGCCGCAGGTCGGGGCCGAAGGCGCGCAAGATCCCGCTGTGGACCATGTGCAGGCCCCACAACAACAGCGCAACGCCGCCCATGAGATCGAGCAGAACCAACGTTCCCATGCTCCGAGTCCGGATTGGAGTCGATTGGTGAGGCTAGCGCTAAACGTCCGGGGATCAAACCCCTTGTTGGCAATCGGTGTTAACGCCTCCGGCGGATGCGCGTTCCTGAGGCGCGGTGCCCTGTGAGCAGGCTCACATTGCCGCTTTGAGGGTAGCAAAGCCGCGATCGAGGTCGGCCTTGAGATCATCGGTGCTTTCGAGGCCGATGTGGAGACGCAGCGTCGGGCCGCCGGGCGCCCATTTGGTCGCGGTGCGATAGGCATCGCAATCGAAGGGAATCGCAAGGCTCTCGAAGCCGCCCCACGAAAAGCCCATGCCAAACAGCTTGAGCGTGTTGAGCATGGTGTCGACGGCCTTCTGCGGAGCGGGCTTCAGCACGATGCTGAACAGGCCCGACGCACCAGTGAAGTCGCGCTTCCAGATCGCATGGCCCGGATCGGTCTCGAGCCCAGGATGCAGCACGCGCGCGACCTCGGGACGGCCTGCGAGCCAGCGCGCCATGTCGAGCCCGGAGCGATGATGCTGCGCCAGCCGCACCGACAGCGTGCGCAGGCCGCGCAGCGCCAGGAAGACGTCGTCGGGACCGGCGCAGACGCCGAGCAGGCGGATGCCTTCGGCGACGATCGGCCAGGCCTGCGCGTTGGCCGAGATGGTGCCGAACATGATGTCGGAGTGACCGCCGATATATTTGGTGGCGGCCTGTATGCTGATGTCGACGCCCTGCTCCAGCGAGCGATGATAGAGCGGCGTCGCCCAGGTATTGTCGTCGATGACGAGCGCGCCGCGCGCATGCGCGACCTCGGCGATGGCGCGGATGTCGGGCATCTCGAACGACTGCGAGCCCGGCGCCTCCACCAGCACCGCGCGGGTGTTGGGCTTGAACAGCTTGTCGATGCCGGCGCCGATCAAAGGATCGAAATAGGTGGTCTCGATGCCATAGCGGGTCAGCATGCCGTTGCAGAAATTGCGCGAGGGCCGATAGATGTTGTCGACAACCAGAATGTGGTCGCCGGCCTTCAGCACCGAGAGCAGGGTGGTGGAGATCGCCGACAGGCCCGACGGCACAATGCCGACGCCGGCGCATTGCGGCCCCTCCAGCGCCATCAGCGTATCCTGGAAAGCCCTGGTCGTCGGGGTGCCGTGGCGGCCATAGGTGAACTCGCCGCGATGGGCGTGCAGGTCCTCGGCGGTCGGGTAGAGCACGGTCGAGCCGTGGAACACCGGCGGATTGACGAACCCCTTCTGCGCCTTGGTGTCGCGGCCGGAGGTGACCAGCCGGGTCTCGGCGTGCTGCTGTTGGGGGTGCGAGGAATCCATGCGTCTGCTTTCAAAACCGCGTTTCCACCGGGGCGCGTCGCGCCCTCCGGCCGGCCGAAAGGCCGTTGCCGTTAATAACAGAACACAGAAGAGTCCCGTCAACCCCTTGACCCGGCTCGCCAGTCGTTCTGTGATGCGCAGGTGCTATTCAGTCGCCGCATGTTGAGGGGCCTGCCGCGACCTTCGATCCATTGCCTGACCGGACTTTGCGTCACAGCCAAAAATGGCGGGCGCCAGCGGCGGGGATGAAGGTATGGCCTCCCGAGATCGGCGAGTGTTCGGCAAGGTTTTCCAGCATGACTCTTGCAGGGCTTCCCCTGGCAGAGACGATCCTGAGACAACATTCCTGACCTTGAGACGACCTTGAAAGGCCCAAAGCCCATGAAACGCGTAACCCTGGCTCTCACCCTTGCTCTCGCCGCCGGCCTCTCCGCCCAAGCCGCCGATGCGCAAACGCTCAAGACGGTCAAGGACCGGGGCATGCTGTCCTGCGGCGTCAGCCAGGGCTTGCCCGGCTTCTCATCGCCCGACGACAAGGGCAACTGGACCGGCATCGACGTCGACGTCTGCCGCGCCATCGCCGGGGCGATCTTCAACGATCCGACCAAGGTCAAGTACGTGCCGCTGTCCGCCAAGGACCGCTTCACGGCGCTGCAATCCGGCGAGATCGACGTGCTCTCGCGCAACACCACCTGGACCATCTCGCGCGACACCTCGCTCGGCGCCAATTTCACCGGCGTGACCTATTATGACGGGCAGGGCTTCATGGTGAAGAAGTCGCTCAAGGTGAATTCGGCGCTCGAGCTCAACAGCGCATCGGTCTGCGTGCAGACGGGCACCACCACCGAGCAGAATCTCGCCGACTACTTCAAGGCCAACAACATGAAGTACGAGGTGATCGCGTTCGCCACCAACGACGAGACCGTCAAGGCCTACGAAGCCGGGCGCTGCGACGTCTTCACCACCGACCAATCGGGCCTGTACGCCAATCGCCTCAAGCTCGCCAATCCCAACGACCATATGGTGCTCCCGGAAATCATCTCGAAGGAGCCGCTCGGGCCGATGGTGCGCCACGGTGACGACCAGTGGTTCGACATCGTGAAATGGACGCTGTTTGCGATGATCACCGCCGAAGAGCTCGGCGTGACCTCGAAGAACGTCGACGAGAAGGCGAAACTGGAAAACCCGGAGCTGAAGCGCGTGCTCGGCAGCGACGGCAATTTCGGCGAGCAGCTCGGCCTGACCAAGGACTGGGTGGTGCGGATCGTGAAGACCGTCGGCAATTACGGCGAAGTGTTCGATCGCAACGTCGGCGCCGGCTCGCCGCTCGCCATCAATCGCGGTCTCAACAATCTCTGGAACAAGGGCGGTCTTCAGTACGCGCCGCCGATCCGCTGATCCCGCCCGATCCGCGGCGATGAGCAACGAGGCTCGAAAACCGCCGGCCCAGATCGCGCTGAAGGTCAGGCGCATGCTGGGCGGCAAGGCAGGCTGGAACGGCGTTGCCGTCCAGTTTGCCTTCGCGGCGATCCTGGGCTGGATCGGTTACGAGATCGTCTCCAACGCTCGCACCAACCTGGAAAACCAGCACATCGCCGCCGGCTTCGGCTTCCTCAGGAACAATGCCGGCTTTGACGTCAACCAGACCCTGATCTCCTATACCGGCTCGGACACGTTCCTGCGCGTGTTCGTGGTCGGGCTCTTGAACACGCTCGTGGTCTCGGTGGTGGGCATCGTCTTCGCCACCGTGATCGGCTTCATCGTCGCGCTGTGCCGGCTGTCGCCAAACTGGCTGTTGTCGCGCGTCGGCGAGATCTATGTCGAGGTCCTCCGCAACCTTCCGGTGCTGTTCCAGATCCTGTTCTGGTATCTCGCGGTGCTCGCTGCCTTGCCCAATCCGCGGCAGAGCATTTCGCTGCTGGGCATTACCTTTCTCAGCAATCGCGGCCTCGTCGTTCCCAGCCCGATCGGCCAGAGCGGCCTCGAACCGTTCCTGGCGATGCTGGCGCTCGGCGTCGTCGCCTCACTGGCGCTGCGTTTCCATGCGCGGCGCGCGCTGTTTCAGGAGGGGCGGATGATCCGGATCTGGCCCTATGTGCTGTGGCTGCTGTTCGGATTGCCGCTCGCCACCGTGCTCGTGTTTGGTCTGCCCTTCACCTTCGAGCTGCCGCAGCTTAGGGGGTTCAACTTCGCCGGCGGCTCACGCATCATCCCGGAATTCGTGGCGCTCACGGTGGCGCTGTCGACCTATACCGCCGCCTTCATTGCCGAGATCGTGCGCGCCGGCATCCTGTCCGTTCACAAGGGGCAGATGGAGGCGGGATCCTCGCTAGGTCTCAGCCGCGGCGCCACGCTCCGCCTGATCGTCGTGCCGCAGGCCATGCGTGTCATCGTGCCGCCGCTGACCAACCAATACCTCAATCTCACCAAGAACTCCTCGCTTGCGGTCGCGATCGGCTATCCTGACTTGGTGTCGGTGTTCGCCGGCACGTCGCTGAGCCAGACCGGGCAGGCGATCGAGATCATCGCAATGACGATGGGCATCTATCTTCTGATCTCGCTCCTCACCAGCGCCGTCATGAGCGTTTACGGTTGGCGCGTCAGCCGGAGTCTGGGCGCATGAGCGATGTCCTCTCGTCCAGCTTCGTCCGCCGGGACCTGCTCACCGAGCGTCCTGCGCCGGTGAAGACCACGGGCTTCATCGGCCTGATGCGCACGCGCCTGTTCAACTCGCCGACCAACATCCTGTTGACGATCCTGGGCGCCTTGCTGCTCTGGTTCACCATCGTTCCCTCCGTCAGGTTCCTGATGGTCGATGCGGTCTGGAGCGGCAAGGACCGCACTGCGTGCCTCGCCGAGAACGCCGGCTTTGCGGTCGGCGCCTGCTGGCCCTACATCCAGGCGAAACTCCCGCAACTGATCTACGGCTTCTATCCCGAGGCCGAGCGCTGGCGGGTGAATCTGACGCTGTTGCTCGCAGCCGCCCTGCTGTTGCCGATGCTCGTTCCGCGGCTGCCGGCGAAGAGCCTGAATGCCGGCCTGTTCTTCGCCGCCCTTCCGGTGGTCGCATTCTTCCTACTGCACGGCGGCGGCATCAAAGGCTTCGGCCTGAGCTGGACGGCCGGCCTGCTGCAACTGTTCGACGAAAGCATCCTTGGTGCCGGGCAGGCGCTGCTCAGCCTGAGCAAGACGTCCGCCATCGCTCCGCTGCTGTGGGTCGTCGGAAGCCTCGTCGTGCTGCTCGGCACAGCGATTCAATGGCTGATCTTTCCGCTCACCTGGCTGCGCGATTATATTCAGGGCACGGGGCAGCCGGTCTGGGCCGATTTCGCCGTCACGGCCGCGATTGTCTGCCTGATCGCCTTCGTTCTTGGCGGCGGCGTTCGCGCCGGCGGCCGGGCTCTGGCATCCAGCATCGCCACCTTCATTGCCATCGCCATCGTCATCAAGCTGATGGACCTCGATCATGGCGGATTATCCGTCGTGGCGACGAATCTGTGGGGCGGGCTTTTGGTGACACTGGTGGTCTCGGTCACCGGTATCGTCACCTCGCTGCCGATTGGCATTGCGCTGGCGCTCGGCCGCCGCTCCACCATTCCCTTGATTCGGATCTTCTCGATCGCTTTCATTGAGTTCTGGCGCGGCGTGCCGCTGATCACCGTGCTGTTCTTCGCCACCTATATGCTGCCCCTGTTCCTGCCCGGCAATTTCACCGTCGATGGTCTGGTCCGCGCGCTGATCGGCATTGCGCTGTTCACCGGCGCCTATCAGGCCGAGAACGTCCGCGGCGGGCTCGCTGCGATCCCGCGCGGCCAAAGCGAGGCGGCGGCCGCCCTTGGACTGTCCTGGTGGAAGACGACCTCGCTGATCGTGCTGCCGCAGGCGCTGCGTCACGTCATTCCGAACCTTGTCAACAGCTTCATCTCGCTGTTCAAGGACACCTCGCTGGTCTCGATCGTGGCACTGTTCGACCTCCTGGGCTCGCTTCGTGCCTCGTTCTCGGATCCGAAATGGTCGACGCCGTCGACCGCGTTCACCGGCTTCGCCTTCGCCGGGATCATCTACTTTATCTTCTGCTTTGGAATGTCGCGCTACTCGCTGTTCGTCGAGCACCGTCTCAACGCCCACCGCCGCAACTGATCGAGGCCACCATGTCCGACCCCATCGTCAAGATTTCCGGCCTGAACAAATGGTATGGCGAATTTCACGTCCTGCGCGACATCGACCTCGAGGTCCGGAAGGGCGAGCGCATCGTGATCTGCGGGCCCTCGGGCTCGGGCAAGTCGACGCTGATCCGCTGCATCAATGCGCTGGAGGAATTCCAGGAGGGCGAAATCGTCGTCGACGGCATCGAGCTCGGTCCCAACCTCAAGCACGTCGATGCCGTGCGCCGCGAAGTCGGCATGGTGTTCCAGAGCTTCAACCTGTTCCCGCATCTGACTGTGCTCGACAATTGCACGTTGGCGCCGATCTGGGTCCGCAACATCCCCAAGAGGGATGCCGAGGCGACCGCGATGAAGTTCCTGGAGCGGGTCAAGATCCCGCACCAGGCCAACAAGTTTCCGGGGCAGATGTCCGGCGGCCAGCAGCAGCGCGTCGCGATTGCCCGGGCCTTGACCATGAACCCGAAGGTGATGCTGTTCGACGAGCCGACGTCGGCGCTCGACCCCGAGATGGTCAAGGAGGTGCTCGACACCATGGTCGACCTCGCCGAGGAGGGCATGACCATGCTGGTCGTCACCCACGAGATGGGCTTTGCCCGCGAAGTCGCCAACCGCGTCGTGTTCATGGACGCCGGCCAGATCATCGAGGCCAACACGCCGAAGGAGTTCTTCGCCGCCCCGCAGCACGCCCGCACGAAGCTGTTCCTGAGCCAGATTCTGCGCTGAGCCTCTGCAACCCTCACGGTCTGTCTGACCGCAAGCTTGGCACCATGCGAATCAGGTCGTCTCTTTTCGGACTATCCTCCGGAGAGAGACCTTGCAGAGCAGTGCCGGCGCGCGCGCATACCAGAATGCGCGACTGGAGAAGAAGCTGAAGAAGCAGGCGGACGCCGTCATGGCCTTCGCGATCGAGGCACTCGGGCAGGGCAGATTTGCCGAGGCCGAGACACTCTGCCGCGAGATCTTGAAAGAGGTTCCGGATCATTTCCACGCCACGCACCTGCTCGGCCTGCGCGCGTTTGATGGCGGGCGGCTCGATGAGGCGGCATTCCTGCTCGAGCGTGCGACCGCGCTCGATCCGCGCTCGCCCGATGCGCATGGCAATCTCGGGGCTGTATATTTCGCGATCGAGAAATTTAACGATGCCCGCGCGTGCCAGGAGAAGGCCATTGCGCTGAAGCCGAATTGTCCGATCACCCTGACCAATCTCGGCAATACGCTGCTGCACATCGGCCTCGGCAAAGAGGCGATCGGACTGCACGAACGCGCGATCAGGCTGAAGCCGGACTATGCCGATGCATATTGCAACCGCGGCATGACGGAACTGATGACAGGCCAGTTCGAGCGCGCCAAAGAGAGCTTCGACCGCGCCCTGTCACTTCAGCCACGTCACGCGGAAGCGATCGCCGGCAAGGGCATGGTGAGCCTCGAGCTACGGCATTTCGAGGAGGCGGCTGCCGCCCTCGACGCAGCGCTCGCGATCAAGCCAGGTTCACCTAGGATTCTGCTGCAGCGCGGACGGCTCAATCTCAGTCTGTCCCGGCTGGAGCAGGCGGCTGCAGACCTCGATGCGGCGCTGGCGCAATCGCCACGGCTCGAGCTCGCGCTGTGCTGGAGGGCGCAGATCGACATTCTCGCGGGGAACACGGCGCGGGCGATGGCGGGCGTCAAGACGCTGCTCGAGGTCAATCCGCGATCCGAGATGGGATTGGCGCTTCTGGCGGCTTGCTATGTGAACCAGGGAGACATCGCGACGGCGCTCCAGCATCTCGACGCGGCGCTGGAGATCGCGCCGGACTTTCCGGAGGCGATCGGATACAAGATCTTCGTGCTGGATTATCTGCCGCAGGCCGATTTCGCAGCCCAGCAGGCGGCGCGAAGATACTGGTGGGATGCGATCGGCGCCAAGCTTCCGCAGAGGACGCTGTTGCCGCGCAAGCTCGATCCGGACCGGCGGATCGTGATCGGATACGTCGCGTCCGAGTTCAGGAACCACTCGGCTGCGTACTCTCTGCTGCCGGTGCTGCGCCATCATGATCACGCCAGGTTCAAGGTCGTCTGCTATTCCTGCTGGCCGTTGCAGGATGAGATGACGGAGAGCTTCAAGCCGCTCGCGGACGTCTGGGTCGATGCGGCGCAGCTTTCGGACGACGAGCTGGCCGATCGTATTCAGGCCGATGGGATCGATATTCTGGTCGATGTGTCCGGGCACACCACCGGCAGCAGGCTTCATGTCTTCGCCCGCAAGCCGGCCCCCATCCAGGTCACGGGTTTCGGGCACGCTACCGGGACGGGCCTTCAGACCATGGACCATGTGCTCGCCGACCCGATCTTCATTCCGCAATCGGCGCGGCATCTGCTGGCCGAAAAGGTCTATGATCTGCCCTGCCTGATCACGATCGATCCCATCCTGGACGCACCGCCTTCGGAGCTTCCCATGCTCCGCAACGGTCATGTGACTTTTGGCGTGTTCAACCGCATCTTCAAGATATCGGACGAGGCCATCGGGGTGTGGTCGAAGGTGATGTGCGCGGTGAGCGGTTCGAAGATCATCATCAAGAACGGGCTGCTTGACGATACCTTGCTGCGTGACCGTCTGGTCGCGCGGTTCGTGGAACGGGATATCCCCGAAGAAAACGTCATCTGCATGGGCTCGACCCCGCGCTCCGAGCATCTGCGGGTCTTTGCCAATGTCGACATTTCGCTCGACACGTTCCCGCAGAACGGCGGCATCAGCACATGGGAATCGCTCTATGCGGGCGTTCCCGTCGTCGCCAAGCTCGGCAACGGCGCCTCATCGCGCGCCGGCGGGTCGATCGTTGCGGCCGTTGGCCTCAACGATTGGGTCGCCGAGGATGACGAAGGCTATGCCGCGATCGCGTGCAAATACGCGGCGCAGCCGGCTCATCTGGCGAAGCTCCGCGCAGAATTGCCGGCCCAGATCGCAGCTTCGCCCGCCGGCAATGTCGAGATCTACACGCGCAAGGTCGAGGCGGGTTATCGCCAGTTCTGGCGCGATTATTGTGCCGCGGCGAAAGGCGGAGACCTCGCCTAGGCCTGAACCGGATCTTGCCCTGAGCACCGGGAAACCCCGGGGAGCCTTGCCGCTCCAGCCGACCGGGCGGCCTGGACGACGAATCAGCTAGACTCTCCGTGCGGCCATCCTTCGGAGAGCAACCTTGCAGAGCAGCGGCGCCGGCGCGCGCGCATTCCAGAACGCGCGATTGCAGAAGAAATTGATGAAGCAGGCGGACGCGATCATCTCCGCCGCGGCGAGCGCCTATGGCCAGGGTCGACATGCCGAAACCGAGGCGCTCTGCCGCGAGATCCTGAAAGCGCTGCCGGACCATTTCGATGCCACGCATTTGCTCGGCCTGTGCGCGCATGACGGCAGGCGCCTGGAGGAGGCGCAACAGCTGCTCGAGCGCGCAATTGCGCTCGATCCGCGTTCGCACGAGGCCTACAGCAACCTCGCAACCGTCTACTTCGACCTGAAGAAATTCGAGGATGCGCGCAGGTGCCAGGAGAAGGCCATCGCGCTGAAGCCGAACTTTCCGCTGGCTCTCACCAACCTCGGCAATACGTTGCTGCACATGAATCTGCCCGCGCAGGCAATCGAATTGCACGATCGCGCCATCCGCCTGAAGCCGGACTATGCCGATGCCTTCTGCAATCGCGGCATGGCCGAACTGATGATGGGGCAGTTCGAGCGTGCCAACGAAAGTTTCGATCGCGCCTTGCTGTTTCAGCCGCGACACGCGGAAGCGATCGCCGGCAAGGGCATGGTGAGCATCGAGCGTCGGCACTACGATGAGGCGGAAGCCGCGCTGGCAGCAGGGCTCGCGATCAAGCCCAACTCGGCGAGGATGCTGGCGCAGCGCGGACGGCTCAATTTCGACCTGTCGCGCCTGGAGCAGGCGGCTGCCGATTTCGAGGCGGCGCTGGCGCAATCGCCTACGCTCGAGCTGGCGCTGCGCGGGAAGGCGCAGGTCAATATTCTGCTGGGAAACACGGCGCAGGCGATTGCGGCCGTCAACACATTGCTGGAGGAAAATCCGCAGTCCGAGATCGGAATGGCGCTGCTGGCATCGTGCTATGCGAGCCAGGGTGACATCGCGACGGCGCTTCAACACCTCGATACCGCGCTCGAGCTCAGCCCGGGCTATTCGGACGCGATCGCACGCAAGATCTTCTTGCTGGATTATCTTTCCGAAGCCGGTTTTGCGGTTCAGCAGGAGGCGCGAAGATCCTGGTGGGATGCGGTCGGCGCCAAATTGCCGCGAAGGATGTTGGCACAGCGCCAGCTCGATCCGGACAGGCGCATCGTGATCGGGTATGTCGCATCCGAATTCAGGAACCACTCGGCCGCGCTCACTCTGCTGCCGGTGCTGCGCCATCATGATCACACAAGGTTCGAGATCATCTGCTATTCCTGCTGGCCGTTGCCGGATGAGATGACTGAACGATTCAAGCCTCTGGCGGACGTCTGGGTCGACGCCGGGCAGCTTTCGGACGAAGAGCTGGCCGACCGCATCCAGGCGGACAATGTCGATATCCTGATCGACGTATCGGGGCATACGACCGGCAACAGGCTCCATGTTTTCGCTCGCAAGCCCGCGCCGATCCAGGTCACGGGTTTCGGACATGCCACGGGGACGGGCCTTCAGACCATGGACTATGTGCTCGCGGATCCGGTCTTCATTCCGCAATCGGCGCGCCATCTGCTGGCCGAGAAGGTTCACGATCTGCCATGCCTGATCACCATTGAACCCGTGCTGGACGTGCCGCCGTCGGAACTGCCCATGCTCCGCAACGGTTATGTGACCTTCGGCGTGTTCAACCGCATCTACAAGATCTCGGACGAAGCCATCGGAGTGTGGTCGAAGGTGATGCGCGCGGTAACCGGATCGAAGATCATCATCAAGCACGGGCTGCTTGACGATCCGTTGCTGCGCGACAGCCTGGTCGCGCGGTTCGTGGCGCGCGGCATCGCCGCGGAGAACATCACCTGCATGGGCTCGACCTCGCGCCACGAGCATTTGCTGGCCTTCGCGAAGATCGACATTTCGCTCGATACGTTCCCGCAAAACGGCGGCGTCAGCACCTGGGAATCGCTCTATGCCGGCGTTCCGGTCGTCGCCAAGCTCGGCAACGGCGCCTCGTCGCGCGCCGGTGGCTCGATCGTGGCTGCCGTCGGCCTCAACGATTGGGTCGCCGAGGATGGCGAGGGTTATGCCGCGATCGCGTGCAAATTTGCGGCGCAGCCGGCTCAACTGGCGAAGCTGCGCGCAGAACTGCCGGCCCAGATCGCAGCTTCGCCGGCCGGCAATGTCGAGATCTACACGCGCAGGGTGGAGGCGGGGTATCGCCAGTTCTGGCGCGACTATTGTGCCGCGGCCTCGGAACGCGGCGACGTCGCTTAGGCGCTGAGGACCGGAAAATCCCTGAGGCGATGCAGGTCCGGTGACCGGCCGGCCGGCCCTGCGAATCAGCTAGACTCGCTCCGGGCGATCCTCCGGAGAGAATACCTTGCAGAGCAGCGGCGCCGGCGCGCGCGCATTTCAGAACGCGCGATTGCAGAAGAAGTTGAAGAAGCAGGCGGACGCCGTCATCGCTGCCGCGGCGAGCGCCTATGGCCAGGGCCGATATGCGGAGACCGAGGCGCTCTGCCGCCAGATACTGCAAGCCGTTCCCGATCATTTCGACGCCACGCACTTGCTCGGCCTGTGTGCGCAAAACGGACGGCGCCTCGAGGAGGCGCTGCGGCTGCTCGAGCGCGCGATTGCGCTCGATCCTCGTTCGCACGAAGCCCATAGCCATCTCGGGAGCGTGCATTTCGATCTCAGGAACCTCGAGGATGCGCGCCGGTGCCAGGAGAGGGCGATCGCGCTGAAGCCGAACTTTCCGCAGGGGCTGACCAATCTCGGCAATACGCTGCTCCACCTCGATCTCGCGGAGCAGGCGATCGAACTGTACGATCGCGCCATCAGGCTGAAGCCGGACCATGCCGATGCACTCTGCAATCGTGGCCTGGCAGAGCTGGCGCTGCGCCAGTTTGATGACGCCAAACAAAGTTTCGAGCGCGCGCTGGTGTTTCAGCCACGTCAGGCGGAAGCGCTTATCGGCAAGGGCGTGGTCAATATCGAGCTCAAGCATTACGATGAAGCGGAAGCCGCGCTCGCGGCGGCGCTCGCGATCAGGCCTCATTCGGCCAAGGCCCTGGCGCACCGCGGACGGCTCAATTTCGAGCTGTCGCGGCTGAAACAGGCGGCAGCGGATTTCGATGCGGCGCTTGCGCTTTCGCCCAAGCTCGAGGTCGCCTTGCAGGGGAAGGCGCAAGTCAGCATCCAGCTGGGGAACACGGCTGAGGCGATTGCGGCCGTCAAAGTCCTGCTCGCGGAAAATCCGCGTTCCGCGATCGCGATGACGCTGCTGAGCGCCTGTTTCGCCAACCAGGGCGAGATCGCATCCACCATCGCGCATCTCGACGCCGCGCTGGCAATGGCGCCTGATAATGCGGACCTGATCGCGCGCAAGATCTTCTTTCTGGACTTTCTCTCCGACGCCGATTTCGCGGTCCAGCAGGCCGCGCGCAAACATTGGTGGGACGCGATCGGGGCCACGTTGCCGCGAAGGACGTTGGCGCCGCGCCAGCTCGAGCCGGACAGGCGGATCGTGATCGGATATGTCGCTGCCGAGTTCTGGTACCACTCGGCGGCGTTCGCCCTGTTACCGGTGCTGCGCCATCATGATCACGCCAAGTTCGAGATCGTCTGCTATTCATGCTCGCCGCGACGCGATGAGACGACCGCCGAATTCAACTCGTTTGCGGACATCTGGGTCGATGCCTGGCAGCTTTCGGACGACGAGCTGGCCGACCGTATCCAGGCCGACAAGGTTGATATCCTGATCGACGTATCCGGACATTCGTCTGGTAACAGGCTTCCTGTCTTCGCACGCAGGCCGGCGCCCATCCAGGTCACGGGTTTCGGACACGCCACCGGGACCGGCCTTCAGACCATGGATTACGTGCTCGCGGATCCGATCTTCATTCCGCAATCGGCGCGGCATCTGCTGGCCGAAAAGGTCTATGATCTGCCGTGCCTGATCACCATCGATCCCATCCTGGATGTGCCGCCTTCGGAGCTTCCCATGCTCCGCAATGGCTATGTGACCTTCGGCGTGTTCAACCGCATCTACAAGATCTCGGACGAGGCCATCCTTGTGTGGTCGAAGGTGATGCGCGCGGTGAGCGGTTCGAAGATCATCATCAAGCATACCCTGCTTGACGATCCCTTGTTGCGCGACAGCCTGGTCGCGCGGTTCGTGGCACAGGGGATTGCCGAGGAGAACGTAATCTGCATGGGCTCGACCCCGCGCGCCGAGCATCTGCGGGCCTTTGCGAATGTCGACATTTCGCTCGACACGTTCCCCCAAAATGGCGGAATCAGCACCTGGGAATCGCTCTACGCCGGCGTTCCGGTCGTCGCCAAGCTCGGCAGCGGCGCCTCGTCGCGCGCCGGCGGCTCGATCGTCGCGGCCGTTGGCCTCAACGATTGGGTCGCCGAGGATGACGAAGGCTATGCCGCGATCGCGTGCAAATACGCAGCGCAGCCGGCTCATCTGGCGAAGCTGCGCGCAGAATTGCCGGCCCAGATCGCAGCCTCGCCCGCCGGCAATGTCGAGATCTACACGCGCAAGGTCGAGGCGGGATATCGCCGGTTCTGGCGCGACTATTGTGCCGCGGGCTCGGAACGCGGCGACGTCGCATAATTGGGCCGAACCGCGGGCGCCGCGTGGGCAAGCGTCCCGAACGCGAGCCTTCCCGCGACGATCACACGAAGGGCGGCTTGATGTTGCTGCGCTTCTCCAGCCACTCCGGCACCGGCAGGTTCTTAGCGCGCATGAAGTCCGCGTTGAACAGCTTCGACAGATAGCGGCTGCCGGAATCGCACAGCACGGTGACGATCGTCTTGCCGGGCCCGAGCTGCTTTGCAAGTCGCATCGCGCCGACGACATTGATGCCCGTCGAGCCGCCCAGGCACAGGCCTTCGTGCTGGAGCAGCTCGTAGATCGCGCTGACGGCCTCAGTGTCGGGAATGAGATAGGCGTCATCGACCTTGGCGGTCTCGACGATCGCAGTTGCACGGTTGAGGCCGATGCCCTCGGTGATCGAGCCGCCGGTCGTCGCCTTGGGATCGCCGGTCCTGAAATATTCGTACATGCCGGCGCCATGCGGATCGGCGCAGGCGATGCGGATGTTCTTGTTCTTCTCTTTCAGATAGCGGCTGACGCCGGCCAGCGTGCCGCCGCTGCCGACCGAACAGACGAAGCCGTCGACCTTGCCGCCGGTCTGCTCCCAGATCTCAGGCCCTGTGGATTCGTAGTGGGCCTTGGCGTTGTCGAGGTTGTTCCACTGATCGGCGAACAGCACGCCATTGGGTTCGGTCTTGCGCAGCTCGTCGGCGAGACGCCGGCCGACATGCTGGTAGTTGTTGGGGTTGGCATAGGGCAGGGCCGGCACCTCAATCAGTTCGGCGCCGCACAGTGTCAAGAAATCCTTCTTCTCCTGGCTCTGCGTCTCCGGGATCACGATCAGCGTGCGGTAGCCGCGCGCGCTCGCCACGACCGCGAGCCCGATGCCGGTATTGCCGGCGGTCGCTTCCACCACGAGACCGCCGGGCTTGAGCTCGCCACGCTTCTCCGCCTCCAGGATCATCCATTTGCCGGCGCGGTCCTTGACCGACTGGCCCGGATTCATGAACTCGGCCTTGCCGAGAATGGTGCATCCGGTCAGTTCCGAGGCGCGCTTCAGCTTGATCAGCGGGGTGTTGCCGATGGCTTCGACAACGTCGTTGCGAATGGTCATGTCGGGGGAAATCACTACCAAGGGGTTGATCAGGTTTTGCCAGAACCTAGTGCTTGGGAGGCCAAAGGGGAAGGCTTTTGCGTTGCGGCGAACCGGGCCGAAACGCCCGCCCAATCAGTGATATGGTTGAGAGGCGAGACCGGCGATGATGCGCTCGGCCGCGAGGCGGGATATCGGGAGGAGGAAATGACCGAACTCCGTCAGGGCGCGACACGATAACGCTCGTGATGAGCGGTCTTGCGATCAGTTTTTGCCACGGGCGACACCGGTCGCGACAGGGTGCGTGATGCTTCGGCGTCGGGATTGGGCTCCCTCTCCCGCTTGCGGGGGAGGGTTGGGGTGGGGGTGTCTCCGCGGTGGGATTGTCGAGAAATGCAGAGGCTGTCCCTGGGTGGCAAGAGCCCTCACCCGCCGCGCGCGGGACGATGCTTCGCATCGCCCGGGGCGCGTCGGCCTCTCCCGCAAGCCAAGCGGGAGAGGCGAAGCGAGCCGCGGCCAATCCTCGTGAAATCCATGTGCAATGCCTTGCAGCAACGGGTGTGGCAGCAATATCACATGAAATCTTGGTAAGCTTGCTCACGTTTCTCGATGTTACGTAGCGAGAGAAGTCACTGCGAGACAGGCACATTTTACATTTTTGTCAGTCCGCTCCGGTTTGGTTGGCACGGGCATCTCGCAATTGCGGCACTGTCCCGCCGTTCCGCGCCCGGCTAGTATGGATCTCAGGTTCCGCAGAAAGCACCACCGCTGTGAGCGCGTTATCCAAAGCCTCCCGATTGTCCCGCCGCGAATCGGTTAATCCGGTTGCACGGCGGCGATTCGATCTGCCCGGCGGGGGGTGGATGTGACACAGCAAGTTCCAGCGATCGCCTCGCGGCGGTCTCTCGGTTCTGCATTCCGGACGCTGCGCGCGGCGCGATGGATTGCGGTGTTGTGCCTCGCCGCCGGTTCGGGTGCTTGCGTGCTGACGCAGGACCTTCCCGATCCCGCGCTCGATGTTCCCACGCAGTACAAATATGCGGGCAAGGGCGATGGGCCGCCGTCACTGGATTGGTGGCGCGGCTTTCGCTCTGCGGAGCTGACGCAGCTGATGGAGGAAGCGCACACCGTCAACCTCGACATCGCCGCTGCCGTTGCACGCATCGTTCAGGCCGATGCCCAGGCGCGGCAGGCCGGCGCGGCACTGCTGCCGAGCGTGTCGACAGGCGGATCGGAAACCTATTCGCGCACCTCGGGCTCGAGCGCCTCGGGCCTGTCCATCGGCGGACGCGAGGTCGTCAACTATTCGGCCTCGCTGAGCGCGAGCTACCAGCTTGACTTCTGGGGCCAGAACCGCGACGCGCTGCAAACGGCGGAGGAAACGGCCAACGCCAACCGCTTCGATCGCGACACGGTCGCGCTGACCACGCTCGCCGCCGTCGCCAACGCCTATTTCCAGGTGCTGGCCTCACAGGACCGCATCAGGACCTCACAGCGCAATATCGCTAGCGCGCAGCGCATCCTCGATGCAGTCAAGGAGCGGCGAAGGGCGGGCACCGGCACCGATCTCGACGTCGCCCAGCAGGAGAGCGTGCTCGCGAACCAAAAGGCCTTGGTGCCGCCGCTGCGCCAGACGCTCGACCAGAACGTCAACGCGCTTGCTGTCTTGGTATCACGCCCGCCGGAGAGCGTGCGCGTGCTCGGCGGCTCCCTGGATCGGATCGCGATCCCGCGCGTCACGCCCGGCCTGCCGTCCGAGCTGCTGACGCAGCGGCCGGATATCCGCCGGCAAGAGGCCCAGCTCGCCTCGGCGACCGCGAACATCGGCAACGCACGCGCGCAGTTCTTTCCGACCATCCAGCTCACCGGCAATGGCGGCTATCAGAGCTCGGCGCTGGTCTCGCTGTTCCAGCCGCATGCGGCCTTCTTCCAGCTCGTCGGCAGCGCGACGCAGCCGATCTTCGACGGCGGCAAGATCCTCGGCAATTTCGAGTTCGCCAAGGCGCGGCAGGACGAGCTGCTACAGACCTACCGCAAGACCATCATCCAGGCCTTTGCCGACGTCGACAATGCGCTGTTCTCGATCAAGCAGACCACGATCAGGCTGCAGTTGCAGCGCGACGTCGTTGCCGCCTCGCGCCGCGCCTTCGAACTCTCCGAGCAGCAATTGCGTGCCGGCACTGCCGACATCGTGACCGTGCTCAACACCCAACTGACCCTGTTCCAGGCGGAAGACGCACTGTCGCAAGCTCAGCTCGCGCGGCTTCTCGCCATCGTGAGCCTGTACCAGGCGCTCGGCGGCGGCTGGGAGCCGAGGATGGAGAAACCGGTCAATGCTCTTTAAGCCGGAGACGAAGCAAGACGCGAAGGAGAGGACGGCGAAAAGATCGCGCGGCCGTGGCCTGATCATGACCCTGATCACGTTCGCGATCCTCGGCGGGCTCGGTTATCTCGGCTGGACCGTCACGCATCAGCAGCAGGCCAACAACCGCAACCAGCGCCCCGATCTGCCGGTGCCCGTGCTGGCGGCGAGCCCGCGCATCCAGGACGTGCCTGTTTATCTCGACGGCGTCGGCGCGATCCGCGCGCTCAATACCGTGACCGTCCGCTCGCAGGTCGATGGCAAGCTGATCGCGGTGAACTTCACCGAGGGCCAGGACGTCAAGAAGGGCGACGTGCTCGGCGAGATCGATCCGGCGATCTATCAGGCACAGTACGACCAGGCGGTGGCCAAGAAGGCGCAGGATCAGGCCCAGCTCGCCAACCAGCGCATCGACCTTGCGCGTTACGAGCAGCTCGCCGCCTCCAATGCCGGCTCCAAGCAGCAGGCCGACACCCAGCGCGCGCTGGTGGCGCAGACCGAGGCGCTGGTGAAGGCCGATCAGGCCGCGATCGACAATGCCGCGGCAACGCTGAGCTACACCAAGATCGTGGCGCCGATCTCGGGCCGCGCCGGCCTGCGCCAGGTCGACCAGGGCAACATCATCCACGCCTCCGACACCACGGGTCTTGTGGTGATCACGCAATTGCAGCCGATCGCGGTGTGGTTCAGCCTGCCGCAGCAGCAGATCATGCGCGTCAACGCGGCTGCCGCAAGGGGCACGCTCGCGGTCGATGTGTTCGGCAATGACGGCATCACGGTGATCGACACCGGCAAGCTCACCGGCATCGACAACCAGGTCGACCAGACCACCGGCACGCTCAGGCTCAAGGCCGAATTTCCCAACGCCAATTACCAGCTCTGGCCCGGCCAGTTCGTCAATGTCCGCCTCAAGGTCGAGACCTTGACGCAGGCGCTGGTGGTGCCGACCTCTGCTGTGCAGCGCGGCCCGATCGGGACCTTCAGCTACGTCATCGGCGAGGACAATGTCGTCTCGGCCAAGCCCGTGACGGTGACCCAGCAGAACGAGCACGACGCGGTGATCGCCAGCGGCCTCTCGCCGAGCGACAAGGTCGTCACCACGGGCTTTGCCAATCTGTCCGACGGCTCCAAGGTGATCGTGGGCCGCGACGACCAGACCCCGTCGGCCGATCTTGCCCCGCGCAAGCGCTCGCGCGCGCCGGACGCTCAGAAGAAGGATGGTGCCAAAGAAGTTCAGAAAGAGGGGCAGGGCAAGGACGGTGAGTTCCCTGCCAAGCGCAAGAGCAGCGAAGGCGACCAGAAGGGACAGACCGGGCCGGCACCGGGGCCGGGGGCATCGGGACCTGGAGCCAAGCAGCCATGATCCAGACAACAGCCGCGTGAAGCGGCAGGCATAACCCATGGGTGTCTCCGAACCCTTCATCCGCCGGCCCATCGCGACCTCGCTGCTCGGCATTGCGCTGTTGATCGGCGGGCTGCTGGGCTATTTCGCGCTGCCGGTCTCGGCGCTGCCGCAGGTCGATTTCCCGACCGTGCAGGTGACGACGCAGCTTCCGGGCGCGAGTCCGGACGTGATCGCCTCGCTGATCACCGCGCCGCTGGAGCGGCAGCTCGGCCAGATCCCCTCGCTGTCGGCGATGAACTCGACGAGCTCGTTCGGCGTTAGCCAGATATCGCTCCAGTTCGACCTCAACCGCGATATCGACGGCGCGACGCAGGACGTGCAGGCCGCGATCAACGCGGCGGCCGGCGTGCTGCCCAAGACGCTGCCTTACCCGCCGACTTACGCCAAGGTGAATCCGGCGGATGCGCCGGTGATGACGCTGGCGCTGCGCTCCGACACGATCTCGCTGCGGGTGATGAGCGACATCGCCGACACCATTCTGGCGCAACGCTTGAGCCAGATTTCAGGGGTAGGGCGCGTCGCGGTGCTCGGCGGGCTGAAGCCGGCCGTGCGCATCCAGGCCGATCTGGCTCGCCTCGCCGCTTATGGCATCGCCATGGAGGATCTGCGCACCGCGATCGCCAATGCCAATGTCTCGGGGCCGAAGGGCTCGCTCGACGGTGCGCAGCAATCCTACATCATTGCCGCCAACGACCAGATCGCCGCTGCCGACGCCTACAAGCCTGTCATCATCGCCTATCGCAACGGCTCGCCCGTCACCATCGGCGACGTCGCCCAGATCGTCGACGGCCTCGAGAACGACCGCACCGGCGGCTGGTATCAGGGCACGCCGGCCGTCATCATCGACATCCAGCGCCAGCCCGGCGCCAACGTCATCGACGTCGTCAGCCAGATCCGCGCAGAGATCCCGAAACTGCAGCGCGCGATTCCGGCCGGTGTGAACCTCACCATCGTCTCTGACCGCACCGTCACCATCCGCGCCTCGGTGCGCGACGTGCAGTTCACGCTGGTCCTTGCCGTCGTGCTGGTGACGCTGGTGGTGCTGCTGTTCCTGCGCTCGCTGCGTGCCACGCTGATTGCCGGCGTGGCGCTGCCGCTGTCGCTGATCACGAGCTTCGGCATCATGTATTTTGCCGGCTTCAGCCTAGACAATCTGTCGCTGATGGCGCTCACGATCGGCACCGGCTTCGTCGTCGACGACGCCATCGTCATGATCGAGAACATCGTCCGCCACATGGAGAATGGCGAGAGTGCGATGGACGCCTCGCTGAGAGGCGCCAGCGAGATCGGTTTCACCGTGATCTCGCTGACGGTGTCGCTGATCGCGGTGTTCATCCCGCTGCTGTTCATGTCCGGCCTCGTCGGACGTATGTTCCGCGAATTCGCGCTGACCTTGACGATCGCGGTCGTGACCTCGGCGGTGGTCTCGCTGACGCTGACGCCGATGATGTGCTCCCGCCTTCTCAAGCATGCCCATCAGGAGCTGGCGGTGCCAGGACTGGCCGCGATCAGCCGCTTCATCGACCGCACGGTCGATGCCTATCACAGATCGCTCTTGTGGGTCCTGGAACGTCAGCGCGCCACGCTGGTCGTGATCTTCGCCACGCTGATCGCGACCCTGGTGCTCTATGTCGTCGCGCCCAAGGGCTTCCTGCCGCTGCAGGACACCGCCTCGATCACGGCAGTAACGGAGGCCGGGCCCGACGTGTCGTTTGCGGAGATGCAGAAGCGGCAGGCCGAGGCGGCCGACGCCATCAGGGCCGACCCTGATGTGGTCGGCGTGGTCTCGGTGATCGGTGCCGGCTCGGTCAACCCGACCACCAATGTCGGCCGGCTCGTCATGAGCTTGAGGCCGCGCGGCGAGCGGCGTGACGATGTCGCAGGCGTCGTTGCCCGGCTGAAGCAGCGGGTGTCAGGCATTCCCGGCATGACCGTCTATTTCCAGCCGGTGCAGGACGTGCAGATATCGACCCAGTCGAGCCGCTCGCAATACCAGTACACGCTGACCGGCACCGATGCGACGCTGGTGTCGGAATGGGCGCGCAAGCTCGTCGCGGAGATGCGGCGCGATCCCTTGTTCCGGGACGTCTCCTCCGAGGCGCAGGAGGGCGGCCTGCGCGCACAGCTCGATGTCGACCGCACCCGCGCCGGCCAGCTCGGCGTCAGCCTCCAGGGCATCACCGACACGCTGAACGATGCGTTCGCCCAACGTCAGATCTCGACCATCTACGGCCAGGCCAACCAGTACCGCGTGGTGCTGGAGGCGCTCCCGATGTACCAGCGCGATCCTTCGATCCTGTCAAAGCTCTATCTGCCGGGCGCCGCGAGCACGACCGTCGGCGCGCCCGGCGCCCAGGTGCCGCTCTCGGCCGTGGCGACGCTGAAGCGGACCACGGCGCCCCTTGCGATCTCGCACCAGGCGCAATTCCCATCCATCTCGCTCAGCTTCAATCTGGCGCCCGGCGCGGCGCTGGGCGATGCCGTCCAGGCCGTGAAGACGATCGAGACCCGCATCGGCATGCCGGGCAGCATCGTCGGCGTCTATGCCGGCGATGCCGCCGAATTCGCCAAGGCGCTGGCCGGTCAGCCCTGGCTGCTGCTCGCCGCCGTCATCACGATCTATATCGTGCTGGGCGTGCTCTATGAGAGCTACATCCACCCGATCACCATCCTCTCGACGCTGCCCTCGGCCGGCGTCGGCGCGATTCTGGCGCTGATCCTGTGCGGCCAGGACCTCTCGGTGATCGGGCTGATCGGCATCATTCTCTTGATGGGCATCGTCAAGAAGAACGCGATCATGATGATCGACTTTGCGCTCGAGGCCGAGCGCGGGCAGGGCATGTCGCCGAACGAGGCGATCGTGCAGGCGTGTCTCTTGCGCTTCCGCCCGATCATGATGACGACGCTGGCGGCGCTGTTCGGCGCGCTGCCGCTGGCGATCGAGAGCGGCACCGGCGCCGAGCTGCGCTTTCCGCTCGGCATCTCCATCATCGGCGGATTGCTGCTCAGCCAGCTCCTGACGCTCTACACCACCCCCGTGATCTATCTCGCGCTCGACCGCATCAACCGCCGCCTCGAGCAGGCGCTGCCGCCGGCCGAATCCGGCGGCCCGCCGGTCGCCGGCGCAACCGAGGGGATGCAGTGATGGCATCGATCTCGGAGCCCTTCATCCGCCGCCCGGTCGCGACCACACTGCTGTCGATCGGGTTGTTCCTGCTGGGTGTCGTCGCCTACGAGTTCCTGCCCGTCGCCTCGGTCCCGAATGTCGACTTCCCCTCCATCTTCGTCTCGGCCAGCCGGCCCGGCGCCGACCCGTCCGTGATGGCGGCCACGGTGGCCTCGCCACTGGAGCGGCGGTTAGGCGAGATTGCCGGCATCAACCAGATCACGTCGACCTCGAGCCTCGGCACGACCAGCATCCAGCTCCAGTTCGACATCGGCCGCAACATCGATAAGGCCGCGCGCGACGTGCAGGCGGCGATCAATGCCGCGATGGTCGACCTGCCGAGCGACCTGCCGACGCTGCCGCGCTTCCGCAAGGCGAACACAGCCGGCGCGCCCGTGTTCGTGCTGGCGCTGACCTCCAAGACGGTCTCTCCGTCAGCGATCTACGACGTCGCCGATACTGTGCTGGCGCAACGCATCTCGCAGGTGCCGGGCGTCGGTAACGTCTGGATCTCCGGCGCCGACCAGCCGGCCGTGCGGGTGCAGCTCAACCCGGTCGCGCTGTCCAACGCCGGTATCGCCACCGACGACGTCCGGACCGCGATCATCAACGCCAACCCGCTCGGCCCGGTCGGCATCTTCAACGGTGAGCGCCAGAGTGAGACGCTGGCGCTGAACAAGCAGATGCGCACGGCGAAGGAGTTCCGCGACATCGTCATCAAGAGTTCGACCGGCAATTTCGTGCGGCTCTCCGACGTCGCGGACATCGAGGATTCCGTCCGCAACGCCCGCTCAATCGCCTGGTTCAACAGGCAGCCGGCCGTCCTGATCCAGATCACCAAGCAGGGCGATGCCAACGTCATCGACACCGTAGATCGGGTCAAGGCGCTGATCCCCGAGCTGAAGCAGTGGATCCCCGCCGGCGTCGAGATCTCCACCCTGGTCGATCGAACCGGCACGATCCGCGCCAGCGTGCTGGACATGCAATGGACGCTGCTGGCGACGGCCGTCCTGGTGATGGTCGTGGTATTCGTGTTCCTGCGACGCTTGACGCCAACGATCGCGGCCGGCATCTCGGTGCCGCTGGCGCTCGCCGGCACCTGCGCCGGCATGTGGCTCGCTGGCTTCTCGATTGACAATCTGTCGCTGATGGCACTCGCGATCTCCGTGGGCTTCGTGGTGGACGACGCCATCGTCATGATCGAGAACATGTTCCGCAATCTCGAACATGGCATGCGGCCGTTCCAGGCGGCTCAGGAAGGCGCGAAGCAGATCGGCTTCACCGTCGTCTCGATCAGCCTGTCGCTGATCGCCGCCTTCACACCGCTGATCTTCATGGACGGTGTGGTCGGCCGGCTCTTACGCGAATTCTCGCTGACGCTGACCTTCGCCATCCTGGTCTCGACGCTGGTGTCGCTCACGGTCACGCCGATGATCTGCGCCCATTACATCCGGCAGACTACCTCCGGCACGGCAACGCTGTTCGACCGCGTCATTGAAGGCTCGCTGTCGCGCATCGTCGCGTTCTACACCCGCACCCTGCGCACCGTGCTGGAATTCCCGCTGCTGACGCTGCTGGTGTTCTTCGCCACCATCGCTCTCACGGTGACGCTCTACATCAAGGTCCCCAAAGGCTATTTCCCGACGGATGATTCCGGCTTCGTGATCGGGGCGACACGCGCCTCGGCCGACATCTCGTTCCAGTCGATGCTCGGCCTGCAGCAGCGGCTCGCCGAGATCGTGATGCAGGATCCGGCCGTGGCCGGCATCGGCTCGACCGTCGGCAGCGGAGGCGGGCCGGGGCCGGCGACCTCGAACCGCGGCACCATGTTCATCAGCCTGAAGCCCCCGGAGGAGCGCGACCACGTGTCGACGCAAGTCGTGATCGACCGGCTCAGGCGCGCGCTGTATCCCGTGCCCGGCATCCGCCTCTTCATGTTCGCCGCCCAGGACGTGCGCGCCGGCGGACGGCAGAGCGATTCCGACTACCAATACACGCTCACCAGCACCGATCTCGGCCTGCTGCAGAAATGGGCCCCGATCGTCGCCAAGCGCATGGAGAGCGTTGAGGGCATCACCGACATCTCCAGCGATCGCGACCCTGGCGGGCTGCAGCTGACTCTGAGCATCGATCGTCAGAAGGCCTCGGCGCTCGGCGTCAGGGTCCAGGATATCGACAACGCGCTCAACAACGCCTTTGCGCAGCGGCAGATATCGATCATCTATACGCAGCGCAACCAGTACATGACTGTGCTGGAGATCGACCCGAAATTCCAGGTCGATCCCTCCAACCTCGACCGTATCTACGTCGCCGGCGCGGGCGACGCGCAGGTGCCGCTGTCGGCTGTAGTGCGGGCCGAGCGCGGGCTCGCTGCACTCGCCGTTTATCATTCGCAGTCTTTCCCCTCGACCACGGTGTCGTTCAACCTGCTGCCGGACGTGCCGCTTCAGGCGGCAACGCAGAACATTCAGCGCGCGGTCGATGAGTTGCACATGCCCGAAGGCATTCGCGGCAGCTTCGATGGCAATGCCGGCGATTTCGCCAGGACCAGCGGCCGCCAGCCGCTTCTGATCCTCGGCGCACTGGTCGCGATGTATATCGTGTTAGGGGTGCTCTACGAGAGCCTTGCCCATCCGCTCACGATCATCTCGACGCTGCCGTCGGCCGGGCTCGGCGCGCTGCTGGCCTTGCAAGTGACCGACACGCCGCTGACGGTGATCGCCTTCGTCGGCATCATCCTCTTGATCGGCATCGTCAAGAAGAACGGCATCATGATGGTCGACTTCGCGCTCGACGCCGAGCGCCAGCGTGGCCTGTCCTCGGCCGAGGCGATCTTCGAGGCCTGCCAGGCACGCTTCCGGCCGATCCTGATGACGACCATGGCGGCGCTGTTCGCCGGCATTCCGCTTGTGGTCGCGACCGGCCCCGGCACGGAGCTGCGCCGCCCGCTTGGCATCACCATCATCGGCGGCCTGTTCGTCTCGCAGATCCTGACGCTCTACACCACGCCCGTGATCTACCTCCTGATCGACCGCCTGCGGCGCCGATCCGAGCCGCGTCCAGTCCCTGCGCCGGCGGAATAGGTTGTTGCAGCGCCGCGCGAAGCGTATAGCGGCGACCATGTCGAACCCATCCGAAACGACGGCCGCCACGCCCGAGGCGATTCCCGAATGCCCGCACTGCCAGAAGCCGATGCCGCTGTGCATCTGCGAGAGTGTCACGTCGATTGAGAACCGGCTCTCGCTGCTGATCCTGCAGCATCCGCAGGAGCAGGACAGGGCGCTCGGCACCGCGCGGCTGCTTGCCAGGCATTTCGCCGATGCCACCGTGCGGGTCGGCCTGTCCTGGCCGAGCCTGTCCAAGGCGCTGGGGCGGCCGGTCGAGAATGCCGCGCGCTGGGCCGTGCTCTATCTCGGCTCCGCGCGCGCCGCCGATCTCGAGGCCGAGGGCGAGATCGTGGCACTGACCCGTAAGGGCGAGGTCGCCGAGAACCAGCGCGCGATTCTCGGCAAGCTCGAAGGCGTGGTGCTGCTCGATGGCACCTGGAGCCAGGCCAAAGCGCTGTGGTGGCGCAATCCCTGGATGCTGAAATGCCAGCGCGTGATCCTCAATCCGGCGCATCCCTCACGCTACGGGCGCCTGCGCAAGGAGCCGCGGCGCGACGGGCTCTCGACCATCGAGGCGGCGGCGACGACTCTGGCGGGCCTCGAGCGGCGTCCCGACATCGCCGAGACACTGCATGCCAGTTTCGAACGGATGCTGGCGCGATACCGTGAGGTCCAGGCCGAGATGCCGGAACTCGCACCCAAGCCCGCGCCGAAGAGCCGTCGGCGCGACTTCCGGCGCGGCAAGCGCGCCTGACTTTGGTCCACATCCGACAATGCTATCGCCGTCAAAGTCGGACGAAGGCGGTTGCCTAAGCCATTGATCCCCTATATTGGTCCGCCCTTACGGGGCCACGTGGCGGAGTGGTTACGCAACGGTCTGCAAAACCGTGTACACCAGTTCAATTCTGGTCGTGGCCTCCATCATAAGCCTCTGATCTTTCAGCAAAAGTTGGTCGCTGTGCGGTTTCACCGAGGGCCTCGCGCACCCGGCAGCTACCGGATTTGCCCGGTGCTTGGCCCAAACCTGCGATTCAGGCCCTGTGGCATAGACTTCGCATCTGCGAAGTGACGAACCATCGTCAACCAAGCGCTGGAGAGCACGTGGGCGAAATCGTCCGATTTGTTGCAAAATCCGAGCTGGAGCGGGCCCGCCTCATTGCCGAGGCGCGCGCGATCTATGACAGCATCTTTCCGCCGGCTGCACCCGAGCGGGCACCGCAGGACGGCGAGGAACGCGTCAAGAATTGATCGTTGTTGCGCCGCCGGCGCATCCGTTCATGGCAATCCGGCCTCAGCAGGCCGCGTACCAGCCGTCGGGGAAGGGCAGGAGGGGCCAGGCGCCCTCGTTGTCGTTGGCGGCCTTCGGTGTTGCGTCATACGACCACGAACGGGGCACGAAGTCCTCCTCCGGCGCGAGCGCGAAATCTTCAAAGACCATGGCGTCCCGGACAGCATCCAGCAGCAAGTTGAATTCGGCTTCGCTCATCGCACCCTCGCAGAACGCGGATGGCGCAATGTCGCAAAGCCGGTTTGTTTCCGGATTGACCCAATCGTTCGCATTTTAACGATGCGGCGATCGGGGCCCGATTGGTTAGCGATTCCTGAAAAAATCCCCGGCGAACCCTACTTGCCGCCACGGCGCAGTCGGTGTGAAAGAGAGATCACATCCCCAGCGGTTTATTTCCCCTACCTTTTCGCACCGTGCCGGCCAATGCAGGCCGGGGCGGGCAAAGCGGGAGACTGGTCATGAAGGCGAGGTTCTTGCGGTTTGCGGGCGTGAAAAGCCGGGCGCGTGGCGCCTCGGCGGCCGGGCTGTTCCTGACGCTGTTTGCCTCCGCCGCTCATGCCCAGGGCACAGCGGAGCAGCGCCGGGCCTGCACCCCCGACGTCTACCGGCTCTGCGCCGGCGAGATCCCCAACGTCCGCTCCATTACCGCCTGCGTGCGGCGTAACCGCGCCAGCCTCGGCGAGGCTTGCCGCTCCGTGTTCGACCAGGCTGGTAGCTGAGCACGGCCTGTGGGTTTGTGCGCAGCAAGTTGCTCACCGGGTTGGCGAATCTGCCGCGGTCGGCCTGTGGATATGCTGCGGACAGGCTGTTGAGAGACGGTGCGCATCGCGACGCCACGCCGTAGTCCGAATGGAGCGCAGCGCAATCCGGCGCGCTGTGTCCGCGGGCATCAATTCCCGGAGTGCGCTGCGCTCCTTCCGGGCTACAAGCGCTTGTGTTGCCCGACGGGCAAAACACACGATTGCCGGGTCAATCGGCGCGTCAAAAAATATTCGTCTTTACAGAATTTCTGATTTGTCGCATTGTCGCGTCACCTCATCCCGATCAGAGGGGCGTATCGCGATCGTCACGAACGTGGGGTGAGCGGCGGTGGACGCTAGTCACATCGGCGCGAGGGGCATTTGCAGGGCGGGCAACCGTGAGCGAAGGCCATCGCGCGCACGACCGGTGTGATCTAGCGTACGGCAAAACCGTGTGGTCCTGGCGCCCGGGGTCTGTGCGCCAAGTCTTGTGGTGATGCGGCGGCCCGACCGGGCGCGTGCATCAGTCATCTGCAAGGTGACGGGGGCAATAGTGCATCGCTCCCCGGGGAGAGCTCGGCATAAGCCGTCAAACCACTGCGCAGGGAAGGCCGTGTGTTTGGCTTCACCTGTATGCCGCTGTGCAGCTTCTCGTAGCGCAATCTTCGCACAGTGGACCGTGGGTGCCCGGCCGGCACCCGGTCTTCCCCATAGGCGTTAAGTTTATTCTTGAGTGTTGGAATCACACGTGATTCCAAGGCGGGATGGCAGACGAATCGCTTCTGAACGAGGACTGGACGAGAGTGGTTGCGCAGCTCGGCGG
>NZ_AXAZ01000004.1 GCF_000473065.1 Bradyrhizobium sp. WSM1743
AGCAACGCACTTTCTCACGAAAAAGCTGCCAAAGGTGGCCGCCGAGATGGCGCTCAACGTGCTCGCCTACAACATGAAGCGCGTGATGATGATCGTTGGCCTAGGCGGATTGCTGGAGGCGATGCAGGCGTGAGGGCGGCCTCTGCGCGACCAAATCAGCGCCTACACGAAGCTCCTGGTTGCCACTGAGATGACAAGAGGTCGATTCCACCGAATGAGAAGCGCGGCGGCCACGAAATGCGCCGGAGCGCCCCAAGTCGCCGGATTTTCACACGGCCTGGACCCAGAGCAGACCATGCGGACGCGGACGGGCCCGCCGAATGCCTTAATGGTGCAGTGCCGCGACGATCAATCTTGAGCTGCAGCTACCGATTGCAGTTAAATTCTGCCGATCTGTGATTTTCACCGATCAAGGAAACTGGGGATTGTCATGAAAGCAATAACGGGACTGCTTTTTGCACTTCTTTTGTCCGCGCCCGCCAACGGGCAGGATTCTCCGTTTCGCAAGGAGCTAAAGCGAGCGGATCTCTCAGGCACCAACATGGAGGTCATTACAAGCATCTCCGAGATTAAGCCGGGCGACACCTCGGCCCTTCACATCCATCATGGTGAGGAGTCGTTCTACGTCTTAGAGGGCGGCACAATCGAACTTCCCGATGGAAAACAAGTGCCGTTCCCGACCGGCATCGCTGCGATCAACGTCCGCGATGTGCCGCATGGCGCATTTAAGGTGGTCGGCGATAAAACAGTAAAGCTGCTCACGGTGCACATCGTGGACAAGGGCAAGCCGCTCTACGACAAGCCTGCTGCGAAATAGAATGGCTGCAAGAGAGAGATCATCTCCGTTTGGCGGTCTGTCAACTATCCGAGACGAAAGTGATCGGGAGCAATCTCCGGTTCTGGCCCATCTGCGAAGTTGCGCCGCGTCTGTCGGAGGTCCGCTCAACGCGGTGGAGCGGACCAGATTTGCTCAACCTGAGTTCTTCGCATTTTGACCCGGAGCGGCCCTGGCAAGTGCGTGCCTGTCACAGTAGCGGATTGCGACCGCGCCCGGTATAAAGCGGGCTCCCCAAAATTGGAGGAGCTTCTTGAATGACCGTTACGCACGGCTGGTTGACGGTTGCATGCTGCTTCATTGGCACAGCTGCATTGGCCGCAGAGCCCATGAGGACGTTTACGTTCGAGACACCGTCAAGGCACTGCAGGAGGTCGATCCCACTTACGTGGTTCCGCTGCATTGTACGGGCGAACCTTTTTACGAAGCCGCCCGGGCTGCGATGCCGACAAAGCTCTTGCGCTCATACACGGGAACGCGATTGGTTTTCGACGCGTGAGCATAGCCTAACAAGCGTGAACGTCCGTTCGCGGCACCTTTGAGACATGCCGACGAACGCTGAAATGGTCCGCTTATCGGGGTAGATCGGGAGTGATCGGCAGACGGTCAAAACGACCCTTTTGACCCACTTCAGACTAAAGCCTCGTCGCGATATGGTTCGAGAGAAAACGCCGAACGCCTCCGTTCGGCGGCCGCGGCATAGGAGGTTTGCGTGGAGACAAAGAGAGCCTACAAATCTTTTCGCTATAAGGCCAACACAGCCTGGAGTTCCGCGCGACGGGGTACGCTTTCTGCGTCGGGAAAGCCAAACATCGTGGTTGGCAGCCCACCTGAGTTTAAAGGCGAGCCGGATATCTGGGCGCCTGAAGAGCTACTCGTAGGCTCGGTCAATACATGCATGATGCTGACTTTTCTCACACTCGCCCAATCAAAAGGTCTGACGCCGATGCGATATGAAAGTGACGCCGAAGGCCTGCTCGAAAATACCGAAGGCAAGTACCGCATCACGGAAGTCATGGTTCGACCTCGCGTAACCCTCAAAGACAAAACCGAATTCGAGCGAGCCCGCGAAATCATGGAAAGTGTCGAAGCACAGTGCTTCATCTCGAATTCCATAAGATCTAGGGTCACCATCACTGCGGAATTTGCCGTTGCTCTCTCGCCAAAGTGAAAACGAATTGCCTCGGTTGCACGAGTCCGGAATTGGCCCGAATGCGAAGTCTAAGCGGGCCGCCAAAAGTCTCCTTATCGGGGGTAACCCGAAACGGCGATGCGCCCGCGAGCAATAGCCTCTGCGCTCGCGGCCGGTTGTTCAAGGACGTCCGACGAGCAATGGCAGCACGTCTGCACCGCCCGCCATGAGCGGATTCGACGGCTCGAAATGTTCCCGCAATTCTCGCTTTCGGACGAGTGAGCGCGCATCGAGAAACGCATCCTTCAGGCTGACGGCTTTCCGGAGCGCGACGTTGAAAAAAGCGTCGCCAAAATAGGTCCACTTGGCCTTGTCCTGGCAGCCGAACGACGGATGCCTCTCATCGGCCGCGGTGATGACCAGCACATCGGGAGTCGCCAACCGCGGGATAAAAACCCCGGAATAACAAGCCGAGATGACCACCACCTTGTGTCGCACACCCGTCTTTGCGAGCATGTCGCGGAGACGAGATGGTGTAAGCGTTTCTGTGAGCCGCCCCGCCTTGATTGCAAGGCCATCAGGAGAGCCATGCGAGGTGAGAATCAAAAAGAGAACATCTTTCTCGGCATCCAAGCGGTTGGCTGTCGTCTGCAACGACTTGGCCAGAGCTTCGATCGTTGCACTTCCCCCTTTCTTGGAATTGTACTCCACGCTGATCGGTCCAGTCTCGAAACGGCCGGCCACGACCTGAGCCGCGCCGGTCGCCTCGGATCTAAACACGCCTTGATCCCCGTACAGGCCAAAGGACACCACGCCAACCTTTCCAGCGTCCGCAACAGCATGTACCGGAGGCCAGATGGTCAGAAAAAAAGCGACGAGCGGCGCGCCGAGCCGCCTGATCGAGGACCTGGAGGTCATCGCGAACCTCGTTTCGAGATCGCCGCTACAGAACTGCGGCTCAACACAAAATAGCGGAAAGCCAGTGAATTTCCATCCATCCTTCGGAATGGCACGTGCAAGGGTCCCGATATAGCCCATCGGCGACCTTCAACGATGTTTGCTGGTTGTGCCGCTGTTGAAGGATGAGCGGACATCTAGAGCACCCAAGCTAAGCGTGTGATCTAGGGGTACACGCGCTGGTCCGTGTACCCAAGCTCGGCCGCGCGATGCCATGAAAGCTCAGTCCGCATTGCCCACATGGCGACCAAGTTGGTGCGGCAGTCGCGATGCGCCAAGAGCGGATGGGCGCATCAGAGCTGTTTGGTGAAATGATAACGCCGAATACCACCGCCCAGAGATTTGTTGCTGGCTGCCACGGCCACCTCTTCGCCAACCAATTGATATCCGGAAGCCCTGTAAAGTAATAGTGCGTCACGCTGCAGTTCGGATGTGCTGAGATCCATCCGAGGACGATTGCGTTTGCGGCACTCGTCTTCCGCAAAACTCAACATCTGTCGTGCGATGCCGCGGCGTCGAGCATCCGGATGGACGTACATGCGGCGCAATTCCATCGCCCCCGGCGATGAAGGTTCAAGTCCAAACATCCCAATGACTTTTTCGCCGTCGACCGCGACCCAAAAACCGCCTTGCCGACTTTGGTAGTACTGGCTGATCTGACCAATTTCCTCATTCAATGACGTTGCAATGTAGGCTTCAAACGCTTCCACCATGTGAGCAGGCGCGAGTAGTCGATTGACCCTGATGAATAGGACGCGGACCTGCTCTGCGTCCTCTTCAGTGAATGGGCGAATGATGATCGAAGGCTCCAGCTGATTACCCCTCGTCGTATCCGCGGGCAGGATCGGACCGCCGCTCGACACCATCAATTCAGCCAACCCGCCGGCAATTCTGCAGCGTCGTTCAAACAAGGACGAACGACTGGTGAAGGCGGCGAGCTCCTTGCCGAGCCTGACATCCGTATCATTGGACGTTGGCATAATACCCCTGTTTTGCCCGACGGGTCAAAGGCGATTTCGAAAAATAAGAAGTTACTTTGCGCCCAAGGAGTTAGCTACTGTGCATGGGGTTGTTTTTCAGTTTTTTAGTTGGTGCCTGTCATTGCACGGCGTTCACAAGCAAAAGGGCCGCCCCAAGGGCGGCCCTTTCGTCTTGATCGATGCGTGCCCGCTTACTCCGCGGCCTGCTTCTGCGGTGGATCGAGAGCGCCGGACTTGTGGATGTCGGCGACCTGGTGATCGCTGAAGCCGAGCACCGAGCGCAGGACCTCGTCGGTGTGCTCGCCGAGCAGCGGCGAGCGGGTCACTTCGGCCGGGCTATCCGACAGCTTGATCGGGTTGCCGACCGAGATGTACTTGCCGCGGGTGGGGTGGTCGACCTCGACCACGGTGCCGGTCGCGCGCAGCGACTGGTCTTCCGCGATCTCCTTCATCGACAGGATCGGGCCGCAGGGGATGTCGTCCTTGTTGAGGATCTCCATCGCCTCGAACTTGGTCTTGGTCATCGTCCACTGCTCGATGCGGGCGAAGATCTCGTTGAGGCGCGGCAGGCGGGCCCCCGGTTTGGCGTAGTTCGGATCGGTCTTCCACGAGGGCTCACCGATCACGTCGCAGATCTTCTCCCAGACCGGAGCCTGCGTGATGAAGTAGATGTAGGCGTTGGGATCGGTCTCCCAGCCCTTGCACTTCAGGATGCGGCCGGGCTGGCCGCCGCCGGAATCGTTGCCGGCACGCGGCACGGCATCGCCGAACGGCACGCCTTCGCCGAACTGGCTGTATTCCTTCAGCGGGCCGTGGGCGAGGCGCTGCTGGTCGCGCAGCTTGACGCGGCAGAGGTTGAGCACGCCGTCCTGCATCGCCGCCGTGACGCGCTGGCCCTTGCCGGTGTGGGTGCGCTGATAGAGCGCGGTGACGATGCCGAGCGCCAGGTGCAGGCCGGTGCCGCTATCGCCGATCTGCGCGCCGGTGACGAGCGGCAGCCCGTCGCGGAAGCCGGTGGTGGAGGCGGCACCGCCGGTGCACTGCGCGACGTTCTCATAGACCTTGCAGTCTTCGTACGGCCCGGGGCCGAAGCCCTTGATCGAGGCGACGATCATCTTCGGGTTGATCTGTTGGATCTTCTCCCAGGGGAAGCCCATGCGGTCGAGCACGCCGGGGCCGAAGTTCTCGACCAGCACGTCGCACTTCTTGATCAGCTCGGTGAGGACTTCCTTGCCCTTGGGGTTCTTGGTGTCGAGCGTGATCGAGCGCTTGTTGTGGTTGAGCATGGTGAAATACAGGCTGTCCACGTTCGGGATGTCCTGCAGCTGGCCGCGGGTGATGTCACCCACGCCCGGGCGTTCCACCTTGATCACGTCGGCGCCGAACCAGGCCAGCAGCTGCGTGCAGGTCGGCCCTGACTGGACGTGGGTGAAGTCGAGAATGCGAACGCCCGTGAGCGCTTTGGTCATCGTGTTGCTCCGTACTCTGCCTGCCCCTGCTAACCACAGGGAATAAGGGTTGAAGGGGTGGACTTACTTCTTCTTCTGCAGAACGCTCTGCGGATTGAGATTGCCGATGCGGCCGCTCTCCGAGCCCGCGGCCGGATCGATCACCGCGTTGATGAGCGTCGGCTTGCCGGACTTCATCGCCTCGTTGACGGCGCGCTTGAGCTCGTCGGGCGAAGTCGCGTTGACGCCGACGCCGCCGAAGGCTTCCATCATCTTGTCGTAACGCGCGCCCTTGACGAACACGGTGGTCGCCGGATCGGAGTTGGCGCCGTTGACGTCGGTGCCGCGATAGATGCCGTCATTGTTGAAGATGACGACGCAGATCGGCAGGTTGTAGCGGCAGATGGTCTCGACCTCCATGCCGGAGAAGCCGAACGCCGAGTCGCCTTCCACCGCGAGCACGGGATGGCCGGTCTCGAGCGCGGCTGCGATCGCCTGGCCCATGCCGATGCCCATCACGCCCCAGGTGCCGACGTCGAGACGCTTGCGCGGGCGGTACATGTCGATCACGCCGCGGGCGAGGTCGAGCGTGTTGGCGCCTTCGTTGACGAGGATCGCCTCGGGGTGCTCCTTGATCACGTTCTTCAAGACGCCGAGCGCGCCATGATAGTCCATCGGCGATTTGTTGTTCATGAGCTTCGGCGCCATCTTGGCGACGTTCTCTTCGCGCTTGGTCGACACGGCCTTGGTCCATTCGGCGGGCGGGGCGGTCCAGCCGGAGCCCATCGCCTGGTTGAAGGCCGAGACGACCGAGCCGATGTCACCGACGACGGGCGCGACGATCTCGACGTTGGAGTCCATCTCCTTGGGCTCGATGTCGACCTGGATGAACTTCTTCGGCGTTTCGCCCCAGCTCTTGCCCTTGCCGTGCGAGAGCAGCCAATTCAGCCGCGCGCCGATCAGCATGACGACGTCGGACTCCTTCAGCACGGTCGAGCGGGCCGCACCGGCGCACTGCGGGTGCGTGTCGGGGAGGAGACCCTTGGCCATGCTCATCGGCAGGAACGGCACGCCGCTCTTCTCGACGAAGCTCTTGATCTCTTCATCCGCCTGCGCGTAAGCCGCGCCCTTGCCGAGGATGATGAGCGGACGCTTCGCGCTCTTGAGCACGTCGAGCGCGCGCTTCACCGAAGCGGGCGAGGGGATCTGCGCCGGCGCCGCGTCGATCACCTTGACCAGCGACTTCTGGCCAGCCTCGGCGTTCATGACCTGGCCGAACAGCTTTGCCGGCAGATCGAGATAGACGCCGCCCGGACGGCCCGAGACCGCGGCGCGGATGGCGCGGGCAAAGCCGATGCCGATGTCCTGGGCGTGCAGCACGCGATAGGCCGCCTTGCACAGCGGCTTTGCGATCGCGAGCTGGTCCATTTCCTCGTAGTCGCCCTGCTGCAGGTCGACGATCTCGCGCTCGGAGGAGCCCGAGACCAGGATCATCGGGTAGCAGTTGGTTGTGGCGTGGGCGAGCGCGGTGAGACCGTTGAGGAAGCCGGGCGCCGACACCGTGAGGCAGACGCCGGGCTTCTTGGTGAGGTAGCCGGCGATGCCTGCGGCGTAACCGGCGTTCTGCTCGTGGCGGAAGGAGATCACGCGAATGCCGGCGGCCTGCGCCATGCGGCCCAAATCCGTGATCGGGATGCCCGGCACATTATAGATGGTGTTGATGCCGTTCAGCTTGAGCGCGTCGATGACGAGATGGAAGCCATCCGTCAGTTCCTGCTCGGTGCCCGGTGCTTCGGACTTGGTCGCGGTATTCAGCATGGGCCTTGTCTCCCTGGTCTCTCATAGTGGGGCGAGTGTTTCGCCCTTCTGGTGAACGTTGCTTAGGTAAAGAGTTCCTGGCCGTGCGCTTCGACGTAAGCGGCAAGGCCGAGGGTGTGATCGCGGGCGCGTTTCTCGGCGAGCTCGGTGTCGCGCGCTTCCAGCGCCTCGATGATGCCGAGATGCTCGGGCAGCGAGGTCGCGGTGCGGTCCTTGCGTCCGATGGTCAGCTGGCGATAACCGCGCACGTGCAGCAGCAGGTCGTTGGTGAGATCGACCAGCACCGGTGATTCCGACAGCGAGATCAGCGCCTGGTGGAAGGCGATGTTGGCCTTGGAGTATTCCTCCACATGATCCTCGGGCAGGCGGTCCTTGCCGAAATCCTTGAAGAAGTCGCGCAGCGCCGTGATGTCCTTCTTGCGCGCGGTGGTGGTGATGAGGCGGGCGGCCATGCTCTCCAGCGCCGCCCAGGCGCGGATCATGTCGACGATCTCGCTTTTGGTCCTGCGCACCACCATGATGCCGCGGCGCGGCACCGTCTTCACGAAACCGTCCTGCTCGAGCATCGCAATGGCTTCGCGGATCGGCGTGCGGCTGACACCCAAGCGTTCGGACAGCGCGCGCTCGTCGAGCATCACCGGCTCGGGCGTCGAGTAGATGTCCATCTTGAGGATGGCTTCCTTCAAGGCGTCATACGCCTTGTTCTTGAAGCTGCTCTCCGGGGCAATACGAACGATTGCGATGTCTGCCTCGGCCATGTTCGGCAACGCCTTGGTTGGTTTCCGTAGTGACACGACGAATCTCCTCCAGGTGGGAGTCGTCTTTTACAGGATTATTAACGGGAAAGTTTTTGGCATACCACATGCCAGAATGTCAAGCTGGCTATTTTTTGCGGCGTTCTAGGGTATGCACCAGCTTGACAAGTTGGCTTCTGGCATACCAAATGCCATCGCCAGCCATTTTTGATCCAAGCCGGCGGAGTAGTCTTAGGTCTTATGCCACTCCGTTCCGCCGCATGGAACAGAGCGCGGCGAATGGCAAGCATCACGGGCAGCCGCTAATCACGCGCGCGCTTTGCAAAGAACGAACTGAGGTCAAGGGAGAAGCCACATGTCCAATTCCAAAGATGCCGTCCGCAAGGTGCTTGACCAGGTCAAGGCGGACAACCGCACCAGCCTGACGGCCCCGGAAGGCAAGCTGGTCTGCGACGCCTACGGCATTCCGGTGCCGAAGGAGGGCGTGGCCAAATCGGCGGGCGAGGCCGGCAAGATGGCCTCGTCCATGGGCTTCCCGGTGGTGATGAAGATCGTCTCGCCGGACATTCTCCACAAGACCGAAGCCGGCGGTGTCATCGTCGGCCTCAAGACGGCCGAGGAAGCCGAGAAGGCCTACGAGACGATTCTCGGGAACGCGAAGAAATATAAGTCCGATGCCAAGATCGAGGGCGTGCAGGTGCAGCAGATGCTGGCCGGCGGCACCGAGGTCATCGTCGGCTCGATCACCGATGGCTCGTTCGGCAAGCTGGTCGCCTTCGGCCTTGGTGGCGTGCTGGTCGAAGTCTTGAAAGACATCACCTTCCGCCTCGCGCCTGCCACAAAGGAAGACGCGCTCTCGATGCTCGATGGCATCCAGGCGCATGAGATCCTGAAGGGCGTACGCGGCGGCGAGCCGGTGAACCGCAACGCTCTCGCCGACATCATCGTCAAGGTCTCCCAGCTCGTCACCGATTTCCCTGAGATCGTCGAGCTCGACCTCAACCCTGTGTTCGCGACCCCGAAGGGCGCGACCGCCGCCGACGTTCGCATCGTCGTCGATTTCGCCTACAAGCCGAAGCCGAAGCCGCGTCCGACCGAAGAGATCGTCGCGGCGATGAACCGCATCATGCAGCCGAAGGCGGTCGCCGTGATCGGCGCCTCCGCTGAGGACGGCAAGATCGGTAATTCCGTGATGAAGAACCTCATCAACGGCGGTTACAAGGGCGAGATCATTCCGATCCATCCCAAGGCCGCCGAGATTCTCGGCTACAAGGCCTATAAGAGCGTCAAGGACGTGCCCGGCGTGATCGACGTCGCGGTGTTCGCGATCCCGGCAAAATTCGTCGCCGGCGCGCTGACCGAATGCGGCGAGAAGAAGATCCCGGGCGCGGTGCTGATCCCGTCGGGCTTCGCTGAAGCCGGCGCGCCGGAGCTGCAGGCCGAGATCGTCGAGGTCGGCAAGAAGTACGACATTCGCCTGATGGGGCCGAACATCTATGGCTTCTACTACACGCCCGCCAACCTCTGCGCGACCTTCTGCACCGCCTATGACGTCAAGGGCCACGCCGCGCTGTCGTCGCAGTCGGGCGGCATCGGCATGGCCATCATCGGCTTCTCGCGCTCGGCGAAGATGGGCGTGTCCGCCATCGTCGGCCTCGGCAACAAGTCCGACATCGATGAGGACGATCTGCTCGCCTTCTTCGAGCAGGACCCGAACACCAATCTGATCGCGCAGCACTGCGAAGACCTCAAGGACGGCCGTGCCTTCGCTGAAGCGGCAAAACGCGTCTCCAAGAAGAAGCCGGTCGTCGTGCTCAAGGCCGGCCGCACTTCGGCCGGTGCGAAGGCCGCGTCCTCGCACACCGGCGCGCTCGCCGGCAACGACCGTATCTATGAAGACGTGTTCAAGCAGTCCGGTGTGATTCGTGCGCGCTCCCTGCGCCAGCTGCTCGAATTCGCCCGTGGCGTGCCGGTGCTGCCGACGCCGAAGGGCGAGAACGTCCTCGTCATCACCGGTGCCGGCGGCTCAGGCGTGCTGCTCTCGGACTCCTGCGTCGACAACGGCCTGTCGCTGATGTCGATGCCGCCGGATCTCGATGCGGCCTTCCGCAAGTTCATCCCGCCGTTCGGTGCAGCCGGAAATCCTGTGGATATCACCGGCGGCGAGCCGCCGATCACCTACGTCAACACCGTGAAGCTCGGCCTGTCGGATGAGCGCATCCACGCGCTGATCCTCGGCTACTGGCACACCATCGTCACCCCGCCGATGGTGTTCGCCCGCAACATGGTCGAGGTGAAGAAGGAGATGGAGGCAAAGGGCTTCGTCAAGCCGATGGTCGCCTCGCTCGCCGGCGACGTCGAGGTCGAGGAAGCCGCCGAATATCTCTACCAGAACGGCATCCCGGCCTACGCCTACTCGACCGAGCTGCCGGTCGAGGTCTTGGGCGCCAAGTACAAATGGGCGCGCGGGGCAGGGCTGCTCTGAGCTTGCGTTCGCCTCTCCCCGCTTGCGGGGAGAGGCCGGAATTTGCGCAGCAAATTCCGGGTGAGGGGGACTCTCCACGAGTCCGTCTCTCACCGTCTTTGCGGAGATAGCCCCTCACCCCAATCCTCTCCCCGTAAGAATGGGGAGAGGGAGAAGAGGCGGCGCGCGTCTTGTCTGATGGCAAATGCAGGTCGCGATGAGCAAGAACGTGATCCGGCGCAAATCGCTCGAACCCAGATCTCCGGCGGAGGCTGATCAAGAGGGCCGCGACGGCGGCGTGCAGTCCGTCGACCGCGCGCTGTCGATCATCGAGACGCTGGCCGAGGACGACGAGGGTTATCGCCTCAGCGATCTCGCGATCCGCACCGGCCTGTCTGCCTCCACCGTGCACCGACTGCTCGCAACGCTCGAAAGCCGCCGCTTCGTGCAGTTCGACCGTGGCGAATCCAAATGGCATGTCGGCGTGCGCAGCTTCACGGTCGGCGCCAGCTTTGCGCGGAGGCGCAATTTCTCCGCGCAGGCGATTCCATACTTGCGCAAGCTGCGCGATCTCACCCGCGAGACCGCCAATCTCGCTGTGGTCGACGATGAGTTCATCATCGTGCTGACCCGCATGGAAAGCCGCGAGATCATGCGCTCGCTGACCAAGGTCGGCGGCCGCGTCCCCATGGTGACCTCCGGCGTCGGCAAAGCGGTGCTCGCAACCTATTCGGACGAGGACGTCGGCGCCGTCATCCGCCATCACGGCATGCCCCGCCTGACCGAGAAGTCGATCGTGCGGCCGAGTGACCTGTTCAAGGAGCTCGAAAAAATCCGCAAGCAGGGCTTTGCCGTTGACGATGAGGAGGCACAGATCGGCCTGCGGTGCGTAGCCGCGGTGGTATACAACGCCTTGGCCGAACCGCTTGCCGCGATTTCCGTATCCGGCATGACCAGCCGCGTCACTGACGAACGGTTGCCGGAGATTGGCCAGATCGTTCGGGATGTCGCTGCCGAATTGACGGCCGCGCTTGACGGGGTGATCCCGGCGCCCCGCTGACCAAGCCCTGGGGGATGTCACTGGACAGCATCGGCCGTTTTGGTTGATATGCGACCAAACGACACAATGCGGCAAACGTCCGCATGAGCCTGGAGATGCCCCCATGTTTCGATTTCCCGTGCGCCTTGTCGGCGCAGCCGTCGCGCTGACCCTGGCGGCAGCCGATCCGGCCTTTGCCCAGCAGCTCGAGCTCAAGCTGATGGCGCCGGCGGCTCCGGGCGGGGGATGGGACCAGACGGCACGCTCGATGCAGCAGGCGCTGGTGGCTTCGGGCGTCGCGCGCAGCGTGCAGGTCACCAACGTTCCCGGCGCCGGCGGCAGCGTCGGCATCGCGCAGTTCGTCAACGGCGCCAAGGGCGACGGCAACCAGATGATGGTCAACGGCTTCGTCATGGTGGGTGCGCTGGCCATGAACAAGTCGCCGGTGACGCTGGAGCAGGTGACGCCGATCGCGCGCCTCACCGAGGAAATCCAGGTGATCGTGGTGCCCGCGAACTCGCCGATCAAGAGTGCGCAGGATCTCGCAGCCGCGGTGAAGGCCGATGTCGCCAAGGTGACCTTTGCCGGCGGCTCGGCCGGCGGCGTCGACCATGTGATGGCCGCGCTGTTCGCCGGCGCGGTCGGCGCCGACGCCAAGAAGATCAACTACATCCCGTTCTCCGGCGGCGGCGAGTCGCTCGCTGCGATCCTCGGCGGCAAGGTCACCGCGGGCATTTCGGGCCTCAGCGAATATGAAGGGCAGATCAAGTCCGGCAAGCTGCGCGCGATCGGCGTGACCTCGGAGAAGCGCATCGCCGGCAGCGACATCCCGACTTTCAAGGAGCAGGGCATCGACCTCGTGATCGCGAACTGGCGCTCGGTGGTCGCGCCTCCTGGCATCACGCCGGAGCAGCGCAAGACCTTGAGCGATGCGGTCGAGAAGATGGTGAAGTCGGACGCCTGGAAGGAAATCCTCAAGCAGAAGGGCTGGGAGGACGCCTATCTCGGCGGCGACGCTTTCGCCGACTTCCTGAAGAAGGAAACGGCCCGTGTCACCGACGTGCTGAAATCGGTCGGCCTGGTCAAGTCATGACCTCAGGCGATCCCATCCAGCCGCCGCGGCGCGTCGACCGCGCCGGCCTCGTCATCGCGGCACTGCTTGCGGTCCTCGCCGTCGTGCTGGTCTGGGACGCGCGCGGCCTGCAATCCGCCGCGATGTACGGGATGGGACCGGAGGCGATGCCGGTCGTGGTTGCCAGCGGCCTTGCGCTGCTGGCGATCGGCAATTTCATCGACGCGCTACGCGGCAACTTGCCGCCGCGTGAGAGCACCGATCCCGTGCCGGTCTTTCTGATCCTCGTCGGCCTCGCGCTGCTGATCGCCATCATCGGCCTTGGCGGCGGCTTCATCCTGGCGACGTCGGCGCTGTTCGTAACGACGTCGGCGGCCTTCGGACGCCGTGCCATCCTTATCGACGCCCTCATCGCCGTCGTGATGTCGACACTCATCTATCTCGCGTTCGACCGGTTGTTGACGCTGAGCCTGCCTGCCGGCCCGCTGGAGCGATTGCTGTGATGGATACCTTTGCAGCCTTGGCGCACGGCATGGCGGTCGCCGTCCAGCCGATGAACCTGCTTTACGCGCTGATCGGCGTGTTCCTCGGCACGGCCGTGGGCGTGCTGCCCGGCATCGGCCCGGCCCTGACGGTCGCGCTGCTGCTGCCGGTGACCTACAAGCTCGACCCCGGCGGCTCGCTGATCATGTTCGCCGGCATCTATTATGGCGGCATGTATGGTGGCTCGACCACCGCGATCCTGATCAACACGCCGGGCGAGAGCGCGTCGATGGCGACCGCGCTCGAAGGCAACAAGATGGCCAAGGCCGGCCGCGGCGGGCCGGCGCTCGCAACATCCGCGATCGGCTCTTTCGTGGCCGGCACCGTCGCCACGATTGGCTTGGCTTTCCTCGCGCCGTGGCTGGTCGACTTCGCGGTGCGCTTCGGCCCCGAGGATTACTTCGCGCTGATGTGCGTCGCCTTCGTCACGGTGTCGGCGACCTTCGGCGATTCCCCGGTCCGTGGTCTGACCAGCCTGTTCATCGGCCTGACGCTCGGCCTCGTCGGCATCGACAAGCTGACGGGACAGGCGCGGCTTGCGTTCGGCGTCCCTGAATTGCTTGACGGTGTCGAGGTGACGACGCTCGCGGTCGGCCTGTTCGCGGTGGGCGAGGCGCTCTACGTCGCATCGCGCCGCCACCACACCGAGGAGAAGCTGGAGCCGGTGCGCGGCTCGCTGTGGATGACCAGGGAAGACTGGAAGCGGTCGTGGAAGCCGTGGCTGCGCGGCACCATGTTCGGCTTCCCGATCGGCGCGCTGCCCGCCGGCGGCGCTGAGATCCCGACCTTCCTGTCTTATTCGACCGAGAAGCGGCTGACGAAGCATCCTGAAGAATTCGGCAAGGGCGCGATCGAAGGCGTCGCCGGCCCCGAAGCCGCCAACAATGCGTCGGCCGCCGGCACGCTGGTGCCGCTATTGACGCTGGGACTGCCGACCTCGGCAACCGCCGCGATGATGCTGGCTGGATTCCAGCAATACGGCCTCAACCCGGGGCCACTGCTGTTCGCCGAGCGGCCCGACCTCGTGTGGGGCCTGATCGCGAGCCTGTTCATCGCCAACATGATGCTGCTGGTGCTCAACCTGCCGCTGGTCGGCCTGTGGGTGCGGCTGCTCGCCATCCCGCAGCCCTGGCTCTATGCCGGCATCCTCGTGTTCGCGACCATGGGCACCATCGCGGCTAAGCCGTCGGTGGTGGAATTGTCGATGCTGGCCGGCTTCGGCGTGCTCGGCTTTTTGATGCGCCGGTTCGATTTTCCGATCGCGCCGGTCGTGGTCGGCCTGATCCTCGGCCCGATCGCCGAGAGCCAGCTCCGCCGCGCGCTCGCGATCAGCCTCGGCGATCCCATGGCGCTGCTGCAGAGCCCGATCTCGGCGACGCTGCTTGGCGTGGCGCTGATCGCCCTGCTGGCGCCCTTTGTGCTGAAGGGGCTCGGGCGGTTCAAGGCGAACGAGGATTAGGGCGTGTACTCATAAAGTCATGTCGGCTCCTGAGGACCGAGCGGAAATCTCTGATCGGCCAGAGCATTACTGCTGGTGACCCGTTGCAGACATGAAGGCCCGGCCCAATCAGCGGGCCGCCAACTCTTCGATCCTCCTCGCATCGCTCTGGTCGAGGGTAATCTCGATTTTCCGGATGACCTCCTGCATGTGCAAGTGGAAGCCCTCCTCGATCCCACCGTCTTGCGCCATAAGATCGAGTAGCGCATTTCCGACCGCCCATTTGAGCTGATCGTCGGATTCGATGGCTGTCCACTTTTTCGGCGCAAGTGGCCAATCTTTTCCACGCCCACGATCCCAGTAATGCGATACAACGACACGAGGGCGCCATCTATCGAGTTCGGACAACACGGGGGGACGAAGGAAGTTTTGCCACAGAATGGTCATTGCTTTTCTTGCTCGCACCCGCTCGGAGAACTTGAACGTCGGTCCGAAACCCAGATACGAGTGCCACTCTAGCATCGACTTCAATGCCACATGCTGGAAAAGCCGAGTTGTTACGTCCCTTCGCGGCACCTTTGAGACATGCCGACGAACGCTGAAATGGTCCGCTTATCGGGGTGGATCGGAAGTAATCGCCAGACGGACAAAACGACCCTTTTGACCCAAGGAAGACTCTCGGCGGCAACGCCTTCTCGCATCCTTCAGAGCGGCTTGTGCTCCACGGTAATCATTGGCGGTCGACATTCCGCGGATGGCGCATCGAGTGCGCCATCCGGACCTAGAATCGGTCTCTTGCGAAGAAAGGAGCCTTAAGCCTTCAGGTCCGTGATCCGCATGACTGCGACCACGTTCCCGTCATTGTACGCCTGCTCCTTTGTGTCCTTGTTGCAGGTCCAGACAAAATTCTTCTTGGCCGTAAACGTCTTTCCCTCCTGGTCAAGTCGGAGCTCCCCTTCGGTGATATGGCAGACCATGGCGTTCATCATTGGGGGCCCCATGGTCTTCGATCCCGGCTGCATAATGACATCGCGCATTGAGACGGTCTTAAAACTGGGGATGATGGATGGTGTCTCGCCTTCATATTCACGCACCACGACACCTGGCCACGGCGTCGTGTCCTTGTAGCCCGTGGTTTGAGCGGCGGCCGGCTTCAACATGGCGGCTGAAGCCGCAGCCAACCCGATTCCCAATGCTGACCTTCGATCGATCTTGTTCATCGCTTTTCTCCTGAGGTCGCGCAACGAGCCGCCGCAGAAGCGGCGCGCTCATTTCGTGGAATGTGATGGTGGTGCGAACCGAAAAAAGCGTCGGTCTGTTAAGAGAGCGTGCCTGCCGATGGCATCGATGGTGCTTGTTCGCCCCGGACGGCGATTTCGGCTATCCCGTTTCAGGGGCAAGAAGATTATACACGACCGGACGCGCCCTGAGAAACAACATCAAGAATGCACCTTGTCTCAAATTGGTTAGAACCTGAAGGCTGAAGACCGGCTCTGACGTCGGCAACTTCACTCCGGAAAACTGAGATAGTAAGCCAGCGTGGCTGACCGGCCCCGCGGCTCGGTCGGCGGTAAGTGCGCCGCCACGACCCGATTGGGCGTGTCGTCCGGTGTCCGGAGTTGGCCCTAAGGCGAAGATCGCGGTCGCGCTCGGCATGTGAGCAGTTGAGTCCAGACCGGACGTGCCGAGAACGCGCCCAAATCGGCGATTGAGCCAAGGCGGACATCAATGGAGTGAGGCAATCGCTACGAACGATTGCTGCGGAAATGTCAGCTTGCCACCTGCCAGCATTGAATGGTCAAGCCGAGAGGCAGCATCATCGGAAATCGACGTGATCAGTCGCTCCCGCTTAGGCGCCCCTTTGTCCTTCAAGAGCCCAGCCATCGGGGTTGCCGTGAGCTGAAAACGGACATAATCCAACATCGACGGGAATTCAATTTGTTTGGTGACAGCGGCCACATCGACAAAATCAAAACCCGCCTGCTTTGTCCAATTAGCAATCTCCTCAGCATCGCAAGAGAGATGTTCAGAACGTTTGGTGCGTGATGCCTCTTCTCCGAGACATTTATCGAGCGCCTGTACAAAAGCGTACGCCGCCGGGGTCCTCTCAATTGCGCTGTAAACGCTAAACCCAGCGCGGCCTGCCGGCTTGAGCACCCGCACCATTTCCTTCAGCGCCAGCAGTCGATCTGGGAAAAATTGTAGCCCGAGTTGACAGAGCACAACATTGAAACTGTCTGCTGCGAACGGAAGGTCAAGCGCGCTACCCTCGATCCATTCGACCTTTGCAGATTTTGTGCGTGCAATCGCGAGCATCGCGGTGTTGAGGTCAAGGCCAACCACACGTGCCGATTGGCCACGTTGCTCTATCAATCTCGCGACGATGCCCGTACCGCAAGCGATGTCGAGTACGCTCTCGCCTCGTTTTGGCGAAATGCGGTCGAGCAGGTCGTTGGCCCATAGCGAAGTGATGGCCGGGACCAGGTAGCGTTCGTAAAGTTCAGGCGCGCTGGCATCCATTTGCCAATGTTCATGGGCCGACATGACTTTCCCCTATGCCCGCTGGCGGAAAGTATCGAAGTGATTGCCGACGGAGCGGGCTCATTCTTTGACGGCGAAAAGCCGCCACCGGCCGGCAACCCCCTTGAGGACATGAGAACCTCGATCCAAGCATTCGACCCTCGAGCCGGCGATCAGGTCCTTTACCGTGCTGGAGAGAAGAATCTCCCCCGGATTGGCTCTGGCGGCTACGCGGGCACCAATGTGGACAGCGATTCCAGCCACGTCGTTGCCTTCAATTACGCACTCGCCGGTGTGAATACCGCAGCGGATCGCCACTCCCAACGTGCCAACCAAGTCCCTGACCGCGCGGGCACACTTGATCGCGCGTGCTGGACCGTCAAAGATTGCAAAGACGCCATCGCCCGCGGTGTTCACTACCCGGCCGCCGAGACGCGCGACTTCCTTGTCGACCTGCTGCTGATAGTTTTCGACCAAGTCGCGCCAGCGCGAGTCCCCGATCGCCGTGGCGCGCTGGGTCGACTGGACAATGTCGATGAACAGGACGGTTGCGAGGACACGGTCCGCCTCTAACACGGGACGTTCGCCCGTCAGGAACTCCTGGATCTCCGCCAGCAGCGGGTCGATGTTGCCGATCCAGGCTACATGATCATCGCCAGGAAGCTCGACGAACTTTGCGGCCGGGATTTGTTCGGCCATGTAGCGACCACCTTGGCAGGGCATCAATCGATCGCCACTCCGGTGGAGAATCAAGGTGGGCACCCTGATGGTCGGAAGGATGGCGCGGATGTCGACCTCGACATTCATCCGATAGAGCGTGACGCCGGCGCCAGGGCTGGCCGATACGCGCATGTGGTGCGCCCACCATTGACGCACCCGCGCGTCATTGGCGACACTAGGGGCCAGAGTCTTGAGGCCGATTGGCGTTCCCCAATGCTTTTCGTAAGCTTCGAAAGCCGCTTCGTGCTGCTCTCGTGTGAGGCCCCACGGATAGTCGTCGGCGCGACTCCCCTTGGCGTAAGCGCCATACATGATCAGCGCGGTGGTTCGCGCGGGATAGGTCGCGGCAAATAACGTAGACAGGGGCCCGCCCTCGGAGAGGCCGAACATAGCGGCGCGATTTGAACCCGCCGCGTCCATGACCGCGCGGATATCGTCCATCCGCTGTTCGAGGGTCGGCAACGCGCTCTCCGCAACGCGGTCCGACAGGCCGGTGCCACGCTTGTCGAAGACGATAAGGCGACTGAAAGAGGCCAGTCGGTTGAGAAACCGAGCTAATGCGGGATCCTCCCACTGATACTCGAGATGAGAGATCCAGCCATGAATAAGCACCAGGTCGACGGGCCCTTCACCAACGACCCCATACGCGATGTGAACGTCGCCGCTTTTAGCGTAGTGGATTGTAGGGACCATGGTCTGGTACCCTCAGCTGCGTCATTCTCGCCCATGGTAACCCTATCGCGCAAGTCCGTGGCGGATCAATGCGTCAACACGACTTTCCTGATGAGCCGACGCGCACAACGCACCAGGTTGAGGTTTGAGACTTTCGAATTTGCGCCGAGGACATCCGCCAAGCAGCGCCGACCGGAAGTCCTAGCAACGCGGGGCAACCGACGCGATTGACCCTGAGCCGAAGTCGGATTTGCGGCAGCCGCGCGTCCATTGCCAGCCGAGCTTGCCCACGCTGTTGGCGTCGTTCCTAGGCGGCGCGAACGTAGCCGTAGCGCAGGTTCGACGGTTGCTTCGAAGCTTGCGTGTACTCGTTCTTGAGCGCCGCGAGGCGGTCCTCGGAAAAGGCCGGCATCCTGGTATTCTCGGCCGCCTTCAGCTTGATCTTGTAGAATCTGGTTGCGTTGCCCGCGAAGATCAGCTGCTTGGTAGCGCTGTTGGCATCGCCAAGCGCCGCAAAGCCGTACTTCTTCTGCATATCCTCGGGGATTTCGAGCCGGCGCAGCGCCTCGATCTGCCACTGTGGTGAGCCGTACCAGACCGAGTCGGTGCCCCACATGACGTGGTCAACACCCATCCCCTTGATCAGCGTGCCGATCAGCGCGGCGCAGAACTTCGGATGCGCCACGGCCGAGTTGGCAAAGGACGTGCCGAGCTCGGCATAGACGTTGGCGACGCCGAACTTCTGCGGGATTTCCGCGAGATCGGTGGCCCACTGGATACGGCCGGTCTGCTCGAACTCCGCCCACGCATGATCGGGTAGCTCGAGGAACGGCCGCAGCGCCGAGTGATAGATCACGAAGTTCATCTGCGGCCAATCCTTCGCGGCCTTTCCGATGTCCCACGCCGTTGCATATTGCCAAACGCCGGCGAAGGACTTCTCGTAATCGGGCGGCAGCAGCCCCTTGTGGATGCACAGCGTGTTGATGCCGGCCTTCACTGCTTTCTCGTAGAACGGATACATCACCTGCTCGTCGTCGAGCCGCCATGGGAACTTCGAGGGCGCCAGCGGATCGCCAATCGTGTAGGACTTCCAGGAATCCGGTTTGTAGACCTCGATTGCCTTGTCCACCTCGTCCATCCAGCCGGGTTGCTTGGGGGTGATGACGCTATGCGCCAGCAGGCGGCGCGAACCGGCGAAGTCGTTGATCAGTTCTCGCGCCTTGACGATCTGCTCATTGGACAGCAGCCACCAACTCGGGTCGTCGAAGGGCGCGCCGCTCAGGAGCGCCATGTTGGTGTCGCTGTCGTAGTAGATCTCTTTCACATAGTTCTGGAACTTGTAGCGGGCGAGCGAAGAGACGCCTTCCTCCTTCATCTTCGGATTCCAGTGCTGGCTCGCAAAGTCCGCCAGCCCCAACAGCTCCTTGTGGTCGAAGTCGTCCCGCACGAAATGAGTCTGGACGTCGAAGATGAATTGGCCTGCAAGGCTCTGCGCGCGGGCCAGCATCAGCTCGGGCTCGCGGGCTTCAGCGGGCGCGACCTGGAAAACATTGCCGTAGATATCGTTCATGGCGAGGAACGCTGCCGCCATGCCGCAGCTCGTGTGCAAGAACTGCCTGCGGCTCAAGCCGAGGTGCCTGCCGTTGACATCAGCGAGCTCGTTGATCCGAGCCTCGACTTTCTTTTGCGTATCGCTCTGCGGGGGCGGGAGATACTCGCCATTGGAGACAATCTGGGTCGGGATAGGCGTTGCCGCCGATGCCGCCTCCGCGCCCGCGACGAGACGCTGTTCTCGCTCACTAAGCCAGGTGCTCATTGTTCTCCTCCCGTTTGTTGGCCGTCGACCGTGCTAGGCGCGCATGAGGCGCGTGTGGCTACTCCCAATCAGGAGCGACTAGGCGTACCTCTCCGGTTCAGCTACGCATGAAGCCATCACGCGCACAAAGCCTAGGCGAATCTCTGCATCGCTTGATCCTGCGAGAGCGGCAGGCATACCCGAGAAACCACTTGCAGTTGTGGGTACCCGCGCTGATTCAATGCTCAAACTTCTATTCGCGCAAGCGATGTGAATCGACAGTCACGCTGTCCCAACGCCGCATCATTCTTTCATCTGATCGATTTCAGCCGAAATGAAAGGCTCGTTGCTCAAAGCGACTGCATCGGCTCATGCCCCGAGCCGAACACTGCAGCAGCGGCTGCCATCTCGGCTCTCTGCCGGAGACCCTCATACGGTGGCTGCGTTAACTGCTGCTTTTGACCCAAATGCGACATCAAAGGTTGCGTCCTGATTGTTGTCCGGCACCTTCCTGCGTCAGCTTGGGCTTGGCTCATTCCTGAGCTTTGGCTGTTGTGCAAATCCGAATGGGGATATGTTTATCGGCGCCTCAACCGGGGATGCCCGTTCATATCAAACGCAGGGCAAGTCTGGGAAGCCCGGTTCAAAGACGGAGGGAGGAAACAGATGAAGTACATGATCAGCTGGTTCGAGCGTCCGCAAGGTTCGCCTGCAGAGTACGAGAACGCTCAGAAGCGAATACTTGAAGTTTTCGGTCAATGGAAGGCGCCCGACAATTTCAAAATCGAATTGTTCGTTGTGAGAGTGGGCGAGTGGGGTGGGCACATGTTAGTGGATTGCGATGACCCATTGACAGTTCACAAGGCGTGCTCGACCTTCCCTGCATTTGAATTTCAGGCGCGACCCGTGGTTCCTGTCGAGGACGCCGTCCGCGTCGAACTAGAGGCTATTGCCTGGCGCGACGGACTGAAAGGCAGCTGACAGCAACCATTGCCTACGGCCGGACCACCGTCTGACAGCGCTGCTTTAGAAAAGAGCACATCCACGTCGCTCCTTGATCGCCGGCAGCGCTGTTACAGTCTCGCCTTCAGCAAATGGCCGCTCCTGGCTCATCGGCGACCTTCAACGATGTCTGCTGTTTGTGTCATTGTTGAGGGACGAGCGGACGTCTGGAGCGCCCAAACTCAGCGCATGATTTATGAGTACATGCCTAGCGGAGATTAGAAGCGAAGCGCGTCTGCCCAATGCGTAAGCACGGGTGCCGTATTATTTGAGTTGCTCCCACCGCCATCGGCGGCAACCATCGCCGAGCTGCCCATTCCCACGCGAGAGCGCCCAATGACCAAACTCACCCGTTTCTCCGTCGCGCCGCTGCACAGCATGACGCGGCGCCTGGCTGATGTCGCCTCGGCGCGCGTTGCGCCTGATCTCGTCATAGCAGGCGCGCGGGTGCTCTCGACCTATTCGGAGCGCATCCATCCGGGACGGGAGGTCTGGATCACAGGCGGCCGCATCGCCGCAGTGAAGCCGGCCGGAACAGCCAGGAAGGCGTGGAGCAACGTCACGACTTACGATGCCACAGGCGGCATCATCGCGCCGGGCCTCGTCGATCCGCACATCCACATCGAATCCTCCATGGTGACGGCCTGCGCATATGCGGAGGCCGCGCTGCTCAACGGCACCACCACGATCTTCTGCGACAGCCACGAGATCGGCAATGTCATGGATGTCGCCGGCGTCGAGGCGATGCTGGAAGATGCGCGCGAGGCGCCGCTCTCGATCTTCTTGACCGTGCCGAGCACGGTCCCTGCGACTTCGGCGGAGCTGGAGACGGCGGGCGGCGACCTCACGCCGGATAAGATCGCCGGCCTGTTCGACCGTTGGCCCGAAGCGGTTGCGCTCGGCGAGAAGATGGATTTCGTGCCTGTCACGATGGGCGATGAGCGCAGCCACGCCATTCTCGCGGCCGCCCTGAAGCGGGCACGTCCGGTGTCCGGCCATGTCTACGGCCGCGAATTCGTCGCGGCCTATGCGGCGAGCGGCGTCACCGACACCCATGAGGCGATCGACCGCGACATCGCCGACGATCTGCTCGACGCCGGCGTCTGGGTTTTCCTGCGCGGGGGCCCACCCACAACGCCCTGGCATTCGCTGCCGCAGGCGATCCGGACGATCACCGAGCTCGGGGCCTCGCACAAGCGTACGGCGGTGTGCACGGACGACCGCGACGCTGACGATCTCTTGCTGTTCGGTCTCGATTGGGTGGTGAGGGAAGCCGTGAAGGCAGGCATGTCCCCGGAGCAGGCCTGGTCGATGGGGTCGCTGCATGGCGCGACGCGCTTCGGCATGGAGGGCGACATCGGCGGGCTCGGCGGCGGCCGCCGCGCCGATCTCGTGTTGATGGACGACCAGCTCAAGCCGCAATGCACCTGGTATGGCGGCGAGCTCGTGGTCGAGAACCGCAAGATCACGCCGCTTCTCGATCAGGCATTGTCGCAGCGCTATCGGTATCCGAAGGCCGCTTATGCGACCGTGAAGCTGCCGGAGAAGATGAAGTTGACACCGGAGCTGCCCGCGAAGGCCTGCACCGTCAACGCGATCAAGACCGCGCTGCCGGGCATCACCTTGATCCACGAAAAGGTCGCGATCGAACCGACAAAGGACTGGCCGTCGCTGTTCGCCCGCTACGGCCTCTGTTTCGTCACGGTGGTCGAGCGCCATGGCAAATCGGCGGGCAACGTCGCCTACGGCCTGCTGAAGGATTTCGGCCTGAAGCGTGGCGCGGTCGCCTCAAGCGTTGGACACGACAGCCACAACCTCATCGTCGCCGGCACCAACGAGGGCGACATGCAGGTCGCGATCGCGGCGATCAAAGAGCGGCAGGGCGGAGTCTGCGTCGTCGCCGACGGCAAGGTGAGGGCGCTTGTGCCGCTGCCGATCGCAGGGCTCCTGTCCGACAAGCGCGTCACCGAAGTTGCCGAGGAGGTCAAGGCGCTGAAGAAGGAATGGGCCGAGGCCGGCTGCACCATCCCTTACATGGGCTTCAATTTGATTCCCCTATCGGTCATTCCGGAAATTCGCATCACCGACAAGGGCCTCGTGCTGGTGCCGCAGATGGAGCTGGCGCCGCTGTTCGAGTGAAGCGGCTTTCACGCATATCTCGATCTAACTGATTGAGACCGCCACGATTTTTCCGCTGCTGCCGCATCGTGGAAAATAAAATCGACCTCGTTGAGATCGGCTTCCGCGCACCTGATGATCTCGCTCACTAACGCAACCAAGCGAGGTCCGATATGGCGAAGATGCGAGCTGTCGATGCGGCCGTGCGTATCCTGGAGAAGGAAGGCATCTCGACTGCCTTCGGCGTTCCCGGCGCTGCGATCAATCCGCTCTATTCGGCGCTGAAGAAGCGCGGCTCGATCCGCCACATATTGGCGCGCCATGTCGAGGGCGCCTCGCACATGGCGGAGGGCTATACGCGGGCGAAGGCCGGCAATATCGGCGTCTGCATCGGCACCTCGGGGCCGGCCGGCACCGACATGATCACCGGGCTCTATTCGGCGATCGCCGATTCCATTCCGATCCTCTGCATCACCGGGCAGGCGCCGCGCGCGCGACTCTACAAGGAGGATTTCCAGGCCGTCGATATCGAGTCGATTGCCAAGCCCGTGACCAAATGGGCCGTGACGGTGCGCGAGCCGGCGCTGGTGCCGCGCGTGTTCAGCCAGGCGTTTCATGTGATGCGCTCAGGAAGGCCGGGACCGGTGCTGATCGACATGCCGCTCGACGTGCAGCTCGCCGAGATCGAATTCGACGACGAGACCTATGAGCCGTTGCCGGTCTACAAGCCGGCCGCGACGCGCAAGCAGGTCGAGAAGGCGTTGGAGATGCTCAACGCCGCCGAGCGGCCGCTGATCGTCGCGGGTGGCGGGATCATCAACGCCGATGCCTCCGACCTTCTGGTCGAATTCGCCGAGATCGCCAACGTGCCTGTCGTGCCGACCCTGATGGGGTGGGGCGCGATCCCCGATGATCACGTGCTGATGGCCGGCATGGTCGGCCTTCAGACCAGCCACCGCTACGGCAATGCCACGCTGCTGGAATCCGACTTTGTGCTCGGCATCGGCAACCGCTGGGCCAACCGTCACACCGGTTCGGTCGAGACCTACACCAAGGGCCGCAAATTCGTTCATGTGGACATCGAGCCGACCCAGATCGGGCGCGTGTTCAACCCCGATCTCGGCATAGTCTCGGATGCGAAGGCGGCGCTCGAACTGTTCGTTGCCGTCGCCAGGGAGTGGCGGCGGTCAGGCAGGCTCCGCGAACGCCAGGCGTGGCCCGCGGCCTGTCGCGATCGCAAGAAGACGATGCTGCGCAAGAGCCATTTCGACAATGTCCCGATCAAGCCGCAGCGCGTCTATGAGGAGATGAACAGGGCGTTCGGCCGCGACACCACCTATGTCACCGTCATCGGCCTGTCGCAGATCGCCGGCGCGCAATTCCTCGGCGTCTACAAGCCGCGCAACTGGATCAATGCCGGGCAGGCGGGGCCGCTCGGCTGGACGCTGCCGGCAGCGCTCGGCGTGCGCGCGGCGTGTCCCGAGCGCGAGATCGTCGCGCTGTCGGGCGACTACGACTTCCAGTTCCTGATCGAGGAGCTCGCGGTCGGCGCGCAGTTCAATCTGCCCTACATCCACGTCGTCGTGAACAATTCCTATCTCGGCCTGATCCGCCAGGCCCAGCGCGGCTTCGACATGGACTACCACGTCCAGCTCTCCTTCGAGAACATCAATTCGCCGGAGATCGGCGTCTACGGCGTCGACCACGTCGTGGTGGCCGAAGGTCTCGGCTGCAAGGCGATCCGCGTGACGGACCCGAAGGACACGCAGGCGGCGTTCGCCACCGCGCGCGAATTGATGGCGAAGCACCGCGTGCCTGTGGTGGTCGAGTTCATCCTCGAACGCGTCACCAACATCGCGATGGGCACCGAGATCGACAACATCGTCGAGTTCGACGAGGTTCTGGATCTGCCGCTCGACGAAGTCGGCACCACGCGCGTGCTGCAGCCGGCGGAGTAGGGGAGAGCATCATGCCAAAGTTCGCCGCCAACCTCACCATGCTCTTCAACGAGATGCCGTTCCTCGACCGCTTCGCCGCGGCCAAGGCTGCAGGCTTTTCCGGGATCGAATATCTCTTCCCCTATGAGTTCGACAAGGCGCAGCTGCGTGAGCAACTCAAGGCCCACGGGCTGACGCAGGTGCTGCACAATCTGCCCGCCGGCAACTGGGCAGCGGGCGAGCGTGGCATTGCGATCCTGCCCGACCGCACCGCCGAATTCCGCGACGGCGTCTTCCGCGCCATCGACTATGCCAAGGCGCTCGATTGCGAGCAGCTCAATTGTCTCGTCGGCATTGCGCCTGCCGAGACCGACCCGCGCGAGCTTCAGGAGACGCTGGTCGGAAATCTGCGCTTCGCCGCCTCGACGCTGGCGCGGGAAAACATCAAGCTGCTGGTCGAGCCGATCAATACGCTCGACATTCCCGGCTTCTATCTCAATGGTACCGAGAAGGCAGTGCAGCTGATCTCCGAAGTACGGTCGAACAACCTCTTCATCCAGTACGACATCTACCACATGCAGATCATGGAAGGCGATCTCGCCCGCACCATGCAGGAATATCTGCCCCAGATCGCCCACATCCAGCTTGCCGACAATCCCGGCCGCCATGAGCCCGGCACCGGCGAGATCAACTATCCCTTCCTGTTCCGCCATCTTGACGCGATCGGCTATCGCGGTTGGATCGGCTGTGAATACAGACCGCGCACCACGACGCTGGAAGGCCTGTCGTGGCACGCGGCGCAGACGTTCGAGACATAGAGGATATCGAAGCCGCGATGACGGTGCGCTCCCTCTCCCGCTTGCGGGAGAGGGTTGGGGAGAGGGTGTCTCCGCGTTGGGACTGTTGAGGTGCACCGAGAAAATCCCCAAGGGGATAAAGCCCTCACCCGGCGCTGTGCGCCGACCTCTCCCGCAAGCGGGAGAGGTGCACCGAGCGCGCGGATGAGTTTCGCCTATGCAACTGAGAGAGAGTTACATCATGATCGACATCGGCTTCATCGGACTTGGCACCATGGGACGGCCGATGGCCGGCCATCTCCTGATTGCGGGTCATCGCGTTCTCCTGCATGATGTCGCGCCGATCGCGCCGGAGCTGATTGCGGCGGGCGGCATCGCCTGCAAATCGGCCAAGGAGATCGCGGAGGAGGCGGATGCCGTCATCATCATGGTGCCGGATACGCCGCATGTCGAAGCCGTGCTGTTCGGCAAGGACGGCGTCGCGAGCGGCATCTCCAAGGGTAAGATCGTGGTCGACATGAGCTCGATCTCGCCACTGGCGACGAAAGAGTTCGCAAAGAAGATCGAGGCGCTCGGTGCGGAATATCTCGATGCGCCTGTCTCGGGCGGGGAGGTCGGGGCGAAAGCTGCGAGCCTCACCATCATGGTCGGCGGGCCGGAGCGCGCCTTCGGCACCATGAAGCCGATCTTCGACAAGATGGGCAAGAACGTCACGCATGTCGGTGCCAATGGCGACGGGCAGACGACGAAGGTCGCCAACCAGATCATCGTCGCGCTGACGATCGAGGCGGTGAGCGAAGCGCTTCTGTTCGCATCCAAGGCTGGTGCCAACCCGGCGCTGGTGCGCAAGGCGCTGATGGGCGGCTTTGCCTCGTCACGGATTCTCGAAGTTCATGGCGAGCGCATGGTGAAGCGCAATTTCGATCCGGGATTTCGCATCGAGCTGCACCAGAAAGATCTCAACCTTGCGCTCGAAGGCGCGCGTACGCTCGGCATCGCACTGCCGAGCACGGCCGTGGCGCAGCAATTGTTCTCGTCCTGCACCGCCCATGGCGGCAAGGCCTGGGATCATTCGGCGATGGTACGCGCATTGGAACTGATGGCAGGGCACGAGATCGCTGCGGTCTGATCTGTTACTCGGTAACACTCTCCAGATGCGTGATGCATCTTTCGTCGCAGGGGAACCGGAACAATGCTCCGGTCCCGCGGGTTGAGGGTGCATAACAATCACTGGAGGCGTAAGGACATGAAAACCCGTGTTGCGATTACGTTGGCTGCCGCGTCGCTGCTGGCGTCGAGCGCAGCCTTTGCTCAATCGACCACCGCCCAAGGCGCTGCGGAAGGCGCGCGTGCGGGCGGCGACATCGGCGGCCCGGTCGGCGCGATGGTCGGCGGCACCGTCGGTGCGGCCGTTGGCGCAGGTTTGGAAATTCCGAATGCGATTCTGGGCGGAATCCCGCGTGACGATTCCGTGGTGATTCACGAGCGCGTCGTGGTTGGCGAGCCGCTGCCGCCCACCGTGGTGCTGCGCCCGGTGCCGAACTACACCCAGTATCGCTACGCGGTCGTGAACGACCGCCGTGTGATCGTCGAGCCGCGCACGCGCCGCGTGGTCAAGATCATCGACTGATCTGCACGAGCTAGGCGCTGATAAAATGGGCCCTGCGGAGTGTCACTCCGCGGGGCCTTCGCTCGTCAGAACCGATTCAGCGCGAAGCCGGGCGACGGCCCAATCTGCGGCGGCCGCGAGCACAAAGCCGAAGCAAGCGGTGAGCGCGTCGACCAGAAAATCCTCGAGCCGCGCATGGCGGCCGGGTGCCCAAAATTGCATCAGTTCGAGCACGCCGATCAGGACCACTGCAGCCGCTGCGGTCAGCAGGCGCCGCCGCCGGTAGGCAAGGCCGAAGGCCAGTCCCACCAGGATGAAGGCGAGCGCATGTTCACCGTCCTGACCGAGGTCGGAATGGGGCCGCAGGCCCGGTGGACCGAGGGTTGCGAATGTGACGGCGGCCGCGAGCAGCCAGGCAAAGGAACGAACCAAAAGGGACATCCGGCTCGCTTAGCACAGATTTGCAACGCGCCGAATAGTCCCGCCATCAGATCGACGTGTAGTTAATGACAAAATGTTAAAGCGGCTCGCGCACGCCGAGACCGTGCATGAAGCGCTCCCGGATCTGCACGGGGTCGCGGCGGGTGGTACCCACGCCCGGCTTATCGTCGATCCTGACGGCGATCAGGTTGGGCTCGGAGGCAGCCATCGCATCGTCGACCAGTCGCTCGAAATCCTCCTCGTCCGCGGCCCAGGCGCTGTTGGTGAGACCGGAGCCAATAGCGATCGCGACGATGTCAGCGACGTTCGCTGCCGGCGTCGGCTGCGCGCCGGTGATTTGGTAGATGCCATTGTCCATCACGATCATCGTGAGATTTTTCGGCTTCAGGGCTGCAATCGTCGAGAGTGCGCCGAGCTGCATCAGCAGTGAGCCGTCGCCTTCGAGCGCGAAGACGCGGCGGTCGGGCTGCGCCAGCGCCACGCCGAGCGCGATCGGGAAGGCGAGGCCCATGCTGCCGAGCATGTAGAAATTCTGCGGGCGGTGGCCGGCGGCCCAGAGATCGAAATTGGTGTTGCCGATGCCGCCGATCACGGCCTCTTCGTGCTGGAGCCTCGCGATCAGGCGCGAAGTCACATCGAAGCGGTTCATTATTTTGGTGTTGCGTGTGCTCATGGCTGGCCTCACTTGTCGAAAACCTTGCCGCCCGTGAGCAGCGGACTAAGGATCAGCGCCACCGGCGCCTGCGTGGTGACGGCCTGCTTGATCGAGCGGTCGGCGATGAATTCGAGCTCGTCGAGCCGGGTGATGGTGTGGTGCTCCAGCGCCAGCGAGTCCAGCACCGGGCGCATGGTGCGGCAGACCAGCGACTGGCCGTAATTGAACTCGCCGAGCGTGCCGCGCTCGGACACGAACATGATCAGCGGGATCTGGTAGGGCACTGCGAGGGAAGCGAGCACGTTGGCGAGCGTTGCAAAGCCGGAGGTCTGCATCAGCACCGCGCCGCGCCGTCCGCCCATCCAAGCGCCTGAGACGATGCCGACCGCTTCCTCCTCGCGGGCGGTGGCAAAGGTGGTGAAGAAGGGATCGGCGTGCAGGTTCTTGATCAGAGGCGTCAACACGCGGTCGGGCACGTAGGGGATGAGGCTGACCTCATTCCGCTTCAAGGTCTGCAGGACGATGCCGTGCCAGCTTCTGTCGCTCGCTGCCTGTGTCGGCTGGAGCGAGCCCTCTTGTTCCGCAATCGGCATTGCGTTCTCCCTTGAGCCGCGCATGCTTCTTGGTTCTGGCCGTCGCGGCGGTCTGCCGAACTTGACGCAGGCAGCGGGATTGTCAACATGTCCGGGCCGGCACCGTGATCTGCGCCGGACGGCCTGCCGTGGCCGGCACCGCCATGGCATAAGCGGCGATAACCAGAAAACGGGAGGGGCATGGACGGGCGCGCGTCGCGCTGACCTTGCGGATCTCCCTCGACAGAGCCGGAAGGGTCCTGATGTCCGTCAACAGCAAGCGCGTCGTCTACTCCAATTATTTGGCCAATCCGATCTACATCGACATCCTGAAGGCCCGGCCCGACGTCCGGCTCGATCGCATCGAGAATAGCAGCCCCGAAGACGTCTATGCGCCGCTCCTCGGCGCGACCCATGTCTACCAGGTCGGCGCCGCCCGCGACGAGCTCGCCCCGCATTTCCACGTCGATGCCGCCTTCCTGAAGCGCGCGCCGAATTTGCTGCTCGTCTCCAGCAACGGCGCCGGCTTCGACCCTGTTGACGTCGAGGCATGCACGGCTGCCGGCGTCGTGGTCGTGAACCAGTCCGGCGGCAACGCCCATTCCGTCGCCGAGCACGCGCTGGCGATGATGCTGACGCTGTCCAAGCGGATCATCCAGTCGGATCGCCGCCTGCGCCGCGAGCGCGACGTCAACCGCAACGAGCTCGTCGGCAACGAGGTCGAGCATAAGACCGTCGGTATCATCGGCCTCGGCAATGTCGGCCGCCGCATCGCCGCGCTGTGCAAGGGCCTGCTCGGCATGAAGGTGCTGGCCTATGATCCGTATCTCACCGCCGAGTTGATGGCCGAGCGGAGCGGTGAGAAGGTCGAGCTCGATGAGCTCCTGCGCCGCGCCGATTTTGTCTCGATCTCCTGCCCGCTGAATAAGAGCAGCCGTAACATGATCAGCGTGCGCGAATTCGCGCTGATGCAGCCGCATGCCTATTTCATAACGACCGCGCGCGGCTTCATCCACGACGAGGATGCGCTGCTCCAGGCGCTGCGCGACAAGCGCATTGCGGGTGCCGGCCTTGACGTCTGGTCCAAGGAGCCGCCGCCGCCGGAGCATCCGCTGCTCCAGTTCGATAATGTGCTGGCAAGCCCGCACACCGCCGGCGTCACCATCGAGGCGCGCCAGAACATGGGTCGCATCGCCGCCGAGCAGGTGCTGGATGTGCTCGACGGCAAGCGTCCGCCGCGCATCATCAATCCCGAGGTCTGGCCGCGTTATGCGGAGCGCTTCAAGCAGGCATTCGGGGTGGTGCCGGGGTAGGATGGCCCTACGCCAGCTTTGCGCCGAGCTGCTGAAACACGGCCTCGCAGGTCATGAGGTCGAGATGGCCGCCGCCAGCGTTCTTGAAGAACGTGATATCGGACGGTGACGTTCGCCCCTGCACCCGGCCGCCGGCGAGGTCGTAGAGGTCGCCGAGGACGTCCGCCTCGCTGATCGCGCCGCTCGCGATCGGCTGCAGGATGTCGCCGACGCCGTGGAAGGCGGATTCCCGCCGGTCCACGAAGACGCGGGAGCGCTTGGCCGCCTCGTCATCGGCCTCACGGGTTTGCGGCGTGTAGCCGCCGACGAGGTCCAGATGCGTGCCCGGCCGCAAATTGCGGCCCTTGATCAGCGGCTGATGCGCGCGGGTGCAGGCGGTGATGACATCGGCCTCGCGCGTCGCGGCGTCGAGATCCGCGATTGCTTCCGCCTTGATGCCGGCCTTCGCCAAGCGCTGAGCGAGATCCACGGCCCGGTCCGGGCTGCGATTCCAGATCAGCACGCGCTCCAGTGATGGGCGCACGGTGCGATGACCCCGGATCAGCCATTCGGACATCTCGCCGGCCCCGACGCAGAGCAGCGTCTCGGGATTGGGCGGGGCGAGCAGTTTCGTGGCCAGCGCGGAGTCGGCTGCGGTGCGCCAATGCGTGATTTCGGTGCCGTCCATCGCCGCCAGCGGCCGCCCATTGGTGCCGTCGAACAGCACGCACACGGCCTGCACCGCCGGCATCTTGCCTTCGGCCAGATTGGCCGGAAAGCTGGTGAACATCTTGCTGGCCATGTATCGGCCGGGATCGACGGCGCTGCGGATGACGTATTGCCCCCTCTCGTCTCCAAGGAAGGCGTCCAGCACCTCCATCTTCGGCCGGCGATGCGCTTCTTCGAGGGCCGCAATCAGGATCGGGAAGGTCAGAACTTTCGTGACTTCGGTATCGGAGACAAAGTGCAAGGCAAATTCCTTATTGGCGACCGGCATTTGCCCATAAACCCGCGCGGCAGGTTCCGCAACGAATCTTCCGCCCGGGACTCGATAAGCCTTGATCCGCGTCAAAATCTCCTTCCCCTGTGCGGCGTAAATGGGATTAGAGTACTGCCGGGGCAGTTGGGAGGTCCCATGTCAACCTATGTCGTCAAGTTCATGAAGGACGTGCTCGGCGAGTACGGCCGGCAGATTGAGGTCTGCCAGGGTACGCTCGAGATCGACGCCGCCGACGAGGATGAGGCCAAGGAGCGGGCGAAAGCAAGATTCTGCAAGGACCAGGCATTGCATCACTGGTCGCTGCATGCCGACCGTATCCATGTGAGACCGGCCGATTTTCCGTCCTGATGATTACCGGCCCGGCATCGTGATGGGCGGAGGTGCTGTCGTGCCTGCGCCGAGCGATCGCTGCACCATGACGGTGTCGGACCAGCGGCCGTGGCGATAGGCGACGCCGCAGAGCAGGCCGGCGCGCGCGAAGCCGAATTTTTCGTGCAGCGCCAGCGAGGGCGCGTTGTCGGCATCGATATAGCCGATCATCTGGCGGAAGCCGGCCGCCGCGCAGGCGTCGATCAATTCCTGGAGCAACAGCCGCCCGACTCCGCGGCCGAGATGCGCGTGGTGGACGTAGATCGAGTGCTTGGCCGTGTAGCGATAGGCCGGGCGCTTGCGGAACAGCACGGCATAGGCATAGCCGACGACCTCGCCGCGGAAGGTTGCGACCAGATGCGGCAGGCGGGTCTGCTTCAGGTTCTTGCGCCGGTCGCGCAGATCGTCCGGCTCCGGCGCACCGGTTCCCTCGACGTCGCGCGGCACGCCATTGCGGACGTGATGGCGGTAGATCGCCAGCATCGCCTCGACATCGCTTTCGCGTGACGGCCTGACCAGGACGCGTTCGTCACTCGCGCGCGCAGCTGTTTCGTTCATCGGCACCTACTCGGCAACCACGTAAGTATAGAGTCCGATGCGGCCGTTCGCATCGACCTCCTTGTAGACGCCCTGGATTTCCACATCGAAGCCCGGAAACGTGTTGAAGCACGTCTCGAACATCTTGAGATAGTCGATCATGGGCCTCGCCCGTTCCGTCAGCCGCTCGCCGGGCACGATGGTGGCGATGCCGGGCGGGTACACCACGAAGGGCGTGGTGGCGATGCGGCCGGCGATCGCCTCGATCGGGAGGTAATCGACGTCGTTCCTGAACAGATAGCGCGCGGCATCGCGGGGCGACATCGCGATCTCGGGCATGTGCTCGGGCATGAACTGCCGCGCCTGGAGCGCGCTGACATCGGCCGCGCGGAAGAAGCGGTGCATGTCGCCGCAGAGATCGCGCAGGCGCACGCCTGCGTAGCGCGCCTGCCGCCGCTGATGGAATTCCGGTATCGCGTCGGCCAGCAGCGCATTGTCGTCATGCAGCCTCTTGAACGCGACAAGGCCGGAGATCAGCGTGCCAGCCTTGCTCGCCTCGACGCCAGGGGTGAGCAGGAAGAGCAAGGAGTTGAGGTCGTTCTTCTCGGGGACGATGCGGTTCTCGCGCAAATATTGCGCGACCACCGGGGCAGGGATGCCGTGCTCGGCATAGGCGCCGGTGGTGCGGTCAAAGCCGGGCGTGAGCAGCGTCAGCTTGTTCGGATCGGTCATGGCAAAGCCTTCCGCGAGATCGGGAAAGCCATGCCAGTTGCTATCAGGAGAGAGCTGCCACAGCGCGGGATTGGTGGCGAGCTCGTCGGTGGAGAGCGTCTCCCAAGCGACGTTATGCGCGGCGCCGGGGCGGCTGACATCGGGAATGGCGACGCGATCGGGAACGAAGGGCTCGAAAAACCAGCGGCGATCCGGGTTCTGCTCCTTCTCCTCGAACTCCCGGCGCATCGCGCGGATCTTCTTGCGCAGCTCGATGCCAAGCCGGATCGTGTCGTCCCACAGCACTTCGCCGGAGCGGCCCTTCATCATCTGCGCGCCGACGTCGAGCGAGGCGAACAGCGGATAGAAGGGTGACGTTGATGCATGCTGCATGAAGCTCTCGTTGAAGCGGCGGTGCTCGACGCGCCGCTTCTGGCCGCGGATGTGACGGTCCTTGATGTGGATTTGGGACGCCTGCGAGAAGCTCGCGAGTTGCTTGTGGGTCGACTGCGTCGCGATGATGCCCGGCGCTTCAGGAGCAAGGTTCGCAAGACCCATGGCGAAGCGGCCGGCATAGAGCGGGTGGAATTTCATGAAGCCGGCCCAGGCTTCGTCGAACAGGATGTAATCGCAGAGATGGCCGATGCGCTTGATGATCATCTCCGCGCTGTGGATCGAGCCGTCATAGGTGCACTGCTCGACGACGGCGACACGGAACGGCCGCTCCTTGCGCCAAGCGTCGCGATCCCTCACGAGGGGATGGTTGCGGATCGCCTCGCGCAGGGCCTTCTCATCGAGCATGTCCCAGCGCATCGGGCCGATCAGGCCCCAGGCGTTGCGGACGGTGGGGACGTAGATGGGGACGCCGCCGTTGATCATCAGCGCGCCGTGATGAGCGGCCTTGTGGTTGTTGCGGTCGAACAGCACGAGATCGCCGTCGGTGACGAGGGCGCCGAGCGCGACCTTGTTGGAGGTCGAGGTGCCGTTGAGCACGAAATAGGTCTTTTCCGCGCCGAAAATCGCCGCGGCTTCCTTCTGCGCCTTCAGCGCCGGCCCCTCATGGGTGAGGAGGTCGCCGAGGTCGAGCACGGAATTGTCGAGGTCGTCGCGGAACACGGATTCGCCGAGATGCTCGACGAACACGCGCCCGATCGGGCTGCGGTTGTAAAACACGCCGCCATTGTGGCCCGGACAGGTCCAGAGCTGGTTACCTTCCTCGGCATAGTCGACCAGCGCGCCGAAGAACGGCGTCTTCAGCGTCTCGGCATATTGCTTGAGACGGCTGATCAGGTTCTTGGCGATGAAGGGAGGCGTCTCCTCGGACAGGAAGACATAGCCGTCGATGAAATCGAGCACTTCGACCGGCAGGTCCTCGAATCGCTTGCGCCGGATCAGCAGGATGATCGGGAAGTCGAGGCCCCGGCGGCGCATCAGGTTGACGAGGTCTTGCCTTCCAGCCCCTTCTTGCCCCAGTCCACCACCATGCAGCCGATCGCGGCATCGGTCTGCACCGCCATCTCGGCGTCCTCCAGCTTGCGGGCCCGGACCACCTCGAAGCCGGAGCGCTGGATCTCCTCGATGATCTGGTTGAAGCGGACGCCCTCGAGGTCGTCGGCGTCGAACATTGGTGCTGCGAACAGGAAGTTGAAGCGCTTGAAATAGTCCATGGCGGGTCCCGAATGTGCAGGAGATACAGCTCTCTGCACATTCGATGACACCTGGATGACAGGCCCGAGCGCCGCGGGAAGGTTCGCGGGCCCGCCGCTTCACTCCAGCAGCTTGTCCAGCGTGATCGGGAAGCGCCGGATGCGCTTGCCGGTGGCATGATAGACGGCGTTCGCAATCGCCGCAGGCACGCCGACAATGCCGATTTCGCCGAGACCCTTGATGCCCAGCCTGTTGATGCGGTCGTCGGGCTCATCGACGAAAATGACGTCGACGTCGTGAATGTCGGCGTTCACGGGAATGTGGTACTCGGCGATGTTAGCGTTCATGATGCGGCCGAAGCGGTGATCCATCAACGTCTCCTCGTGCAGCGCCATCCCAATTCCCCAGACCACGCCGCCCATGATCTGGCTGCGGCCCGTCTTGGTGTTCAGGATGCGCCCGGCCGCGACCGCACTCACGACCCGCGTGACGCGGATGACGCCCAGCTGCTCGTCGACCTTCACCTCGGCGAAGACGGCCGAATGCGTGTTGCGGGCGTGCGATTTGTCTTCCGCGAACTGGTTGAGCTTCTCCTTTTCGATCCGCTCGAGCTTGCTGTGGTGCATGACGTCCGCAATTGAGACGGCAGCCCCATTCGTGTCGTTGCTGGCGATCATGCCGTCAACCAGGGTGACCTTGGCGGCGTCGAGGTCAGCGAGCGGCGAGTCCGGCATTGCCTTTGCGAGACGTGCCAGCTCCTGGCGAATGTCTTCGGCCGCTCCCAACACGGCATGCGCGCTGGACGCCGCCATCCAGGAGCCGCCCTCGACGGGGGCTTGCGGCAAGGTCGAGTCAGCGAGCCTGACGCTGATGTTCTCGATCGGCAGCCCGAGAGCATCGGCCGCTACCTGCGCCACGATGGTGTACGTACCGGTGCCGATATCGGACGCGGCGCAGGAGACCTCGGCATGGCCGTTGGCCGTCAGCACGATGCGGACGGCGACCGGCATCTGCAGCGCCTCCCACACTCCTGTCGCCATGCCCCAGCCGACCAGCTCCTTGCCGTCGCGCATGGAGCGCGGCGCGGGGTTGCGCCGGGCCCAGCCGAAGGCTTCCGCGCCGCGGGCGTAGCATTGGCGCAACTGCTTGCTGGTGTAGGGCAGGTCTTCGCTCTGGTCGCGATCCGAATAGCACTTCAGGCGCAGCTCGATCGGATCGAGCTTGAGTGCGACGGCCAATTCGTCCATGGCGCATTCGAGCGCGCAGACGCCCGATGCCGCGCCCGGCGCGCGCATGTCGCAGGGGGTGGCGACGTCGAGATGGACGAGCTTGTGAGAAAGGCGGCTGTTAGGGCTTTTGTAGAGCTGCTCCCCCCAGCCGGTATCGTTGCGCGAGAAATCCTCAAAGCACGAGGTGACGGCAATGGCTTCGTGGGTGACGGCATCAAGTGTGCCGTCGGGGCTTGCCCCGAGCGCGACATGCTCGATGGTCATCGGCCGATAGCCAAGCCCATACATCTGCCGCCGTGTCAGCACGACGCGGACGGACCGCTTGAGCGCGAGCGCGGCCATCGTCGCCAGCACCACCTGGTATTGCGGCCGCAGACCGGAACCGAACGCGCCGCCGACATAGGGCGAGATCACGCGCAGGTCGTCCGGCTTCTTTCCGAAAACGCTGCAGAGAAACTTCTGGACATTCTGGACGCCCTGCGTTTTGTCGTAGATCGCGAGCCTGCCACTGCCGTCCCAGACGGCCGTTGTCGCGTAGAGCTCCATTGGATTGTGATGCTCGCTCGGAATGACGTAGTCCGCCTCGTGACGGACGGCCGCTCGCGCCAGCGCTGCTACGGCGTCACCGCGCGGCTTGTGCGGCTGATCCACTTTGGCAGCCTTGCCGCGTTCGGATTCGAGATCGGTCGCAAACGCCTCCTCCTCGTAATCAATCCGAATGCGGCTTGCGGCGAACTTGGCGGTTTCCCAGTCCTCGGCCACGACCAGCGCGATCGGCTGGCCGCTGAACTTGATCCGGTCGTCATAGAGCGGGCGGAACGGCGAGCCCTTCTCCGGCGCCACCTCGTCCTTCCAGGCGTCGTCCTTGTCGGCGAGGGGTGGACGATGCGCGTGGGTGAGCACGTCGACCACGCCCTTCACCTTCAGCGCCTCGCTGGTGTCGAGGCGGCTGATGCGCCCGCGAGGAATAGTGGCTTCGACGACGAAGCCACGGAGGAGACGGTCTGCTGCGAATTCGCCGGCATATTTGGCCGCGCCGGTGACCTTGGCCCGACCGTCGACGCGCGACGTTGGTGTTCCGACATAGGCGTTCATCGGGCCCTCACGCGATCTTCTTGTGGGATTGTGATTGTGGCGTGGCGCTTGTGGCCTGCATCAGCGTACGCACGATGGCGCGGCGCGCCAGCTCGATCTTGAATCCATTATGGGAATGAGCAGTTGCTCCCTGCAGCAGGAGGTCGGCGGCGTGCCCAAAATGATCCGGTGTTGCCGCCTGGCCGCGCAATGCTGCTTCGACCTCGAGGCTTCGCCAGGGCTTGTGAGCCACGCCGCCGAGCGCAAGGCGCGCTTCGCTGATTGCGTTGCCCTCCAGTTCCAGCGCGGCTGCGACCGAGACCAAGGCAAAGGCGTAGGACAGCCGGTCGCGGATCTTCAGATAGCTGTAGTTCCGCGCGAAGCCGCGCGGCGGCAGCTCGATTGCGGTGATGACCTCGCCGCTGCCGAGAATCGTGTCGAGATGAGGCTTGTCGTCCGGAAGCCGGTGGAAATCCGTCAGCGCGACGGTGCGTGCACCGGTAGGGCCCGCGATATGCACGAGCGCGCCGAGCGCGGCCAGCGCCACGCTCATGTCGGACGGATTGGTCGCGATGCAGAACCTGCTGGTGCCGAGGATTGCGTGGTTGCGGTTGAGGCCATCGAGTGCCGAGCAGCCGGTGCCGGGGCTCCGCTTGTTGCAAGGCGTCGCCGTGTCATAGAAGTAGGCGCAGCGCGTTCGCTGCATCAGATTGCCGCCGACCGAGGCCATGTTGCGCAGTTGCGCGGAGGCGCCGGCCAGGATGGCGCTGGCGAGCAAGGGATAGCGCTGCTCGATCATCGGATGGTAGGCGAGGTCGGAATTCGGCACCAGGGCGCCGATGCGCAGGCCGCCGTCCGCCGTCTCCTCGATGTCGCGGAGCGGCAGGTGGGAAATGTCGATCAGCCGGGAGGGCCGTTCGACATTCTCCTTCATCAGATCGATCAGGTTGGTGCCGCCGGCAATCAGCTTCGCGCTCGGATCTACAGCGAGCAAACGAATGGCGTCGGCGATGTCGCTTGCGCGGGAATACTGGAAGTTGTTCATGACCGGCTCATTGCCTGCTCGATCGCAGCCACGATGTTGGGGTAGGCGCCGCAGCGGCAGAGATTTCCGCTCATCAGCTCCCGGATCTCATCGGCGTCCCTGGCGCGGCCTTCGGCCAACAGGCCCGCGGCAGAGCAAATCTGTCCCGGCGTGCAATAGCCGCACTGAAAGGCATCATGGTCGACGAAGGCCTGTTGCAGGGGATGCAGAGTGCCGTCCTTGGCCAAGCCTTCGATCGTCGTGATCTCAGCGCCATCCTTCATCACGGCGAGGGTCAGGCAGGAATTGACCCGTCTTCCGTCGACCAGCACGGTACAGGCGCCACATTGGCCGTGATCGCAGCCTTTCTTGGTGCCGGTCAACTGCAGGCGGTCACGCAGGGCATCCAGAAGCGTGGTCCATGGCACGACCTCGAGTGTGCGCCTGACGCCATTGACGACGAGGCTGATCGCAATGCGTTCGGGGATCTGATCCGTGAGATCGGCCATGTTCTGTTCCCTGCGGAGAGGCCGAGCTGGGCAAGTTTGGATACCGACGCGAGGGTTGCGTTGCCACCGCTGGCCAATAGCGCCCAACGGATGACGGGAGGCTTGGTTCCCGGCCGGTTCTCGGTCGCCCGGACGAGGTCAGCGCTTCGTCTCGCCGAACACCACGGTCGGCACCGCGCGGTTGACGATCTCGCGCAGAGCGAAGCTCGATTGCACCCGCGCGACGCGGGGCAGGCGGGATAGCTCGGTGCGGTGGATGCGCTCGAAATCCTGGATGTCGCGGGCGAGAACGATCAGGATGTAGTCGTCGGTCCCCGACATCAGGAAGCAGCGCACGACGGAGGGACACTTCACCACCTCCGCCTCGAACGCCTTCAGTGCCTCGTCGCTCTGGCTCTCCAGCGCGATGCGAACCAGCACCGTGGTGGTGAGGCCGAACTGGGCGAGGTCGAGCGCGGCCTGGTAGGCCTGGATGTAGCCGTCGTCCTCCAGCGCCTTCTGCCGCCGCGCTAGCGCCGTGCTCGAGAGGCCGACCTTGTTGGCAAGCTCGGTGTGGCTGGCTCGCGCATTGGTCGTGAGTTCCGCGAGAATCGCGAGGTCTTTCCGATCGAGGGCCAAGGTTTCGTTTCCAGCGTCAAAGGACTTTTCCGCGCCGGAAACCGGCGCGGGCGCAGCCAAACTAGCGGATATTTGCACGAAACCAAACCGACCCTCTCGCTACGATCAACAATGGAATCAAGGCATTGGCGAGGGAGATCAAGATGCGCGTCGGTGTGCCCAAGGAGATCAAGGTGCAGGAATATCGCGTCGGGCTCACCCCGGGCGCGGTCCGCGAATATGTCGCCGCCGGGCATCAGGTGACGGTCGAGACCGGTGCCGGCAGTGGCATCGGCGCCTCCGACGAGGTGTATCGGCGGGCAGGGGCGTCCATTGCCGAGACCGCTCGCGAGATCTTCGCCAAATCCGACATGGTCGTAAAGGTGAAGGAGCCGCAGCGAAGCGAATGGGCCCAGCTGCGCGAAAACCAGATCCTGTTCACCTATCTTCATCTTGCGCCGGATCCGGACCAAGCCAAGGGCCTGATTTCCTCCGGCTGCACCGCGATCGCCTATGAAACCGTCACGGATGCGAGCGGTCACCTCCCGCTGCTCGCCCCGATGAGCGAAGTCGCCGGCCGTCTCGCCATCGAGGCCGCCGGCGCTGCGCTCAGGCGTTCGGCCGGGGGCCGTGGTGTGCTGCTTGGAGCCGTGCCGGGCGTGCAGCCGGCACGCGTCGTCGTGCTCGGCGGGGGTGTGGTCGGAACGCAGGCTGCGCGCATGGCAGCCGGCCTTGGTGCCGAAGTCACCGTGATCGACCGCTCGCTGCCCCGGCTGCGACAGCTGGATGATCTCTTTGCCGGACGCGTGCGGACGCGCTTTTCGACGATCGAATCGGTCGAGGACGAGGTGTTCGCTGCCGACGTCGTGATCGGCGCGGTGCTGGTGCCGGGCGCCAGTGCGCCGAAACTGGTCACGCGCGCGATGCTCAAATCGATGCGGCCCGGGGCCGTTCTGGTCGACGTCGCGATCGACCAGGGCGGCTGCTTCGAGACCTCTCATCCGACCACGCACGCTGAGCCGACCTACGAGGTCGACGGCGTCGTGCATTATTGCGTCGCCAACATGCCGGGCGCGGTGCCAGTGACCTCGAGCCAGGCGCTGAACAACGCGACGCTGCCGTTCGGCCTGATGCTTGCCAACAAGGGGTTTGCGGCGGTGCTGGAAAATCCGCACTTGCGCAACGGGCTCAACGTGCACCGCGGGCGCATCACCAACAAGGCGGTGGCGGAGAGTCTGGGGCTTGAGTTCGCGCCGGTGGGGAGTGGGTTGGCGGCGTAGTTTCTTCCCTTCTCCCTTTGTGGGAAAAGGCGGCGCGAAGCGCCGGATGAGGGGTTCTATCGGCTCGCAACACCGTTCGTGGGGTAGAACCCCTCACCCGGCTTCGCTTTGCGAAGCCACCCTCTCCCGCAAGGGGAGAGGGTGCACCGTCAGCGTGGCGCGATTAACCGATCACGACCTAAGCCTTCGTCAGCCTGTACTGCCGCAGATCCGGATCATGCGTCATGCGCCAGTAGTCCACGAACCGCCATGGCATCGCCGAGAACACGCGGCCGCCTGAATTGCGGTAGTAGGTCGTCATGCCCGGGTGGGTCCAGATCATCGCCTCGTGCTCGGCATCGACCTTGCGGACATGGTCGTCGAGCACGTCCGGGTGGAGGTCGATCGCGGCGACGTTCTGCTCGATCATATCGACAAGACATGCCGAGATGTAGCGGCTCTGGCATTCCGACTGGAAGATGACGCTGCCGCCGTGGGCGGGGCCGGAGTTCGGCCCGAGCATGCAGAAGAAGTTTGGAAAGCCCGGCACGGTGAGGCCGAGAAATGCGGTGGGATTGTCGTTACTCCAGGCGTCGCGCAGATCCTTGCCGCCGCGACCGGTGATGTTGAGCCGCGCCGCCATTTCCGTGACCTTGAAGCCGGTGGCGACCACGATGATGTCGGCGGGACGGTGCTTGCCATCGGCGGTGACGATGCCGCTTTCGTCGAAACGGTCGATCGCGTCGGTGAGGAGCTCGACATTGTCCCGCGTCAATGTCTTGAACCAGTTGTTGTCGAGCAGGATGCGCTTGCCGTAGGGCGGATAGGTCGGCACGCATTTTGCGATCAGGTCGGGCCGGTCCTTCAACTCAGTGAGGATGAAGTCGGTCAGCTCCTGCCGATGCCGGTCGTTGCCCTTGTTGACAGCGCGCTCAGGGTGCGGCCAGTCCGGGTCCTTGCGCAGGAACGGCAGCAGGCCGTCGCCGTAGCGCCAGAACATGTTGAAGCGGTACCACTGCACATAGAACGGCAGATGCGCGAGCAGCCAGCGCGCGCCCTCGCTGATCGGATCGGAATAGCCTTTCACCGGGCGCGCCCATTGCGCGCTGCGCTGATAGACCGTGACGGAGGCGACGCGGCCGGCGATCGACGGCACCAGCTGCATCGCGGTCGCGCCGGTGCCGATCACGGCGACATGCTTGCCGTCGACGTTGATGTCGCTCGACCACAGCGCCGAATGCAGGATCGTGCCCTTGAAGTTGTCCTCACCTTTGAAACTCGCGCGGGAGGGATCGTTGAGCTGGCCGATGGCCGAGACCAGTGCGGTGGACTCGAAGGTCTCTTCGCCGTCCTTGGTCTGCAGCGTCGAGATCCAGCGTCGCCTGCCCTCGTCCCAGCGCGACGAGGTGAGTTCGGTGTTGACGCGCAGATGCTGGCGGATGCCGTATTCGTCCGCGACCTTCTGGAGATAGCCGAGCAACTCCTCACGCTGGCAGAAGTAGCGCGTCCACGCATTCCGCGAGCCGAACGAATACGAATAGGAGTGGTTCGGCGTATCGACGCCGCAGCCGGGATAGCGGTTGATCCACCAGGTGCCGCCGAGCTCGGCGTTCTTCTCGACGATGGTGTAGGGGATGCCGAGATGGCCGAGCGCCACGCCGAGCGCAATGGCGCAGACGCCGGCGCCGACGATCAGCACGTGCTGGTCCGCAAGCTTCTGGTCGGAAGGGCGCGTCGTCCAGCGCGCCTCACGCGGCACAAAACCCATCTCCTCGCGCATCAGGGGCGCGTATTCCGGCGCGACGTTCTCGCCGAGGCAGGCGCGCATCATCCTCAGCAGCAATTCCTCGCCGGGGTCGGTGATGACAGGCTGTGGCGTGCCGTCGGCAAACAGCTTGACCACGGCGGCCCGGATCTCGTCCTGGACCTCTCGGGGCACGCCGGCCTCGGGATCGGGAATGAGGCGGATATCGCGCTTGGGCAAGTAGGGCAGTTCTAGCCACTTCTCATCACCCGTCATGTGCACCAGCACCATCAGCAGGCAACGGATATCGCCCTCGGCGATAGCAGAGGCAAGGTCGAGCGGCTTGTGCGGAGATTCGATGTTCATGGCGTGTCCTGATCTCCGGAGGCAGTAAAGAGGCCTCGCGTCATCAACTTGCGATAAGCGGAGATGACGTGGTCGGGGACGGCGGTGACGCCGCCTTGCGAATAGGAATAGCGGCGGCTGAGATAACCGCGCGCGCCCATCAGCATGTGGACGATCGCCTCGAATTCTTCATCGCTGTAATCCTCGATCGCGCCGGCAAGACGAGCCCGGCGCAGGATGCGGACATAGGCAACCGAGATGTTATCGAGATGCTTCTGGTAACCGATCGGCGCAAAGAACTCGGCCTCGTTGAGGATGCGCAGGAATTCCGGGACCTCGCGGATGAAGTCGAAGAAGGCGGAGAAGCGCTCGATCTCCTGCCGCGCCGCGTGCACATTGCCGGTGCGGGCGCGGATGAACGCGACCATGTCGAGGCCGATCTTGGGCAGCAGCTGGTCGAGCAGCTCCTGGCGGTTCTCGAAATGATTGTAGAAGGTGCCTTGCGCGACACCGGCCTGCTCGGTGATGCGGGCCACAGAGGCTTCGGCATAGCCATATTTGCCGACGACTTTCGTCGCGGCGTCGAAGATCTTCTGCTTGGTCCAGGCGTTGCGCTCGACGCGGTTGAGCTTTGTCACCTTGGCGTTCACTTGCGTCATTCAGACGTCTCCAGCTCGGCGCGCAGCACGCGCTTGAGGATCTTTCCGCTTGGGTTGCGCGGCAGGCTGTCGCGGATGATCAGCTGTTTCGGCACCTTGAAGCTCGCCAGCCGCGCGCGGCAGTGCTCGGTGAGGGCAGGGAGCTCGAGGCTGGCGCCTTCAGTCAGCACGACAATGGCGACCGGACGCTCGCCCCAGCGCGCATCGCGGAGGCCAATGACCGCAACCTCGCGCACCTCAGGCAGATCGTAGATGACGCGTTCGACCTCGGAGGAGGCGATGTTCTCGCCGCCCGAGATGATCATGTCCTTCTTGCGGTCGGTCAGGTACAGAAAACCCTCGTCGTCGAGATAGCCGAGGTCGCCGCTGCGAAACCAGTCGCCGAAGAACGCGGAAGCCGTCTTTTCCGGATCCTTCCAATAGCCGCGCGTGATCTTCGGTCCGCGCAGACAGATCTCGCCATTGACGTTCGGCGGCAGCACCTTGCCGTCCTCGTCGCGGATCTCGATCTCGACATGGGCGATGGCGCGACCCGTGGAGCCGATCTTCTCGATCTCGCGCCCCGCCTCCATGAAAGTGTCGCCACCGACGGTTTCGGTGAGACCATAGGCATCGATGTAGCGCGCGTTGCGGAAGAGCTCTGAGAAAGCGCGGATGCGCAGCTCCGGCGTCTTCTCGCCGCCGCCGATGGCCCATTTCAAGCTGGAGACGTCGTAGCGGTCGCGTGTGGGGCAGGTGAGCATCGCCGTGGTCATGACCGGCGCGAACCAGGCGGCCTTGAGCTTGTCCTCCGCGATTGCCGCGAGCGCCGTCTCAGCCTCGAAATTGCGTTCGATGCGGATGAAGCCGCCATGCCAGAGCACGGCGATGCCGGGCAGGTCGAGCGCGCCGACATGATAGAGCGGGCCGACGACGAGAAGCCGCGTCTCGGCACCAAGGCCGAGCGCGATGGTCTGGTCGGCCGACTTCCAGTAGAAATTGTCGTAAGAGAGCATCACGCCCTTGGGGCGGTCGGTCGTGCCCGACGTGTACATCAGCCGCATCAGGTCCGATGGCCGACGGACATGCATGGAGGCGGGCGGCGTGTCGCCCGCGAGATGCGTGAGGCTCTGCTGCGCGGCTTCGTCGAGCACGACAATCCTCGCGCCCGCGGCATTCGCCGCCAATTCCTCATCGACGATCAGAAGGCGCGCGCCGGCGTTGCCGGCGATGTAGCCGACCTCGTCGCGCGACAGCCGAAAATTGATCGGCAGGAAAACCGCGCCGAGGTGGCTGGTGGCGAAGACGAGCTCAAGAAACGCCGCGCTGTTCTTCATCAGCACGGCCACGACATCGCCGGCGCCGATGCCCTGCGCGGCGAGCCAGCCGGCCGCTTTCCGGATGCGCGCGTCGAAGGCGGCGTAGGTAATCTCCTCGCCGCGATATTTCAGCGCGGGCCGCCCCGGCGTGCGCCGGGCATGAAAGCCGATGAAGCTCGACAGATTGATCATTTTCGCTGGCTTCGGGCCGATCGCCGGCCTCGTTTCCTCTACTGTGAATTCTGACTCATAATTCATCTTTGGCTTGACGTCACCCCCTGGCTCTGAAATCCTTGGGAATACGGAGACGAGACGATCTCCGGCAAGGGACTAGGAAACGCCGACCCGAAAGAGGGAGGGGAAAATGACGAGAACCCGCACGCCGGGCATCAGCCGCCGTTCAACGCTGGCGCTGATGGGCGCCGGTGCGATGACATTTGCCGCGCCCTGGGTGGCGCGCGCCCAGGCCAAGACCATCAAGATCGGCATGCCGACGATTTTGTCGGGGCGCGTCGCGCAGCTCGGCACGTCCTCGCGCAATGCGGTGATGCTCGAGGTCGAGAAGGTCAACGCCGCCGGCGGTCTTGCAGGCCGGCAGATCGAGATGGTGATCCGCGACTCAAAGGGCCAGCCGCAGGAGGCGGCCCGCGTCGCGCGCGAGCTCGTCAACACAGACGGCTGCGAACTGCTGATCGACGCCGAAGCCTCCTCCGGCGCTTTCGCGGTGCACGAGGTCGCGCGCGACCTCGGCGTGTTCTGCATCCACACCAACTCGGAGACCTCGGCGCTGACCGCGGATCCGAAGCAGCACATCCCCAACGCGTTCCGTACCGCGCGGCAGGGTGTGCACGACTCCATCGTCGGCGGCAGCTATGCCGCAGCGATCGCCAAGGCGAAGGGCCTAAAGAAATGGGCGACCTGCTCGCCTGACTATGCCTATGGCCGCGATACCACGGCGGAATTCACGCTCTACCTCAAACGCTTTGCGCCCGAGGTCGAGATCATCAGCGAGTCCTGGCCGAAGCTGTTCCAGCCCGACTATACCGAGGTGGTCACCAAGATCCTGCAGGCCAAACCGCAGGCGCTCTATTCGTGCCTGTGGGGCGGCGATCTCACCTCCTACATCGACCAAGCCAACATCTACGCGATGTTCGGCCAGATGGAGGTGTTCGCGGTCAACATGGCCGACTACACCGCGCTCACCGTGGTGAAGAATCTGCCCAAGGGCATCCACTCCGGTAACCGCTACATCAAGACCTTCCCGGCTACGCCGGAAAACGCCGCCTGGGGCGACGCCTACAAGGCCAAGTACAATGAATATCCGACCAACTGGTCGTGGGAGAACGCCACTGCCATCATGTTGATGGCGGAAGCCGCGAAGAAGGCGAACTCCGCCGACGGCAAGAAGATTGCGGAGGCGCTGAAGGGCCTCACCATCAAATGCCCGTTCGGCGCCGACGGCACCGTGACGATGCGCGGCGACGACCACACGCTGGTCGGCTACGCCATCGGCTGGGGCACCACGATCCCGCAGGAGCCCTATGTGCCCGAGGTCAAGGCCGGCGACTGGAAGACCATCTTCGAGCTCGAGGCCGAGTGGAAGAAGAGCAAGGGCTACACCTGACCTGATGTGCGGCGGACGCGGGTGACCGCCTCCGCCGTTTTCGTTTAGCTCTCCGCGCCACATCAGGCGCGCTGCAATGAAAGTGCTCCCGTGGATCTCGACGCGCTCGCCGGCTGTCTTGCCAGTTCCGCCTGCCTTGTGACGCAGACCACCAGCGGCCTCATCATCGGCATGCTGCTGTTTCTGGTCGCGGTCGGCCTGACGCTGATCTTCGGCGTGCTCAAGGTGGTCAATTTCAGCCACGGCGCCTTCTACATGTTCGGCGCCTATTTTGCGATGACGGCCTACCAGCTCACGGGAAGCTTCGCGCTGGCGATGCTGGCCGGGGCCGCCGGCACGGCAATCCTCGGCCTGATCTTCGAGCGCGTGTTTATGAGCCGCGTCTATGGCGCGGATGTCTTGATGCAGCTTCTCGTCTGCTACGCCTTCGTGCTGATCTTCGATGATGTCGTGCGCATCATCTGGGGGCCGGAGTTCAAGGCGATGGGCATGCCGTCGGCGTTCCAGGTGATGCCGCTGTTCATCGCCGGCGGCGTGGTGCCGCCTTATTACCTGCTGCTGATCGGCGTCGCGCTGGTCGCGGCGATTGTGCTCGGTATCGGCCTCTCGCGCAGCCGCATCGGCAAGGTGATCCGCGCCGCCGCGAATAATCCCGGCATGGTGTCGGCGCTCGGCATCAACACCGGCCTCATCTATGGCGGCGTGTTCGCGCTCGGCGGCATGCTGGCAGGGCTTGCCGGCGCGCTTGCAGCGCCCGTGCGGTCGCTGACGCCGGGTATGGGATTCTCGGTCCTGATCGAATCCTTCATCGTCACCGTGATCGGCGGTATGGGCTCGATCCTCGGCGCGTTGATCGGCGCGCTGCTGCTCGGCCTGATCCGCTCGTTCGGTTCGCTCGGCTTTCCCCTGTTCACGGAAGGGCTGATGTATCTGTTCATGGTGATCGTGCTGGTCTCCAAACCCACCGGCCTGTTCGGCAAGGAGGCGGCATGACCGAGCTCGAGGCCGGGCGCGCGCAAACGCTGGTGCCGGCGCGTGGCGGCACGGCGCTGCGACGCTATCGCGACGTCCTGATCGCGCTGATCGCCTTTGCCGTGCTGGCGAGCCTGCCGCTGTTCACGGGCAGCAAGGCGCTGCTCGATTTCGTCATCCGCTGCTCGGCCTACGGCCTGTTCGCGACCTCGCTCAATCTGCTGGTCGGCTATACCGGCCTGACCTCGTTCGGCCACGGCATGTTCTTTGGCCTTGGTGCCTACAGTTTCGGCCTGATCATGCAGAAGCTCGGCGTGCCGATTCCGATCGCCTTCGTCGCGACGCTGGCGATCACGGCGATGGTCGCGGCCGTCATCGGCGCGATCTGCGTGCGGCTCAAGGAGATCTATTTCGCCTTTGTCACGCTCGCCTTCCAGATGCTGATTCACTCGACCATTTTGTCCTGGGCGTCCTTCACCGGCGGCGACCAGGGCCTGCGCGGCGGCATTCCGCGGCCGGCGTTCCTCGGGATCGATCTGTCCAATCACGTCCATCTCTATGTCACGAGCTGCGCGCTTCTGATCCTTGGCCTGCTTGCGATGCGCCAGATTGCGCAATCGCCGTTCGGCTACACCTTGCGCATGATCCGCGACAATGCCGCGCGCGCGAGCTTCCTCGGTATCGACGTCTGGCGGGCGAAGCTGACGGTCTTTGTGCTGGCGGCGCTGTTCGCGTCGATGGGCGGCATGGTGATGGCGCTGTTCGTCTCCGGCGCCTATCCCGAGTTCGCCTATTGGACCATCTCGGGCGAAGCCATTTTCATCAACATGCTCGGCGGTGTCTCGACCTTCCTCGGCCCGATGGTCGGCACTGTGCTGCTGCTGCTGCTCAACGATACCGTGACGCGGTTCACCGAGTATCACGGCATCGTGCTCGGTGTGGTCATCCTGTTCTTCGCGCTGGGCCTGCGCAAGGGCCTCTTGGATTTCGTCGCCGAATGGTACGCGTACCGGCGCGACGCAGGCGAGGGGCGCTAGCCATGCCTGGAGTGCTTGAGATTGAGTCATTCCGGGGCGCACGAAGTGCGAACCCGGAATCTCGAGATTCCGGGTCTGGTCCTGGCGGACCATCCCGGAATGACGGTGTCAGACAACGGCGCGAGGCGCACCATGCTTGAGATCCGCAACCTCGCAAAATCCTTCGGCGGCGTGAAGGCGACCAATGACGTGTCGCTCGACTTCCCCGACGGCTCCCTCACCGCCGTGATCGGTCCGAACGGCGCAGGCAAGAGCACCTTCTTCAACCTGATCACAGGCGCCTTGAGGCCGGATTCCGGACAGGTGCTGCTCGACGGCGTCGATCTCGCCGGCCGCTCGCCGCCGGAGATCGTGCGTCACGGCATCGGCCGGGCCTTCCAGGTCGCCAGCATCTTCAAATCGCTGACGGTGCAGGAGACGATGCTCGCCGCCGTCAGCGCCGACCAGCGCACCTCCGCGGTGCTGCACAAGCGCTTTCCGCTGCCCGAGACGCGCGGCCGCGCCGAGCATGTGATGGAACTGCTAGGTCTGGCAAGCAAGCGCCATCGCACCGCGGCCACGCTGTCGCATGGCGACCAGAAACTGCTCGATATCGCCCTGGCGCTCGTGCTCGAACCAAAAGTGCTGCTGCTGGACGAGCCCACCGCCGGCATGGGCCCGGAGGAGCGTTGGCGCATGATCGACAAGGTGCGCGAGCTCTGGGAGAGCCAGAAGATCACCGTCGTTTTCATTGAGCACGACATGGACATCGTGTTCAAGATCGCTCCGAAGATCGTCGTGCTTTGCTATGGCCGCATCCTCGCGACCGGCACGCCGGACGAGATCCGCAACAACAGCGCCGTGATCGACGCCTATCTCGGCACCGAACATGCGGGGGCTGCCGCATGAGCGCGCCCGTCATAGAAGTCGCCGACCTCGACGTCTATTACGGCACCAGCCAGATCCTGTTCGGCGTCGGTCTCTCGGTGCGGCAGGGCGAGACCATGGCGCTGCTCGGCCGCAACGGTGCCGGCAAGTCGACGACCATGAAGGCGATCATGGGCCTCGCGCCGCCGCGGCGGGGCAGGGTGAGCCTGCGCGGCGCGGTGATCTCCGGCATGAAGCCGCACACCATCGCGCGCGCCGGGCTCGGCTTCGTGCCTGAGGACCGCCAGATCTTTCCGGAGCACACGGTAGAGGACAATCTCGTCATCGGTCGCAAGAAGGGACCGGAGGGCCAGGACGAGTGGCCGATCAAACGCATCTACGAGGTCTTCCCGCTGCTGGAGCCGCTGCGCCATCGCATTGCGGGGCGCTTGTCGGGTGGCGAGCAGCAGATGCTTGCCATCGCGCGCACGCTAATGGGCAATCCAGCGCTGCTGCTGCTGGACGAGCCGAGCGAAGGCCTCGCGCCGATCATCGTGCAGCGGATCGGCGAGCTGCTGCGGCAGCTGCGCCAGCTCGGGTCGACCGTGCTGATCGCCGAGCAGAACATGCATTTCTGCCTGGGGCTGGCGAGCCACGCCACGGTCATCGACAAGGGCCAGATTGTCTATGCCGCCGGGATCGACGAGCTGAAGGCCAATGATGCGATCCGCCGGCGGTACCTGGCTCTCTAAGCCGGGCGCCGGTGTCCAAATAGGCGTGAAGAAGAAAACTATTGCCGTGGCGCTGTCGGGAGGAAGGAGTTTCCCTCCCGGAACGCAAAAACGCCAATTGCTTCCATTGCCGTTTGGGCCCGAAACGACGACATTTCTGCCAGAGATTGATGGATCGGCAGCTATGGAACGCACCGCATTTGAGCCCTTCGGCGAGCAACTGGCGTCCGGAACGGACGCCCAGCCGAAATCGCGCGCCTCAAAGCTCCTGCTGCGGGCCGGCACAACGCTGTTCTGGTCGCTGGTCGCGGGCATCGTGCTAGCGCGTGCGGCGTTCTTCGAGCCGGGCATCTATGACGGTTTCAGCCGGGTCGCCTCGCTTGCCAAGAATCTGATCTTCTAAGGCCCGCCCGACCTTCTGAGCCTGACTATTCCAAAGCGAGCACAGAACTTCCCTCGGCCCTGATATGTCGAAAACATATTTCCCAATCGGGGCGCGCTGCGTATAAATCATTCTCCTTCGGGAGAAATTTGTGTCGCAGAATCAAGCATCCAGCCCGGCCGATGCCAAGCCGGCCACCGCCGTCAGCCGCGTTGCGGCGCTGATTCCGGGCATCCTCCTCTGCATTCTCGTAGCCGGTGTGTCGGCCCTGCTGGAGCGGGCGGAACTGGGCGCGTTCGAGCATCCCTATGTCGAGGCGCTGGTGATGGCGATCCTGCTCGGGATGGCGCTCCGCAGCTTCTGGAAGCCCGCGCCGCGCTGGCAGGCGGGCATCGCCTTCAGCGCAAAACAGCTCCTCGAAGTTGCCGTCATGCTGCTGGGCGCCTCCATCAGCTTCGCGGCCATCGCCGCCTCGGGCATCGCGCTGCTGGCATCGATCGCGGCGGTCGTCGTGGTCGCGCTCTGCGTCTCCTTCAGCGTCAGTAGGCTGCTGGGCCTGTCGACGCGGCTGTCGATCCTGATCGCCTGTGGCAACTCGATCTGCGGCAACTCCGCGATTGCGGCCGTGGCGCCGATCATCGGCGCCAACAACGACGAGATCGCATCGTCGATTTCCTTCACCGCGATCCTCGGCGTGATGATGGTGCTGGGGCTGCCGCTGCTGATCCCGCTGCTGCAGCTGTCCGCGACGCAATACGGCATCCTCGCGGGCCTCACCGTCTACGCGGTGCCGCAGGTGCTGGCGGCGACGGTGCCGGCCGGCCTCGTCTCGACGCAGATCGGCACGCTGGTGAAGCTCATGCGCGTCCTGATGCTTGGCCCGGTCGTCGTCGGCCTGTCGCTCGCCGCCTCGCGCTGGCAGAGCGATGCCAAGAAGACCAGTGTCGGCTTCTTCCGCCTGGTCCCGTGGTTCATCCTCGGCTTCCTCGCGCTCGCGACTCTGCGCTCCCTGGAGATCGTGCCGGCCACTGTGGTCGGCCCGGTGACGAAGATCACCAGCTTTCTGACCGTGGTGTCCATGGCCGCGCTGGGTCTCGGCGTCGACGTGCGCGTTCTCGCCAATGTCGGGGGCAGGGTGACGGCTGCAGTGACGCTGTCGCTGATGCTTCTGCTCGGCATCAGCATCGCGCTGGTGCATTGGTTCAAGTGAGGCCGGCCGTCGCTCGCATGGAGACGCATTTCACGGGCTCAATCCCGACCGGCATCGGTGCTCTCTCCTTCGCCGTCAGAGGTGACGTACGCCGATCCTGCATACTGACAGATCCCTGTCGATGAAGAGGCATCGCTGTCGCGAGGCGTTCCCGGCTTCTGTAAGCTCCGGCTAGCGCGCGAAATACCGCATTAACAGTCCCTTTTTATGCTCGACGTATCCGTCCTGCCAGTGGGCATCCGTTTCCAGGAAGCCCGACCACCCCTTCTTGCCCTTGCGCTTGCGCTCGGTCTCGATGGCCCGGAAGCGGTAGTGGTCGTATACGTCGAGGATATGAACTGCATAGGCTTCGGCCAATGCGCGATTGCCGCTGACGATCAGCATATTTTCATCGTTCGAGTATGAAGCCTTGAAGCCCAGGTTATGGCTGCCAAGGATGACGTGACATTCATCGAGCCGGGGGTCAATGACGACAAGCTTGTCATGTATGATTGCGCCAATCGAGCCCTTCGCAGTCAATTGTTCCGCCCCGAAGTCGCCTAGCAGATTGTGGTCGTCGATGCGCGAAGCGCGGACTATCGAGACATTCTTGTCGTCAAATGTAGCTGGCGATTCGCCTTCTTCTACGACTTCACCATCTTCGTCTTTCTTCTTGCCGACATAGTTCGGCATCGCCATTGCGCTTGAGACTGCACCGCTAACCAGCAGTGAACGATCGTGCAGTCCGATATTGATGACCTCACCGATGATGCAGTCCTTACCTTTCTGCCCTGGGTAGAAGGCAAGGAACAGGATGGCCTCCTTGGCGCTGCGCATCAATCTATAGGCATCCGTAAGGTCGGGCGGCGTCGGTGCCGGCTTGGTCTTGGAGGTTGGTTTTTTACGCTGTAGCATGTTGGGAGAGAACCAGACGCGGAGCGCCGTACCGTTTTCAACATCCATCTCTTCGGGCGCGGCATTGTCCTCCCGGAATTTATCGCCCTGTTGATTGTCCTTCATCGCTTTGCCGAAGGGTTTCGGTACCTTCAGTGCATCCTTCTTCATGCGCTTCCAGTAATTCAGATAGCTCTCAGCGATGCTGTCATCTTCGATCAGCAGTGCATTATTGGTCTGGCCAGCGACTCCCGTGGAGGTCCAGTTGGTGCTGCCGGTCAATACTGAACGGCTTCCGCCCTCCGGCGGGACATGCACGACGAATTTGTTGTGGCCGATGTGGATGGAGTTGTTGAACATGCGGTGCTGGATATCGACCCCCGCGTCGATGAGACGCTTGCGTGCGGGTCTGTTGCGCTCGTCCCACTTCTTATCTTTGCCTGCGGAGGTATTCGAGAGGATTACGTGGATACGCGACTTGTTGGCGATGAGGATATCTTCGAGCTCGCGGTCCTCAAGTTCGTATAGACTGAGATAGAACGTTCCTTTACGCGCGAAAAGATCGTGGATCAGCGGAACGACATCGCCAGCGAGATACTTGCGATGCACGTCGTGAGGATTTTCGAGCTTCTCGATTAGCTCGTTTGGTTTGATGACACCGTCCTCGAGCAGAACGTTGCGCAGCCACTGTGCGGCCAGAATTCCATTGGTGAAGGTTGACCGGAAGGGGCCGCGCCGCGTCGTCACGAAAATATCGTTCGATACTTCGGCGGGCGCGAGATAGCCGAGTGGGCGCTTTGGTCCTTCATATGCTTTGACGCGGATCTTCAGGGGCTTGCCGTCCGGACCTTTGACAGGCCGGCCCTTCCTGTCCCGCTTGACGATATCGGCAAAGTCAATCCCGTTTGGAGGAACCGGTTCGAGGCCGGGCCGCATATCGCCCACAGGCCTGATCTCGTAACGCACTCGAACCTCGTCGGGCCTACGCGTCGCGCCGTCGCGCTTCTTGCGAAGGGTGAGGTCTCGCCAGGCCAGCTTCTGTACCGGCCAGACACCGGTATCCTGCGGAATCCAATTCGGATTGCTCTGCCCCTTGAAAGCGACCCAGGCGGCGCACTTCACCCGATCCTCTTTGCCGTCAGCGCGGCGCTTCACGACACCGTGTTCGTCGACATAGACACGGGTGACCTCGAAGCCGAGGCAGTCTTTTATTTTGCCGTCAATATCCCACGCGACGTAAGCGACTTCATTGTTCGCGTACCCGCGAACGGAAATGATCTTGCCCATGAAATAAATCCCCCGGGGCTACGACAGGCGAGTAAATGCAGATCACATTAACCGGTGGTTGTGGGGCTTCGTGAAAAATGCAATCGAGTTTAGTGCGGCAAATTGCCACTTGGCTTTTCATATGAGTGTCGCCGACCGCTCAATGTCTTTCGACGAGGAAATCGGTGATCGTGCGGAGCAGGACAAAGCGGAGATGAGCCGGCGCGAGCCCGAGCATCATCGGGGGCTGCGCAGTTCGAGAAGGAGGGAGCGCAAGCGTCGAGCGCGATTCCTAAATCACATCCGCCAGCGAATGCCCGTGCAGCTCGATGCTCAGCCCCTGCATGCCCATGTCGTTGATCTCGCCGCCCATCGCCTTGAGGCTTTCCTCGCGGATCAGCGACATCAGCCCGCGGCGCAGCGCCAAAAACTCCGACGACATCATCATCGATTGCTGCCGCGGCCGCTCCAGCGGGATCGGGATCTCTGCCTTGATCGAGCCGGGGCGCGCGGTCATGCAGTAGACGCGGTCCGACAGGAAGATGGCCTCGTCGATGTCGTGAGTGACGAACAGCACCGAGATCTTCAGCCGCTGCCACATGTTGGTGAGGATCTGCTGCATGATGACGCGCGTCTGCGCGTCGAGCGCGCCGAACGGTTCGTCCAGCAGCAGCACCTTTGGTCCGGTCGCGAGCGCTCTTACGATGCCGACGCGCTGCTTCATGCCGCCTGAGAGCTTTTCCGGATAGTGCTTCTCGAACGCCTCCAGCCCGGCAAGCCCGAGCAGGGTGCGCGCGGCGCGCTCGCGCTGCGAGCGAGGCATGCCGCGCATCTTCAGGCCGAACTCGACATTCTCCCGTACCGTTTTCCAGGGAAACAGCGAATATTGCTGGAACACCATGCCGCGCTCGGCGCTGGGGCCATTCACACGCTCGCCATCGACGGTGACGATGCCCGTGGTCGGCTTGAGGAAGCCGGCCACGGCGTTAAGCAGCGTCGACTTTCCGCAGCCGGAAGGGCCGACAATCGAGACGAACTCGCCGGGCTTCACATGGATCTGCGTGTCGGTGACGGCCTGAACCGGTCCCTCGATGGTCTCGTAGGCGAGGGAGAAGTTCCTAACCTCGATATGGCCCTTCGACGTGTTCGCAATCACCTCGCTCATGTCGACCTCCACGGCATCACCAATTGCCCGGCGCCGCGGATCAACAGGCTCGATCCAAGCCCGAGCACGCCGATCGCGATCATGCCGAGCGCGATGTCGGCATACTGGACCAGCGAATACGCTTCCCAGGTGAAATAGCCGATGCCGTACTGGCCCGAGATCATCTCGGCGGCGATCAGCGACACCCAGGCCACGCCCATGCCGACGGTGAGGCCGGTGAAGATGTGCGGCAGCGAGGCCGGGAAATACACTTCGCGGAAGATCGAGCGCTCGCGCGCGCCGAGACATTGCGCTGCACGCACCAGCACGGGATCGACCAGCGACATGCCATGCAGCGTGTTGACGAGGATCGGGAAGAACGAGCCGAGGAAAGTGATGAAGACGATGCTCTGCTCGTTGGTTGGCCACAGCATGATCGCCATCGGCACCCAGGCGATCGCCGGAATCGGCCGCAGCACCTCGGCGACCGGGAAGATCACCTCGTGCACCAGCTTGAAGCGGCCCATGATCAAGCCGAGCGGCACCCCGATGATCGCCGCCAGCGAGAAACCGATGAAGATGCGCCGGCAGCTGAGCAGGATATGCATCAGGAATTTGGGGTCGTGAATCGCCTTGGTGAAGCTCGCATAGACCGCGAGCGGCGAGGGCACGTTGGTGAAGCGCACGAAGAACACGACGCGATAGGTCGTGAGCAGATGCCAGACCAGGAGGAACGCGAGCAGCGAAATGACGCCGATCGCGGTGGCGCGCAGACCCGCCCGATTGAGCCGATACCAGCGCAGCGCGAGCGTGCCGAAGGAGGCGGGGGGCGCGGGGGGCGTAACGGCAGGGAGGGGGCCCGCCTCTGCAATTGCTGGCATGCTGTCCTCGGGATGTCTGACAAGAGCGGGACTGCTCACGTCTTGCCTCCCCCAACCGCCGCTTTCACAGCGTCCTCGAAGCCAAGCACCTTGCCGCTGATCTTGGCCGCGTAGGCTTCGGCGTCCTTCTTCAGCAGGAACGGCGCGACATCGCCATTGCCGACCGCGAAGAAGGCCTGGTCGGCGAACAGCTTGATACCGCGGGTGGTGTCGAAGACGTAGGCGACGTTGATTTTCTTGCCCTTGGTCTTGAAGTCGGCGTACGCGCCGAGCGTGCAGGCGGCGGACGAGAAGGGCATGATGCCGGCATCATCCACCCAGACCTCGCCGGCCTTGCGCGGATCGGCGATCGGCTTCTTGCAGAAGGCATCTTCGCCGGAGATCTCGTAATTCTTCGTGCTTGCAAGCTGCGCGTCGTAGTCGAGCCTCATCTCGGCATAGGCCTTGCGGATGTAACTGTCGTCGACCCATTTCTTCGGATCGAACTCCTTCATACGGCCGAGATTTTGCAGCACCTTGACGTCGGCGGCGGCGGCATCGATCAGAGCGGGCTTGATCGTGGGATCGGTGGTCATGTTGCCGCTGGGGCCGAGGAAGATGTAGACGACCTCCTTGTTGATGCCCGTCCATTCCTGGATCTTCTCGGCGGCAAGCTTGGGATCGTCGCGCAGCCACTGATTGGCAGCGATGACCGCCTTGAAGTAGGCGACGACGACCTCCGGATATTTTTCGGCGAAATCGGTACGGACCACAATGCCGTGGAAGGTCGGCAAGTTCGTCTCGACGCCGTCGAAGATCTTTCGCGCAAAACCGCGGAACGGCAGCAGCTCGGCGAAGGGGACGAAGTCGGCGTGGGCATCGATCTTCTTCTCCTGGAGATTGGTCGAGCCGACCTCCGGGCTCTGGCTCACGAGCTGGAAAAAATCGGATGCATAGCCGCGGTCCTGCATCGCCTTCAGCACCATGCCGTGCGCGGCAGAGCCGAAGGGCACGCTGACGAGCTTGCCCTTGAGATCGGCGAGATCGTAATAGGGCGAGTCCTTGTGGACGACGAGGCCGTTGCCCGAGCCGGACAGGCTGTAGGCGGCGACGCCGATCAGACGGCTCTTGCTCTCCGGGTTGCTCTCGAAGGTGAAGCCGTTCACGATCAGCGGATAGTCGCCCATCATGCCGATCTGCAGCTTGTTCGCCATCATCGCGTTGGTGACGGGCGGACCGGAGGTGAAATTCTGCCACTCCAGCTCGAACTTGATGTTGGCGTATTTGCCGTCCTTCGGCAGGTACTTTTCGAGCAGATGCAACTGGCGGATGACGACGCCCGCGGTCACTGTGTTGGTCGTGGTGTCCTGCGTTCCGATGCCGAGCGTGACGGTCTCCGCCGAAGCCGGCTGCGTGACGAGTAGCGCCAGCGACGTCACCGACATCGCGATCGAGTGCGTGGGAAGATGGCGGACCATTCTCATCCTCATTCGGTTGGATGTGCTGTGGTTGCCATGATTGAGTGAGGGCGCAGGCAGGGCAAATCCGGAGTGGCCGCCGCAGTCGATTAGTTGCCGGGAAAAGCTGATTGCATACTCCTTGAGCAGTCCTGCACTATAAAGCCGCTTGCCTGAGCACCGGCCTTGGTCCCAAATTTGTCTAGTCCGATGCGTGACCGCGCATCTCCTCCAGCACGTCGGCCCGGCACACCACGATCTGCGACCGCTTGGTCAGGACGATTCCTTTCTCCTGCATCCGCTTCAGGCTGATCGTGACCCATTGCCTGGTGGCGCCAACCATGTGGGCGATATCGGCGTGAGTGAAAGCGGCGGCGATCACGGTGCCATCGGCGTCATCGACGCCGTAGAGCTCGACGAGATGCAGCAAGAGATGCGCAAGGCGCTGCGTGATCGAGCGTGTCCCCAGCATCTGCGCCAGGGCGGAATAGCATTTGCCCTTGAAGGTGAGGCCTTCGATCAGGCCGATGGCGAGATTCGGGATCTCGGCGGCAAGGGACCGTAGTTCTTTTCCGGGCAGGTGCACGACGCTGCAATTGCTGGAGGCAACGCCGGACCACTGGTGCACGGTGCCCTCGAACACTTCGGGGCCGCCGACGAAATTCCCGACATGCCAATAGGCGAGCGTGATCTCGCGCCCCTGCGGCGAGGTGTAGAACACGCGGATGCGGCCGCTCTCGATCAGCCAGATGCCGTCATGCTTGCCGCCCTGGCTGAACAGCGTCTGGCCTCGGTTGAGCACCTTGCGGCGGCCCTGCTTCAGCACCAAGTCCCGCTCGCGCGGCGAGAGCTTGTCCATCAACGGTGGTGGACCGCCGATCCATTGCTGGTTCTCGGTGAGCAGCAGCGAGGAACTGACCGCAGGCCGCATCGCTGCGGGAACAGCCCCGCGAACCGCATTCGCCGCCTGCAACATCGCCGCCTCCGGAACGTTCAAATCGTTCTAAAGAGGAGCAATGTCCGTGCCAGATGTGGGAGCGCTCGTGGTACGCCACCGCAATTTACTCATCGCCCGCGAAAGCGGGCGATCCAGTATTCCAGAGACGTCAATGGGATACGGAGGGGCCGCGGCGTACCTGGATGCCCCCGGTCAAGCCGGGGCATGACAGCGGAATTTGCGGTTCTACGCTCGCGTACCTCGCGTGGCGTCACCTACTGCTCGGCCAAGCTCAGCAGATATGGCTTCGGGTAAATCCCCCGGTTATGCCCGTCCGAAAAAGAGATGTTCAGCCCGTAGCCGAGATCGCCGATCTCGGTGATCGCAATCCCCGGAAATGCTTCCGGGAAGCGGCCATCGAAGCGGGCGCGGGTGCAGTGGGCGCATTTGCAGGAGAGCCGGAGCTTTTCGGCAGGGACGCTGAGCGCGTCGTCCTCCGCGGTGCGGACGAGGAGCGAGGCGAGATCGGTGCTTGCCTCGTAGTCGGCCACGGTCGGTGCCACCAGGGTCATGGTCATGACGAAACCTCCGGCTCTCTTCTAGGTCGGCGCGTGGCAGCATGAATAGCAACTAATTGCCGGCGCGCATGCGTGATGATGGCGGTTCGTGCCTTCGCTTCGGTCATCGCTCGCGAAATGTGAAACTAATCGACCGGGAATTTCACTTCCGAATTGCCGGACTCTCCTCTCTGCGAAACCTTGTGCGTCATCGATGGCGAAGGAGAGATCATGAGCGCATTTCAGAAAGAAACAGTTCTGTCGGTCAAGCATTGGACCGAGTCCCTGTTCAGCTTCACCGCGACGCGCGATCCCGGCTTTCGTTTCCAGAACGGCCAGTTCGCGATGATCGGGCTGGAGGTCGAGGGCAAGCCGTTGATGCGGGCCTACAGCATGGCCAGTGCCAATCACGAGGAGGCGCTCGAATTCTTCTCGATCAAGGTGCAGGACGGTCCGCTGACCTCGCGCCTGCAGGAGATCCGGGAGGGCGACATCATCCTGGTCGGCCGCAAAGCGACGGGCACGCTGATCACCGGCAATCTCATTCCCGGCAAGCGCCTGTTACTGCTCTCGACCGGAACGGGCCTTGCGCCGTTCGCCAGCCTGATCAAGGACCCGGATGTTTACGAGAGCTACGAGACCATCGTGCTCGCCCATGGCTGCCGACAGGTCTCCGAGCTCGCTTATGGCGAGCACCTCGTCGAAGGTCTTCGCAATCACGAGTTCTTCGGCCCCTTGATCCGCGACAAGCTCGTTTACTACCCGACCGTCACCCGCGAGCCGTTCCGGAACCGCGGCCGCATCACCGACCTGATCGCCTCCAACCAGCTCTTCGACGATATCGGCCAATCCGGCCTCGACATCGAGACCGACCGCATCATGCTGTGCGGCAGCCCCGCGATGCTCGAAGAGCTGCACGCGATGTTCTCCGCGCGTGGTTTTGTCGAGGGCAATCACAGCCAGCCCGGCCATTTCGTCATCGAAAAGGCCTTCGTCGAGCGCTGAGGCGCAAATCGCATCCCGGCGACAACTAATTGCTATCGCCGGGACGCCGACTGAACAAATCTGACGCAAAGGCGCCGGGATCGGCGAACCAGGAGCAAGTGATGGCACTAGATCAGATCGTCGACGGACTTTCGGAAGTTTCCTGCGATGTGCTGGTGATCGGCGGCGGCACGGCCGGCCCGATGGCGGCGCTGAAGGCGAAACTGAAGAACCCGAAAGCCAATGTCGTCCTGCTCGAAAAGGCCAACGTCAAGCGTTCCGGCGCGATCTCGATGGGCATGGACGGGCTGAACAATGCCGTCATTCCCGGCTACGCGACGCCCGAGCAGTACACCAAGGAAATCACCATCGCCAATGACGGCATCGTCGACCAGAAGGCGGTCTACAAATACGCGCAGAACTGCTTTGGCATCATCGAGGAGCTCGACGGCTTCGGCATCCGCTTCCTGAAGAACGAGAACGGCGACTACGCCGTCAAGAAGGTGCATCACATCGGCACTTATGTGCTGCCGATGCCGAACGGCGAGACGGTGAAGAAGGCGCTCTACCGCCAGCTCCGCCGCGCCCGCATCCTGATTTCCAACCGCTACATGGCGACGAGGCTGCTGAAATCCGCCGAAGGCCGCATCGCCGGCGCAGTGTCGGTCAATACCCGCACGGCCGAGATGCTGGTGATCAAGGCCAAGGCCGTGATCCTCTGCATGGGCGCCGCTGGCCGCCTCGGCCTGCCGACTTCCGGCTACCTGTTCGGCACCTATGAGAACGCCGCCAATTCCGGCGACGGCTATGCCATGGCCTATCATGCCGGCGCAGCGCTCGCGAACCTCGAATGCTTCCAGATCAACCCGCTGATCAAGGACTATAACGGACCGGCCTGCGCCTATGTCGCCGGTCCCTTCGGTGCGTACACGGCGAACAATGAAGGCTCGCGCTTCATCGAATGCGACTACTGGTCCGGCCAGATGATGCTGGAATTCTACAACGAACTCCTCTCGGGCAAAGGCCCGGTGTTCCTCCAGCTCAAGCATCTCCACCCGGATACGATCTCGGAAATCGAATCCACGCTGCACAAGGTGGAGCGTCCGACGCGCGGCCTGTTTCAGCAGGGGCGCGGGGTCGATTACCGCAGTGAGTCGATCGAGATGCACATCTCCGAGATCGGCTTCTGCTCCGGCCACAGCGCCTCCGGCGTGTTCGTCGACGACAATGCCCGCACCACCGTGCCTGGCCTCTATGCCGCAGGCGACATGGCGAGCGTGCCGCACAATTACATGCTGGGTGCCTTCACCAACGGCTCGGTCGCCGGCATAGATGCGATGGAGTTCGCCGACAGCCACGATTTTGCGGAGTTCGACGCCGCCGACGTCGCCATGGAGCGCGACCGCGTGATGGCGCCGACCAAGTGCGAGGACGGCATTCCGCCGAACCAGATCGAGTACAAGACCCGGCGCCTCGTCAACGATTATCTCCAGCCGCCGAAGGTCACGCGCAAATACGAGCTCGGCATGCGCCGTCTCGCCGAGGTGCGGGAGGACATGCAGGAGCGCATGATCGCGCGCAACGCGCACGAGCTGCTCCGCGCCCTCGAAGTGCAGTCGATCATGGATTGCGCCGACATGGCCGCGCATGCCTCGCTCTATCGCGAGGAGAGCCGCTGGGGCCTCTATCACTGGCGCACGGATTTCCCGGAGAAGGACAACGAGAACTGGTTCTGCCACACGCTGCTGAGCAAGCGCGACGGCAAGATGACCAGCGAGAAGCGCGCAGTCGAACCGTACGTCGTGCCGGTCGCGGACGACGAGAAGGATCTTTACGACAAGCAGCGCATCCGCGCCTCGGCTTGATCCACCAGAACACAGCAACAGGAGACATCAAATGCCTCTCGCGTCCTATCAGACATCGGTTCCGGTGGTCGTCGACGACGCCAAGTGCATCGCGGACAAGGGCTGCACCGTCTGCGTCGACGTCTGCCCGCTCGACGTGCTGCGCATCAGCGAGATGACCAACAAGGCTTACATGGCCTATGACGAGTGCTGGTACTGCATGCCTTGCGAAGCCGATTGCCCGACCGGTGCGGTCACCGTCAACATTCCCTATCTGTTGAGGTGATCATGTCGAGCCCGTTCGAGTCCTATGACGACCTCGAAGACGCCGACGAGCGGCTTCAGGCTGCCGATCCCGCCGAGCGCCGCGTCGCCATCATCGCGCTCGGCCATTCCGGCGATCCTGCCGCGGTCGCACATCTCGCCAACATGGTCGCCGATCCCGATGCGGGCGTGCGCCAGCAGGTCGCGATGGCGCTCGGCGAGTTCGATGGGCCGGAGGCCGCGAGCGCGCTGGTCAAGCTGCTTGTCGATCCCGAAAGGATCGTTGCGGCAGCCGCGGCCGACAGCATGGCCGAGTTCAAGGATCCCGCCTGCGCCGTCATCATCCTGCCGTTGGTCAAGCACGCCCACGCCTTCGTCCGCATGGGCGCGCTGCGCGCGCTCAAGGAATTGCGCTGCAAGGACACGCTGAAGCCGGCGCTGGAAGCGCTCCACGACGCTGACGCCGCCGTGCGCGTGCAGGCGATTGGGGTGATCGGCTTCCTCAAGCTGGAAGAATCCATTCCCGCGCTGACCGCGCTGATCAACGATCCGGACGCCCATGTACGCCGTGCCGCCGTGAGCGCGTTGGCCTTCTCGCAGATGAAGCCTGCGGCGGAGACGATCACGCGCGCACTGAAGGACTCGGACTGGATGGTGCGTGAAATGGCCGCGGAAACGTTGGGTCTTAACGTGAACGGCTCGTTGGCCGCCGACCAGCTCATCGCCTGCCTTACCGACGAGTTCTGGCAGGTCCGGCTGAAGGCGATCCGCAGCCTCGGCAAGATGAAGGTTGAGCGCGCCGTGCGGCCGATCGGCCATTGCGTCAACCACGATCAGGCGAATTTGCGGAAAGAGGCCGCTGCGGCGTTGGGCGAGATCGCCCATCCCGACGGCGAGGCGTTCCTGGCCGTCGTTGCCGACGATCCCGATCCCGACGTGCGCAAGAACGCGCGCTGGGCGCTGCAGCAGATCGCGGCGCGAAAGGCGCGGGCGGGGGCATAGCGGCTGCACTGGACTTCCCGCGCCAGACGTTTATTGGTCTTCGCGAATCGGGCCGGCCGCTGGTTGAATGCGGCTGGTCCTGAAAAACAGCGAGGACGCGGCCATGACGACATTGACGGTGAAAGACCTTCTCCCCGAGGATGGAACGCGGGGAACGCTGGCCGGCCGTGTCTGGCTGCCCCAGGTGAATGGTCCGGCCGTCGTTGCTGTGCGCGGCGATGGCGTGTTCGACGTCACCGCCGATTTTCCGACCATCAGCGCGCTCTGCGAAGAGGACAATCCGGCCAAGGCACTTGCTGCGACCAGGGGCGAGCGCATCGGCGATCTCGAAGCCATTGTCGCCAATACCGCGCCCGATGGTCGTGATCCCAAGAAGCCGTGGCTGCTCGCGCCCGTCGATCTCCAGACCCTAAAAGCCGCCGGCGTCACCTTCGCGATCTCGATGCTGGAACGCGTCATCGAGGAACGCGCCAAGGGCAATCCGGCCTCGGCCGAGGCAATCCGCAAAGAGGTGACGCGGCTGATCGGCGATGATCTGTCAAAGCTCAAGCCGGGCTCGGACCAGGCGATGCACCTGAAGCAGGTGCTGATCGATCAGAACGCGTGGAGCCAGTATCTCGAAGTCGGCATCGGCCCGGATGCCGAGGTCTTCACCAAGGCGCCGACCCTATCCTCGGTCGGCACCGGCATGGATGCCGGGCTGCATCCGAAATCGACCTGGAATAATCCGGAGCCCGAGCTCGTGCTGTTTGTCTCCAGCCGCGGCAAGATCGTCGGCGGCGCGCTGGGCAACGACGTCAACTTGCGCGACTTCGAAGGACGTTCGGCGCTGCTGCTGTCGAAGGCCAAGGACAACAACGCCTCGTGCTCGATCGGCCCGCTGCTGCGCCTGTTCGACGACACCTTCACGCTCGACGACGCGCGCAAGCTGGACATCAGCCTGAACGTCACGGGCACGGACGGCTTCGTTCTCGACGGCCATTCCTCGATCAGCAAGATCAGCCGCGATCCGACCGATCTCGTTGCGCAGACCATCGGCAAGATTCATCAGTACCCTGACGGCTTCGTGCTGTTCCTCGGCACTATGTTTGCTCCCGTGAAGGATCGCGATGCGCCGGGGCAGGGGTTCACCCACAAGCGCGACGACATCGTCACGATCTCGGCGCCCCAGCTCGGCAAGCTCGTCAACCGCATGCGCACCAGCGACGAGTGCGAGCCCTGGACCTTCGGCATCGGCGCGCTGATGAAGAACTTGGCGCAGCGCAAGCTGATTTAGCGGCGGGCTTCACCTCGCCCCGCTTGCGGGGAGAGGTCGAATTCGATCGAAGATCGAATCGGGTGAGGGGGCTCTCCGCGAGTCTCTCTGTCACCATCTTTGCGGAAGCGGCCCCTCACCCCAACCCTCTCCCCGTAAGAACGGGGCGAGGGAGCGCACCTTTGCTGCGACGGCCGCTAACGCCGCCCGCATCGGCGCAAAACTTCCTTCATCTCCGCATTGCATCTCCGGAACAAAATCGCGCTGAGCGTGTCATAGTAGGGCGCGCCGCCGCTCTGCGTATTTTCCCCTAAATAGTCAAATAATATGACTAGTCGGAACCCATCTTCCGTGAAATAGTGCCTTCCGTCGGGTCAAAGGCCGGCCAGCGGGTGCCATGCTACCAATCGACGCCCCGGATAAACATGTTGGGAGACACGCCTGATGACCCCTAAAGTCCTCTTTGCGGCCAGCGCCATGGCCGCCTTGCTGCTCGCACTGCCGGCCAGTGCCGGCCAGCTCACCATCGGTTTCTCGCAGATCGGATCGGAATCCGGCTGGCGGGCGGCTGAGACGTCGGTCTCCAAGCAGGAAGCCGCCAAGCGCCAGGTCAATCTCAAGATCGCCGACGCGCAGCAGAAGCAGGAGAACCAGATCAAGGCGATCCGCTCCTTCATCGCGCAGAACGTCGATGCGATCTTCCTTGCGCCTGTCGTCTCGACGGGCTGGGAGTCGGTGCTGAAGGAAGCCAAGGAGGCCAAGATCCCGGTCGTGCTGCTCGACCGCGATATCGATCCTTCCGGCAAGGACCTCTATCTCACCGCCGTCACCTCCGACAGCGTGCATGAAGGCGAGGTCGCCGGCGACTGGCTGGCGAAGACTGTCGGAACCAAGGCCTGCAACATCGTCGAACTGCAGGGCACGGTCGGCGCCAGCGTCGCCGCCAATCGCAAGAAGGGCTTTGACACTGCGATTGCCAAGCATGCGAACCTGAAGGTGGTGCGCAGCCAGACCGGCGACTTCACCCGCGCCAAGGGCAAGGAGGTGATGGAGAGCTTCATCAAGGCCGAAGGCGGCGGCAAGTCGATCTGCGCGGTCTATGCCCACAACGACGATATGATGGTCGGCGCGATCCAGGCGATGAAGGAAGCCGGCCTCAAGCCCGGCAAGGAGATCCTCACCGTCTCGATCGACGCGGTCCCCGACATCTTCAAGGCGATGGCCGCCGGCGAAGCCAATGCCACGGTCGAGCTGACGCCGAACATGGCCGGGCCCGCGCTCGATGCCATCGCGGCCTTCAAGGACAAGGGCACGGTTCCGCCGAAATGGATCCAGACCGAGTCCAAGCTCTATACCGCGGCCGACGATCCGCAGAAGATCTACGACAGCAAGAAGGGCCTCGGTTACTGAGGCGGGCATACGCCGGACTGCTTCCAGCGGTCCGGGGCCCCCTTCGAAACCGCTGCGCGAACGAATAGGCTGGGCGTCCGCATCATGTGCGGGCGCCGGTGGGAGTGACGTCGCGATGGAAAACAGCCTTGATCCTGCTCTGCCGCTGCTGGAGGTGCGCGGGATCAGCAAGAGCTTTGGTGCGGTGCGCGCGTTGCAGGAGGTCGATTTCACGCTGCGCGCCGGCGAGATTCATGCGCTGCTCGGGGAGAACGGCGCCGGCAAGTCGACGCTGATCAAGGTCGTCACCGGCGTATTTCCGCGCGATGCCGGCACTGTCAGGCTCGGTGGTGAAGAGGTTGCGCCGCGTTCGGCCAAGGCTGCGCTGCAGGCCGGCATTGCCACCGTCTACCAGGAGGTCAATCTGCTGCCGAACCTCTCGGTGGCGCAGAACCTGTTCCTCGACCGCCAGCCCATGCGTTTCGCGATCGTGCGCGAAGGCGAGATGCGCCGCCGCGCAAAGGCGTTGCTCGCGGATTTCGGCCTCGACATCGACGTCGCCGCGCCGCTCGGCAATTATTCGGTGGCCGTCCAGCATGTCACCGCGATTGCTCGCGCGGTGGATCTCTCCGCGCGCGTGCTGATCCTGGACGAGCCGACGGCGAGCCTCGACCGTCACGAGGTCGAGATTCTCTTCGGCATCATGCGCAAGCTCGCCGGGCGAGGCATCGGCATTGTTTTCGTCAGCCACTTCCTCGACCAGGTCTACGAAATATCGGACCGCATCACCGTGCTGCGCAATGGCCGCCTCGTCGGCGAGCGCGAGACCGTCTCGCTGCCGCGCCTTGAGCTGATCCGCATGATGCTCGGCCGCGAGCTTGCGGAAACCACCAGCGCGCGGGCGGCAACGCGCGAGCATCAGGCCCGCGAGGTCTGTGCGAGCTTCGAGAGTTACGGCAAGGCCGGCTATGTCGCGCCCTTCAATCTCGAGCTGCGCCACGGCGAGGTCGTTGGTCTCGCCGGCCTGCTCGGCTCGGGCCGGACCGAGACGGCGCGGCTGGTGTTCGGCGCCGAGCGCGCGGACCGTGGGCAGGCGAGGGTGGGGGGCGCGCCGGTGCGGCTGCAGTCGCCGCGCGACGGCGTGCGCCACGGCTTTGGCTATTGTCCGGAGGAGCGCAAGACCGATGGCATCGTCGCCGAGCTCAGCGTGCGTGAGAACATCGTGCTCGCGCTCCAGGCCAAGCGCGGCCTGCATCGGCCATTGTCGCGCCGCGAGCAGGACGAGATCGCGCGCCGCTATGTCAAGATGCTCGACATCCGACCGCCCGATCCCGAGCGTCCCGTCGGCCTGCTCTCCGGCGGCAACCAGCAAAAAGTGCTGCTGGCGCGCTGGCTCGCGACCTCGCCGCGGCTTCTCGTGCTGGACGAGCCGACCCGCGGCATCGACGTTGGCGCGCATGCCGAAATCATCCGCCTGATCCGCGAGCTCTGCGATAACGGGCTTTCGCTGCTCGTGATCTCCTCTGAACTCGACGAGATCGTGACCTATTCCGACCGCGTCGTGGTGCTACGCGACCGGGCCCATATCGAGGAGCTCGCGGGCGAGGCGATCGACGTCGGCAACATTCTCGTGGCCATTGCAGCCGACGGTGCTGCCCCAGCACATGGGGCTCACGCATGACAGCGCTGCTGCCGCGCCGCGGCATTGCCCAGATCCTGGCGCTGATCGTCATCCTCGCGGTCGACCGCGTGGTGTCGCCGCAATTCTTCGACCTGCGCCTCCAGGACGGCCGGCTGTTCGGTAGCCTGATCGACGTGCTCAACCGCGGCACGCCGGTCGCGCTGCTCTCGCTCGGCATGGTGCTGGTGATCGCGACGCGTGGCATTGATCTCTCGGTCGGCGCGGTCATGGCGATCTGCGGCGCGATCGCGGCGAGCCTTGCCGACAGTCACGGCCTGCCGATGGTGCTGGCGGCCGCGCTTGGTGCGGGCCTCGTCTGCGGATTGTGGAACGGCTTTCTCGTCGCCGTGCTCGGCATGCAGCCGATCGTGGCGACGCTGATCCTGATGGTGGCGGGGCGCGGCATCGCCCAGCTCATCACCGAGGGGCGGATCGTGACCTTCTCATCGCCGGATCTGGTCTGGCTCGGCAATGGCTCGGTGCTCAGCCTGCCGGTGCCCGTCGTGATCGCCTTGGGCATGCTGATCCTCACCGGTGCGGTGGTGCGCGGCTCGGCGCTCGGCCTCCTGATCGAGGCGACCGGCGGCAACGCGCGGGCGAGCGAGCTCGCCGGTGTCGGCACGCGCGCCATGATCCTTTCGGTCTATGTCTGGTGCGGCGTCTGCGCAGCGCTCGCCGGCGTGATCGCGGCAGCCGACATCATGGGCGCGGATGCCAACAATGCCGGCCTCTGGCTCGAGCTCGATGCTATTCTCGCCGTGGTGATCGGCGGCACCTCGCTGTTCGGCGGCCGCTTCAGCCTCGTTCTGGCCGTACTTGGCGCGCTGATCATCCAGACCATGAATACCGGCATTCTCCTGTCCGGCTATCCGCCGGAGTTCAACCTGCTGGTCAAGGCGGTGGTGGTGCTCGCGGTGCTGCTGCTGCAATCGCCGAAATTCTCTGGCCTCGCCGCGATCGCCGCGCCGCTGCGGAGGACCAAGGCATGAAAGGCCTGCCGCCCGTCCTGATCACGGCCATCGTGCTCGTCGCGGGCTTTGCGCTATGCGCTATGCAATTCCCCAACATCGCTTCCACCCGCGTGGTCGGCAATCTTCTCACCGACAATGCCTTTCTCGGCATCGTCGCTGTCGGCATGACCTTCGTCATCATCTCCGGCGGGATCGATCTCTCGGTCGGCTCGGTGATCGGTTTCACCACCGTGTTCGTTGCGCTGGCGATCGAGCGCTGGAGCGTGCCGCCGCTGGTCGCCTTCGTCGCCATCCTCGCGCTGTCAGTGGCCTTTGGCGCGGCGATGGGCGCGATCATCCATGTCTTCGACCTGCCGCCCTTCATCGTGACGCTGGCGGGGATGTTCCTCGCTCGCGGCGCGAGCTTCCTGCTGTCGACGGAATCGGTGCCGATCGCCGCGCCGGTGTATTCCACCGTGTCGGACTTCGCGCTGCGGATGCCCGGCGGCGGGCGATTGACGGCGATCGCAATCATCATGATCGCGATCGTGATCGGCGGCGCCATGCTGCTGCATCTCACGCGGTTCGGCGCCAACGTCTATGCGCTCGGCGGCAGTCGCACGACCGCAAGCCTGATGGGCGTTGCCGTCGGCAAAATGACGATCAAGATTTACATGCTGTCGAGCTTGCTCGCAGGGATCGCCGGCATCGTCTTCTCCTTCTACACCAGCGCCGGTTATTCGCTCTCCGCCGTCGGCGTCGAGCTCGACAGCATTGCGGCCGTCGTGATCGGAGGCACGCTGCTCACGGGCGGGCAGGGCTCGGTGATCGGCACCTTCCTCGGCGTGCTGATCCAGGGCTTGATCCAGACCTACATCAATTTCGACGGCACGCTGTCGAGCTGGTGGACCAAGATTGCGACCGGCGTGCTGCTGTTCGCTTTCATCGCCTTGCAGCAGGGGCTGGTTGCGCTTGCACGCCGGCCGGTGAGGAAGAGTGCAGGAGCAACCACATGACCTCGCGCATCGTCGTCATCCCGACGCGGCGGGCCCACTCCAACCATGCGGAAGTGGCTCGCTCGATCGGCGTCGACATCATCGCCGGCCGCTATGCGGAGGGGACGCGGCTGCCAGGTGATGCCGAGATGATCGCGATGTTCGGAGTGTCGCGGCCGGTGCTGCGTGAGAGCGTGAAGACGCTGGTCGCCAAGGGGCTGCTCACCACCAAGGCGCGGGTCGGCACCGTCGTGCGCGAGCGCGGCGCCTGGAACATGTTCGATGCCGACGTGCTGGCCTGGCACCTGGACGCCGGAATCGACAAGCGCTTCCTCAACGATCTTGCCGAGATCCGTCTCGCGGTCGAGCCGCGTGCGGCGATGCTCGCAGCGGCGCAGCGGTCCGAGGAGGACCTGGTCGAGCTCCGCCGCAGCATGGAGCGCATGCGGCATGAGGCGTCCGACTCGGTGGGCTTTGCCGATGCCGATCTCGCGCTTCATGTGGCCGTGGCGCGTGCCTCCGGCAATCTGTTCATGCGCTCGATCGGGCATGTCATCGAGGCCGCGCTGCGCGCCTCGTTCCTGCTCAGTGCCCCGGTCGAGCCGGAGGACCGCGACACTGTGCTGCTCTGGCATCAGAAGATCGTCGATGCCATCGCCGGCGGCGACGCCGACGCCGCTTCCGAGGCGATGATCTTCGTCATTCACAACGGTATGCATCGCCACGAGGACGCCGCGATCGAGACTGCGCCGGGCGAGGCGCTGCCATCCGCGAAATCTGGAGAAAGATCGTGACCGAGCTTCGCATCGCCATCGTCGGGTTCGGCAAGATCGCGCGCGACCAGCATGTCGGCGCCATCGCCGCAGTGCCGGGTGCGACGCTGACCGCGGTTGCCAGCCGCAACGCCTCGCTGCCGGGACTGCCGCATTTCGCTACCATTGAGGAATTGCTGGAAAAAGGGCCGCCGATCGACGCGGTCTCGCTCTGCACGCCGCCGCAGGTGCGCCGCGCCCAGGCGGCAGCCGCGCTCGCTGCCGGCAAACATGTCATGCTGGAGAAGCCGCCGGGCACCGGCGTCGCCGAGCTCGATCCGCTGATCGCGATGGCGGCGGAGGCAAAGCGAACGCTGTTTGCGACCTGGCATTCGCGCCATGCGCCTGCGGTCGAGCCGGCGCGGCAATGGCTCGCCGAGCGCCGCATCAAATCCGTGCACATCAGCTGGAAGGAAGACGTCCGTGTCTGGCATCCCGGCCAGGGCTGGATCTGGGAGCCGGGCGGTCTCGGCGTTTTCGATCCGGGCATCAATGCGCTGTCGATCCTGACCAGGATTCTGCCGAAGCCGGTGTTCGTCACCGCGGCCGAGCTGGCCTTTCCAGCCAACCGCCAAGCGCCGATCGCGGCGAACCTGACACTGACGGATATCAGCGGTCTGCCTGTGACTGCCGAGTTCGATTTCCGCCAGACCGGGCCGCAGAGCTGGGATATCCTTGTCGAAACCGATCAAGGCCGGCTGATTCTGTCCAGCGGTGGCGCGCGCATGGCCGTCGATGGCAAGGTGCTTGCCGAGGCGCCGGATGAGGAATATCGCGGACTCTACCGGCGCTTCGTCGAGCTCGCGGCGACCGGCGCAAGTGACGTCGACCTGACGCCGCTTCGCCTCGTCGCCGACGCCTTCCTGCTGGGCAAGCGCACGATCGTCGAACCGTTCGTGGATTGAGCATGGCCGCATCAAAAATCACAAGAGACGTCTTCGGGACGCTGCCGGATGGCAGCAAGGTCGAGCGCGTCGCGCTGCGCGGCGAGGGCGGCTTCGAGGTGCGCATCATCACCTACGGCGCCGTGCTGCAAGCGCTGATCGCGCCGGACGCGCTAGGCGGCTACGATGACGTCGTGCTCGGCCACGACACATTTGCCGCCTACCTCGCCGAACGAAAATTCTTCGGCGCCACGGTCGGCCGCTACGCCAACCGCATCGCCAAAGGACAGTTTTCGCTCGATGGCGAGACGGTGCAGCTTCCCGTCAACAACGGTCCGAATGCGCTGCATGGCGGGCTCGAGGGTTTTGATCGCAAGCTCTGGGAGATTGTGGACATCGACGAGGGCGCCGAGCCCGCGGTAACGCTCACCTATGTCAGCCCGCATGGCGAAGAGAACTATCCCGGCCAGCTCGACGTCCGCCTGACCTATCGCATGACCGGCCCGACCGAACTGTCGCTCGTCATGGAGGCGCGGACGGACCGGCCAACCATCGTCAACCTGACCAACCACAGCTTCTTCAATCTCGAGGGTGCGACATCGGGTAGGTCCATTCTCGATCACAAGCTGACGGTCGCAGCAGACCATTTCCTTGCCATTGATGCCACGGCCATTCCGCTGCCGGAACCGCCGCGCGCGGTTGCCGGCACGCCGTTCGATTTCCGCGAGTGGCGGCCGGTCGGCGAGCGGATCCGTGAGAGCGATCAGCAATTGCGAAACGGCAGGGGCTACGATCACACCTATTGCCTCGGGCGCGACGGCAAGCTTGCGCTCGCGGCGCACCTCGAGGCGCCACGCTCCGGGCGCATCATGGAGCTGTTCACCGATCAGCCCGGGCTCCAGGTCTATTCCGGCAACTATCTCGACGGCACCGTTTCGGGCAAGGGCGGCAAGCTCATCCGTCAATCGGACGCCATGTGCCTGGAGCCGCACATCTGGCCTGACGCGCCGAACAGGCCGGACTTCCCGAGCCCGCGCCTTGATCCCGGCGGGGTGTATCGCCATCACACGGTTTATCGCTTTTCAGTGAGGTCGCCATGATGGAACAGGTGCCCACGACTGTCCTCTCGGACCATCCTTGCCATCTCGGCGAAGGTCCGACCTATGACGTGACCACCGATACGGCCTGGTGGTTCGACATCCGTGAAGGGCTGCTGTTCGAGGCGCGGCTCGGCAGCGGCGGCATTCGCGTCCACGCACTCGGCCGGATGGCCAGCGCGCTCGGACGCATCGATGCCGAGCGGCAGTTGATCGTGGCGGAAGACGGGCTCTACATCCGCACACTCGCCGACGGCGCGATTACGCTGTTCTGTCCGCTCGAAGCGGACAATCCGGCGACGCGCTCAAACGATTGCCGTGTGCATCAATCCGGAACGTTCTGGATCGGCTCCATGGGCAAGAGGGCCGAGCCGAAGGCGGGCGCGATCTATGCGCTCCATCGCGGCAAGATCTCGACACTGTTTCCCGGCATCAGCATTCCCAATTCGATCTGCTTCTCGCCTGACGGTGCCACTGGCTACTTCACTGACACCTTGCGCGCCGTGCTCTACGCGGTGCCGCTCAATCCTGCGACCGGCCTGCCACGCGGCGAGCCGGAGGTGCTGTTGCGCCACACCGGCATCGGCGGCCTAGATGGGTCAGTATGCGACGCCGACGGAAAGATCTGGAATGCCTGCTGGGGTGCGGGCCGTATCGATGTCTATTCTCCGCAAGGCGAGCGCCTTCGCTCGCTGAGCGTGCCGGCAAAGCAGGCGAGCTGTCCCGCCTTCGTCGGCCCCGATCTGTCGCGCCTCCTCGTCACCTCGGCATGGCAGGACATGGACGCGGCCGCGCGCGCCGCCGATCCGCAAGCCGGTTGCACTTTTTTACTGGAGGCATCCGCGCGCGGACGCGCGGAACCCGACGTCAAGCTCGCATAGGAGACCAGAAGCAGCCCACGACCACGTTCTCGACGCTACGAAGAAGACAGTCTGACACCCAAGGGAGTGAAATATGCTGAAATTGAAGACGACATTTCTCGCGCTGGCGCTGGCCGGTGCTGCCACGATGGCCGCAGGCGTCACCGCCTCCGCCCAGAAGGCGACGGTCGGCATCGCCATGCCGACCAAATCGTCGGCGCGCTGGATCGACGATGGCAACAACATGGTCAAGGTGCTGAAAGAGCGCGGCTACAACACCGACCTGCAATATGCCGAGGATGACATTCCGAACCAGCTCTCGCAGGTCGAGAATATGGTGACCAAAGGCGCCAAGGCGCTGGTGATCGCTGCGATCGACGGCACCACGCTGTCCGACGTGCTCAAGCAGGCGAAAGCAAAAGGCATCACAGTGATCGCCTATGACCGCCTGATCCGCGGCACGCCGAACGTCGACTATTATGCGACCTTCGACAATTTCCAGGTCGGCGTGCTCCAGGCGCAATCGATCGAAAAAGGCCTCGGTCTCAAGGAAGGGAAGGGTCCCTTCAACATCGAGCTGTTCGGCGGCTCGCCCGACGATAACAATGCCTACTTCTTCTACAACGGCGCGATGAGCGTGCTGAAGCCCTATATCGACAGCGGCAAGCTCGTCGTCGTGTCCGGCCAGATGGGCATGGACAAGGTAGCGACCCTGCGCTGGGACGGCGCCACCGCGCAGGCGCGCATGGACAATCTGCTCAGCGCCTACTACGGCAACAAGAAGATCAATGCCGTGCTGTCGCCCTATGACGGCATTTCGATCGGCATCATCTCCTCGCTGAAGGGCGTCGGCTATGGCAGCGCCGACCAGCCCATGCCTGTTATCTCGGGCCAGGACGCCGAGGTGCCCTCGATCAAGGCCATGCTGCGCGGCGACCAGTCTTCGACCATCTTCAAGGACACCCGCGACCTCGCCAAGGTGACTGCCGACATGGTCGACGCCGCGCTCGCCGGCAAGGAGGTCACCGTCAACGACACCAAGACCTATGAGAACGGCGTCAAGACCGTGCCGTCCTATCTGCTCAAGCCGGTGGTGGTCTACAAGGACAATTGGGAGAAGGTGCTGGTCGACAGCGGCTACTACAAGAAGGCGCAGTTCCAGTAAATTTCTTGCTCCGTCATTCCGGGGCGATGCGAAGCATCGAACTATGGTGCGCGATTGCGCACCTGAGAATCTCGAGGTTCCGGGTTCGCCCTACGGGCGCCCCGGAACGACGTTGATTTAGGGACACGAAGCCATGACCGCCATGCTGGAGATGCGCAACGTCAGCAAAAGCTTTGCCGGTGTGCAGGCGCTGCGTGACGTCAACTTCTCGGTTCACGCCGGGCAGATCCACGCCCTCGTTGGCGAGAACGGCGCCGGCAAGTCGACGCTGATGAAGGTGCTGAGCGGGGTCTATCCGCATGGTAGCTACGAGGGCACCATCGTCTTCGAAGGCGAGGAACGGCGCTTCCGCGACATCAACGATTCGGAGGCGCTCGGCATCATCATCATCCATCAAGAGCTGGCACTGATCCCGCTGATGTCGATCGCGGAAAACATCTTCCTGTCGCATCCGCCGTCGAAGCTCGGCGTCATCGATCGTGACGAAGTGTACCGGCGCACGCGCGAGCTGCTGGCGCAGGTCGGCCTAAGGGAATCGCCTGATACGCTGATCACCGATCTCGGAGTCGGCAAGCAGCAGCTCGTCGAGATCGCCAAAGCACTATCCAAGCGGGTGCGGATGCTGATCCTGGACGAGCCGACTGCGAGCCTCAACGAGGCCGATAGCGCTGCGCTGCTCGAACGCCTGATGGCGTTCCGCGAGCAGGGCATCGGCTCGATCCTAATCTCGCACAAGCTGAACGAGGTCGCCAAGGTCGCCGACCACATCACCGTGCTGCGCGATGGCCGCACCGTCGACAGCATCGACTGCCATGCCGAGCCGATCCAGGAAGACCGCATCATCCGCAGCATGGTGAACCGCGATATGGCGCACCGCTTCCCCGAGCGTAGCGTGAAGATCGGCGAGCCCGTGCTCGACGTCGCGAACTGGTCGGTCTATCACCCCATCCATCCCGATCGGCAGGTGATCAAGAACGTCAATTTCGGCGTCAGGCGCGGCGAGGTCGTCGGCATTGCCGGGTTGATGGGCGCCGGCCGCACCGAATTCGCCATGAGCCTGTTCGGCCGCTCCTGGGGCACCAATATCAGCGGCAGCCTCCGCCTCGAGGGCAGGGAGATGGCGCTGCCGAGCGTCGCGGCCGCGATCGACGCCGGCCTCGCCTATGTCACCGAGGACCGCAAGCAGCTCGGCCTGATCCTCGCCGACGACGTCCGCAAGAACATCACGCTGGCGAGCCTCGACCAGGTCGCGCCCGGCCGCGTGATCGATGACATCGCCGAGCTGAAGGTCGCCAGCGACTACCGCAGCAGGATGCGGATCCGCTGCTCCGACGTCTACCAGGAGACCGGCCAGCTTTCCGGCGGAAACCAGCAGAAAGTCGTGCTGTCGAAATGGCTGATGACCGACCCCAAGGTTCTCATCCTGGACGAGCCGACAAGGGGTATCGACGTCGGTGCCAAATACGAGATTTACTGTATCATCAACGAGCTGGCGGAAGCCGGCCGCGGCGTCGTGGTGATCTCCTCGGAGATGCCCGAACTGCTCGGCATCTGCGACCGCATCTGCGTCATGAACGACGGGGCCTTCGTAGGGGAATTCAGGGGATCGGAGGCGACGCAGGAGAAGATCATGCGCGCCATCATGCGCAACGAACGAAGCATTGGGAACGCCGCGCCCGCGGCCGCGGAGATGGGAGGATTGCAGCCATGACCGACAAGACGGTGTCGCTGCCCGAGGAGCGCCGGCACGGCAGCTTCATCAAGAACAACTTGCGCAACTACGGCATGCTGATGTCGCTGGTCGCGATCATGCTGTTCTTCCAGGTCGTCACCGGCGGCACGCTGCTGCAGCCGCTCAACCTCACCAATCTGGTGCTGCAGAACAGCTACATCGTCATCATGGCGCTCGGCATGCTGCTGGTGATCGTCACCGGCCATATCGACCTCTCGGTCGGTTCGGTCGCGGGCTTCATCGGCGCTGTCGCCGCTGTTCTCATGGTGACCTACAAGGTCGATTACACGCTTGCCTTCATCGTCTGCCTCCTGGTCGGTGCCGCCATTGGCGCCGCACAGGGCTATTGGGTGGCCTATTTCAAGATCCCGTCCTTCATCGTCACCCTGGCGGGGATGCTGGTGTTCAAGGGACTGGCGCTGGCGGTGTTGCAGGGCCAGTCGCTCGGCCCGTTCCCGCCGACCTTCCAGAAATTGTCCTCGGGCTTCATTCCGGAGCTGCTGCCCGAGGCCGGCACGCTGCATCCGACGTCCATGCTCATCGGCGCCGTGCTCGCGCTCGGCCTCGTCTACGCCAGCGCCAAGGGCCGGTCGCGCGAGCAGTCGCACGGCATCGAGGTCGAGCCCTACGCGTTCTTTCTCGGCAAGAGCATTTTGCTGGCCTGCGCCGTGCTCTATTTCACCTACCTGATCGCCTCGCATCGCGGTCTGCCCAACGTGCTGGTGATCATGAGTGCGCTGATCGCCCTCTATGGTTTCGTGACCCGTCGCACCGTGATCGGCCGGCAGATCTACGCGGTCGGTGGCAACGCCAAGGCGGCAAGCCTGTCGGGCATCAAGACCGAGCGGCTGACCTTCCTCACCTTCGTCAACATGGGCGTACTGGCCGCGCTCGCCGGCCTCGTCTTCGCCGCGCGCCTCAACACCGCGACCCCGAAGGCCGGTCTCGGCTTCGAGCTCGACGTCATCGCCGCCTGCTTTATCGGCGGCGCCTCGGCCTATGGCGGTGTCGGCCGCGTCGGCGGTGCCGTGGTCGGCGCCATGATCATGGGCGTGATGAACAACGGCATGTCCATCCTCGGCATCGGCATCGACTATCAGCAGGTCATCAAAGGCCTGGTGCTGCTGGGAGCGGTGTGCATCGACGTTTACAACCAGCGGCGATAGTTTCAGTAACTTTGTAGGGTGGGCAGAGGCGCCCTTGCGCCGTGCCCACCTTTTCCATGACTACGACGAAAGCGGCGAGCGCGCCTTCGCCCTTGAGCTGTGGCAAGCGCTTTGGCCAGCTGACTCGATTGCTCGCGCCGCACTCATCCTCAGGATTGCAACACCGGAACCAGCCCGTAGCGCAGCATCGTTTCCTTCATTTTGGCCGGATCAGGCGCGCCGGTGGATAGCAGGGCCGCCATGTCCTTGAAGTATTGTGGGCCGAGTACGCCGGGGCTGAGGATGCACAGGCAGGTCGCCGGTCGGGGCGAACGGTTGATAAAACCGTGCACCACGCCGCGCTTGATGAAGAGGCTTTCGCCCGGCGCCACGTCGATCTCCTTCGCGTCGATACGCCAGGTCGAGATGCCGCTGAGTCCATAGATCGTCTCGTCCCAGCGATCGTGATAATGCGGAATCGGCATGCGCGCGTTCGGCTGTAGCGTCATCTCGAATAGGTCGAGGCCGCCGGCGGTGTCATCCTTGCTCTGTAGGAACGTCAGCTGCAGCGCGCCAAGGTTGATGATCTCAGGCATGGCGAACTCATCCAGTCGTGTGGAGCGCGATATTAGCGCACGACGCCAGGAAGCCAAGACGGAGGAAGCCAAACTACCCGAGACCCACATGGAGCAGGTGCCCTTGCTGTGCAGTGCCGCAACGGCGCCATACAATGCGACCGAGGCAGCGCATTGGTGTCGGAGACGAGCGGCTCGACCAGTCGGGCCGCGACGCCGCGACCTCTTCCTTCCCGGCCGCGTCGCGATCTTTTCCGACCGTGCGCTGAATGCATCGCTCTATCGCTGGCTTGCGGAATGGTTTGCAGCTGGTTTAGGCGATCGTGGGGTGGATCCGCTCGGGCGCGATCTCCTAGTGCTGCGTGGCGCCAGCGAGAGGGCGGTCTGGGTGCTCTGGCCTTGCTCGGGCGCATTGAGGTTCAGGAAGGGCCGCCGAGGGGCTTGCCCGCTTGAGCTATTGCTCAGGTGATGGGTATATGATCGAATGCTCGGATGGACCAGAGCCGCCCAAAGCCCGATCTGATCATTTTCGACTGCGACGGCGTGCTCGTCGACAGCGAGCTCCTGAGCTGTCGCTGCCTGTCCGAGGTGCTGGCTGAATTCGGTCTCGTGCTCAGCGAGGAGCAGGCGCTCGAGCTGTTTCTCGGACGCAGCACCAAGGCGATCGAGCAGCACTACCGCGATCTCGGACAGGTCGTGCCGGATGGCTTTCTGTCGCGATTGAAATCGCGCGTGCTGGAGACGTTTGCCGTCTCGCTCGAGCCGATCCCCGGGGTCGAGGCAGTCATCTCTGGGCTGACCGTGCCGTTCTGTGTCGCCTCGTCCAGCGACATCGACCGCGTGTCGCTCTCGCTGGATGTCACCGGCCTCAAGCCGTATTTCGGCGATCGGCTTTATACCGCGCAGATGGTCAGGCGCGCCAAGCCGGCGCCCGATCTCTTTCTCCATGCAGCCGAGAACATGCACACACTGCCTTCACGCACGCTGGTGATCGAGGACAGCGTCAGCGGCGTGCAGGCGGGCAAGGCGGCCGGCATGACCGTTTGGGGATTCGTCGGCGGCGGCCATTATCGCAGCCGCGACGGCCGCGCTATATTGTCCGCCGCCGGGGCCGATCGGGTCTTCGCGCGCATGAGCGATTTCTGGGAGGTGTGAGCCCGCATGGCCGCCGAGAACGACAAGGCGAGACTCGACGACGCCGCGCGCGCCGGGTGGCTCTATTTCATTGCCGGCCACACCCAGGACGAGATCGCGAAGATGCTCCAGGTCTCGCGCGCCTCGGCGCAGCGGCTGGTCTCGCTGTGCCTCGCCGAGCGGCTCATCACCTTCCGGCTCGAGCATCCCATCGCCGCGTGCATGGAACTGGCGGCGCGGCTGAAGGAGCGGTTCGATCTCGTCCATTGCGAGGTGGTTCCGGCCGATCCCGCCGCGCCGCAGGCGGTGGCTGGAATTGCCGAGCGCTGCGCGAATTTGCTCGACTCCACGCTGCGCTCGGAGACGCCGGTCATCGTCGCGCTCGGCACGGGGCGAGCGGTGCGCGCCGCGGTCGAGCGCGTCACGCCGATCGACCGGCCCAACCACCAGATCGTCTCGCTGGTCGGCAACATCTCGGCCGACGGATCGGCGAGCTTCTACGACACCGTCGGCCGGCTCGCCGACCGCACCGGCGCGCGGCACTATCCGATGCCGCTGCCGTTCCTGATGTCGTCGGAGGACGAGCGCAACAGGATGGTGCGCATCGAGCCGATCGCCAAGGTGAAAGCGGTCGCAGCCAAGGCGGATTTGCGCCTCGTCGGCGTCGGCCAGATGGACCAGAAGGCGCAGGTGCACATCGACGGCTTCGTCACCCGCGACGAATTGTTCGAGATGATGCGCCTGGGTGCCATCGGCGAGATCACCGGCTGGGCCTATGACGCGAAAGGCCGCCTGCTCAAGGCCGGAACCAACAAGCGCCTCACCAGCATTCCGCCGGAAGTGCCGGCGAGGACCACGACGATCGGCGCCGCCGTCGGCGCTGCCAAGGTCCCGGCGATCGCGGCCGCGCTGAGCGGCGGCCTGATCAACGGATTGATCACGGACGAGGCGACGGCAAGGGCCATTCTGGAGCGGTAGGCACGCGCTACGCCGCACCGGGACTGCGCTCCTCTCCCGCTTGCGGGAGAGGGTCGGGGAGAGGGTGTCTCCTCGCTGGGACTCCCCAAGAGGATAAAACCCTCACCCGTATCGCATCTTCGATGCGATACGGCCTCTCCCGCAAGCGGGAGAGGTGGAGCATGCCGCGGCGCTTGTTTCCGACAATTGCCGTCATTGCTGCACCCGCCCGATGCGCAATCGCTCCCGCACCGCAGCACTCATAAGTTGCGCAGATACCCACGCGGCTGCTTGACAACGGCCGTCCCTCCGTTGAACATACGCCCAACGCGTGGGCATATGCTCAAAAGCGCGAGTTCCAAGGGAGGTCACCGTGAAACATGTCCTGGGCGCCGTCTGCGGCGCGTCTTGCCTGCTGCTGGCCGTCCCCGCGATGGCCGAAACGACCCTGACCATTGCCACCGTCAACAATGGCGACATGATCCGCATGCAGGGGCTGACGGGTGAGTTCACCAAGAAGAACCCCGACATCACCGTGAAATGGGTGACGCTGGAGGAGAACGTGCTGCGCCAGCGCGTCACCACCGACATCGCCACCAAGGGCGGCCAGTTCGACGTCCTCACCATCGGCACCTATGAGGTGCCGATCTGGGCCAAGAAGGGTTGGCTGGTGCCGCTGGCCAATCTCGGTGCCGACTACGACGTCGCCGACCTCCTGCCCAAGATCAAGGACGCGGTCTCCGCCGACGGCAAGCTCTATGCCGCGCCGTTCTACGGCGAAAGCTCGATGGTGATGTACCGCACCGATCTGTTCGAGAAGGCCGGCCTGAAGATGCCGGAGAAGCCGACCTGGGACTTCGTGATCAACGCCGCCAAGAAGCTCACTGACAAGAGCGGCGGCACCTACGGCATCTGCCTGCGCGGCAAGGCCGGCTGGGGCGAGAACATGGCGTTCCTCTCGGCGATGGCCAATTCCTACGGCGCACGCTGGTTCGACGAGAAGTGGGAGCCTCAGTTCAACACGCCGGAATGGAAGACGACGCTCACCACCTATGTGAACCTCATGAAGGAAGCCGGCCCGCCCGGCGCGAGCTCCAACGGCTTCAACGAGAATCTGGCGCTGTTCAACGCCGGCAAATGTGCGATGTGGATCGACGCCACGGTGGCGGCGTCCTTCGTCACCAACCCCAAGGACTCCAAGGTCGCCGACAAGGTCGGCTTCGCGCTCGCGCCCAACACCGGGCTCGGCAAGAACGCCAACTGGCTGTGGGCATGGAATCTGGCGATCCCCGCCGGGTCGAAGAAGACGGAAGCGGCCGAGAAGTTCATCGCCTGGGCAACCAGCAAGGACTACACCAAGCTGGTGGCGTCGAAGGAGGGCTGGGCCAATGTGCCGCCGGGCACGCGCACCTCGCTCTACCAGAACCCCGACTATTTGAAGGTCGCGCCGTTCGCCAAGCTGACGCTGGCCTCGATCGACGCCGCTGATCCCAACAAGCCGACGGTGAAGCCCGTTCCTTACGTCGGCGTGCAATACGCCGCGATCCCTGAATTCCAGGGCATCGGCACCCAGGTGGGCCAGCAATTCTCCGCGGCGCTTGCGGGCTCAACCACCGTCGATGCGGCGCTTTCCGCCGCGCAAACCGCAACCGAGCGCGAGATGAAGCGCGCCGGCTACATCAAATGAACCCGAGCTCTTCCTCCTGAGCTCAGACTCGCGGCCATCCGCCTATCCCCGGATGGATGGCCGCCTTCTTCCGCGGCAGAGGAGAAGCCAGTGGCAACCCGGCAGACGCAATTCCTTGCACGGTCGCTCCTGACGCCGGCCGTCGGGCTGCTGTTCATCTGGATGATCGTCCCGCTGGCGCTGACGATCTATTTCTCGACGCTGCATTACAGCCTGCTCGATCCCGGCTCGGAATCGTTCGTCGGCCTGGAAAATTTCCGCTACTTCCTCACCGATCCCGCCTTCCTTGCCTCGCTCCAGAATACGCTGGTGCTCGTTGGCTCCGTGCTGGCGCTGACCATCCTGCTCGGCATTCCGCTGGCGCTGTTGATGGACCAACCCGTGATCGGGCGCAATTTCGTGCGGCTGATGGTGATCGCCCCGTTCTTCGTGATGCCGACGGTGAGCGCACTGGTCTGGAAGAACCTGTTGATGCATCCAGTGTCGGGATTGTTCGCCTGGCTCGCTTCGCTGTTCGGCCTGACGCCGATCGATTGGTTCAACGATGTACCGCTGTTTGCGGTGATCCTGATCGTGACCTGGCAATGGCTGCCGTTCGCGACGCTGATCCTGCTCACCGCGCTGCAATCGCTCGACGAGGAGCAGAAGGAGGCCGCCGAGATGGACGGTGCCAGCGCGGTCTCGACCTTCATCTACATCACTCTGCCGCACCTCGCGCGGCCCATCACGGTGGTGATCCTGATCGAGACCATCTTCCTGCTCACGGTGTTCGCCGAGATCTTCGTCACGACTGGCGGCGGACCGGGCCTGCAGACCACCAACATTGCCTTCCTGATCTATTCGCAGGCGCTGATCCAGTTCGACGTCGGCAGTGCGTCGGCGGGCGGCCTCGTCGCTGTGGTGATCGCCAATATCGTCGCCTTCTTCCTGGTCCGCATCGTCGGCCGCAACCTGGAGGCCTGACATGGCACGGATGGCGACGACGCGGCGGGTGGCGATATCGACGGCGACGGCCTGGCTGTTCGGCTTCCTGATCTTCTTCCCGATCCTGTGGATGGGGCTGGCGAGCTTCAAGACCGAGCTCGAGGCATTCGCGGTCCCGCCATCCTTCCTGTTCTTCCACTGGACCACCGAGAACTATGCCACCGTGCAGGAGCGCAGCGACTATCTGCACCACGCGATAAACTCGATCATCATCGCGGGCGGCTCGACGCTGATTGCGCTGTTGATCGCCATTCCCGCGGCCTGGTCGATGGCGTTCTCGCCGACCAAACGCACCAAGGACATCCTGCTCTGGATGCTCTCGACCAAGATGATGCCGCCGGTCGGCGTGCTGGTGCCGATCTACCTGATCTACAAGTCCTTTGGCCTGCTCGATTCCCGCATCGGCCTCGTCTTCATCCTCTGCCTCGGCAACTTGCCGATCGTGATCTGGATGTTGTTCACCTATTTCAAGGAGATCCCGCGCGACATCCTCGAAGCCGCACGCATGGACGGCGCCACGATCGGCCGCGAGCTTGTCTACGTGCTGACGCCGATGGCGATTCCGGGGCTGGCGTCCACGCTGCTGCTCAATCTCATCCTGGCCTGGAACGAGGCGTTCTGGACGCTGAACCTGTCCACCTCGAGCGCTGCGCCGCTGACCACGTTCATCGCCTCCTATTCGAGCCCGGAAGGGCTGTTCTGGGCAAAACTGTCGGCGGCCTCGACGCTGGCGATCGCGCCCATTCTCGTCCTCGGTTGGTTCAGCCAGAAGCAGCTCGTGCGCGGGCTCACCTTCGGCGCGGTGAAGTAGGGGGCTGCGGGACCATGGGTCAGATCACACTTCAGGGCGTGCAGAAATCCTTCGGCCCGGTGCACATCATCAAGGGCGCCGACCTGGATATCGCCGACGGCTCCTTCGTGGTGTTCGTCGGCCCTTCGGGCTGCGGCAAGACCACACTGTTGCGATTGATCGCGGGGCTCGAGGACGTCTCGGGTGGCAAGATCCTGATTGACGGCAAGAACGTCGTCGACACGCCGCCCGCCAAGCGCGGGCTGTCGATGGTGTTCCAGTCCTACGCGCTCTATCCGCACATGAGCGTGCGCGGCAATATCGGCTTTGGCCTGAAGATGGTGGGGCTGCCGAGGGGCGAGATCAACCGCAAGGTCGAGGCGGCCGCCGCGACGCTGAACCTCACGCCCTATCTTGACCGCAAGCCGCGCGAACTCTCCGGCGGCCAGCGCCAGCGCGTCGCGATTGGCCGCGCCATCGTGCGCGAGCCCAAGGCGTTTCTGTTCGACGAGCCACTCTCCAACCTCGATGCGGCGCTGCGCGTGCAGATGCGCATCGAGGTGACGCGGCTGCAGAAGCAGCTCGGCACCACCGCGATCTACGTTACCCACGACCAGGTCGAGGCCATGACCATGGCAGACAAGATCGTCGTGCTCAACGGCGGCAAGATCGAGCAATACGGCTCGCCGCTGGAGCTTTACGAGAGGCCCGCGAATCTCTTCGTCGCCGGCTTCATCGGCTCGCCCAAGATGAATTTCGTCACCGGCGAGCCGGCCTTTCAGAAGGGAGCCGCGACGATCGGCGTGCGGCCGGAGCACCTGAAGATCGAGCGCGACGGCGCCGACGGCTGGCAGGGCACCATTGCGGTGGCCGAGCATCTCGGCAGCGACACCTTCCTTTACGTCGATGCCGGCCGGCTCGGCATGCTCACGGCGCGCTATATCGGCGAATTGAGCCTGCATGCCGGCGACCGCGTGTCGCTGGTGCCGGACCCTGCGCGCATTCACCGCTTCGACGAGAGCGGCAACGCTCTTCGGGGCTGACAAGAAACGGCAAGAAAACGGAAAGACGATCATGTACCTGGAAAAATTCAAGCTGAACGGCAAGACCGCGTTCATCACCGGCGGCGGGCAGGGCATCGGCCTTGGCTGCGCGGAAGCGCTGGCCGAGGCCGGCGCCCGGGTCATCATCGGCGACCGCGACGGCAAGGTCGCCGACAGCGCGAAAGCCAGCCTGAAGGCGAAGGGCTTTGACGTCGAGACCGCGATCATGGATGTCACCGACACAAAGCGCGTGGCGGAGGTGGCAAACGACCTCGTCGCCCGCCACGGCCAGGTCGACATCCTCGTCAACAATGCCGGCATTGCGCGCAGCGAGACGCCGGCGGAGACCGTCACCGACGAGCACTGGCTCAATGTCATCGACGTCAATCTCAACGGCACCTTCTGGTGCTGCCGCGAATTCGGCAAGCACATGCTGAAGGCCAAGAGTGGGTCCATCGTCAATGTCGGCTCGATGTCCGGCTTCATCGTCAACAAGCCGCAGGAGCAGTGCTTCTACAATGCCTCCAAGGCCGCCGTGCATCACCTCACCAAGTCGCTCGCCGCCGAATGGGGCGCGCGCGGCATCCGTGTCAACGCGGTGGCGCCGACCTATATCGAGACGCCGCTCAACGCCTTCGTGAAGAGCAATCCGAAGATGTACGACGCCTGGATCGGTGGAACTCCGATGGCGCGGATGGGGCAGGTGGAGGAGATCGCCTCCGTCGTGCTGTTCCTCTCATCGGAGGCCGCGAGCCTGATGACCGGCAGCATCGTGCTGGTGGATGGCGGCTACACTTGCTGGTAGGCTTGCGTCAAAACCGACGGAAAGCGACCGGGAGCGACAATGCCGCGAGCGTATATCGGCGTCGACGTGGGGACCACGAGCACGCGGGCAGGGGTATTTGACGAGGCGGGCGCGTTGCTTGCGACCGCGCGACATCCGATCAGGATCTGGCACGAAGCTGGCGACATCGTCGAGCAGTCGTCGGTGGACATCTGGGAAGCCTGCGTCAAATCGGTGCGCACGGCGATGGCGGAAGCTGCGATCGAGCCCGATAGCATCGGCGGCATCGGTTTCGACGCCACCTGTTCCCTTGTGGTGCTTGATCCCCGCGGCCAGCCGCTCACCGTCAGCAGTTCCGGCGAGGCACAGCGCAACATCATCGTCTGGATGGACCATCGCGCCACGGCCGAAGCGCGGCTGATCAACGAGACCGAGGATGCCGTGCTGCGCTATGTCGGCGGCTCGATCTCGCCGGAGATGGAGATGCCGAAGCTGTTATGGCTGAAGCGGCATCTGCGCGCGAGTTTTGATGGCGCAGGTCACTTCTTCGATCTTGCGGACTATCTGACCTGGCGCGCCACGGGCGCGCTGCAGCGTTCGACCTGCACCGTCACCTGCAAGTGGAACTATCTGGCGCATGATGGCGGCGGCTGGAGTGCGCCGTTCTTCAAGCGCATCGGCCTGTCCGACTTCGTCAACGAGGCATACGCCCGCATCGGCACCGAGATCGTTGCACCGGGGACGCGGCTCGGCGCAGGTCTCACGCCGGCTGCCGCGGCCGAGCTCGGCCTGACGCCGGGCACCCCGGTCGGCGCCTCCCTGATCGACGCCCATGCCGGCGGCATCGGCGCGATCGGCGGCCGCGACGGATCGGGCGGCGCGAGCGATGTCAGCGACCGTCTCGCCTACATCATGGGAACCTCGGCCTGCATCATGGCAACGACGAAGGAGCCGTGCTTCGTCCCCGGCGTGTGGGGGCCTTATTATTCCGGCATGGTGCCGGAGTTCTGGCTCAATGAAGGCGGCCAGTCCGCCGCAGGCGCTGCGATCGATCATCTGCTCAAGTCGCATCCCGGCCACACTGATGCGAGCGTGGCGGCGCGCAGCGAGGGCCTCGACCTCATCGATTTTCTCGAGCGCCGCATCATCGCCCGCGCCGGCGATGCCAGCCGCGCCGCGCTGCTCGCGCGTGACGTCCATGTGCTGCCCGAATTCATCGGCAACCGCTCGCCCTACGCCGACCCTGATACGCGCGCGGTGATAGCCGGACTCGATCTCGATACCGACATCGCCTCGATGGAGCGGCTGTTCGTCGCCGGCCTATGCGGTCTCGCCTATGGGCTTGCCGAGGTGATCGAGGCTTTTGCCGCGCATGGGGTTCGTTCCAGCCTCATGATCATGGGGGGCGGTGCCAGCCGCAGCCCGCTGGTGCGGCAGATCATGGCCGACACCACGGGCCTCACCGTCGCCCTGCCGCAGACGAAAGAGCCTGTGCTCTTGGGCGCCGCCATGCTAGGCGCCGTCGCCGGCGGCGCCTACGCCTCGATCGGCGAGACCATGGCCAAGATGTCGGCGCTCGGGCGCAAGAGCGAGCCGACCGCCCCCGACATGGCCGCCTTTCACACGCGCAAACGTGGGGTCTACAAGCTGCTGCGCGAGGTCGATCGCGGCAGCCGTGCCGCGATGGCTGACATCGCCAGAGGTTGAAGGACATGCTGATTGCTTGCGGAGATGCGCTGATCGATTTAGTGCCGACGCGAAACATTGAGGGGCGCGAGGCGGTGATGCCCGCGGTCGGCGGCTCGTGCCTGAACGTCGCGATCGGCATGGCGCGGCTGGGCGCGCCGACCGGTTTCGTCGGCGGCATCTCGACCGACCTGTTCGGGCGGATGATCGCAGACCACGCAATCGCCTCGAACGTCGCGCTCGACCTTGCCACCCGCAGCGACCACCAGACCACGCTCGCTTTTGTCCGCATCATCGCAGGCGAGTCGCACTACGCGTTCTACGATGCCGAGACCGCGACGCGGAGCTGGACTTACCGGCGCGGGTCCATTCCCTTTGATACGGTCGAGGCCGTCCATATCGGCTCGACCACGCTGGTCAACGACCAGGGTGCTGCGGAGACCAAAGCCCTGATCGCAGACGCGCGCGCCTCCTCGACGATCTCCTTCGATCCGAACTGCCGCCCCAACCTCGTCAAGGACAAGCTGGCCTATCTCGCCCGCATGGCGGAGTTCGCTGGACACGCCGATCTCATCAAGATGTCGGACGTCGATTTCGCCTATCTCTTCGGCGAGGAGCCCTATCAGCAGCGCGCGAGCACATTGCTGGGGCAGGGCACGAGCCTCGTCGTCATCACCCGCGGCAACAATGGCGCGATCGCCTGGCATGCGGCCGCAGGGCAGATCGAGATCGCCGCGCCCAAGATCGAGGTCGCCGACTCCATCGGCGCCGGCGACAGCTTTCAGGCCGCGCTGCTGTTCGCTCTGCACAAGCAGGGACGCATCGCTCGGCAGCAACTCGCGGACATCAGCACTGAGGAGCTTCGCCGCGCGCTGTCCTTTGCCGCCAATTGCGCCGGGCTGACCTGCACCCGTCCGGGCGCCGATCCGCCCTGGAGCCACGAGGTCACCTGGAGCTGATAGCCCGCTTTCCTCTTCCTTCTTTCCCTTGTGGGAGAAGGTGGCGCGAAGCGCCGGAGGAGGGGTTTGTCTCCGCGTACCCGGCTAGCAGTGTCACGCGCGGATAGAACACCTCACCCGTCTCGCCGCTTCGCGGCGATCCACCCTGTCCCGCAAGGGGAGAGGGGAAGGCCTCACGTCACATCCGCGCGACGGCCTTCTCGGCGCATTTGATGAAGGTTCCGATCAGCGGGCTCTGGGAATCCCTCCGCCAGCAGACCGCGATGTCGAGGGAGTCGGTGGCATCGCGCAGCGGCCTGAACACGATGCCGCGCGGCGCGCCGAGCTGCGCGCAGGCGGGCAGGATGGCAAAACCTTCACCGGCCAGAACCAGGCTCATCGCCGAATGCACCGTCTCCACCCGGCTCGCGATCGGCATCACCACCTGGTGCCGACGCAGCAGGGGGACCACGGCGGACGATGCGGGACCATGGTCGGGATGCGGCAGAGCGATCAGCGGACGGCCGTGCAACCGGGCCATCGGCACGGAGCCCAGGCGGGCGAGCGGCGAACTGGCCGGCATAGCCAGCATGAAGAGCTGCGCGCCGATCGGTGCCACCTGGATCTCGGGATGATTGATTGCAGGCATGCACAGCGCGACCGTGACGCTGCGGTCAAGCACCCGGGCCTCGCGCGTCGAAGCGCTGAGCTCGGCGAAGCTGAGGTCGACGCCGGGAACCGCGCGGCGCAGTTCGGGGATGAGCTGCGGCAGCATCGCATTCGCCAGCACGAACATGTAACCCACCGACAGGCGGCCGCGCCTTCCCGAAGCAACCGCGCGCGCGGCTTCGGCGCCGTCGGCCGCAAGGGCGAGCGCTTCGCTGGCGCGCGCCAGCAACGCCTGCCCCGCTTCGGTCAGATCCATGCCACGGGTGCCGCGGCGGAACAGCGGCGCGCCGATCTCTGCCTCGAGCTTGCGGATCTGGACCGAGAGCGGGGGCTGCGCCATCCGGAGCCGCTCGGCGGCCTTGCCGATGCTGCGCGCCTCGGCGACGGCGACGAAATAGCGGAGCCGGCGAAGATCCATTGGCATACAGAGAGCGTATGGGTTGGCGATCAAAATCGTATTGGACGGCGAGTTAACAAAACTGTCATTCTCGCTGTCAATGTCTTCGGGCCAATGGCCGCCCGCTTCGGAGCATGATGTGACGATGAACGGCGATCCCTGTCTCTTGTCCGCAACCGAGCTGCGCGGTCTCATCGCCGGAAAGCGAATTTCGCCAGTCGAGCTCACCCGCGCCGTGCTTGCCCGCGCCGAGGCGCTCCAACCCCAATTGAACTGCTTCATCACTCTGTGCGGTGATGAGGCGATCGCAGCGGCGCGCGAAGCCGAGCGCAAGGTGATGGCCGGCGAACCGCTCGGCCTGCTGCATGGCATCCCCATCACCGTCAAGGACATCGTCAATACCAAGGGCGTGAAGACCACTTTCGGCGCCGTTCCCTTCAAGGACAACGTGCCGACCGAGGATGCAGTGGCCGTTGCGCGGCTGCGCGCGGAAGGTGCGATCCTGATCGGCAAGACGACCACGCCCGAGTTCGGCAGCAAGTGCCTCACCGATTCACCTTTGTTCGGTCGTACCCGCAATGCGTGGGACGCCTGCCGCTCCTCCGGCGGCTCCAGCGGCGGCGCGGCGGTGGCGGTGGCAAGCGGCATCGCGCCGCTGGCCATCGCGACCGACGGCGGCGGTTCGACGCGAATTCCGGCGGCCTGCAACGGCGTGGTCGGGCTGAAGCAGAGCAACGGCGTGATCCCGCACAGCCAGGCGCTGGATGTGTTCGGCAATCAGACCTATGTCACGCCGACCACGCGCACGGTGGCCGATACCGCGCTGATGATGCAGGCGATGGCGGGAGAGGATCCTTGCGATCCCTGGTCGATCGGCGTGCCCGTGCCCGACTTCGTTGGCACTGCCGCCCCGCGCGGCGACCTGCGCGGCTTGAGGATCCTGTATTGCCTGACCCCGCCGGGCCGTCCGGTCTCCGCGGAAGTCGCCGCCAATTTCAAGGCGAGTCTCGACCGGCTGGCCGGGCTCGGCGCCGAGCTCGAGGAATTCTCCGGCGATGGTTTCGATATCGAGCCGATCTGGCGCGCCATCAACCACACGGTCTGGCGCACGCGCTTCGCAAAGCTCGCGGCCGAGCACAAGGACGAGCTGAGCGAGGCCTTCCTCAAGCAGCTCGCGCTCGCGACCGAGGTCAGCGGCGTCGACTATCAGGAGGCGATGTTCGCGCGCACCGCGCTGTTCCGCCGCGTGCAATCGCTGCTTGCGCGCGGACACTTTCTGGCGATGCCAACGCTCACGCGCACCGCGCTGCCGATCAAGCAGGACCTCTTCGGCAGCATCGAGATCGATGGTCGGCACTACGACAGCGTCCGGCCACACTGGTTCCCCTGGACCATGCCGTTCAACATGACCGGCCATCCCGCGATCAGCCTTCCCTCAGGCTTCACCCGCGACGGCCTGCCGATCGGGCTTCAGCTCGTCGGCCGCTTCCGGGCGGACGCAGAATTGCTGCGCGTGAGCGCACTGTTCGAGGCGTCAAGCGATCTTCTGTCCCGCTGGCCGGCTTGAGGAGATCGGCGTGCAGAACAGGGCTTGTATGCAAAGGACTTGCCTCCGGCGTCCAGACATGTTGATCGTGCCGCGGGTGAGCCCTGAAGCCGAGCACGCATGAGCGTCTTTGTCCTCCGACGTCTGTTGACCTTGCTGGCGACGCTGGTCGGCGCGTCGCTGATCATCTTCCTGGTGCTCGATGCTCTTCCCGGCAATGCCGCGCAGATGTTGATGGGCGCCGACGCCTCGCCGGACGCGGTCCGCGCGCTCACCGTCAAGCTCGGGCTCGACCAGCCGCTGGCCGTTCGCTACCTGCAATGGATCAAGGGCTTCGCCGTCGGCGATCTCGGCAACTCCTATGTCTACGGCACCCCGGTCGTCAGCCTGATCGCGGAGCGGCTGGTGCTGACCATTCCGCTCGCGATCATGGCGATGACGATCACGGTGACGCTGGCGCTCTCGGCCGGTATCTACACCGCCGCCAATCACAACAAGCTCGGCGATGTCGGTGTGATGTCGCTGACCCAGGTCGGCATTGCGTTGCCGAACTTCTGGTTCGCGATCCTCCTGGTGCTGCTGTTCGCGGTGCGGCTGCAATGGCTCTCGGCAGGCGGCTTTGCCGGCTGGGAGGACGGCATCTGGCCCGGCCTCAAGTCGCTGCTGCTACCGGCGATCTCGCTTGCGGTGGTGCAGGCCGCGATCCTCGCGCGCGTGACACGATCGGCCGTGCTCGAAGTGCTGCGCGAAGACTTCGTCCGCACCGCACGCGCAAAAGGCCTCGGCAAGCGCGAGGTGCTGTGGCGCCACGTGCTGCGCAACGCCATGATTCCCGTGATGACGGTGATGGGGCTGCAATTCGCCAATCTGCTCGCCGGCACCATCGTGATCGAGAACGTGTTCTACCTGCCCGGCCTCGGCCGGCTGATCTTCCAGTCGATCGCCAACCGCGACCTCATCGTGGTGCGCAACTGCGTGATGCTGCTCGCTGCCATGGTCGTCATCGTCAACTTCGTGGTCGATGTCCTCTACGCCTTCATCGATCCCCGTATCAAGGTTCATAACCTGTGAGTGATCCGCTCGCCGCCGCAGTTGGATTGCCGACAGCCGCCGCGCCGGCGCGCCCCGCCACGGGCTTTTGGCGGAGGGCGCTGCGGCATCGCAGCTTCGTGCTCGGTGGCGTGTTGGTGCTTGCGGTGATCGGTTCTGCGCTGCTCTCCCTGGTCTGGACACCCTGGTCGCCCTACGAGATCGACATCGCCGCAAAGCTCAAGCCGCCGTCGGGATCGCACTGGCTCGGCACCGATTCCTTCGGCCGCGACATCGTCTCGCTGCTGCTTGCGGGGGCCCGCGCCACCATCATGGTCGGTGTCATCGCCGTGAGCATCGGTCTCACCTTCGGCGTCACGCTGGGCCTGATCGCCTCGGCCCGGCGCGGCTGGACGGAGGAGATCATCATGCGCTTTTCCGACTTCACCTTCGCCTTTCCGGCGGTGCTCTCCGCGATCATGCTGGCGGCGGCGGTGGGGCCGGGCATGGTGACCTCGATCGTCGCGATCGGCATCTTCCAGATCCCGACGTTGACGCGGTTGACGCGCGGCTCGGCCAACGCGATCTGGGCGCGCGAATTCGTGCTGGCCGCGCGCGCCTCGGGGAAAGGAAAATTCCGCATCACCATCGAGCACGTGCTGCCCAACATCCTGTCGATCCTGATCGTGCAGGTGACCATCCAGTTCGCGCTCGCCATCCTCGCCGAAGCGGCGCTGTCCTATCTCGGCCTTGGCACGCAGCCGCCGCAGCCGTCCTGGGGCCGCATGCTGAACGATGCGCAGACGCTGCTGTTCCAGTCGCCGATGCTCGCGGTCTATCCGGGCGCGGCGATTGCCGTCGCGGTGCTCGGCCTCAATCTCCTCGGCGACGGATTGCGCGACCTGCTCGATCCCAGACTGGCGCGGGAGCGATGATGATGGCCGAGCACTCCAACATGATGCTGATCGAAGTCGAAAATCTCGGCGTCCGCCTCAACACCAGCCGCGGGCCGGCGCAGGCGGTGCGCGGTGTCAGCTTCTCGCTCAAGCGCGGCGAGACGCTCGGGCTCGTCGGCGAATCCGGCTGCGGCAAGTCGGTCACGGCGTTGTCGTTGATGGGGCTGCTGCCGGACAGCGCGGCCGTGACCGGCAGCATCAAGCTGGATGGCGATGAGCTCGTCGGACTTTCGGATGCCGATTATTGCCGTCTGCGCGGCAACCGCGTCAGCATGATCTTCCAGGAGCCGATGACCGCGCTCAATCCGATGCACACGATCGGCAACCAGGTCGCCGAGCCGCTGCGCCGTCACAAGAAATATTCGGCGGCGCGGGCGCGCAAGGAGGCGGTCGCCTTGCTCGACCGCGTCGGGCTGCCCGATGCTATCCGGCGCGTCGACGCCTATCCGCACCAGTTCTCCGGCGGCCAGCGCCAGCGCATCACCATCGCGATGGCGCTCGCCTGCGAACCGGACCTCTTGATCGCGGACGAGCCGACCACCGCGCTCGACGTCACCATCCAGGGCCAGATCCTCGACCTGATCGCTGACCTCGTCGAGGAGCGCAGCATGTCGATGATCCTGATCTCGCACGATCTCGGCGTCATCGCCGAGAACGTGCAGCGCATGATGGTGATGTATGGCGGCACCGTCGTAGAGAGCGGGCCGACCGACGAGGTGTTCCGCCGCATGGGCCATCCCTACACGCAGGGCCTGTTCCGCGCGCGGCCGAAGCTCGGCGCGCGCAAGGGGACGCGGCTGAAGACGATCTCGGGCACGGTGCCGGAGCTTGCCGATCTGCCGTCCGGCTGCACCTTCTCCGATCGATGTCCGCTCGTGATCGATGCCTGCCGCGCCGCGCTGCCGCCGATGGTGGATGTCGGCCCTGGCCACTTCGTGCGCTGCATCCGAACGGATGTCTCTATGGCTGAGCATGTCGGAGCGCTGTCCGCATGAGCACCGCGCCGCTTCTCGATGTGAAGGATCTCGAGCAGCGCTACACGCTGCCGCGCGAGAGCCTGTTTCGGCCGCCCGGCCAGGTGCGCGCGCTCAACGGCGTCAGCGTGCAGGTCCAGGCCGGCAAGAGCCTCGGCATCGTCGGCGAGTCCGGCTCCGGCAAGTCGACCTTCGCGCGCGTCGTGATGGCGCTGGAGCGGCCGACCTCGGGGCAGGTCGCGCTGCTTGGCCGCGATCTCAACCGCCTCCCGGCCGACGAGCTGCGCCGAGCGCGGCGCGATTTCCAGATGGTGTTCCAGGATCCCTACGGCTCGCTCGATCCGCGCCAGACCATCGCGCGGATCGTCGCCGAGCCGCTGACCGTGCTGGAGGGAGCCGATCGCACCACGTTCCGCGAACGCGTCGCCGCGGTGCTGCGGCAGGTGGGTTTGCGCGATGCCGACATGGACAAGTATCCGCACGAATTCTCCGGAGGCCAGCGCCAGCGCATCGCCATTGCGCGTGCGCTGATCACCCAGCCGAAGCTGATCGTCGCCGATGAGCCGGTCTCCGCGCTCGACGTCTCCGTGCAGGCGCAGGTGCTGAACCTGATGCAGGACCTCCAGGAGCAGTTTGGCCTCAGCTACATCCTGATCAGCCACGACCTCGCCGTCGTCGACTATCTCTGCGACGAGGTCGCCGTGATGTATCTCGGCCGCATCGTCGAGCAGGGGCGCCCCGAAGATCTGTTCGAGCATTGCGCCCATCCCTATACGCGGGCGCTCCTGGATGCCGTGCCGCGGGCGCGCGCAGGCGGCGGCCGGCGGCGGCGCGGGGCCCAGGCGATCGCCTCGCAATCGGCGGCGGCGACCGGATGCCCCTATGCCGCGCGCTGCGCCCTTGCCGACCAGCATTGCCGCGAGGTGCCGCCTGAGTTACGCAAGATGGGTGAGGGGCACCTTGCCGCCTGCCACAAGGCGGAAGCCGTGATGGCATTGCCGCAGGCGGCCATGGAAGGTTAGTGTCCGGACCAGGATTGGCGTAGGCTGAAGACAACAGCAGGCTGGGGAGTTGCACATGTTGAGGAAACTATCGATCGTCGCATTTGCCGCTGCGCTCGTCGCGGCGCCTTTGCCGGTGCTGGCGCAGAGCAAGAAGGACAGCGTCGTCATGGCGATGGCGCTGGAGCCGCCGGGCCTCGATCCCACCAATGCCGCCGCCGCCGCGATCGCCGAGGTCACGCTCTACAACATCTATGAGACCCTGACCAAGATCAACGAGGACGGCTCCGTGTCGCCGCTGCTGGCCGAGAGCTGGACCGCTTCGCCCGATTTGAAGACCTATACGTTCAAGCTGCGCAAGGGCGTCAAATTCCAGAACGGCGAGCCGTTCAATTCCGCGGCGGTGAAGTTCTCCTTCGAGCGCAACGCGGCACCGACCAGCACCAACAAGGATAAGAGCCTCTACCAGGCCTTCGAGAAGGTCGACGCACCGGATGCCGACACGATCGTGATCACGGTGAAATATTCCGAGCCGAACCTGCCGTTCCTGCTCGGGCAGGCGGGCGGCTCGATCGTCGAGCCGAAGAGCGCAGCCACCAACGTGACGCAACCGGTCGGCACCGGGCCGTATCAGCTTGGCGCCTGGGCCAAGGGCTCCTCGATCACGCTGACCAAATGGGCCGACTACCGCAACGCCTCCGCGATCAAGCTGTCCAAGGTGACGATCCGCTTCATCTCCGATCCGGCGGCGCAGGTGGCGGCGCTGCTGTCGGGTGACGTCGATGCATTCCCGCGCGTCGCCGCGGCGCGCGCCTTGGCTCAGTTCAAGGCCGATCCGCGCTTCACCGTGCTGGTCGGCGGCTCCAGGGCCAAGACCATCGTCGCGATCAACCACCGCAAGAAGCCGCTGGACGACGTCCGCGTCCGCCGAGCCATCCTTGCCGCGATCGACCGCAAGGCCATGATCGACGGCGCCGTCGACGGCTTCGGTACGCCGATCGGCAGCTTATACGTGCCTGGCGCGCTCGGCTATGTCGACACCACGGGCATCAACCCCTACGACCCTGAAAAGGCCAAGAAGCTGCTCACTGAAGCCGGCATCACCACGCCGCTCGAATTGTCGCTGAAGCTGCCGCCGCCGTCCTACGCGCGGCAGGGCGGCGAGATCGCTGCAGCCCAGCTCGCCAAGGTCGGCATCGTCGCCAAGATCGAGAACGTCGAATGGGCGCAGTGGCTGTCGCAGGTGTTCGCCGGCAACGGTCCGCACAATTTCGATCTGACCATCGTCAGCCATGTTGAGCCGTTCGACCTCGTCAAGATCACCGAGCCCGACTACTATCTCGGTTACAACAACGAGAAGTTCAACGCGCTCTACAAGCAGATCGTCTCGACGCCGGACGAGGCCGCCCGCGCAAAGCTGCTCGGCGACGCCCAGCGCATGCTCGCGACCGATGCCGTCTCCGCCTACCTGTACCAGCCGCAGCTCATCACCATCACCAACAAGAAGCTGAAGGGCGTCTGGAAGGACGTCCCGCAATACGAGAACGATTTCTCGACGTGGCATTGGGAGTAGGGCGGCGTCCGTTGCTGTGCCCTCTCCGCTTGCGGGAGAGGGCACTCCAAACAAAAAAGAAAAAACAACCCCATGCACAGTAGCCGGGCGTAGTCATTTCAATGGCTTGCGGGTTGCGCGTTTGCTGGTCGACGCGATGCGCCGAGCCGTTGACCCGTCGGGCAAAACACTGGCATGATGCCATCGTCGCGGTCTCGTGGTCAGGGACGCGCCGTCAGGCGAGGCAGCCGTGCAGAAGCCATCCCGCCGCGATGCCGGCGCCGCCGCCGCCGCCGCCATCGCCGAGGCGCCGATCTCCCTAGAGCTCGATCATGCGTCGATGAGCGATATCGCTCATGCGTTGGCCAGTGGGCATGTCACTGCCACAGCGCTGGTCAAAGCCTATCTCGCGCGCATTGAGGCCTACGACCGCGATGGGCCCAAGCTCAACTCGGTACGCGCGCTCAATCCCGATGCACTCGCGATCGCGGGCAGGCTCGACGGCATGAAGCCGTCGGCCAGGCGGCCGCTAGCCGGCGTGCCCATTCTGCTCAAGGACAATATCGCGACCGGCGACAAGCAGCCGACGACGGCGGGCTCGCTGGCGCTGGAAGGCGCGCACGCCAGGGACGATGCTACGCTCGTCAAGCTGCTGCGCGAGGCCGGCGCGGTGGTGCTGGGCAAGGCGAACCTGACGGAGTTCGCCAACATCATCGCGATCGACATGCCCTCGGGCTACTCATCGCTGCGCGGCCAGGTCAAGAATCCCTACGTGCCGGCGCTGGCCGACGGTCACGGCATCCCGCTCGTGGACCCCGGCGGCTCAAGCTCGGGTTCGGCTGTCGCCGTGGCGGCTGGCCTGTGCGCGGCCTCCATCGGCACCGAGACCTCGGGCTCGCTGCTGCATCCGGCCAGCCGGAATGGCCTCGTCACCGTGAAGCCCACCGTCGGGCTGATCAGCCGAGCCGGCATCGTGCCGATCTCGCACAGCCAGGACACCGCGGGACCGATGACGCGGACCGTGCGCGACGCGGCGCTGCTGCTCAACGTACTCGCTGCGAAGGATCCGCTCGATCACGCGACGCAGAAGCAGCGGCGGCCGGCCGATTACACCGCCGGCCTCGCCACCGACGCGATGAAGGGTGCGCGCATCGGCGTGCCGAGCGACCCCGCCGATCCGCTGAACGATTGCTTCTACGGCAAGTTGCCACTCGACGGGGCCAGGCTGATGGCCGATGCGATCAAGGTGCTGGAGGATCTCGGCGCCACCATCGTGCGCGCCAGCATGCCGCCAGCCGGCTGGATGAACGGACCCGGCACCACTATGGCCGTGCTCAACCGCAATCCGCTGAGCGCGAATAAGGGCAATCCGACTCCGCAGCGGATCGTCTTCCTCTACGAGCTGAAGCATGACCTCAACCTCTATCTGAAGGATTGGGCTACCGACACCGACATCAGGACCATCGGCGATGTCGTCGCCTTCAACGCCGCCAATGCCGAAAGGGCGCTGCGTTTCGGCCAGGACCTGTTCCTCGCCGCCAACGCGACCAGGGGTGACCTCAGCGAGCGCGAGTACAAGTCGGCGCGCGCGATGGACCTGCTCACCGCCAGGACCCGGGGCATGGACGCCTATATGAACCAGTACAAGCTGGACGCGATCCTGTTCCCCGGCGCCACCGGTGCCGCCATCGCCGCCAGGGCAGGCTATCCCAGCGTCATGGTGCCTGGCGGCTTCGTGTCGGGCGCCGGTGGCAAGGACACACCCGACTATCCGTTCGGCGTCGCCTTCGCAGGCCGCGCCTGGAGCGAGCACAAGCTGCTGCGCCTGGCCTACGCCTATGAGCAGGCCTCCAATATGCGCAAGCCGCCGCCCGGCTTGCCGGCGCTTTAGCCTTCACAGCTCGCGCGTTTGTCTGCGAGCAAGTGCTCGGGCGCGCATATCGCATCAATTCCTCGGAGTTGCCTCCGCGCGCCGGGCAGCTCTATAGCTTGCGCTGGAGCTCCGCGAGCACTTCAGGTGTGATGGGGTTCTCGCCGCGCTCCAGCTGCGCAATCCACGATTTTCTTTGCGCGATGACGTCGTCGATCCCATCTGCCAGCGACGAAAGATCGAGAAAATCGCGAAAATCTGCCAGCGCCCCCTGGAGGTTGCCAACCGACGCTCGCGCGAGGCCGCGACTATCGACACTGCCCAAACGATCGAAGCCGTCGGTCATCTCGACGGCACGCCCGCAAGCGAACATCACCTCGGCTGCGTGACCCCACACGCTGCCGTTCCAGCAAAGCTGGTTCCACTCCTCGCTCGTCATCTCTCGCTTCGGATCGAGCTCCAATGCGCGCTCCAAAGTCGCGAGAGCCCGCTTGATGTCACCACGATAGGACAGGATGATCCCTCTTTTGATGAGGCCACCCGCCGCGTACTGCGCGACCTGTCGCGGATCGAACTCGAGAGTCGCGTCAAGCTCTTTGGCTTGTATGTAGAGCGGCAGTGCTGCTTCGAAATCGCCTTCCCAGGCTCGTCGTTCGCCTTCACGACGAAAATGCTTAGCACTGGCTTTTCGCGCGGTGGCTTCAGCATCGAGTTTCTGCGATCGGTCGAACGCGACCGCTTTGCGGAGCAAGGCGAGTCCGCCGTTGACATCGCCGTTCGTCGCCGCCGCCGTGCCGCGGATGACGAGGCCTTCCGCAGCGAGGCGATTCAGTTCCGCCCGACGGTCACGCGGCTTCTCGCCGGGATAGGTTAGTTCATCGACCCGCCGGTACAAGACACTGGCGCGATCCATTTCGCCGGCACGCGCGAGCTGTTCCACCATGAAGTAATAGTCGGGATGCACCGGGTGCCGGGTGCACGTACGCTCGTATGGAATGTCTGCACCGACGAATTGCTCCCACGCCCGCGCGGGTAGATTCGACGTAACATCCTTGCATATTTCGTCGGCCAGCAAGCCCGTCGGAACGCGCCATGTCTGCAGGCTTACGCGACGGCCGCCGCTCTCGCCGGCGCTGCCGGTCGCGACGAGACGCGAGCCATCGTCGCTGTATGCGATAGACTCCGTGGTGGCGGCCCGCGCAAGAACGATCGGCGGCGCATCGAGATTGGCGAGCTGGCGCAGTTGAACATCCGGGGTGACTGTGCCGATGGCGAGAATACTTCCGTCCTTGCTGAACGCTACGGCCGACGCTGGCTGGACGTGCGCGACGGTTCTGGGCTCAATGACCTGGCCGCTCAGCCGCCAGATCGCGACGGTTCGACCGATGGCCGCAGCGAGCTCTTGACCGTCGCGCGTGAACGCAAGCGACGTGACCCAATCCTCCGGACCTACGAGCATTCTCGGCGCTGCGTCGATCGGCGCGGTGCGATCCCACAGCAGAACTCTGCCGGTCGACGTTCCGGCTGCGACTGTTTTCCCGTCCGGGCTGAAGGCCAGCGAATGTATCGATCCGTTCGGGGCACGCATGACCTGCGGTTCCGCGGCGGCGTCAGCGAGGTTCCAGATGCGCACCGTGGCATCGTCGCCGCCCGAGGCCAGGGACTTTCCATCCGGGCTGAAGGCAACGGCAAGAACGGATTGGATATGGCCGCGGAGCACTCGCGACGTGGGCTCGCCTTGCGAGAGGTTCCAGACCCGCACGGTTTGATCCCAACTCCCGGAGGCGAGTGTTGTGCTGTCCGGACTGAACGCGAGAGCGACGACATCGGTCATGTGACCCTTCAGAAGGCGCGGAGGCGCATCTGCCTCCGCAAGACTCCAGAGGTTGATCACGTCATTTGTGCCCGATGCGAGAAGCGTTCCCTGCCGGTTCACTGCGGTCACGTGGGTTGGCTTGTCGGCGCGCAACTCCACCGTCGTCGTTGCCGGGGTTTTGGTGTTGATGCGGAGAGCCGCGTCCACGTCCGCGAGCGCTTCGCCGTTCACGCGCTCATTGAAGAGGAAGGCCTGTCGGGCGAGCAGCTTGCCCCACATCGTGGTGCCGTGCTCCGCCTGCTCGATTGCACGGCCTGCCACCAGCTTGACCAGCGCGACGATACGTCTGTGCTCGGCCTGGTCACGCTGTCTCACGGCTTCACGTTGTGCGAAAAGTGTGACGACGAAAGCAATCGACAGCACCGCCATGACGCCGAAGACGGTCCCGATCGCAACGGCCCGCCGCCTCGCCGCGCGCTTGCGGTCGCGCTGTTCGATTTCGCTGCGGCGGAGGTCAAGCAGGTTTGCGAGCAGCGTATACCAGGAGCCCTGGAACGTGCCCTTGTCGAGCTTGTCCCTGCGCGTGTCGAAATTGCGATAGTCGCCGGCCAGCGGCATTTGCATCGCTTCACAGAGCGCCTCGGGGAAGGCTTTCAGTGCCTCTTGATCGGGCGAGGCCTCGTTGTTGGGAAGCCCACCGATGAGAAGCGGAATGATGTTCTCCGCGCCGCGCGCCGCGGCGAACTGCTTGACCTCGTCGTTGACGAACGAGCTCGCGCGCGCGTGGGGTGAACAGAGCAGGATGAGCTTGCGCGAGTCGCGCAGGTGACGCGCGATCGATTGATGATATTCGACGCCGGTCAGGTCACTTTGGTCGCGAAAGACCCGCAGTCGGCGAGCGGGCACGCCCAGACCCTTCGGCGGCGAGTAAGTTGCCAACGCGCGCTCGAGCAGCTGCGCAAATTGCAGATCCTTCCGCGAGTAGCTGATGAACATGTCATGGGCGAACGGCGATTCGTCCGGCGCTGGCGAGCTCATGGAGGCTCCTATTCCGCACCGGGGTTTTCGTGCGCCCGCTGCGTCGACCGATTGTAATCTTGATCTCCAACAACCGTTGCTGTCAATCTTAGCCGTTCAAAGGTACGGACCCGAAACGCCCTACTTGCAGGATGGGGCCTTCACGGTACCAATAAGCCCGAGGCGATCGGCGCGTCAGTTGTTGGGTGTAGAGAGGACGTTGCGAAGAGCGGCTGCGATCGGCAGCTCATGACCCCGAAGCAGACATCACCTTCACTCTTAGCCCTGCCGCTACTCTTGCTCGTTGGGAGGCAGCGCAAGGACCTTCTTGAGCAATGCGGGATGGCCAAGAACGGCGCGCAGCTCCGATTTGTCGAGCCACGCAGCGGCGTCCTCCAGGCTTTCGCATTCCTCGATTTTGACCGTTGCCGTGGCAAGAGGCACGTCGACGGGCCCAAACCTGCGCGGACCGGGAAGGGATAGCGAGCCCAGATGCTCGCCCAGCAGCTCCGAATCCTGGCGGAGCTGGTGTAGCGCGCCGGCCATTTCGGTGGGCTCGGATGCAGCGAGTTCATTTGCACGGAGCAGCACAGCAGGTGGGGTGTTGGTTTCCGGCGTGGCAAAGACTCCGGGGCGCCTCAATCGTGAGGACGTTGCGATGCCCAAGGGAATTGAAAGCAGAAGGCCCAGCACCACCGGCGACATCCAGAGCAGTAGAGGCAAGGAAACAACATAGGCGCTGAGCGACAGGGCCAGCCCGCAGAGCGCGGGGCCGGCGAACTTGCGATACACTTCGCCGAGAGCAAGCTCTCCGTCGCTCCGGCGCTGCACTTGCCAGCCGGCGTCCAGGCCAACGAGAGTCTCCATGACGGCCTTGCTTTGGAAGATCATCATGCAGGGCGCGATCAATGCGGAGATGAGCGTCTCGCAAACGACCCCAGCAAATGCGCGCGAGCTTCCTGCAAAGCCACTCCGCTCTTCGCGGTTGCTGATCATCACAAGATAAGCCAGCAACTTCGGCAGGACGAGAAGCCCCATTGTGGCGGCGAAGACCCAGGCGGCAAGGACGGGGTCCTGTTGCGGCCAGGTCGGAAACAGGCTGAAACCCTTCGGAAAGTATTCCGGTCGGATGAAGTGCGCTTGCAGTGAAATGAGCAGGCCGAGCACCAGGAACAGAAGCCAAAGCGGGGCGGCCAGGTAGGAGCCGATCCCGGTCAGCAGATGCAGCCTCGATATCCAGTGCAGCCCGCGCGCGGGCAGCACCGCGAGATGCTGAAGGTTGCCCTGGCACCAGCGACGGTCTCTTCCCGCAAAATCCAGAATCGAGGGTGGGACTTCTTCAAAGCTGCCGCCAACGGCTGGTGCCATAAAGATCGCCCAGCCTGCACGGCGCATCAACGCGGCCTCGACAAAATCGTGGCTCAGAATGTGCCCGCCGAAAGGTTTGCGACCACGCAGCTCCGGCAGTCCAGCCTCCGCAGCGAAGGCCTGGAGCCGGATGATGGCGTTGTGGCCCCAATAGTTGCTGTCGCCACCGTGCCACCAGGCATTCCCGGCTGCGATGATGGGGCCGTACATGCGTCCCGAGAACTGCTGTAGCCTGCTGAACATGGTGCGCGCGTTGACGATGACCGGCTGTGTCTGGATCAGTGCGGCAGCGGGATGAGCTTCCATCGCGTGGACAAGGCGGACGATCGTGTCTCCTTCCATCAGGCTGTCCGCGTCGAGAACGATCATGAAGTCATAATTTGCGCCGAATCTCCTGACCCAGTCGGCGATGTTGCCGGACTTGCGCGCGGTATTGTCGGAGCGATGCCGGTAATACAGCCGATCTCCGCCGCAGGCGCGGCGCAGGCGAATAAACGCCATCTCTTCACGGATCCAGATGTCCGGATCGGTCGTATCGCTCAGCAAAAACCAGTCGAATTGCTTCCCGGCTCTCGTCGCGTTGACGGATTCATACATCGCGCGCAGCCGCGCCATGATATGGTGCGGATCCTCGTTATAGATCGGCAAGAGCATGGCCGTCCGCGACGTTACACGAGGCAGCGGGCACCTCGTGTCGATCGGAAGACCGGGCCGCCTGCGCGTCAGCAGGACAAGACATCCAGCAAGCGCTGACATGAAGGACAATGCGATCCAGGCGAGCAGCACGAGGAACAGCCCGAGCAGCATCGCCTCGAGAAACGTCACGCCGCCAACCTTCACGACGTCATACATGCCGTAGCCGCCGGCAAGCGTCAGGACCCCGGTTCCGGAAAAAAGGAAGAGGCGGCGAACCATCAAAGTGGCACCCGGATGCACCGGCGATCGTCTCGCTTCACCCGCGTGATCCAGCCGGCACGGCGGCATTTGAAGGGGGCTTTCTGGCGGCAAGAACGGGCAGCCAAGGGCATCGTGCGGCGGCGTGGGCGACAGCTTCAGGGCGTCCATCGATAGACCCATACTTCCGAGACCGGCTCATCGTTCTGAGCCAGGAAGGCGCGCAACTCGATCGCCGCTTGTCTCTTGACCGCGCATTGGAAGCTTAGACGCCACCCACCCGTGATGGGATTGGGTTGCGTGACGATGTTGCTGATCTCGGCCTTTTCGGCGGTCACCACGCCTTTGATGGTCTTGGCATCGATCTCTTTGAGTTGGTCTCCCATAAGTTCCAACACAAACAGTTTGCCGTCACTGCCCCGGCTGCCAATCCCGGTGCGAGTGAATCGTGCCAATGCCTTGGGTTTCGGCGCGTCCGGCCCCCAGTGCAGCCGATAAGTAAAGATATGCTCGCTCTTTGCTGCCAGCGGCTGCTTCGGCTGCCAGAGCGCGGCGATGTTGTCGTGGCCTTCCTCCTTGGTCGGTATCTCGAATAATTTTACCGCTCCCTCTCCCCAATCGCCGATCGGCTCGAACCACAAGCTTGGGCGTCTTTCGAAGCTGGATTCGAGATCCTGATAAGCAAAAAAGTTCCTCTCCCGCTGCATCAGGCCGAAGCCGCCGGGATGGACATCCGAAAAGCTGCTAATCTGCAGATCGTGCGGATTGTTGAGCGGCCGCCAGAGTTGTTCACCTCTGCCGTTGAACATCGCAAGTCCATCCGAGTCGTGAACCGCGGGGCGGAAATCGTCGACATCCTTGCGGTCGGCCGGCCCGAAGAAGAACATGCTGGTCATTGGCGCAAGCCCGGCATGTTCGACGTCGACGCGAGGATAGAGAGCCATCTCGACATCGAAGACCGTGGCTTGGCCCGGCCGAATCGTGAATCGGTAGCTTGCTGCCGCGCTTTTGCTATCCAGCAGCGCGTGCACCACGATGGAAGTGGCATTTGGCGCCGGCTTCTCCAGCCAGAACGTCTTGAAGACCGGGAACTCTTCGCCTTTGGCTTCGCCGGTATCTATCGCGAGTCCGCGTGCGGACAGACCATATGTCTGTCCTTTCGCGACGGCTCGGAAGTAACTGGCGCCCAGGAACACACAAACCTCATCATAGTAATCCGGTTTGTTGATCGGAGCATGAATGCGGAATCCGGCAAAGCCGATGTCGGCATCTTGCCATTGCCCGAGACCTTCTCCGAAGGAGAAGTCGCCGCGTCGATACGGCACCGGCATGACACTCCTGTCCGCCACCTGAAAGATGTCGACCCTGTTCTTGTAGAAAAAGCCGCGGTGGAAGAATTGCACCTCGAACGGCAGCTTATCATCACGCCACAGCGCCTTGTCGGGTACGAAACGAATGGATCGGTATTGGTCGTAGTTGAGGTTCGCCAACGCAGTCGGCAGCTTCTCGTCAGGAGGCTCGAATGGCTTGGCCGCAAGGGAGCGAGCAAGTTGGCGCACGTAGGATGGGCTGAAGGACGCGCCCGCTTGGGCATCCGTTGCACGCGGGAGCATAGCGGCAGCTGAAACAGCAGCCGATGCACGAAGGAATTGGCGCCGGTTCAAACTCACGTCTCCGAATGAAGCCAACGTGGGAAACGGTCGATGTTCCTCGTAGTTCCGCGGAAACGGGTGCGACAATGTCGTTTCGGCAGAACATTCGAAAGTCCGGCCGCCGCTACGAGCCGGCGCCAAGCGCGAAGATGTCTGATAGGCCGTCAGCACACGTGACTGCGGTCGAGCTGGCTCGCGGCTACAAGAGGATCACGAAGAGCCGCGAAGCACGCTCGATGCTTTCGCGTCACGACCGGTGATGGGATATCATCGCGGGCACTGCTTCAGGGTTGCAGCAGTGAGAGGAGACGTTGCCGGTCTTGTTGGAACCAAGCGAATGGCGCTCCAGCATTCCCGCTTGTGGCTTCATTAAGATAAGCCGAACAAGCCCGAGGATGTCTGCCTAGCTAGTCGGACCGGAGGCCCTGGATATAGGGAGCATGTGACCTGCGGGCTCGGATCACGCCGCGGGTCTAGTGTGAGGGACCGCAGTTCAGCTCCTTAATCCTCCCGGCGGCGTCAAACGCAAAAAGCGCAGTCATGACACCAGTACTGGTGATGTAGGAGATGACGGTCCCGTCGTGCGAAGGATTGAGATCGTCCAATTTGCCTGCCGGATAGTCTCGGAGGCGATCGACCCAATGGGCACGAAGTGCCTCGCGGCCGGTAATGGTTTTGACGTCGCCGCAGCCGCAGTGAACCACGGCATCTTCGGCATACATGTCCAAGATCGCTTCGATATCGCCCGCGCGGTAGGCATCCAGCCAGTCAATCGCAACGGCCATCGGGTCAAACGACATATTTTCTCACCCACATACCGTTAAAACCTGCAATTTTAGGTAGGGTTAACCCCGCTAAGCCTCTTTCTCCGATCGATTAATTGTATTTTAATACCCCACCCGGTTCCGGCCATATGCCGAAGCACATAGATGCCGGGCCGAGGCAGAGTCCATGTTAGACGTGACTGCCAAGCAGGGGATATCCGCGCGCATCCGGCTCGTGATCGGAGACCGACAACCGATCGTTCTACAGGGGCTGAAATCGGTACTCGGGGCACAGCAGGACTTCGACGTTGTGGCATCATGCAGCGATGGGACGAGCTGCCTCGAAGCAATCCGGAACTTGGCACCCGACGTCGCGCTTCTTGCTGAGACCCTGCCAGATCTGACGGTGTCCGAGATCCTCGCGATTGCGAAAGCTGAGAATCTTTCCACGCGCCTGGTGTTCTTTACCGAGGCCGAATCCGACCACGATCTAGCTGCAGCGATTGCTGCTGATACCTGCAGCGCCATTTCGAAGGATGCCTCCCCCGACACCATGCTGCGATCACTGCGACTGATGACGAAGCGCAGTGTGTCGCCCGAGGAGTTCGATCTCTTGCCAACCGGCAAGGACACTGATGGCGGCGGCAAGATTGAAAAGATGCTGGAGCTATTGACGCACCGGGAGCGTCAAATCGTACGACTAGTGTCAGAAGGAATGTCGAACAAGGAGATCGCGCGCCAGCTGAACCTTTCCCCAGGGACAGTCAAGGTACACCTGTACAACATATTTCAGAAGCTCGAGATCACCAATCGAACTGTGCTTGCGACCCTCGCGTTGCTGCAACGCCCCTCCGGCTTCGGCACGCTCGCGCTGGCCTTTCTGGCGATCGCCATTGCGGACGAACTCAAGGCCTCGGAAGCGAACGACATGCTTCCGAATGACGACAGCATTGGCCACGCGGGAGAGCACGCCGAATATGAGCCCTGGAAGAAAGCCATTCTCCGGCACCTCATCGTCTGGGAATCCGCCGAGACGCCTCCGCTCACCCAGAGAGACTATTTTGCCAAACTGAACCAAATCGCGGACCCGGCGGCGGCAATCGGAGCGCTGCCCGCGGCTGAGCAATCCCTGGGCTCGAAGCCGTGGAAAGACCACGGGCCTGCTGGATCGAGCGCGCCCAGTCTTGCTGCGCTTTCGCTGCGAGGAATGAACGACACACAGATTGGAGGTGTCCCGCCCCCGGAACATCAAGTCTCGCGGCTTGCTTCCAATCCGATGTCGCTTCACGGAGAGTATGGCGCCTTTGCCACTCTCGCCGGCGCGCTGATCTACGCGCTGCACGATCCCCATCTCGCCGTGCCGTCGCATGAGCCGGGTCAGGCCTCGATCGACAGCTTCCTGGCCGCCACCGGAGAGAATGCAGCTACAAAGCTAGCCGCGATCACCAATGCCGACGCCAATCATGTAGAGAACTCAGCCTCGGGTTTCCTTGCGCACGATTCCCGCCCGCCTTCCGCGTTGGTGACCACTGAAAACGAAAGCGTCGCTGGAGAAGGCGCGCGGGGCCAAATGAACGATGGCGCCGCGGGTGACAACCTCCAAAAACCTCTTGCCTTATTGGACTTTGGTCACGATGCCGATATTGGCGGGTATAGCCGCGGTCAACTGATTGGCGGCAGCGTCGAAGAAAAGGTTGTTCATCGCTCCCCGATTGATTCCAATTCTACCTCGTCCTCCCCTGGCTTCGACTTTGCATCTGGGCCGAGCAGGATCAATCTTGCAGCTTTCGGAGCCCTTGCTTGGCTGCATATGACAGCAGCAAGCAAGTCCATACCGCCACATACCCTCGCCTGGATCTACAACCCCGCAAGCAATGAAACGATCATCTATGTGAACCCGACCGATCATGTTCTTGATATCGGGGATCACGGCCTGCTGGAAATCCATCTGCAGGGGATTGTGTCCATTGCGGATTCGGATGTCGTCCACCACCCGGAAGGCACGGCTGTCGCGATCACCTTGGAAGAGCTCGAAGCAGCGCTGATACCGGTGGCCGCAACCGATGAGAGTGTCCTGAGTGCGGACAATGTCCATGGCATTGTCGGCACGAGCGAGAGCACAATCGGGACGGAGGGAATCTGGACCCGATTGGCCGACGACGGCTTGAGGCTTCAATTCGGGCAGACTCGGGGCGGCTCAGGGGCGTCGTCGAGGTTCAGAACCTTCACGAGCGATTCGGCGGATGCAACGGAAGAGAGCGATGGTGCCTCTCGCGTGTCGGTTCGCGGATCATCAATCGAGCCTGCTCATGGCGCGACGGCTGCGACATTTGAAAACCTCACGTTCAAGAGTGAGCCGATCAAGACGGACATCGGCATTTTGTCGGCTGGGCCGAACGAGGTGGTCGGACCGAGCGTCGTAACGGACGCTAGCGCGGGCCGCGGCAACTCGCAGCACGCTTCGGAGCCAGAGCCTGCAAAGGCGGCAGCCGCGGAGTCGGCGAACGCCGGCTCCAAACCGGGCAACGGCGTCGGCAATGTCGCCGAGCATCACGCTCCGGCTTCGAAGGCTACGCCGGGGTCGACGAAGACGGCAGACCCAGGCGGCGCGGAACACGGCAAATCCGGGCACGCAGCCGCTGCAGCAAGCGCACCGGAAGCAGTCGAGATCGATCAGGACGTGGCAACGGCCGCCAGCGCCGGCCGTGGCAACTCGCAGCATGCTTCGGAGCCAGGACCTGCAAAGGCAGCAGCCGCGGAGTCGGCTGAAGCTGGCGCCAAGCCGGGCAACGGCGTCGGCAACGGCGCCGAGCATCGCGCTCCGGCTTCGGACGCTTCGCGGGGGTCAGCGAAGACGGCAGAACAAGGTGGCGCGGAACACGGCCATTCAGGGCACGATTCACACTCAAGCGCCGCAAGCGCACCGGCAGCAGCCGAGATCGTCGAACTGAGCGTCGCAAGCGCGCACAGCGCTGGCCGCGGTAACTCGCAGCACGCTTTGGAGCCAGGCCCTGCCAAGGCGGCGACCACAGAGAAGGCCGAAGCGAGGTCCACACCGGATCACGGCGTCGGCAATGACAATGAGCATCATTCCTCGGCTTCGGATGGTTCGCGAGGGGCAGCGAAGACGGAAGAACGAAGCGGCGTCGATCACGGCAACTCGGGCCACCACCCAAGCTCTGCAAACGCACCGGCAGCAGCCGAGATCGTCGAATCGAGTATCGCAAGCGCCGACAGCGTGGGCCGCGGTAACTCGCAGCACGCTTTGGAGCCAGGCCCTGCCAAGGCGGCGGCCACAGAGAAGGCCGAAGCGAGGTCCACGTCGGATCACGGCATCGGCAATGGCGCCGAGCATCGCGCTGCGGCCTCGGACGGGGCGGGGGCGCCAGCGGCGGAGAAGACGGCAGAACCGGCCGTCGCGGAACACGGCAGCTCGGGGCACTCAATCTCTGCGAACTCGCCGGAAGCAGGCGGGATTGCAGCCGGCGGTGACGCTGGAGGCGGAAACGCGCAGCAGGCGGCGCAATCTGCTGCAACTGCATCAGAGGCCGCACAGCCGGCTAAAGCTGCGTCCGAGACCGGCGGGGTAGATCAAGACCTAGTGTTCCGCTTCGATAGCGAGGCAGCTCCTTCCACTCCCGTCGCGGCAGTCGAGCCTAAGGAATTTCATGCTCCTCTCGATCCGCGCGTTCCGCTCGGTCACGAAGAGGACCTCGAGATGATCGTCAAAATGGTCCCTCATGCACTGGACGAACACACGGCCAACCACGGCAATAATGGTCCGCATCACGGCATCGTACCTGCGCCTCATGACTTGCTGATCTGAAGCGTGCCATGCACCATCCGGCATGACGATGCGGTCACGGAGTCCTGTCCTTGCTCAAACTCTACAGATGGCCGTCCGACGACTGGCAGGACATCGGCGCGGAAATGCCGTCCGAGATCATCTGGGCTGATCTGCTGAATGCGACCGAAGAAGAAAAGCAATTCGTCGAGCGGTTGCTGAAGATCAGCATTCCCTCGGAAGAGTCGCTCAGCGAGATCGAGGCGTCGAGCCGGCTGATCTTCGACCACGGCACGCTCTATCTCAGCTCGCCGGCGGTCCGGCTCAGCGAGGATGACGAGGCCGAGATCACGCCGGTGGGTTTCGTCATCGGTCCGCACGTGTTGGTGACGGTGCGTTTTGCAGAGCTGCCGATCTTCGACGACATCAGCAAGAGCGTCGGCTCCGACGCCAGCCTGGAGAACGGCATGTGCGTGTTCGCCAGCCTGCTCGAGGCCATGATCGATCGCGGTGCCGATGTGCTGGAGCATCTCGGCGCCAAGGTCGATCAGCTCTCGCGGGGGGTCTTCAAGGGCGGGCTGGTGCGCACCCAACGGCCGGTGCGCTCCAGCCGCAAGATGCGGGAGGCACTGGAGATGATCGGCGAGCTGGCCAATCGGCTCGCCAAGGCGCGCGATGTCCTGCTCGGAGTGGGCCGCATCGCCTCGTTTGCCGGCGATGTCGGCAGCGAGTGGATCACGGCTTCGTCGAAGAAGCGCCTTGAGGCCGTGTCGAAGGACGTCGTCTCGCTCAGCGATTACGAGACGCGATTGTCGGACAAGATCCAGCTTCTGCTCGATGCGGTGCTCGGCTTCGTCAACATCCAGCAGAACGAGCTGTTCAAGATCCTGACGATCGTGTCGGTCGTCGGCGTACCGCCGACCATCCTGGTCGGGATCTGGGGCATGAACTTCAAGCACATGCCCGAGCTGGACTGGACCTTCGGCTACGTGCTGGCCTGGCTCGCAGTCATCGCCAGCGGGGTGCTGCCGCTGATCTGGTTCAAGCGGCGCGGCTGGTTCGATTGATTGATGGCTGCGGCGCACCGTCGGAAACGGCGCGCCGCTGCTTGATCATGCGGCCTTATCACGCGGCCTTGGCGTCGACGTTGCCGATCCAGTCGCGCGCCAGCGTCACGTCGGCTTGCGACAGTTGATGGCCTGCCGGCAGGACCCTGTGGGTCACGCTCGCGCCTGCTTGCGAGAGCAGAGCCGCAAGCCGTGCCGAATTGCTTGCCGGCACGATCGGGTCGCCCTGTCCTGAGAGGAGCAGAACGGGCTTGCCTGCAAGATCGGCGTTCGGCGGATCCGACAGCGGCACCATGGCCCGCAGCAGGATCGCGCCGAACAACGCCTCCGGCTTTAGGAGCAACAGCGCCGCCGCGATGTTGGCACCGTTGGAGAAACCGACCGCGATCGGCGCGGCGATGCCGTATTGCTTCCGCGCCTCCGCGACGAAGTCGCCGAGCTCGATCGCGCGTCGCCGCACGTCCGCCTCGTCGAACACGCCTTCGGTGAGACGGCGGAAGAAGCGCGGCATGCCGTGCTCGAGCACGCGGCCGCGCGGCGAGAGCAGGGCTGAGCCGGGCGAGATCATCTCGCCGAGCCCGAGCAGGTCATTCTCGTCGCCGCCGGTGCCGTGCAGCAGCAGGAGTGGAGGGGGGCCCGCGCTGGTCGCGGGCTCGAAGCGATGGATGAATGCGGTTTCGGTCATGACGCGGTCTCTTCGAGGCTCGGCAAGACGCCCTCGATCTGCTTGCGATGCGGTTCGAGGAAGCTCGGCAGCTTCAGCTCACGCCCCAAGGTCGCGACGGGCTCGTCGACTGCGAAGCCGGGAATGTCGGTCGCGATCTCGAACAGCACGCCGCCGGGCTCGCGGAAGTAGATCGAGCGGAAGTAGTTGCGGTCGCGCTGCTCGGTCGGGTGCAGGCCGTGATTGCCGACGAGCCTCTCGGCCATCTTGCCCTGCTCGGCATCGTCAGCCGCACGGAAGGCGATGTGATGCACCGAGCCGCCGCCCTGATGCCCGCGCAGGAAACCCTTGGCTTCGTAGATGTCGACGATGCTGCCTTCGGCATCGCCCGGTGCCTTGAAGCGGATCACCGAGCCTTCGCGTCCGGTCTCCTTGAAGCCGAACACGTCGGTGAGGACGGCAGCCGTCTTGGCCGCGCTGTCGAGCAGCAGGGTCACGCCATGGAAGCCGCGGATCGCATGCTCGGCCGGCACGTCGCCATTGCTCCAGCCCGGCTCGTCCTCGGCACCGGGAATGCCAACGAGCGCGAGCGCCATGCCATCTGGATCGGTGAACGGCAGCACGGACTCGCCAAAGCGCTTCTCTAGCGCCTCGTAAGCGATGCCCTTCTCGGTGAAGCGCTGCGTCCAGTAACCGAGCGAGCGTTGCGGCACGCGGAACGCGGTCTGATGGGTCTCGCCGACACCGCGGCGCCCGGCCGAGACGCCAGCCCAGGGGAAGAAGGTCAGGATGGTGCCGGGGCGGCCGGTCTCGTCGCCGTAATAGAAGTGATAGGTGCCCGGATCGTCGAAATTGACCGTCTTCTTGACGAAGCGCAGGCCAAGATCCCGGGTGTAGAAGCCGAAATTGCGGATGGGGTCGCCGGCGATCGCGGTGACATGGTGCAGTCCAGACATTGTCGTCCTCCAGATTCGGGGAGCGGTCTTGCTCTGGCCCCAAATATCGTTCCGCTTTGGATTGGAGACAATCCATGCAAATATGACGACTATGTCTACTATTTGGAAACAATCGTCGGAGCGGGCTGTTGGATAAGCTCAGCAGCCTTCGCGCCTTCGTGAAGGTGGTCGAGAGCGGCAGCTTTGCGGAAGCCGGCCGGCAGCTGCGGCTGTCGCGCTCGGCGATCAGCAAGTACATCGCCGATCTCGAGGAGAGCCTCGGCGTCCAACTCCTGAACCGCACCACCCGGCACGCCAGCCCGACCGAGAGCGGCCAGCGCTATTTCGAACGCGCGGTCGTGATCCTCTCGGAAATCGAGGCCGCCGACCAGGCGGTCACGCAAGCCCAGTCGGCGCCGCGGGGCTTGTTGCGTGTCAATGCGCCGATGTCATTCGGCACGATGCGGTTAGGTCCCGTGCTGGCCGATTTCATGGCGCGCTATGGTGAGCTTCAGCTCCAGATCGTGCTCAGCGACGATCTGCTCGATCCGGTCCAGGATGGGTTTGACGTGACGTTGCGGATTGCGGAGCTGGAATCCTCCAGCCTGATTGCGCGAAAAATCATGCCGGTGGCGCGCATGATCTGCGCGTCGCCAGATTATCTGGCGCGCCACGGCACGCCAAAACATCCGCAGGATCTGCGCGAGCATGCCTCGCTGACCTACGGCTTCCTGCTGACAGGCAATCAGTGGAAGCTGACAGGCAGCGACGGCGATCACTGGATCCAGCCGGCCTGGACGCTCTGCGTCAACAATGCCGAGGTGCTGCGCGACGTCGCGATCAAGGGCAGGGGGCTGGCGCTGCTGCCCGAGTTCATCGCCGCCGATGCCCTGCGGAAAGGCGAATTGCGGACGGTGCTGGACGACTATTTCGCGCCGCCGCTCGCGCTCTATGCGGTCTATCCGCCGACGCGGCATCTGTCGGTGAAGGTGCGGCTGTTCATCGATTTTCTGGTCGAGCGGTTTGGCCGGGACGTGGACGAAGCCGTCGCTTCAGATTGAGGTTGGAAACATTCAACTCAAGCCGGAGGCGGGATACTATTATACCGCAGCTGAAACTGAACTTTCTTCCGATCGCTCAGGACTCATCCTTGCGTCCCGACTTTGCGCCTTAGGACCAGAGAGCTTCAGCCGCTGCCGGGGCGTCGCCGAGGGCGCTCTTTCGTGCCACCGCGAAAGGCGGCGGCATGATGTGTAGCTCGCCGGCACTTCTCAACTTGATTTCAACCAAGTGCAGGAGGAGCCTATGCGGAAGTCTCTCACCATTTTCCTTTCTGGCGTGGCATTGACTGTCGCGGCGTCAGCCGCCGTAGCCGGCGAGCGGGTGCTTGAGTTCAAGCTGATCACGAAGCCGATCGACCTCAAGGTCATCGAGGCCGCAAACGTCGAAGGACAGACGGTTGTGTCTGGTAAATTCTTCGGGGTCGCCGTCTTCAACGATGGCCGTATCGGAGTGAAAGAGTTCGTCAATACTTCGGACTTGCTCAAAGGATCGGGCCCCTTCTTCGGCTATAGCACTTACACGTTCGAGGAAGGCTCGATTACGGCGCGCTACACCGGTTCAGCCAAAGACGGCAAATCAACGGGCGAATATACGATCCTATCGGGCACAGGTGCTTATGCGAACGCCACGGGTACGGGAACAATCGAAAGCGCGCCGAACCCATTCAAAGGCGTCAACCTGCTAAACATAAAGCTCGTCGTTAAGACGTCCGGCTCATGACAGCGGAATGTTCACAGGTCCCGCACGAAGCGAGTTGACCCAGGTCTGGCGTGTTGGCCCGGCCGGCGGCACATTGCCGGCCGGGCGACCTGACATCGCGCCAAGCGCGCGCCTGACAGCACAAGAATGTCAGTGCTTGAGCGACGCTGAAAAGGCGACCAGCGCGATCATGTCGTCGATGCTGAGATTCTCGACAACCGGTTTCATGAGTTCGCTATTGGCGCCCTTGCGCGCCCCTGATTTGAAGTCGTAGAGCTGCCGGAACATGTAAGTGGGCGAACGGGACGCAATCCCTGGCGCGATGGCAGTCCCGTTGAGGTCAGCACCGTGACAAACCCCGCACTGGACGCGCGGATCGCTGTTCGCTGCCAGCGTTCGTCCTTTCTGAACGCTGCCTACCGGGACGTAGGCGATGAAACGAGCGCGCGAGTCCCGGCTGACAAAGTGTTCGACGTTTTCCGGTATCTCGATGATGCGCTGACCGATGGGTTCTTTCTCGGTGCCGTCTAGCGGAGCCAAGAACAAGTCTCTCACCTGCGTTTTTGGCACCGCCTCGGTCTCTACGACGGCAATATTCGATCTCGGCTTGATGGAGGCGAAGTAGGCCGCGGCCTCTGCGAGTTCCTGATCGGTCACCGCTTTGGACAACTTGATCATCAGGTCGGTGGCGACGCGAGGGGCCGAGTTCGTGCGCAGGCCAAGCTTGAACTCCGTGGTTTGCTGAATGATGTATTCCGCGGAGAGCCCAAACAGGCTGGCATTCTCAGGACCGCCCGGTCCGTCCGCCCGGTGACAGACGCCGCACGCGAACACCTCTGGCTTTCTCCCCCTTGCCACGATTTCCGGCATTGGTGGATGATCGTTCGGATGCCAGTCGGGCGCGGCGAACAGATCGCGCACTTGCGTGAGCGTAAAACCTGCGGCGCTGTCAGGAACGTGCCTAATGGCACCATCGTCAGGCGTGCGTTGAAAATTGGGTGGGTTTACCGGGTAGGCCCATGCCGGCGGGCCCTCCTGGGTTTGCGCGCGCGCCCCTGCCGCGGTGAGCAATGCCATCGAGAATGCCCATAGAGCAATCGGAAATCTCATGGCTCTCGACCTCTCAGCGCGTCGGTGAAGCCAGACTGTATTTTCCGAAGGCAAGGATCAGGAGCGGCTAACCGACCGCTTGTCGGGGACGGGACGCCTCAGCTGCTCCGCCAGATCGAAAACGCCATTCAACGCCCGGGACTCGCAGTCGTCAATGTGCAATTCAGCTGTCGGGGTCAGCGGACGCGGTCACCCCATTGGTCCCGATCGTAGGCCTGCAGGATGCGGACAAAATCAGCCATGCTGGATTGATCTCGGTGTTCGGCCACCGCCGCAACCTGGGTATCGGATGCAGGCTGGCTCCCTTGCCAAAACCGCACGAGGAGATCGGCGATGTTTTTCATGGCGTTCTCTCAACAGCCAACTTTGACGGTCGACACCAGGTCTTGAAGCGGCATCCTGCCGCTCGATCAGGAGAAAGGCCGGCGGGCGCTACGCCGCCGGACTTGTCCTGCAACTGCCGGCTCGCGGGGCCGGTTCCGTTGCCTTTCACTCTGTGCTGGTAGATAGCAAGAGCACTTGGTCGTCGCCATTGTGCGGGGGTATGACGTGACCATACTGAGGTAGGGTCAAATTGTTGCTCGGCCGCGCCCAAGAGGGGCGGCTAGTCGAGCGAGCGCTGCTCGGCTGGCTGAAGCAGATCGTCAAGCGCGCTCATCGACGCTTCCCGCAGCGCGGCGAGTTCGCGAGCGGCACTCGGGCATTCCTGCAGTGGCATCGCGGCCGCCGTCAGCTCGATCTCGCGGCAGCGTTCGAACAGGCGGACGAGACCGAGCGCACTCGCCGCGCTGCCGAGCTGATGCGCGGATCGCGCGAGCTGCGCGTGATCGCCATTCGCCGCAGCCTTGGTGATGTCCTCGATCAGCTTTTCGCCGGTCTCGTCCAGCAGATGGTGGAGCTTGTCGATTTGCGCGGCGCCGAGCAGCTCCCGCTGGTCTTCGAGAAAGTGTCGGTCGATCAATGCGCCGGCCGCAAGCTGTGTTGCGGTCGTCCCCTGCGCAGGATCGTCCTCGATCGCTTCACGCAGCGCGTTGATCAGGATCGGCTTGCTGACGACCTTGGCGATGCCGGCGCCTGCGAGCCGTTCTCGGGCGCCGCGCGATACGTCCGCGGTCACGGCGATGATGCGCGGCATCTTCGGCAGACCGAGCTTGGCGATCCGCGAGGCCGCCTCAATGCCGTCCATGTCGGGCATGTGCAGGTCCATCAGGATGACGTCGAACGCCTGATCGCGGGCGAGCTCGACGGCCGAGGTGCCGTTCCTGCCGATCGTGGCGCGGTGGCCGAGCCTCTTCAGGATCGCTTCGCCGACTTCGCAATTGACGGGATCGTCGTCGACCAGCAGCACACGCAGTTGTCGCGACGGCGGCGCAAGCGCGCCTTGCGCGATGCCGCTTGCGGCAAGGCCGAGCGGCACTTCGAGCGTGAACGTGCTGCCCGCGCCCGGTACGCTCTCGACCGTCAGCTCGCCGTGCATCAGGCGGGTGAGGCGGCGTGCGATCGCAAGTCCGAGGCCGGTGCCGCCGAAGCGCCGCGCGATGCTGTCGTCGGCCTGGACGAAATCCTCGAAGATCCGCTCGTGCAGGTCGGGCGCGATGCCGATGCCGGTGTCGCGCACGGTAACGCGCAGCAGCACGTGATCGTCGTGCGGCTCGGCCGCCGCGTTCACGCCGATCCCGCCGCTCGGGGTGAACTTGATCGCGTTGCTGATCAGATTGAGCAGGATGCGATTAAGTCTGACGGGGTCGCCATGCGCGGCGGTGTTGATCGTCGCATCGCAGGCGAGGTCGAAGGTCAAGCCCTTGTCGAGGGCTTGCGGACGCATCAGGTCGGCGGCAGCTTCAATGAGCTGGTCGAGACGGAAGTCGCGCGTCTCCAGAATTTCGGTGCTGGCCTCGAGGCGCGCATATTCCAGCACCGCATCGACCAGCGCGATCAGCGTTTCCCCCGACGCCGCCGCGGTGGCGAGATGGCGGCGCTGGGCCTCGCTGAGGCTGCCGTCGTCCAACAATTGCAGCACGCCCATGACGCCGTTCAGCGGCGTGCGCAGCTCGTGGCTGACGACGGCGAGGAAGCGCGACTTGGTCTCGTTGGCCGCTACGGCCGCGCTGCGCGCGCGCTCGGCGGCATCGTGCTCGGCAAGCGCCTGGTCGCGCCTTCTCGAGTTCCGAGGTGCGCTCGACCACCTTGCGCTCCAGCGTGGCGTAGGACTCGCGAAGATGCGCTGCCATGCGGTTGAACTGGTCGCCGAGCGCCTCCAGCTCGTCACCGGTCTTGATCGCGAGCCGCTGGCCGAGATCGCCGCTGCCGATCCGCTTGGCTCCTTGCGTCAGCATCTGGATCGGCACGGTCATGCGCCGGCTGAGAACGAGCGACACCAGAACTGCACCGACCAGCAGGATGACGAGGAGAAAGGTCGAGCGGCCGATCGAGGCGTAGATCGGCGCGTAGGCTTCGGTGAGCGGCAGCTCGACGAACACCAGCCAGCCGAGCGAGGGCACAGTCGCATAGGTCGACAGCACGCGTTGGCCGGACAGATCCTCCTTGACGTGGCCACCCGAAGGCGGCCCGACGCCGTCGAGCGCGGCGCGGACGTCGATATGGCCGGAGAGATCGCTGCGCTGGAGCGCCCGCCACAGGTCGGGATGGGCGATCAACACGCCCATGCGGTTGACCACATAGGCCTTGCCGGTGTTGCCGACCCTGATCCCGGCGACCAGGTCCCAGATGAAGCGCAGATTGACCTCGGCGACAATCACATCAGGAGCGCGGCCGGTGCCGCGCGTGGCCAGCGTCATGAACGGCTCGGTGTCGCCGAAGAAGTAGACGGGTCCGTAATAGGCCCGGCTGTCATTGGCGCCGCGGAAGGCGGGCGAGGCGGAGAGGTCGGCGTTGCTGCCGACCTTGTCGGCGACACCGCGCGACACGCGCACCTGCTCGCGGCCCTGCGCGTCGAGCTGGGCGATTTCCGCGATCGCAGGCGAGAGGCGCAGAAGGCGGATGGCGTTCAGCCGCTCGTCCTCGTTGGTCGACAGCTCCGGCGGCAGCCGGGCGAGCCATCTGATCTGGTTTTCGATCTGGCCGATGAACTGGCCGATCTGAATGGCTGCGGAGGCCGCCTGCTCGCGCTGGGTCGCCGCCAGCAGCTGCTTCTGTTCGCGATAGGAGAACCAGACGTCGAAGCCGGTGTTGATGGCGAGCGCGGCAAAGGCAAGCGCGACGATCGAGTAGAGATATTTTCTAAACAGCCGGCCGGGAGGCGTCCGCAAAGATCCCTGGTCGGTGGCTTCGTTCACTCGCGGATCTCGTCGGCGCGCGCGAGCAGCGTGAAGGGTATCGTCAAGCCGAGCGTGCGGGCGACCGTGCGGTTGATCAGCAGCTCGTATTTGCGCGGTGATTGCACCGGCAGATCGCCGGCCTTGGTGCCGCGCAGGATGAGATCGACGTAATTGGCCGAGCGCACCTCGAGCGTCGGCCCGTAGCTCATCAGCCCGCCGGCATCCATGAAGTAGTGGAACGGATAGATCGTCGGCACGCGGTATTTGGCGGCTGCCGCGATGACAGCGTGCCGGTTGACCACGAGAAAGCTGTCGACGAGCGCAAGCATCGCCGCCTTGGGCGGTTCGGAGAAGCGCCTGATGGCTTCGTCGATCTCCGTTGGCGCGTTGACGGGCGCGGGGACCGCGGACACGCCGGACGCTGCGGCCTCCTGCTCGATCGATTCGAGAAAGAAGCGCCCGCCGCGCGGCGTGGTCGCCGGGTTGAACAGGACGCCGACACGCGCAACATCAGGCACGACCTCGCGGATCAGCTGGAGCCATTTGCCGCCCATCTCGGCGGTGCTGTTGGTGAAGCCGGTGGCGTTGCCGCCGGGATGCGCGAGGCTTTCGACGAAGCCATTGCCGACCGGATCGTTCGCGGTCGCGAACACCACCGGGATGGTCTTGGTGGCGGCAAGGACAGCCGCGGTCTCGACGGTCGATCCCGTCAGGATCACGTCCGGCCTGAGATCGAGCAATTCTTGAACGGCCGTCTTCAGCCTGTCCGGTGCGCCGAAGGTCGAACGGACCTCGAGACGGAAGTTGACGCCTTCGACCCAGCCGCGTTGCCGCAAGCCGACAATGAGGCCGCCCAGCCGGGAGGTCGCGCTGTCTGTCATGTTCCGTCTGGTCAGCTCGTCGTCGAGCGGCAACGCGGTCAGCGAGGCGACGATCCGCATGCGATCCGGCGTTGCGCCGAGCGCGATCCAGCCCGCGGCCGATGCAGCCGGCAGACGAATGAAGCCGCGGCGATTGATTGCCATGGAAACGAAAGACCGCCCCATCATGGAATGCGTTGCACGATCGCCTTGTGTTGCTGGATGCTTAGCGCGAAAGCGGGGTGCCCACAATCGACGAAAGGCGCATGTGAATGTTCATTCGCACGCCTTCGGTCCGGCCATCCATTGGCGGCAGTGCTGTTACCGTTCGAGCGCCATGCCTAGCGCCGCAGCGTGAACTCGTCTGCACCTCGCCGGTGCTCCCAATTCGCCTGCTCCAGCTCGGGCCGGTCGCATTCGGCTTCCGGATAGCCGATGCAGAGATAGGCGATGAATTTCCAGGAGCGGGGCACGTCGAGAATGGCATGGATGCGATCCGGGCTCAGGATCGATACCCATCCAACGCCAATGCCATCGGCGCGCGCTGCGAGCCACATCGCGGTGATCGCCGCGACCACGGAATATTCTGTCGTCTCCGGCATCGTCGCGCGGCCGAGGCCGTGACCGATGCTGCTGGTCTTGTCCGCGAACACGGCAAGGTGACCGGGGGCCTGTTCGAGGCCTGACAGTTTCAGCGTGGCATAGCGCGCTGCGCGGTCGCCGGAATAGCAATTCAACGCGTCGGCGTTGCACGTCTTGAAATCGTCGGTGACGGCCCGGCGCCGCGCGGCGTCATCGACGGTGACGAAGCGCCAGGGCTGGCTGAGGCCGACCGAAGGCGAGAGGCAGGCGGTCTCGATCAGGCGATCGATGGCGTCCTTCGGCAGCGGATCGCTGCGGAAGCGGCGCACGTCGCGGCGCCACACGAACAGCTCGCGCAAATGCTGGCGGAAGATATCGTCGAACTCGACCATGAGGTCAGCGCCCCATCTGAAAGGCAGCGGCCACCAGCAGGATCAGGATCTCGCCCGTCTGCTCGAACGCGCCCAGGATATCGCCGGTCTGCCCGCCGATCTGGCGGATGGCAAGCCGCGCCAGCATCAGGCCGGCAAGCGACAGCAGGATCAGGCCGACCAGCGCCTTGCCCGGCCCCAACGCCAGGGCAAGCGCGAGCGTTCCAACGGCGAAGGCAATGGCGACGCTGCGGCCCGGCGGCGCTCCGGCACTGGCCGATAAACCGTCAGGCCTCGCCGGCGGCACCAGTGACATGAAGGCCGGCACGCCGGCGCGGGCAGCAGTGTGCGCCGCGCACAGTGCGAGTGTGACGGCGAGGGGATTGGCGATGGTCGCGAGCGCGCTCCAGCGCAAGGCGAACGACAGGATCAGCGCGCAGACGCCATAGGTTCCGATTCGGCTGTCGCGCATGATCTCGAGCTTACGCTCGCGCGTGCGTCCGCCGCCGAGTCCGTCCGCGGTATCGGCAAGCCCGTCCTCGTGCAGCGCGCCGGTGATGAGCGCGGTCGTGGCCAGCGCGAGCAGGGCGGCAAGGCCTGGTGTCAGTCCGAAGCGAATGGCGATCTTGTAGACCAAAGCGCCGGCGAGGCCGACCAGCAGTCCCGCGACGGGCAGGGCCCAGGTTGCGCGCGCGATCGCTCCGTCGCCGGCGGGCTTCGACGATGCGACGGGCAGGATCGTCACGAACGACGCTGCGATTCGGAGATCGGCGACGACGTCCCGCAAGAGTTCGGCGCGCGGGATCATTTCAGCTTCATCGGCAGGCCGGCGACGACGAACTCGACCTCGTCGGCGACATCGGCAATGATCTGATTCATGATTCCGGCGGCGTCGCGAAAGCTGCGCGCCAGCGCATTGTCGGGCACGATGCCGAGGCCGACTTCGTTGGTGACGAAGACGACGGGGCTGTTGAGGCGGGGCAGGGTGCCGGCGAGCTCTCTCACGTCTCGCTCCCAGTCGCGCGCCGCATGCATCAGGTTGGAGAGCCACAGCGTCAGGCAGTCCACCAGCCTCGCGCCGCCGCCATCGGTTGCGACCAGCGCGGGCACGAGATCGAGGGGCACCTCGCGCTCGATCCAGTCGGTTCCGCGCCGCGCGCGATGCTTCGCGATGCGTTCCTGCATTTCGTCATCGAGTGCCTCGGCCGTCGCGATGTAGACGGGCTGGCCAGGAAAGGCGCGCGTGCGGGTTTCCGCACGCTTGCTCTTGCCCGATCGCGCTCCGCCCGTGATCAAGATGATCGTCATCAAGGTCTCCCGTGAGCCTGACTAACCATCAATCGTGACCAAAGACAAAGCCGAAATCAGGGGGCGAGGGGGCTTGCGCTCCGCCCTCGCTTTGCGCAACAGGGGCGGGACAGGAGGCGGATGTGGGCTTTGCGGGTGCGATGGTGGTGGCGATGGCGCTGGATGCCCTTCTGGGCTGGCCCGCCCCGCTGTTCGCACGGATCGGTCATCCCGTCACTTGGCTCGGCCGGTTGATTGCCGTCATCGACGCCGCCTGGAATCGTGCGTCTGATCCGCCGGCATGGCGCCGAGCTGCTGGCGTGGCCGGCGCACTCGTGGTGGTTGCGCTTTCCGTCGTGCTCGGCTGGGGGCTTCAATCCTTACTTCCCGCAGGTTGGATCGAGATCGTGCTGGTCGGCATCCTGGCCTGGCCGCTGGTGGCGCTGCGCTCGCTGCATGATCACGTGGCTGCCGTCGCGAAGCCCTTGCAGGCCGGCGATATCGCCGCCGCGCGCGAGGCGGTCTCACGCATCGTCGGCCGCGATCCCGCAGCGCTGGATGAAGCCGGCATCGCGCGTGCGGCGATCGAGAGCCTCGCCGAGAATGCCTCCGACGGCGTGGTGGCACCGGTGCTCTGGGGCGCGCTGTTCGGCCTGCCGGGCATCCTCGGCTACAAGGCGATCAACACGCTGGACTCGATGATCGGCCATCGCAGCGAACGGCACGAAGCCTTTGGGTGGGCGGCGGCGCGCATCGACGATGTCGCCAATTTTATTCCGGCGCGCCTGACCGGACTTTTGTTCGTGCTGCTGGCACCAAGGCGATCAGAGGCGCTGTCGTGCATGACGCGCGATGCGCGCCGGCATCGTTCGCCGAATGCCGGCTGGCCGGAAGCGGCGATGGCGGGCGCACTCGGTGTGCGGCTCAGCGGCCCCCGCGTCTATCATGGCAGCATCACGAACGAGCCTTGGCTCAATGAAGGCGCGCGCGATCCGCTCGGAGCCGACATCGGCGAGGCACTGACCGTCTACCGCTACGCCATGCTGCTGCTCGCCGGCCTTCTTGCGATCCTCGCTTTCGCATGAAAGAACGGGGCATGCGCGAACACGGTGGAAATCTCGATCTGGCCCAGCAGCGGTTTGGCGGCCGCGCGGAGGATTGGATCGATCTGTCGACGGGCATCAACCGGTTGCCGTATCCCGTGGGTGTGGTGAGCGCGCGCGCGTGGAGCGCGCTGCCGCCGCGCGCCGAGATCGAGGCATTGCATCAGGCGGCGCAGCACGCGTATCGCACGCGCGCGCCGATCGTCGCGATGGGCGGTGCCCAGGCCGTCATTCAATTGCTGCCGCAACTCGCGTCGCCCGGACGCGCGCGCATCCTCGCGCCGACCTACAATGAATACGCCGGTGTGCTGTCGGCTGCAGGCTGGGAGGTGCAGGAGGTCGGACAGCTCGATGGGCTGGCCGGCGCGGACCTCGCTATCGTCGTCAACCCCAACAATCCCGACGGCCGATGCCATTCACCGAAGGATCTGCTCGCGCTACTGCCGCGCGTCGGTCGCCTCGTCATCGACGAGAGCTTTGCCGATGCCGATCCGCAGCTGTCGCTTGCACCCGAAGCGGATCGGCCGGGATTGTTGGTCCTGCGCTCCTTCGGAAAGTTTTATGGACTGGCCGGCCTGCGGCTAGGATTCGCAATCGGTCATGCGGCCGACGTTGCCAAGCTCATGGCGGCATCGGGCCCATGGCCGGTCTCGGGAGCGGCGATCGCAATCGGCAGCCGCGCATTGCGTGACGATGCTTGGGCTGAGGCGACGTCCGAACGGCTGGCGCGCGATTGCATTCGCCTCGATGAGATGGCGCGAGCGCTGGGATGGCGGATTGTCGGCGGCGCGTCGCTGTTTCGTCTCTATGAGACGCCTGACGCATTTGCTGTGCAGGAGACGCTCGCGCGCGCCCATATCTGGTCGCGCGTGTTCGCGAAAGAGCCGACATGGTTGCGTCTCGGGCTTCCCGGCAGCGAAGCCGAATGGGCGCGTCTTGCCGATGCACTAGCGCGCTAGCGCGAGCAGGCCTTCGACGTCGAGATGCTTTTCAATGTGGTCGGCGAGGGCATTGAGCGTGCTCTCGATCCTGGCATGATAGGGCTCGTTGCCTGCCGAGATGTCGAGCGTTGCGAGATATGCCCTGCGGAAATCGTCGGACGTGAAGAGGCCGTGCAAATAGCTGCCTTGCACGCGGCCGTCGCCCGACATCGCGCCTTCCGGCTCGCCATTCAGTTTCGCGAACGGGCGGGCGCAATCGGGGCCGTCGGTGCGGCCGATATGGATCTCGTAGGCTTCGATCGGCTGCTCCGTGGCGGCATGCACGGCCGCGACCCGCGTCAGCGTCTTCTGCGGGCTCATCACCGTCGTCACGTCCAGCATCCCGAGGCCCGGCGTGTCGCCCGCGGGGCCCTCGATCCCATCGGGATCGGCGACGCTGCGCCCCAGTATCTGATAGCCGCCGCAGAGACCGAGCACATGGCCGCCCCGGCGGTGGTGCGCGAGCAGATCGATATCCCAGCCTTGCGCGCGCAGGAAGGCGAGATCGCCGCGAGTGGATTTTGAGCCGGGGACGATGACAAGCTTCACGTCGCCGGGGATTGCTTCGCCCGGACGCACCATGACGAGATCGACGCCTGGTTCGAGTTTGAGCGGATCGAGATCGTCGAAATTGGCAATGCGCGACAGCGCGAGGCAGGCGATCTTGCATTTCCCCGGCTTGCGCGCATCGTGTAGGCCGAGCGCATCCTCGGCCGGCAGCTCGCCGGCGCGCGCGAACCACGGCAGCACGCCGAAGCCGCGCCACGACGTTTTCTGCTCGATCAGTTTGTAGCCGTCGTCGAACAGCGTGGGGTCGCCGCGGAACTTGTTGATGACAAAGCCATGGATCATCGCGGCATCGTCGGGGTCGATCACCGTCTTGATGCCGACGAGCTGGGCGATGACGCCGCCGCGGTCGATGTCGCCGACCAGCACGACCGGCACGTCCGCCTTGCGCGCAAAGCCCATATTGGCGATGTCGGCCTTGCGCAGGTTGACCTCGGCCGGACTGCCGGCGCCCTCGACCAGCACGAGATCGCCGCGCGCCTTGAGGCGCTCGAAACTCTCCAGGACCGCGCTCATCAGCGAAGGCTTCATCGCCGCGTAGTCGCGCGCCCGCGCAGTGGCGATGCGCTTGCCGTGGACCACCACCTGTGCGCCGACATCGGTCTCGGGCTTCAGCAGCACCGGGTTCATGTCGACGTGCGGCTCGACACCGGCGGCGAGCGCCTGCAGCGCCTGGGCGCGGCCGATCTCGCCACCGTCGACCGTAACGGCGGCGTTGTTCGACATGTTCTGCGGCTTGAACGGGAGCACGCGCAAGTCCCGCCGCGTGAAGGCGCGCGCAAGGCCGGCGACGATGAGCGATTTGCCCACGTCCGAGCCGGCCCCCTGGATCATCAGCGCGCGCGCCATCGGCTTCAGAACTCGACGCCGGCCTGGGCCTTGATGCCGGAGCGGAACGGATGCTTCACCAGCGTCATCTCGGTGACGAGGTCGGCGATCTCGATCAGCTCGTCCTTGGCGTTGCGCCCGGTGAGCACGACGTGCGTCATCGGCGGCTTCTGCGTCGTGAGGAATTCGACCACCTCGGCAATGTCGAGATAGTCGTAGCGCAGCGCGATGTTGATCTCGTCGAGCACGACCATGCGCAGGTGCGCATCTGATATCAGCTCCTTGGCCTTCTCCCAGCCGGCGCGCGCAGCGGCGATGTCGCGGGCACGGTCCTGCGTCTCCCAGGTAAAGCCTTCGCCCATGGCGTGGAACTGGCAGAGGTCGCCGAAATGGCCGGTGAGCAGGCGCCGCTCGCCGGTGTCCCAGGCGCCCTTGATGAACTGTACGACCGCGCAGGGCAGGCCATGGGCGACGCAGCGCACGATCATGCCGAAAGCGGAGGAGGATTTTCCCTTCCCGGCGCCGGTGTGGACGATGATCAGGCCCTTTTCGTCGCTCTTGGTCGCCATGATCTTGTCGCGGGCAGCCTTCTTCTTCGCCATTTTCTGGGCGTGCCGGGCGTCGGTTTCCTCGGCTGTTTGGGTGTCCGGTTCAGGCGTCATCGGTACCGGTCCTTCTTGACAAGTGGCGGCCACCGGCAAATGGTGGCCCGGCGTTGGTTCCTGTCCTATGACAGGCGAAGAGGGAATGCGATAGGGTCCGAATCGGCAAGATTTGGATCCAAACTGCAGCCGCCCCCGCGACCGTGACCGGAGAGATGCCCGAAGCCACTGATTCCCTTTGGAATCGGGAAGGCGGGGATCGAAGGGCCAAAACCCTGCTCCGCAAGCCGGGAGACCTGCCAGCGCGGACGAGTTTTGGACCGGCGGACGGGGTGTTCCGCGACGGGGAAACGGCCTCTCAAGTCGGGGTCCGTGTGCCTCATCGCCTCCCGCTGTTATCTGGAAGAGGCGATGACCGTCACACTTCATGTCTGCATCACCTGCCGTGCCGGCCAGACGCTGGGCGAGGGCGAGACGACACCCGGGAAGCGCCTGCATGGCGCGATCATCGAGGCCGGTGTGCCCGACGGCGTCAATGTGGTTCCCGTCGAATGCCTGTCGGCCTGCAGCCAGGGCTGCTCGGTCGCGCTGAGCGCACCCGGCCGCTGGTCCTATGTCTATGGCCGCCTGTCGGATGCGAATGCGCGTGACGTGGTCGCAGGCGCTGCGGCCTATGCGGCCGCGCCGGATGGTATCGTGCCCTGGCGCAGCCGTCCCGAAATCTTCCGCAAGCAGTCGCTTGCCCGCATTCCCCCCATCGCCGTCGTGCCGGAGGCCGCCGAATGAACTCGCTCGCAAAAGTCCCGGTGACCGTGGTCACGGGGTTCCTCGGCTCCGGCAAGACGACGCTGATCCAGCATCTGCTCAGCAATGCGAATGGAAAGAAGCTCGCTGTGCTCGTCAATGAGTTCGGCAGCGAGGGTGTTGACGGCGAGATCCTGAAATCTTGCGCCGATGCGAACTGCCCGGAAGAGAACATCGTCGAACTCGCCAATGGCTGCATCTGCTGCACCGTCGCCGACGATTTCATTCCGACCATGGAGCAGTTGCTGGCGCGGCCGGTGCGGCCCGATCACATCCTGATCGAGACCTCTGGCCTTGCCCTGCCAAAGCCGCTGCTGAAGGCGTTCGACTGGCCGGAGATCCGTTCGCGCATCACGGTGGACGGCGTGATCGCGCTGGCCGATGCCGAGGCCGTCGCGGCCGGCCGCTTCGCGCCAGATCCGGCGGCTGTCGAAGCGCAGCGCGCGGCGGACGAAAGTCTCGACCACGAGACGCCGCTGTCGGAGGTGTTTGAGGACCAGATCGCCTGCGCGGACATCGTGCTGCTGACCAAGGCGGATCTTGCGGGCGCGGCGGGAATCGAAGCCGCCAAGGCGGCGATCACTGCCGAGATGCCGCGCCGCGTGCCGATGCTGCCCGTGACTGACGGCGCGATCGATGCGCGCGTCATCCTCGGCCTCGGCGCGGCCGCCGAAAACGATCTCGCCGCGCGGCCTTCCCATCACGACGGCGAGGAGGAGCACGAGCATGATGATTTCGCCTCAGTCGTGATCGATCTTCCTGAGGTGGCGGATATCGATGCGCTGATCGCATCGGTTCAGAAGTTGGCGCGTGAGCAGAACGTGCTGCGCGCAAAGGGGTACATCGCAGTCGCGGGCAAGCCGATGCGCCTGTTGCTGCAGGCCGTCGGCGAGCGCGTGCGCCACCAGTTCGACAAGCCCTGGGGCGCGGGTCTCAGGCAGTCAAAGCTCGTCGTGATCGGCGAGCACGGCGATATCGACGAGGCCGCGATCAGGTCAGGACTCGGTCTTTCAGGATCTGGCATCTGATGCACGTCGTCTTCCGCGAGAGCCATGGTCTTGAGGAGACCGCGACGCCAAGAGACATCGGCCAGGACCCGGCCGATCTCGTGGTGCTCTCGTATTCGGATTCCGATCTTGCCGCATTCGCGGCCGGCTGGCGGCGCGGCTGTGATAGCCTGCCGTCGCTGCGCCTCGCCAATCTCGCGGAGCTGCGTCATCCGTTGTCGGTCGACACCTATATCGAGCGCACGCTGTCGCAGGCGCGCGGCATCCTGGTGCGCCTGATCGGCGGTGAATCCTATTGGCCGTACGGGCTCGCGGCCCTGCAGCAACTCGCCAAGGATCGCGGCATTGCGCTGGCCGTGCTGCCGGCCGATGGCCGCGATGACACGCGGCTCGACGCGTATTCGACCCTGCCAGTTTCCACGCTGCGCCGGCTCAAGGTGCTCTGCGACGCCGGCGGCCCGGTCGCCGCGCAAGCTGCGATTGCACAGCTCGCGCTCGCCTCGGGGCTTTATGCAGGGCCGGTCGTCGGCGAGATGACCGTGCCCGAGATGGGCTTTTATGATCCCGCGCGCGGTGTCATTGCTCCGCCTGCCGGTGCCGAGGAGAAGCCGCGCGCGCTGGTGACGTTCTATCGCTCCTATCTCACCGCTGCGGATACCGGCCCGGTCGATGCCCTGATTGCGGCGCTGCGCGAGAGGGGATTTGATGCTTATGGCGTGTTCCTCACCTCGCTGAAGACCGCAAGCGTCGCCGATTGGTTGCGCGCGCATCTCGCGCAAAATCCGGCGGCTGCAATCGTCAACGCGACGGCGTTCTCGGCCCTGGGCGACGACGGCACGACGCCGTTCGATGCCGCATCCTGTCCGGTGTTTCAGGTCGCACTCTCCACGGCGCGGCGCGAGGATTGGGCTACCTCGCTGCGCGGCCTCTCGGCCGGCGATCTCGCGATGCATGTGGTGCTGCCAGAGGTCGACGGCCGCCTGTTCGCGGGCGTGGTGAGCTTCAAATCGGCCGAGATGCGCGACCCCGATCTGCAATTTTCGCATCTGGCGCACAGGCCCGATGAGGAGCGCGTGAAAGCCGTCGCCGCGCGTGTCGCGGCCTCGCGGCATCTTGCAGAGAAGCCCGCCAGCGAGAAGCGGCTGGCGATCGTGCTCTCGAACTATCCGGGACGTCCGCACCAGATCGCGCATGCGGTTGGTCTCGATGCGCTTGCCTCGGTCGAAGCCCTGGTATCCGATCTCGCGGAAGCGGGATTCGAGGTTGCGCCGGTCGACGCGCTCGGCGAAACGCTACTGAGGCAGCAGCTCACCTGGAGTTTTGCCGAGTACCGTGCGGCGCTCGCGCGCCTTCCGCAAGTCTTGCAGGACGATCTCGCGCAAGCCTGGGGCGCGCCAGAGAATGATCCGAGCTGCCGCGATGGCGCGTTCCACTTCGCCGCGATTGAGTGCGGCCGCTCGATCATCGCGGTCCAGCCGGAGCGCGGCGAGACCGCTACGCGCGATGCCGACTATCACGATCTAGCTCGTACGCCGCGACACGCTTATGTCGCGTTCTATCTCTGGCTCCGGGCGCAGGGCAGCGATGCCGTCGTGCACATGGGCGCGCATGGCACGCTGGAATGGCTGCCCGGCAAATCCGTGGCGCTGTCGCAAGCGTGCTGGCCCGAAGCTTTGATCGGCGATCTCCCTGTCATCTATCCCTTCATCGTCAACGATCCCGGCGAGGCCGCACAGGCCAAGCGGCGCATCGGCGCGGTGACGATCGGCCATTTGCCGCCGCCGCTGGAAACATCCACGGTGCCGGAAGGGCTGCGCCGGCTTGAGCGCTTGCTCGACGAATATTCGACCGCCGACGGCCTCGATCCCGCCCGCCGCCAGCGGCTGATCGCGGCGATCCGTGATGAGGCGCGTGCCGCGGGCCTCGAAGAGGATCTCGGTCTCGATGCATCGGCCGCGCCGGCCGAAGCGATCCCGCGGATCGACCGCTTCGTCTGCGATCTCAAGGAAAGCCAGTTCGGCGACGGCCTGCACGTGTTCGGCCGCGGCGCCTGCGGCGAGGCGGAGCGGGAAGCGCTGCGTGCGGCGCTCGCGGGACAGCGCGTTGTGCCGGGGCCGTCGGGCTCGCCCTATCGCGGGCGACAGGACGTGCTGCCGACCGGGCGCAATCTCTTCGCCGTCGATCCGCGCGCGGTGCCGACGCCGTCCGCGCATGCGCAAGGCATCAAGCTTGCCGAGGAGCTGCTGCGCCGCCATTTGCAGGATCACGGCGATTGGCCGAAGGGCCTCGTCGTCGATCTCTGGGGTTCGGCGACGATGCGCACCGCAGGCGAAGAGTTTGCAATGGCGCTGCATCTGGCCGGCCTCGCGCCGCGCTGGGATTACGCCTCCGGCCGCGTCATCGGCTACGACATCATCCCGCCGGCCGAGCTCGGCCGTCCGCGCATCGACGTCACGCTGCGCGTATCCGGCCTGTTCCGCGATGTCTTCGCAGGCCTTGCGCAATTGTTCGAAGCCGCCTCCGAGGCGCTCGCGGCGCGCGAAGAGGAGGGCGATGAGAATCCATATCGCCACCGCACCTCCCGCGTGTTCGCGCCGCGGCCTGGACAATACGGCGTCGGCCTTTCGGCGATCCCGGATGCCTTCACGCCGGAGACGCGCGAGGCCGCCGGCGAGGCGTGGTTGTCGGCATCGTCCTGGGCATTCTCAGTGGATGGTACAATGCAGCCGGATCGCGCAGGCATCGAATCGCGGCTCACGTCCGCAGACGTTTTTGTCCATATCCAGGACCTACCCGAAACCGATTTGCTGCTCGCCGCCGACTACGCCGCGCATGAAGCAGGCGTCGCCGCGGCTGCAGCTCACCTCGGTGCAGGCGCGCCGTCTCTCTATCATCTCGACGCGACGCGTCCCGACCAGCCGCATGCGCGCACGCTGACCGAGGAGATCTCGCGCGTGGTCCGCGCACGCGCGGCTAATCCAGCCTGGATCGCCGGCATGATGCGTCACGGTTTTCGCGGCGCCGCCGAGATCACCGCGACGCTGGAGCACATGGCCGCCTTCGCGCATCTCGCCGCCGCCGTGCCGCCGCACTTGTTCGACCTCTATTACGATGCGACGCTCGGCAGCGAGGATGTCCGCGCCTTCATGGCCCGCGAAAATCCGTCTGCGCTCGCCGCGATGGAGACCTGCTTCGCCCGTCTGCATGAAGCTTCACTCTGGCGAACCCGCCGCAATTCGATCGCGGCGGCGCTGCGGGAGGCCTCATGAGCGCGTCTGCGGTCAAGGGCTGGTGTCCCGGCGCGCTTCGCCCGATGCAATCGGGCGACGGGCTCGTGGTGCGCGTGCGTCCGTTTGGCGGGCGTCTTGAAGCACCACAAATCTCCGGGCTTGCGGAACTCGCCGAGCGCTTCGGCAATGGCCTGATCGACGTCACGAGCCGGGCCAATCTGCAAATCAGGGGCGTCAAGGAGGAGGGCCATCGGCCGCTGCTCGACGGCCTTGCACGACTGGCGTTGCTCGATCCCGACGCCGATATCGAAGCCAGGCGCAACATTCTGGTGACGCCGTTCTGGAGCAGCGGCGACGAAACGCAGTCGCTGGCCGCGGAGCTCGAGGAGGCGCTCGCCGATTCCGGCCTCGCGCTTCCGACCAAATTCGGCTTCGCCATTGATGACGGGCGATCGCGCGTTCTGGCCGGCGATTCCGCCGACATCCGCATCGAGCGCGATCGCTCGGGCCGTCTCCTGGTGCGGGCCGACGGCGCAAGGCTCGGCTGCTGCGTCGAACGCGGACAGGTCGTGAGCGCCGCGCTGGCGCTCGCAAGCTGGTTCCTCATCTCCGGCGGCGCGAGGGGCGGGCGAGGGCGCATGGCAGCCCACGTCGCATCCGGCCCGGCGTTGCCTCAATCGCTGCGCGGCGAGACCGAGCCGGCGCCCGTGATGGCCGCGGCGCGGCCCGGGCACTATCCGCAAGGCGCGATGGTCGGCGTCGCGTTCGGGCAGATGCTGAACGCGACGCTCCATCAGTTCTCAGATTGCGGACATGCACTGCGCATGACACCCTGGCGGATGGTGCTCAGTGAGGGCAAGCGCGAGATGCCGAGCGGGACGGGCCTCATCACCGAGCCGCATGATCCGGCGCTGCGCGTCATCGCCTGCAGCGGCGCGCCGCGCTGCCGGGAAGCCCATGCCGATACGCGTGCGCTCGCAGCAGCGCTCGCGCCGCGCATGGCCGCCGATGCGCGGCTCCACATCTCCGGCTGCGGCAAGGGCTGCGCCCATTCCGGCACGGCTGCGGTCACGCTGATTGCGACGCGCGCCGGGTTCGATCTCGTCCGCGACGGCTCGACCCGCGACGCGCCGGTCCTGCGCGCGCTGAACGGCGCCGACATCGTCAGCGATCCCTCCATCCTGGTCGGAGGGAACTGATGCCGCACACCTACGAGACCGATGGCGCGGCGATCTACCGGCAATCCTTCGCCACCATCCGGGCCGAGGCCGATCTTGCGCGCTTCACGCGGGACGAGGAGCAGGTGGTCGTGCGGATGATCCATGCCGCCGGCATGGTCGGCCTGGAAGCGCATATCCGCTTCACGCCTGATATGGCGGCTGCCGCGCGCACGGCTTTGCAGAAGGGCGCGCCGATCCTGTGCGACGCGCGCATGGTCTCCGAAGGCATTACGCGCGCGAGATTGCCCGCGGCCAATGCCGTGATCTGCACGCTCGGCGATCCCGCCGTGCCCGGGCTGGCGCAGTCCATGCGCAACACGCGCTCGGCTGCCGCGCTGGAGCTCTGGAGGCCGCATCTTGATGGCGCGATCGTCGCGATCGGCAATGCACCGACCGCGCTGTTTCATCTGCTCAACATGCTGGAGGATCGCGACTGTCCGCGGCCTGCGGCGATCATCGGCTGTCCCGTCGGCTTCGTCGGCGCCGCCGAATCCAAGGCCGCGCTGATGGCCGATCCGCCGGCGCCCGCGCTGACGGTCGAGGGCCGCCTCGGCGGCTCCGCGATCACGGTCGCTGCCGTGAACGCGCTGGCGAGCCGGAGCGAATAGTCATGGGGCGCATCATTTGCTGCGGTCTCGGCCCAGGCGATCCTGATTTGATGAGCGTGCGCGCCGATCGCACCGTGCGCGGCGCGCAGCATGTTGCTTATTTCCGCAAGAAGGGCAGGCCGGGTCAGGCGCGACGCATCGTCGAGGGCATGCTCGCTGCCGGCGTCACTGAATATCCCATGGAATATCCTGTCACGACCGAGATCGCCTTCGACAGTCCTGACTACGTGCAACTGCTCGCCGGCTTCTACGACGAATGGGCCGAGCGCCTGGCGCGCCTTTCGCGCGCGGTCGACGTCGTCGTGCTCTGCGAGGGCGATCCTTACTTCTATGGCTCCTTCATGCATCTGCACACGCGCCTGCAGGGCCGCGTTGAGATCGAGGTGATCGCCGGCATTCCCGGGATGGTCGGCTGCTGGAACGGCGTCGGACAGCCGATCGCCCTCGGCGACGACGTCACGACCGTGCTGATGGGCACCTTGGCCGAAGACGAGCTCGAGCGGCGCATGCGCGATTCCGATGCGCTCGTCGTCATGAAGACCGGCCGCAATCTCGCGAAGGTGCGCCGCGCGCTTCGCTCCGCGGGCCGGCTGGACGACGCCTGGCTGGTCGAGCGCGGTACCATGCCGGGCGAGCGCGTGGCGCGGCTCGCCGAGATCGATGCGGCCGACTGTCCTTACTTCGCGATCGTGCTCGTGCACGGCAAAGGCCGGCATCTGGACGCGGCCGAATGACGGGCACCCTGACCATCGCCGGCCTTGGCCCGGGCAGCGAGACGCTGGTGACGCCGGAAGTCTCGGCCGCGCTTGCGACGGCGACGGACATTTTGGGCTACGCACCCTATGTCGCACGCGTGCCGGCGCGGCCTGGGCTCACACTGCATCCCTCCGATAATCGCGAAGAGCTGCAGCGCGCGAGCGAGGCTTTGCGGCTCGCCGCCGACGGCGGGCAGGTCGTCGTCGTGTCCTCCGGTGATCCCGGCGTGTTCGCGATGGCGTCCGCCGTGTTCGAGGCGCTCGAACAGGCGCCGCAATATCGCAAGCTTCCGATCCGTGTGCTGCCGGGCATCACGGCGATGCTGGCGGCGGCTGCACGCGCCGGGGCGCCGCTCGGCCATGATTTTTGCGCGATCAATCTTTCCGACAATCTCAAGCCCTGGACGGTGATCGAGAAGCGCCTCCGCCTTGCGGCGCAAGCCGATTTTGCCATCGCGATGTACAATCCGCGCTCGGCGAGCCGGCCGGAAGGCTTTGGCCGCGCGCTGGCGCTGCTGAAGGAAGCCGGCTGCGGCGAGCGCTTCGTGATCTTCGCCCACGCGATCAGTACGCCCAATGAAAAGATCGAGACCGTCACGCTGAACGAGGCGCGGCCCGAGATGGCCGACATGCGCACGCTGGTGATCGTCGGCAACTCGCAGACGCGCCGCGTCGGCCGCTGGATCTATGCACCGAGGCAGGTCCGATGACCGAGCCACTGCATCACCTCCGTGACGCTCTCGACCCGCAACCGTTCGGGCAGTTGCGGTCGCGAGATCATGACCACGGGGAGGCCGAGCATGCGGGCAGCGTCGATCTTGGCGCGCGCACCGTCGCCGCCGGAATTGCGGGCGACGATCCATGCGATGCCGCGCGTGCGCAGCATCTCCAGCTCTCCGTCGAGGGTGAAGGGTCCACGCGACACGATCACATCGGCCGCGAAGAGCAGGGGCGCTTCGGGCGGGTCGACGAAGCGCAGCGTGTAGGAATGCTGCGACTTGGCCGCGAACGGCGCGATGTGCTGGCGGCCGATGGCGAGGAACACGTTTGCCGGCGCGTTGGGCAGCGCGGCGACGGCGGCGTGGACGTCGACGACTTCGATCCAATCGTCGCCAGGAGCTTTGGTCCAGGGCGCGCGCTCCAACGCAATCAAGGGCGTGCCGGTCTCCGCACACGCCTCGACCGCGTTCCGGCTCATCTCGGCCGCGAAGGGATGCGTCGCGTCGATGACATGCGTGATGCCCTCACGACGAATATAGTCGGCAAGGCCGCTCACGCCGCCAAAACCGCCGATGCGGGTCGGCAGCGGCTGGTCGGCCGGCGCGCGGGTGCGGCCTCCGTACGAATACACGGCGTCAATACCAGCGCACGCGATCGCCGCTGCGAGCAGGCTCGCGTCGCTCGTTCCGCCCAGAATGAGGGCGCGCGTCATGGCTGATCCCTGGTTGACCATCATCGGTATCGGCGAAGATGGCCTTGCCGGGCTGTCGGAGGCAAGCCGAAAGGCGCTCGATGATGCCGAAACCGTGTTCGGCGGCAAGCGCCATCTTGCGCTCGCCGGCATAACCGGCCGCGGCCGCCCATGGCCGATGCCGTTCGACGCAGACGTCGTGTTGAACTGCCGTGGCCGTCCGACCGCGGTGCTCGCCTCCGGTGATCCGTTCTGGCATGGCGCCGGCGCAAGCCTTGCCGAGAAGCTCGATGGCGACGAGTGGATCGCGTACCCCGCGCCATCGACCTTTTCGCTTGCGGCCGCGCGGCTGGGCTGGCGCCTGGAGTCTGTGACGTGCATCGGCCTTCATGCGGCCCCGTTCGAGCGTCTGGTGCCGCATCTGGCGCGAGATGCGCGCATCATCTGCCTCGTGCGCGATGCAACGGCGGTTAGCGACCTCGCGAAGTGGCTGACGGAACGCGGATGGGGCGCTTCACTGTTGTGGACGCTCGAGGCGCTTGGCGGCCCACGCGAATACATTGACCAGCATCGCGTCGACCGCTTTGCCGAGGACATTGCTGGAGATCTGGTCGCGGTGGCGCTGCTGGCGGTGGGGACGCAGGGCATTCCCCGTAGCTCGGGCCTGTCAGACGATCTCTTCGTCCATGACGGCCAGATCACCAAGCGGCCGGTCCGCGCGCTGGCGCTCTCGGCGCTGGCGCCGCGTCCGGGCGAGCGACTGTGGGATATCGGCGCCGGATCGGGGTCGATCTCGGTCGAGTGGGCGCTGTGCGGGGGAACGGCGACGGCCGTCGAGGCGCGAGAGGATCGCGTGGAGAATATCCACAAGAATGCGGCCGCGTTCGGGCTGGTGCATCGGATCACTGTTGTCACCGGGAAAGCGCCCGAAGCCCTCGCTACGCTGGAGGCCCCGGACGCCGTCTTCATCGGCGGCGGCCTTGATAGCGCGATGTTCGATGCGATCTGGTCGCGGCTCGCGCCAAAAGCGCGGCTGGTCGCCCATTCCGTGACGTTGGAGACGGAAGCGCTGCTCGGCGAGCTGCATCAGCGCCACGGCGGCGAGCTGATGCGGGTGGAGATCGCGCATGCCGCGCCCCTCGGCCGCTATCGCTCCTGGGAGGCGGCGCGGCCGGTGGTGCAGTGGGGTGTGGTCCGATGAAGGTCGCCGGGCTCGGATTCAGGCGCGATGTGACGCTGGCTTCGCTGCGCGAGGCGCTGCTGGCGGCGGGCGGGCCCGAAGGGATCGCCGCGGTGGCAACTGTCGGCGACAAGGCGGATACCGCGGCGCTGAAGCAACTCGCGCGCGAGTGCGGTGTGCCGATCAGGGCCGTTCCGATCGAGATACTGGCCGGCATCGACACGCTCACGCAATCGGAGCTCGTCGCGCAAAAGTTCGGCACGGGATCTGTTGCCGAAGCCGCGGCGCTCGCCGCTGCCGGCCCTGGGGCCCGGCTCATTGCGACGCGCGTGGTCTCGCAGGATCGCACGGCCACTGCCGCAATCGCGGAAGGAGACGGCCCATGACCGTCCATTTCATCGGCGCCGGGCCCGGCGCGCCCGATTTGCTGACGCTGCGGGGCCGTGATCTGATCGCGGCCTGTCCGGTCTGCCTCTATGCCGGCTCGCTGGTACCCGAAGGTGTCTTGGCGCATTGCCCGCCCGGTGCGCGCATCGTCAACACCGCGCCGTTGTCGCTCGACGAGATCATCGCCGAAATCGCTGGCGCACATGCCGAGGGCAAGGATGTCGCGCGGCTGCATTCCGGCGACCTCTCGATCTGGTCGGCGATGGGCGAGCAGCTGCGCCGTTTGCGCTCGCTCGGGATTTCCTACACAGTGACACCCGGCGTGCCTTCGTTCTCGGCTGCCGCGGCGGCGCTAGAGGCCGAACTGACTTTGCCCGGTTTGGCTCAGACCGTAGTGCTGACGCGCACGCCCGGCCGCGCCAGCGCGATGCCCGAGGGCGAGAAGCTCGCCGCATTCGCCGCCACCGGCGCGGTGCTCGCGATCCATCTATCGATCCATCTGCTCGACAAGGTCATCGCCGAGTTGACGCCGCATTACGGCGCAGACTGCGCAGTCGCGATCGTGTGGCGCGCGAGCTGGCCGGAACAGCGGATCGTGCGCGCGACGCTTGCGACGCTCGATGCGGCTGTGGGCGGCGAGATGGAGCGCACCGCGTTGATCCTGGTCGGCAGGACGCTTGGTGCTGCGGATTTTGACGAGAGCCGGCTCTATGCCGTCGATTACGATCGCCGCTACCGGCCGGTCGGTGCCGCGCCGCGCTTTCCGGAGGCGTCGTGATGGCGGCAGCGCTCGTCATCTCCGCACCTGCTTCAGGCGTCGGCAAGACGACGCTGACGCTGGCGCTCGCCCGTGCCTGGCGCAATCGGGGCCTGAACGTGCAGTGCTTCAAGAGCGGCCCCGACTACATCGATCCCGCCTTCCACGCCGCCGCCACGGGACGCGCCTCTGTCAACGTCGACAGCTGGGCGATGGACGGCGCAGCGATTGCGCATCTCGTCAGCCGCGGTGCGGACGCCGATGTCGTGCTCGCCGAAGGCTCGATGGGCCTGTTCGACGGCGTGGCCGCACGCGGCGTCTCCGGCACCGGTGCCACCGCCGATATCGCGGAGATGCTGGGCTGGCCTGTACTGCTGGTGATCGATCCCTCCGGACAAGCGCAGACTGCGGCAGCGATCGCCGCAGGTCTTCGCGATTACCGCGCCGGCGTGCGTCTTGCCGGCGTCGTGCTCAACCGCGTCGCCAGCCCACGGCACGAGGATCTCGTGCGGCGTGCGCTGAACGATGCCGGCATCGCCGTGTTCGGCGCGCTGCCGCGCCATGCCGAGATCAGCCTGCCGAAGCGGCATCTTGGTCTCGTGCAGGCCGAGGAGCAGGCGGAGATCGGCAAGCTGATCGACGAGGCCGCGCGCTTTGTCGCCGAGCATGTCGATCTCGATGCCGTGCTGCGATCCGCGGCCGGCTGGTCGCCACACGCTGCGGCGAATGGCCTCAACGTGACGCCGCCCGGCCAGCGCATCGCACTGGCCCGCGATGCGGCATTCTCCTTCGTCTATCCGCATATGCTGGAGGCCTGGCGCGCGGCGGGCGCCGAGATCGTGCCGTTCTCGCCGCTGGCCGATGAAGCGCCAGACGCGAGCGCCGACGTATGCTGGCTGCCCGGCGGCTATCCCGAGCTTCATGCCGGCAGGATCGCAGCCAATGCACGCTTTCGCAGCGGCCTGCGCGCCTTCGCGGAGACGCGGCCCGTGCATGGCGAGTGCGGGGGCTATATGGTGCTGGGTGCCGCTTTGACCGACGCCGACGGTGTCCGCCATGAGATGGCGGGGTTGCTCGGCCTGGAGACCAGCTTTGCCAAGCGCCGCATGCATCTGGGCTATCGTCTTGCCGAACTGGCCGCGCCGATGCCGGGGCATGAGGTCGGTGTGCGCCTGCGCGGCCACGAGTTCCACTATTCGACCATCCTTGCCGAGCCCGATACGCCGCTGGCGGTCGTGCACGACGCAACGGGCGCGGTCATCGCCGAGACCGGCTCGCGGCGCGGCCGTGCCACCGGCACATTCTTTCATCTGATCGCGGAGGACCGGTGAGCGGTTTTGTCTCTTTCGTTTCCGCCGGTCCCGGCGATCCCGAGCTCCTCACGGTGAAGGGCGCCGCGCGGCTGCGCGAGGCCGATGTCGTGCTTTATGACGATCTTGCCTCCGGCGCGATCCTCGATCTCGCCCGGCCCGGCGCCAATCTCGTCGCGGTCGGAAAGCGAGCAGGGCGGCCTTCGACCAAGCAGCACCACGTCAATCGTCTGTTGGTCGACTATGCCGCAACCGGCGCGCGCGTGGTGCGGCTGAAGTCGGGCGATGCCGGAATTTTCGGCCGGCTCGAGGAGGAGCTGGAAACGCTGCGCGAAGCCGGCATCGGCTACGAGATCGTTCCCGGTGTGACATCCGCCTGTGTCGCCGCCGCTCAGGCCGGCATTCCCCTGACCCGTCGGCATACCTCCCGCCGGGTGCAGTTCATCACCGGTGCTGACATCACGGGCGAGCTGCCGCCCAACCTGAATTGGGCGGCGCTGGCTGATCCCGAGGCCACGACCGTGGTCTATATGGGCCGGCGCACCTTTCCGGCGCTTGCCGCAAAATTGATCGCGCGCGGCCTCGCCCCCAACACCCCGGCGTTGTTCGCCGAATCCCTTGGGCGGTCTGACGAACGGCTGGTCCGCACCACCATTGCCGAGCTTGCCGAGCAGCTTGCGCGCGGCGGCGCCGCTTCCACCGCGGCCGTGATCCTGTTCGGCGCGCTGGCGGGGGATTATCCGTCATGACGGCCGCGGCCACCCTTCGCCCCTTGACGCCGGCTCCGCGAAAGGGGCACACAGGAGAGGCATGGTGCTCGACGCGGCGCAAAGCGCCGGAGCATAATCGGGAATGGGGGTGGGCGGACCCAGTTGCGGCGCCCAAAACCCCAGCCGCCCCCGCGACTGTAAGCGGTGAGGGACTCCAATCAGCCACTGGGCCGCAGGGTCCGGGAAGGCCGGTGAACCCCAGTGAACCGCGAGCCAGGAGACCGGCCGTGCATGTTTTGAGGCCAAGGCCGTCGGGTGTGACGGCAGGAAGGAATTGAGCCATGCATATCGAACCCGAAATCGTGACGGGCGCCAAGCTCGTGTTGAGTTATGCAACCGGCATCGCCGCAGGCGGCGTAGCGCTGAAGCTTGCGGCCGAAACCGTGCGCGAGCAGGGCGTTGGCTCGTTCGCGGCGCGCACGCTCGCTACCACGGGCCTCGTCTTCACCTTCTTCCAGATCCTGCCGCACTTCCCCGTCGGGGTGTCCGAGGTGCACTTTATCCTCGGCTCGACCCTGTTCCTGCTGTTCGGTGCTGCGCCCGCGGCCTTCGGCCTCGCGCTCGGCCTCCTGCTCCAGGGCGTGTTGTTCGTGCCGACCGACCTGCCGCAATATGGCATGAACGTCACCACCCTCCTGGTGCCGCTGTTCGCGATTAAGGCGCTCGCCACGCGGATCATTCCGCGCAACACCGCTTATGTCGACCTGAAGTATCGTCAGGCGCTGGCGCTCTCCACCGCCTATCAGTCCGGCATCGTCGCCTGGGTGGCGTTCTGGGCGCTCTACGGCTCCGGCTTCGGTGCGACCAACCTCGCCAACATCGCGGCGTTTGCCGGGTCCTATGCGCTGGTCATCGTGATCGAGCCGCTCGCCGATCTCGCCGTGCTGGCGCTGGCGAAGTCGCTGCGTGGCGTCACTGCGCCCGGCCTCGTCACGCCGCGCCTGCACAACGCGGCCTGAGAGACAAGCGAAAGGGCGGCCGCTGCGACCGCCCATCGCGCTCGTGATGCTCACGCTCTCCCTGATAGGCATCGGTTGCGGCGATCCCGAGCAGCTCACGCGCGCCGCGATTGCCGCCATCAACGCGGCCGATCTCGTCCTGATCCCGCGCAAGGGGACTGCGAAGTCTGATCTCGCTGATCTCAGACGGACGATCTGCGCCGACGTGCTCACCAGCGACAAGACGGCCGTCGCCGAATTCGATCTTCCTGTGCGCGACGCAGGCGAAGCCGATTACCGCAAGGGCGTGAACGATTGGCACGATGCGGTTGCCGCGACCTGGTCGCAGACGATCGCGAGGCATCTCGCAGGCGACGGCAAGGTCGCGCTGCTGATCTGGGGCGATCCGTCGCTCTACGACTCCTCGCTGCGCATTGCGCGCCGGCTCGATCCCTTGCCGAAGATCGAAGTCGTGCCGGGCATCACCTCGATCCAGGCGCTGTGCGCGGCGCATGCGCTGCCGCTCAACGACATCGGCGAGCCGTTCCTGGTCACGACAGGGCGGCGCTTGCGCGACGGCGGCTGGCCGCAGGGCGTCGATACTGTGGTGGTGATGCTCGACGGCGGCACGGCGTTTCAATCGCTCGATCCGGCCGGGCTCCACATTTGGTGGGGCGCCTATCTCGGCATGCCCGATCAGATCATCTTGTCCGGCGCGCTGGCCGAGGTCGGTCCGCGCATCGTCGCGTTGCGGCAAGAGGCGCGCGAGCGGCACGGCTGGATCATGGACAGCTATATTCTCAAACGCAGGCGTTGAGCGAGGCAGCATGCTTCCCGAATGGGTTTACCAGAACTGCCCCGAGGTCTCCGCGGTCCCTCGCGCGGCGGCCATTGCGCGGCAAGCGCAACTGACGAAACCGACCGGCGCGCTCGGCCGGCTCGAGCAGCTCGCGATCGAGCTTGCGGGCTTGCAGGCCACCGAGCAGCCGCGCGCCGCGCGGGTCCCGATCATCATCTTCGCGGGCGACCACGGCATCGTCGCGCAGGGCGTGTCGGCCTATCCGCAAGCCGTTACTATCGCGATGATGGCGAATTTTGCCTCCGGAGGCGCCGCGATCTCGGTGCTGGCGCGCGAGCTGGGGTCGAGCCTCGAGGTGGTCGACGCCGGCACGCTGGCCGAGGAGCAGATGGCGGGAATCGTCACCGACAAGCCGCGCAGCGGCACGCGCGATTTCAGCGTCGAGGCTGCGCTCACGCCGGCGGAATTGGCCTTCGCCTTCGAGGCCGGCCAGCGCGCGGTGGCGCGCGCCGAGGCCAGTCAGCCCGATCTGTTGATCTTCGGCGAGATGGGCATCGGCAACACCACGACGTCAGCGGCGATTGCCGCGAGCCTGGCTGGCGTGAGCGCCGAGGAGATCGCGGGCAGCGGGACCGGCGTCGATGCGGCCGGCCGGGCGCACAAGGCGCGGGTGATCGATGCGGCGATCGCGCGCCACGGCATTGCCGGAGCCTCGGTCGAGGAGATCCTGTATGCCGTCGGCGGCCTCGAGATCGCGGCGATCTCAGGTGCCATCATCGCGGCCGCGCAGCGCCGCCTTCCCGTATTGATCGACGGGTTCATCGTGTCGGTCGCGGCGCTGGCGGCGGCGCGCCTCAATCCGTCGTGTCAACCGTTTCTGTTGCCCTCGCATCAATCGGCGGAGCAGGGACATCGGCTGGTGTTGCGTGCGCTGAACGTGCAGCCGCTGATCAGCCTCGATCTCAGGCTTGGCGAGGGATCGGGCGCGGCCATCGCGCTGCCGCTGGTCCGCTCGGCCTGTGCGCTTCACAATGGCATGGCGACGTTCGCGCAGGCCAACGTACCGGATCGGCCTAACTGATCCGCTGGTTGACCGAGACGACGCGCCAGCCGCCCGCGAGCCGATCGATCCGGGTGAGCGACAGCGGATCGATCACGAAGCGCAAGGCGGCTTGCGGCGTCAGGTCCAGCGCGATGCAGAGCGCGGCGCGGATGGTGCCGGAATGTACGACCAGCGCTGCGGAGCCTGCGCCAATCCGCGACAGACCCAGCCGGACGCGGGCGACCTGATCCGCAAAGCTCTCGCCGTTCGGCGGCCGTCCGCGCGCCGCATCGCGCCAGAACTGCGCATAGTCATTGCGACCGGTCGCAGCGAGCTCGTCGTGCCGATGACCGGTCCAGTCGCCGAAATCCTGCTCGCGGAATTCGCTGACCAACTCCGGTTCGAGCCCCAGTGCGCGCGCCGTCTCGACCGTGCGCCGCGACGGGCTGGCATAGCTCCCAGCATCCCGCGGCAGGCGTTGTCGCAGCGCTTCCAGTTGCGCGCGGTCGGTCAGGTCCGCCGGCGCATCGACCGCATGGATCGTCCCTTTGACGCCGTCGACAGGGGCATGTCGGATCAGCCAGAGGAAGGTCGCGCCTTCCATGCAAATCTCCGGGGAAGTTGGTGGCTGTGGCAATATCGCCGCAGCTTGCACATTGACTCCGTCTTGATCGTAATCCTAGATGCTCGCGACGGTTTTCCCGAGAGGGAATGAAAAGGGAATGCGGTGCGGGGCGTTGTCCCCAATACCGTGGCTGCCCCCGCAACTGTGAGCGGATAATCCTTCGTCACAAGCCACTGGGTCCTCGGCCCCGGGAAGGCGACGAAGCGGTGATGACCCGCGAGCCAGGAGACCTGCCGTCAGCCGTGGTCACACGCGAAGATGTCGGTCGGGGAGTACAGACATTCGGCTTCATCGGACGGCTGCAAGGCCAAAGGTGAGACCTCGTTCGCTGTGACGTGCCACTGACGTCATACCGAGGTTTTGTTCCGTGTCTTCCATCCGTATCGCGCGACCGCGCCGCTTCCTGCTTGCCTCCGCCGCGTTCACATTCCTTGCCGTTGTTGATCTGCCGGCCGCACTGGCGCAGCAGGCCCGAGAGCCGCTGCCACCCGTCGAGGTGTCGCCCGCCCAACCGCGCAAGCCGGCCAAACCGGTTGCACGGGAGGCGCAGAGCGCACGCCGCACGGTAGTGCGCAGGCCAGCGGCTGTATCCGCAGCGTCCAAGCCTGTTATGCCGGCTTCGACGGCGCAAACCCCGCTCAACACCAATGCCGTTGCCGAAAGCGCCTCGCGGCTTGGCCTGACCGTGCGGCAGACGCCCGCGACGGTCGAGGTGATCTCGGCCGCGACGATGCGCGAGCAGGGCTATCGCACCGTGTCCGAGGTGGCGCAGGGCGCGGTCGGCGTCACCTCCGGCGACAACCCGGCCGAGCCTTCGGCCTTCGCCATGCGCGGCTTCACCAACAGCCAGATCAACACGCTCTACAACGGCATCAAGATCGGTCCGCAGAACATGACCTCGCGGATCGTCGACACCGCCAATCTGGAGGCCGTGGAATTCCTGAAAGGTCCGGCCTCGCTGATCTCGGGCGAGGGCGCCGCGGGCGGCGCGATCAACTTCGTCGCCAAGCAACCGCACACCGGAGCGATCCGGAACGAGGCGAACTTCTCCTGGGACTCGCTGAACTCGTTCCGTGCGCATTACGGTTCCGGCGGCAGCACGAATGTGCAGGGGCTGGACTATCGCTTCGACATCAGCCGCTCCACGCTCAACGGCTTTGCCGACGATACTAACATCAAGACGTTCGGCACGTCCGGCCAGCTCAATTACCGCATCTCCGACAGCCTCAAGATCTGGGGCGCGCTCGAGTACCGGGAGGATCGCTCGAAAGCCTATTGGGGCGCGCCGCTGGTGCCGGTCGCCTTCAGCGGCTCGCACGCGACGACTGGGATCGTCTCCGGCAACTACGTCTCGAATTACAACGGAACGAATCTTGGCGCCGTCACCGTCGACGACCGCACCTTCAAAACCAATTACAACGTCCTCGACAACCGTAACGTCGCCCAGGAAGTGTGGTTGCGCGGCGGCTTCGAGCTGAAGCTCGCGCCCGATCTGACGCTGAAGAGCCAGGCCTATGGCTACGGCGCAGAACGGACCTGGTTCAACAACGAGATCGAGGCGTTCAACTCCACCACGAACCTCGTTGATCGCGAGCGCTTCTATGTCGCGCACAGCCAGCGTCTGGTCGGCAACATCACTGACCTGATCTGGGACACGAACATCGCAGGATTCGACAACCGGCTGGTGACGACGCTCTCGTCGAGCTATCTCGATTTCGTCAGGCCCGGCGCGGCAAACTTTCCCGGCGATTCCGTTTCGCTGGTCGATCCCAACCGAGGTTTCTACGGCCTGCTCACAACCAAGCAGCAGACGGCGCGCATCGACAACGAGGCTCTGTCGTTCGAGGATCGGCTGAAGCTGACGCGCAGCTTCGCGCTGATCGGCGGCCTGCGGGTCGAGCATATCGGGCTTGATCGCAATTCGACCGACCCTGCCGGGCTTGTGAAAGCAGGCTTCCCGTTCACGAAAGACTGGGCGCCGGTGACGGGCCGCATCGGCTACACCTGGGAGGCCGTTCCAGGCCTGACCTTCTTCAGCCAGTACGCCACCGGTGCCGACGTATCCGCCAACAACATCTTCCTGCTGTTGCCGACCCAGCCGCTCGACCTGACCACGTCGCGCACCTATGAGACCGGCGTCAAGCATCTGTTCTGGGACAACAGGGCGGAATGGTCGTTCTCGGCCTACGACATCTTGCGCAAGAACGTCTATGCGGCGGCGGGCGGCATGCAGCTGAATATCGCCGGACGGCAGGAGTCAAAGGGTGTCGAGCTTGCCGCCTCCGTGCGGCCGATCGAGCCGTTGCGTCTCTGGGGCAACATCGCCTATGTCGATGCCCGCTACGCCGACTACAATTTCACCGGCGGCTCGTTCTCCGGCAACACGCCGCCGAACGTGCCGCGCATCGTGGCGAATGCCGGTGCGTCCTGGCGGTTCTTTACGCCCTGGCCGGTGGAGCTCGGCATCACCGGCCGCCATGTCGGAGACCGCTACAACACCGATGCCAACGTCGTGACGATGAAGGCGTACACGGTGGCCGACGTCTATGCCTTCGTCGACATCCCCAGGACGGTGTTCAATGCGGTCGAGCAGGCTCGCCTGACCTTCCGTGTGCGCAACATCACCGACAAGCGCTACGCGATCTGGGGCGATCCGTTCTATCCCGATCAGATCCTCCTGGGCGCGCCGCGCACCTATGAGATCTCCGCTGCGTTCAAATGGTGAGGCCTTCTGCCGATGATGAGCGCGATCGTCGTCTCGCACCGCTGGCTCGGGATCGCGTTCTGCCTGCTGTTCGCGATGTGGTTCGCGACTGGAATCGTCATGCACTTCGTTCCGTTTCCATCGCTGACGGAAGCGGAGCGATTTGCCGGCCTCGCGCCGCTGGATCGCGGCGGGCCGAGGATCTCGGTGGCGGAGGCCGTTGCGGCGAGCGGGATCGCCGATGCCACGCGCGTTCGGCTGATCCAGCGGGGTGATGGACCAGTCTACATCGTGTCGGGACCGTCCCGTTCGCGTGCGGTCCGCGCCTCCGACGGAGCGGACGGGTCGGTGACGTCCGTCGATGTCGCGCTCACGGTCGTGCAAAGCCACGCGGATCGGCGCGGGCTCGACGCGCTGCGGGCTGCGATCGTCGCTCGTTCCGACTACGATCAATGGAGCGTGCCGAACGGTTTTGATCGCCATCGACCGTTGTTTCGCGCCGCTTTCGGTGATGCCGCCGGAACGGAGATCTATGTCTCGTCACCGACCGGCGAGGTGGTGCTCGATACGACGCGCAGCGAGCGCGGGTGGAATTGGGCCGGCAGTGTGCTGCACTGGATTTATCCGACGGTTCTGCGAAGCAACTGGGCGCTGTGGGATCGGGTGGTCTGGACACTGTCGCTGCTGGCCTTGATCGCAGCATTGCTTGGTGCGGTGCTCGGAATCGTGCGGATCAGGTTTCGCGAAGGCCAAACCGCCTCGCCGTACCGTGGCTGGCATGCGCTGCATCACCTGATTGGCCTCGCGGCGATGCTGTTCCTGCTGACCTGGATTCTCAGCGGCTGGCTCTCGATGGATCACGGCCGATTGTTCTCGCACGGGCAATTAACTCCAACAGAGGCCGGCGTGGTCGATGCCGCCCCGGATTGGCGAGACGCTTCATCGCTCGATCTGCAGCCAACGTCACCCTCGACTCGCGAGGTCGAATGGTTCGCCTTCAACGGTAAAGTCTACCGCCGCGATCGGGTTGATCTCAGTCGTCAGATGTTGACCAAGGTGGGGGAGGCGCCGCGCGATGAACCGGTGGCATTCCTGGATGTGCAGGAGATCGGGAATCTGACGGCGCGCCTCGCCGCCGGCTGCGCCGCACCGTTCGTGCTCGCCGGCAATGACAACTATCCGGCGCAATCCAGCATTCCGGGGGCTCCTGTCTACCGCTCGACCTGCGGCGATCTCTGGTTCGATGTCGATGCAGCCAATGGCAGCGTGCTGCAAAGACTGGACCCGTCGCGACGCGCGTATCGCTGGCTTTACAGTGCGCTGCACACGCTTGATTTTCCGATTCTGCTGGCTCATGCGCGGCTGCGTGATGCTCTCATTGTCGGCCTCTGTATGCTCGGACTGACGTTCTCCATCACTGGCATCGTCATCGGTTGGCGACGCTTGCGGGCTTCGCTGGCAGCCTAAAGCAGGCCGCAACTGCGGGCACGGTATGGGTTGGCAGAGCAGCGATGCGCTGAGCGGCAGCACGGTCTCTTTTCGCCTGCCGGCTTTCGGTGTAGCTCTGCGCCGGCTTGGAACGGCGGGAGCCAATCCAGACGACGACCGCAAATCATGGAGGCAGCACGGATGTACCCGAAAGTTCAGATGTTCATTGCCGGCGAGTGGACCGAAGGGTCGTCAGGCAAATCGGAGGACATCCTCAATCCGGCCACCGGCCAGCCGATCGGCAAGACGCCCCACGCCGCGAAGGCGGATCTCGACCGCGCGCTGGAGGCGGCCAAAGCCGGCTTCGACATCTGGCGCAAGACCTCGCCGTTCGACCGCTACAAGCTGATGCGCAAGGCCGCCGACATCATCCGCTCGCGGGCCGCCGAAATTGCGCCCGTGATGACCATGGAGCAGGGCAAGCCCGTAGTGGAAGCGCAGGGCGAGACCATGCTGGCCGGCGACCTCATCGACTGGTTCGCGGAAGAAGCGCGCCGCGCCTATGGCCGCATCGTGCCGCCGCGGATGGGCAATGTCTCCCAGCTCGTGGCCAAGGAGCCGGTTGGCCCGGTCGCAGCGTTCACGCCCTGGAATTTCCCGATCAACCAGGCGGTGCGCAAGATCTCGGCCGCGCTCGCCGCCGGCTGCTCGATCATCGTCAAGGGGCCGGAAGAGACGCCGGCGAGCTGCATGGAGCTGGTGCGCGCCTATGCCGACGCGGGCATTCCTGCCGGCGTCGTCCAACTGGTGTTCGGTGTGCCCGCGGAAGTGTCGGAATATCTCATCCCGCACCCGATCATCCGCAAGATCAGCTTCACCGGCTCGACCGCGGTCGGCAAGCATCTGGCCGCGCTCGCCGGCCTGCACATGAAGCGCGTCACCATGGAGCTCGGCGGCCACGCGCCGGCGATCGTGTTCGCGGATGCCGACCTCGATAACGCCGCCAAGATTCTGTCGGCCAACAAGTTCCGCAACGCCGGCCAGGTCTGCGTCTCGCCAACGCGCTTCCTGGTGCATGAGAGCGTCTACGAGCCTTTCGTCGACAAGTTCGTGGCGGCGGCCAAGAGCCTCAAGGTCGGCAATGGCCTCGACAAGGACACCCGCATGGGCCCGCTGGCGAACCCGCGCCGCGTCGACGCGATGGAAGGCTTCGTCTCCGACGCCGTTCAGCGCGGCGCCAAGGTGCAAGCCGGCGGCAAGCGCATCGGCAACGAAGGCTTCTTCTTCGAGCCGACCGTGCTGACCGACGTGCCGCGCGATGCCCGCATCATGAACGAGGAGCCGTTCGGCCCGCTGGCGCCGATCACCTCCTTCCGCAGCTATGACGAGGTGGTGGCCGAGGCCAACCGTCTGCCTTACGGCCTGGCGGCCTATGCCTACACCACCTCGACCAAGACGATGCAGGCCATCGGTGCCGACATCGAGAGCGGCATGGTCTCGATCAACCATCACGGGCTCGCGCTGCCCGAAGTGCCGTTCGGCGGCATCAAGGATTCCGGCTACGGCTCCGAAGGCGGCCTCGAGGCGATCGAAGGTTATCTCAACACGAAGTTCGTCACCCAGGCGAGTGCATAGCCAATCGCGAAATCTCTGTACCCCGGCGCGACCCGTTCGGCGCGCCGGGTGCTACGCCTGGTTATCCACCAGCGGCCGGTGATATCCTCGCTTACTGACCGTACAATAAAGAGAGGCTGAGCCGACCTGCGTGCATAGCTCCTGGTCAGTCCTCTCTCCCGCACCGCAGTTCGATCGCCTGCAAATTAGACAAACGGCCTTGCGCGGCCGATTGCAGTGCAACGGGCATTTCTATTTGCGTCGAAGAATCCAAGGGTGCGCTGCACATTTCTGCTTCGTATCCGGCTGCTCTCTGCGCGAGCAGCGCTGCACCAAAACGTGCAGCCGATGGTGCGCCGCGCAATGCCGGTGGCTTGGTGGCGCTTTGGTTTGCGACAACTCTGACCCTATCCCGAGGCCATCGCTCTGTCGCACGCTCGTACGTGATGGCATGACAGGGAATGACGATGAGCGTGCTCGCTTTGACATTGGACGCGGCGATGGGCGGGAAGGACCCGGCGTCCGGTCCGGACGTCGCGCGTAGCTGACTGTGCAGATGAGCGATTCCGGCAATCACTGGGAGGTCGGCACCGATATCGGTGGCACCTTCACCGACATCATCGCCATCCGGCGCGATTCCGCGGAAGCGCGAATTGCGAAGGTGCCGTCGCGCCCACAGGCGCCGGTTCAGGCAATGCTGGAGGCGATCGAGGCGGTGGGCCTACGCAAGAGCGAGGTCAAGCGCTTCGTCCATGGCACCACGCGCGTGACCAACGCCATCGTCGAGAACCGGCTGCCGAAGGTGGCGCTGGTCGCGACCGAAGGCTTTGCCGATGTGCTGGAGATCGCGCGCTATCGCCGCCGCGATCTCTATCGTCTCGACATTGCGCCGAAATCGCCGCCGCTGGTTCCGCCCGAACGCTGCTTCGGGCTTGCCGAGCGCCTCGATCACGAGGGCCGCGTACTGAGGGCGCTGGACGAAGCCGACATCGAGCGCCTGCTGGCGTGGCTGAAAGAGACCGGCGTGCAGAGCGTCGCGGTCGCGCTGCTGCACGCCTATGCCAATCCGGTGCATGAAAAGATGCTCGGCGAGCGGCTCAAGGATGTCGTCGCCCATGTCTCGCTGTCGCACGAGGTCAACCCCGAGGCACGCGAATATGAGCGGACCTCGGCAACCGTATTCAACGCCGCCGCGATGCCGATCGCGGTCGAATATCTCAGCGAGCTGGAGCAGCGGCTGCCGATCGGCTCCGGCCTGCAGGTGTTTCATTCCGCCGGCGCCATGATTCCGATCTCCGCGGTGAAGCGACGGCCGCTGGTGATGGCGATGTCGGGGCCGGCCGCCGGCGTCTCGGCCTCTGTCAGCATTGCGCGCCAGCTCGGCACCTCGCGGATGTTGACGTTTGACATGGGTGGCACCACGACCGACGTCTGCCTGATCGTGGATGGCCAGGCCGAGATGACCGACGGCCGCATGCTCGGCGACAAGCCGCTGCGCCAGCCGATGCTCGCGGTGCATTCCATCGGCGCGGGCGGAGGATCGATCGTCCGCAACGGTCCCGGCGGCCTGACGGTCGGCCCGGAGAGCGCCGGCTCCGAACCGGGGCCGGCGTGCTACGGTCGAGGCGGCCATGAGCCGACCATCACCGATGCCAATGCCGTGCTCGGCTATGTCAATCCCGAGACCAAGCTTGGTGACCGCATCGGCATCGACATCGAGAGCGCCAAGCGTGTCATCGAGCCGATCGCGCGCGCACTTGGGCTGAGCCTCACCGAAACGGCGCTCGGCATCATCAAGGTCGCGAACGCGACCATGGCCCGCGCGCTTCGCCGCGTCACGGTCGAGCGCGGCATCGACGGACGCGACTGCACGCTGCTCGCGTTCGGCGGCGGCGGCCCGATGCATGCTGCGGGCCTTGCCGATCTCTACGGGATTGCGGAGGTCGTTGTGCCGAGCGCCTCGAGTGCGTTCTCGGCGCTGGGCTGCCTCACCGCCGATTTCAGCTTCCTCCAGCAGCAGACCCTTCGCGCCGCCCTCGACGGCATCGATCTCGCCCGCGTGTCGGACCGGATCGACGCCTTGATTGACGATGCCTCGGCGCCGCTCATCGCCAATGGCGTTGCGAAGGCGGAGATCCAGGTCGAGTTGGTGGCCTTGATGCGCTATGCGGCGCAGAACGACGCCGTTCCGGTGCCGTTCACGCTGCCGCTCGATGTCATCAAGCTCAAGCAGGATTTCCTGATGCGGCATCATGAGCTGTTCGGCTATGCAACCGGCGAGCCCTGCGTCATCGAATCCGTGCGGGTGCAGGCCCGTCGCCCGTCGACGACCGTCGTGAGCCGGCCGACGACGGCCGTGAGGGCGGTATCTACGGGCACGCGCAGCTGCTCGTTCGACGGCTTCCACGAGATCGCGACAGCAATCATCGACCGCGCCGCGCTGACGGAAACCGTTACCGGTCCGGCCATCATCGAAGACGCGTGGTCGACGGTGGTTGTGCCGCCGGGCTGGCAGGCAAAGCCTGATACCGCCGGCAATCTCTTCCTGACGCGGGGGGCAGCATGAAGCTCGATCCGTTCGTCGTCGAGGTCATCAGGCACGGGCTCTCAGCCGCGGCCGAGGAGATGAGCCTGGTGATGACCCGCTCCGCGCGCTCGCCGCTCTTGCGCGAGGCCGGCGACCTATCGTCCGCGATTACCGACGGCTACGGCGGCCTGGTCGGGCAGGGCCGCGACATCCCGATCCATCTCGGCGCGATGGCCTATACCATCCCAGAGTTACTGAAGGTGATGCCGCGCGACGGCCTGAATGACGGCGACGTGCTGATCTACAATGTGGGTCCGCTCGGCGGCAACCATCTCAATGACGTCAAGGTCGTGCGTCCCGTCTTCTTCGAGGGCGAGATCGTGGCCTTCGCGGTCAGCCTCGCACACTGGCCCGATATCGGCGGCACCTGGCCCGGCAGCTATTTTGCCAAGGCGATCGACACGTTCCAGGAGGCGATGCGGATTCCGCCGGTGCTGATCGCAACCGCAGCCGGCGTCAACGCGCCGATCGTGCACCTGCTCAAGGCCAACGTTCGCGATGCCGAGTCCTGCGAGGGCGATCTTCTGGCCCAGATCGCGGCGACGAAGGCCGGCGAAAAGCGCATCGTCGAGCTCTGCCGCGAGCATGGCAAGGCCGTCTTCATGGCGACGCAGGCGCGCCTGCACGATCTCTCGGAAATCGAGATGCGCGAGGCACTGCGCGACCTGCCGGACGGCGTCTATGAGGGCGAGGACTACCTCGACGACGGCAGCGAAAACAACGCGCCGGCGCGCATCCACGTGAAGATCACCATTCGCGGCGACGAGGCGACCTTCGACCTCTCCGGCAGCTGCGACCGCGTCTCCAATTTCTGCAACACGACGCCGTTCATGGCGCGATCGGCTGTGGCCTATGCCGCACGCATCATGAGCGGACGCGACATGCAGCAGAACGCTGGCGCGCTGCGGCCTCTGACCATCATCACGCGCCCCGGCTCGATCCTGGAGCCGGGCTGGACCGCGTCCGTTGCTGCCGGCAACCACGAGACGTCGATGCGCATTGTCGATGCGATCTTCCGCGCCATGCAGGACACCATTCCCGAGCGCCTGTCGGCGGGCGGGGCGACCACCGCGGGCGTGCTGTTCTTTGCCGAGCCGCGGCCGAACGGGTCATGGAAGATGCTCTACGAGGTCCATGGCGGCGGCGAAGGCGCGCGGCACGACCGGCCCGGCATCTCTGCCACCCGCGTGCATCTGTCCAACACCTCGAACACACCGGTTGAGGTGATCGAGGCGAATTACGCGATCCGGCTCGAGCAACAGGCCATCCGCCGGCAGTCCGGCGGCGCGGGAGCGCACCGCGGCGGTGACGGCTCGGTTCGCACCTACCGCATCCTCGCGCCCTCGATGCACCTGACCACCTGCATCGAGCGCTTGGTGATTGCGCCCTGGGGCATGCAGGGCGGCGAGTCCGGCAAGGCCTGTCGCATCTCGCTGGTCAGGCAGGGCGCGAACGTCGCCATCGACGGTAAGTCGAACCTGGTGCTGCAGCAAGGCGATCTCGTCACGATCGAGATGTGCGGGGGCGGCGGTTACGGTGCTGCAGCTGCGAAGTGAGGAATTGCGATGAGCAGATTGTTGCGAACCGGACTGAACGCGGGCGAGGCCGCACCGATGGCCGTGGTCGGCGGCGAGGGCGTCTACTTCCACCTGTCCGATGGGCGCAAGCTGATCGACGGCAGCAATACCGGCGGCGGTCTCGGCCATCGCCATCCCGCGATGGTGGAGGCGATCCGCCGCGCGGCGGATACGCCTGTCGTCAATGAAGGCTGGACCTGGGTCGGACGCGAGCAGGCCGCCGACGATCTCATGACGACGGCGTTCAAGGGCGAAGAGGATTGGGTCGGCGCGGTGCGCTTCTGCATCAGCGGCAGCGAGGCCAACGACATGGCGCTGTCGCTCTGCTAGGCACTGACGCAGCGCTCAGCACTGGCGACGCGCGAGCGCGCCTATCACGGCATCACCGGCCTGTCGCGCAGAATGACCGTGCAGCCGCAATGGCACGGTGGCCTCGCCGTGCATGCCGGTGGTTCGAAGCTCCCGGCGCCTATGGCGCCGGTGCGGATCCTTCCTGCGCCGAATGGCGCGATCTATGGCGGGCCGGCCAACAACACCCCGCCGAGCGAATATCTCGCGGATGCCACGCGGCGGCTCTCAGACACGGCGGCAACTATCATCGATTACACCCAGGGCGGCATCTACTACGACGGCGCCTATCAGGACGAGGTGGCCCGCTGTGCGCGGCAGGCCGGTTCTTACTGGATTGCCGACGAGGTCGTCACCGGCGCCGGGCGCGCGGGCCGCTGGTTCGCTTTCCAGGGCGCGCAAAGCCGCCCCGATATCGTGACGCTCGGCAAGTCGCTCGGGGGCGGCGCGGCGGCGGTCGCTGCGGTGGTGGTGTCGAAAGACATCGTCGAGCGGCTGAAGGGCACGAGCTGGCAGAATTACGGCACGCTGCGCGGTCATCCGATCAGCATGGCGGCCGTCAGCGCCTATCTGAAAATCATCACCGACGACAAGATTCTGGAGCACGTGCAAAATCTGGAGAAGCTGTTCGTCCGCCGCCTGCTTGCGATCGCGCAAAAGCATCCGAGCGTGCAGCGCGTGGCGGGGCAGGGGCTGCACTGGACGGTGGAGCTACACGGCCCGGACTGGCGCGACTGGCACGCCGACACCACGGAGGTGCCGATCGCCTCGCGCGTCGCGGAGCGGGCGCTGGAGGCCGGCGCCGTGATCGGAACTAGCGGTGAGCAGACCTCGCTGTTCCTGGCGCCGCCGCTTGTGATCTCCGAGCGCGAGGCTGCGCTCCTGCTCGACGCGCTTGATTACGGCCTCGATATCGCGGACAAGGAGCACGGGTGAGCGTCGATCACGCAACATCCCGCCGCTCGCCAGCCTGGCCGGCGGATGAGCCCTGGCATCTGGCGATGCCGGAGGGGACGCTCTATGACGCACTGGTGCGAGCCGCGCATGCACGGCCTTCGCATCCGGCGACGGTGTTCTACGGCGCGAGCCTGAGCTGCGCCGAGCTGCGCGACCGGGTCGATGCCGTGGCAGGCTTTCTGCAAAGCGTTTGCGGCATCAAGCGCGGCGATCGCGTCATGATCGCGCTGCAGAACTCGCCGCAATATGTCATCGCCTATTATGCGGTGATGCGGGCGGACGCCGTGATCGTCCCTGTCAATCCCATGAACAAGACCGCCGAGATCGCGTATCTCGCTGCGGATAGTGGCGCCAGTGTCGCGATCATCGGCAGCGAGCTGAGCGATGTGTTTGCCTCGCTCGTGGGCGAGGCCATCACGCATGCGATTGTCGCGCAGTATCGCGACGAAGTTCCAGCCGCGACGCCCTACACGCTGCCATCATGCGTAACGGAAGCGCCGTCGCAGGTGCCGTCACCGCCGGGCTGGCATTCCTGGTCGGCCGCGATCGCGCAAAGCTTGCGGCCGGGTGCGATGGAGGCTGGGCCGAACGATCTCATGATCCTGCCCTACACGTCGGGCACGACAGGCAAGCCCAAGGCGTGCATGCACACGCATCGCAGCGCACTGTTCACCGCGGTGTTGCAGGCGCGCTGGTATGGGCTCGATGACACGGACGTGATGACAGGCTTCATGCCTTTGTTCCATGTGGCGGGCATGCAGGGGTCGATGAATGCCGCCATCGTCACCGGCGCCACGCTGCTGCTGATGGCGCGTTGGGACAAGGATCTGCTGCCGGACCTGTTCGAGACCTATGGCGTGACGTTCTGGAACGCAGCGCCGACCATGATCGTGGATGTGCTCGCAAGCGCCAGCTTCCGCGACCGGTGCTTTGCGAAGCTCAAGGTGCTGACTGGCGGTGGCGCGGCGATGCCGACCGCGGTCGCTGAACGACTCAAGGAGCGGTTTGGTGTCGATTTCGTCGAGGGCTACGGCATGACCGAGACGATGTCGCCGACCCACCTCAATCCGATGGCGGCGCCGAAGCGACAGTGCCTCGGCATCGCCGTGCACCAGACCGACGCCAGGGTCGTCGATCCCGAGAGCCTGATCGAGCTCGACGACAACATCGTCGGCGAGATCGTCGTGCACGGGCCGCAAGTGCTGCAGGGTTACTGGAACAGGCCGCAGGCGGATGCTGAAGCCTTCATCGAACGCGACGGCAAGCGGTTCCTGCGCACCGGCGATCTCGGCTACCGCGATCGCGAAGGCTATTTCTTCGCGGTCGACCGGCTGAAGCGGATGATCAATGTCAGCGGCTTCAAGGTGTGGCCGGCAGAGGTCGAGGCGGCGATGTACCAGAACAGCGCCATCCGCGAGTGCTGCATCGTCTCGGCGCCGGACGGCTATCGCGGCGAGACCGTCAAGGCGCTGGTGGTGCTGGATGAGGCCGCACGCGCGACGACGTCGGCGGACGATATCGTCGGCTGGGCGCGCGGCGCGATGGCAAGCTACAAGGCGCCGCGCGCCGTGGTCTTCGTCGAGTCCCTGCCGCGCACCGCCAGCAACAAGGTCAACTGGCGGCTTTTGCAGGACGCCGAATGGGGGCGGACGGCATGAAAGCTGCTTGGCTGGAAAATCGGCGCGAGGCCGCGTTATGCTGCGTGCGCTGGAACATCCTTGAAGCCGCGGCTTCCCCCGAGAGATCACTAGGAATTCGCTGATGCGTATCGTCAATGTCGCCGCCGCCCAGATGGGCCCGATCCAGAAAGCCGACAGCCGCGAGGCCGTGGTCAAGCGCATGATCGCGCTGATGGACGAGGCGAAGAGCAAGGGTGCCGACCTGATTGTCTATCCCGAATTGGCACTGACGACGTTCTTCCCGCGCTGGTATGTCGAGGACCGCTCCGAGTTCGACATCTGGTTCGAGCGCGAGATGCCGAATGCGGCGACCAGGCCGCTGTTCGAGCGTGCGGCGCAGCACGGAATGGCGATGAACTTTGGCTATGCGGAGCTGACGCCGGACGGCCATCACTTCAACACCGCGATCCTGACCGACAAGTCCGGGACGATCGTCGGCAAATACCGCAAAGTCCATCTGCCGGGTCATGTCGAGTACGACACGAAGCGCTCGCATCAGCATCTGGAGAAGCGCTATTTCGAGCCGGGCGATCTCGGCTTCAACGTCTGGCGCGAGCTCGGCGGCATCATCGGCATGGCGATCTGCAACGATCGCCGCTGGCCCGAGACCTATCGCGTCATGGGCCTGCAGGGCGTCGAGATGGTGCTGATCGGCTACAACACGCCGTCGGTGAATGCGGAGAGGAGCGACGAGGGCGTCGAGAAGCGCCTGTTCCACAACCGCCTTTCGGTGCAGGCCGGTGCCTATCAGAACGCGACCTGGGTGGTCGCGGTCGCCAAGGCCGGCGTCGAGGACGGCCACCCGCTGTTCGGTGGCAGCCTGATCGTCGATCCCAACGGCGAGATCGTCGCCGAGGCGAAGACGGAAGGTGAGGAGGTTCTGGTTCACGCCTGCGACCTCGACGCCACCATTTTCGGTAAGACCACGATCTTCGATTTCGCCCGGCATCGCCGCATCGAGCATTACGGCCTGATCACCAGCCAGACCGGCGCTGTGCTGCCGCCGGAGAAGTGACGCCGATGGCGGACAAGGGCATATCACTGCGTGAACTGGATCCGCGCGATCGCTACAAGCTGCTCTGCGGCGTGGTCGTGCCGCGGCCGATTGCGCTGGTCACGACGCTGGATGAGAACGGTGCGGTCAATGCCGCACCGTTCAGCTTCTTCAATGTGTTCTCGGAAAACCCCGCGCTGATCGTGCTCGGGCTCCAGCACAAGCCGGACCACTCGCCGAAGGACACCACCCGCAACATCCATCGCGATGGCGAGTTCGTCGTGCACATGGTGGACGAGGCGCTGTCGGTCGCCATGAACGACTGCGCGGTCGATTTTCCGTCCGGCGACAGCGAGGTCGCCGCGACTGGGCTTGCGACGCTTGCCTCGATCGACGTGAAGGTGCCGCGCCTCGCGGCCGCGCCGTTTGCGCTGGAATGCCGGCGCCATGTCGTGCTGAACTTCTCGCCGGATCGCGAGCTCCTGGTTGGCGAGGTGCTCAGGGTGCACGCCCGCGAGGGCCTGGTCGACACCGCCAACATGTATGTCGATCTCGAAGCCTATCGGCCGATCGGCCGCATGTTCGGCAATCTCTACACCACGCAGCGGGATACGTTTGCTTTGACGCGCGAGAGCCATGCGCAATGGCTCGCGCGCCAGGACGCCAAAGAGCTGAAGGACGCCTAGTGAGCCGAGAACTGCACCGTACCCAGCGCCATGGTGACGGCCGCCTGTGTCGGGTCGATCACGGGAATGCGCAGCGCCTCTTCGAGCGGGCGGCGGTGGCGCGCCATGCCGGCGCAGCCCATCACGATGGTGCGGGCGCCATCCTCGTCACGCAGCGCGCGGCCGACCTCGATCATCTTAGCGAGCGTGCCTTCGCCCGAGGCGGTTTCGGCGACGCTCATGTTCAGCGGCCGCTCGCCGGCAAGGCGCTCGGTCAGTCCCATCTGCCTGAGATAGCGCATGTGACGCGGGATCGAGCGCTGGGCAATCGCAATGACGCCGAATGTTTCGGCTCGCGCCAGCGCCGTCAGCACGCCGCACTCGGCAATGCCGAACACGGGCCGGTCGGTGCCTTCGCGGCAGACCTGAAGCCCGGGATCGCTGTAGCAGGCGATGACGAAGGCGGCCGAGCCGTTGTCGCTCTCGACCAGCTTTCGCAGCGGTATCGCGACGCTATCGACGTCCGCCTGGCTCTCGATGCCGAACGGACCCTCGGCCAGCGTCTGGCAGACCACCTCCGGTCCGCCCTCGAAACCGAGCGGCTTCAACGCATCCTCCAGCCCTTGCGTGACCTCATGGTTGGAGTTCGGGTTGATGACGAGAATGCGCGGCCGAGACATGATGGTCTTCCTGCGAAATTACCTGAACGTGCCTTGAGCCTATCACGGAGTGCCTCATGACTGAACCCGCTTACGACCTGATCATCCGCGGCGGCCGCGTCGCCACCACCACCGACGTCTTCGAGGCCGACGTCGCCATCTCAGGCGAGACCATCGCGGCCATCGGCCGCGGGCTTCCGGCGGCCAAGCGCGAGATCGACGCGCGTGGCAAGCTGGTGCTGCCCGGCGGCGTCGACAGTCACGCCCATATCGAGCAGCTGTCGGCCGCCGGTATCATGAACGCGGACACGTTTGAGAGCGCGACCGTGTCGGCGGCTTTCGGCGGCACGACCACGGTGATCCCGTTCGCCGCCCAGCACGTCGGCATGAAGCTGCCGCAGGTGGTGGAGGACTATCACGCGCTGGCCAAGAAGGGCGCGGTGATCGACTACGCCTTTCACATGATCATTGCGGACGCCACCAAGGAGACGGTCGAGGAGCACATCCCGGCGCTGGTGAAGCAGGGCCATGCCTCGATCAAGATCTTCATGACCTATGACCGGCTCAAGGTCGACGACGAGCCGCTGCTCGACATCCTTCTCGCCGCGCGACAGTCCGGTGCGATGTTGTGCGCCCATGCCGAAAACCACGGCATCATCGCCTGGATGGTGAAGCGGCTGCTCGCGCGCGGCTACACCATGCCGAAATACCACGCCGTCAGCCACGCCCGCGTGTCGGAGGCCGAAGCGTTCACCCGGCTGATCGGCATGGCCGCGCTGATCGACCAGCCGATCATGATTTTCCACGTCTCGACCGCCGAAGGCGCCAAGGTGATCCGCGATTCCCGCGGGCAGGGGCTCAAGGTGTTCGCCGAGACCTGTCCGCAATACCTGTTCCTGACCGCCAACGATCTCGACAAGCCCGGCGCCGAAGGTGCCAAATGGATGTGCAGCCCGCCGCCGCGCACCCATGCCGACCAGGAGGCGCTGTGGCAGGCACTCTCGCTCGGCGATCTCCAGACCATCTCGTCGGATCACGCGCCATATCGCTTTGATGAGACCGGCAAGCTGCGTGCCGGCCCCAATCCGAATTTCAAGCAGGTCGCCAACGGCCTGCCCGGACTGGAGCTGCGGCTGCCGCTGCTGTTCGACGCGATGGTGTCGAAGGGACGGCTGGGCCTAGAAAAATTCGTCGAGCTGACCGCAACGGCGCCGGCAAAAATCTACAATCTGCATCCGCGCAAGGGCTCGATCGCGGTCGGCGCCGATGCCGATATCGCGATATGGGATCCCAACCGCGAAGTCACCGTCGCCGACGAGATGATGCACGATCTCGCCGGCTACACGCCGTTCGCGGGCCGCAAGCTGAAGGGCTGGCCGGTGTCGGTGCTCTCGCGCGGTCGCGTGGTCATCGAGGGCAACAAGTGCCTGGCAAGCGCCGGCAGCGGACAATTCCTGGCGCGCAGCGGCGGCGAGGCGGCCAAGCCCACCGGCCGGCTCGTTGCGGACATGGATCCGGAACGGAATTTTGGAGCCAACCTGCTGTGATGGTGGATCGCGCGCGATGAAGATCGTCATCTTCGGTGGCACCGGCTTTGTCGGCCTCAATCTGGCCGAGGTGCTGCTCGCGCGCGGGCATGAGGTGACGCTGTATGATCGGGCGCCGCTGCCGCCGGCTGCGCAGCGATGGCTGGCGGATTATCGCGAGCGGCTCAAAGTCGTTCAGGGCGATATCACCGACGCGGAAGCCATCGACGCCCTCATTGCCGGGGGCTGCGATGCCATCGTGCTTGGCGCCGCGGTTACGGCCGGCGATGACCTCGAACGGGCTTCGCCCGCGCGCGTTCTCGAGATCAACGTGATGGCGCAGATCCCCATTCTGCTTGCGGCGATCCGCCACGGTGTCCGGCGCGTCGTCAATCTGTCCTCGGCATCGGCCTACGGCGCATCGGGAGCGCGGTTCGAGGTCCTGGACGAGGAAGCGCCCTGCGATCCCGTCTCGTTCTACGCCATCAGCAAGTTCGCCTCGGAACGATCGGTCGCACGGCACGCGGAGCTTTTTGGCGGCGATTTCCTGAGCGTGCGGCTCAGTGCTGTCTTCGGTCCGTGGGAGCGGCCCGGCTCGATGCGCGATACGCCGAGTCTCCAGTTCCAGATTCTCGCCGCGTTCGCCCGCGGCGAGCCGGCGCTCCTCCCTGCGCCGGGCATCAAGGATTGGACCTACGCGCCGGATGCCGCCGAAGCCGTTGCAGTGCTGATCGAAGCCGAGCGGCCGCGCCATCGGCTCTACAACATCTCCAGCGGCGTGGCCTGGTCCGCGCTGCAGTGGGGCGAGGCGTTTGCCGCGCTGCACCCCGGGCTGGAGTGTCGGCTGGCGAATCCGGGCGAGAAGACCTTCATCAAGCTCCACGGCGGGGATCGTGCGCCGCTCTCCGTCGCGCGGATGGCCGACGAGTTCGGCTGGCGCGCCCGGTTCGGCTGCGCGGAGTCGGCCGCCGCGATGAGCGCCTGGTGGAGGCAGCACAAGGAGGGGATCTGACATGCAGCTGCAGGGGCGCACGGCCATCATCACCGGCGCGGGCTCGGGCATCGGCCGCGCCAGCGCAAAACTGTTCGCGGAGCAGGGCGCGCGCCTTGCTCTGGTCGATCGCGATGCCGCTGGCCTCGAGGACACGCTGAGACTGGTGAGCGAGGCAACGACGCACGTCGGCGACGTCGGCGATGCCGCATTCGCCGAGACGGTCGTCGGCGACGTCGTGGCCCGGCATGGCCGGCTCGACATCCTCATGACCGCGGCCGGCTTCTCCTGCGGCGGCACGGTGCTGACGACGAGCCTGGATGACTGGGATGCGGTGTTCCGCGCCAATGTCGGCGGCACCTGGCTGTGGGCGCGGGCCGCGGTGCCGCAGATGCAGCGGCAGAACAGCGGCTCGATCATCACGCTGGCATCGCAGCTCGCCATTGCCGGCGGCAAGGGCAACAGCGCCTATATCGCCGCCAAGGGCGCGATCATCAGCCTGACGCGGACCATGGCGGTGGACTTCGCAACGGACGGCATCCGCGTCAACGCGATTGCGCCTGGCGCGATCGACACGCCGATGCTCCGGCGCAGCTTTGCCCGCCACGCCAATCCGGACGAGGTGCGTGAGGTCTCGCGCAACCGGCACGCCATGAAGCGGTTCGGCCAGGCGGAGGAGATCGCGCAGACCGCGCTGCATCTCGCCAGCGATGCCTCTTCGTTCACGACCGGCACCGTGATGGTGGTCGACGGGGGCTGGCTCGCGGCATGAGTGAGGCGCTCACCCAGCTCGAGGTCGATATTCGCGCCGATCTGGCGATGATCGCGCATCCCGGCGCTGTGTGGCTTGAAACGAAAACGGGGCCCGACGGCAAACCGGCGCTGGATGTCCTCATCGTCGGCGCGGGCCAGTCCGGCATCGCCATCGGCTTTGGCCTGATGCGCTCCCGCGTCAGCAACATCCTGCTGCTCGACAAGGCCGAGGAGGGGAAGGAGGGCCCATGGCTCACCTATGCCCGGATGCCGACGCTGCGCAGCCCGAAGGACTACACCGGCCCGGACCTCGATATCCCCAGCCTGACCTACCAGTCCTGGCACGAAGCCCGCTTCGGCAAGGAGAGCTGGCAGACACTCGACCTGATCCCGCGCGCCCATTGGGCCGAGTACCTGCTCTGGCTGCGGCGTACGATCGGCTTGCCGGTGCGCAACGCTTGCGAGCTCCTGGAGATCGGGCCTGCGTCTGACGGCCTGCTCGCCGCGTGCGTGAAACGGGCAGGAGAGGTCGAGACGCTCTACGCCCGCAAGATCGTGCTCGCGACGGGGCAGGAAGGCATGGGCGATTGGATGATCCCGGGGCAGCTAGCGCATCTGCCCGCGAGCTCAGTCGCAACTGTCGCCGACGACATCGACTTCGAACAGCTTCGCGGCAAGCGCGTCGCCGTGATCGGGGCCGGTGCCTCCGCCTTCGACAACGCGGCCACCGCGCTGGAGGCGGGCGCCGCCGAGGTTCACCTGCTGTGCCGCCGCGCGCAGATCCAGGTGATCCAGCCCTATCGCTGGCTGACCTTCCGCGGCTTCCTGCGCCATCTCAGCGACCTTGACGATGCCTGGCGCTGGCGCTTCATGCGCAAGATCCTCGAGATGCGTGAGGGATTTCCGCAACCAACCTATGACCGCTGCGCGCGGCACGCCAATTTCACACTGCACGAGGGCGCGCCGGTCGAAGCCGCGCGCAAGACCGATAACGGCATCGAATTGCAGACGCCGCGTGGCGTCATCTCCGCCGATTTCGTCATCTGCGGCACCGGCATCGATATGAACTTTGCCGGGCGCAGCGAACTCTCCAGGTTCGCCGGCAATATCGCCAATTGGGCCGATCGCTATCATCCGCCGGAAGACGAACGCAACGAACGCCTCGGCCGCTTTCCCTATCTTGCCGACGACTATGCCTTCACCGAGCGCGTGCCGGGAAAGACGCCGTGGATCTCCGACATCCATCTCTTCGCCATCGCCTCCACCATGAGCTTCGGTCCGTCGGGATCGTCGATCAATGCGATGACGACAGCCGTGCCGAAGCTGGTCCACGGCCTGACACGTGGCCTGTTCCGCGCCGATGTTGAACGACACTGGGCTTCGCTCAGCGCGTACGACGTGCCGCAGGCCGTGGTCACGCGGCCGGCGCGAAAAATGGAGGAATCGCTGTGATCATCCATGCACCGCCGCGACGATGCATCCGCAAAAACGCCCCATGAGACTGGCGCGCAACTTGCTTCTTTCTTAACCTGCCTTGCTGGCGTTCTCGTTCGAAATTCAGGGAAAAACCGATGCGTTTTGTGTCTTTCAGGCCGGCGACCTCAGTCCTCGCTGCCACCGCGCTGTTGCTCATCGCCAATGCGCCGTCGCAAGCGCAAACCAGGGCCGAGACATTGCGCTACGTGACCGGCGCGTCCGTCAACACGCTTGATCCCAACATTCCCGGCTCGACCCGCGAGTCCTTTGCGCTGAGCATGAGCACTTATGACCGGCTGGTCGCATTCGGCCGCAAGCAGCTCAACGGCAAATGGGTGTTCGATCTCGACACGATCACCGGCGAGCTCGCCGAATCCTATGACGTCAGCCCCGACGGCCTCAAGCTCACCTTCCGCCTGCGCAAGGACGCAAAATTCCAGGACGGCTCGCCCGTCACGGCCGAGGACGTCAAATGGTCGCTCGACCGCTGTGTCACCGCGCCGATCCTCGGCAAGGCGCAGCTGCTGACGGGCTCGCTGACGTCGGCCGACCAGTTCAAGGTGATCGATCCCCTCACCATCGAGGTGACGCTGCCCAAGCCGGACAAGCTCGCGCTGCCGAACCTGGCCACCGTCTATCCCATGATCATCAACTCAAAGGTCGCCAAGGCGCACGCGACCCCGGACGATCCGTGGGCGACCGCATGGCTCAAGGAGCACACCGCCGGCAGCGGCGCCTATGTGGTCGAGACCTTCAAGCCGGGCGAGCAGGTGATCCTCAAGCGAGACGAGAGCTGGAATCGCGGCTCGGCCAACAAGCCTGCGTTCTTCAAGCGCGTGATCGTGCAATCCGTGCCGGAGCCGGCGACCCGCGCCAATCTGGTGGAGCGCGGGGATGCCGATCTCGTCGTTGATCTCCAGCCCAGCGACGTGCAGTCACTGGAGGCCAAGGGCAAGCTCAAGGTGATCTCGACGCCGCAGTACAATGCGATCACCTACGTCTCGATGAACAACCAGATTCCGCCCTTCGACAACGTGAATGTGCGCCGCGCCATCGCTTATGCGTTGCCCTATGACGACATGTTCAAGGCCGCCCTGTTCGGACGCGGCGCGCCGCTGTTCGGCGCGACCTGGCCGGATGGCAAGCCGCTGAATGGCATCTATCCGTTCCAGCAGCCGGTGAAAATGGATCTCGACAAGGCCAGGGAGTATCTAAAGGCCGCAGGACTTCCGGAAGGCTTCTCGACCACGTTCAGCTTCAACGTCGGCCAATCGTCGACCGCGGAGCCAATGGCCGCGCTTGTCAAGGAGTCGCTTGCCAAGATCGGCATCAAGGTCGACATTCAGAAGTTGCCGGATGCGCAGATGTCGACGCAGATCAACGAGAAGAAGCTGCCCTTCTTCACCGAGGGCATCGTCGCCTGGCTGCCGTCGACCGACTATTTCTACCGCAACTTCTACACCGGCAATCAGCGCTGGAATTACAGCTCGATCAACAATCCCGACCTTGCCGCGATCGCGCAGGAGGCGCGCTTCGAGCCGGATAAGGCCAAGTATGAGGAAGCCGGCCGCAAGCTCAACGCGATGCATATGGACCTGATGCCGCAGATCATGCTGTGGCAGCCGAACCAGGATGCGGTGATGGCGTCGTCGATCGAAGGCTACACCTATGAGTTCCATCGCCAGGTGGACTATCGCGATGTCAGCCGCAAATGACATCGGCGGCCAACAGGAGCGCTGAAGGGTGATGACCGGTCTTGGCGCAACGGTGACGCGGGCGGGCAGGCGGCTTCTGTCGTCACTGCCGGCGCTGTTCGGCGTGCTGGTCTTCACCTTCCTGCTGATGCGCGTCCTGCCCGGGGATCCCGCGGTGTTCTTCGCCTCGGGGCCCAATGCCGGCAAGGAGGAGATCGAGCAGATCCGCAAGCAAATGGGGCTCGACAAATCGGTGCCGGAGCAACTCGTGTTCTATCTTTCCGACATCGGCCAAGGCAATCTCGGCCGTTCCATGATGACCGGGCAGCCGGTGCTGAAGGACCTGCGCGAGCGGTTGCCGGCGTCGCTGGAGCTCACCTTCACCGCGCTCCTGATCGCGCTGATCGCGGCAGTGCCGCTCGGCGTCATCGCGGCGCTTCGGCCGGGATCGGTCGTCGATCACGGCGTGCGGCTGTTCTGCGCGCTCGGTGTCTGCGTGCCGACCTTCGTCTCGGGCCTGCTCTTGATCTACGTCTTCTACTACCTGCTCGGGCTTGCTCCTGATCCCACCGGGCGAATAGACGTCTTCACCTCGCTGCCGCCGCAGCGCACCGGCTTCCTGCTGATCGATTTCCTGCTCGCCGGTGATGTCGAGGGGTGGTGGACGGCCTGCAAGCAGCTGATCCTGCCGGCGGTGAGCATGGCCTTGTTCGTCATTGCGCCGCTGGCGCGGATCACGCGGGCCTCGATGCTGGTCTCGCTCGGCAGCGATTTCGTGCGCACCGCGCGCTCGGTCGGATTGTCCTGGCGCAAAGTGGTCGTGACCTACGCGCTGCGTAATGCGATCCTTCCCGTCATCACCATCGCCGGCATCGTGTTCTCGACCATGCTGGGTGCCAATGTGCTGGTGGAAAAAGTGTTCTCCTGGCCGGGCGTTGCCTCCTATGCGCTCGATGCGCTGCTGTCCTCCGACTATGCGCCGGTGCAGGGCTTCGTGCTGCTGATGGCCAGCCTGTTTGTGCTGGTCAATCTCGTGGTCGATATCTGCTACGGCATCGCCGATCCCAGGGTGTCGATCGAATGACCAGTGCAACTCTCCGCCATTCCGTCTGGATCCTGCGCGGCAATCCGCTGACGGCGGTGGCCGCGGCCGGTGTGACGCTGTTCGTCCTGCTCGCGATCTTCGGCCCCTGGATCGTGCCCTATGATCCCGTGGTTTCCAATGTCTCGGAGGCGTTGCAGCCGCCGAGCGCGGCGCATCTCGCCGGCACCGACCAGCTCGGGCGCGACGTATTCAGCCGTCTCATCATCGCGGCGCGGCTTGATCTCGCCATTGCCGTCTCCGCGGTCGGCATCTCCTTCGTGATCGGCGCCGTCGTCGGCGCGTTCTGCGGCTATGCGGGCGGGCGGCTCGATCGTGCCGTCGGCCGTTTCGTCGACGTGATGATGGCCTTTCCGCTGTTCGTGCTGGCGATGGCGATGGTTGCGGCATTGGGCAACCGGATCGAGAACATCGTGATCGCGACCGCGATCATCAATCTTCCTTTCTACATCCGCTTCGCACGGGCCGAGGTGAACGTCAGGCGCAATGTCGGCTGGGTCGAGGCCGCGCGCGCCTGCGGCGAGAGTCACTTCTCCGTGGTGCTGCGCTTCCTGCTGCCGAACATCCTGCCGGCGATGGCGGTGCAGATCTCGCTCAATCTCGGCTGGGCGATCCTGAATGCGGCCGGATTGTCCTTCATCGGCCTCGGCGTCAAGCCGCCGACGCCGGAATGGGGCATCATGGTCGCGGAGGGTGCGCGCTTCATCTCGACCGGACGGTGGTGGCTGGTGGCCTTTCCTGGCCTTGCGCTGATGTTGGCGGTGCTGTGCTTCAACCTGCTCGGCGACGGGATGCGGGACATTCTCGATCCCCGGATGCGCACATGAGCGAGGAACTGCTCAGGATCGACGACCTCCACGTCGCGTTCTCGACGCGGCGCGGAATGGTCGAGGCCGTGCGCGGCGTGACGCTCACGGTCAAGGCCGGTGAGATGCTCGGCCTCGTCGGCGAGAGTGGCTCGGGCAAGTCGGTGACCGGCTTTGCCACGACGCGGCTGCTGGATGCCGCCGGCCGCGTCACCGGCGGCAAGATCCTGTTCCGCGGGCAGGACGTGACGAAGCTCCGGGGTGATGAGCTCCGACAGCTGCAGGGCGCTGCGATGTCGATGATCTTCCAGAACCCGCGGGCGGCGCTCAATCCGATCCGGGCGATCGGATTGCAGATCGCGGACGCGATCCTCACCCATAAGCGTATCTCGAAAGAGGCCGCGCGCGCCGAGGCGCTGGACTTGCTGCGCGCCGTCCAGATCCGTGATCCCGAGCAGCGGATGAACGCCTATCCGCACGAGCTCTCCGGCGGCATGTGCCAGCGTGTCATGATCGCGATCGCGATCTCCTGCAATCCCGCGCTACTGATCGCCGACGAGCCGACCACCGGGCTCGACGTCACCACCCAGAAGGTGGTGATGGACCTTCTTGCGGACATCGCCGCCGCGCGCGGCATGGCGACGATCCTGATCACGCATGATCTCGGCCTCGCAGCGCGCTATTGCCGCCGCATCGCCGTGATGGAGCGCGGCCGCATCGTCGAGGAGGCAAGTCCCAGCACCCTCTTCAGCGCGCCGCAGCATGCCTATACCAGACGCCTGGTTGCGGCATCGCCGACGGCGACGTCACGGATCGAAGACCTGGTCACGGAGGAGGAGCGGGAGCGTTACCCCGCTATTGTCAGCAAGCCGAGGCAGGAGCCCGCTCACGGCACGCCACCGCTGCTGGAGGTGCGCAAGCTCGCAAAGCGCTTCGATCAGGGCTCTGCGGCGGTTGCCGACTTCTCGATGACAATGGCCGGCGGCGAGAGCGTCGGGCTCGTCGGCGAGTCCGGCTCCGGCAAGAGCACGACCTCGCGCATGATCTGCCGTCTGATCGATCCGAGCGAGGGCGACATCGTGTTCGACGGTCAGTCGATCGGCCACGTCGCGTCGCGTGATTTTCACCGCTCGCCATTGCGCAAAGACATCCAGATGGTGTTTCAGGATCCGAACGAGAGCCTCAACCCGCGCTTTACGGCGTTCGATTGTATTGCCCACCCCTTGATGCGGCTCGACGGCATGCGCGCGGGCGAGGCGTTGCGCCAGCGGGTGGTAGAATGCGCGCAGCGCGTGGGACTGCCGCTCGATCTGTTGCCACGGTTTCCGCATCAGCTCTCCGGCGGGCAGAAAGCCCGTGTCGGCATCGCCCGTGCCATCGCCTGCCAGCCGCGGCTCTTGGTGCTGGACGAGCCGACCGCCGCGCTCGACGTCTCGGTGCAGGCGGTTGTGCTGCAGCTGCTCGATCGCCTGCGGCGCGAGAACGATATCGCGCTGCTGTTCGTCAGCCACGATCTCAACGTGGTGCGCATGCTGTGCGACCGCACCATCGTGCTGCACAATGGCGGCATCGTGGAGCAGGGCGAGAGCCGGGCGCTGTTCGATAATCCGAAGACCGACTACACGCGCAAATTGGTCGAGGCGATCCCCCACATCGAGACCGGGCCGACGCTGGCGGCTGCGCTCTGAGCCCGTATCGGCCCGAATGAAGGTGAGATCCCGCTGGCGAAGGCGCATTTAGTGGCATACCATTTGCTTGCAAATGGGCTCGGTTTCACTTGCCCTTTGCCAATGAACAGCTGGCATCACGGCATTACTGGGAGGACTTCATGGATCGCAGGACCGTATTGAAGGGACTGGCCGGCGCGGGCAGTCTGGCGTTGACGGGTGGCCTGTCGGCCCCGGCGATCGCCCAGGGTGCGGCGGCACGCACCCTGCGTTTCGTGCCGCAGGCCAATCTCGCCAATTTCGACCCGATCTGGGGCACGCAATATGTCGTGCGCAATGCCGCCGCGATGGTCTGGGATACGCTCTACGGCATCGACGCACAGCTTCAGCCGCAACGGCAGATGGTCGAGTCCGAGGAAGTGACCGACGATGGCACGACCTGGACGTTCAAGCTGCGGCCGGGGCTCAAGTTCCATGACGGTGAGCCGGTGCTGAGCAAGGACGTCGTTGCAAGCCTGACGCGCTGGTCGGCGCGCGATCCCATGGGATTGATGATCAAGGCGCTGCAGCAGGAGCTCACCGCCGTCGACGACCGCACCTTCAAATGGGTTCTCAAGCAACCCTTCCCAAAGATGCTCTATGCGCTGGCCAAGAACAACTCGCCGTGCGGCTTCATCATGCCGGAGCGCATCGCGCAGACCGATCCGTTCAAGCAAATCACAGATTATGTCGGCTCCGGGCCGATGAAGTTCGCCAAGGGCGAATGGGTGCCCGGCGCGAAGGCGGTGTTCGAGAAGTTCACCGATTACGTGCCGCGGCAGGAGAAGGCGTCGTGGCTCGCCGGCGGCAAGCAGATGCAGCTTGATCGCATCGAATGGATCGTGATGCCGGATCCGGCCACGGCCGCCGCTGCCTTGCAGAACGGCGAGGTCGATTGGTGGGAAAACCCGATTGCAGACCTCGTTCCAGTCCTGAAGAAGAACAAGAACATCAGCGTCGACATCGGCGATCCCCTCGGCAATATCGGCTCGTTCCGCATGAACCATCTGTTCGCGCCCTTCAACGACGTGCGGGCGCGGCGCGCGGTGCTGATGGCGCTGAGCCAGGAAGACTATATGCGCGCGATCGTCGGCGACGACACCGCGCTGTGGAAGCCGCTGCCCGGCTTCTTCACGCCGGATACGCCGCTCTACAGCGAAGTCGGCGGCGAGATCCTGAAAGGCAAGCGCGACTTCGATGCGGCCAAGAAGCTGCTCGCAGAGAGCGGCTATTCCGGCCAGCCGGTGACGTGCCTCGTGGCGCAGGACCAGCCGATCACCAAGGCGCAGGGCGACGTCACTGCGGACCTCCTCAAGAAGCTCGGCATGAATGTCGACTTCGTCGCCACCGACTGGGGCACGGTCGGCTCCCGCCGCGCGCAGAAGACGCCGCCGGGGCAGGGCGGCTGGAACATGTTCCACACCTGGCACGCGGGCGCCGACTGCATCAATCCGGCTCCCTACACCGCCATTCGCGCCAATGGCGACAAGGCCTGGTTCGGCTGGCCCAACAGCCCCGGTACCGAGAAAGAGGTCGCGTCATGGTTCGAGGCCAAGAACCTCGACGAGGAGAAGGCCGCCATCGGCCGTCTCAACAAGGCGGCGCTCGATGACGTCGTCTATGCGCCGACGGGCTTCTTCCTGAGCTATACCGCGTGGCGCAAGAACGTGTCCGGCATCACCAAGGGGCCGCTGCCGTTCTTCTGGGGCGTGTCGAAGTCCGTATGATCGTGCGCTGAGGCCAGATGCTCTCCTACATCCTCCGTCGTATCGTCGCGACCTTGCCGGTGATGGCAATCGTCGCGCTGTTCGTGTTCAGCCTGCTCTACATCGCGCCGGGTGATCCGGCCGTGGTGATTGCGGGCGACCAGGCGAGCCCGGAGGATGTGGAGCGCATCCGCCAGAGCCTCGGCCTCGACCGTCCGTTCCTGATCCAGTTCGGCAGCTGGGTCTGGCGTATACTGCACGGCGATCTCGGCACCTCGATCTTCACCAACCTGCCGGTCTCGGCGATGATCGGGCAGCGTCTCGGACCGACGCTGTCGCTGATGATCGTCACGCTGCTGCTCACGATCGTGGTGGCGGTGCCGCTCGGCGTGGTGGCGGCCTGGAAGGCCGGCAGCCTGATCGACCGCGTCATCATGGGGTTTGCGGTGTTCGGCTTCTCGCTGCCCGTCTTCGTGGTCGGCTACATGCTCGCCTATATCTTCGCGCTCGAGCTGGAATGGCTGCCGGTGCAGGGCTACACGCCGCTCAGCTCAGGCTTCTGGCCGTGGCTCGAGAACCTGATCCTGCCGGCGGTTGCGCTCGGCTGCGTCTATATCGCGCTGGTGGCGCGTATCACGCGGGCAGCCATGCTCGAAGTGCTGCAGCAGGACTATATCCGCACCGCCAAGGCCAAGGGCCTCGGGCAGGGCGGCATCCTGTTCATTCACGCGCTGAAGAACGCGGCGGTACCGATCGTCACCGTGATCGGGATCGGCATCGCGCTGCTGATCGGCGGCGCGGTCGTGACAGAAAGCGTGTTCGCGATCCCCGGCCTCGGCCGCCTCACGATCGATGCGATCCTGCGCCGTGACTATCCGGTGATCCAGGGCATCGTGCTGCTGTTCAGCTTCGTCTACGTCCTCGTCAATCTGATGATCGACGTCGTCTATACGCTCGTTGACCCGAGGATCCGCTATTGACCGACACCACCGTCAATCCGCAATCGCTTCCAGCCGGCCTCGTCGTCGCGCCGCAACTGCCGGAGATCCTCCGGCCGGTCAAGATCCGGCGCGGCTTCGTCGGCCTCTTGCGCGGCCATCCGACGGTCGCCATCGGCGGCGCGCTGCTGCTGACGCTCGTTCTGATCGCGGTCTTTGCGCCTCACCTCGGCACGGTCGACCCGACGGCGCTCGCGCCCGCCAAGCGCACACGGGCGCCGTCGGCCGATTTCTGGTTCGGCACCGACGTGCTCGGCCGCGACGTCTATTCACGCGTGTTGTTTGGAGCACGGGTCTCGCTCACGGTCGGCCTGTCGGTCGCGATCTTCGCGTCGGCGGTTGGCCTCGCCATCGGCATGGTCTCCGGCTTCATCCGCTGGGCCGACGGCATCCTGATGCGGTTCATGGACGGCTTGATGTCCATTCCGCCGATCCTGCTGGCGATCGCGCTGATGGCGCTGACGCGCGGCAGCGTCGGCAACGTGATCCTGGCCATCACCATCGCCGAAATCCCGCGCGTCTCGCGCCTCGTGCGCAGCGTCGTGCTGTCCTTGCGCGAGCAGCCCTATGTCGATGCGGCCGTGGCCTGCGGCACGCGCACGCCGATGATCATCCTCCGCCACATCCTGCCGAACACAGTGGCGCCGATGCTGGTGCAGGCGACCTATATCTGTGCCAGCGCCATGATCACGGAGGCGATCCTGTCCTTCATTGGCGCCGGCACGCCGCCGACCATTCCGTCCTGGGGCAACATCATGGCTGAGGGCCGCGCGCTGTGGCAGGTCAAGCCCTACATCGTGTTCTTCCCGGCGGCGTTCCTGTCCGTCACCGTGCTCGCCGTGAACCTCCTCGGCGACGGCCTTCGCGATGCGCTCGACCCGCGCATGGCCAAGAGCCTCTGATGGATCGAGGCTGACCACGATGGCGCTGCTCGAAGTCGAGAACCTCCAGACCCATTTCCGCACCCCCGGCGGCATCAACCGGGCGGTCGACGGGGTATCCTTCCATGTCAACGAGGGCGAGACGCTCGCCATCGTCGGCGAATCCGGCTGCGGCAAGTCGGTGACGTCGATGTCGCTGATGCGGCTGATCCCGGAGCCGCCCGGTAGGATCGCAGGCAGCATCCGCTTTGCCGGCAGGGATCTCCTGAAGCTGTCCGATCGCGAGATGCGCGCGATCCGCGGCAACGACATCTCGATGATCTTTCAGGAGCCGATGACGAGCCTGAACCCGGTGCTCACCGTCGGCCGCCAGATCCGCGAGACCTTGATGATCCATCAGGGCCTCGACAAGCAGGCGGCGGAGGCGCACGCGGTCGAGATGCTGACACTGGTCGGTATTCCCGAACCGAAGCGGCGCGTCGGCGAATATCCGCACCAGCTGTCCGGCGGCATGCGCCAGCGCGTGATGATCGCGGTTGCGCTGGCGTGCAATCCGAAGCTTCTCATTGCGGACGAGCCGACCACCGCGCTTGACGTGACGATCCAGGCGCAGATCCTGAAGCTGATGCTGGACCTCAAGCGCCGGGTCGGCGCCGCCATCATCCTGATCACCCACGATCTCGGCGTCGTCGCTGAAATCGCCGAACGCGTCATGGTGATGTATGCCGGCCGCAAGGTCGAGGAGGCGCCGGTGGCCGAGCTGTTCCGTTCGCCGCGCCATCCCTATACGCAGGGCCTGTTAGGTGCGGTGCCGAAGCTTGGGTCCTCGCTCGCCGGGACCGCGACGCGGCTTGCCGAGATTCCCGGGCAGGTGCCTGACCTCCGCAAGCCCATTATCGGCTGCGTCTTCGCCGGCCGCTGTGCGCTTGCGACCGATCTCTGTCGCCAATATGCGCCGGGGCTCGAGGAGAAGGGCCCGCGCCACGTCGCCGCCTGTCATTACGCCGCCAAGGGAGCCGTCGCGGCATGAGCCCTCCGCTGCTCCAGGTCAACGACCTCAAGAAGCATTTTCCGGTCAAGACCGGCCTGTTCGGCCGCAAGTCCGAATTCGTCTATGCGGTGGACGGCGTCTCCTTCGAGATCGCGCGCGGCGAGACGCTGTCGCTGGTCGGCGAGTCCGGTTGCGGCAAGTCGACGGTCGGCCGCGCCATTTTGCGGTTGTTCGAGATCACCTCGGGCCAGGTCATCCTGGATGGTCAGCGCATCGACGACGCACATCCGAGCACGATGCGGCAGATGCGCCGCCGCGTGCAGGTGGTGTTCCAGGATCCGTTCTCGAGCCTCAATCCGCGCATGCGCGTGCGCGACATTCTCGCCGAGCCGATCCGCAATTTCGGCCTCGCCAAATCCGCCGAGGATCTCGAGGTCCGCGTCACCGCGCTGATGGATACCGTGCGCCTGCCGCGCGAGGCGCTGAACCGTCGGCCGCACGAATTCTCGGGCGGCCAGCGTCAGCGCATCGGCATCGCGCGCGCGCTCGCGGCCGAGCCCGAACTGATCGTCTGCGACGAGGCAGTGTCCGCGCTCGACGTCTCAGTCAAGGCGCAGATCGTCAACCTGCTTCAGGACCTCCAGCGCGAGTTCGGCCTGGCGCTGTTGTTCATCAGCCACGATCTCGCCATTGTCGAGCACATGACGCATCGGGTCGCAGTGATGTATCTCGGCAAGATCGTGGAAGTGGCACCGCGCCGCGAGATCTTTGCCGCGCCAAGGCATCCCTACACCAAGGCGCTGCTCTCTGCTGTGCCGCTGCCAGAGCCCGGAGCACAGCGCAATCCCATCATTCTTAGGGGTGACGTGCCGAGCCCGATCAACCCGCCGAAGGGATGCCGCTTCCACACCCGCTGCCCGTTCGTCTTCGACCGCTGCCGGACCGAGGAGCCGGCGCTGCGCTCGACGGGAGCCGAGCAGTGGGTAGCCTGTCATCTCGAAGAGCCGCCGTAGGAGCTCAACCCTGCCGGCGCATGAAGCCCGTGATCGTGACCTTTTCCCAGATGCCGGCCGCGGCAAAGGGATCGGCGCGGTTGAAGGCTTCGACCTCGGCGCGGCCCGGTGCCTCGATCAGGAACAGGCTGCCGATCATCGTCTCGCCGTCGTCGGAGACCAGCGGTCCCGACATGACGATCTTGACGCCGAAGCGCGAGGTATCGCTCAGGAAAGCCTTGTGGGCGTCATAATTGGCAAGCCGGGTCGGCAGCGCGCCGGTGCGGTCGACGGCGTGAATGGCAAACAGCATGATGTTTCCGTTTCTTGCTTCAGTTCTTGGGACGGCCGCAGGAGCGGCCGTCCGGACTCGTGGTGCTCGGCTTATTTCGCGCCGAGCTTGCCGGCCTCCTCGAAGGTCGGGCAGGTCCGCTGCTCCAGCGGCACGTCGAACGGCCCGTAATTGTCCTTGGTGATGACGGTCGGCTTCAGCACGATCTCGTTGATGACTGGCTGATTGCGCAAGGAGCGGATCGCCATCATGGTGCCGAGGCAGCCTTGCGCGAATCCGTTGTAGTCGCCACTCGCCAGCAGCTTGCCGGACTTGATCGCGTCGATCGCCTCCTTGGTGCCGTTGATGCCGATCACCTGCGCCTTCCGGTTGGCGCCGTCGAGCGCCTCGATTGCCCCGACCGCCATGGCGTCGTTGGCGGCGAGCACACCGTCGATCTGCGAATTCGACTGCATCAGATTCTCCATCACCTGGAGCGCCTGGAGTCGCTGGTAGTTGCCGGGCTGCGAAGCCAGGAGCTTGGCACCCGGGCTTTCCTTGAGCGCGTCGTTGAAGCCGCGGACGCGGTCGACATTGGTCAGCGAGCCCTTGACGCCTTCGATGATGACGATGTTGCCCTTGCCGCCGAGCGTCTTGAGCAGGAAACGCGCCGTCTCCAAGCCAAGGCTGTAATCATCGGCGCCGACGAAGGACAGGAACTTGCCGCCAGCAGAACGGTCGGTGATGTTGACGACGGGGATTTTGGCCTCGTTGATCTTCTCGACGCCCGGCACCATCGCCTTGTAGTCGACCGGCGTGAACACGATCGCGCTCGGCTTCTTCACCACGACGTCCTCGATCTGGCTGAGCTGCTCGGGGATGCTGTCGGGCTTGGTCGGGATGTATTGCAGCGTCTTCGCGTTCAGCGTCTTCGCCATGTTGTCGGCGCCGACCCGCACCGTCTGGAAGAACGGGTTGGTCTGGTTCTTGGTGAAGACAGCGATGGTCTCGCCGTCAGCACGCGCTCCAGTGCTGAACGCGGCCGCGATCAGCAGCGGCAGCGCCAGATAGCCCAGTTTACGTTTCATGTTGCCTCCATCCCTCATTTTGCTTGTTGGAACTCTAGGAACTCATTGCGCACGGCGGCGGGTCTTCATGTCGAGCCAGACCGCGAGAATGACGATGACGCCGGTGACGAGCGGCTGCCAATTGGCGCTGACCGACAAGAGGTTCATGCCGTTCAGCACCAAGGTCAGGATCAGCGCGCCGATGAAGGTGCCGAACACGGTGCCGACGCCGCCGAACAGCGAGGTGCCGCCGATCAGCACGGCCGCGATCGCCGGCAAGGTCAGGCTCTCGCCGATATCGGCCTCGGCTGAATTGAGCCGCGACAGGAAGATGATCGAGGCGAGCCCGGCCATGGTGCCTGATACCGCGTAGACCAGCAGCAGTCGACGCGCGACGGGAATGCCTGACAGCCGAGCTGCGACCGGATTGGCACCGATCGCGTAGATCTCCTGACCCCAGATCGTCCGCTGCGCGAACATCGTCCCGATCCCGAGGAACACCAGCAGCAGATAGACCGGGATGGGCAGGCCGAACAAATAGCCGCTGCCGATCTGGCGGAAGCCGGCGGGAAAGCCGTGCAGGGTCTCACCCGCCATGTACCAATAGGTGAGGCCGTTCAGCACCCACAGCATGCCGTAGGTGGCGATGAAGGAGGGGATGCGGAGCGCGGTGACCATGATGCCGTTGAGCAGGCCAACGATGCCGCCGCAGGCAAGCCCGGTGAGGATGCCGAGCGCCGGCGAGCCGGTCTTGTGGATCACGGTGCCGGCGATGCAGGCGGACAGCGCGACATTGGCGCCGACCGAGAGGTCGAGGCCGGCGGTCAGCACCACGAGCGTGAGGCCGGAGGCGATGAAGAAGGTCAGGCTCGCCTGCCGGAGCACGTTGAGGATGTTGCCGAGGCTCAGGAAGGAATCGCTGAGCACGGCGAGCACCGCGCAGATCAGCAGCGCCGCGAGCAGGCGATAGAACAGCTGGACCGCGTCCTGCGAGAGGAAGGAGCGGGGCGGCGCGATGGCGCCCTTGGTGATGTCGGTCATGCGCGGCTCCTGAGGCCGTCGAGGAACAGGGCGACGATGACGAGCACGCCGGCGCTTGCGACCTGCACCGAGGACGGCAGCGAGATCAGGTTCAGCCCGTTGCGCAACACGCCGACGGAGAGGACCCCGAGCAGCGTGCCGAGCAGCCAGCCATTGCCGCGCTCGAACGAAGTGCCGCCGACTGCGACAGCCGCGATGGCATCGAATTCGAGGCCAAGGCCAGCGGTCGGGTGCCCGGAATTCATCCGCGCGGTCATCAACAGGCCAGCGATGCCGGCCATGGCGCCGCCGATGGCGTAGACGGCGATCAAGAGCCGGTTCGGCGACAGGCCAGCATAGCGCAAGGCTTCGCGGTTGCCGCCGAGTGCAAAAATATAGGTGCCGAAGCGGGTGTAATAGAGCAGGCCGTGAAAGGCCGCGTAGGTGACCAGCGCCATCACGATCGGAACGGGAATGCCGAGCAGCGTCGCCGAATAGATGTCGCGCACGCTGTGGGGAATGCCCACCACGCTCTGGCCGTCGCTGACGATCAGCGACAGGCCCTGCGCCATGCCGAGCGTGCCGAGGGTCGCGACGAAGGGCGGAATGCCCAGGATCGCGACCAGCCAGCCATTGGCGACGCCGAAGGCCGCGCCGACCAGCAGGCCGGCCCCCAGGCCCAGCAACATCGATTTCGTGGCGAGCGAGACGATGGCGACGCAGAGCGAGGTCAGCGTCAGCACCGCGCCCATCGACAGGTCCAGCCCCTCGGTCATGATGATCAAGGTCATCGGCAGCGCGAGCATGGTCAGGATGGTCGACTGCACCAGCACGTTGGAGAGATTGGCGACCGACAGGAAGCCGGGTGCGATCGCGCTGAACAGCGCGATCAGCAGCACCAGCACCATGGCAACGCCGGGAATGCGTTGCAGCGGATTGGGCTCCGAGACGACCGCGGCCTCACGCATGATGCATCCCCAGTCGCACGATGTTCTCCTCCGTCAATTCGCTGCGTGTCAGATGTCCGGCGATGCGCCCCTCGCACATCACATAGGCGCGATCGCAGACATGGCAGATCTCGACCTGCTCGGACGAGATCATCAGGGCCGCCGCGCCTTCGGCGACGAGGCGGTCGATCAGCGCAAAGATCTCCGACTTGGCGCCGATATCGATGCCTCGGGTTGGCTCGTCGAAGATGAAGAGTTTTGAGCCGGCCGCCAGCCATTTGCCGATCACGACCTTCTGCTGGTTGCCGCCCGAGAGCAGGCCGACGGTCTGGCGTGCGCTTGGCGTTGCGATGCGGAGCTGCCGGATCAGTCCGTCGGATGTACGCTGCGCACTGCGTTTGTCGAACAGGCCGCTCGGGAACAGCTTCCGCAGCGCCGACACCACCAGATTGTCGCTCACCGAACGCAGCAGCGCGAGCCCTTCACTCTTGCGGCTCTCAGGGATCAGCGCGATGCCGCGGCGGGCCGCAAGGTCGGGCTCGCCGGAAATGCTCTTGCCGTCGAAGATGATCTCGCCCGATGTCACGGGATCGGCGCCGAAGATGGCACGCGCAACCTCGCTCCGGCCAGAGCCGACCAGGCCACAGAGCCCGACGATCTCACCCCGGCGCACCTCGATGTTGATATCGGAGATGCCGGTCGATGCGCTCAGGCCCTTGACCTCGAGCAGCACTTCGCCCGGCTTGTCGGCAAAGTTGCGCGGATAGGTCATGTCGACGTTGCGGCCGACCATCATGCGGACGAGCTGGTCCGGCGTGACGTCGGCAGGCCGGACACCGTCGATGCGGCGGCCGTCGCGCAGCACAGTGATGCGATCGCCGAGCGCAAACACCTCGGCCATGCGGTGGGAGATGTAGACGATCGAAACGCCATCGGCCTTCAGCCGCGCGATCAGCGCGAACAGCAGCTCGGTCTCGCGGTCCGACAGCGCCGCGGTCGGCTCGTCCATCACGAGGATGCGGGCATTCTGGCTGATCGCCTTTGCGATCTCCACCATTTGCTGCTGTGCCACACCGAGCTTGTCGACGGTGGTGGAGGGATCGATGTCGAAGCCGATGGTGTCGAGCACGCGCTTGGCGTCGGCCAGAATTTTGCGGCGGTCGATGGTGCCGGGGATGCGGCCCTTCGGCTCGCGTCCCAGGAATATGTTCTGGGCGATATCGAGATAGGGGACCAGCGAGAATTCCTGGAAGATCACGGCAATGCCGAGCTTCTGCGCATCCGCGGTCGAGGAGATCGCGACCTTCTCGCCCTTGTGGTAGAACTCGCCGGCGTCCGCGCGGTAGGCGCCGCACAGCACCTTCATCAGGCTCGACTTGCCGGCACCGTTCTCGCCCAGCAGCATGTGGACCTCGCCGGGGTAGACGGCGAAGGACACGTCGTCCAGCGCTTTGACGCCTGGAAATTCCTTGCTGATGCCGCGCAGCTCCAGCAGCGGGGTGGGCGAGGTGACCTCGATCGGAAGCGCGTCGCTCATATCTTGGCTCCGCTCGCAAAGATCTTTCCAGGGTTCATCAGTCCGATCGGGTCAAGCGCGGTCTTGATCTGCCGCATCACGTCGACGGCCTCGCCGAGCTCATCGGAGAGATAATCGATCTTGCCGAGCCCGATGCCGTGCTCGCCAGTGCAGGTGCCGTCCATGGCGATGGCGCGGGCGACCATGCGGGCCTGCAGCGCCTTGGCGGCTTCGGCCTCCTCGGGCTTGGCCGGGTCGATCAGGATCAGCATGTGGAAATTGCCGTCGCCGACATGGCCGACGATCGGCGCGGTAAAGCCGTGCTCGTCAGCGTCGCGCCGCGTCTCGGTCAGGCATTCCGCCAGCCGCGAGATCGGGACGCAGACATCGGTGATCACGGCGCGTGCGCCCGGCCGCAGGCCGAGGCCGGCATAGAGCGTGTTGTCGCGGGCGTGCCAGAGCCGGCTGCGGTCTTCCTGCGCCTTCGCCCAGGCAAAGCCGTGACCGCCATGGTCGGCGGCGATCGCCTGCGCAGCCTCGGCCTGTTCGGCGACGGAGGTTTCGGAGCCGTGGAATTCGAAGAACAGAGTGGGGGCCTCGCGATAGCCGAGCTTTGCGTAAGCGTTGATGCCGCGCATCATGACGTCGTCGAGCAGCTCGATGCGGGCGACGGGGATTGCGGACTGGATCACAGAGATCGCAGTGTCGACGGCGTCGTGCAGGGTGTCGAAGCTGCAGACCGCGGCCGAAATGGCCTGCGGCACGGGGTGGACCTTCAGCGTGATCTCGGTGATGACGCCGAGCGTCCCCTCCGCGCCGACGAACATGCGTGTCACGTCGTAGCCGGCCGCCGATTTCCGCGCCCGCCGGGCGGTGCGGATCACGCGGCCGTCGGCCAGCACCACCTCCAGCGCCATGACATTGTCCTTCATGGTGCCGTAGCGCACCGCCATGGTGCCGGAGGCACGGGTGGACGTCATGCCCCCGATCGAGGCGTCGGCGCCGGGATCGATCGGGAAGAACAGGCCGGTGTTGCGCAGTTCGGCATTGAGCTGCTTGCGCGTGATGCCGGGCTGCACCACCACATCCATGTCGCTGTCGTGCACCGCAAGCACCTTGTTCATGCGCACGAAGTCGAAGCAGACGCCGCCGGCGACCGCAGCCGCATTGCCTTCGAGCGAGGTGCCGGCGCCGAACGGCACGATCGGCATGCCTGCGCCAGCGCAGAGCTTGACGATCTCGGCCACCTCCTGCGTCGTCTCGGGAAAGACGACGATGTCTGGCGGCAGGTTGCGATAATGCGACTCGCTCTGCCCGTGTTGATCGAGCACGCCGCGCGCGACGCTCGCGCGCGGGCCGATCATGCCGGTAAGGCGCTCGGCCAATATGCTCGTGCTGACCCGCGGTCCCATCCTCAGCTCCCGTCTGCTCCCTATCGGACTCTTGTTGGTCCGTCGTCCAGCTTAAGCGGCTCTCGCGTTGCTCGCGAGCTGCTTCAAGCCGAAATCGTAGCTGAGATGAAAATAATCGCGCTCCACCATGCGACCATCCGGCGCACGGCCGGCCGGCTGACGGACGAACTCGCGGATCAGGCTGTCCTTGACGCCGAACACCACGTCAGAGTCGAGATATTTGTCGCCGGCGACGAACACGTGCGTCACGAGCTGTTCGAAACCTGGCGCCGAGATCATGAAATGCACATGTGCCGGTCGCCAGGGATGACGTCCTTGCACCTCCAGCATCTCGCCCACCGGGCCGTCATGCGGAATAGGGTAGGCCGCGGGCTTGATCGACCAGAAATGGAAGCGGCCATTGCTGTCAGTGTGGAAGCGCGCGCGCATCGCGAGATCGCCGATCTGGTCGAGCTGCTGCACGTCGTAATAGCCGTCATCGTCGGAGTGCCAGACGTCGACGATGGCCCCCGCCAGCGGCTTTCCGTCCACGCTCGAGACCGAGCCGGTGACCAGCATCGGATCCCCTTCCATCGGGCCGGAGATATCCGCGCCGCTGTCCTTCTCCGGCGCGGCCTGGACGAAGAAGGGGCCGAGCACCGTGGTCTCGGTCGCGCCTTCGGGCACCGGATGGTTGATGGCGTCGACCAGCATGGAAACGCCGAGCGTGTCCGACAGCAGGATGAACTCCTGGCGCTTGTCGTCGCACATGTGCCCGGTGCGGGTCAGGAAATCGATCCCGTACTCCCATTCCTTCTGAGTCGGCCGCACCTCGCGGACGAAGGCGTGAAGGTGACGCACCAGCGCCTCGCTGATTTGTTTGATGCGCGGGTCGGTCACGCCCGCGATCCGCTCCAGCACCGCTTCCGTGATCGTGTTTTCGTTGAAGTTACGCATAGGGGCTCCGTTGATCACAGCTTCGGCTCGCCGAGGCCGGACAGCCGTTCGAGATGCTTGACGGTCGCGATGAAGTCGATCTCACCTTCGCCTTGCGCGACCAGCGAGCCATAGGTCTCGCGCACCTGGGCTGCGAGCTGAAGCGGCACGCCGACGGCGTGGCCGGCACCTAAGATGAGGTCGAGATCCTTGGCCATCTGCTTGCAGGAGAAGGTGGACTCGAAGTCGCGGGTCCGCAGCGGCGCGGTCTTGTATTTCACCATGGGCGAGGCGACCGCGCTGTCGTCGAGCACTTTCAGGATGTCCTGCCAGGCGATGCCGCCCTTGCGCGCCAGCGCCAGGCTCTCCGCCATCATCGCCGCCGACACCGCGATCATCAGGTTGACCGAGAGCTTTGCGTAGCGCGCTTCCTCGGCCGGTCCGAGATAGGTCTGGGCGCGGGTGAAGGCCGCGAACAGCGGCTTGGCGCTTTCGAAGGCGTCCTTCGGCCCCGACACGAAGCAGGTCAGCGCGCCCGTGTGCACGATGCTGGCATTGCCGGAGACCGGCGATCGAAGATAGGCAATGCCGCGTGCCTGCGCTGCGGCCGCAACTTCGGTGGACGCCTCGACGCTCACGGTGCTGGTCTCGATCAAGATGGCTCCGGGCGCCATCGCCACGATCAGGCCGGAGGCGCCAAGCAGGGTGCCGCGCAGTGCTACGTCATCGGGCAGGGAGGTGATGAGGGCTGCCTTGCCGTTCACGGCTTCGGCTGGCGAGGCGGCAATCGAGATGCCTTGCGCGCGAGCCTCATCGAGTCGCGCCACGCTCTGGTCGAACGCGGTGACGGCGTAACCCGCCTTGGCAACCAGCACTGACATCGGCAGGCCCATCTTGCCGATCCCGATGAAAGCAACATGCTTCGAAGCGTCTGTCATTGTTCTTGTCCATTGGCGCCGCTAGGCAGCGCGTTCCTGTCGTTCGATGTCCTGCACCAGCCGCTGGCCGGATTGCGCCAGCAGCTCCTTCTTCGCCTCCAGCCCCTCGACCAGCAGCCGTCCGTTCCGCTTCTTCCAGGCGCCGCCGATCATGACCGCCTCGATGTTGGCGAGGCTCGTCTGCATCACGACGGTCGCGACGGGATCGTGCACCGGGACAAGGTTGAGATCGGAGGCGTTGATGATCACGAGGTCGGCATGCTTACCCGGCGTCAGCGAACCGATCTGGTGCTCGCGGCCAAGCATGCGCGCGCCCTCCGTCGTGATCCAGCGCAGCGTCTCGCGCACCGGAATCGTGGTCGTCGCCGGAATGGTGCCGCTCAGTTTGCGCGACTCCGCATTGTCGAGCGCCCGCTGCATCGAGAGCGCAACGCGGGCGGCGGAGAGGAGATCGCCGGCCAGCACGGACTCCAGATCAATGCCGATGGTCGGCCGTACGCCGCGCGCGAGCAGCCGTCCGGTGATCGGAAAGCCATGGCCCTGGATCATCTCGTTCTCGGGCGTCACCGAGAACGACACGCCGAGGTCAATCATCCGGTCCAGCAACTCATCGGGCAGATCGTTGCCGTGAACGACATTGACGCTGGCGCCGACGAGGCCCGCCTCGATCAGCTTCTCCCAGCCGCCGGGTGTCTTGGCGGGACCGCCGCCTTGATGCATCGATGCGATCAGGTTGAGCTCCCGTGCCAGGTGAAAATCATGCATGGCGACGTCGAGCGTCGAATAATGTGGGCCGAGAATGGCCAGCCCCAACGTGACGAGGCCGTCGCGGTCGGCGAGGGGGCCCGCCAGCAGGCGTTCAACCTCGTGGCGCGGATGCGGCACTTCCGAGAAATGAGGCTCGCCCAGTTTCGGCTCGGATTTTGGCGAGCCGTGGAAGAAGGCGGCGCGAATGCCGCTCTCGATCAGGCCGCGCACGGCGGCGTCGGTATGATCGGGCGTCGGATTGTTGTGGCACCAGTCGACCAGCGTCGTGGTGCCGCAATTGATCTGGTTCAGCGCGCCGACGAGAGTCGCGATATGGATGTCCTCGGGCCGGAACACGGTCGCGAGGCCCGCATGCATGCGGCGGAAATATTCAAGCAGCGTCCAGTTCGCGGCAAAGCCGCGCAAGCCCGTCTGCCAGGTGTGCATGTGCGCGTTGATCAGGCCCGGGATGACGATGCGGCCCTTGCCGTCGACGATCTCGGTCTCGGCGGCGCCGCTGCCAAGATCGATCGATGGACGCACCTCAGCGATGCGGCTGCCCTCGACCAGCACGTCGCCGCTCGAGAGGTCGCCGATCGCGTCATCCATGCTGATGACGGTGGCCGATTTGATCAGCGTGCGCCGCATCGCCTCACGCCGCCGCTTTGGTGGCGCTCGGCGGCTCGCCGGCCCAGGAGCGCGCGATCAGGTCGCGAATGGCGCCACGGTCGAGCGGGCGCGGATTCCAGTAGGCATTCGTCACCGCGAGATCGGCCGCCTTGTCGATTCCGCTCTCGGGCATGCCGACATCGCGCAGCGCGAGCTTTGCACCCAGCCGCTTCGCAAGGTCGTACAGCCCTTTCGATGCATCGGCCGCGCCGATCGCGCGCGAGATGCGTACCATTGCATCGGGCACGGCCGGTGCGTTGTAGGCCAGCGCATGCGGCAGCACGATGGTGTGGGTTTCGGCGTGCGGCAGGTCGAAGGTGCCGCCGAGCGTGTGGCAGAGCTTGTGATGCAGCGCCATGCCAACGGTGCCCAGACAAACACCGCACAGCCAGGCGCCATAGAGCGCTTCGGTGCGGGCCTCGCGGTCGTCGGCCTTGGCGGCGATCGCGGGCAGGGCGCACGACAGCGCGCGGATGCCTTCTTCCGCCATCAGCGACGTCACGGGATTGGCATCGCGCGCGTAGAGCGCCTCGACCGCATGCGCGATCGCATTGATGCCGGATGTCGCGGCTAAGCTCGCCGGCAGCGTCAAGGTGAGATCCACATCGTAGATCACGGTCTCCGGCAGCACGGCGGCATCGCGCACCGTGGTCTTCAGCCCGTTCTCGGTCTGGCCGACGATCGGCGTCATCTCCGAGCCGGCATAGGTGGTGGGAATGCAGAGCTGGTTGACACCGGTGCGCAAGGCCAGCGCCTTGCCGAGGCCGGTGGTCGAGCCGCCGCCGAGCGAGACGACGCAGTCCGCCCCGCACGCCTTCATCACAGCGAGCGCACGTTCCGTGACCTCGACCGGCGTGTGCATGGTGGCGCCTGGAAAGATGCCGGCATAGAGCGGGCCGAGCGCGATCCCCAAGCTCTTGCCTTGCGCCTCTTGCTGCTGCGTCGTCAGCACCAGCGCGCGCGTGCCGCCGAGCCGCTCGAGCTCGGCCTTGGCGGCGGCCAGCGTGCCGCTGCCGAACACGACGCGGCAGGGCAGGTTTTCAAAGGTGAACGAACCGATCATGCGCCGGTCTCTTTGATGGGATAATCGACCTGGAAGCGCCCGATCCGCAAGTCGCCCAAGGCCTCGCGCACCCGCAGGTGTTCGGGGTGGTTGGCATAGGCGGTAAGGGCGGCTTGGTCCTTGAATTCGGAGAACAGGACCACGTCGCAGGCGTAGTCGACCGCGCTGACGTCCATGCCGACTTCGATATGGGTGAGGCCCTCGATCCGGCCTTTGAGGCCCTCGAACAGGGTCTTGACCTTGAGCCGGGCGGCGGAGCGCTCCGCAGGCGTCTCCCCGCGCAGCCGCCACATCACGATGTGCCTGATCGGGCCCGACATTTCCTGATTTCCTCGCCTGCGACGGTGTTTGTTGGCGGCATTTTGCCTTGCAGAAATCGGAAATAAAGGCCAAAATTTGTAAGTCTCTTTTCCTCATTCTGCAAAAATGGACCGGCTGCTCCAACTCGAGGTCTTCTCCAAAACCGCTGAGCTCGGCAGCCTTTCCAAGGCTGCCGAAATGCTGCGGATGTCGAACGCGGCCGCGAGCCGTCATCTCAGCGCGCTGGAGGAGCGGCTTGCGGTCCGGCTGATCGAACGCAACACGCGCCGGCAATGGCTGACCGAAGCAGGGCAGGAGTTGTTGCAGCGCTGCAGTGCGCTGCTGAACGAGCTCGCCGAAGCCGAGGACGCCGTTTCCGACCGAGCGCTGTCGCCGAAGGGCATGCTGCGCGTCACGTCTTCGCTGTCCTTCGCGATGATCTATCTCGCGCCGATGCTGCCTGCCTTCCGCGCGCTCTATCCCAATCTCAGCGTGCAGATCATCAGCGCGAACCGCTACCCTGACTTCATCGAAGCCGGCATCGACGTCGCGATCCGCACGCGGGAGCATGAGCCGGATTCCAACATCATCGTCCGCCGCATCGGCCAGATGCATCGCGTGCTCGCGGCCGCTCCCTCCTACCTCGAGAAGCACGGCCGGCCGGAGCATCCCGCCGATCTCGCCCGGCACAACATGCTGATCTACAATCTCGCCAACGATCCCTATTCGCTGCGGCTGAGCCAGGGCAGCACGACGCAGACGGTGCGGATCGCGCCGACGCTCGACAGCAACGATGGCCAGATCATCTGTGGTGCAGCGCGCGCGGGGCTCGGCATCCTGATCCAGCCGCTCTATATCGTGCAGGGCGATATCGCGGCCGGCCGGCTGGTGCCCGTGCTGAGGGACTGGCAGCTGCCGCTGCTCACCATGAATATCGCCTATCAAAACCGCGTCCGGCTGCCCGCCAAGATCAGGGTGTTCTCCGACTTCCTGGTCAGCTACATCCGCGAGCATTCGGAGCCGGGGATCTGGATCGACGCGGCGAAGTGAGCGGGAAGCATTCATGTATCTCGGCATCGATCTCGGCACCTCGGCGGTCAAGACCGTTCTCGTCGACGATGCGCAGCGCGTGATTGCAAGCGAGAGCCGGGCGCTCGCGACCGCCTCGCCGCAATCAGGCTATTACGAGCAGGATCCCGCGCAATGGATCGAGGCGACCTTTGTGACGCTGGATGCCCTGAAGGCGTCACATGCCCGCGCGCTGGCGGCGGTCGAAGGCATTGGACTGTCCGGCCAGATGCACGGTGCCACGCTGCTCGACGCGAGCTCGAGGCCGCTGCGGCCTTGCATTCTCTGGAACGACGGCCGCTCGGCCGCTGAGTGCCGTGTCCTGGAGCAACGCTGGCCCGCCTTGCGTGCGACGACGGGCAACAAGGCGATGCCGGGTTTCACCGCGCCGAAGCTGCTCTGGATCGCCACGCACGAGCCTGAGATCTTTGCGGCGACCAAGCTTGTTCTGCTGCCAAAGGCCTATCTGCGCCTGATGCTATCAGGCGAGGCCGTCGAGGATGTCTCTGATGCATCGGGATCGCTGTGGCTCGACGCTGCGCGCCGGGACTGGTCGGACGCAGCCCTGGCAGCGACCGGCTTGTCGCGCGAGCACATGCCGCGCCTGGTTGAGGGATGCGCGCCCGCAACGACACTGCGCCGCGAGCTCGCGCAGCGCTGGGGCATGACCAAGCAGCCGGTGATCGCGGGCGGTGCCGGCGACAATCCGGCCGGCGCCGTCGGCATCGGCGCGATCCGGCCGGGAGCCGCGTTCGTGTCGCTGGGAACCTCGGGCGCCCTCATGGCGCCGACCGATAGGATCGCCGCGAATCCCGATCGCGTTGTGCACACGTTCTGCCACTCCATTCCCGGCATGTGGATCCAGGCCGGCGCGATCCTCTCGGCCGCCTCCTGCCTCGCCTGGGTCGCGCACCTGTTCGGCGTCACTGAAGCCGAGCTGCTCGCGCCGCTCGGCTCGCGCCCGCGGGCTCCGTCGCCGGTGAGCTTCCTGCCTTATCTCGCGGGTGAACGGACCCCGCACGACGATCCCGCCGTGCGCGGCATGCTCGATGGCCTGAGCCACGGCACCGATCGCGCGGCGATCGTGCAGGCGGTGCTCGAGGGCGTTGCCTTCGCGCTCGCCGATTGTCGCGACGCGCTCGCCGATGCCGGCATTGCGATTGCGGAAGCCGATGTCATTGGCGGTGGTTCGCGGTCCCGGTTCTGGCTCTCGGTGCTGACCAACGTGCTGAATGTTCCGGTCCATCGCTTTGCCGGCGGTGAGACCGGCGCGGCGTTCGGTGCGGCAAGATTGGGGCGGCTTGCTGTCACCGGTGAGGCAATCGGTGACGTTTGCACACGTCCGCAGCGCATCGAGACATTCGAACCTGACGCCGGGCTGACGGACGCTTATGCCGAGCGGCTTCCCGCATGGCGCGAACTGTATCGGCCGCGCCACTAGCTGGCCCAATCTGGTTTGCATACTTCGGTATACTCGCCTTCGGTATTGCCCTGCGTCACCCGCTTTTGTTTAATGACCAAACCGCGCTGACGAGAAGCTTGAGACGCGGGTAGGAAACGCATTGTGCGCCGGGAGGCACGATGAACGATCCGATCCTCGAGATGCGCGGGGTCTCAAAATCCTTCTTTGGCATCAAGGCGCTGCGTTCCGTCGATCTCACGGTCTATGCCGGCGAAATTCATGCCCTGATGGGCGAGAACGGCGCCGGCAAGTCGACGCTGATGAAGATCCTGTCCGGCGCCTATAGGCCTGATCCCGGCGGCGAGATCCGCATCGAAGGCAAGGCGGTGCGGATCGAAGGCCCGCTCGGCGGCCGCGCTGCGGGCATCTCCATCATCTATCAGGAGCTGTCGCTCGCGCCCAATCTCACTGTGGCCGAGAATATTTATCTCGGCCGGGAAATATCGCGATCAGGTTTGCTGGCGCGCGGGACGATGCGCGAGGGTGTCGGCCCCATCTTGACGAGACTGGGCGCAGACTTCCTGCCATCGACACTGGTGGCGAATCTGTCCATGGGCCAGCGGCAACTGGTCGAGATCGCGCGTGCGCTGCACGCCAGATCAAAGATTCTGATCATGGATGAGCCGACCACTTCGTTGTCGGCTGCCGAGAGCGAGCGGCTATTCGCGCTGATCCGCCAGCTTCGTGCCGAGGGGCTTGCCATCATCTATATCTCGCATCGCATGGACGAGGTCTACGCGCTTGGCGACCGCGTCACGGTGCTGCGCGACGGTCGGCTGGTCGGCTCGCTGGACAAGCCCGAGATCCGCGCCGACACCATCGTCCGGCTGATGGTCGGGCGCGACGTCTCCTCGTTCTACAAGAAGGATCACGATCCGGAGGCGGGGCGAGGACATCCCGTGCTCGCGGCGATCGACATGGCCGATGGCCAGCGCGTCAAGGGTTGCTCGCTCACCGTGCATGCGGGTGAGGTGGTCGGGCTTGCCGGCCTGATCGGCGCCGGCCGCACCGAGCTTGCGCATCTCATCATCGGCGCGGCGCCCAAGATATCTGGCCGGCTCGAGCTGGAGGGACGCCCCGTCGATATCCGTACGCCGGGCGAGGCGCTCGAGGCCGGCATCGCCTATCTGACGGAAGACCGGAAGGCGCTCGGGCTGTTTCTCGACATGTCGTGCTTGGACAACATCAATCTCGCCGTGCTCGGGCACGATGCGAAGCTCGGCTGGGTTCTGGATCGCGACAAGGCGCGTGAGCGCGCTGAGCGGGCCTTCGCAGGCCTCAGCATCCGCGCCGCCAATGTCGGCGTTTCCGCCGGCGGCCTCTCCGGCGGCAACCAGCAGAAGGTACTGCTGTCGCGGCTTCTGGCCATTGCGCCAAAAGTGCTGATCCTCGACGAGCCGACGCGTGGCGTCGACGTCGGCGCCAAGTCGGAGATTTATTCGATCATCGACAATCTGGCCAAGGCCGGCACCGCGATCCTGGTTATCTCGTCCGATCTGCCCGAGATCATCGGCATCTGCGACCGCGTCATCGTCATGCGGTCCGGGCACATCGCCGGTGAGATCAGGCGAACCGAGACTGCGCCGTTAAACCAAGAGGATATCATGGCACTTGCCACGGGGATGGAGCATCTCGATGCCTGATAATGGTGCCTCGAAGGCCCAGGTCGCCCCAACGACGACCAATGGTGCTGCCGCAGAGACAAGGCGCCAGCGGATGAGGGTGCTGATCAGCGCACTCGGCATGCTGCCGGTGCTGCTGATTCTCTGCATCGGCTTCCACGCGCTGTCCGAGGGCCGCTTCTTCACCGGACAGAATCTCGGCATCGTGCTGCAGCAGGCCGCGGTGAACACCGTGCTCGCCGCCGGCATGACCTTCGTCATCCTCACCGGCGGCATCGACCTCTCGGTCGGCTCAATCCTGGCGGCGTCCGCGATGGCCGGGTTGACGCTCTCCAAGCTACCGGAGCTCGGGATGCTGTGGCTGCCGGCCGCGCTGCTCACTGGCCTTGGCTTCGGCGTCGTCAACGGCGCGCTGATTGCGCTCCTCCGCCTGCCGCCCTTCATTGTCACGCTCGGCTCTCTCACGGCGGTGCGCGGCCTGGCGCGATTGCTCGGGGCCGACACCACCGTGTTCAATCCATCCATTCCCTACGCCTTTATCGGCAACGGCTCGCTGACGCTGGTTCCCGGCGTCGCGTCGATCCCGTGGCTCTCGGTGATCGCTTTGCTCGTCATCCTCGTCTCATGGCTGGTGCTGCGCCGGACCGTGCTCGGCGTGCACATCTATGCGGTGGGCGGCAATGAAAGCGCGGCTCGGCTTGCCGGCATCAAGGTCTGGGCCGTGCTGATCTTTGTCTACGGTGTCTCCGGCCTTTTCGCCGGGCTCGGCGGCGCCATGCAGGCGGCGCGGCTCTATGCGGCCAATGGCCTGCAGCTCGGCCAGTCCTACGAGCTCGACGCCATCACCGCGGTGATCCTAGGCGGCACCTCCTTCGTCGGCGGCATCGGCTCGATCTGGGGCACGTTGGTCGGCGCGCTGATCATCGCCGTGCTCTCGAACGGCCTCATTCTGATCGGTGTTTCCGACATCTGGCAATATGTGATCAAAGGCCTGGTGATCATCGGCGCCGTGGCGCTCGATCGCTACCGGCTGCAAGGCTCCGCCAGAACTTGAGGGGCTCGGCCAGGACCTAACAGGCTTAGCGCGCCTTCGATGCGAATTCCGTTGCGGCAACTGGTCTGCCGCGCCGGGGACGAAGACAGACCAGGGAGGAAGTCCATGTTGAAGACGATCATGCTCGCCGGCGCCGCAACGGCGCTTGTTCTTAGCACCGTGCCGTCCTCGGCGAAGGAGCTCAAATCGATCGGCGTCTCGCTGGGATCGATGGGCAACCCGTTCTTCGTCGCGCTCTCGAAAGGCGCCGAGTTCGAGGCGAAGAAGTCCAATCCCAATGTGAAGATCACCACGGTCGGCTTCGAATACGACCTCGGCAAGCAGGTCACCCAGATCGACAATTTCATTGCCGCCGGCGTCGACTTGATTCTGCTGAACCCCGGCGATCCCAAGGCGATCGGGCCGGCGATCAAGAAGGCGCAAGGAGCCGGCATCGTCGTCGTCGCGGTCGACACCGCGGCCGAGGGCGCCGATGCCACCGTGACCACGAACAACGTGCAGGCCGGCGAGATCTCCTGCCAGTACATTGTCGACAAACTGGGCGGCAAAGGCGAAGTCATCATCGAGAACGGACCGCAGGTCTCCGCCGTGATCGACCGCGTCGTCGGCTGCAAGAACGTCTTCTCGAAAAATCCCGGCATCAAGGTGCTGTCCAGCGATCAGGACGGCAAGGGCTCGCGCGAGGGCGGGCTCACCGTGGCGCAGGGTTATCTGACGCGCTTCCCCAAGATCGACGCGATCTTCGCCATCAACGATCCGCAGGCGATCGGCACCGACCTTGCGGCACGCCAGCAGAACCGCAGCGGCATGATCATCACCGCCGTCGACGGCGCGCCCGATATCGAGGCCGCGCTGAAAGATCCGCAGGCGCCGCAGATCCAGGCCTCGGCTTCGCAGGACCCGTTCTTCATGGCGCGGCGGGCCGTGCAGGTCGGTGTCGGCATTCTCAACGGCCAGAAGCCGGCTTCGACCGTCGAGCTGCTGCCGTCCAAGCTCGTGACCAGGGACAACGTCGCCGAGTACAAGGGCTGGACCTCGGATCGCTCCCAATAGGACGCGGTCCGCTAAAACGCGATGAATGAGGCTTGATCGCTGCAACGACGGAGGTGCGCTCCCTCTCCCGCTTGCGGGAGAGGGTTGGGGAGAGGGTGCTTCCGCAATGGGACAATCCCCCCAAGAGGAGAAAACCCTCTCCCGGCGCTTCACGCCGGGGAGAGGTAACCGAGCCGCAGCAATCGATTCAACGTAAAGCCATTTTGCTTTAGAACGCGCGAAACACGAGACGATGGGCGGCGTTTTGCTCGACGCCGCCCGCCGCCGACGCACGTGCGCTGATCGGCCGTACGAGCGCGCCGGCAGCTTCAGCGGACAGTATATGGACGGCTGCGCGGAGACAGAATGGCCGATGGAATGTTGCTCGCGAAGGCACTGGTCTTGGGTTGGACGCGCGATCCGTCGATCACCTCGAGCCGGCCGCAGCGGTTCAAGGTGTGCAGCTTCCTGCCGGGCCATGCCGGTCCGGGCTTCAGAGAGTGGCGGACGATCTGCTTGAACGTCGTGGGCGACAGTTCGACCACTTCCGCCAGGGCGAGCGCTGCGCCGTATCCATCGGTACAGTCCTGGACAGGTCGCCACAATTTGTCGTCGAGGGTGACGAAATTCCCCGCCGGCCGCGTGCTTGCGCGGTCGATCAAAACCGGATTGCTGGCGTGGGGCAGCCAGGGCCCCACGAGGCGATCGGCGTAATAGATCGCCAGCGAATCCGAATAGCCACCCGTTCCGTCGCGCCAGGCGCCAAACAGATAATGCAGGCCGTTGTGCCGCGTGATCGTGACGTCGGCCAGCTCGAGGCCGGAAAGGAGCGTCGCGTATCGCTCCCATTTGTCTGGAAACCGAACGCATTTGTAGAGGGCGACGTCCCCGCGGATCGAGCTCTCCGGGATCATCCACAGCTCGCCATCGTCCTCGATCAGAAACGGATAGGAGAGGTGCCAGGGCTCCTCCAGCACCGGAATCACCTCGCCGACCGGCCCCGCGTCATTGAACTCGATCGCCGAAATGATGCCCTTTCCGACGCGGTGATCGAGATCCTCGAAGAAGACGAATGTCCGTCCCTGCCATGTGACGGGAAAGGGATCGGCGTAGAAGTGGTTTCCAGGATCTCCCAGAACGTTCCAGCTTGGACCTGATAGATCTCCGGTCTGCCAGACGCCCGCGCCGTCATTGAAGCGCCATCCGATATGCCAATGCGGGGCATAGCAGCAGAGGCGATAGATCTCCTTGGCGATCGACACGGCAAGGCCGCGCGCAACATAGCCGACGGGTCCGCGGCGCAGGCCATTTCCAGCGGGACGTGGCAGCTGCGGCACGATGCGCGGCCTTCCCGACAGGATCGCCGCCACCATGGTCAGGGTTCGCGCCATGACCGTTTCGAGTGCGCCGCTGAGCCCTGCGGCAATTTCTCCGGATGGATGGCCGCGGTCGAGGACCGAACCGTCGATCTCGTTGACGATCTCGATCACGGGCAGGTCGCCGGCGAGAATGGCGGCGAGCACGGCATTTTCGCCGGCCAGTCCGTTGAACAGCGGCCGAAGATACAGCCGGGCAGAGCAGTTCGGATCCCGCGCGGCACCGGTAAAATCAACGATCACGTCGGCCATCTCGGTACGGACCTGTGTCCGTTCCGGAACGATCCTGAGCTTGTTGGCGCCGCTATGCTTGCCCTGGTGCAACACCACGCGTTCGAGCTCGAACAGGGTGTCGAGACCTGCGGGCCGCGGCTCCGCCGTTGGCACCCATACGATTTGAACCGGAACGTCCCGGCCGTCGATCGTCAGCGTCTCGTGGCCCATCCACTGCCGCGCGTAGTCGCGTTCACAGCGAAACTCGATGATCATGTCGAGCCAATCTATTTCAACGTATCAGGTCAAACGACCTGGTCGAGAATTCGAACGTATTCCTCCACCATGGCATCTACCGAATAGCGCAACCTCAGGCCCTTGGCATTTTGTCGCAGTTCGTCACTCAGCTGTTTGTCCGTCAGCATCTGGGAGACGGCTGCGGAGAGCTTTGCATGATCGGAGGCATCGACGAAGAGTGCAGTCGGCCTTCCTTCGTACGACAAGACTTCGCGCAGGACGGGAAGATCGGTGACGACGGAAGGAACACCGGCGTTTGCGGCCTCGACCGCGGCCAGACCGAACGTTTCGGCTTGTGTCGGGAATACGAACACGTCCAGACAGGCCAGGAAGTCCGCCATCCGGCTGGGGGCGATTTCCCCGAGCAAATGCAGCCGGTCCGAGACGTTCAAGTCGTTCGCGAGCTGCCTCAGCCGCGCCTCGTCGGCGCCCTGGCCGGCGAGCGCAAGGTGCCAGGACGGTTGATCCGGCAGCAGACGTACCGCCATGTCGAGCCGCTTGTGCGGATGCAGCCTTGCGGCGCAGCCCAGTAGGACGCAGTCCGGCGGCAGATTGAACTTATGTCGTGCAGCCTCCTTCGACAGGGTGAGGGCCTTGTCGTCGAAGCCGTGCGGCACATGCACCATGCGCGACCGGTAGGCCGCGGGGTAGCGCGAATATTCGCGTTGCATGTCCTGCGAATTGAGCGTGATGCAGTCAAAGAAGCCGAGGCTGCCCATGGCGATGTCGGCGGTGCGGACCGGCCAGCTCATCGACAGCGCGGACGAAACCTGATTTGCGACAACCGGTGCACGGCTGACGAGGCGCGTCACACCACCGCCGATGACATTGCCGAAATGCTGGAACGTCAGGACGGCGTCGGGCCTAGTGGTCCTGATATGGCGACGGAGCGTCCACAGCATCCGCAGCAGCGCCACCGGATTGCCCGGCCGGCTCGGCGCGCAGTAGAGCGTATCGGGCGGCTCATCGAAGGAGTCCGATTTGCGGAAGAAGAATAGATTGGTGACCCGGTAGCCACGAGCGGTCAGCCCGGCGCCGAGAAGCCGGGAGATCTCCTGCGCACCGGCGTTCTCGGCCTGGGTTTGCGCCAGAAGCACGTGCAGCTTCGGCCCGCCGCTGTCTGGCCGCGCGGGTGTCATCGCGCTCGTCTCGCCCAATTCCTTGTTCGGCTGATAGTGGAGCACGGATCCCGACCCGCTAGAGAAACGAAATCTTCACCTTCTTAACTCCGTACCTATCATGCGCGCATCGCGTGGACACCGACTAGCAACAAACGGAGTTAATGCGAGGCTATAGCTACGACGTCGTTCGCGCAGCATTTCCGCTGGTTCCCGGATGGCGCACAGCGGGCGCGTTAACCAATCGGTCCTGCGCGCTGCCGGCGCGTGACTGCGGACCCGAGCGACGGCGTGATGACACCTAGTCACGTGAGTCCGCACTACGGACTGCATAGGTGCCGCGCCTCGATGCAGAGAAGCGCAGGAGCACGAGAACGGAAGGATCCACCCCGCTCCGCCGGCGGCAGAGAACGTTCAGGGCGATGGTCGCGAGCGCGAGCGACACTGTGGCCGAAATCGCCGCGCCAAGCACGCCGAGCCAGGGAATGAGGACGAGAAATCCCGCGAGCCGCAGCGCGACGTTGGCGGCAACGACGGGAACATAGATTCGTTCATGGCCGGTCAGCTGCAGGATCGCAGCAGACGGGCCGCCCGCCGCCTGGATGGCCGTTCCGATTGCGAGGACGATCAAGACCGAGTGCTGTGCCGTGAAATGAGGTCCGAACAGGTTGAGGAGATAGGGGCCGCCGATCCAGATCGTGGCGAGACCGGCGACAACGCAAAGCGCGGTCACTTCCGCCATCAATTGCAAAGTCCGCTCGAACTCCTGGTGGTTCTTGCTGAAGTACAGCGAAGGAAGCCGGCGCGCGCCGAACGTGTACAGCGCTGCGGACAACATGGCGAAGATGTTGGCGAGGCGCGAGGCGGCAAAGTAGATTCCCGCGGTCGCCGGATCCAGCATCCAGTAGACCAGAATGACGTCGAAATACTGGTTGGCGACTTCGAGGATCGATGCGAGCCAGAAGTGAAGGGCGCTCGATCGCCAGCGGGCCGTCTCGGAGCGCGCCGGCGTACCGCGCAAATCCGGCAGCACGCGCGCGATCGAAACGATCTGCGCAACCAGGCCCGCCGACATGGCCATTGTCATCACCGCGAACAACTCGGCGGGATCGAGTTGCCGATGCCCGAGCAGCATGGCGAGCAGGAACAGGACGACGATGACCCGCCAGAAGAACTCGCGATTTCCCTCGCCCATGAGAATGCTGACCAGCGAGCGTGCGATCTGGCTTCCAAGCATCACGCCGCCATTGACGGCCGTGTAGGCCGACACCGCAAGGATCAGCAGCCACCAGTCGCCTCTCACGATCGCCGCGACGGCGATCCCAGCGATCACGATCAGCAGTGCGAGCGAGGCGATCTTCAAGCTCGATAGGAGGACGCCTTTGGTAAGATCAGGTCTTTCGCCGACCTGATACTCGTTCAGGAATCGCACCAGCAGGGATTCCTGGCCGACCAGTCCCACCACGGCAGCGATCTGGGCCACCGAAAGCCAGGTCGCAAAGATGCCGAAGCCATCAGGCGACATCGTTCGCGCCGCCAGCGAGAACAATGCAAACGCGAGCACGCCGCTGCCAACCTTGAGAAGGATGGTCCCGACAACACCGCGCGTGACATCGCGCCGCATGAACTGGAGGATGGATTCGATCATGGAAGGGACATGTTCCGATACCGGCGACACCCTAGCATGCCGAAGAATCGTGAGTGTTAATGGACGGCTCGCAAGATCTCGCCAGTCGCGACGATTTCGCGGTTACGCCGGTTGCTTCACTCTGGAACATCGCCGTCCCCATCGTCCCAAACCGTGCAAAGTCCGGCTCGATCGACTGACGGCATAGCGCCGCATCGACGACCGAAGAAGGCGAGATCAGCCGTTTGAGTGCGGACTGCTCGCGGGGATCGGCCGCCAAGACGTCGGAATCCGGAATTTGCAGGGCATCCCGAGCAAGAGGCGTGCCGCGATGGCGGCCGCGAACCCGGCACTTCCGGTCGTTAACCTCAATCGCCGGAAATGATCGCGCTCGGCTCTGCGATGCGACATCAGGCGAGAGAATTGCACTGGAAGCGCCGTTAACCGTGGGAGCAGGAGCCATGACGACGGATAGAACCGTGACCGAGCCGATCGGTGGGGGCGAGAGCGCAACGATCGCCTCGGACATCGCCATCGTCGGCGGCGGCCTTGCGGGATCCCTTGCGGCGGCCGTGCTGGCGCGGGCAGGGCATCGCGTTGCTCTCGTCGACAAGCGGGCGGTCTATCCGGACGAGTTCCGGGTCGAAAAGATCGGCGGTCATCAGCTGGAGTTGCTCCGCAAGCTGGGCTTCCTCAGCGCGCTCGACGATGCCGCTTGCCGATATGATCGGGTGCTCAATATCCGGGAGGGCAAAGTGGTCGATGTCAGCGTCGGCCAGGCTTACGGATTTCCCTATGCCGATCTCGTCGCCATGGCACGCAGCCAGTTGCCCGATCCATCCAACCTGATCGTCGACGAAGTCACAGCGATCAGCAGTAGCGACGACGTCCAGCATCTCGAGCTGGCCTCCGGACGGCGTCTGACGGCTCGCCTTGTTGTTCTCGCCACGGGCATGGCGGGAGTCCTGGGTTACAAGCTCGGCATCAGGCGGCGCGTGCTGGCCGAGCGCCATTCGGTTTCGTTCGGCTTCACGATCGCGCGCAAGGATGGTCGCCCGTTCGATTTCGAGGCGTTGACCTGCTATGGCGAGCGTACGGCAGACGGCATCGACTATCTCAGCCTGTTTCCCGTTCGTGCCGGCATGCGGGCCAATCTCTTCATGTTCCGCGATCCGACCGATCCGATCATGCGCGAGTTGCGTCGCGAACCGGAAGCAACAGTTTTGCGCCTGCTGCCGGGATTGCAATCCTACCTCGGCGATTTCCGCGTGACCGACCGGGTCCAGAATTGGGTGATGGATCTGACTGTCGTCGAGGGACATCTCCAGCCCGGCGTCGTGCTCATCGGCGATGCGTTCCAGACCAATTGTCCGGCCGCCGGCACGGGCGTCGCCCGCCTGCTGGTGGACGTCGACCGTCTTTGCACCGAATACGTGCCGCGGTGGCTCATGACCGCGGGCATGGGCCGGGAGAAGATTTCGCAGTTCTATTCCGATCGCGACAAGATCGCGGCGGACCAGCAGTCGTTGAAGATGGCGCGCTTCCGCCAGGCGCTGACGTCCCGCAACGATATCGGCTGGGACGTGCGGCGACGGTTGCACTTCCTGCGGCGCAGTCTTGCACACCGCGTCGATCAAATGAACCCGGGCTGGCTCGGGCGTGTCCGCGGAGCGTTGCGCGCCTAAAGCGCGATGAGATCAGGATGAATCGTCATCGCGCTTTAGGTTATTGTTTGAGCATGATCCTTTCGGAAAACCGCTGCACACTTTTCCGGATCATGCTCTCGCTTCTGCGCCCCTGCGGCCTGCCGTCGGTCAGCGCATGGCAGTTGGGGTGCGGGCGGGCTGGAGCCTCAAATCCGACAGCCGCTTGGCCGCCAGCTTGAGCCAGGGAGCCTGCTTCAGCGCGAACAGGGCGATGGCGCCCATGGTGCTGCCGACCTGCGTGACCGCCCACATCGGCGAAGGCTGCCCGCCGAACAATTTCTTGTACGGCTCATCGCCAATGGTGAAATCGAGCATCTGATCTCCGCGCTCGATACAATCCCGCGCCACCTGTTCGAACATCAACGCGCCGAGGGACTGGCTCTTGTAGCCGGCGATATCGAAGGCGCTCATGATGACGAGGAAGCTGCCCCGGTGGCACAGTCCGAGCACGGCGGCAATGACTTCGCCGTCCATCTTCATGGCATAGAGGCGGACAAAGGAGCCCAGGCCACGTAGGGCGACGTCGGAATAGAAGCCGTAATATTCGGGGCGCTGCAGCAGATCTCCGTCACCCTGTGCGTGAAAGCGCGGGCCGCGAAACTTCTTCATCACGTCCAGCGCCTCGAGCACGGAGGCGCTGTCGCCGCAGCATGAGAAGCTCAGCGCGCCTTTCTTCTGGAGCTGACGATACTTCTTTGCGAGCTCCTTCTGATAGGAGCGATCCATCGCGCTGGCCCGCCATTGCTCGAACGGCGCGACGAGAACCGTGGCGTAGGCATTGGTGTCCATCGATACGCGGCGGGACCTGGCCAGAAGGTTTTCGATCGGAAGGCGGGCGTCGGGCAGCTTGGCCATTCGGAGCAGATCGAAGGGGCGGACAAGACGCCGAATCTGCGCGCATGCAGCGGCGTCGTCGAGCAGTTGCGAAAACACGTCCGGGCTGCAAACCGGCGCCAGATAGTCGGAAACGCGGAGGTCGGCGAACTCGACGGTTCGTATCGGACCACGCCGGATCCGGAGCAGGGGCAGCACCATCGCAAGGACCCCCGACGCGCGGTAGCGGACCACGACCACCAGAGCTGTTGCACCCGCTTCCGGCGCGAGCCCAGTGTAGAGGCTATGCAGCCAGATCGGATGCTGGAACGCAGTGGCAGCCGAGCGATCAAACAGCTCTGCATATTCAGGAGACAGAAAGTCGAACGACTGCTCGATGACGATGTCGAATGTGTTGCTAAGCTTGTTCATGAGCAATCAAGAAAACCAGGTCATTCGCGAGCGCCGATCGAGCCGTAGCTGCGCTTATAGCAAGGTCGTTACGGGTCAGACACCGGCGGCGTGCGATTTGCATTAACGCGTTCAACCATGTTCGTATCGTTACCAAATTCTTAAAAGGCCGGAGACGGATATACTTGGGGCCTCAAGATCGGCTCGCGCCGGTGAGTTGCGGTGGACCGTCGACCTCGGCAGAATCGCGACGCAGCTTGCGCGGCCTCTGCCGCTCGCAGAGCGCAGGGCAGCGATCTCCCCGTGTGGATTTTCGGGGCCCTTCATTCGTGCAAGATAATCTGCTCGGTCCCGAATACGCAGAAGATGTCCCTCTCACGGCGAGAACTGCTCGATACCGCGGCGCGCCTTGCGGCGCTGGCTGCCTGGCCCGGTGGTGCAACCGCCGACGATTACCCCACCCGCTCCATCAAGCTGGTCATTCCCTATTCGGCTGGCGCCGCGGGTGATCAGATCGGCCGTCCCTGGGCCGAAAAGGTCGCTCCGCTGCTGGGCCCGGTCCATGTCGAGAATATCGGCGGCGCAGGCGGTGCGATCGGCTCCGCCGCGGTAGCGCAGAGCGCACCGGACGGCTACTCGCTTCTGCTCGGCAATGGCAGCACCCAAGTGACCATTCCGTTGTCATCGGCGCAGCCTGCCTACGACACGGTTCGCGATTTCCGCGCCATCTATCGGCTGATTACAAGCACGCTTGCATTCGCAGTTCATCCGTCCCTGCCGGTGAAGGATCTGCGGGAGCTGGCGGCTTTTGCGAAGGCCAATCCGGGCGGGCTTTCCTATGGCACTCCGGGGGTCGGCACCGGCAACCATCTCGTCGGAGAGATGTTCAGGCAGCAATCGGCTCTTGCGGCGGACTTGGTCCACGTCCCTTACCGGGGCATGGGGCCCGCGACCAACGACCTCGTCAGTGGCCAGATCAACTCGGTCATTGCGGTGGTCTCGAGCCAGATCCTGCAATTGCACGTTGCGGGCAAGCTGCGGCTGATCGCCGTGACGAGCGACCGGCGGTTGAGTGGTGCGCCGGAAATTCCGACGGTCATCGAATCCGGCATGCCCGGCCTCAGATATGCCGGCTGGTTCGGCCTGTTTGCCCCAAGAGCAACCCCGGATGCGATCGTGGAGCGGATCGCTGCGGCGACCCGCACGGCGATGGCTGATTCTCAGTTGCAGGAAAGCTATCGTTCGCAAGGTCTGGAGCCGGACATCGATTCAGGCCCCGATAAATTCCAGCGCCTCGTCGAGGACGAGCTCACGCGCCTCGCTCCCATGGTCAAGTCGATCGGGCTCAAGCGCGACTGAGCGCTTCTCAGAGACGCACCCCGGTCGTCGCAAACGCCTGCGCGACGGGCTCCTGAACGCTATTCAAGATCACCATCCCCGCAACTGCGATCACCAGGGCCGCGACGCAGCCAAGCAAAAAAGCCTTCATCCTCAGCCTCCCTCGATTGGACCAGCAAGCCATCTATACGACACGGCTTGTTGCGAGCAAGCTCGTTGATCGCTCCAAGGCTTCCGCGGTCCTATGGGCTCTTGAACACGGGATCGGCGGAAAACGCATTACCCATCAAGCCAAGGGACTGAAGCCCGGCGCTATTCAAATCGACTTCCAAGATTGCGAGCAGCAGCGCGAGCACGACGGCAACGAGCAGGAGGAAAGGCGAGGCTTCTCGCGCGGCGGGATCTTGCAGGCCATCAATGGCACGAAGAACGCGCAGCCGCGCAATCATCCGCAGAATTGGCCCCGTTCGCTCCTGCATGCCGTCTTCCTTGACGTGAGCAGCCAGAATCTAGTGTCCGGGCGATCGGCATTCAAGGCGGAGGATGCGCGAGCCCGGCTGTTGCGCTGCACGATTCGGAACGGAAGGAGCCTTTGCAAGTTTCTTGCAGGCATAGTGAGCGCATCGGAGACCTTGCGTGAAACTCCAGAGAACGATTTTGTGCTTCGCAGCACTTTGCTTTGTTGAGAGCGCCTTGGCCCAGCCCGCGCAAACTGGCTCGTCGCCGACGCAGACCCGACCCGAAGAAAAGGGCCAAGCACAGCCGCAAGGTTGGACGGGCCCGATCAATACAGGTTCGGGTGGTGCGCCGGCCGAAAGTCCTCAAGGCCAGAGTCCGCCTCGAATGCAGGCCGCCCCTGAGGGATCGTCCAAAACCACGACGGCACCGCCCAAGTAGACCGCTTCCGGATATTCAATTCGGTTGCCTGTTCTGGCAATCTTGAGGCCGTGAATGTCAGCAGGGCCGGCCGGGAATGAACAGATCACCTTTATATGCAAAGGTGGCCGCAGCGCTCTGGGCCATCTTTGCCGCGTCATCCGTGCAGGCCGACATGGTCGGACACGGTGGCCCGATACGGGCTCTTGCCATCTCGCCCGATGGAGGCAGCCTTCTCTCCGGCAGCTTCGACACGAGGGTCATCCGCTGGTCGCTCAAAGCGGATACCGCAGAGCAAGTGCTGCGGTATCATGCTGATGGCGTCAATGCCGTCCTCTTTCTGAAAGACGGCCGCATGATCACGGCCGGTTCCGATGCCCGCATTGCAGTGTGGACGGCAGGCCGGCCGGAGCCTGACCGGGTGCTGGAGGGACATGTCGCACCGATCGTGGCGCTTGCTGTGTCGCCCGATGGGGCGCTTCTCGCATCGGCTTCATGGGACCGGACGGTGCGCCTCTGGTCGCTATCGGACGGCACGTCCCGCGTCCTCGAAGGGCATACGCAGAACGTCAACGGTGTCGCTTTCCTGCCGGACGGCAGACTTGTCAGCGTCGGCTACGATCTTGCGCTGCGCATCTGGGGTTTGCCGGATGGCCAGCCTGAAATCGTGATGTTGCCGGCGCCGCTGAACGCGGTGGCCGTGGCGCCGGATGGTGAAATCGTCACAGGCGCGGTCGATGGCAGGCTGCGCATGTTGACCACGGACGGCAAGGTCAGCGGCGAGGTTGCGGCCAGTCCGACACCGGTGGTGGCTTTGGCAATGTCGGCGGACGGCGCACTGATCGCTGCGGCCGGCATCGGCGGCACCGTGGCGATCATCGATCGCAAGTCCCGCAACCTGCTGCGCACGCTGGTTGGGCTCGGGCTGCCGGTGTGGTCGGTCGCCTTCCTTCCGGATCGCGAGACACTCATGACGGGTGGTTCGGACGGCAGGATCAGGCGCTGGAATGCACGCACCGGCGATCCGATCGGCTCAGGTCTGAGCGGCACACCGGCCGATCCGCTCGCCGCCTATGCCGGCGATCATGGCGCCGATGTATTTCGGGCGTGTGTTGCCTGTCATACGCTGTCGGACAAGGAGGTTCAGCGCGCCGGCCCGACACTTGCCGGATTGTACGGCCGCAGGATCGCATCGCTCCCAGGCTATCGCTTCTCCGATGCACTGAAGACGATGGACATCATCTGGACGCCGGAGACGGTCGCAAAGCTGTTCGAGGTGGGGCCGAATACCTATACCCCCGGCACCAAGATGCCGGAGCAGCGCATCGGCTCGGCCGAGGACCGGCGCGCACTCACCGAGTTTCTGGGCCGCGCGACGTCGCGATAATCCCCCTTCCAGCCTTGCGAAGACGTCCGCTTCGCCTACTCCTTGCCCTCGCGCTGGCGCAGATAGTCGTCCGTCGTCCGCGGCGGCGTTCGTTCCGGAATGCCCTTGAACGGATCGAATTGCTGTTCGCTCATGACGACAACGCGGCAGTCTGCGCACATCCTGAGTGCCTCGATCCGCTTGTCGCCGGCCGGATACATCCAGTGCCGGCCTTCGAGCTTGGCAGCGATGCGGTCGATCGTGCTCTTGACGCCGAAGGGGGTGCCGCAGCGGACGCAGAGTGCGGGCTCCTCTTCCTTGATAATCGCGGCGGGAGCGCGCGCGGCGCGGAAATCGATCTGCGGCTTGAGGCTGATCACCTTTTCCGGACAGGTGCTCTGGCACAGGCCGCATTGCACGCAGGCATCCTCGATGAATTTCAGCACGGGCCGCTCGGGATCGTCGCGCAGCGCGCCGGTCGGGCAGACCGAGACGCAGGAGAGGCACAGCGTGCAGCCATTGGTATCGACCGTGATTGCGCCCACCGGCGCACCCTGTGGCAGCGCGATCACGTCGACCGGCTGCGGCGCCACTCGATGCAACTCGCTCAGGGCGAACCGCAAGAGGTCGCGCCGCTTGCCGACGGTCTTGAAGGTCGCTGGCGTCGCGACCGTGGCGAGCGCGTCGATATCAGTCAAATGCTCGCCGAGCGCATCGGGATCGTCCGTTTCGATGGTGGCGAGGCGACGGCCCGCAAATCCAAGTCCGCCGAGGATCGCTTCGGCCATTGCGATCGTCTGCGACAATCCAGTCACATCGTGGCGCGGCTTGGCACGGAGCAGGAAGCGCACAGCGGATACGCCATAGGCGAAAGCGCCGACGACCGCTTCCAGCCCCACCTGCGTGAGCTCGTTGACGGCAAAGGGAAGCACGTTCGCCGGCAGGCCGTCGCCATGCCGCGCGAGGGCCTCGATCAGAGGTGTGCCGTGCGGGCTGTCATGAAAGAGCAGCACTGCATTCGCGCCACCGGCCTCGCGATAGGCGAGCAGCATGGCGCGAATTCTCTGGAGCTGCGCATCGGCGGGCGGCAGCGCGTAGGAGACCGCGCCGGTCGGGCAGGCAGCCGCGCATTGGCCGCAGCCCGCGCAGATGTTCGGATCGATTGCGACATGATCGCCGTCAGGCGTGATCGCCCCGGTCGGGCAGAGATCGAGGCAGCGATGGCAGCCCGTGCGCTTCGAGCGCGAATGGGCGCAAAGAGCGGGCGCAACGTCGATATATTTCGGCTTGTCGAAGCTGCCGACGAGATCGCGCGCGGTCAGCACGGCGCGCAGCACCGCAGCGGGATCTTTTGGGTCGGCGCGAAGATAGCCGTCGCGCAGGTCGTGAGCGGGAAACAGCGGCAAATCGCCGGACAGATCGAGCACGACATCGCAGCGCGAGGTGACGCCGCTTCGCGGCGGGTCCAGCACGAAACGATCGCGCGAGGAGGGGCGGGGACGCGCATAGTCGTCGATTGCAAGCTCGAACGCGCCGAAATGCCCCTTCGCTGAGCGGATCGTACCCTGCACGATCGGGAAGACCGTTGCAGCTGGCGGCACCGTGTCATCGAGCTGCTTCAGCATCACCGTGACGTCGAGGTGATCGGCAAGCAGGCGGCCGGCCTCGATCGCGGCCTCATCGCGGCCGTAGATCAGGATCACGCCCTCGCTCGACAAGGTGACGAGCGGATAGTCCGGGGCCGAGACGGAGGCGGCTGCGAGCAGGCCGGCCATCTTTGGGCCAGCGCGCGCGCCCTCGTGCGACCAGCCGGCCGTTTCGCGGATATTGACGAAGTTGATTGCATCAGGCCGTTCGCCGGCCTCGTCCGAAAACTGCGCGGCCTGCTGTGTGCAGGCGACCGTCAACGCGCCTTCTGCCGCGGCAGTCTTGCGGAAATGATCGAGATCCGCACCGCAGAGGTGGTGAAAGCTCTTGACCTCGCAGTTCGGGCATCCGTGCCGGATCGCAGCCACGTCGAGACGCATCGTGTCTTCGCACGAGCAGATCAGGACGGTCTTCGCTGGCTGCTCCAGGTTAATCTCTCCGCCATTCGGACGCCGACGACGGACTCGCGCCGGCCCTTCGCCTCGTATAGACATTATCCATCGGGAAGAAAAGGAAAGCGGAGGACGGCCTGCCGTCGACCCCAGTGAGCCATGTTTCCCTGGCGGAACCGATCCACCTGCCGCCGCCGTTCACGTTGGTGCGGCTGCGCGAGAGTGGCGACGCTTTTGCCCATGCATGCCGCATTGCACCGGAGAGCGGCGCTGGAACGCTGGTCTATGTCGGCCGCTTCGACCTCGCTGAGTTCGCCGTGGTGCTCGAGCCGGCCGAGCCTTTGCGCAGCGCGCGGCGCGCGTTCTACGCGGGCATGGTCGCGCTCACGGATGCGCTTCGCGCCTATGCGCCGCCGAGCAAGCCCATCACGATCGGCTGGCCGGATGCGGTCAGGGTCGACGGGGGGCTGGTCGGTGGCGGCCGAATGGGCTGGCCTTCCGCCGCCGCCGAGGATGCGCCGCCGCCCTGGCTGGTATTCGGGGCCATGATCCGGACGGTTGGCATGAACGATGACAATCCAGGCGTTCACCCGCTGGCCTCGGCGCTCGACCAGGAGGGCTTTGGCGAGGCTGGCGCGGCGCAGATCACGGAGAGCTTCGCCCGGCACCTGATGCTGGCGCTGGACGGATGGCGGGTCGATGGCTTTGACAGCGTCGCGCGCGACTATCTTACGCGGCTGCCGCGCGAAAGGCAGACCATTCAGCGCATCGATGATTGCGGCGATGTCCTGACGCGCCGCATCGGGACGGATACGGTCGAACGAAGCGACCTCGTCCAGGCGCTCGCGACGCCGTCCTGGCTTGATCCGGCCCTCGGAGGACCGCGCCTGTGAAACTCCTGCGTACCATCGCACTCGATCCCTCCGACACCTTCGTGTTCGACGTGGCGGCAGAGCCGGGCGAATGGGCCGTCTCCGGCGCTTTCCGCTTCTGGGAGTGCGACGGTGCGAAGCTCGAGGGCAAGGCGCGGGCGGCGTTTCGCGGTGGTTTCCTCGGGGTACAATCCTGGGGCTGGTCGACGCTGGCGCAGATCGTTCCGGCGACCGAGGAGGATTGCCACAAGCTGGTCGATCTCCTGGCCAGGCAACTCGTTGATCGTTTCGGCGCGCCGGACATGGCGGCAGCGAAGGCGGCAGCGGAAGAGGAGGTGGCGTTCTCGCAGTCCCTCTGCAGCCATCCGATCAGCTCGCTTATTGCAGTGCACCGCACCTTGAGCGATGGCGAGGTCCGCGAGTCCTTCCGCCGGCTGCAGCTCCGGGAAGGGCAGGGACACAGCAAGGCGTTCTCGTTCATGGAAATGGAGGACGAGGCCGTGCCTGACGGCGATCTCAAGCTTGCGGATCTCGGCCGGGAGCCGACCATCAGATGAAGGATTTCTGGATCGCCTGTGGCCATCATCTGCTCGATCGCGACGAGGGCGGTGGGCTCCGTGTCACGGACGAGTTCCTCAAGGCCTATTTTGCCCGCCCCGAGCTGATGCCGCCGGACGATGCGTGCCCGATCGAACGCCGGCTGCACCGCGAATTGCTCGCCGACCCGCGCCAGGCGGTCAGCGCCGGCGAAATCGCCGGGATTGTCGACGCCGATGCCCGGGAGAATTGGCAGTTCGTGCTGGCGTTTCGCGATCTTCTGTTGCGGCACCCGACGCTCGAAGCCGCCTATCTCGCATCGGTGAGATCGGGCACGAACGATCTGCCGCCGCTGTTCGTCAACCAGCTCGTGCATGTCATCCTGCGGAACGCGCTCGATGGCTGCGATGACCCGTTCGTGCTGCGCGCGGCCGAATTGTTCTTCCGGACCCAGCGCATCCTTCCGCATGAGCACGCCCTGTTGCTCGGCGACGAGGAGATCGTCGGCGGCCGGAGCCCGACCCCCGTGCTCTCTCTGATGTCGATGCTGGGTGCCACCACCGATGCAGTGGTCGACGTGTTGAGCGAGGAGAATGCCGAGGCCTATTGGCAGCGCAGCGACCAGTTCGACATGGCCCTCGACCTTACGGCGGGCGGCCGCGGACCGGCTGCGCTGGTGCAGGCGATGACCCGCTGGGTCTCCCATCTGCTCGGCGTCGACGTCGTGATCGAGCCGCTACGCGCGCTGCACGAGGCAAGGCTCACCTGGTATGTCGGGCTCGATGCCGATGCGACGAGGCTTGGCGACCGTCTGTGGCACGGCGAAGACCTCGGCGAGCGCGACGCCGATCGTGTGCTCGCGCTGTTCCGGCTGACCTTTGCGGATTCAAGCCGTGCCCTTCACGATGTCGGGGAGGAACCGGTCTACCTGATCCTGTCGATGACGGCGGATCAGAAGCTCCGGATGAAGCCGCAGAATCTTTTGACCGGGCTGCCGGTGAAATGTCTGGAGATGGCGACATGAGCCCTGCGGTGTTACCATCCCTCTCGATTGCCGTCGGTGTCGTGGTCGAGCGGCGCAAGGCCGACTCGCCCTGGGTCGATTTCATCTGGCGCGGAATTGCCGTCCTGCCAGACGAGCCGGTGACGCAACCCTGGACCGTGCTTCGCGAGCAGGATGGCACGACCCTGTTCTATGCCGGAAGCGCGACCGTCGATCTCTATCCGTCCGAGACGGCGCGCTATCGCGACAATCTCGCCTCCGGCAGTCCGAGCGTCTGGACTGTGCTGTCGCCCTCGGAAGGCCCCTGGCCCTATACCGTCACCGCGGTGACCGCCGACCCCGCTGAGGGCGAAGGCTTTACCGAAGCCGCTGACAATCTCGTCGAGGCCGTGCCGATGCCGGAGGTGCTGCGCGAAGCGATTGAAAGCTTCGTGGCCGAGCACCATGTCGAGCGGGAATTCGTCAAGCGCGAGCGGCGGCGCGCTGACCCGGAGGCGCTGGCACGGCGCGAACATGAAGGCAGACAGGAATGAGTGAGGAGGAATTCCTTGCACGTTGGTCCCGCCGCAAGCGCGAATCGCGAGCGGAGCCGGCGAAGCCTGCCGCGACGCCGCCCACGCCGCCGTCCGAGGCCAAGGACGACGAGAGCGAGTTCGATCTCTCGAGTCTGCCGTCGATCGACGAAATCAATGCGGCGACCGACATCACAGCCTTCCTCAGCAAGGGTATTCCTTCGGAGTTGAGCCGTGCGGCTCTTCGCCGCGCCTGGGCGACCGATCCCGCCATTCGCGACTTCGTCGGGCTTGCGGAGAATGCATGGGACTTCAACGATCCGACCGCGATGCCGGGTTTTGGACCACTGGATTGCTCGTCGGAAGAGCTCGCCGCACTGGTCGATCGCATTGTCGGCGGCGTGCGCGAGGCGGCCCAGTCTTTCGCCGAGGCGTCGATCGAAACGGCAGATTCCTCGGCGGAATTGCATCGAGGCGATGTGACGATGGTTTCCAATGTCGTTGAACCGCCGGATGAGACCGAGCACGTGGCAATCCCTGCTGCAGTGCAACCGGCAGTGGCTGACAGATCTGTGGAATCTGCCGAGCCCGCCAGGTCCCGTACGCACGGTGGTGCACTGCCGCGCTGAGCAGCACGACGAAAGGCTATAGGCCTAGGCTATGGCAGGCGATTGACGGTCCGTGGAACCGGGATTACGCTGCCTACTGCTTTGTAACAAAAGCGATAATCAAGCAGACGGGACTTTGATGGGAGGTCCACGTGCGTGATGACGGGCTTGATCGCGCGATCGACGCTGCGGGCGGCATTGCTCAGCTTGCGCGCAAAATAGGCATCAGCCAGCCCTCCGTATCCAATTGGACCCGCGTGCCCGCACAACGGGTGGTTGCAGTCGAAACTGCCACCGGCGTTTCCCGGAATGATCTCCGGCCCGATCTCTACGGCGAACAAGCCGGCTCCGCCGAGCTCGTCGATCCCATCGATGCGGCGCGCGCGCAGGAATACGCGCTGCTGGCGGTGCTGCTGTCTGCGCCTCCATCGAAACGCCTGCTCGATCAGCTCGCTGCGTTGAGCGGTGACGCGACGCCGCTCGGACGCGCGCATGCGGCGCTGGCCGACGCCGCCTCAGGTGCCGTCGCAGCGAAAATCGAACGGGAATATTTCGATCTGTTCGTCGGGCTCGGTCGCGGCGAATTGCTGCCCTATGCCTCCTATTATCTCACGGGCTTTCTCAACGAACGGCCCTTGTCGCGCCTGCGCGGCGACCTGACGACGCTCGGCATCGAGCCGGTTGCCAACAATTCCGAACCCGAGGATCACGCCGCCATCCTGTGTGAGATCATGTCGGGCCTTGCCGCCGGCCGCTTCGATGCGCCGCCCGAGGCGCAGCGCGTCTTCTTCGAAAAGCATGTGTCGCCCTGGATGGGGCGGCTGTTCGCAGACATCGAGAGCGCCGGGGATGCCGGTTTCTATCGAGCGGTCGGCGCGCTCGGCCGCACCTTCATCGAAATCGAGACGGAAGCATTCACATTCGCCAGCTGACCGAGGCGCCTCGGTCCGGGAGAGATGCGATGAGTGACGAGACGAAAGCAAAGGTCGGACGCCGCGATTTCCTTCGCAAGGTCGGCTTGGGCACGGCCGGTGTCGGCGCGACGCTTGCGACACCGTTGGTCGGGTCCGCGCAGGCGGACAGCGAAAACAACGATGAGAAGCGCAAGGCGCGCTACAAGGAATCCGATCACGTGAAGGCTTTTTACCGCGTCAATCGTTATCCGGCCAAGGGAGGTTGACCGTGCTGATCAAGCGAACACACCAGCATTCCCCGCGCCAGGGCTCCGTTGTCGAGTCCCTTGCGGGACAGGCCGGCGGTCTCGACCGCCGCAGCTTCCTGCGCAAATCCGGTGTTGCCGGCGGCGCGCTTGCTGCGCTTGGCACCATGCCGCTCGGCAGCGTGCGTAAGGCCGAAGCAGCTAACGCCGGTCCGCTCACCGCAGGCGCGACCGTCCGCAAGAGCATCTGCACGCATTGCGCGGTTGGCTGCACGGTGACGGCCGAGGTCTTGAACGGCGTATGGATCGGCCAGGAGCCCAGCTGGGATTCGCCGATCAACCGCGGCTCGCATTGCGCCAAGGGCGCTTCGGTGCGCGAACTCGTGCACAGCGAGCGTCGGCTGCGCTATCCGATGAAGCTGGTGGGTGGGCAGTGGACCCGCGTGTCCTGGGACACCGCGATCAACGAGATCGGAGACAAGCTTCAAGCTGTACGCGAGAAGTCGGGTCCCGATTCCGTCTATTGGCTCGGCTCGGCCAAGATGACCAACGAAGGCGCCTACCTGTTCCGCAAGCTCGGTGCGTTCTGGGGGACCAACAACACCGATCACCAGGCTCGCATCTGCCATTCGACTACCGTCACCGGCGTCGCCAATACCTGGGGCTACGGCGCGATGACCAACAGCTACAATGATATCCGCAATGCGAAGACACAGGTCGTCTTGGGCGGCAATCCGGCCGAAGCGCATCCGGTGTCGCTGCAACATCTGCTCGAGGGCAAGGAGCTGCAAAAGGCCAACTTTGTCGTCATCGACCCGCGCCTGACGCGCACGGCCGCGCATGCGACCGAATATGTGCGGATGCGGCCGGGCACCGACATCCCGGTGCTCTACGGCATGATGTGGCACATTCTCCAGAACGGCTGGGAGGACAAGGAGTTCATCCGCCAGCGCGTCTACGGTTTCGACGACATCAAGAAAGAGGTTGAGAAGTGGCCTCCGGAAGAAGTCGAGCGCGTCACCGGCATTCCGGGCGAGCAGCTCAAGCGCGTCGCCAAGATGTTCGCCACCGAGAAGCCGGCAACCCTCATCTGGGCCATGGGCCAGACTCAGAAGACCGTCGGCACCGCCAATGTGCGGGCGAGCTGCATCGCGCTCCTGATGACCGGCAATGTCGGTAAGGCCGGCGCGGGCGCCAACATCTTCCGTGGCCATGACAACGTGCAGGGTGCAACCGATGTCGGACTCGATATCGTCACGCTGCCGTTCTACTACGGCCTCGCCGAAGGCGCCTGGAAGCATTGGTCGCGGGTCTGGGAGGTCGACTACGACTTCCTGAAGTCGCGCTTCGACTCCAAGCAGATCATGGAAACTCCCGGCATTCCGCTGACCCGCTGGTTCGAGGCGGTGACGCTGCCGAAGGATCAGGTCGCGCAGAAGGACAATGTGAAGGCGGTGTTCGTGCAGGGACACGCCTCCAACAGCATCACCCGCATTCCTGAGTCCCTCAATGGTCTGAAGGCGCTCGAGCTGCTCGTCATTGCCGACCCGCACCCGACGACCTGGGCCTCGCTCGCCGTCGAGGCGGGACGCAAGGATGGCGTCTACATTCTGCCGGTCGCCACGCAATTCGAGTGCAAGGGGTCGCGCGTCGCCTCCAACCGCTCGCTGCAATGGGGCGAGCAGATCGTGAAGCCAATCTTTGAATCGAAGGATGATCTCGAGGTCATCTATCTGATGGCGAAGAAGCTCGGCTTCGCCGACCAGATGTTCAAGAAAATCAAGGTCGAGAGCAATCTTCCTGAAGCGGAGGATGTGCTGCGCGAGATGAACCGCGGCAGCTGGTCGACCGGCTATTGCGGGCAATCGCCCGAGCGCCTCAAGGCGCACATGAAGAACCAGGCCAAGTTCGATATGCTGACGATGCGGGCGCCGAAGGACGATCCCGAGGTCGGCGGCGACTATTACGGTCTGCCCTGGCCGTGCTGGGGGTCACCGGAGGTCAAGCATCCCGGTACGCCGCTGCTCTACAACACCAATCTGCACGTGATGGACGGCGGCGGCACGTTCCGGCCGCGGTTCGGCATCGAGCGCGAGGAGAAGCTGCCGGACGGCACGACCCGGAAGGTGAGCCTGCTTGCGGACGGCTCGTACTCGTTGGGGTCGGGAATTCAGGACGGCTACCCGGAGTTCACGCTGGCGAGCCTGAAGAAGCTCGGCTGGGGCACCGAGCTCACCGAATCGGAAATGGCCGTGATCAACAAGATCAATCCCGCCAATCCGGACACTGTGTCGTGGGCACTGGACCTGTCGGGAGGCATCCAGCGCGTGGCGCTGGCGCATGGCTGCGTTCCCTACGGCAACGGCAAGGCACGCATGAATGCCTTCGGCTTGCCCGATCCGATTCCTGTTCACCGCGAGCCGATCTACACGCCGCGCGTCGACCTCGTCGCCAAATATCCGACGCTGCCCGACGCCAAGCAGTTCCGGATGCCGAATATCGGGTTCTCCGTGCAGAAGGCAGCCGTGGAGAAGGGAATTGCAAAACAGTTCCCGCTCATCCTCTCATCCGGTCGTCTGGTCGAATATGAGGGCGGCGGCGAGGAGACCCGAACCAACCCGTGGCTTGCCGAATTGCAGCAGGACATGTTCATCGAGATCAATCCTGCCGATGCCGCCGACCGCGGTGTCAAGGACGGTGGCTGGGTTTGGGTCACCGGTGCCGAGAACAATTCGAGGGCGAGGATGAAAGCGCTCGTCACCGAGCGCGTGGGCAGGGGCGTTGCCTGGATGCCATTCCACTTCGGCGGCTGGCTCGCGGGCAAGGATCTTCGCGGCAATTATCCCAAGGGCACCGACCCGATCGTGCTCGGCGAAAGCGCCAACACGATCACCACCTACGGATACGACCCCGCGACGGGTATGCAGGAGCCCAAGGTCACTCTCTGCCAAATCGCGGCGGCTTAGGAGTAACGACGATGGCACGTATGAAATTTCTCTGCGACGCCGATCGCTGCATCGAGTGCAACGCTTGCGTCACCGCCTGCAAGAACGAGCACGAGGTGCCCTGGGGCATCAACCGGCGCCGCGTCGTCACCATCAACGACGGCAAGCCTGGCGAGCGCTCGATCTCGATGGCCTGCATGCACTGCACGGACGCGCCCTGTGCGGCCGTGTGTCCGGTGAACTGCTTCTACACCACGGCCGATGCTGTGGTGCTGCACTCCAAGGACCTCTGCATCGGCTGCGGCTATTGTTTCTACGCCTGTCCGTTCGGGGCTCCGCAATATCCGAAGGTCGGGAACTTCGGCTCGCGCGGCAAGATGGACAAATGCACCTATTGCGCCGGCGGCCCGGAAGCCGACGGCAGCAAGGAGGAATACGAGAAATACGGTGCGAACCGGCTGGCCGAAGGCAAGCTGCCGCTGTGTGCCGAAATGTGCTCGACCAAGTCCCTGCTTGCGGGCGACGGCGAGATCATTGCGCAGATCTACAAGGAGCGCGTCATGAAGCGCGGCTATGGCTCGGGTGCGTGGGGCTGGAAGACCGCATATCGCGAGACGATCGAGTCCTGACCAACGTCGCGCGAACATTGAGGAGGAGCTCATGGTATCGTTTGCAAGATTCGTTCGGCTGGCTGTCGGAGCTTGTGCATTACTCCTCCTCATCGTGGCAGTGCCGGCACCGCTGGGCGCCCAGCAGGTCAATCCGACCGCGAGCTCGGTCAAGGAGCAGCAGCTCTTGCAGGAGCTGAACCGGATCCAGGGTCGGGTCAGCATCCCTGATCAGAGGTCCGGCGTTCTCGAGCAGCCGCAGGGACGGCAATGGCGCGAGTTCCACAATGTCACGCTGCGCTGGATCGGCGGCATCGCGATCATCGGCATGCTGGCGGTGCTCGTGATCTTCTATCTCACCCGCGGCATGGTGCGCCTCGAAAGTGGACGGTCCGGCCGCACCCTCGTGCGCTTCAACGTCTATGAACGTTTCGTGCACTGGATGACCGCCACCTGCTTCATCATTCTGGCGATCTCCGGACTGAACATCACCTTTGGCCGACCGTTGCTATTGCCGCTGATCGGCTTCGAGAACTTCTCTGAATGGTCGCTATGGGCCAAGTACGCCCACAACTATCTGAGCTTCCCGTTCACCATTGGCGTCGTCCTCATCCTGTTGATGTGGATCGGCGGCAATATTCCGAACAAGGTGGACGTCGAGTGGCTGAAGCGGGGCGGCGGCATGATCGGACATGATCATCCCCCGGCGTACCGCTTCAACGCCGGCCAGAAGGCGATCTACTGGATCGTCGTGATCGGCGGCGGTCTGGTTGCTGCGAGCGGCTATGTCCTGATGTTCCCGTTCTACACGACGGGGATCGAAGGCATGCAGCTGGCTCAGATCGTCCACTCGATCGTGGCGGTCCTGTTCGTCGCGGCGATGATCGCGCACATCTATATCGGCACCATCGGCATGGAAGGTGCGTTCGAGGCCATGGGCACGGGCGAAGTCGACGTCAACTGGGCCCGCGAGCACCATAGCCTCTGGCTCGACGAGCAGGCGGCGCGAACGGGACCCAACGACGGACAACCGCAACCCGCAACCGCGGCGGCCGAATAGGACGAGCTCGAAAAGCGGCCAGTCCACTCTATTGACCCGGCTCTTTCGCAAACAAGACGGAGCGGTCCTGCAGCTCCTGCTCGGGAAGCTTGTTGGCCTGGCCTGTCTGCATGTCTTGAATGGATGCCATGCCGTGCTGACCGAAATGGAACAGTGCATGCGATCTGAGGACGTTGCTGGCCGCACCGGCGAGAAGCAGGGCTGCAATGAGCGAGAGCATGAGGCGTTTCATGCGCATCTCCGTCTGCCATCTCCACCCGGCATGACGAATACATCCAGATTGTACTGCCGCATGTGAGCCACTTCACATGCGATCGGTTCCACATGGGTTGAAACGGACCCTGTTCTTGAAGCATCCAGCACTTGCGCCATGAACATGCAATTTGCCGTCAGATTGGATGGCGCCGTGCGGCGCGCTTATCTGTGATCTGCTGCCGAGCGTCAATTGGGGTCACTGTGGCCGGGGCGTTTTAGGTTTGGTCAGGTCGCGGACCCTGCACGAGCGTTCTGCTGCGGGGCACTCACTGAATGATCTGCCGTCACGCCTGAGCGGACATCATCAGCCGGTCGCGTGCTGGATAGCGCGTCTGCGCGGAGCAATGGCGGGCACGAGTGCGGGCGATTCCGCGGCGAGACGCATCGCAAAGTAAGCGATGGTCGCTTGAAGACCGTCCTTCAGTGCTACCCGCGGACGCCATCCCAAAATCTTCTCCGCGGCATCGATCACGGGCTTGCGTCGCTTGGGATCGTCCTTTGGCAGGGCTTCGAAGCGCAGCGGGGAGGTCGAGTCAGTGCAGGCCAGCACTTCCCGAGCGATTGCCTCGATCGTGACCTCGTGCGGATTGCCGAGATTGCATGGACCAGTGACCGAGGCGGGGCTCTCCATCAAGAGCTGAAGCCCCCGCACGAGATCGTCGACGAAGCAGAAGCTGCGGGTTTGCGTGCCCTGGCCGTAGATCGTGATCGGCTCTCCGCGCAAGGCTTGCACGATGAAGTTGGAGACGACGCGTCCGTCATTCTCGAGCATGCGCGGGCCATAGGTATTGAAGATGCGCGCGACCTTGATCTCGGTGCCGTGCATGCGCCGGTAGTCGAACATCAGCGTCTCCGCGGCGCGCTTACCCTCGTCGTAGCAGGCCCGCGGCCCGATCGGGTTGACGTTGCCGAGATAGGACTCCGGCTGCGGATGCACCTCGGGGTCGCCGTAGACCTCGCTGGTAGAGGCCTGAAGGACCCTGGCGCGCTTCTGCCGCGCGAGTTCGAGCAGGTTGATCGAGCCGAGCACGCAGGTTTTCATCGTCCCGACAGGATCGGTCTGATAGTGCCGGGGGGAGGCCGGGCAGGCGAGGCTGTAGATCCGGTCGACATCGCTCTCGATCTCGATGGGATCGCGAACATCATGCTCGATGAAACGGAAATTCGGGTGATTGAGCAGCGGCCGGATGTTGTCGGCCGTTCCCGTGAACAAATTGTCGAGGCAGATCACCATGCTGCCGCGTTGCAGGAGCGCGTCGCAGAGATGCGATCCGATGAAGCCGGCACCGCCGGCGACCAGGACCGTCGGCGAGCGGCGGGAGGCGTGGATGCGGGTCTGGAGTGTCATGGTATTGCCTTTCAGAGTTCTGCGACCTGCATGGGGCGAGCGACGGGAAGAGGCGCCGTCTTGCGGCGGCGCCGCGCGAATGCCTCGGCGTAATAGGTCTCGAGCTGCCGAGCGCGATGGTCTGGGGTGTGATCGGCGAGAACCCGCCGCCGCGCGTTGTGAGCGATGGTGCGCCGTTGCTCTTCCGGCATGTCGCGCAGGATCGCGATGACCTCGCGTGGGCTGGATGCCAGCAGGATTTCGCGCGACGGCGCGAAGATCGTCTCGATCCCGGGCCATCGGTCCGAGATCACCGGCGTGCCGCAGGCGGCGGCCTCGAACAACCGGACGCTCGGTGAGAAGCCCAACGCTTTCATGTCTGCGCGGGTGGCATTCAGGGAGTAGCGTTGGGCGGCGTAGAACGTCGGATGCTGTTTTGGCGGGAGGTGCTCGATCCGGACGACGTTGGCGGGCCAGGCGATATGTTCGGGATACTGCGCGCCGGCGACGACGAATTGTTCCGACGGCAGCGTGCGCGCCGGTGCAAGCAGCAACTCGTCGAGAACCGGCTGCCGGTCCTCGCTGTAGGTCCCGAGATAGCCGAGAGCCCATTTCGGCTGCGCCCGCTTCGGTGCGTAGACCTCCGCGTCCGCGCTGCAATAAAGGACACGCGCGAGCGGACTGCCGTAGCTCTGCTCGATCATGCCGGGCACCGGTCCGCCGGTGAAGGACAGATAAAGATCGAAGCGCGGGATCATCGCGGCCGAAAGATAATTGAGGCCCTGCTCGAGCCTCGCCAGCGTGACCGGCGTGTCGATGTCGTAGAATGCCGTGACTCCCCTCGCATGGGTCGTCGTCCATTCGGCAATCGCGATGCCGTCAGGAACGTAGGAGCCGATGATCACCAGATCGGCACCGCGGATCAGCTTGCCGAACCGGCGCGGAATGTCTTTCAACGATTGGTATAGCTCGACAGTCCAGGCAGGGGGCTTGGTCAGGTCGCGGTGATCCCGATACCAGGGCACGTCCCGCTCCAGGAACGTGACGCGGTGTCCTCGTCGCGCCAGGGCTTCGATCAGGGCGCGGTAGGTCGTGGCGTGACCGTTGCCCCAGGACGAAGTGACCGAAAGTCCGATGACGACGATGGAGAGATTCATTCTGCTGCCTCGATTCGCGAGCTGCTGGCGACGAAGAGATCGTTGAACTGGCACGCGCGCTGCCGGTAAGTGTGCTGACTGAGGATGCGCGCGCGGGCGCGGCGGGCGATCGACCGGGCCCGCTCTGGATTGAGCGCTGCGAGGTGCTCTGCGACCTCGGCTCCCTCAGCGGCGACCAGCACCTCGCGGCCGGATTCGAGAAAATGATCGATGCCGGCCCATTCATCGGTGATCAGGCAGGCGCCGGCGCCGATCGCTTCGAACACCCGCGTTGGCGGGGAGAAACCGTAGCGCGCCATGCTGTCGCGATTGACGTTCAGCGTGGCGAGAGCGGAGCCGAAGAACGCGTTGTGATCGGCGGTGCCGACATGACCGACCTTGCGCAGATTGGCGGAGGTGTCCTTGTCGTCCCAGCCGGAGCCGCCGAGCACGAAGGATTTTTCGGGCAGGTGGCGTGCGACGTCCAGGAAGAAGTGATCGACGCGCGTCTCGCGATCAGGTAGGCGGTTCGCCAGCAGGCTGAGATCGCAGGCGAAGCGCGGATTGGGCGGCGCCGGAAAATGCGTGGCCGGATCGAGCGCATTGTAGATCGGCACGCAGTCCCGCGCGCCCATCGATCGGTAGGCCGATACGACGCCGTCGCCGCCGCCATAGGTCAGGACCATATCGTAGGACGGGATGGCGCGACGCAGGTGATGCTGCGGATCGCTTTCCATCGCTTCGAGTGTCGCGGGAGCATCGACGTCCCAATAGATCCGCATCAGCCGCGATGGCAGCGCAGCAACGGCGTTCTCCAGCTCCTGGTCAAAGACGCCGACGCCGCTGGCCTTGACCAGCATGTCAGCCGATTGCGCGGCGGCGCCGAGCGAGCGGCGCCAGCCGTCCGGGGTCGCGGGATAGACGATCACTTTGGCCCAGTTGGGATCGTCGATGTCGCGATGCGCCTGGCGCGCGAAGGCGTCTGGCTCGTAGAAGGTGATGTCGTGGCCAAGCGCCGCGATCTCCTTCAGCATACCGCGGTAATAGGTGGCGGCGCCGTTCCAGTAGGACGAGACGAGGCTGGATCCGAAGAAGCAGATCTTCATGCAACGGCTCCGATGTGGTGCTGAGGCTGTGGCGGGCGGCTTGAACCCCTGAGGCCCGACACGATGTCGACGAGCTGCTCGGCGCGGTGACGGCAGGTATGACGATCCCGGATGGCTTTCAGGCCGGTCGCCACCATCGCGGAGGACAACTCGGGATCATCGATAACGGCACGAAGCGCACGCTTCATCTGCGCGCCATCGGCAACGCTGAGATAGGCGTCCTCCGGGAACAGCCCTTCCGTATCCGACCAAGGCGCCGAGACCAGGGGAATGCCGCACGCCAGCGCTTCGAACACGCGGATGGTCGGAATGCCCGGAAGCAGGGCTACGTAAGGCCCGCGCGGCACGTGGATTGTTGCGCGCGCGCCGGCGAAGACGACGGGGGCCCAGTGCGCCGGCAGCCAGCCGCCATAGCGGATACCTGCGCTCCTGATGGTGCGGAGAGCATCGTCCGAATAGCGCACGCCATGGACGCTCGCTTGGAGCTTCAGCTCCGCCACGGGTGCGACCAGAAACGCGTTCAGTTCGGCGCTGCGCTCGCCATCGCCCCAATTGCCGATCCAGACCAGATCTTCGGAACGCTCAACCTGCGGCAGCGGATGATACAGTGCGACATCGGCCGCCTCGTGCCAGGTGAAGACGCGGTCAGCCCAGCCGAGCTTCAGGTAGATCTGCCGAAGCACCTCGCCGAAGGCGAGCACGCCGTCGAACCCGTCGAGATCGAATTGCGCAAGCTCCTCGGGTGCGCTGACGGCGCGGTGATGGGTGTCGTGGAACAGCAGGGTGAAGGGCGCACCTTGCATCCGCCTGCGTCCGATCTGCGCGATGAGATCGGGCGAATTCCATTCATGCACGATAACGAGATCGGCACCGTCCAGCGCCCGCTCGAGATCGAGCCTGGCATCGTAGCGGCGGATGTCGATGCCGGAAAAGAGGGCGGGAATATCCTCCATCGCATGACTGCCGCCCTCGCGGATGGCGTTCAGCCGGCTCCAGCCGTCAATGGGTTCGAACACGACGACCTCGTGCCCGAGCGCATGCAGCTCGCGCGCATAGCCACGCAGGAAATGCGCGTTGCCGTTGTTCCAGCACGAGGTGAACGCATGATAGAACAGGACGCATTTCATGCGCGCACCTCGATCTGGCTGACCGTCGCGATCGTCGGAGTCGATGCGATTAGGTCCTGGTAGAGGCCAAGATAAGCGCTCGTCATGCGCGCCAGCGAATAGGTCAGGGATTGCTCATAGCCGACGCGCTGCAGCCGTGCTCGACCCGTATCGTCAGCACAAAGCTCTGCGAGAGTCCGATGCAGCGCATCGCTGTCGGCTGGATCGAAGAACAATGCGGCCCCGCGCCACAACTCGCGGAACGTCGGGATGTCGGAGAGAACAAGAGCGCAGCCCGCGGCAGCGGCTTCCAGCACCGAGAGGCCGAATGGTTCGTAGAAGGCGGGGCTGACGAAGATCGCCGCGCGCTGCAAGCGTGCGTCCATCGCTTCGTGCGGCAGCTCTCCGAGCCAGGTGACACCCGTCGACCGACGTGCGTCGATAGGACCGGCCACCTCGACCGGCCAATCCAGTCCGGGTGCGGCGGCGGCGAGAGTTTCGATGTTCTTGGCGCGGTCCCACAGCCGCCCGGCCGCGAAGATCAAATCCCGCTTCCGTCCAGAGGGTTCGCGAGGCGCAATGCCGTTCCAGATCACCGCGCCGCGCGATCGGGGCTGGTAGATCGTCGTCATGACGTCGTAAAAGGCCCGGCTCGGACACACCCAGGCCTGCGTCATGTCGAGGGCCGCGGCGACCCGCTCGGTATAGCGGCGCCATCGGGGCTCACCGAGCCAGGCGGTATCGCGGCAGGCCAGTGCCCAGGAATTCACGCAGGAATGCGCCACCAGCACCGTCGGGGCATGCCAGGCAAAGGTCGCTTCGCGAAAGCTGTTCAGATGCACGATATCAGGCATCAACCTGGCTTCGAGATTGGCGAGCATGCGCCTTGCGTCGGAGACGTTCCGCCCTTCCGCGTCCTGCCATTCGAGGGCGAGATCCGTTTCGATCAAGTGCACCCGGGTATCGCGCAGCATCTGGCGCTGATCGATCCGCGCCCGCGGGCCCAGCGTCACGAGCGTGATGTCGGCGCCGGACGCAGCGAGGCTGGATGCGAGGGCGCAGGAATAGGTCCATACGCCGCCAACCGTGTCGGTCGTCATCATGATCCTGATGTCCGCGCCAGGGCTCATGAGGCCACCTGGAGTTCGAGAGTGTCGAGCGGGACCGGGCGATCGTTCTGCACGTCGCTGAACTGGTCGAACATCGCGAGATAGTGCCGGTGCGCACGCTCCCAGGCGACATCATCGGGCTCGCCCCAGAGCTTCCGATAGTCGGGCGAACCGGGATAGGGATAGAGCGGCACCGGATCGTTGGCCCAGACGCCGGCACCCTGCATGGTGCGGCGCCAGCGCTGCACGACGGGATCGTCGTCCTCGGGCACCTCGATCAGATTGGCCTGCACGAAGGGGACGTGGCGACGGGCTTCGACCAGCCGGTCGGCGAGCTGATCCGTGGTCATCTTGCAGTTCTTGGCGAGTGCTGCGCGCCCTTCGACGGTCAGGCTCTCGATGCCGGCTTCGATCGAGACGCAGCCGGCGCGTCCGAGCAGGGCGAGCATGTCGGGCTTCCAAAGGTCGATACGCGTCTGCACGCCGAACTTCAGCCCGCGGGTCGTCAACCCCACCAGCAGCTCGCGATTGGGAAGAAAGATCTCGTCGATGAAGTAGACGTATTCGATACCCTGGTCGCGCAGATGATCGATCTCGTCGAGAATGAGCGCTGGCGGCCGCTTGCGGTAGGCGTTGCGGAAGTTCTCCTTGGCGCAGAACGTGCAATTGTAGGGGCAGCCGCGGGAGGCCTCGACCTCGGCGCCCGTTGCCGTCGGCTCGGCCTCGAAGCGGTGATGGTGGTGATGGTGGCGCCGGATCATCTCGTCCGGCCAATCGAGCGCGGGCTGGTCGCTGAACGCGACCGCCTGTGGACCGCCATTGACCCGGAGCGAAGCGCCGTCTGCAAAGCACAGGCCCGGAAAGTCCCGTTCGCCGTTGCCGAGACGCAGCAGGGACGCCTCGCACTCGCCCATCACGACGATGTCGACGCCGAGCTTCCTTAAGGCGGTCTTTGGCGTAGTCGAGCCATGCGGACCCACCGCGATCAGCGTCGCAGCAAGGTCGCGCACCGCCAGTGCGAGCTGCTGCGGCACGCGAAGCTCCGGCGGCGCGCAGCGCCAGAACAGATATGTCGGCGCAGTCGTGAAGACGATCTGGTCGGGACCGAAGGCGCGCAGCTCGGCCTCGATCTCGTGGAGCGAGAGATCGAACATGTGCGCATCGAGCAGCAGCGTCTTGTGGCCGGCCGCCTTCAGATAGTGCTCGGAGATGCCGAGCTCGAGTGGAAGGTGAGGGGAGCGGCAGCCGAAATAGATGCTTCCGGCAAAATCCCAGTTCGGATTGATGAGAGCGATCCGCGTCATGCCAAGGCCTCGCGGTTTCCGGGTGATCCGAAGCGGCTGTCGAGCCAGGAGAGGAGCGAGCGCAGGCCGTCGGCGAGGGACATTTGCGGCGTCCAGCCGAGCGCGGTGGCGAGCGCCCGGGTGTCGGTCACGTACCAGGGCTGATCTCCCGGTCGCCAATCGGCAAAGCTGTAGGCGACATTGCGGCCCGTCAGCTCGGTGATGCGGTCGATCAGCTCGAGCAGGCTGACCGCATTGGCCGGACCGCCGCCGAGATTGAAGACGCGCCCGCGGGCCAGCGCGATGTGGTCGAGCGCCGCGAGCCAGGCGCTCACCGCGTCCGACACGTGCAGCGCATCACGGACCTGCTTGCCATTGCCGTAGATCGTCAGCGGGTTGCCGCGGATGGCGCTGAGCACGAAATGTGCGATCCAGCCCTGATCCTCGGTGCCGAATTGCCGCGGCCCGTAGATGCAGCTCATCCGCATCACCACGGTCTGCAGCCCGAACACCCGGGCATAATCGTGGACATATTGATCGGCGGTGCCCTTGGAGCATCCATAGGGGCTGTAGAAATCCAGCGGCGCGTTCTCCGAGACGCCGGCGGCGAGCATGTCGCTCACTGGCGTGTAGCGGCGGCCGGTGAGCGCAATCTCGCTGTCCTCGATCAGGCGCCCGTAGACCTTATTGGTCGAGGCGAAGATCACCGGCGCCGAGCCGTTGTGCAGGCGGACGGCTTCGAGCACGTTCAGCGTGCCGCGCGCGTTGATCTCGAAATCGGCCGAGGGATCGCTGACGCTGTCGGTGACCGCGACCTGAGCTGCGAGGTGCAGCACGGCGCGCGCCTCGCGCACGGCGTCGATCACCGGAATTGGGTCGCGGATATCAGCCACCGTGATTGTGACGCGGTCGCCATGCCGGGATTTCAGCCATTGCGCGTTCTCGCGCACGCCGGCGCGAGCGAGATTGTCCAGCACCAGCACGCGGTCGCCGCGCTCGGCGAGGCAGTCGGCGAGATTGCAGCCGATGAAGCCGCAGCCGCCGGTGACCAGGACGTATCTGTTGTCTCGTTCGCTCATCACGCGACCAGCCCTCGTTGCAGCAGCTCACGGGTCGCCCGCTCCGCCTGATCGTCGGCGATCTGGTCGGCGAGGTACTCGGCGAGCTCTTCAAGTCCGTCCTTGAACGCGACATGCGGCGCGAAGCCGAGCAGGTCGCGTGACTTGCCGATATCGGCAAAGCAGTGCCGGATGTCGCCGGCGCGGTATTTCCGCGTGATCTCGGGCGCTATCTCGCACCGTCCCATCACCTGGGCCAGATCCTCGGCGACCGACAGGATCGTGCGGCTCTGACCCGAGCCGACGTTGAAGACGTCCTGGCTGTGGTCGGCTTCGAGCGCCATGCGGCAGGCGCGGGCGACGTCGTGCACATGAACGAAGTCGCGCCGCTGCTGGCCGTCTTCGAAGACGAGCGGCGGCCGGCCGTTGAGCAGCCGTGCGGCGAAGATGGCCAGCACGCCGGTATAGGGATTGGACAGGGCCTGGCGCGGACCGAACACGTTGAAGAAGCGCAAGGCGACGATCGGAATGCCATAGGCCTTGCCCGTGATCAGGCACATGCGCTCCTGCGCGTACTTGTTCAGCGCGTAGATCGAGCTCAGCGACGGCTGCTTCGTTTCAGGGGTGGGCACGGGATCGAGGGGATGGCCAGCGGTATCCCGCAGCTCCCACTCCCCCTTGCGAAGCTGCTCGATCGGCCGTTCGTCGGACGCGACGACGCTCCCGCCGCCGTCACGATAGAGGCCCTCGCCGTAGATGCTCATCGAGGATGCCACCACCAGCCGTGCGACCGGGCGCTTGGCCAGCGCCTGCAGCAGAACCGCGGTGCCGAGCTCGTTCGTCCTGACATAGGGCTCGATGTCGTACATGCTCTGGCCGACGCCGACGGCGGAGGCGAGATGCAGGACCATGTCGGCGCCGCGCAAGGCCTGTTCGACGGCGACAGTATCCGTGATGTCGCCGACCACGAGCTCCGCGTCGTCGGCGAGATAGGCTGGCCGCTGACGGTCGCCGCCGTGGACCTGCGGAGAGAGATTGTCGAGAAGGCGGACGTCGTAACCGGCCGCAAGCAGCACGTCGGCCGTGTGCGAGCCGATGAATCCCGCGCCTCCAGTAATCAATACTCGCGTCATTCACCGCTCCGTGCCGCATGGGACCGATCCGTTCGGGATCAGTCGATGATGAGAGTTGAAGCGCGCTTTGCTTGGTCGGGCGACCTGCGCGCCAGTCACGTCTGGGAGTTAGAAGCGATGCAAGGAATGTTCGTTCCTGCGAGACCTACAAACGAAAATTTCTCTAACCTGGATTAATAACCCAGGTGAATCGCGGCTAGAAATGCGCGCCATGAGGTGGCGCGGGCAGATCGAGATGTCTTGCTACGGTCGCACCGATATCGCCAAACCCGGCGCGTCTGCCAACCGGAGACATGGATTGCGCGGTCCATGCCAGGATCGGGACCTGCTCGCGCGTGTGATCGGTGCCCCTCCAGGTCGGATCGCAGCCATGATCGGCGGTGATGATCAGGAGATCGTCGCTTTCCAGCCGGTTCAGCAGTTCGGGAAGACGGGCGTCGAAGGCCTCGAGCGCCGCTGCGTAGCCGGCCACGTCGCGACGGTGACCGTAGAGCGTGTCGAAATCGATGAAGTTCGCGAACAGCAGCCCGCCCTGTGCAAGGCTTGCCAGCCCATCCAGCGTGGCATTGAAGAGTGCCGCATTGCCGTCGCCGCGCAGGTTTTTCCCGGTGCCGCGATGGGCGAAAATGTCGTCGATCTTGCCGATCGTCACGATGTCGCGGCCGGAAATGTCCGCAAGGTCGAGGATGGTTCGGTCAGGCGGCGGAACGGAGAAATCTCGCCGGTGCGAGGTGCGCTTGAAATCATGCGCGCTCGATCCGACGAACGGACGCGCAATGACGCGGCCGATGTTCAGGGGATCGACCAGCCGCCTCGCAACCGTGCAGACCTCGTAGAGCCGCTCGAGCCCGAACGTCTCTTCGTGTGCCGCGATCTGGAATACGCTGTCGGCCGAGGTGTAGCAGATCGGCTCGCCGCTGCGCATGTGGCGCTCGCCGAATTCGGAGATGATGTCGGTGCCGGAGGCGTGGCAGTTCCCGAGGATGCCGGGCAGTCCGGCTTGTTCGCACAGCTTCTCCACGAGATCGCGCGGGAAGCAGGGCTGGATCTTCGGAAAATAGCCCCACTCGAACGCGACAGGCACGCCGGCGATCTCCCAATGTCCCGACGGCGTGTCTTTGCCCCTGGATATCTCACTGGCGCATCCATAGCGCGCATGTTGAACCCGCCCGTCGAGCCCGGGCGGGACGCGCCCGGTGGCGAGGCGGCAGGCCTCGCCCAGGCCTAGCCCCACGAGATTGGGAAGCTGCAGTGGGCCCTCCCGCTGCGGACTATTGGCATGGCCGGCCATGCACGCGTCCGCGATGTGGCCGACCGTATCGGCGCCTTCGTCACCGTAATTGATAGCATCGGGCGCCGCGCCGATACCGACCGAATCCATCACCAGGATCAGGGCACGCATGTCGGCTCCCTGAGCGGCGGAGTGGCGCCGATGGAGGCGGCGAGACCGGTCTTGGTGCAATAGCGGTCGACCATCTGCGCGCAGAAATCGGCGAACTCGTTCACGTCCTGCGGCGGGCTGGTGTGATGAGGCTCAAGGCCGCGGTGCTCCGGCGTGAAGCAGAAGGTCACGGTGACCGCGAACTCGGCCAGCGCGTCCATCTGGCGGTCGAACCAGTCGAGCGCATTGGGACGGAAGCTGTCGGCCCATGACAGGCCGGTCCGCAAGTGCCTCACGCCGAAGCGGCGCATCCAGCGCACGGCGTCACCAAGTCGATGATCCTCAAAGTGAAACCACTGGCATAGGCCCATGTCAGACGCATATTGGCCGAACAGCTCCGCTGCGGCTTTCGGTGTTCCATCCTCGCGCAGCAGGCCCATGTGGAAGTGCCGGTAATAGGAGGAACCCTCCGCCTCCTTGTGCCGGGTGGTCGCCTCCCACGCCGACGGGAGATCGTAGAGGCTGTACCAGTGGATGCGCGGCGCGCGGCCGATCAAAAGCTCTGCGGTGCGCGACAGGCCCCAGGCCTGCACCTCCTCGGCGCCGAACGAGGAGACGCCGACCTCGGTCACCCAGACCGGGAGCGAGGTAACAGCCTTGATCTCCTCGATCTTGGCCGGCCATTCCCCGATCTGCCACAAATTCCAGTCGAGTGGAAAGCCGTGCACGGCGACCGCGTCGACGTGATCGAGCACTCCGCGCGCCTGCATGTTGCGCATGAAGGACGGGTCGATCGGCGAGAGGCCGCCGAGCACGCGCGGCAATGTCGGATGCGCACTGCGGATGGCCTTGCCGGCGGCGAGTGCGAGATTTGCGAACATCGCCCAGTCCGGATCGATCAGGAGGTCCCAATGCGACTTGTTGTTGGGCTCGTTCCAGATCTTGGCAGCTTCGATCATCGATCCGTCTCCCGTGACGGATAGACCGGGCCATCGGCCTGCGGCCGCGTCGTGCGTCGGCACAGATAGACCTCGTCCTCCGGATGGGCCGCGATGGCAAAGCCCGCGCTGCGCAGCATGGCCTCGACGCAGGCGCGATTGGGCACCCACCAATTGGTGGGGTCATCGGCATATTTGTGCTCAATGAAGTGCAGCTTCGGGTAGCCCGACGAATCGAACTGGTCGGTGGTCCAGAAGTCGTAGTTCTTCTCGATCGCATCGACGCGGCTGTCACCGCGCTGCATCGACTGGAACAGCAGGAGATCGCCGGCGACGTGCTCATGGATCAGGTCCAGCGCGAGCAGCGGGTGCCGCAGATGGTAGAGCACGCCCATGAAGATCACGAGGTCGAACTTCTCACGGAGCTGCCCGACATCATAGGCCGACATCTTGCGGAACTCGATCCTGAGTCCGTTCACCTCGGCCGCGAAGCGGGCCTGAGCCAGGTACTCTTCGTCGGTGTCGAGGCCAAGCACGCGTTCGGCGCCGCGCCGCTTCATTTCCATGGCGTAGAACCCGGCATTGCAACCGATATCGAGCACGGTCTTGCCTTCGAGCCGATCTGGGATGATGCCGGAGAAGCGTTGCCACTTCACATTGGGATAGTCGCCGAGAAAGTGCGCCGGCGCGGTCGGCACGCCCTTGAGGTCGAGATTGTGAAACCATGGCCCCAGCGCGTCGACGCGCTGGCGGATTTCCTCACGGGAGAGGGCGCCCCTGGTCATGCAATCGCTCCGTTGTTCGCTGTGACCGGGCGGACGCCGTCCGACGACGCGCGGGCTCGCAACCTCGATCGGCCCTCGGCGGTCTCGGCGAGCAGAGCCATCGCCGTGCGATAGCCGTCGATGGTGCCGACATCGACGTAGGATTCTCCGGCCTTGACGCCGACGCCGCGGCCACCGGCCGAAAGATAGGCGTTGACCAGCGTCCCGAAATATTCGTCGCGGCGTTCGCGCGCGTGCCACAGCGACTGGAGCTCGCGGAAGCCGCGCGCCGACATCTTGAAGGCGCCCCAGATCCAGCGCGAGCTTGCATTCGGCTGCTTGACCTGGATCTCCGTCACATGATCGCCGTCGAGCACGACCGCATCGAAGAATTCGGGGTGCTCGACCGGGAACAGCAGGAACGAGAGGTCTGTATCGGGCAGGGATTGCAGGGCCGCCTTGGGGAACCAAACGGTGTCGGGCAGGCCGACGACGACATCCTCGTGCTGCCCGACGACCGTGCTAGCCCTGAACACGGCGTCGCACAGCCCCGCGGCATCGGGTTGCACGACATAGGCGAGCTCGGCGCTGCCGTAATGGTCACCGAAATATTCGAGGATATCGGATTTGCCCGGCGAGATCACGAAACAGATCTTGTCGGCGCCGCCGAGGATGAGGCGCTCCAGCAGATATTCCGAGACAGCGCAGGGGCGGTCCGTACCGTCGTCACGCCGGCTGCCGACCGGCAGTAATTCCTTGGAGAAGGCGAGCGGCTGGATACGGCTGCCGCGGCCCGCGGCCGGAACGATGCCCCACATGGTCAGGCCTCCTCGTGTTGTTGCCGGCTTACGCGGCTCGATGTCGTTTGCTCGAGCAGCACGACCAATTCGCGCGCGCGCTTGTCAGATGTGTGCTGGTTCATGGTGCGTTCATAGGCGCGCTGCGCCATGCCTTGGAGTTCGGCATCCGTCATCGCGAGCGCGGCGAGCGCGTCATGCTCGTCGCGTGCGATCAGGATCTCCTCTCCGGGCACGAAGAAATCCGCTATTCCCGGCCAGTCATCGCTCAGCAGCGGCGCGCCGCAGGCTGCGGCCTCGAACAGCCGTCCGGACGGGCACCAGCCCATCTCCGCCATGGCCCGGCGCGTGACATTGAGCGTCAGCCGCGACGAGGCAAAGAACGGTGCGTGCTCGGGCGGTGGCAGGTGCCGCACGAAATAGATGTTTGGCGACCATGGAAAGGTCTCGGGATACTGCGCTCCGCCGATCAGGAAGCGGAGATCCCAGCGCGCCCGCGCGGGCGTGACGAAAAGCGTCTCGAGCGTGCGCTGGCGGTCTTCGGAATAGGTGCCGAGATAGGACAAATCGGCGCGATAATGCGGCTGGGGCGCGACCGGGCGATGGATGTCGGTGTCGACATGACCATAGAGCGGCCGGGTTTCGCGGGCACCCAGCCTGTCGCGGAATTCATCCGCGACGCGAGGTCCGCCGGTAAAGCTGAGCACCAGCTCGAAATCCCGCAGGCCGCGCGGGCCGAGATAAGGAACGGCTTCGCCGGCCAGGAGCCTTGCCAGCGTGATCGGAGTATCGAGGTCGTAGAACACGGGAACAGCGCGATCTTCGGAGAGGATCAGATCGGTCGCCGCAATCGCATCGGGGCAGTAGGAGGTCACAATCGCGACGTCGGCGCTGCGGACGTCGGCGCTTGCAGTCTGCCGCACATCGTCCCAGCTCGAGAACAGCCGGAGCTCGCCGCCAGGCAGTTCGTAGAGATCCCGGGCACCGGCATAGTAGGGAACGTCGCGCTCGAAGAAGACCACGCTATGTCCCGACCGCGCGAGATGCTTGCAGAGGCCGCGCCACAAGGTGGCGTGACCGTTGCCCCAAGAGGAGGAGATTGTCAGGCCGAAGATGACGATCTTCACGCCGGCACCCGCTGGTTGATCCCGGTGATCTCCAGGCCGCGGCTGTCGGCGCGGAGTGTGCTGATGCTGGCAGGATCGATCTCGATCGAGAGAAACTCGTCGAGCGGCATCCGTGAATAGTGCAGGAGCGCGGCGCGGATCGGCTCGGCGTGGCTCACGGCGACGACGATGTCGAGATCGCGATCGCTGCGCAGTTGCTCCAGATGAGCAACGATGCGATCTTGAAGCGACCGCATGCTCTCGCCCCCGGGCGGTCGGCTCGTGCCGCGTCGCTCATTCCAGCGCGACCAGCGTGGATCCGGCACCAGATCATCGAACGATCGTCCGGTCCATTCGCCATAGTCGATCTCGTCGAGGGCGGGGGCTATCTCGACCGGCAGTCTGAAATGCGCGGCGAGGATGCAGGCCGACTGCATGCACCGGCGCTGCGGGCTGGATTGAATGAGCGTTGGTCGAGGCGAAAGGGTCCCGGCACAGCAAGCCATGTCCTTACAGCCGAGATCGTCGAGCTCGACTCCCGTCATCCGCCCGCACAGAACGCGGCCGAGCAAGGCATGATGACCGTGCCGAACGAGATGGATGATCTTGGCCATCACGCATACGCCTTGTCGTCGATGAAGGCGCGTGTCCGCCGTCCGGCCTCCTCGTCGGTGAACTGCTGCGGTGGCGATTTCATGAAATAGCTCGAAGGGCCGGTCAGCGCGCCGGCCTGGCCGCGGTCCATGGCGAGCTTGGCGCAGCGCACCGCATCGATCACGACGCCGGCCGAGTTCGGGGAGTCCCAGACCTCGAGCTTGACCTCGGCGCTCAGGGGAACGCCGCCGAACGTCGTTCCCTCCAGGCGGATGAAGGCGAGCTTGCGGTCGGTGAGCCACGGCACGTGGTCGCTCGGCCCGACATGGATGTTGTCGGGGTCCATGGGCACGTCGAACTGGCTGGTCACGGCCTGGGTCTTGGAGATCTTCTTCGAGGTCAGCCGCTCCCGTTCCAGCATGTTCTTGAAATCGGTATTGCCGCCGATATTGAGCTGATAGGTGCGATCGAGCCGCACGCCGCGGTCACGGAAGAGATTGGCGAGCACGCGATGCAGGATGGTGGCGCCGACCTGGCTCTTGATGTCGTCGCCGACGATCGGCAGGCCGGCTTCCTCGAAGCGGCGCCGCCACTCCGGGTTGGAGGCGATGAAGACAGGAATGCAATTGACGTAGCCGCAGCCCGCTTCGATGGCACGCGCCGCATACCACTCGCTGGCGCGCTGCGAGCCGACCGGAAGATAGGACACCAGGACGTCGGTGCGGGACATCGCCAGGACTTCGGACACGTCGGCCTCCGGCACGTCCGCAATCGGAACGTCGTCCGTCAGGTAGTGCCCGATGCCGTCCATGACCGGTCCGCGCTGCACGATCACCCCGGTGGGCGCGACGTCCGAGAAGCGGTGCGTGTTGTTGGGCGACGCGAAGATAGCATCGGCGACATCGCGGCCGACCTTGCTGGCGTTGACGTCAAAGGCCGACGCGATCTGAATGTCGCTGATATGGTAGCCGCCGAGGTCGGCGTTCATCAGTCCCGGGACCGGCTCGTTCGATTTGGCGTTCCGGTAGTAGGAGAGGCCCTGGACGAAGGAGCTCGCGCAATTGCCGACGCCGACGAGGCCGACGCGCACGCGGCGCCTATCTTGAAGACGGGAATGCATGGAATGAAGCCCTCCGGGAAACAAGCGGCGTCGGTAAGTACGTCGGCGAACGTGCGGAAGGTATGTTCGTTCCTAGGAGGGCATGCGAGCGTCGCGTCGCGAGCGATTTCAAGCGGTCAAAATGCGACGAGCTTAACTTGGGATAAAATCCCGGGCCGCCTCTAGGGAACGAAGAGCTTTCATGATGAAGATGAAGAAGATGATGCTCGCGTCGCGAGGCTGCTTCGCATCTGAGCGAAAGAACAAATCGCTTCGGCCCGCGTTTGTCGGTCAATGGTTCGATGCGATGCCGGGCTCATCGCCCGGCCGGTAAGCGAGGTGTGACATGACGTCCAAGGCGCAAAATAGCGAAGCCCAGCAGACCACTGACCACAATGTCATCCGGAAATGGGCCGAAGAGCGCGGAGGGAAACCGGCGACCGTCAAGGCAACGGAAGAGGATGGTCACGCTGGAATCCTGCGCATCGATTTTGATCCGCCGGAAAAAGGACTAGACCGCATCAGCTGGGACGAGTTCTTCGAAAAGTTCGATGAAGCCGGTGTTGCGTTCCTGCACCAGGATCGGACCAAGGACGGCAAGCTCAGCCGATTCCACAAATTCGTGCGACACTAGCGATCGCGCGCGGTGACCGGCGGTTGGGCCGAGGCGATGCGGGCGGGTGATTTCACGCGCGCCTGGGCGATCAACGATCGTGACCTCGTGCAGATCGCGCATCCGCCCAAGCACACCGGCCCGAGGCATCTTCAGCGGATCTGGCGGGGCGAGGATCTGCATGGCAGGCACGTGCTGGTCCGCTGCTACCACGGGCTTGGCGACACGATTCAGTTTCTGCGCTTCATGCGCCCGCTTCGTGCGATCGCGCGCAGCGTCACCTTGTGGTGTCAACCCGAGCTGCTGCCGCTCGCGGTGCGGGCCGCGGGTGTGGACCGGGCCATTCCGCTGCACGATGGTGCCCCCGAGGTCGATTTCGAGGTCGACATCGAGATCATGGAAGTGCCCCACGCCATCGGGGCGCGACGGGATCAGGTCGAGATGCGCGTTCCTTACCTCGCGTTGCCTCCAGCTGCCGTTCCGCCGCTGCGGGGAGAACAAGGTCAGGCCCTCGGCCTGGTCTGGAAAGTCGGAGATTGGGACAAGCGTCGGGAGGTTTCGGCCGCCTTGTTGCGCGGTCTCGCCGGACCGTGTGTGACGCTCTATTCGCTCCAGCGCGGCGCCAGCACCGAAGAGCTCGCGGCGATCGGTGCACTGGACATCAGCACACCAGACATCGTGGCCCTCGGCCACCGCCTGCGGCAGCTCGATCTCCTCATTTGCGTCGACACCATGGTCGCGCATCTTGCGGGCGCGCTCGGATGCGAAGCCTGGGTCTTGCTGCATGCCGATTGCGACTGGCGCTGGCCTCAATCCGATGCGCACTCGTTCTGGTATTCGAGCCTGCGGCTGTTTCACCAAAGATGCCCGGGCGATTGGGGCAATGTCATTGCCGAAGTGCGTAGCGCGCTGCGGACGCGCCTTGAAGCGGGGCAAGCGACCGCGGCGATGTGACTTCCAGGATCGTGATGAGGAACGAGCGTCGCCCGCGCGATTTGGAGCAAAGTGCTCGCAAATGGAAGCGCTCATGCAAAGTTCCGACGCCGGCTTGTCGACGGACCGCCTGTCGCGGGTGACAGACAATATCTGGATTCTGAACGACAAGCCCATCAGCGCCGCCGGTCTGCAACTGCCGGTGCGCATGACCGTCATCCGCCTGTCGAACGGCGACCTCGTGCTGCATTCGCCGGTGAGATATTCGCCGGATCTACGCCAGCAGCTGGAGCGGCTGGGCCCGATCGGGTACCTGCTGGCGCCGAACATCGCGCACTGGATGTTTCTGCCTGAATGGCAAAGACAGCTGCCACAGGCCGCGACCTTTGCCGCGCGCGGCCTTGCGGCGCGCAAGCAGGTTCGAGTGGCCGGCCTGCGTATCGATCGCGAGCTCGGAGACACGACGCCCGAGGAATGGACCGCCGACCTCGAAACCGTGTCGGTGAACGCCCCGACGTTCTCGGAGGTCGAGCTGTTCGACAGGCGAAGCCGGACGCTGGTTCTGACCGATCTCGTGCAGAACCTCGATCCCCATCGACTTGGCGCGTCGAATGCAGCCGCGGCCAACCTGCTCGGAATTGCCAAGCCGGACGGGAAGGCCCCGGTCTATCTGCGGCTTCTGCTGCGCCTCGGCGGTCGTTCGGCGCAGGCTGCGGCCGAGCGGCTCGTGAAGCTGGCTCCGGAGCGGGTGATCTTCGCGCATGGCGACTGGTTTGAAGCACAGGGAACCGCGCGCCTGCGGCGATCCCTGCGCTGGCTGCTTCCCGCGAGCATCTCGGGACCCGAGCCGGAGCGGATGGTCGGCACGCGTGTCGTCATCACCGGCGCCTCCAGTGGGATCGGCCGTGCCGCCGCGCTGGCCTTTGCCCGCAACGGCGCCACTGTGGTGCTGGCGGCACGTCGCGATGACGTCCTGGCGCGCCTTGCCAGCGAATGTGAGGCCCTCGGAGGCCGGGCCTTGGCCGTTCCGACCGACGTCACCGATGCCCAGGCGGTGCAGCATCTGGCCAGCGCGGCCGAAGAGGCGTTCGGCGGCATCGACGTCTGGATCAACAACGCCGGCACCGGTGTGTTCGGGGCCTACCAGGATGCTGGCATCGCGCTTCATCGCCGGACGATCGAGGTCAATCTGCTCGGCACCATGCATGGCGCCTACGCCGTGCTTCCGATCTTCCTCCGCCAGAACCGCGGTGTCCTGATCAACAACATCTCGATTGGCGGCTGGGCGCCGACGCCCTTTGCCGCAGCCTATACCGCCAGCAAGTTCGGCCTGCGCGGCTTCACCGCAAGCTTGCGTCAGGAGCTCAGCGCTCATCCCCATATTCATGTTTGCGGTGTCTTCCCCTCCATGGTCGATACGCCCGGTTTCGTCCACGGCGCCAACACCTCCGGGCGGCGGCTCGATCCGGGGCCGCTGCTTTATCAATCCGAGGACGTGGCCCAGACGTTCGTGCGCCTCGTCCGCGCGCCCCGTGACGAGGTGGCGGTGGGGTGGCCGGCGCGCGCCGGCCAACTCGCTTATACGATTGCTCCTGAGATTACCGAGAACATCCTCGCAGCTACATTCCGCTGGCTGTTGTCGCGCGCGCATCCTGCGCCGGTGAGCGAAGGCACGTTGATCGAAGCAGGTCCGCAGGGCAAATCGGTTGACGGCGGTTGGCTGGCGCGGAAGCAAATTCCGCCCGCTGGCGTGCTCAGCACGGGACTGGTGGTGCTCGGGATTACTGCTTGTCTGGCTGTCGCCGCATCGAAGGCCCGCCGCCCGTCTGCACCTCGCGCGAGACTTGAGGCGGCGCCGCGCGTGAGGCCAGGCTACGGCCGCCGCTCCGGCAACGCGTAGGGCCGGACGTAATCGCCGAGCTTCGTGCCGAATGAGCCGTGGCCTCCGTCGACCGTCACGAGAGCACGACCAGGATGGTGACGGTCAGCAATGGCGCGTCGCGTAACCAGGCTGCTGAACGACGGATCAGGGGCATGGGATTTACTTCAATGTATGGAGAAACGCGGCGAGGTTGCGGGCGGTGCCATGCTCGCTGCTGCAACGTCCTGGGACCCGAGATGTTCCTGTTGGCAGGACCGCAGATGGCTCCGGCGCCGGAACGAAGGTTCGAGACCGGGCGTTCCTGCGGGAAAAGGCCGAGGACAAGGCGTGCCGCGCTATCATTTTGATTTGGTGGATTCTAAAACCGTGGCAGACACGGGAGGTGCCGAGTTGCCGGATGACATCAAGGCCATGGACGTCGCCGAAGAGATTGCGAGGCGCCTGCTCGAGGAGCGTCCCGAGCTCAAGGGCCGTCACTTCTCGATCCTCGTCACGAACGAGGATGGTGAAGAAATCGGCCGGATGCCGTTGGACGTGCTGCATTGAAGCCATGATTTGACATGACGTTCAGGATTGGGGTGATTGCCGACACGCATGGACTGCTGAGGCCCGAGGCAGAGCGATGCCTGGCGGGCGTTTCCCACATCGTCCACGCCGGCGACATCGGCACCCAGGCTGTGATGGATGGGCTTTGCCGGATCGCGCCCGTCACCGCGATCAGGGGGAATGTCGATCGCGGTGCGTGGGCTGAACGTTTTCCTGAAACACGAACGCTGCGCCTCGGCGGCCGCTGCTTCTACATCCTGCACGATCTCAAGGAGCTGGCGGTCAATCCTGCCGAGCTCGGGATCGACGTCGTGGTGTCCGGGCATTCCCACCGCGTGCGGATCGAGACCGCCGAAGGCGTGCTCTACTTGAATCCGGGAAGCGCAGGGAAGCGACGCTTCAAGCTGCCGATTACGCTGGCGACGCTCGAGCTCGATCCGAGCGGCCCGCTGCGGCCAGTCATTCATGATCTCGACCAGCATTGAGAGACATCGCTAAGGCCGCCGCACACTGCAGATCCCGTTCGGGATCGGGGCCAGGCGTGCGGCATACTGCATGTCCAGAAAGCCGGCCCGCCAGCGTTGCGCCATGGCTTCCTCCGACAGATCGAAGGATTTTTCGGGACCCGCTTCCTCGCGGCCCGGCCGGTAGCTCAGCAGATAGATCTCGTCGTCGTAATCGAGGTCCTGAAGCTCGGCACGGAGCTGACGGGCCTCGAGGGCGTAGCCAAGGCGCTGGAAGGTCTGGTTGCCGAAGGTCAGGTCGCTCTTGCGCTCGGCCGCGGCTTCGAGCCCGTCAGGGACCTTGCCGTCGCGCGGAAAGAGATCGATGACATAGAGGCGGAGCGGGCCCGCAGTCTCCAAGATCGGGTCGAATGGCGCGTTCAGCGAGAACCCGCCATCGCCGAGCCACCGGCCGGCGATCTGCACCGGAGCGAATTCAGGCAGCAATCCGCAACTGGCCAGGATATGGTCCATTTCGATTCGCTCCGACGAGGAGTCGAACAGCACGGCATCGCCGCTTTCCAGGTTGGTGGCGCAGATCGTGATGCGCGGATCGCCGTCGTTCAGACGTCCAAAATCGATCAGCTGCTGAAGGCGTTCGCGGGTCGGGCCGAGGTCGTAAAGGCCGCCGAAGTGAGATGCCGGAATCGGCAGGCGGGGATGGAAGAAGCCCGAGTGACCCAGCACGCGCGTATTGATCGAGCTCAGCCAGGCGAACGTATGGCGGCCCGCGTTCGGCACTCCGGCCGGACTGCTGCGGGCTTGCCAATAGCTGCGCAGATTGCGCAGCCGATCGGCGCTCGGGCTCCCCGCGATCAGTGCGGCGGTGATGGCCCCTGCCGATGAACCGGCCACCCAGTCGATCGGCAACGAAAGAGAGGCGAGCGCTTCAAACACACCGCCATGATACGCGCCGAGGCCAAGACCGCCGGAGAATGCGATGGCGGTGCGAGGGCGCTCTGCTGGCGTCGCGCCGCCCGGCTCGGCTGTACGATCGGTCACGACGGGCGCCTGTTGCCAGGGTGGAGGCGGGGGCTGATCACCGGTATCCCCTGTAACGGTGCGCATAGGCGTAACGGGGATTGATGCCGCAATAGGCGTTCGTTCCCGATGCGCTCGCCATGCACTGACCGTAGCTGGCGAACTGGCAGTTGCCTGGATAGCCCCAGATCCGGCCCTGCAGGCAATAGCGATCCTGCGCGACCGCGGCGCTCGAGGAGGCAAAGCTGCCCATGATGGCGAGAGCGGCAGCAGCAGCGAGCAATCGATATTTCATCTTAAATCTCCAATTTTCGACATTAAACGCCACCCGTGACGCGGTGTTCCAAGCGCGCGCGTGCCCCGCCATTTGGGGCGATCGCTGATCGCGAGCGGGCGGCGGACGATTTAGCCCGGCAGAGGGGTATCGGCGACGTCCAGCAGCGCGCCGAGCCCTTGGCGGAGGCGGCGCGTCGCGATGTTATCGTTCGCCAAGCCAAGCACGACGAGGGAGTGCGCCGTCACCGTGTAAGCGTGCCCGAACTCGAATTCGGCCATGGGCGCGTCAGGCCGATTGGTGTCGATCAGGCCCAGCCAGCTGCGCCCATCGGTGACCTCCGGCAGGGTAAAGTTCACGATGTCATGGTGCGCGTTGTAGACAAGCAGCATGGTCGCGTCCGAGCCGCGACGCTTGATCCCGGTCTCCTGCGCGCGGCCGTCGAGCAGCATCCCGAAGCACTTTGCATTGCCATCCTGCCATTGCGCCGTCGTCATCTCCTCGCCGGATGGCGACAGCCAGGTCACGTCCTTGACGTCGAGTTCCTCGTTGTGCGAGCCGACCAGGAAACGGCTGCGGTAGAGGATCGGAAATGCCTTGCGGGTGGCAATCAGCTTGCGCGTGAACTCGCGAAGGCTGCGGCCGTTTGCGGTGATACCCATCCAGTCCAGCCAGGTGGTCTCGTTGTCCTGGGCGTAAGCGTTGTTGTTGCCGTTCTGGGTGTGCCCGAATTCGTCGCCGGCGAGCAGCATCGGCGTGCCGTGGGAGAGCAGCATCGTCGCCAGCATATTTCGCTTTTGGCGCTCGCGCAGCGCGGTGATCTCCGGATCGTCGGTCGGCCCTTCGGCGCCACAGTTCCAGGAATGGTTGTTGCTGTGACCGTCGCTATTGCCCTCGCCATTCGCCTCGTTGTGCTTGTCGTTGTACGAGACGAGATCGTTGAGGTTGAAGCCGTCGTGGGCCGTGACGAAGTTGACACTGGCCCACGGCCGGCGTCCTCGCTTGTTGAAGAGGTCGCCGGATCCCGATACGCGCTTGGCAAAGTCGGCCAGTGTGCCCGGGTCGCCCTTCCAGAAGGCGCGCGCCGTGTCCCTGAACTTGTCGTTCCACTCGGCCCAACCGGGCGGAAACTGACCGACCTGGTAGCCACCGGGCCCGATGTCCCAGGGTTCTGCGATCAGCTTGACGCTGGAGAGCACGGGATCCTGGCGGCAGGCGTCGAGAAAGCCGCCGCCTTCATCGAAGCCATAGGGTTCGCGCGCCAGGATGGTGGCGAGATCGAAGCGGAAGCCGTCGACCCGCATCTCGGTCGCCCAGTAGCGCAAGGAATCGGCGACGAGTTGCAGCACGCGCTGATGCGAAAGATTGACGGTGTTTCCGGTGCCGGTGTCGTTGATGTAATAGCGCTTGTTGTCCGGCAGCAGGCGGTAATAGCTGGCATTGTCGATGCCCTTGAACGACAGGGTCGGGCCGAGCTCGTTGCCTTCCGCGGTATGATTGTAGACGACGTCGAGAATGATCTCGATGCCATGAGCGTGAAACTGGTTGACCGTGGCCTTGAACTCGTTCGCGGATGGCGCCTTGAGGTAACGCGGATCTGGCGCGAAGAAGGCGATGGAATTGTAGCCCCAGTAATTGCGTAAGCCTTTCTCGACCAGATAGCTGTCGTCGACGAAGGCATGGATCGGCAGAAGCTCGGCGCTGGTGATGCCGAGCGAGCGCAGATAGGCTGGAACCTCCGAATGTGCCAGGCCCGAGAACGTGCCGCGGTCGGCTTCCGGCACCAGCGGATGCAGCTGGGTAAAACCCTTGACGTGCATCTCGTAGACGATCGCCCGCTCCCACGGCACTTCCGGCTTGCGTGCCCCGCCCCAGGTGAAGGCAGGATCGATGACACGGCACTTCTGCATCAATGGCGCGCTGTCGCGTTCGTCGTAGGAGAGGTCCTTGTCGGCATGGTCGAGCCGGTAGCCGAACAGCTCCGGTCCCCAGCGGAGCTGGCCGACCAGCTGCCTGGCGTAGGGATCGAGCACGAGCTTGTTGGGATTGAAGCGGTGGCCGGCGTCGGGTTCGTAAGGACCGTGGACGCGATAACCATAGACGGTGCCGGGGCGGGCAGAAGGCAGATAGCCGTGCCAGACCTCGTCGGTATATTCGGGAAGCTCGATGCGCTCGAGCTCGGTTTCGCCGCTATCGTCGAACAGGCAGAGCTCGACGTTGGCGGCATGGGCCGAAAACAGCGCGAAGTTGACGCCGAGCCCGTCCCAGGTGGCGCCGAGCGGGAATGATCTGCCCTCGGTGATCCGGGTGCGGCGCAGGCTCGAGGCCGCTCGCGTCAGGGCGTCGTCTGAATGTTGGTCCATCTTTGCCCCCGAATAGCCCGTCAGGATGTCGGTGCTGTCGCCGCGACCTCGGTCGTCGCCTGCTCACCGGCGGTCGCAGAAGCGATCGTGGGGCTGGCCGCCACGTCCGCCGGCTTGGATAGCGCGTTGGCTTTTTGCAGAGCCGCCTCCTTGCTGATGGCCGGAATCGCGTTGCCGATCCGCCCGACGATCGCGGTGAGCTCCGCGTCCGACAGGTCGAGGCGTTTTTTGATGAGGCGCACCTGGGCGCGGTCGGTCAGGTCGAGTTTGTTACGGATCGGTTGCGGTTTCGCGCGGCGCATGGCGACAGCTCCTGTCTGGGACGGTAACCGTCGCGCCGGCCATTCCGTTCCTCCTGGTGCTGCAAATGCCCGGCATCGACACCACCGAGGAACGAACGCACACAGCCCCCTTTGTGGTCCGGACGGGCGCGAGCGATCTTGAAGCATGCCGAAGCGCGGGGCATTCAGGCGAAAGGGGAGGAGTTTGAGGCACAGATTGGGAACGGCCGAGCAAGGTCGGCGCCATGGCCCTCAGATCGTCGACCTCAGAAGAAGCCGCCCTATCTGCGCGATGTCGGAATCACCTGCCGCTACCTGCCGGCACTGCTCGCGGCGACCGGTGAGGGGGAGGTCGCGAACTTGCCGAGCGCAAGGTAGACCAGGCCCGAAACGCCGATCCCGAACAGCCAGCTCAGATCGGCACCGCCGAGCAGGTTGATCGAGATCGGTCCCTGCAGCGCGCCGACGAGGCCGTCCTCCACCAGCCAGCCGGCGACGAGGCCCGCAAAGAAGGCGATCATGCCGGCCCAGTTGATGTCGCCATAGGCGCTGCTCTCCGGCGAGCGATAGAGCTCGGCAACGTCGATCCTGCCCTTGCGCTTGATGAAGAAGTCGGCGAGCACCACGCCGGCCCACGGGCTCATCCACAAGAGCAGGCTGATCATCCAGTTGTCGAACGCTTTTGCAAACGACGGCGCGAAGATGAAGTAGAGCGTGACCAGATAGCCGGCGACGCCGACGATGACGGTAAGCCAGAAGCGCGAGAATTTCAGCCCCGCGCTCAGCGCCGCCAATGTCGCCGAATAGACGTTGAGGATATTGGTCGCGATCGGGCCGTGCAGCACCATCAGGAGGACGAGGATGCTGACCGGACCGCCGAACACCGCGCTCACCATCTTGGCAGGATCGGTGTCCAGCGTCGTCGAGGCGATGGTCGCACCTAAGATGCCGAGCCACACCGTCGGCACGAACATGCCGACATAGCTGTACCAGAACACGGATTTCGAGGGCGTGCTGCGCGGCACGAAGCGCGAATAGTCGGAGGCCCAGGTGACCCAGGAAATGCCCCAGCCGACGCCGATCGCGGTCATCAGGAGCGTCAGCATCGCAAGATGCGCGCCGGGCGGCAGCGAGGTGGTCAGGCTCCAATTGACGACGCCGGGCCGCGTCCAGGCCAGCACGCTCATCAGCACCATGATGGCGATGGTCGGCGGCACCGTGTATTTCTCGAAAGTGCGGATCGCGTAGAAGCCGTAGATTCCGATCAGCACCTGGACTGCCATCACCAATGTGATGACGACGATCTCGACCAGCCAGGTATCGGGCACGCCGAACTGGCCGAGGATGCCCATCGAGACCTTCACCGGGAAATAGGTGTTCACGCCGATCCAGCCCAGCGTCATCAGGAACATCAGGATGCTGGGCAGATAGGCGCCGCGGACGCCGAAGGCGGACCGGCTCAGCACCATCTGGTTGACGCCGGTCTTGTGTCCCATCACCGTGAAGGTCGCGAAGATCGCGCAGCCCACGATGTTGCCGAGCACGATGACCGCGATGGTCTCCATCAGGCCGAGCTTGAGGATGATGCCGAGCGCGCCGAGCGCCCAGTTGACCGGCGCGATGTTGGCGCCGGCCCAGATCCACATCTGCTGCGGCCCGGTGGAGTCCCGGTCCGCATCGGGAATGGGCTCGATGCTGTGAATATCAGCGCGAAGTTCGGAATCCGTCATGACATCCCCCAATACGAAGCACGCTTCGCATCATCGCAGCATAAATCGTGCCATTGAATAGCGGAGCAATCGAGCAGGTGGCATCGAAGCCGGCGGTGTTGCGCGTCACGCTGGATTGCTGTTGCGTTTTCAAGCGCTGGCCGACCTTGCCCGCCGGCTTGCCGGGGCGCCCCCAGCTTGCCGGCGCGAAGCGGTGGACGTTGCACGCGCGGGCAGCGGTACGATGATAAATTGAGCAGCCAACTCAAAAGCGCAGCAGGCGCGTCTAGTCGAATAGGGCAGCGGAACTGTCGCGACTTGGGTTGCCCGCCACGATGCGCTGCATCATCTCGATGAAGAGTGCCTGTTCCCGCTGGCTCAAATCGCCGAGCGTCGCGCGATGGGCCCGCCGCGCCGCGCCCTCGATCCTGACCAGCAGCGCGGCGCCGGCCGGGGTCAGGCGGCACAGGCGCGCACGGCGATCGTCCTTGTTCACGGCGCGCTCGACCAGGTTCCGCGCGGCGAGCCGCTTCAATGCGCCGGTCGTCGTGGTGCGATCGAGCGCGATATCGGCCGCCAAAGTGGTCTGATCGGCGGTTTCGCGCACCGCCAGCGCCGAGAGCAGGCTGTATTGCAGCGGCGTGACCTCGAACGCGCCGCAGGCTTCCTGAAACAGCGCGACGTGAATCTGGTGCAGCCGGCGGATCAGATATCCGGGCCGTTCCGACAATGGCCAGGGGCGGTGCCGGCCCCCGCTACGCCGTGTCTTCGCCTGCCGCAATGCACACTCTCCCGAGCCAAACCCTGCCGCGCTTAGCTCGATTCGAGTGCGCCTGCCACATTGGGATCATGGCACGAAGCTTGCTTTTCGTCAAAATGCGAAGCATGCTTCGTAATGTCATAATGTCAAAATGCGAAGCATGCTTCGTAATGTCAAAATGCGAAGCATGCTTCGTAATGTCAAGATGCGAAGCATGCTTCGTAATTCGGGAAGCCGTCGCCCGTGCAAGGAGAGGAGAGCGCCATGTCCGTCACTGCCAGCTTCGACCTTCTGCTGCGAGGCGGTCGCGTGATCTGTCCGGCCTCCGGCGTCGATGGCGCCAAGGATGTCGCCATCCGCAACGGCAAGATCGCGGCGGTCGCGTCCGACATTCTTCCGACCAGCGCCAAGGAGGTCGTCGACGTCAGTGGCAAGCTGGTGCTGCCCGGACTGATCGACACTCACGCCCATGTCTATCAATATGTCTCCGGCCGCTTCGGCATGAACCCCGACATGGTCGGCGTGCAGTCCGGCGTGACGACGCTGGTCGACCAGGGCGGGCCGTCCTGCATGACGCTGCCGGGCTTCCGTCATTTCATCGCGGAGCAGGCCGCCTCGCGCGTCTACGCTTTCCTGTCCGCCTATCTCGTCGGCGGCCTCGAGGGACACTTCTATCCGCAGCTCTACAGCCCCGACGGCGTCGACATCGATGCGACCGTCAAGGCGGCGACGGCCAATCTTGATCTCGTGCGTGGCATCAAGGCGCATGCCGAGATCGGCGGCTTCGCACGCTGGGGCATTCGCGTCATCGAGATGGCGGCGGAGATCGGCAAGCGCGCCGATCTGCCGGTCTATGTGCATTTCGGCCAGCTCTGGGGTCTGCCCGAGAGCGGCGCCAATGGCGAAGATGCCGACACCATCCTCACCCGCGTGATCCCGCTCTTGCGCGAAGGCGACATTCTCGCCCATCCGTTCACGCGGCACCCCGGCGGCTTCGTCAACCGCGAGGGCGAGGTGCATCCGGTGATCCAGGCCGCGCTCGACCGCGGTTTGAAGGTCGATGTCGGCCACGGCAGCCACTTCTCCTACCGTTTGGCGAAGAAGGCGATCGCCGCCGGCATCATTCCGACCACGCTGGGCGCCGACATTCACGGCTACAACACCCACGTGCCCGCGCCGGCCGGAACGCCCGACCAGCACGAGGATGACGAGAACCATCCCTTCGCAGGCCAAGCCAAGTTCAGCCTGGTCCAGGCGATGAGCTCGATGATGGCGCTCGGCCTGTCGCTGGAGCAGGTGGTGCCGATGGTCACCTCCAATCCCGCCAAGATGCTCGGCCGCAGCGAGGAGATCGGCGCGCTTAGGGTCGGCATGGATGCCGACGTCTCCGTGCTGTCGGAGAGAGGCGGCCGCTTCGTCCTCAAGGACAACGAGAAGAACGAGGTGATCGCCGAGCGCCTGCTGCAGCCGGCCTTCTGCCTGCGTGCCGGCACGCGCTTCGACGCGGTCGCGCCGATCCTGCCGCAAGCCGTCGCGGCATAAGGCTGCGCGTGAAGGAGGACGCGGAGTTGCGCAACGAGCGAGAATTTCCTTCGGGCAAGTCCGGGCAGGGCGTGGGCGCACGGCTGCCGCGCAAGGAGGATGACCGCCTGATGCGTGGCCGCGGCCAGTATGTCGGCGACCTCAGGCTCGCCGGCCTTCAGGATGTTGCCTTCGTGCGCAGCCCGCTGGCGCATGCACGCATCCGCAGTATCCACGTGCCCGAGCGCTATCGTGGCAGCGTGTTCACCGCCGCGGACCTCGCCGGCATCAAGCCGATCCGCGCAGTGTCGGGACTTCCGGGCTTCAAGGTTTCGGAGCAGCCGGTGCTGGCCACCGGCAAGGTGCGCCAGGTCGGCGAGCTCGTCGCGATGTGCCTCGCGCCGACGCGCGCCGAGGCCGAGGATATCGCGGCGTCGGTCACGCTCGACCTGGAGGAGCTGCCCGCCATCACCGACATGCTGAAGGCGCGCGAGCCCGGCTCGGCGCTGGTGCACGAGCATTGGGGCGACAACGTCTTCCTGGAGACCAATTACGAGGTCGACATCTCCGCCGCGCTCGACGCGCCGATCAAGGTGACGCGGGAGATCTCGACCGCGCGGCAATGCATGTCGCCGCTGGAAGGCCGCGGCGTGGTCGCGACGTTCGACCGGCGGCTCGACCAGCTCACGCTGCATTCCGCAGCCCAGATGCCGCACATTACGCGCAGCGGCCTTGCCGAGTGCCTCGGCATGGAGGAGGGCCAGATCCGCGTCATCTCGCCCGATGTCGGTGGCGGCTTCGGTCACAAGGGCATTCTGCTGCCCGAGGAGGTCTGCCTGTCCTGGCTGACCATGCGCTGCGGCCATCCGGTGCGCTGGCTTGAAGACCGCCGTGAGCACCTCGTCGCCAGCTCCAATTGCCGCGAGCATCACTATAAGATCACGGTCTATGCCGACCGTGACGGCACGCTGCGCGGCATCGATTGCGAGGCGACCGTGGATTCCGGCGCCTATTCGTCCTATCCGTTCTCGGCCTGCCTAGAGGCCGCGCAGGTCGCCAGCATCCTGCCCGGCCCCTACAAGATGCCGGCCTATCGCTGCCGCACCTTTTCGGTCGCCACCAACAAATGCCCGATCCTGCCGTATCGCGGCGTCGCGCGCACCGGCGTCTGCTTTGCCCTGGAATTGATGCTCGACCTCGTGGCGGCGGAAGCCGGCCTCGAGCCCGGCGAGGTGCGGCTGCGCAATCTGGTGCGCCCCGAGCAGATGCCGTTCGACAACATCACGAAGAAGCATTTTGACAGCGGCGATTATCCGGAAGCGATGCGCCGCGCGCTCGCCGCCATCGACATCGATTCCGTTCGCGCCAAGCAAAGCCTGGGCGAGGCCGACGGCCGCCGCATCGGCGTCGGCGTCTCCATCTATTGCGAGCAGGCGGCGCACGGCACCTCCGTCTATTCCGGCTGGGGCATCCCGATGGTGCCGGGCCATGAGCAGGCCTCGGCCCGGCTGACGCCGGACGGCGGCCTCGAACTCCGTGTCGGCGTGCATTCGCACGGCCAGGGCATGGAGACCACGCTCGCCCAGGTCGCGCATGAGATCCTCGGCGTCGACATCGCCAAGATCCGCATCGTCCTCGGCGACACCGCGATGACGCCCTATTCGACCGGCACCTGGGGGTCGCGCTCGATGGTGATGGCGGGCGGCGCGGTCGCGACCGCCTGCCGTGAGCTCGGCGAACGCGCGCGGCGCATTGGCGCAAAACTGTTGCAGCATGATCCGGCCTCGGTGGTGTTGCAGAACGGCGAGGTGCGCGGCGTCAACGGCAGCGTCAGCCTGCAGGCGATCGCCCACACCTGGTATCGCCGCCCGCAAGACCTGCCTGCCGATGTCGATCCCGGCGGGCTGGAGGTGACGCAAGGCTACAAGCCCGTGCGCGACAGCGGCACCTTCAGCTATGCCGCGCATGCCGCCGTCGTCGCGGTCGACCCCGATCTCGGCGAGGTGGAAATTCTCGACTACGCGATCGTCGAGGACGGCGGCGTGCTGGTCAATCCGCTCGTCGTCGACGGCCAGATCTATGGCGGCTTCGCGCAAGGCATCGGCACCGCGCTCTACGAGGAAATGCCGTTCGATGCCTCCGGCCAGCCGCTGGCGACGACGCTCGCGGATTACCTGCTGCCCGGCCCGACCGAGATCCCGGCCGCGCGCCTCGACCACATGGAGACGCCGTCGCCCTACACGCAGTTCGGCGTGAAGGGCATCGGCGAGGGCGGAGCGATCGCGCCGCCCGCTGCGATCGCCAACGCCGTCAACGACGCGCTGCGGCCGCTCGGCGTCGAGCTGATGCAATCGCCGATCACGCCGCATCGGATCGTCGCGGCGGTGCTGGCCGCCCGCGCGACTGAGAGGAGTGCGGCATGAAGCCGGCGCCCTTCGCTTACGAACGCCCGCGCGACCTCGATGCGGCATTGTCGATGCTGGCCGCAAGCAGCGGGTCCGCGAAAATCATCGCCGGCGGCCAGTCGCTCGGTCCCATGCTCAATCTCCGGCTGGTCCAGCCGGAGCTGATTGTCGACATCTCAGGCCTCGCCGAGCTCAAGCGCGCGGAGGTCTCCGGCAACGAACTCGTGCTCGGCGCCCTGGTCACGCATGCCGATATCGAGGACGGCCGCACCGCCGACGTGACCCGCGGCGCCATGCGCGGCGTCGCGGCCAATATTGCGTATCGCGCCGTGCGCAACCGCGGCACGATCGGCGGCTCGCTCAGCCATGCCGATCCCGCCGCGGACTGGATCTCGTCGCTCGCGGCCTTGGGCGCGCGCGTGACTCTGCGTAGCCTTGGCGGCGCGCGCACGATGCCCGTCGCGGCCTTCGTTGTCGGTGCGCTGGAATCCGCGCTGCATGCCGGCGAGATCGTCGAGGCGATCCACGTGCCGATGCGATCGGCATCGTCTCATTGGGGCTATGCCAAGAGCTGCCGCAAGACTGGCGAGTTCGCCCATGCCATCGGCGCGGTTCTGATCGATCCGGCCGTCGCTTCGGCGCGCGTCGTGATCGGTGCCATCGATACGGCGCCTATTGTCATAACTGATGCCGCCGAGCTGTTCAGCGGACGGATTGCGGCCGACTACAAGCAGCGTTTTGACGCCAGCGTCGCCGACGGGCTCCTTGCAAAAGCCGGTATCGACGACGCCGCGCAGCGCCACATCCATGTCAGCGTGTTGAAGCGCGCCGTCCAGGAGGCTGCGGCATGACCACGATCGCGCTTCAGGTCAATCGCCGCGCTGTGGAGCTTTCCGCCGAGCCGCGCACAAGCCTTGCCGATTTCGTCCGCGACAAGCTCGATCTCACCGGCACGCATCTCGGCTGCGAGCACGGCGTCTGCGGCGCCTGCACCGTTCTGCTCGACGGTGTTCCGGCACGCTCCTGCATCACCTATGCAGCGGCCTGCGAGGGCGCCGACGTTACCACGATTGAAGGCCTCGATGAGGACGAAGTCACGACCGAGCTCCGTGCCGCCTTCACCCGCGAGCATGCGCTGCAATGCGGCTATTGCACGCCGGGCATGCTGGTCTCGGCGCGTGATCTTGTGCTGCGTCTGCCCGATGCCGACGAGCGCCGCATTCGCGTCGGCCTCAGCGGCAATCTCTGCCGCTGCACCGGCTATGTCGGCATCGTGCGCGCGGTGCAGTCCGTGATCGAGGCAAGGCGCGCGCGCAACATCGCGCCGCTGGCCGATGGCGGCCGGACCAGTCTCGGCCCGGTCGGGTCTGGGCGCGCTGCACCCGGCCGCAGCGAGTCGCGGCCTGCGCTGCAAACGTTGGCTCTGGCGTCAGAGAATGCGACGCCGGGCAGCATCCCTGACTTCATCCCGGCGACCGTTCTCGATCAGCGTTTTACGCTGGCGCACCCGCCGGCAAAGGTGTTCGCGATGTTCGACGATATCGCAGCCATCGCGGCCTGCCTTCCCGGCGTATCGCTGAAATCGCCGCCGAGCCCCGAGCGCGTGGAAGGATTGATCCGCGTCAGGCTCGGGCCGATCGCCGCATCCTTCGAGGGCGCCGCGCGGGTCGAGCGCGATCCCGCGACACTATCGGGCCGCATCATCGGCATCGGCACCGACCAGCGCAGCCATTCGGCAACGCAGGGCGAGATCCGTTATCGCCTGCTGCCGCTCGACGACGGCGCGGCGACCGCCGTCGAGCTGTCGATCGGCTATACGCTCACGGGATTGCCGGCCCAGGTCGGCCGCCCCGGCCTGGTGCGGGATCTCGCCCGGCGCTTGGTCGCGGACTTCGCCGCCAATCTCGATCGTCACATTTCCGGTGTGCCATCGGAGGCGCGCGCACCGGCGGAGCTCAGTTTCTGGTCGATCGTATCAGACGTTTTGCGCGCACGGATCGCCCGCATCCTTGGCCGCCGGAGCGGCGCGGGGTGATCGTGTGCTCGCACATTGGGAAGTGACGAAGCCTGGACTGCCTAGGTCAGCGTTTTCTTGGTTTGAATCATATCAGGCGGCCTCGGCGAGTTTGTAGGACCATGTGTGGATAACCGGATGGCGATTGACGTCGCCGATACCAGCCATGATGCGCTCCTTGAGTTCGTGTTTTGAGGCCACTCGGATATGGCGCAGGACCGAGCGGGCGAACTTGGAGAAGAACCCCTCTATGAGATTGAGCCATGATCCGTGCTTGGGGGTGAAGGTGAGCTCGAAGCGCCCGCTTGGTCGCGTGG
>NZ_AXAZ01000035.1 GCF_000473065.1 Bradyrhizobium sp. WSM1743
CCGGTGACGCTTGCAGCCGACGCGTCACGCTTCGCCACGAGGTCGCCCGCGCCCGACAACCATAACCGCCGCTGACGGCAAGTGCCAGCCAGGAATGCAGTCCCGTTCCACGCCAGCATGCCGCCGTGCTCGGGCCGGTCAAGGCCAAGCCGTGCGGTGGCCGCAAACGCGGCCAGCCTTGACCGACCCTGCGCGCGGCAGCTGCGAGATCGGTGGCCGGGACGGAAGAATGGCCCGCGGCGCGGCCGAACAAAAGAATGGACGCGATTCCGCAATCGTCATCGCGGCGCGGTCATTAAAAATCGCTTGTCCATCTCATCCGTCGAGTGCAGCTTGGCGCGGTGCGCGACCGGGAAGCTCATATAGGCGAGCACGTCGGTCTCGGCCTCATCGAGGAACGCCGCGAGCTTCGGCAGCTTGGGGCGGAGCTGGTCGGCGATGCGCCGCCACTGCGCTCGTGCGGCCTCGGCATCGTCTTGGGCAAACGCGGTGGCGATGAAGGCGGAGACGACGCGCCGGCCGCTCTTGCCGGCATGCGCCAGCGCGTTGCGCATGAAGTGGACGCGGCAGCGTTGCCAGGAGGCGTTGAGAACCTTTCCGACCGTAGCCTTGATCCCCTCATGGGCGTCGGAGACGACGAGCTTGACGCCGCGCAGGCCCCGCCGCGCCAGCTTGCGCAGGAACGCGGTCCAGAACGTCTCGGCCTCGGAGGGGCCGATGTCCATGCCAAGCACCTCGCGCCGGCCATCGCTGTTGACGCCGACCGCGATGATCACCGCGACCGAGACGATGCGCCCGTTCTGGCGCACCTTCACGTAGGTGGCGTCGATCCACAGATAGGGCCAGTCGCCCTCGATCGGGCGATTGAGGAAGGCCTTCACCTTGTCGATCTCGCCGCACAGCCGCGACACCTGGCTCTTGGATATCCCCGTCATGCCCATCGCCTGCACCAGATCGTCGACCGAGCGGGTGGAGACGCCCTGGACATAGGCTTCCTGCACCACGGCGGTGAGCGCCTTCTCGGCCATCCGCCGCGGCTCGAGGAAGCCCGGGAAGTAGGAGCCCTTGCGCAGCTTGGGGATGCGCAGCTCGACCGTGCCGGCGCGGGTCTCCCAGCTCCGATCGCGGTAGCCATTGCGCTGGGCCTGGCGCTCCTGGCTCTTCTCGCCGTACGCGGCCCCGGTCAGGCCCTCGACCTCCAGCTCCATCAGCCGTTGGGCGGCGAAGCCGATCATCTCGCGCAACAGATCGGCATCGGGGGTCTTCTCTACGAGCGCGCGCAGGTTCATCATGTCGTCGGTCATCGGTGGTTCCTCGAATCAGGTTGGTTGTCGCAATCCAAACCTTACCGACGAATCATCGGTGACCACCCGCAAAGCCGCTCGCTCGCTACGGCGCTATGTGGGGCGCGCGTCGCGAGCGGCTTCGCTACCAGCTACACCACTCCTTGGGACACGACCGGGTCCGCGTCATTCGCCTTATTCGAGGATGACCTGAGTTCTGCTGTTAAATATTGCCGAAACAACGCTATTGTCCGACGCGTCAAGTCCATTCAGCCATTTGAGCTCTGATCGCGCTTTGCAGCCGACAATGACAATATCACGTTGTCGATCAATCGTGTTGAGCCGACATAAGCCGCGGCACACAGCGCCGCTGGCCTCCGCAGAGGGCTTTCGGCACGCCTGAGCGTGTCACAATCGACGAGTTCAAGGTGTTGCAGGTGATCCACTATTGCCAAATTCGTCCTTGCGATCGCAAGGAGCTTCTCAACGCTGCGCTCGCCTGAGCAAAACTCATCCGCTGCCGCGAACAGAGCGCGGCTGATAGCAAGGGCTCGCGCGCGTTCCTCCGCAGAAAGATAACGGTTGCGGCTGCTCTTAGCGAGTCCGTCTGGCTCCCGAACCGTCGGCACTGTAACGATCTCGACCGGAAAGTTCAGTCAACAGCCATTTGCCGCAGGATCGCGCATTGCTGAAAATCCTTTTGCCCGAAGAAAACAACACCGGCTGCACAATATTGAACAGCTTGCAAACCACGGTCGCAACGCCCCGAAAATGTCCAGGCCTGAACGCCCCGCACAGTGGCTTGGCGAGCTCGCCGGGCTCGATGAAGGTGTCGAAACGATTCGGATAGATCTCTCGCGAATCCGGCGCAAACAGGATCGCAACGCCGGCGTTACGGCACAACTTTTCATCGCCCGGGAAATCTCGCGGATAGGTGTTGAGGTCCTCCTTCGGTCCAAACTGCGTGGGGTTGACGTAGATACTGACGACAGTGATGTCGTTTCGCTGCTGGCTCGCCTCGACCAGCGCCAGGTGCCCATCATAGAGATAACCCATGGCAGGCACGAAGCCGACACGTTTTTCCGTTTCACGAGCCTTTCCGAGGGCGAGACGCAACTCGGCGATCGTTGTAACTGTTTGCATGTTGAGCTTGACCTCAGATTGATCTGGAAGGCAGCCAGTTTGCGACCGCGTCTCTCAGTTCTTCGGGAAGCCGATATGAATCCTGTGACGCCGGGAATGCTCCGCTACGAACATCGACTGCCCAGCGTTCTAGCGCCTCCTGCAACAGCTGGAACCCATCAGTATAGGTGCGGACAAATTTCGCGCGATGACCTTCTGTCAGGCCGAGGACATCATGGAAAACGAGCACCTGACCAGAGCATTTGGGCCCGGCCCCAATCCCGATAGTCGGTATCGTCAACGTTTCGGTCGCACGTGCAGCGAGCTCGGCCGGAATGCCTTCAAGAACCACGGCGAGGCAGCCGGTATCCTGTAGGTGGTGTGCGTCGTCAAGCAGACGCAACGCATCATCGGCATTCCGGCCCTGCACCTTGAATCCTCCCATGAGGCTGACGCTTTGCGGCGTGAGGCCAAGATGGCCCATCACGGGTATCTCGCAGCCTACCAAGGCACGGACCATTTCGACACGTTTGGCGCCGCCCTCCAGTTTAACGGCGTCAGCGCCGCGTTGCAAAAACCCTCCGGCGTTGCGTATCGTATCCTCGGGACTAAGATGAAAAGTCAGAAAGGGCATATCAGCGACAAGCAACGCTTGTGGCCTCGTGCGCGCAACCGCTTCCAGGTGGTGATTCATCATGGCCAGGCTGACGGGCGGTGTATTATCGAATCCGAGGCAGACGTTGCCGACGCTGTCGCCAACAAGGATGACGTCAACAATGGGGTCGGCAATGCGCGCTGAGACCGCGTCGTAAGCCGTCGTCATCGTAATCAGGCGCCCCTCCCTCTTCCATCGCTGCAGGACTGAAGTTGTGACTTCTTCGCGCAGTTGGTCCACACTGTGGTTCAGTTGGCACTCGCTCATGCGCTTGGTGGACTGATAAAAAGCCTTCAACGGTAGCCGAGAGGAAGGCTCCTGCCCTCCAAGCGGGACAGACCAAAACCATGCGGTATGCGGTGGCCCAGTCAGGTAGCACGTCCGCTCGCACTATGACGTCAGCGGATTCGCTTTTGTCCTGTGTTGGCGTGCCTCAAAAGAGGGAGGCGAGCAATATGGCGTACCAAGCAGCAACATAAGAAGCGCTTTGTTAGCTTCATAGTTCGCCGCGGGTCTGCTCCTCGCACCTGTCATGACCAACCAACCCTCAACTATGTAGATCGAGCATGACCACTTCATATTTTTGTAGACCGGACGTGCTCAGACATGCTCAGCCTCACCTTCTGCACAGCACGTCCTCACGTCAGTGCATCGGCAGCACTCCGGATCGCTCCATAGATCTCGTCGATATCCGCGGCCGTGATGCAAAATGGTGGCATGACATAAATTGTATTGCCGAGCGGTCGCACAGAAGATTCCTATTGCTGAAGAACGCCTGAAGTTTCGGGCCGATATCGGCAAGCTAACCAGCGTCGCTCGTTTTCAGCTCAAGCGCCGTGATGGTGCCGGTCCGGCGGACATTTGCAAAGCGCTTGTCCTCGAGAAATGGCATGATTGCCTGTTCCTGCATCGCCGCGATTGACGCCAGGCGCCTGTGAGACTGCTGATTCAGCCAAAGATCCAAATTGGCCTTTGCGGGGCGTGACATCGGCCTGCTCGCAGGCGAACAGTGTTCCGGTGCGACCCCAACCAGTCATGACCTCGTCTGCAATGAACAGGACATCAAAGGCTTCGCAGTAGGCTTCATTTCCCTGAGTACCCAGGCCGGGTACATCAGCATACCGCCTGCTCCCAGAATGAGAGGCTCCACAAGGAAGGCCGCTGGACTCTCATTCTGACATACGGAGTAGAGGACATTCAGCGTCTCCCACTCGCGACCTTCTGACGGGAACGGGATTGAGACCACGTCAAATAACAAAGGGCGATAGGGTGCGTTGAATATGCCTCGAGCTCCCACTGACATCGCGCCAATCGTATCCCCGTGGTAGGAATACTGCATCACGACAATACTTCTTCTTTGCTTGCCGATGTTGTGTCAGTACCCCAGCGCCATCTTTAGAGCCACCTCAACGCTTGTTGAGCCATTATCAGAGAAGAAGACGTGATCCAGGCCGCGAGGTGCGACCTTCAAGAGCAGCGCCGCAACTTCCTCGGCAGGATCGTGAGTGTAGCCGGCGAAGATGATCTGGTTCAGCTTTCCCGCCTGCTCCCTGATCGCGCTCACAATTGCGGGGTGGCAGTGGCCGTGGGTGGCCACCCACCAGGATGAAATCGCATCAATGATTCTGCGATCGTCGCTCGTGTAGAGATAGGCACCGTCAGCACGAAGCACCCTTGTCATTTTGCCTTGAAGTGCGTGCTGCGTGAATGGATGCCAAATCGGCGATCGCTTGTACAGCATCACGGGCTCAGGAAGTCATCGCGGACGAACGATTGCCGGAACGCGGCCTGAAGTGTCTCAGCGGTCGGCGGACCGATCCAGGGCAGCCGGCCGAGCCAACGCACTCGTCCGATCTCGCAGATCGCACTCTCCCCATCGATTTCCGCAGAATGATGTGGCGAGGCTGGTGTTCGAAGACGATAGAGCTCTGGAACGATCCGGTCCGGCGAAAGTCTGCCCAACCGTCCTACGGCCTCCGCGTCGGTCTCTCCTTCGAAGCCAGCCTGAATCGGCTTCCAGTAACTCGCGCCGAGGAGTTCAGCGAGACCTGCTGAAAATACCTTCTTTCCTACCCTGGTATCTGTGCCTGTTATCACGATCCGCGGAGTCATCGAGACCACCCCCTCGCTTGTTCATTTAGCGCGTCGAGCATTGCGCGTACGTGTGCCTCCCCCACGTTGAGCGTCAGAGAGATTCGTAAGCGGGCCGTGCCCGCCGGCACGGTTGGCGGCCGGATCCCGCGAATATCGAAGCCACGAGCTTGCAACGCCGAGGCGAGCCGCATCGCACGAATGTTGTCGCCGATGATATAGGGGATGATCTGCGAACACGAAGTATTTCTCTCACCGCGAAGCCGCATCTGCTGGTGCGTGAACGCAACGAGCTTGGAAAGGCGCTCCTGACGCTCTGGTTCGTCCTGCAAAATCATGAGCGCTTCCCGCACAGCAACAGCCATCAAAGGTGAGGGCGCAGTGGCGAAAATGAAGGGTCGACACCGGTTGACCATGAAATCAGCCAGCACACCGGAGGCAGTGACAAGCGCACCAACGGCGCCTAAGGCTTTCCCACAGGTATGCACCACTACGAGGTTTTCTCGCCCTTCATACGGCGCAGTGAGCCCACGCCCTAGCTGACCGTAGACGCCGGTCGCGTGTGCTTCGTCCACCATCACGAAGGCATCATGCCGGTCCGCAATTTCGACGAGATCTTCAAGCGGCCCGAAATCTCCGTCCATGCTGTAGAGGCTCTCGGCCACGATCCAGACCCGGCCCCTTCCGCCTTTCGCTCGCCAGTCTCGAATCCTGCTTTCTACGGACAGAGGATCGTTATGCCTGCTTATCCGAAAGTCAGCTCTGCCAGCGCGCGCACCCTCGTGAATGCTGGCGTGCACGAGAGAATCCAGCACGAGCAGATCGCCTCGCTGCGGTAGAGTTGTGAGGACAGAGAAATTTGCGACATACCCGCTACCGAAGAAGAGCGCCGCATCGGCTCCGAAGAATCGAGCCGCTTCCGTTTCGAGCTTTTCGTGCTCCTCACAATTGCCGCGCAGCAGCCGCGATCCGCCAGCTCCGATCGGCGTGCCAGCGTCAAGTGCAGTCCAAATGGCCTTCTTCATGCGAGGCGCGTTAGCGAGCGCCAGATAGTCATTCGATACGAAATCTATGCCCGCACGCGGCCTCATGCGGCGCAGTCGACCATCTTCGTTCAAGGCTTGCAAGGCCGAGGCATAACTGGCAAGCTTGGACGTATGGATTAGCTTCATTCTTTACCCGTACTGCAGCGGCCATATTTCGCAAGAGTTCTGGCGGTCAGCAGGAATAAAAAGCTACCGCATCTCCTAGTATTCTAACCTCGCAAGATGCGATTTTCTCGCCCGACCACAACAACGCGCGGCGCAAAGACTTAGCCTCGGCCTCATCAAGTAAGGCATATGCAACTATAGTTATTTGGTCTCCGGGTAGCGCGAGCCGTGCAGCCGCGCCATTCACGTCAATGGTACCAGACCCTCGAGGCGCTTCTACTACGTGGGTGGAAAAGTGCGCTCCGGTTTACATGTTGCAGATTTCGACCCGGTCATTGATCAGAAATGCGGCAGCGTCCAACAGCTCACCGTCAATGGACACCGATCCTCAGAGTGGAAATCGACTTCGGTCACCGTTGCGCGATGGATTTTGCCCTTCATCAGCGTAATCTGCATCTCTCATTCAGGCCGGAATAGGGAGCAGCGCGCAGGCTGCTTCAGCTTAACTTAAGCAACGCCTGACGCGATGCCGAGTCGGTGCAGCAGACTCGCATCGCGATCTCGCTGCGGGTTCTTGGTCGTCAACAGCACATCACCAATGAAGATGGAATTCGCGCCGGCCAAAAAGCACAGCGCCTGCAGTTCGTCCGTCATATACTGTCGCCCCGCCGACAACCTCACCACGCTCTTCGGCATCATAATCCGCGCCGTCGCGATCAGGCGCGCCATTGCGATCGGATCTGGACGGTTAGCGGTATCGTCGACTGGAACACCTTTGACTTCATTACACAGATTGAACGGTACGCTTTCTGGGTGACTCGGAAGATTCGCAAGCAGCAGGAGCATTCCGAGGCGGTCTTCGACGTGCTCGCCCATGCCGATAATGCCGCCGCAGCAGTCTTTGATGCCGGCCTCGCGCACATGTGCAAGCGTGTCAATGCGATTCTGCAAGGTTCGAGTGGTAATGATCTTGCCGTAGAATTCTGGCGAGGTGTCCACGTTGTGATTGTAGAAGTCCAGGCCGGCGCCGGAGAGCCGGTTGGCCTGCTCCGCCGTCAGCATGCCAAGCGTGACGCAGGTTTCCATGCCGAGACCTTTAACCGCGCTCAGCATCTCGCAGATCTGATCGAGGTCGCGATCCTTTGGATTGCGCCAAGCCGCGGCCATGCAGAATCGTGTCGCACCAGCCTCCTTGGCGCGCTGCGCGCCGGCAATAACATCAGCCCGATCCATCAACCGAGTGGCCTTCATACCGGTCTCGTAATGGGCGCTCTGCGAGCAGTAGCCGCAGTCTTCAGGGCAGCCGCCGGTCTTGATGCTGAGCAGGCTTGCGGTTTCGATGCGGTTCGGATCAAAGTTGACGCGGTGAACGATCTGCGCCTGAAACATCAGGTCAGGAAACGGCAAGTCATAAAGCCCTTCGGCCTCGGCGCGCTTCCAGTCAGTCCGGACCGGCGCACTGATGCCGTCGTGGCGCTCCACCCCCATACCGGCCATCATCAGATTTGCTTCGACAGCCACGAGCCGATCCTAGGGACCATCTGCAGTCCTCGAGATAGCTGTTCACGCGTTGGCCCCAGCCAAACGTTCGGGGGCTGCGATGTTGGTCGTGCAGCTTTCGCAACCCAGCTGATGCTCTCGATTAGCGGCTAGCAGCGCGTAAAGAGAGCTAAAATCCACGCAACAACGCAGAAATCCTGCACCAATCGCAAATTGTTGCCATTTCGACGCCACTTGGCTGGGTTGCCTGCTGCTTCATCTGAATACCCGGCTCGCAAAGTGCTTGTTTTGTTTACGATCTCAGGCGAGACAAAGAACAATCGAATGACACGGCTGGCGCGCTCGCGATGGCGCGCCTGCTCGCCAGCTAGGACCGACGAACCTCGCGAAATCACCATTGGCCGCGAACACAGGTGCGAGCTGGCCACCGTGCTCAAATCAGGATCATCAATTTGAAACATCTGGGGAGTTCAATCCAGCAAAGTGCTGCAGAGAAATTGGACACTGACCTGTCTTGCGGAATGACGAACATGCGGCGATAACGTTGCCAACGACACGAACTCCACATAAAACTGCCCCAGCTCACTCCTACGGTAATCCATGATCCGCCATATCGTCTTGTTCACGGCCAAGGACGAAGCTTATATCAGCCGAATGGTCGAGGGTTTGTCCGTACTCACCACAATCCCTCATGCACGCCGGCTCGAGGTACGCTCGCAATCGCAAGACTGACCAGCTCGCCAACGAGATTGATGTCGTGGTCTACGGTGAGTTCGACAACGAGGCTGAACTCGTGGCATATAAGGCGCACGATCTATACCAGGAGTCGATCAAGCGGGTCCGGCCACTCCGGGAACTCCGGTTCGCGGCTGACTACGATGTGCCCTCCAGCTCTGGTTCTTCAGGAAGCGGCCCCAAATAGGCAAGTTACTTGTCTCTTGGTGGGCTTGGCGCGAATAACCTGAGACTCTAGAGATCGACGGGGCGATGGTGATCACAATCGAAGTGGATCTCGCAGGGAGTCCTACCGGTGATTAACGGATAGCCAGATGCATGTTCGCGAACTGCAGTGGATCGATCCTACCACTGCCCTGCGAGGTCTGGCGCACCGGCCGCACCTTACGTTTCTGGATAGCGCGGCAGGACACGAGTTGCTCGGCCGCTACTCTTATCTGACGTGTGACCCGTTCGGCACTTGCATCATTCGGGAGGGGCAGCTGAGTTGCAATGGTGCGGCCCTGGAGGAGGAGCCATGGGAAGGGCTTCGCGCACTTCTCGCCAGATATCCGCAGGAGCTTCGTCCCGATCTTCCTCCATTTCAGGGGGGCGCGGCCGGATTCCTGGGGTACGATCTGAACAGGACATTGGAGCGATTGCCGGTGCCCGCAATTCCGGGGTTAAGATTGCCTCAATCCGTTATGCATCTGTATGATGTAGTCATCAGCTTCGACCATCGTCACGCCCGATGCTGGATCGTCTCGACCGGATGGCCCGAGCAGGATCCGCTGCGCCGCAGAGAGCGCGCGCGCCGTCGGGCCGATGAGTTCGAAGCTCTTCTTGCCAGGCCAAAGGCGGAGCCGGGCGAATTTCTTGGCACGGCAGGTCCTTGGCTTTCCAATTTCAGCCGTGACAGCTACGTTGCGGCGGTACAGCGTGTCATCGGCTTGATTCTGGCTGGAGACATCTTTCAAGCTAACGTTGCGCAGCGCTTCAGCGCCCGGCTATCTGCCTCATTTGATCCGGTTGCCTTCTACTGCCGGCTGAGATTATTGAATCCGGCGCCCTTTGCGGCACTGCTGCGCTATGGCAAGCTGACCATTGCTTCGAGCTCACCAGAGCGATTTTTAAAGCTCGACGGACGACGGGTCGAAACCCGACCCATCAAGGGCACTATCGCCCGTTCCGCTGATTCGAAAGAAGACGAGCGCCGCGCTGAACTGCTAGCTGCATCCGAAAAGGACTGGGCCGAAAACACGATGATCGTGGACCTCCTGCGTAACGATCTATCGCGAGTTTGCACTCCGCAGTCCGTCGATGTCCCCATGTTGTGCGGCATGGAATCGTACGCCTCGGTGCACCACCTTGTATCTGTAGTTACGGGCGAATTGGCAGGAGACCAGGATGCTATTGCGTTGCTTCGCGCCTGCTTCCCTGGCGGCTCAATTACCGGTGCCCCAAAGGTGAGGTCGATGGAGATCATCGCGGAAATCGAACGTTTCGCGCGAGAGGTTTATTGTGGATCGATAGGCTTCATTGGCTTCAACGGATACGAATGTTGCAATACGAACTGTGACGATTGACCGCGATCTGGCTGTGTTACATGCAGGTGGCGGAATAACGGCGATGTCAGACCCTGCGGCCGAGCACGAGGAAACGCTCGTCAAGGCGCAGCGAATCTTCGATGCTTTTGCCCCCGCCCTCTCCGGTGCATCTTGATTGTGATCATCGACAACTACGACTCATTCGTCTTCAACATTGCCCGGTATTTCCATAACCTTGGTGAAAAGACCGAGGTCGTCCGGAACGACGCTGTCACAGTTTGCGATCTGGTCGGATTCAAGCCTCGCGCCTTGGTCATCTCACCGGGCCCCTGTACCCCATTTGAGGCCGGAATATCTATTCCCCTGGTGCGCGAGCTTTCGGGTCGCGTTCCAATTCTCGGCATCTGCCTCGGGCACCAGTGTATTGGGACCGTATTTGGCGGACGTGTGGCGCGGGCACGCCGGCCTATGCACGGCCGGCCCTCGTACGTGGTGCATAGGGGCCATGGGCTGTTCGACGAGCTCCCCTCCCCGCTTCGCGTGGGACGCTACCACTCTCTTGTTGAGCTTGATGAGACATGCGCGCCGCAACTCACGGTCATAGCCACGTCGGAGGAGGCGAGATTATGGCACTCGCACATCGGTACCACCGACCTATGGCATGCAATTCCATCCGGAATCGATACTTACCGAACAAGGGCACACGCTCCTTGTCAACTTCTTGCGGTTAGCAGAGACCTCCCGACCGGAGATCGGAGAGTACTGACGCGAGAACTCTGGATATCTCTCGTCGATTTGGGCTGATCAACCATGTCGAGAACCAAGTAACTCCAATAGCTGCAGTCATGCCATGCACACAGCGGCCCGTAGGCGGAGTGTCGCTTGTGTCAGTATCAATTCCTCAAATCACCTGAGAATGTCGCTACGACGCGATCCAATTGGCGCGACGTCGTCGGCGGCGCAGACGAAGGGAATGCGCACAACGGCGACCTGAGACAAAGCTGCGCAAGTTGATGCCCGCATGCCATGCAACAGCCCAGTCCTTCACGCACAGCTCAGCTATAGCGACAACAGATGAACCGGCGAGACCAAGAAACTGGCTAGGTGATTAGAAATGCGCTGAAGGTGTGCGAACCGCGTATTCGTGGCGCGGCGATCGGGGCGGTCGCGGGATCGCGGCGCATTCCCATGTCACTGTTCACGGTTCCTGTGGGTGGGACGAGAACGAGTTCGAGCTGTGATGACAAGGCGGAGGATCGCGGATTGCGGCAACTGTGACGCCCAAAGACAACCCACCCAGCCAAGTCAGGCTCGCATCCTGCTGGCTAGAGATGCCGGGCAATGTCTATGAACTTGCCATGGGGCAGCGCCTTTCTCAGCTAATCATTAGGGTCGGCGCGCAGGTGTTGCCTGAAGGCGCGGTCGGCATGATAGCGGCGTCTATGATGCGCAGTCCGGCAAGACCATGCACACGCAAGCGGTGATCAACGACCGCCATAGGATCTCTGCCCATCTTGGAATGCCAACGAAACGGTGGTGCCCCCGTCCCTCATGTCGAGCATCCTCAAGCCATTGTTCGTAGTCTGCACTTTGTCGCCGGGATCGATCTCGAACGCGATGTATTTGGCGGTGGCAGGGTTTTGCACGAGCTTGCGCTCTGTTTGCGCACCCGCCACCACTGTGTGACGCGCGGCGCTCAAAAACCGATCTGACTGGAGAAGGGCCCCCGGTGGGGCATACCGGGGGCCCTCTTGGAGGTTAAACTTTAGGTCGTAAGAGCCGTTCAGTTATCTCCTTCCGTTTAATTACAGAGGACTTAGAAGTTGCGCTGAGCACGGAGGAGCAGCACGAGGCTGTTCTGGTCCTTCAGCTCATAAGTCGCGGCTGGCTTTGCGATGCTCGATTGCAACGGAAGGGTCACAGTGCTTCCGCTTGCGTATTTCTGGTCGAGCATCATGTAAGCGAGCTCGGCCGAGAAGGTCAGGTTCTTGACAGGAGTCCAGCCTGTCCTCGTGCCGACAACTGCGTAGTTGAAGTCGGGGTTGCAGCCCGCAAGACCGCTCGACAGCGCGAGGTTTGCCACGAAAGCTCCGCAGATATATCCCTTGGCCGTGTTGTTGTACCGCACAGCCGCCCACGCACCAAAAATAGACGTATTCCAATATGGATCCCAGTTGTGGGTGTAGCCACCATTGAAGCCATATGTCGTTGTCAGCTCCTGACCGGCACCGGTGACGAACACGGAGTCAGATACACCGGCGAGCCCGAGACTTTGATAAGCACCGGGCACGCTTGTACCACCGTACATCGCGAACGTGGACCCTAAATAGTCGTGGAAGTTGTAGCGGCTCGCCCCGTTCGTATACACGGCGGTCAAATTGATCGAGTCACCCGCGCCCGTCGGGAGGTTCTTGATCGACAATGCCAGCTGTCCAGCCCAGCCCCACTTGTCGCCCGGATAGCCAGTCACCTCGGAGGCACCATAATAGGCGGCATGATTGTCATGCGCCGCGAACGAGGCCTGGAATAGTCCCCAAGCTTGGTCAACGCGAACTCGCGCGATGAGGTCCGGAGCGCGCGAGCCGCCGATGTCGTTAGCACCGTAGCTACCGGTCGCATTACTTGCGACGGTTGCGCCACTTACGTTCCAGATGGCAACTTGATCATGAGGCACTTGATCCTGGGCCGAGACAGTAGCCGTGATACCCTGACCGAAATCGGCTGTATACGAGATCTGGTTCACGGGGTCCCAGCCGCCGCTACCCGGAAGCTCCATAGAGTTCGCCGGATACTCGGCCCAAGGCGTTCTGAACTGCGACTCCGCCTTACCGAAGGTGAACCCAGCGAATTGGATGAAGGCGTAGAAAATATTGAGACCGCCACCAGCGACTTGGGAGGTGGCCGATGAGGTATAGGCGGTCGAGCCATTCACGGCAGTCGTGCCAGCGCCGCTATAGGTACCGCTTCTCCATGTGAAGGCCAACTCGGCGAAGGTCCGAACAACCCCGTACTCGGTCGCGGTGCGCGTGTCGATTTGCAGGTCCTGACGGGACTGTGTCGTGTAGTAATTACTGAGCCGATTCCGCGCGCCAGCCACACCGGCGTTAGCGGCATCAAAGTCAGTGCTCGTAGCCGCCAAGGCATCGGCGCGCAGATAACCACCCAGCTTGATGCACGTGTCAGTGCCGGGGATGTAATAAAATCCTGCTCCGTAGAGCGAGCAGATCTTCACATACTCGATCGCCTTGGCCTTCACGGGAAGGTCGGCGGCCTGCGCTCCCGCGCCTGCGAACATTGCCGCAGACCCAAGAATAAAACTCTTCATCACTTTCATCGATGAACCTCCAAGTTGGTAACGTCGTTTCCGTCCTTCAAACATCCGCCGCTGCTAGCCCCATCTCTTGAGCGGGCTCTTGGCGAAACGACTTCGAGGACCCCCTCGCTGTCGAGCAAGGATTAGTTACATATATCAATTGCTGCAATTAATTAATTTGAGGCGACGGCGTTTGCCCCGCGAGTGTCGCAATTGAGCAACAGGGGAGCCGTTTGAGCTTTTAGAATACAGAAATCGCCCAATTTGCGCAAAAACGAACCTCCGGGGGGCATCCCGGAGGTTCACTTGGAGGTTTTTAAATGCTGACCGCCGGATCAAGAGCCTAAACGATCGTCACAATGGTCGCCTAAATAATTGCGTTAGTCAATTGATTTATAGCATGGTGCCCATGTTCTGGTCAGTCTTTTTCGGCTCATCCATGATGGATAGGATAGTCATGGCCTATAAACGAATCGCTTCCTCGGCCCGCGAGCGAACAATGAACTTTGGCAAAAAGACCAACATGGCTGACCAAGAGCAGTTCGATCGAGCCGTTGCCGACTTCCTCTGGAACATCGTGGAAATCCGTTCCCAGCTCGAAGAAATACATAAAAGTTGGGCTGACATGCTGGGTGTATCGGAGCCGCAATGGTTGATCCTGATGGCGATTGATGAATTGGACGAGGGGCGTGGTGTCTCGGGTACAGCCGTTGCCAACAAACTGAGAATCCATCCGGCCTTCGTGACGAACCAGACGAAAAAACTCGAGCAGATGGATTTCCTCGCACGCACCACGTCGCCTGATGATGCGAGATTTCTGCAGATCTCGCTCACTCAGAAAGCACAAACGGAAATCGCGAAGCTGTCTCTGAAGAGACGAGCCGTCAATTCGACGATGTTTGGCGGCCTGGATGAACAGTCACTGGACTACCTCAACAAACGGCTTAGCTCGATTGCGAAGAATAGCCGGCTGGCATCACAAAAACTGAGCATCGGGTTGTTGTAGGGGGGCGATCTTGTCGCCCTGAATGGGTCCCGTTCGCGGCACGGCTTTTTTGAGAGAACATTTTGCCTAGGTTGGGACGTTCTTTTTTCGGACACATCAAGGTTGCTTCAGTCAGCCATTCCGATGGCCCAGGGCCTCTTCCGCACGAATCGTTTTTGAAGTTCCAGCAGCGTCGACGAACAGACGAACAGGTCTTCAGGAGTGTTGATCACGTTACGGAGCAGAACTGCAGGCGAGCTTACGATGTAGCCATCCAAAGATGCACTCGTCGGCCGCAATGAAATTTTCGAACTCCCCCATTGAAGTCTGCGTCGTACGCGCCATTGCCAGCTCGACATCGATGCGAGCGGCCGTGCAATCAGTTTCGAGTTTGATCGCCTCAGGCACGCTGACGATGCCACGCCCCCCAGCCACGACGAGAACCGGACACTTCAGCTGTCGCGCTACTCGCGAGCGACGCATCGAAACCAGTTCTTCGTCCAGTACATCGGTTGTCCCAGTCATCCACCCGATGGAGGCCCGAGTACGGGCCCAATTCCAAAGACCGCCATCGCAAACGGCAGCAGCAATACGGCCGTCAAAAACCGCGAGATCAGTAGCTAGAGCCGCGGACAATCCTTCCCCATAGACGCCTATTCGAGCAGCATCAACCCCGGGCCTGGCTGACAGGTAATCCAGACAGGAGGACAGAATCGCTTGCGCTTGGCCCCGCCACTCTGAAACAGCGTAATGAGAAACCACAAGAAGCGACGTGCCGCGGCCCAGGACTACAGGCAAAAGTCTTGCAAGCAATGTCGCTTCTGTTTCTTCTTCCCTGCTGATGCAGATGACGGCTGAGGCGCATGAAGCCGGACAACCAGCGGGTAAGTAGAAGGCCTCAAATCGGACTTGATCACAGCACGACAATTGTATCCGGTGGAGCCTCTGCTCGAGTCTTCCGAACCTTTGAATGCCTGCGTTTATCCTTGCCGAAACGTCCGCGCTTTGTGAATCGTCTTCATCGATCAGCCTCCTGGCAACCTCAAAGGCAGTTAGCGCGCAAAGCCAGGATTCTGTCGCCTTGTAGACTGGCCCGCTTTCGACATGCAAGTCAGCGGCAAGGCGGTGAGCGTCTCCGATACTTATCCATCTTATGGCCCAATTCTGCCGACTCAAGCCTCCGTAGGCGCCATGGAGGCCATCTAAAAACAGCTCGGCGCTGCGCCGCGTTGACGCAAGATCGCCACCTGCTTGAGGCCAAAGAGCCCCCAACATCCGAATCGCCCCTCGGCTTGTCACCAACCTTTTGAAATTCCCCAGACACCCGCGCTTTGTCTGAAGACCTTTCGAGGAGCCGCTCAAGTCTACGGTGACTGGCGGCACGCCCCGCATTTCCAGCCCTTTGCGCAATAGTAGCCGGCACAAAAGCAAAAGCCCGCTAACGTGTGGTCGTGTGTCGCAGAAATTCTGCTACTTTTGCTCAAAAATGCAGTTATTTGATTTATGGAGACCTGGATTTCGTCGACGGTCTCTTCGGTTAATCGGATAGCTGAGCGACACCTGCGAACGTCTCGGTGTGTTCTCCTGGTCCTAGGGCGTCCGCGCTTTCCGGCCGCGCAGTTCGTGCTGCAGACCTGGACTTTAGGCAGCTTGCCCCTTGCTCCCCACTGCTCTATCGGCCCCTGAGGCAGGTGGTCAGTGCAGTCGTAGAGATGCACTCATCTCGTCCCATTGTCCGTCAAGAAATCGAAATCGCAGCCATCTGGGGCCTGAAGCACAGTGCGGCGAAAGAGCGACTTGTAGCCGCGAGCGGGCACCGGAGGCGGCCTGTGGCCCGCCAGACGCCGCTTGATCTCGGCCTCCTCGACGAGAAGGTCGATACTCTTGTTTGCGATTGAGAGGCGGATGCGGTCGCCGTTGCGAACGGCCGCAAGAGGTCCTCCCGCCGCTGCCTCGGGAGCGATGTGCAGAACAATAGATCCAAAGGCAGTACCAGACATGCGCGCATCCGAAATTCGCACCATATCCCTGACGCCTGCCTGAGCTAGCTTCTTCGGGATTGGCAAATAACCAGCTTCCGGCATACCGGCACCTTGAGGGCCTGCGTTCTGCAGAACGAGAATATCATCCGGCCTGACATCCAGCTCAGGATCATCAATTCGCCTCGTCAAGTCCTCAAGCCCGGAGAACACCACCGCCCGTCCTTCAGACTCGAATAATGCAGCCGTGGCCGCGGCTCGCTTGAAGATCGCGCCTTCGGGCGCCAGGTTGCCGGTTAGCGCGACCAGTCCTCCGACCTTTGAGATTGGATCAGCAAACGGACGAATAACCGCTCGATCAACCCAGTGGATAGGCTCGGCCAGACGATCGCCCAGACGCCGCCCCTCCACATCGACAGTGTCCAGATGAAGCAGCGGACGCAATTCACGCAACAGCGCTCCCATGCCCCCGGCCGCATGGAAGTCCTCCATGTAGCCTTCGCCAACCGGCTTCAGATCGACGAGGACAGGCGTCTCGTCAGAAAGTTCGTTGAATCGTGAGAAGGGGATTTTAATTCCCAAACGGCCGGCGATGGCGGCCAGATGCACCACAGCGTTGGTAGAGCCTCCCAGCGCCAGCAGAACGCGCTGTGCGTTCTCGACAGACTTGCGCGTGATGACGTCACGCGGAGTGAGCTTGCTGGCGATCAGCCTTACCGCAGCTTTACCGCTTTCCTCTGCCGCAACAAGACGGTCAGCGTAAACGGCAGGAATGGTTGCCGTTCCTGGCAGGGACATGCCGAGCGCTTCCGCGATGCAGGCCAATGTTGACGCGGTTCCCATCACGGCGCAGGTACCAGCCGTCACCGAGAGTCGCCCCTCTACTGCCTCAATCTCCTTAGAATCGATATCGCCGGCCCGATATTTGCCCCAGTAACTACGGCAGTCGGTGCAGGCGCCAAGTCTCTGGCCCCTGTGCCGCCCTGTTGACATAGGTCCCGTGACGAGTTGGATAGCGGGCAGATTGGCTGAGGCTGCTCCCATCAGCTGCGCGGGCACAGTCTTGTCGCAACCGCCGATGAGCACGACTGAGTCCATCGGCTGAGCACCGATCATCTCTTCTGTGTCCATCGCCATGAGGTTTCGATACATCATGCTCGTGGGATTGAGAAACACTTCGCCGAGCGAGATGGTCGGAAATGCCCGGGGCAATGCACCCGCAGCAAGGACGCCGCGTGAAACCGCCTCGACCAGGTCGGGCATGTAGCGGTGACAGTTATTGAAGCCGGACGGGGTCATCGCAATGCCGACGACCGGCTTGTCGAGCATCTCGCGAGAGATGCCCATTGATCGGCCGAATGAACGGCGCAGAAATCGGGCGAAGTCGAAGTCGCCGTAATTCGTCAAGCCGTTGTCCAGGCCGAGAGGCTTGTCAGACATCTTATCGCTCACCGCGTTTCATGGATGCCCCCACGCAGAAGGACTGCATCTCTCATGCGTGCCGGAAGCGCTTTCACGCTCCCGGCCTGCTCAATGCGAAAGGATCAACGCGACGAACCGCTCCGACCGGTTCACGCTGAGCCAAGACATCAGTTCGAAGTTGGCGCAGACGAACGCGCCGCATCAATACCCGCGTTGCAGGTTCACCACGTTCTTCAGAGCCTGGCCTTTCAGGAAACGTTCGATGTTCTCCGCCAGGATGGAGGAGAATACCCGCTCTGTATAGTTTGCCGGGCTTCCTGCCACATGCGGAGTTGCGATTACGTTCGGCATATCCCACAGCGGGCTGTCTTGCGGGAGCGGCTCTCGCTCGAAGACGTCCAGCATTGCTCCGGCGATCGTACCCGTCTTCAGAGCCTTGATCAGCTCTGCTTCGGCAATAACGTTGCCCCGCGCGATGTTGATCAGAAAGGCATCGCGCCGCATGCATCCGATCTCGGCTGCACCGATCAGCCTCACTGTCTCCCCCGTTCCCGGCACGGCCAGAACTACGAAATCGCAAAGCGGGAGCAGATCCTGAAGTGCGTTGGAGGCAAACAGCTTGTCAACGCCTTCGACTGGAGCAGATATGTCGCGCTTTGAGCCAACCACAGTCATACCAGCACTCTTGGCGCGCCGGGCGATGGTCGCACCAATCGAGCCGAGCCCGACGACGCCGAGCGTCTTGTCGGCCAATGGAGACACGTAGCGAGGATTCCACTTCCGCTCCGCCTGCTCGCGCAGAAGCCTGCGGAAATCCCAGTGCAGCATCGTGACGCCGGCCATCACGTAGTCCGCAATGACGTCCCCGTGGATGCCGCGTGCATTGGTCACCGTGATGTGGCTCGCCTTGTCACGGACGGGAAGTATGGAATCGACACCGGCTCCAGTGCACTGGAACCAGCGCAGTTTCTTCGCTTGGTCAAATAGCTCAACGGGAAAGCGAAATGCGAGCAGCGCGTCTGCCTCCCCTATGTGCTGCTCGAGCCGGCCAGGGTCCGGCGCCACGATCGCGCGCACCTGCGGGAAGCGCTCTGTGATAAGCCGCGCATAGCTTTCGGCGGCAGCATGGTTGAGTACGATGGTAAGCGCTGGGCTTTCACAAGTCATGTTTACCTCTATGGCTGTGGGTGGGATGGCCAGGCACTAACGGCCTAGCGCGCTCAAAGGCGCGCCAAGCCTCGAGCGGATGCACTCAATGCGGATCAGCTATTCTGTGCCAGCAAGCTACTCTGTCAGAATGGTTGCGTCAGTCGCAGCCCATGAGGCGACACAGGCCGCTCCAATCTGGGGCGTCGTTTCAACCGAGATGTTCAGCACCTTCGACGTCAGCTGCAGTCCGGAATCGGCGCGGAATTCGAGAATGGTCGCGTCTCCAATGAATGTTCGGCCAACGATGTGCCCCTGAACCCCCTCTGCCGCGGAAGCCTTGGCGTGGAGACGCAAATGTTCAGGGCGCACGCAAACCGTTGCATCTCTGTCCGCGTCGGGCCACGGCGCTGCAGGCAGCTTCTCGCCTGCAGGACCGTAAGCAATGCCAGAGAGGAGCTTGGCAGGTATGAAATTCACCTCGCCGACAAAGCCCGCCACGAACAGGTCGGCCGGCCTGCGATAGATGTCCTCGGGTGCCGAGACCTGCCGGATCCGCCCCTCGTGCATCACCGCGACTCGATCAGACATCGCAAGCGCCTCATCCTGATCGTGCGTGACGTAGATCATCGTTTTGCCGACCTCCTTGTGGAGGGTCTTGATCTCGCCCCTGAGATGCTCGCGCAACTTCTTGTCGAGTGCACCCAACGGTTCGTCAAGAAGGAGGACGGGGGGATCGAAAACAAGTGCCCTTGCAATTGCTACTCTCTGCTGCTGACCACCGGACATCTGGTGGGGGCGGCGTGAGGCCAGAGCTCCAAGGTGCACCTGATCGAGAACACGACGTACCCGAGTCTCGACTTCTGGTTTGGCCATACGTCGCATGCGAAGAGGATAAGCGACGTTTTCGGCTACGGTCATGTGGGGAAACAGAGCATAGTTCTGAAAAATCACGCCGAGTTCGCGGCGGTGCGGCGGCAGGTGCGTGATGTCGTTACCGTCCAGCAGCACCTGACCGCTGTCAGGCAGCTCGAATCCGGCGATCATCATCAGAGTTGTTGTCTTCCCTGATCCGCTGGGGCCCAGCAAAGAAATGAACTCTCCCGGCGATATGGAAAGACTGACATCATCCACGGCCATTGCGCTGCCATAACGCTTTTGCAGCTTGTGCAGCGCAATGCCTCCGGTTCTGACATCCGTGCCGCTCAACTTGGCTCTCATCAACATTTCAGCTCCTAGAGCAATCCAGTGATGTTCTCGTTCGACCTGCGTGCTGACTTCAAGTCGCTAGGTATTCTCTTTCCGCTGGCCCAGCATCGCGCCGATCATGATGACAATGCCGGCGAACAACATTTGCAATGTGGCTACGGCTGCAATCGTCGGGTTGATGTCCTGCCGGATTCCTTCCCACATTCGCATTGGCAGGGTCGTTATCTTTCCGATGCCAAGAAACAGCACGTAAACCACGTCGTCGAAAGAGGCCAGGAACGCAAAAAAGCCCGCAACGACAAGCGCCGGCATGACGAGCGGCGCGATAATTGTACGAAAGGTGGCCACAGGCCCGGCACCAAGGCTGCGGGCTGCGCGCTCGTAGGTCGGGTTGAGGTCGCGCAGATTGGCGACGACGATCACGACCACGTAGGGGATGGCGTGCACCGCATGACCAAGTGCCAAGCCAAATTCGGTGCCCTGGAGCCCGACCCGCACAAGCAGGAAATATGTTGCAACCGCCACCACAACGGTCGGCATGATAATCGGCGAGAGCACGAGAGCGACAATCGCGCCCCGACCTGGGATTCGGCCGCGGGATAGGCCGAATGCGAGCATGCTGCCAAGGACGGTAGCCATGCCGGCCGCCATGAGAGCAACCCGGATGCTGGTGAACGTTGCACGCAACCAAAGAGTATCGGAGAGATAGGCTTGGTAGTTGCGCAGCGAATAGCCTGGCAAGGGAAACACGAAGTAGGAAGAAGCGCTCAGGGACAGGTATGCGACGATCAGAACCGGCAGCAGGAGCAGCACTGCCAAGATGCTTGCCAAGGCCGGCACCCCCTGGCCTCCCATGGAAGGAAGCCAACGGTCGAGTACGTTCGCCGCAGCGCCGACGCGCATCAGCCACTGCGTTCCCACCTGCCGCCGTGTGATAGTGTCTGAACCGCTCTTGGCATCGGAGAATCCCAGGAGCTGTTCAACAGGAAAGAAACGCGAGCCGATCCATAAGACCGTCAGGACAGCTACCAGGAGGACCATCGAGAGAGCAGAGCCGAAGCTCCAGTTAAGCTGATCCACAACCTGGGAACTGATCTCCATCGTGATCGTGAGATCCGAAAGTCCGCCCATCAAGGCAGGTGTGATATAAAAGCCGAGACAGTAGATGAAGACGAGCAGAACTCCCGCAATCAGACCGGGCAGGCTGAGCGGCAGGAATACCGTCAGGAAGGCGGCGAGCGGGCTCGCACCGTTTGCTCTTGCCGCACGGAGCAGCCTCTGGTCGATGCTGGACATGACCGTATACATGGGCAGGATCATGAGCGGCATTACGATGTGGGTCATGCCGAGGATGACGCCGAACCTGTTGTACAGCATTGTGATTGGCTGAGATGTCCAGCCGAGTTCGAGCAGAATCGAGTTAATGACACCGTTGCGGCCGAGGAGGACAACCCAGGCGAACGTGCGCGCCAAAACGCTGGTGAAATACGGTAGCACGACCGCAATGAGGAGGAATGTGCGCAGGGCCGACCCACCTGTCGTAAGGGCGTAAGCGATGGGATAACCAAGGACGAAGGCGAGCGCAGTCACCGAAACGCTGATCTCCAGAGTCGTACGCAAGACGGCGAGATAGGCGGGGTTGTTGCCGATGCGTATGAAGTTCGCCAGCGTCCAGTCTGGCATCCCAAGTGATAGCAGGAGAAGCCCCACGAGCGGCACGATAAAGAGCACTACGAGGAAGATGCTTCCAGGCAACAGCAGCCAAGCCCATCGGGTAGGCCCTAATGCAGAGGCCTGCAAGGGCTCCGACCGGCCATTGATTGCCATGGAGCTCATTGCGTCCGCCATGCCAGCCACCGTTCCTGCATGTGGTCGACATTGGTCTTGCCGTCCGGGCGTTTCGCTGCGAGCCAGGCACCATCCTCGAGGACGGCCCTTGAAGCGTACTCGGGATTTATGTTGAGCAGCGGGATCAAGTCGGCCGGCAGGTGGTCGAGCTGATTTGTATTTGGCCCGGGATAGCCAGTTCCCTGCGTCCACCCGGCCGCAATCTTCGCGCGATTCAGAAAGGCGATCAACTTTTGCGCGTTGGCCGTGTTGGGGCCTCCCTTCAGAATAGTCGCGTAATTAGGTCTCAGATAGACTCCGTCCCATACGATCCTGAGCGGCACGCCCTGACGGATAGCGGCCAGCAAACGACCGTCGTAAGCGTTGGTCATCGCGTATTCCCGATTCGTCAGGAGTTGTACGGGTTCTCCACCGGCCGTCCACCACTTCGTAATGTGCGGCTTGATCTCTCCAAGTTTCTTCAATGCGCGGTCGATCTTGTCATCGGTAAGCGGCCAAATATCCTTGGGGGAGACACCATCGGCGAGGAGCGCAGAGACTATGTTACGCGTAGCCTCCGAACCAAAGAGCCCACGCGGTCCGGGAAACTTTTTGACGTTCCAGAAATCCGCCCAGTTTTGCGGCCCGCCCTGCGGAAAGGCCCGTTGGTCGTAAGCCAGCACCATTCCCACCGCGAATATCGCGACCGCGTCTTTGAGACGGCTGCGCGGCGGGGTACCCGCGAGCGACTCTTCATCCCAGAGGCTGTAGTCGATCGGCACGAACATCCCACCTTCGTGCATTGCTGGATAGTTCTCTGGCCTCACATAGGCGACGTCCCAGTCGATGCGCCCAGCCTGGTGCATCGCCTTGACCTGCGGCTCGGAGAGATCAGCCACCACATCCACGACCTTGATTCCAGTCGCTTTCGTGAAAGGCTCATAGACATGCTTCCGAACACCTTCGGTGAAAGAGCCGCCGTAGCTGTAAACTACGACCTCGCCGCTGCCCGCGAGCTTTTCCTGCGCAGAGGCGGTGGTTGTTCGTCCAATCGCAGGAATCGTCATTGCCGCAGCGGCACCCCGCAGGAGGGTTCTGCGGCTCCAGCCGAACTGTTGACCAGGTTTCATCAAATCACTCATGGCAAGAAGACCTTTCCTGTATTTCTTCGTACTCGATCTAGCGAGAGAGTGGCTGCGACCGTGAACGCGAGAAGCAGCGCCATCCATTGATTGAAGCGCAGCCGACGCAACGCGAGACAAGACCAGCTCTCCCTCGGGGCACGCCGCGCCAGAAAAGTGCAGACATCGGATCGCACAGCTCTGGGCCCATGGCTGGGCCACGCGGACGCAAAGACATAATCTTAGCTCACGCTCTCATCGCGGCTCCGCTCCCGGACCTCCGGATCGTCATTTTTCCGCTCGATCGCACTCATATCCCCTCCGCTGAGCCGCTCCTGGCGAAACTATAGAGCCATTGAGCACTTGGAGTGCAAGATGGAGCTCTCGCGGCCCGGTTCACAGCGCCGCCAGTGGACGCTCGCCCTCGACGGTTGTGCGATGCATCAGGCGAATAGAGCCCCGATCGAACGCATCGCGGCGGTGCATCAGGCACCGGTTATCCCACAAGAGCATATCACCCGGCTTCCACTCCTGGTACCAGACGTCCGCACGATCGGTGGCGCGTTGCCACAGCTCATCGAGCAACTCTTTGGCCTCCTGCTGCTTCATGCCAGGAATGGACTGATATGCACGGACGCTGCCGAGATACAGACACGGCTTTCCCGAATCCGCATGCCGTCGAACGATCGGGTGATCAACGCCTGGCCAAGACGCAAAGTCTGACGAGGACGGTGACTCTTTGCCAAGACGGACGGTGTCGTAGGTGTCGAGCACAGACTGATGATGGATGCTCAATCCCCGCAATCGCTTCTTCAGCGCATCGGGCAGGCTAGTGAACGCTGCATACATGTTGGAGAAATAAGTATTCCCTCCCGCCGCAGGCAATTCGACTGCACGCAGGATCGCCGCCGATGGCGGCCGCTCTATGTACCACATGTCGGTGTGCCAAGTTACCTCGCCATCACCAAGGTCGCCGCTGCCCTTGTTGCTGATGACAAGGATCTCTGGAAATTTCTCGTGCTTACCCCTGCTTTGCTTAACCGGATAAGATACCGGGCCGAGCGCTCTGGTGAACGCGACCTGCTCAGCATCACCAATCGGGACATTGCGAAACCGAAGCACCGGGTACTGCGTCCATGCTGCGCGCAGCTCCTTGACCACGCGGTCGTCGATCGCATGGAACGGGAAATCGCTAAGTTCTCCGACGAACTCCGGAATTACCTCCTTCACTACAAGATGTGTCATCCCTGGATCTCCTCGTCTTTGCGCTCCAGAACCCGTTGGTTTTCCGGAGCGCTTGTTTTCCTAACCCTAGTCCTGCTAGAGATCGATTTAATGCAATATCCGCGGGAAACCGCTGAAATCCAGCGTTTAAGAGCTTTTCTTGGTCGGTTTTCAATGCCCTTCTGCTCAGTCGAAGAGCAGGCAGGGATCTATCACGCAGCTGGCCCAGGCCAGAACCAGCAAAGCACCTCGAGCGAGTTCGTTCGCTACGTTTTTCGTGGGCTCGCCGGTGGTAGAATGCTGCAAGACGAGCAGCTTTCCAGATGCGAGCGCCGATCCTGAGGTGCAGATCAAATCTACCGGTCCGCCGGACGAACCGAACCCGCCCTTGCTTACGCGGTCTCATGCTGTGCAGAACGCTTTTGGGGCGTCCGAGAATCGTCATGCGGTTGAATGGCCGCGCTGAACTCGTTCAATCAAACTCCGCGAGCCTCCCCCACCCAAGCTGGGCCGCAACCGCTGAGAGGCCAGTACTGCCAGCCATCGTGCAGATCAAATCTGCGGGCGGATCCTATATGCAAGTTCCAACTCCGCGCGACCGAAACCTGCGCGGCCACGCGGCTGCGCTGATCTCGCATTGGCGGTTGCAAACCTCGATCTGGGTAATAGCGCCTTGCATCGCGTGATGAGCGATCTCGACGCACGATTTTTCCCGGCGCATTTGGCCGGCAGCACTCCTTGCCTCAAGAAACGAGCTCGCCGCGCTGGTCCTATAAGTTGTTGCCGCGAGCCAAGAACGCGATGAGCGCGGTCTTGATCTTCATCCTTTGAGCGCAGATCAGGGTGCGGCCATATCAAGCGGTGGCACTATGTCCTCCGCGATGGGATTCTTGAACTCATTCTTGGCTCGGAACGCGTCGAACTCTTCCTTTACTGATTTCAGCAGATTCTTGTTACTCAAAACATCGACAGCAACACCGGCCATCGCTTTAGCCGCATGCGTCAATCCCTTGTGCGCTGCTGGCAGCTTACCTTGAGCAACCAGTTGCCACGAGTGATAGCGCGTGCCCACCGCATAGCAAGCAACACGGCACTGCACAGTTGGAACGACCCAACTGACGGTGCCCACGTCTGTCGAACCGGGAAGGAGCTCGCCGACATGGCCGGTCGGGTAAATGCGCTCGCTCAATAATTCCCCCTCCTGCGGTTGCAGACCATAGCGGGCGTAGGCAGCCTTGATGTCCTCAGCAGAAATGGTCTTCTGAATCTGTGCCGCAAACGCGCGGTCGGCCGCATCGAATCCTGGCCCGCCGAGGCGGAGGAGGTTTGCTTCCATGGCGCTCTCCAATGCCCGATTGGCAACTAGATTTGCTTCGCCTGAAAGCTGCTTCACTTCAACTCGAGTTTCGGTCATCAGGGCGGCACCCTGTGCAATGTTCTTAACACGTTCAACCAGATTCCACATCTCATTGAGATCAAGAGCGCGGACGAGGTGCCGCACCGAAGCGCGAGCTTGAACGACATTTGGGGCCAATCCGCCGGTGTCGGTGATAGCGTAGTGCACACGCGCCGAGGACGGCATATGCTCACGCATGTAATTGACCCCGACGTTCATAAGTTCGACAGCATCGAGCGCGCTTCGCCCGAGATGGGGCGCAACGGCAGCATGGGAGGCTCGGCCGTGGAAGGTAAACTCGATCTCAACACAAGCAAGTGACTGCGGCTTGAAAACGCCTGTGAAATCGGCCGGGTGCCAGCAGATTGCAACATCGACATCGGAAAAAACACCGGCCCGCACCATGAAACCCTTGCCGGAGCCATTTTCCTCTGCGGGGCACCCATAATAGCGGACCCGGCCCTTCTGGCCGTTTGCAGCCAGCCAGTCCTTGACCGCTGCAGCAGCCAGCAAGGCGGCAGCCCCCAGCATGTTGTGGCCGCATCCGTGTCCGCTGCCGCCAGACGTTATTGGCTTGTGAACAGCAACGCCGGCCTCCTGGCTCAGATCCGGAAGCGCATCGAACTCGCCCAGAATGGCGATGACTGGACCGCCCTCGCCCGCCTCGCCCATCACTGCCGTCGGTAATCCGGCGACGTTCGTTTCGACTCGAAACCCCTGCGCACGCAGCATGTTCGCGTGTGCCGCCGATGCCGCGAATTCTTGGTAATTCAGTTCAGGTTTCTCCCAAACATCGTCACTGAGCTTGTGGAATGCCGGCGCTTTCTGGTCCGCAATGTCCCAAATGGCATCGGAATTTCTCATCTTCGTCCTCAGCTTTGCTTTTTCGAGACCGTCTTAGAAGCGACAAAGCCTTTCGGCCATTCGCGTTTCGAACCAGCCACGGCAAACAGGTGGCCAAAACGCAGATACGACCAGCCTGGCGGTCTAACGGCGGCTCGTCTCAAAGCGCCGCCGTGACTTGCAGTCTGATTGCGGGGCCAGCGACAGCTGGCGCCACCGCTGGCATATTAGTAGCGGAGGCCTGATGTTTTGCCTATTTGACGAAGAGTTTGCGCGGCGTCGACGTCAAGGGCTCGTGTCCGCCGTCGGTAACAGCCAAGGATTGGGTGATCGTGATTCCCACATTGTCCAGCCAAAGTCCTGGCATCATGTGGAAGACCATACCGGTCTGAAGAACAGTTTCATCGCCCTTGCGCAGACTTGCAGTGCGCTCACCGACCGCAGGTGGAAATCCAACTCCGATTGAATAGCCGAGCCTTGCCTCCTTTTCAAATCCATGGCGTGCGAGCGTCCGCCGAAAGACTCCTTCGATCTCCGAGGCTGTCCGGCCAGGTTTGACACTCTCGAGAGTCGTATTCAAAGCCTCGACCACCACGTCCGCAAGTTTCTGATAGCTGGGGGCAGGCTTGCCGAGCGAGACCGTGCGACTGAGGACGACCTGATAGCGATGTCGTACTCCCGAAAGTTCAAGATTCAGTATGGTTGAAGGTGCGAGCGGCTCGTCCGTCCAATGAGCATGCGGCGCGATTACACGCTCACCAATACAAATATTGGGCGGCGAACAGCTGTAGGATCCGCCAAACTCGGGCGTGCCCGAAATCATCTGGTGGTAGGCGGCAGCTGCGACATCGCATTCGCGCACACCAGGCTCGACTGTATTGACAGTCCTCTCCATCATGGCGTCCGCGATCCTGCCGGCTTGGCGCATGATAGAAATCTCAGCCGGGCTTTTCACAATCCGGATCCAGTTGACAAGGAGGTCGGCATCTACAAACTCGGCCAGTGGCAGCGCTCGGACAAGATCTGCATGTGCACGCGCGGAGTAGTAATAGCCCCCCATCTCCACACCGATTTTCGCTTTCTCGCCGCCCAACTCCTTTGCAACGTCAGCCACGAAATCGTACGGCGACAGGGTCGATTGTACGTAACGGTCGGGGTAGGCCCGTATGTTGCCGTCGGCAAGATAAGTCGTCATCAAGGCTGAGATGCGGTCCATAAACCGTCCCACCCAGATAGGCTCATCGTGATTTAGCGCCACGATCACCATCTGCGGAGTATAGAACGAGAAGGCGTTGTAGCCGGTCACGTAGTTCTGGTTCGGCGGCTCCGAGAGGAGAAGGATATCAATTCCTCTCTTCGACATCTCCTTCTTTACAGCCACCACGCGTGCCGCGAACTCGGCCCGCTCAAAATGCAATTCTTTCTTCATTATGAATCACTCCGGGTGTTAATTGTGATCAGTTGCTGCGCAAGTCTTCTGCAGGAAGATGGATCGATAACGATCTGTTGCCGTACGCGCTTTCGCTGAGTGCACGAGATGGCAGACACCGAGGCATCCGGCCGGTTGAATGACGCGTTCTTGCGTAACCAGCATGCGAGGCATTGTACCAGCCCGCGGAAATCCTGTGTCTGCACCAGCCCGTTTCGTGTGCCCTCATTGTCCGCGTCCGCAAACAACAGCAAGCTCAGGCGAGAGACGCCATCGCCATCCGGCAAAAGCCCGCGATATCGTAAACAGGCAGCTTTACGATGCGCCGAATTGCTGGTGCGACAATCGGGAATCCCGCACATTCGAACAGGATTGCAGCGATCTCCGGGTGTGATGCGCGAAGCCGCGCGATGCAGGCAGCAACATCTGCTTCCATGGCGGCAACGTCGGTCGGCGGCGCCGGACGCTTCAACTCGTCGCGCCAGTACTTGCCGCCCTCGACCCCGCCAATTACGATTCTCGCCCGTTCGTCCGGATCATCGATTCCGAGCAGATCCTCGCTGCAATGCGTAGAATCATAGGTCAGGACTGCAATTTTGGCTTGCGGCGCCAGCTGGCGAAGCAGCGCCGGCAAGTAGAGCAGGCTCGACATTAGCACAGGCACGTTTACGGAGGCAGCGACCGCCGGCTGATGCCGGACAGAGAAGCCACAGGTGGAACTGATCGCGACGGCACCTCGGTCGACCAGCCGTCGGGCAGCCGCAATGTAGGCCGACTCGAGCGACGGGTCGCCTCGTACGACATTCTCCACCCAAGCCCCCGGGACAGTTTCCAAGATGGTTGGGAAGTCGAAAGTGGCCGAACTCAGCATTGAACCGGACGGCGGCACGGGCGGCGTAGCCCCTGGCGCTACTCCGCGTTCAAGTTGCAGGATTCCGAGAGATCGTTGTGATGTCATGGACAAAACCTTAGCTGCGCTCAGGAGCCGAATTCCCCTAATGTAGGTCGAGAAATGGCCGAATTCCTGCATTTCATAGGGGACAACGCGACAACAACCGCATTCAGCTCTGGCATCGTACGCTGCGCTCGCGCCCCATGCAGTTAAAAGGTCCGATAACATTCATGCGGGTCCCACTGGAGCAGCTTACTCGAGTTGAACCGCTGCAGGGCTTCCCCGTGCATTGAATTGCCAAGCACCGCGTCAAGTTTTTCTCACTCGGGCAGGTGTTCCGCTCCAGGAACGACGTGCTCAACATCCTTGCTTCCAAAGAGGTCGCACATCGTTGATCTCGGCCGCGGACGGATCGGCAGTGACTTGGGCCAGACCGTCACGCCAACAGCGGCACCGCTGTAACAACTGGAAAGACTTAGCAGCCAATCGGGCCACGATGCCCCGCCCCGCCCGAACGGCTCAGCGGACAACCTGTCGCCGTCGCTTTACGCTCACCAATCGACGATCGTGCCATCCTCCAGCACAGCCGATCGTGTGTGCATCACTTCGGGCTTGAATGGATGGCGCGCGGCCGCCGCCTCGTTGATCTCCACGCCCAGACCCGGCGCGATCGGCACCTCCCAGAAACTACCAGTCCGCTTCAGGGGCGTAGTCACCACGTCGTCGTACCACGGCACCGCGCCGCTCATTTCTTCTTGAATGACAAAGTTCGGGGTGGAAACATCGAAGTGCAATGCTGCGATGCCCGCAAGCGGGCCGTTCGGGTTGTGCGGCGCAACGCCCATGAAGGCGTGCTCGGCCGCGGCGGCTATTCGCTTGCCTTCCAGTATCCCGCCCACGTGGTTCAAGTCGGGCTGTATGACGTGGACGGCCTTCGCGGCAAACAGCGGTTCAAATTCCTTGAATCCCACCAAACGCTCGCCGGTCGCGATCGGACAGCCGGCTCGCTCGGTCACTTGCCGCATCGCCTCAGTATCGCCCGGTTGCACCGGCTCCTCGCAGAACATCGGTCGGTACGGTGTTAGCTCCTCGATGAACTGCAGCGCCGCTCCGACTGAGGCGGGTCGGCCATGGAAATCAACCATGATCTCCACGTTGTCACCTACGGCTTCGCGCAGCGTTTCCATCAACAGCCCGACCTGGCGACGCTCCGGGATGCGCGCAGTGAAATGACCGTACGGGATGAACACCACTTTCAGTGCGTCATAGCCCCGCGAAACCACTTGACGCGCCTTGTCGCGCAGAGCCCCGCGGTCGAAGGTCTCATAGACGGATCTCATGTCGCCCAGCCCAAGATGAGTGTATATACGCACCTTGTTGCGAGCCTGACCTCCCAACAGTCGCCATACCGGCAGCCCGACGCTCTTGCCAAAAATGTCCCATAGCGCGTGCTCAATCCCGCTGATCGCGGTCGCGCCAATGATACCAAGGCGATAGTAACTGTGCTTGTTCAGGATACGCAGGCACTGCTCGATGTCGCGCGGATCACGGCCAAGCAGCAGAGCCTCGAGATCCTCTACCGCGCCGCAGACCGCGCGCGTCTTCCAATTCAGGCTTGCCTCGCCCCAGCCATACAGGCCGTCCTGATCTGTCATGACTTTGACGAAGATCCAGTTGCGCATCTCCGCATTCACGACGAGCGTGCGTATTCCCGTGATACGAATCGGCACATCCGGCGCCCGCGCCGGTACCACAAAGGATTGCATCTCGGTCATTCGACTCTCCTCCTCGGCCAGACACATGACGCAGAGCGGAGACGCGTCATGTGAGCCCAGCTAATTGCCTTCCCCTGCCCCTTTGTAGAGGGGCTCCAGCATTCCCGTCGCCAGGCAATGGAATACATGGGTATGACTGCAGCAGCTCAGCGACGCCAACAGATAGAAGGGCGCCCGAATGGGTGTCCACGCAAAGAGCATCACATTGCCCGGCTAATGATAGATCCGCACCGGCACGCAAAAGGCCAATTTCAAGCGGTCGGTGATTACCTTGCAAGCTCGTCCATTACCTGTTTCGTCGCTCGATACGCGAGCTCAACAATCTCATCGATTTCAGATTCGGAAACGACCAGCGGTGGCGCAAAACCCAGAATGTCTCCGTGCGGCATTGCTCGCGCAATAAGTCCGCGATCCCGGGCAGCCTTCGAAATGCGGGCCCCCACCTTGAGCTCTGCATCAAATCGCCGCTTTGTCTGGCGGTCGGCAACGAACTCGATGGCCCCGAGCAAGCCCACGCCTCTCACCTCTCCGACAATTTCCAACTGCGCAAACCGCTCTTTGAGCCGCTTCTGGAAGTGCGAGCCGACGGTCCTCGCGCGCTCGCTCAGCCGCTCCTTCTCCACAATGTCGAGGACTGCGTTTGCTGCAGCGGCCGCGATCGGATGGCCAGAGTACGTATATCCATGCGAAAAAGCTCCAACGCGATCGGCAGCTTCCTCCATGACACCATACACCCTCTCGCCAACGATCGCTGCCGACAGAGGCACGTAGCCGGATGTCAGGCCTTTCGCGACTGTCACCAGATCCGGCTCCATCCCATACAAGGTGCTGCCGAAATCCGCACCAGTTCGGCCGAAACCGCAAATCACTTCATCTGCGATGAGGAGGACGTCATAGCGCCTCAGGACCGCTTGAATTTCGCGCCAGTAACCGGCAGGCGGCGGCGTAATGCCTCCTGTACCCAAGACAGGTTCGGCAATGAATGCGCCGACCGTCTCCGGCCCCTCTCGAAGGATCAGCTTTTCAAGTTCGTCTGCGCGTCGGCGGGAAAACGCCTCCTCTGTTTCCCCGAGCTCGGCACCCCAATAATGGTGCGGTGTACCGGTATGCAATATGCCCGGAAATGGAAGGTCCATATGATCATGGTAGAACGACATGCCGGTCATCGAACCGGAGATGACCGAGCAGCCATGGTAGCCGCGCTCGCGCGAGATAATCTTCTTCTTCCTGGGCTGGCCGCGAAGATTGTTGTAGTACCAGACGAGCTTGGCCTGTGTTTCGTTGGCATCCGATCCGGAGAGCCCGTAAAACACCTTGCTCGGCTTGCCTGGCGCCATCCGCACGAGACGATCTGAAAGCGCTGCGAGCTCCTCGGTCGTATGCGCAGCATAAGTGTGGTAGTATGCCAGCTTGTAAGCCTGCCGTGCGATGGCCTCGGCCACCTCGGTGCGACCATATCCAATGTTGACGCAGTACAAACCAGCAAAACCGTCGATGTAGGTGTGTCCCAGCGCATCTTCGATACGGATGCCCTTCCCTCCCGTAATGATCGTAGGATCGCCTGTTTTACCGGTGGCGAATTCCTTGAGCTGGGTGAAAGGATGCAGGACAGTGGCGCGATCTTGTTCAGCAATGGTTTTGATATCGTTCATATCTTCTTCTCCTAAGCCGCCAAGTCGCCGAAGCAGACGTATTTCTGTTCCATGTATTCCGCTAATCCGTGCCGAGAACCTTCGCGGCCAAGGCCGGATTGCTTCCACCCGCCAAACGGAATAGGCGGCCCTGTAAACGATGCTGTATTGATGCCGAGCATGCCGTACTCAAGTTGCTCAGAGAGCCTTAGCGCTCGACGCAGGCTGTCCGTGTAGACGTACCCGGCCAAGCCCATTTCGCTCGCATTTGCTCGAGCGACAGCTTCGTCTTCAGAATCAAACGCCAGGACGGCAGCCACCGGGCCAAATGTTTCCTCCTGCGCAATGAGCATGTCTTCGCTGACATCACTAAGCAGCGTCGGAGCGACGAAATTCGGACCCAGGCCGCCGTCTGGCTTCGCGGAAACGATGCGGGCACCTTTTGTCCTCGCATCATCAATCTGCAACCTGCATTTGTTGGCCACTGACAACCTTGTCATTGGACCAATCTCCGTTGCTGGATCGAGGCCGTGCCCCACTTTGAGTCGGACAATTGCCGCGGCAAAAGCCTCGACAAAGGCATCATAGACGCCCCGCTGCACGTAGATGCGGTTAGCCGCCAGGCAGTCCTGACCGGACGTAGCAAATTTTGCAGCCATTGCGCCTTTGACAGCCTTGCCGAGATTAACGTCGTCAAAGACGAGGAAGGGGGCGTGCCCACCCAGTTCGAGCGAAACCTTCTTTACCGTTGCAGCGGCCCCTTCCAGAAGCAGGCGACCCACGTGCGTTGAGCCAGTGAACGAAAGAGCGCGCGTCCTCGGATCGCGCAGCAGAGGCGCGGAAAGCTCGACGGGATTACCGACCAGAACCTGAAGCACACCGCGCGGGACTCCAGCTTCCTCAGCCAGCCTGGCCACAGCAAGAGCAGACAGCGGGGTTTCAGGCGCCGGCTTCACAATCATTGGACAACCAGCCGCCAGGGCAGCTCCAGCCTTTCGCGTAATCATGGCGACCGGAAAATTCCAGGGCGTGATCGCGGCTGTGACACCGATCGGCTGCATGCGCACCTGGAGGAGATTCGCAGCCTTGTGGCTCGGAATCGTCTCGCCATAAGCGCGCTCCCCCTCGGCTGCGAACCACTCGAGAAACCCGGCACCGTATGCGATTTCGTGGCGCGCTTCAGCCAGCGGCTTGCCCTGTTCGCTGGTAATCAGGACAGCAAGCTCCTCGGAATGATGGAGCATCAACCTTGCCCAGGACCGGAGGATCTCTCCCCGTTTTGCTGGCAGGAGCTCTCGCCAGCCGGGGAACGCTCGTTCGGCCGCCGCAATTGCCAGCTCCATATCTGCGGAACTGCAATGAGCTACATCGGCTATTTCCTCTCCAGTAGCCGGATCGACCACAGGGTCCCTCTGCCCGCCTGCAACCCAGCAACCGTCGATCAGCGCAGCGCCCGCGACAAAGTCGCGGCGCTGCAAGTTTCGCAGGTAGTTCGCAGCGATACCGGCCGAATGCGCAGGCAGAACACTCTGAAAGGTCATTTGAAAGTCCCAAGGCTCCCTTGTTGGATCGGCGCCATTCTCATCGTATCGTTATCGTCCACACATTCGCGTTGCATTTCCCTGTTGCAGGGATGATTTCCTGCATCTCAGAACCTTCTTTCGTTAGATTTCATCGCAAAGCGCGGGTCCTTATCCAATAATCGCAAGCGGTCGACAGAAATGCTTCTGATCACCATTCCCCCAGCGGAACCGGGTAGACTGCGCCAGTGAGACGATGTCGGGTTCTGTTGACCGGTGACGACTGGATTGTCAGATGAACCCGCGAATGAAGTGGGCTAGCGGCTTTCGCGCGCATGAATGACGGCGGTGCAGGAAGCCGCTCAACTGGTTAGCCGGTGACGCATTTCGACAGAGCGAACCGCATCAGCCGCGACAGCTTTCTGGGAGCAGGAGGTATACGCAAGCGATGAAGAGTGCGGAGGCAACTCGCGCTCCTTGACCCTGCCGTTTGCCATGCTCGATCTGATCTGACGTATGCACGTGGCGCGTCAGAAGCGCTTCGAATGCCTGGAGATAATCAGGCATTATCACCCAGGAGTTGCCGATACTGGCCTCTGAAGTAGATCAATGGATTTCTCTGCCTGTCCCAATCAACCGGACTCATCTCCTCGACCTTGCCGATTATCATAAAGTGGTCGCCGAGTTCGTGTTCCGAGTGTAGTGAGCAATCCAACCACATGAGTGTCTTGGCGATTACTGCCTTGCCACCTTGATCGGTGGCCCAGTCGACATGTTTCCCCTTCTCCGAGCCGGACTTTGCAAAGGCGTCTGAGACGGCCTGCTGTTCTTCGGCAAGCACATTGACGGTAAAACGGCGAGACAGACGGATGCCGGGCCAGCTCTTCGACGTCTTCATCACGCAGAAGGACACGAGAGGTGGGTTCAGCGAGACGCTGTAAAACGACTGGCATGTAAAACCGGTCGGCATGTTGTCAACCATCCCCGAAATGACAGTAATTCCCGAGGCGAAGCGGCCAAGCGCGTACCGAAGCGCCTGTGAGTCGATTGTCGAAACTTCGGACTGCTTCATTGCGACCGTACCCTGCTCCATTGATCTCATGCGTACGCCGGCCGGCTCGGCGGCGTCCAATTTTGGGCCAGCACTTCCGGCAGCGCACCGGATGACGTTGTCATTACGATGCATCGCGGGCAACTCCCAGGTGTTCACGCAAGGTGCGTCCGGCGTATTCAGCTCGAAACACGCCACGCTCCTGCAGAATCGGCACCACCTGATCCAGGAACTCGAAAAGCCCGCCAGGCACGTGTGACGGTGAAACATTGAAACCGTCACATGCACCGCTGCTGAACCATTCAGTAAGATCGGCCGCGATCTCTTCCGGCGTGCCAGCAACGATTCGCTGCTGTCCAAGCGCCATTTCCTGGCAGAGCCTTCTTACAGTCCATTTGGATGCGACCGCCTTTTCCGCAATTGGTCTGGCCGAACTTGTAACGGCGGATTCGACGAAAGATGCAGGAAGAGTATCCTCAAGATCGTACTTCGAGATGTCCTTGAACTGAATGATCAATCTTCCCATCTCTTTGATGGGATCGGCTATCGAGCGTAACAACTCGAGCTTCTCTTCAACCTCTTTCTTCGTTGCCGCAACGACAGGCTGAATGCCCGGAATGACCTTGATCGACTCTTCGCTACGCCCGTGCTTGGCCGCTGTTTGCCGAACGAGTTGTCTCTGCTGGATCGAGGCAGCCTTTTCCAGCGGAACCGTGTAAACCGCGTCCGCGAACTTGGCCGCAAGTTCAACGCCCGGGCCCGATTCGCCCGCCTGAAAGATTGCCGGCCTGCCTTGCGGCGATCTGGTGGCCGTCAGCGGTCCTTCCACTTGGAAGAACTTGCCGCGGTGATGCAAAGCACGCACTTTAGTCGGATCGAAGAAGATCCCGGACTTCTTATCATAAACGAACGCATCGCGATCCCAGCTATTCCAAAGGCCCTGGACAACTGTGACAAATTCTTCTGCCCGTTCGTAGCGTTCACTGTGCGAAATGGGCTCTGACAAACCGAAATTTGCTCCCTCGGTCTGCCGGTACGATGGAACGACATTCCATGCTGCCCGGCCTCCGGTTATGTGATCGAGCGAGGCATATAGGCGGGCAACATGAAATGGCTGCTGGTAACTGGTCGAGCATGTCGCAACTAGTCCAATCCTGCTGGTCAGGACAGCAATAGCAGCCATCGTGGTCAGTGGCTCGAGGGTAATGTTATCGTGGCCGCGGCCGAGCGCTCCCTTTGGGCGATCGTCCATCGAAGTCGCTGCGAGATTGTCCGCCAAAAAGACGAAATCGAGTTTTGCGGCTTCCGCTTTCTTCGCCAGTTCCGCATAAAACGAAATCGATTCCTGGACGGTTGGATCGACGTCAGGGTGCCGCCAGGCGGATGCGTTATAGCCAAGCCCCCGGATTGACGCTCCGATACTCATCATTCCTTTTGACATTGAATTCTCCCTTTTGGGCTATTCTCTAAGAGTCCGTTCTGCAAGGGCGTGGCCAGTCGGGCCAGCCCGCCCTTATTTCGGGGCACTCGGCGGCAACGCGAACTGGCCTTGGCCTATTTGCTCCAGTCCCGCCAAGGCCTGGCGCAGCACCTGCCGCCCGCGAAACAGGACCGCCTCTTTCCAGGACGGATCATCGGGACAAAAATGGGCCCGCATTCGCGCACGAACCTCGCGGCCAAACGCTCCGGTTCGATCGCCACCGCCATGAACGTGCAGCCATTGATCTGCCAGGAGCACCCGCTGGGCGGCCTCAGTGTCGAAGGTCCCGTACTCAAGGCAAAGATAGAGATACCGCCCATCGCCCAGAAGCCGCTCCCAAAAGAGTTGCAGAGAGCCGTGAATGGGAATCGAAGCCGACGTTCCCAGATCCGCAGACGTGACGCTTGGTCCGAACATGCGATCCGCGATGACCTGCGACGCACTCGCGGCCATATGCTCACTCTGAAGCTCGCCATACCCATACGGGCCAAGCCCAGTATGGACATCGATGACCGCCACGAATTTGCGAGCGGCCAAGGCATACTCGCGAGCGATGGTGTCCAGCGTGCAGGCCGACCAGGACGGACCGAATCCGCCGAAGAACATTCCATCAGGATCGGTGTACTGACCAGCCTTCCGCGCGATCTGAAAAGCGCGCTCACCGTGGGCGTACTTAAACTGCCGTATCGCCTCGCGGGCCGCCTCGAATGCCGCCCCGTCAAGAGCAGCCGGCACAAAATGAGCACGGAGTTCATCATAGCCGGGATTAGCTGGAGCGCCGACGGCGAAATCGACAAAGTTGCGGTTCAGATCGCAGCCCTCCTGCGTGACCCTGCGATCCCACGCGAAGCCGTGAGGGTTGAGACCATGAATGAAGAGCAAGGCGACATGCTTGGGGGGGCCACTCGCCTCCAGCAGTGCAAGCCAGTCGATCTGGATGCCCGATCCGCAGAAGCCCTCCGGGCCATGAGTGCCGGAAATAATTACCAGCACGCATTCGGCCTGCGGATCGCCAATCCAACCCACGTCGACGGACAGAGCCTCATTATGCGGCCCGGCGAGATCTGGCAGCACGAAGGCACGCGCCTGCGGCATCGTCGCGAGAAACTTCCGCCTCGCCTGCTCGTACGCATCCGAGAACGACGACCGGACCGAAACCAGCAGCTCGCCGCACTTCAGCCGATCAGCCAGGGGAGGCAGCCTTCCGCCTCGGCCAGTTTTCTGTTCAGTCGGTACAGAAGCCAAGTTTCTTCCCTCCACGATCCGCCGCTCCGTAACGCGTGATCCAGCGACAGAGCTCGCAGATCTGATCGCACTCAACTCCCAGATTCCGCCGCTCTGAGCTGATCACCGCCTGGCTCGCGGCGGGCACCACGCTCCGCAGCCCTGAACCGATTGAAAGAGCTACAGCACCCCATTTCAAACGGTCCAGGCTTTCTCGTGCAAGCCCTTCCGGGGCGACGACTCTCGAACAACGTTGACCTGTTTCAGCACTGTCCAACAATCTTCTATAGGCGCGACGTGATTTGTTGAAATTTTCCAGGCATTCAGGATACTGATGTCCGAAACAGATTTGCGTCGCTTTTCCCCGCGGTCAGGGGCCATTTCTGCAAAAGACGCGTGTTTCGCGAGGAAATTCACCGGAGGCCCGATTATGCAATACGACCGAACAGACGCCCGCATCCTTGAGCTCGTACAGAAGAACAACCGCCTGACTTCAGAGGTCATTGGCGAGCTGGCCGGGCTTTCCGCTACCGCTTGCCAGCGGCGACTGAAGAGACTTCGCTCCGAAGGAATCATCGAAGCCGACGTGTCGATCGTTTCCGCGAAGATGGTAGGCAGACCGATTCAGATGCTCGTGCTGGTAAGCCTGGAGCGCGAGCGTGCAGACATAATCGACAGGTTCAAGAAAGCGATCAAATCCTCAGCTGAAGTCGTCAATGGATTTTACGTCACTGGTGATGCTGATTTCGTCCTGTACATCACGGCGAGAACGATGGAGGATTACGAGCAGTTCACTCGTCGATTTTTTTATGAGAACCCGGACATCAAAGGGTTCAAAACCATGGTCGTAATGGACCGCGTCAAGGCTGGCTTTGCGATTCCTGTGGAGCTTCCGAACGAGGATTGACGACGAGCGCAAGTGTTGTCTCGCGCCGCATGCCGGCCCCGTTGCGCACTTTTTCATCGCCTATTCGATTAGAACGCGACAAACCCTCAGAGGCCTGCCTCTACTCTCTGCGTACGCCGGAGCTGGGGAGAGGTCTTTGCAGTGCTGATGTTGCGCCTGGCTCATCAAAGCAGGTTCGCGATCGTGCCGCTAGCGGGCGCAGGTTTGCGTCAAGGCGAACCTGTTGCGGTAGCGCGCAAGGCTCAAGCGCTAAGAACATCGAAAGCGCAATTCAGGCAAAAGGCTGATTTCGGCCAGCACGCCATACCCGCTACCACGAATAGAGAGTGAGAATGAGTACAACTCGCCACGAGATCGACAGTCTAGGAAAAGTAGAGGTCCCGATTGAGGCCTACTATGGCTCTCAAACCGTGCGGGCGATCAATAACTTTTCGATCTCGGGAATTCCGATCGGCCGTCTTGTGCAACTTGTTTACGCGCTCGCTCTGGTCAAGAAGGCTGCCGTTCTGGCAAATGCCAAGCTTGGCGACATCCCGGGCGTCAAGGCTGATGCTATTGCTAGAGCCTGCGACGATATCGTTTCCGGCAAACTGAACGCCGAGTTTCCAATTGATGTTTTTCAAGGCGGCGCTGGCACCTCGACGAACATGAACATCAACGAGGTGATCGCAAACAGAGCACTCGAGCACTTGGGATTGCCTCGCGGCCGCTACGACGTTATTCACCCGAACGATCATGTGAACCTCTCTCAATCGACAAACGATGTTTATCCAACTGCAATCCGGCTTGCGATCCGGTTGGCGCACCGATCCTTGGACCACGAGCTTCGTCGGCTTGCCGATGAGTTCGAAAAAAAGGGGGCGGAGTTCGGCAGCGTCGTGAAACTGGGCCGCACACAGCTGCAAGACGCTGTTCCGATGACGCTTGGCCAAGAATTCTGTGCCTTCGCAACGACAATGCGGGAAGATGTCGCCCGCATGGAAGAGCTCGTTTCTCTCTTCGAGGAGGTGAATCTCGGTGGCACGGCCATCGGCACCGGAATCAACACAAAGCCGGAGTACGCTCGGACCGTCGTCGAGGAGCTCTCTCGGCTTACTCAGCTTCCCTTACTGGCAGCTGGCAATCTGATCGAAGCTTGCTGGGACACGGGGTCGTTTGTATTGTTCTCAGGGATGCTGAAACGGACAGCAACAAAGCTCTCCAAGATTTCAAACGATCTGAGACTGCTTTCGAGTGGACCTCGAGGCGGCTTCGGCGAAATCAATCTGCCGGCCCTCCAGCCAGGCTCTTCCATAATGCCAGGCAAGATCAACCCGGTTATTCCTGAAGTTGTGAATCAGGTGGCTTTCCAAGTGATCGGCGCGGACCTTACAATCACGCTGGCGGCCGAGGCAGGCCAACTCCAGCTCAATGTAATGGAGCCGGTGATCGCCTACAGTATGCTGCAATCCATCTCCCTTCTGACGAACGCTGCCCGAGTATTTCGCGAAAAGTGCATCGTCGGTGTAACAGCCAATGTGGAACGGTGCCGCGAACATTTGGAGGCAAGCACGGCTATCGTGACAGCTCTGACTCCATTGATCGGATATGAGCGCGCGTCCGAAGTTGCGAAAGCAACCCTGAAGAACGGGCAAATGATCTGGGACGTCATCCAATCAGAGCTGCATCTGCCGTCTGACCTGCTGGATCAATTGCGTGATCCATCTACCCTGACAAGGCCGTGGAAAGCGCAGGAACTCGAGCTTCAAGGGATCACAAGCTCCGCTGAGACCGAATAGGTTGGCCCGCGTCGCGCTTGCGGCCGAAAGGCGGCGCGCTCTTCCATAATAAACTGACCTCGGAATGCAGCCTTTTCAGGCGAGACATGAGCCGATATGACGCATCCGCCTAGTTCCACGTCCAAGGTCGACGGGATCATCGGTCCCCTTCGCAATGTTACGTTCCGGCGTATCTGGCTGGCGAGCTTGTTTTCCAACTTGGGAATTCTGGTCCAAGGTGTCGGGGCGGCCTGGGCCATGACTGAGATGGCGCCTTCAGCCGACAAAGTCGCGCTAGTTCAGACGGCGCTGATGCTGCCCGTCATGCTGATCGCGATGCCCGCCGGCGCCATTGCCGACATGTATGACCGTCGCATTGTCACACTGGTTTCGCTCGGCATCGCATTTGTCGGCGCAGCGGTACTGACGGCGCTCGACTGGCTCAACCTGATCACGCCGAACATTCTACTCGCGTCCTGCTTTGCCGTCGGCACGGGCATGGCGCTAATGGGACCGGCTTGGCAATCCTCGGTCAGCGAGCAAGTGCCAGTGGAAGCGGTGCCTGCGGCGCTAGCACTGAACAGCGTCAGCTACAACATCGCGCGCAGCCTGGGCCCAGCCATCGGCGGCATCGTTGTAGCGGCCTCGGGCGCTGTTGCTGCGTTCGCCCTCAACGCCCTGCTTTATCTGCCACTAATGCTTGCGTTATACCTGTGGAGGCGCATCTCAGACCCCTCGCGCCTGCCTCGCGAAAGGCTTAGCCGCGCGATCGTTTCCGGAGTTCGTTACATCAACAATTCGCCTCCAATCAGGATCGTGTTGACCCGCTCCGCGGTTACAGGTCTGATTGGCGGCGCGATAACAGCGCTGATGCCGCTAGTCGCGCGCGATCTCCTGCACGGTGCCGCGCAGACCTATGGCATAATGCTCAGCGCTTTCGGACTGGGCGCGGTGATCGGTGCACTCAATATTACCGAGCTGCGCAAACGTCTGACCGGCGAGGCCGCCGTCCGCGCCTGCTGTCTATCAATGGGCGGCGCCGTCGCCGCCGTGTCGCTAAGTCGCGCCCCGGTATTGACAGCGGTAGCGCTGGTTTTGGCTGGCGCCGTGTGGATGATGGCGTGGATGGTCTTCAGCATTGGGGTACAGCTATCAGCGCCAAGATGGGTCGCCGGCCGCGCTCTTGCTGCCTATCAGGCGGCGAGTTCAGGCGGTATAGCCGTCGGAAGCTGGGCGTGGGGTCATCTGACTGATGTGGCCGGCGTTGAAACGGCGCTCCTGGTTTCGGCGGCCCTTCTATTCGTTTCGCCCGTTCTGGGCCGATGGCTGCAAATGCCGAGCATTATCGTGCATGATAAGGACGCCGACATGCTGGCGGATCCCCAGGTGCGGCTTCCGATTACCGGACGGAGTGGGCCGCTTGTTGTGGAGATTGAGTATAGGGTCGCCCAAGAAAGCGCCCGGGCGTTTCACAACCTGATGCAAGAGGTGCAGCTTTATCGCCAGCGCAACGGGGCCTATGGCTGGTCGATAGCTCGCGATCTTGCGGATCCTGAGCTGTGGACGGAGCGCTATCACTGCCCGACCTGGCTCGACTATCTACGCCAGCGCAACCGCTGGACACAGTCAGAGCGCGCACTGGATGGTCGGGCGGCCGCTTTCCATATCGGGCCTGAGCCGATGCGTATCCGCCGCATGCTGGAGCGACCCTTCGGATCTGTTCGCGGGAAAGAATGGATGCCCGACCGTGCTGCGAACGACGTCGGACCCACAGATTCCAAAATATAACAGGATGCATTCACATGCATCAATATCAGAGATCTAACGTTCTTACTGGAGCGGGGAAGCGCATTGCCGAAGGCGGGCACATTGATGACAAACGACATGCAAGCTCGAGTGTTTCGTTGTGAACACTTGTACGGTCGCAGTCCACGACTGCTTCGAGATCCTCGGCTCGTTAGACCAGGCCGCTTACTGGGTTTGGTCCTGCCGAAACATGCGAACATGTCTCAAACGGACGGTTGCTACGGAGATCATATTGCTTTCCATGCGAGCCAACGTTTCTCGATTGTCTTCCGCATTGGTCATGACCATATCGGCCGGCAAGCATTTGAGCTAAAGAAAATTCGGCCTTAGATACGCATTGGCCTGTGTGCAGGCGGCAGCGATTTCGGCCCGGTTCAGGAAGGCGACAAACCCTTTGTGCGTTCGCAGCGGGAGGCCACGCAGTTCTGGTTCCGATAGGCACCCTCGCAGAACAATTTGATCGGCGCACCTTGATTGATCGTTCAGAACGTCAGCAATGGTCGGCGGCCATTTCCGGTTCTGATTTTCTGAGAGCACGATCGAGCTTGTCATGAGTGAGCGGCCAATGTCGTCGTGTGCGGATACAGTCGGCGAGGAGCGCCAAGGGCATTCTCATACGAGATCGGATCGTGATGCTGGTCTCGCTCGCAATTGCATCGAGCTGGTGACGTCGGAAACGCTCCCGCGGCGGACGCTCTGAACGGCACTACCCACAACACCCGTGCAATTTTAACCCGGCAATCGGCGGGACCGTGGTCGCGGCCTCGGGTGCGGTGGCTGGGTCTGCCCTCGACGCACAGCTCTCTCTGCCATTTATAATAGTGCCGTTTCTGTTCGACGGATCTCTACACCCCGCCCGATTATCCTCTCGAAACGCTCGACCGCGCCATTGTTTCCGGTGTGCGCCAGATCACGAATTCGCCCACGATCAAGATCATAGTGATACACGCTGTCGTCACCAGACTGATCGGTGCCGCGATCACTGCGCTGGACCTACAGCGTTATGCTCAGCGCATTCGGTCTTTGCGCGATCTCTGCTAATCGATCCTAACCTGCGACTTTTCCTCACCGGGTGCAACGGGCCGCTCGTCGCCGAGATTTTGATATCGGGTAGCACAAGAGAATGTGCTTCCATTTCACAGCTGCCGCCCGCCGTCCAGCAATACCGCCAAGGCATACGGCTTGTCGATGCGCGTGAGATCGCAAATTCTGAGCTGCACGCGATGGGTATACTGCCCTGCATGGTTTGATCTTAGGCGGACGAAATTCGATCGCGCGCTCGATCGTCAAGCGGCAGCTCCAGCCGGTATACTGGGCAAAGCGGTAGCCGAGCCGCGCCGCAAGTGAAAGTCGACGCGATGTACGGGTAATGCAAAAGTAGTTGCCACGCGCGACTTCGTTCAGACGCGCGCGGTTAACGCAAATATTGATGAAGCATGAGGCTAGAACGAAAGCCGGCTGAATCGAGTAAGCGGCAATGGCGCGCCCCGGGCGATATCTACTATCAGTTTAAATAGTTTCAGCGCCCGCGGCCCCCGTATAAAGTCAATACGATCAAGATCGTGGACCTTCGTGAGAAGGCAATTCCCTCTGGACGTTGTAGTGGAGACAGAACCTATGAAACTCGCTGCCGGATACAAGGCATTTTGGGAGGCCGCCCACAAGAACTACCCTCAGCAAATGAGTTCAGATGGACTTCTAGACCAGTGGGGAATGTTCGAGGCAATAAAAAACGTGGTGAATGCTGATCATTCTGACCGCTTTGCGAAGCCTTCTGAACGTGACTGGATGATATCCATCTATCCGTGGACCTTTGACAAGCGCTCAACAAAGGTTGGAGCGTTGGCGAAGACTTACAAGGGGCTAATATTCCTCAAGACTCCCTTTGATATAGCTCTGTATCCCAGGCTCATTTGGGAGCTTCAGCCCAGAACAATTCTGGAGCTCGGTTCATACCAGGGCGGCAGCGCCTTGTGGTTTGCCGACAACATGTCCGTGCTTTGTGAGCTAACTGGAGAAGTACACTCCTTTGATTTGCATACCGAATGCATTCACGACGATGCAAGAAAGCATCCACTGATCTCCTTTCATCAGGTTGATCTTTCGGACGTCAACAACTTCGACGAAGATTTACTAAAGACGCTCCCTCATCCTTGGCTTGTGATCGATGACGCGCACGTTAAGATTTTTTCCACCTTCTCCTATCTAAACAACTTTCTTGTGTCAGGAGACTACTACGTGATTGAAGACAATCCTGTGAGAGCAAACAAGACAATTATCGACGGCTTCGAGTTGATCGAGCGATCCGGGTTCTTGATCGACACTTATTACACAGACTCGTTTGGCGCGAATCTTACGTGCGCTCCGAATGCCTGGCTTCGAAAATCGTAAATCTGGCTTGGCAGCCTTTTTGACGATGCCAACCCCGCACTGACTGCCTCGCTGACAACAATCAGCAGGAGATGCTCGCCGCCGCCCGAGCACGAACTTGGTGATTGTCGTTATTGCATAAAAGTCCTTATCTATACCCTTCCATTTTCCAAGAGCATCCCAACGCGCTTCTTGCGCAAGCGTTCGGACCTGGCATTGGCTCAACGCCGTTCGATGACGAGCTGCATTAGTGTTCTTGGGCGAGACCTCTTGGGCGGCGCACGAGATGGCTGCGAAGATCAGCCAAGAACCAGAAGGCTGCAATGAAGCTTCGCGACGGATGCAAAAGTCGTGGAAGTAGTGATCAGTATCTGAACAGATTTTGCGACAAATTGCGCGCTCGCACCCTGCGACGGCAGGTGGGATAGTCTCTACGGTAGAGTTGGGGATGGCGACCTCCGTTGTCTCTACAATCGGCCGGGCTCGCGGCGTCCGGCTTGATCTGCACACCAAGTTCGAGCCAGTGAACATTACTGTTCTCACAAACTGTGACGGGGCCTCAAGAGACCCGCAACGCAGCCATAGAGCGGATCTATACCGACAAGTGCTGCCTCACACGGCGGAAGATGCACACTTCGCGGTTTACGTCTTCATCTTCGGCGCGAAGCCGACATCCTCAATACAACTAGAACCGCATTTGGCGTTGCATTTCCCATTGGAAGCTCATGTAGAGCGTTCGATCTGGCATCGGCCCGAAGTCTCGGACACTTCGGCTCGAACGTTCGCGTACGTGGGCGAGACTCGAACGCCCTTACACGCCTTCGTCGCGATCCATCCCAGAAACAACTTTTCTCCAGCGATCAGACGAGCGCACCAATCTCATTGACGCGTTGAATGTGGTAACCGATATCACCAAGCGTGCTTTCGATCATGGTCAACCGCTTGAAATAGTGGCCAATCCTAGCCTCCATAGTCATGCCGATGCCGCCATGAAGCTGAATCGATTGCTGACCGATCACTTTGCCGCTCCGGCCGATCTGCACCTTTGCCGCCGCGACCGCTTGCGCCCGGCTGGCTGCATCAACGAAATTGGTAGCCATGGTCGCAAACATCGACATCGAGCGCGCCTGTTCGAGCGCAACGAACATCTCGGCGGCGCGGTGCTGCAGGCTCTGAAAGCTGCCGATCAGCACGCCAAACTGCGTCCGCGTTTTGAGATATTCGACCGTGATCTTTAGCGACTCATCCATGGCGCCGACGGCTTCGGCGCAGAGCGCGGCACGGGCCTCATCGATCACGCGCTCAATTAGCAGCACTCCGTTTTCTGAATCGCCGATCGCGGCGTCGGCGCTAACCTCGACGCCTGTGAACGTGATGTCGGCGGCCTGCAGGCCGTCCTGTGTCAGATAGGTCTTCTTTCCAATGCCATTCGCATTGGTTGGAACGAGGAAGACACCGACTCCGGTCTTGTCCCGCTGCGCGCCCTTACTACGCGCTGTGACGACCAGGGTGTCGGCGTTCTGGCCATTGATGACGAGCAGCTTCTCGCCGTCTATCACCCAGCCGTTACCCCTCTTTTTCGCTGATGTGGCGATGTCATAGAGATCATAGCGGGAGCTTCTCTCGAGCTGGGCGAACGCAAACGTCCTCGATCCATCGATGATTGAGGGAACGTGCGCGGCCTTTTGCGCGACCGAACCGCCATGGCGCAGGAAACCACCGCAAATCACGACAGTCGGCAAATAGGGCTCTAATACAAGCGCGCGTCCGAGCGCCTCCATGACGATCATGGTCTCCACCGCTCCGGCTCCGACGCCTCCGTCGCTTTCCGCAAACGGCAGACCAAGCAGGCCCTGCTCCGCCAGCTTTTGCCAAACGAGCTTGCTCCACCCCCCCTTCTCCTTCATGTATTTCTTGCGCTGCTCAAAATTATAGGTCTCGGCGAACAGCCCATTCAAACTTTCCTTGAGCAACCGTTGCTCCTCCGAGAACTCGAAATCCATGTTATCTGTACCTGACAGTTTCTGTGCATGTTCTCTAATGGCCCGCTCTCAAGCACAGCTTGCGTGAAACGGGTCCTGGAACAGTCCTTCGCCTAACCACTCTCGTGGATCGAGTTTTCTGCGCCTGCTACGCGTAGAGACTAGTCGTCCTACTCTCAAAGCCGGGCAACGAAGGACAAAGGTTAAAGGCCGAGCACTACCTTACTGATAATATTGAGCTGGATTTCGTTGGAACCGCCGTAGATCGAGACCTTCCGGTTGTTGAAGTAGCTTGGCGCGATCTGCGCAATCCAATCCGTTGCCTCAATTGACGACTCGACGTTCTTATCGTAAGGTGCGGCGAACGGTCCTATCACTTCCAGCAAGAGCTCGGTGGTCGTCTGCTGGATTTCCGAGCCCTTAATCTTGAGTACCGAGGACGCCGGATTGGGCATACCGTTGCCATGCTTGCTTTCATGAGCGATTATACGGAGCTGAGTCAGCTCCAGCGCCTTCAGCTCAATTTCGCAAGAGGTCAACTTCTCACGAAATGCGGGATCGTCGATTAGCGGCTGGCCTCCGGATTCGAATTTCGACGCTACCTCCCTAATGCGGCGAACGCGCTCTTTGGAGACGCCAACGCGTGCAATGCCGGTGCGTTCATGGCCGAGGAGGAACTTCGCATAGTGCCAACCCTTATTTTCCTCACCGACCAGATTCTCAACGGGCACCTCAACATCATCAAAGAACACCTCGTTGACCTCATAGCCACCGTCGATCGTCTGGATCGGCCGCACCGTGATGCCCCTGCTCTTCAAATCTACTAGGATGAAGGAGATGCCGGCCTGCTTCTTGACCGTCGGATCTGTGCGGCAAAGGCAGAAGATCATGTCGGCATATTGGGCGAAGGTTGTCCACGTTTTCTGCCCGTTAATGACATACCTGTCGCCCTTTCGTTCCGCCTTAGTCTTTAGCGAAGCTAGGTCCGAGCCAGATCCTGGCTCGGAAAAACCCTGGCACCACCAATCGTCCATATTAGCGATCCGCGGCAGGTAGTGCTTCTTCTGTGCCTCATTTCCGAAAGTGTAGATGACTGGCCCGACCATGCCGACGCCGAAGGCAAGTGGCACTGGCGCCGGATACATCTGCAGCTCTTCCTTGAATATGTAATGTTGCACGGGGGTCCAGCCCGCCCCGCCATACTCCTTCGGCCACTGACCGACGCACCAGCCCTTCTTGTTCAGGAGGCGCCACCAAGCTACCAGCTCGTCTTTGGGCAGCTGCGCCCCTTTGACCAGCTTGCACCGCATTGCCGGCGGCACGGCTCGACGCAGGAACTGCCGAACCTCTTCGCGGAACGCATGTTCCTCATTAGTCAGTGCGAGATCCATAGGCTTCTCCTGTATGCGGTTCACTCCTGAGCGAGGTCAATTCCTAGAGGCGGCCGCTCCGAAATGGCGACCGCCCTCCTCTTGAAGTTGATAGCGAGCTTGTCTCACGAGGCCGTTGTTTGCTTCACTCGAGATAGGCTTCTGATCAGCCCGGCGGCTGGTCTCTCGCGCGTTCGGCCTATGATGTGGGTCGGAAGGGACCAATCGCTTCAGAAGAACTTGTTGCCTATAGGCATAAGCAACCTCCGTGCCAGCAGCTGAAGCGGATTGCGCTTGATCTGTTGAGCTTGCGGGCCAAATGATCGTGCTGGCGACAGACATTGTGGCATTGTCAACAAGGAGACAACGGTACAACAAACAACAGCGCGAATCAGACCCCACGGTAGTTGATAGCACCATACGCTTTTTGCAGGTGGGAGCCGCGCGATGCCCCGGGCCAGAATACATTATGGCAGCCTTCTCGAATTGGCTGCTCGCGCAATCTCGGCGACGGCTACTCTACCACGCTCCATGAGTCTGGAAGTAGTGTTCACGTTCTCGGGTGCGACGCCTCTGAGAGCTGTAGCCATTCCGTTGCAATGCTGCAGTCCTCATGTTCATGAACTGAGGTGCGACAACTGCCATAGATGAGTCGCGATTTCGTCAAATACGACATTCGTCTCGTGCGAGGTTTGCTGGCGCGTGCTCCGCTTAAACTGCCGGCGCTCGATTACCGAGCGTTATGGAAGTGGTCTGCTAGCTCTCGTCAGCTACAAGACATCAAGATTCGCCATAGTGCAGCCGTTCAATGACGCGCAACGCCTTGTTTGACGTAATGGAGGCGTCCTAATGATCGCAAAGCCCATCCAGATTGGTAACCAAACGTATCGACGTGCCAACTGCGATCGAGCAGTAGATCGGAAAGGCAGATCACTGAAAACGGCATCGTGCTAGTCGTCCGCACTGCCTCAGGGGTGGCGCAGCCGCATCACAGTCAGTCTGGGGAAATACTAGACTTTAGCTTCACCTGGCGAGCACCTATTCTTTGCCGCGCGTACGCTCGTGGTCGCGGACCCGAGGCTACCTGACCTAAGCTGGAACACCGCTTGACGCTGGTGCCTGTCAGTTATGTGCGTCAAGTTCAGCAAAAACGATCAAGGGGTCCGGCTGAGCTATCCCCTCGGAGCCGTCGCTCGCTTGTCCAAAAGCGTAGCGCTGGCGAGCGACGGCGGCGGAGAGGGATGGCGTGCATCCCCTTGGTGGGCCTGAGCATTGTCAGGCCGCCTAGCGTAGCGTTTCCTTCTTGCGCTCCTGAGCAGATCCATATTGAGATAGCGGTGGCCTTCGAGCCAAGCCTCGTGACGCTCGGCCGTCAGCGCGCGCACGAGCCGCAGGCAACTCTCGGCATTGGGGAAGATTCGCACCACGTAGGTGCGTCGCCTGATCTCCTCGTTGAGACGTTCCAGCATGTTGGTTTGACTTTCATGTGCTTGCGGTGCGCGCACATAACAGCGCTGCCAGCACGCGCCCGCGAGTCCTTCGGCGATCGCCTTCTTCAGCCCGGGTGATCGTGGAGACCACGAACTCCACGCCGTGCAGGCCGCAGGCCCGCAACGCCTCCAAAAGCTCCTTCCAGCTCGACCGGCTCTCCCGGTTGGCCAACTCGACCGCGAGCCCTGACGGCGGCCTTCCCAGTCGACTCCGATCGCAATCAGCACCGGCTGGCTCGCAATGATCCCATCGTCCTGGACGCGCGCGGAGCGCGCGTCCAGGATCAAATAGGGGAACGGCTCGTTCAGCTTGCGCTCGCAGAACGCCTCAGCGACGCATCCAGCCGCTTGTTGGGTGGGGCTGATCGCCGAGGCCGAGAAGGCATGGCCCACCAGCTCCTCGGTGACCTGCTTGACCTTCCGCGTCGAGACGCCTTGCACGTACATCTCGGCCAAGGCCGCAACCAGCGCCTTCTCCGAGCGCTGGTAGCGCTCGAACAGCTCGGTCGAGAACCGCCCCTGCTCGATCGTGCGGCACCCGCAGCTCCAGCTTGCCGACCCGGGTGATCAATGCGCGCGTACAGTAGCCCGAACGGTAGCCGAGCCGTCCCTCGCTCCGCTCGCTCTTCTCCGCGCCCAACGCGTCGGTCATCTCGGCCTAGAGCGTCTCCTGCACCGCCGCCTGGATCAGCGGCTTCAGGAACTCCTTGTCCGACGCCAACAGCTGTTTGATGGCAGATACATCCGTCCTAATCTTCGTCACGGTCATGGTGGTCCTTGCTCCTCTACGAGCGGTGATCTTCGTAACTACCGGTCTTACCATGACCGCTTCAGCCTCTCAGCTTTTGCAGAACCTCCCGCACACTACCTGTCCGCACGTACTCGGAACGTAGCGACTACGAGTCCTACGTCGCTAGAAGGACGACTTCCCGGGTGCGGAGGACTGTAGTGATAGCGCATCCGGTCGAACCGGCGGATGAGAAATCCAGTCTCTCTCCATAGGACCCTTAGCGTCGTTCCCGGACCGAGCCCTCCTGAGCCACCGACGCAATCAGCGCACCGTCGGATCTAAAGATTAGGCCTCGAGTAAGGCCCCGGCCGTCTTGTGCGCTTGGTGAGTCATGAGCATAAAGCAGCCAATCATCGACACGGAACTGCCGATGAAACCACATTGAGTGATCGAGGCTTACGACCATTACCCGCCTGTCGAAGGGCGCCCGGCCGTGCCGCGCGGTTACCGCATCGAGCAGCGAGTAATCGGAGGCATAAGCCAGCGCGCACATATGCAGTGCGGCGTCATCGGGTAGTTTTTCGGCAATTTTAATCCACAGGTGAACCGCGCCATCGACGACCTTCTCGCCAAGATAGCGGCCAGTTTCGACGGGGCGCAGGTCAATTCCATAGTGCCGGCGGATGAACTGAGGCGTTTCGACAAACGTCGGCCACCCGAATTTTTCCTTCACAATGCATTGTTCCTGAGGATGGACCACCGGAATGTTGTCTTGGTGTTCGAAAGCTGCGCTCTCTTCGACGTGGAAGGACATCATGGCGGAAAAAATTGCATTATCACACTGCAGCGCGGTCACGCGCCGCAATGAATAGCTGTTGTCATCGCGCAAACGCTCGACTTGATAAAGGATCGGCAACTGCGGGTCGCCAGCTTGGATAAAATAGCAGTGGAGCGAATGTGGCAGCCGGCGTTCCGCTGCTCGACATGCCGCGACCATTGCCTGCCCGATCACCTGGCCGCCAAATAATACTCGGGCGCCGGTGCCCGCGACCTTGCCACGAAATAGGTCCCTCTCGATCGTCTCTAGATCGAGGATGGCACGCAGATCGAGCAGGATCTTGGACATTGATGTGCCTTGGGCTCTTCAGCGACGGTTTCGGCTCGGCGCAGCCATTAATCTGCAGCATTTCGACATCCGTGATTGAGCCCTGGAATGACGGGCGCGCCTTTTCTCGTCTCGTGACCTGTTCCACCTATGCTGGAGTGCGGTCAAAGAGGGAAGCTCGCAGTGGCTCATCGGACAACGAGAGTTCATTTGAACTCTCCCATCTGCTACGTGCCAATGACACTAAGGGATCCTGACAATCCCAGCAATTGGCGTGCCGCCAAGGCGATTTGGTGCATTGGTGACGAGACAGACGCCAACGGGTCGCGTCTCCGACAGGGACACTACTCCAGTGTTTGCTCCAGACATTTACGTCTGTAGTTCGACACTGCCAAGGACGACATCCGCGCATGAAGTCAAGGCCATTGCGTCTCAACGAGAGTTGGCCGGAGTTGCTTCGAAACAATCCTGAGAAGCTCACATCGAACAAATCGTATCTGGCATTTCTCCTGTCCACTTGAAGAACGAATAGGACTTTCAGCCGTTTCCAATTTGGCCCCTATTCTTTAAGCATGGTAGCCTGTTGTATGTCCCACTTGATCGTCCAACGTACGACGAGGTGCGAACTCGGAAGACGCTTTCCCCCAATGGAACCCAACTTCATTTGTGACGAAAGCACCTTGGACCTTTTCGGCGCCAGCGATTCAGCCGCCTAAGTGTCCGCCAGCCCAGGTAGATCAGGATACGCAAAAGTCAAATCAGATCACTGGCGCACTAGCGCGCAACAAATCTTGCGAGCGCTTTGCGATCAACCTCGATACCGAGACCAGGTCCCTCGGGCACCTGGATGACGCCGCGGACGTGCTCAAGGGGCTCAACAAGAATTGCCTGCCGAATGGGGTGCTCCGTGCGGTCCAATTCCAAGATGGGTGCCATTGGCATCAGCGAAGGCCGTGTATGCGGCGGCAGAACTGCAAGCAGCTGAAGAGAGGCGGCGATCGCAATCCCGGTACCCCAGACGTGCGGATTGTAGCGAATGCCGAAGGCTTCCGCCATGTCGGCGATTTTCTTACATTCGGATAGACCGCCCGCAGCGCAGGTATCGGGCTGCGCGATGTCAAGCGCGTGCATGACGAACAGCTCTCGAAAACCAAACCGGGTAAACTCACATTCGCCGCCGGCAATTGGGATCGACAGCGCGGACCTTACCGCACGATAACCGGCAATATCTTCCGGTGGAACCGGTTCCTCGAACCATCGAACGTCGTGCTGCTCGATCATTCGACCGAGCCGAATCGCAGCGATGCTGTCATAGGCGTGATTTGCATCTATCATCAACGCTGCACTCGGCCCAATCGCTTCGCGCACTGCGCGCGTCACGGCGGCGTCTTCCTCCACACCGAAGCCGACCCGAAGCTTTAGCGCAGAAAACCCTTCGGCGACGTAACCGGCGGCTTCTTCGGCGAGATATTGGATTGGATCTGCAGCTCTACGCCGATACAGGCCGGTGGCATACGCCGAGATCCTGGTACGTTGCGGACCACCCAGTAGCTGATGCACGGGCGCGTCAAAATATTTGCCCTTGATGTCCCACAACGCGATATCGATGCCGCCTAATGCTTGAATCACAGCGCCTTTCTGGCCGTGATCACGCATTCGCGCGTAGATCAATTGCCAAAGATAGTCCGAGCGTACCGGATCTTCTCCAATGAGCCACGGCGCAACGTGCTCGACGGCTGCGGCCGTTATCCGCGCGGGGCCATAACATTCTCCCCAGCCAACGATACCTCGATCTGTCTCGATTTCAACCAGCATGGCCGTGCGCGTGCTGAACCAACCTCGCGAACACGCCAGCGCCTGCGACAGCTCTGCTTGAAGGATGTGCGTGCGAACGGCCTTAATTTTCATAGATGTTCCCTCTTAGTCCCCACTCCAGGGCCGCTAACAAATCGAATGTCTGTGGACCACGATTCAGCAGGCGGCAGCCTACGAATGTGCAAGCTTGAGCCTTAGCGTGCTGACAAGTACATCCGTGCTCGCAGGAGGACCGGTGTTAGGCGCGAGCGCGGTTGCCGTCCTAGTCTTTTCCGTTCGGTTGTAACGATCAGCTGCGAATCCCGCCGTGTCCTGAAGCGCGGCCTTACTGACCTCATCTATGAGCCAACCTGCGAGGCCCCTATCTCGCCGGAGAACACCTGCCCCAGTTGGGGCCCGCGGCTCTCCATCAGCCCTCTATCTACGCTGCATGGCACGGATACCGTCTTGCCTCTCTCGGGACGCCCTTCTGAACGGCCAGACCGCCCTTCTCCGCACTAACGATGTACTAGCATCCGGCATGCATCCTCAATGCCAGCGGTCAGACCGTTACCGCGCATCAGCGACGATTGCTTCAAGCCTCTTGGCGGAGAACACGACAGTTACCAGTACCGCCGAGGGATACGGGATCAAAACGACACCACATTCGTCTGGATCTGATTGACACCCGCAATCCAAGAGAAATTCACCCCAGATGCTACCGTCCTGTGGCCAAGCTTTCATCAGCGTATGAGTTGTTGCTCAAGCTGACCTAGGAGGCCTGCGCCTGCTTGGCGGACTTGATGCGCATTACGCTGCGTCGGCTTTCCACACTCACCGGCACCTCGCCATCGATCACAGCACGACGTACAACGCGATGCTGATTGCCGTAGTCGTTCACGGCATAATGTTGGGTCGCCCGATTGTCCCACATGACGACGTCACCTTGCTTCCAGTTCCAGCGCACGGTATTTTCGGGCGCCGTGATGTGAGACTGGAATAGATCGAACAATTTCTGGCTATCGTACTTGGAGATTCCAACAAAGCGTAGCACCAAATCTCCAAGGACGAGTGTACGTTCGCCGGTTTCGGGGTGAACGCGGACGACTGGATGCTCCGTCTCATAAATTGTTCTGGTGTAGATCTCATCGAAGTGCTGCCTGTCCGCCTGGCTCGCATTCCCCATTACGGTATAGTCATAAGCATTGCTATGAACGGCCCATAACTCATCTGCAAGGCGTTGAAGCGGCTTTGGCAGCCCGAGATAAGCTGCCGCGGTGTTCGACCACACCGTGTCACCGCCAAATGGTGGGATCACGACGCCTCTCAAGACAGCAATCTTGGGATAGGCATCTACGAACGTGACATCGGTGTGCCAGAAGTCAGCTCGACTACCGCAACGTTCTGAATTCAGCTCGATCATCGAAGCTGTCCCTTTCGAAACAGCCATCGTCGGATGAGGCACAAGCTTACCCAAACGACGAGCAAACCGCTCGTGCTCGTCGTCGTCTAGATGACCCTGATCGCGGAAGAACACCACCTTGTGCTCAAGTAGCGTATCGTTAATCGCTTTAATCGTCTCGTCCGACAAATCTCCCGAAAGCTTTATATTGACCACTTCCGCGCCAATGCGTGCGGCGCGTTTGATGACGTTAAAACCTGTGACATTGTTGTCCAGTTTTGCTTTGCTCATCGTGGTTTCTCCGGTTTTTGCCTCTTTGTTAGATAAAGCTAGTCAGCCGCTGGTCAGAGCCCTAAAAGTCGATGGCAGCCCGCGAGCAACACCATTGTGGAACGCACGGTATCTTCCGTTCCGTGGTGCCCCGCACGTAGCGCTCTAACATCTGCTTCAGCTTCTGTTCGCAGAAAGTGCGTACAAGAGTTACGAGCTCGATGCGTCCGAGTTCGGGCGGATGTCACGATCACGGAAGCGCCTCATGCTATTGCAACATGCCCAGCAAGTGCTGTGCCAGCTACTGCTTAGGCGGAAGGACATGCGGTCCATGCCAGAGCCGCAGTATTTTGGTCCGAAGTCGGACGAGCTGAGCAGAAGCCGTCCTGTCGAATTGCACGAAATGCGACAGCGAAGGCTAACGCGTTGAGTGGCGCCTCTTCGCAGAACGTAAGCGCGCTCGCAGTGCATCGCAGAATTGAGGTGAGTCCGCGCAACGCTGCAAGAACCTGGGCCCGCATATAATCTGGTTAGCGATTTGCATCGTCAGATCATCTGACGCGCCGCAAACAAGATGTAAGTCGGTTATGTCAGTCGACGCGACTGGAGCGAGCGACAAGTCATCTAGTCTGGCAAACCGATCATCAGGATCGGTTTTTTCTCAGGGTCATGCTATCTGCGCCTAGTATTGCGCGTGGAAGCGCATATTTCGATGAAATATACTCTGTCCGCGTCCGGACCAACTCATACTTAGCTAGATCGCATCGTTATGTCGAAGCGGATCGCATGCCAAACGGGCTATGCCATCCACCCGACATGAGCACGCTCGTCTTCAACTTCATATATTGTTCGACCGCCTCCACTCCGTGCTCCACACCAAGCCCGCTTGCCTTATGCCCCCCAATTGGTGTGCCAACGGAGAGGGTATGCGCACAATTAATCCAAACAATTCCGCTTTCGACCGAGCGGCGCGCCCGTTCGGCACGATAAAGCGACGAGGTCCAAACCGAGGCAGCCAAACCATACTCAGTTTCGTTCGCAAGCTGCCACGCTTCTTCATCGGTATCAAAGGGCCGCACCGCCATTACCGGGCCGAATATTTCCTGTCGCGCAAAATCGCTGTCAAACGCGTACTTCGTCACAATCATAGGCGGGAAGAAATGTCCACCAGGGACGGGCCGATAGCCCTTCTCGCAAACATGGCGCCCATCCACCCCCGCGGTAAGCCGCCGAACACGCGCAAGTTGCTCAGCGGAAATGAGAGGGCCGATCTGAGTTTGCGGGTTCAATGGGTCGCCTATGCGCAGATCTGCTGCGATAGCGCTACAGAGTGTCGCAAAATGCTCTATTAACGGCCGCGCGACCAGAACGCGTGCGCAGCTGGTGCAGGTTTGGCCGGCATTCTTGAAAGTGCTGAAGACCGCGGCGGATGCTGCGCGTGGCAGATCAGCGTCATCGAAAACGATCAGCGGCGACTTTCCGCCGAGCTCAAGGATGACACCCTTAAGCGCCTCACCAGCTAGAGCCGCAACGCGTCGACCGGTCTCCATGGAGCCAGTAAAGCTAATCTTCGATACCATCGGATGCGTGATGAGCGGCGCGCCTGCTTCGGGCCCAAATCCAGTAATGATGTTGACGACGCCATCGGGCAGTCCAGCTTGCTGCATGAGCGCAGCTAGCAGAACCGTAACCAGCGGACTCTGCTCTGCCGGCTTGAGAACGATCGTATTTCCGCAAGCCAAGATTGGCGCGATCTTCGTAGCTGCATTTAGCAAGGGATAATTCCACGCCGAAATCGCGGCTATGACCCCAAATGGCTCCCGCTCGACGAGGGCCGTCGTGTCGCTACCCATCGGCACAGTACTGCCGTGCAGTTTGTCGGTTAAGCCAGCGTAATAGTCGAAAAGCTCAGCCGCATGCTGTACGGAATCTGTTGTGGTTTCGCTGATCGGTCTTCCGCTATCGAGAGTCTCAATCGTTCCAAGCTCTTGGGCGTGCTTGCGGATTTCCTGCGCGATGCGGAGCATCAGCGCCGAACGCTTACCGCTATCCCCGGCCCAGGACGTTGCGACGGACTCAGCTGCCCGCACTGCCCGATCCGCATCTGTGGCCTGCGCCCTCGATGCTACCATCAGATGCCGATTGTCAATCGGGCTCGTGACTGCGAATGAACCAGCATCCGCGGCACAGCACCATTGCCCACCGATCCAGAGGGTGCCTCGGTCAAAGCATTCCGCTGGGAGCAGATCTCGGATGTCTTCGTGCATGTCCCACCTCTCCTCTCGAAGATGTCTCACTTCACACTATCGAGCCGATAACGAGCTTTGCCACCGCCAAGATCTAGGACGGAACCGACTCGCTCTAGGAATCGTTTAGACCGCGAAGCGGGCGCTGGCTGAGCTCAATGCCTTAAGTTCTTGCAGTTAAATTGTCCTCAGTCCGCTCTCCCATCGACTACTCGTTCCGAAGCTCGTCCGCCGGCATTTCCAACTGCTCCGCGCGACTGCTCGACGTGACTTAGGCCCTGTGGGGGCTAGCAAAGTCGGCGCGCGGAACAAGCGTGAGTGCGCCAGTGCCATCCGATTCATTGCCCAGCGGCACCTGACGGCCGAGCGTCGCTCAATGTCGCTTCGATCGTGTAGCTTACCAGACTGACTAGCGAAGGCGTTTACAACTCCGACGGCTTCTCAACTTTCGGAATGAGGATCGAGCGCGATCTCACCAACTCGCAGCTCACGATTTGAAAGGAGCCCAAGAGCTATTGCCGCCATCGGACGCATCCAGCGATTCTATCGTAGCTCTACACCTGACTAGATTCGCATGGGCAGTGGTGCAGTCACCGGTGAACATCAGAGAGCCAGCACCGTCTCGACGACGTTTGCCCAATAACCGATTCCATAAGGCAAGGCCTCATCATTGAAGTCATACCCGGGGTGGTGCAAGCTAGCTGTTGATCCGTTGCCAAGAAAGATAACCGCCCCTGGCCTTGCTTCAAGCATGTAGGCAAAATCTTCCGAGCCCATCCGCGGGCTTATCTTTTCATCCACGCAAGCAGATCCAACCAAATTGCGTGCCGCTTTTACCGCGAGGTCAGTTTCTCCTGGATGGTTGATCGTGACAGGGGCGCACCTGCGGTACTCAAAGTCGACATCTGCGCCAAATCCGCGCGCTATGCCCTGCGCCGCTGCAAGAATCTGCCCTTGCGCGAACTCCCGCAGGCCGGGCACAAGAGTTCTGACGCTGCCCGCCAGGTCTACTTGGTCGGGAATGACATTGTAGGCCTGAGCCGCGTTGAGCTTGGTCACAGATATCACGAGTGCCTCCATCGGGCTTGTTCTTCGAGAAACCAATGCTTGCAACCCAACGATAATCTGTGCCGCGATGACTACCGGATCGATGGCCTCGTGAGGCTTAGCCGCATGGCCGCCCCGCCCCTTCACGATGAGGTCGAACTCGTCGAGCGCCGCCATGATCGGACCTTGGCAGATGCCGAAATGGCCAACTTCTATTCCTGGCACATTGTGCAGACCGAACACCTTGCTTATTGAGAAGCGATCCATGATTCCTGCCTGAACCATCCTTTGGCCACCCTCCCCACTCTCTTCGGCCGGCTGGAAGATCAAGGCTACCGATCCCTTGAAGCGCCGAGACGCCGCAAGGTATTTCGCGGCGCCTAATAGCATGGCGGTGTGACCATCATGCCCACAGGCGTGCATCTTGCCGGGTACTTTCGAGCACCAGGACTTCTTGGACTGTTCAATTATCGGAAGCGCGTCCATATCCGCGCGCAGTGCGATCGTCGGCCCGTTTTTACATCCCTCGATCAGGGCGACGATACCAGTTTCCGCTATCCCCGTTTCGATGTGATCAACGCCGAAAGAAGCGAGCTTCTCGGCTACAAATCCGGCCGTGTTGTAAAGCCGATATTCCAGTTCAGGATGTTCATGAAGTTGGCGGCGCCAAGCAGTCGTTTCCGGCTGAAGATATCGAAACGCTTCGATGCTGTTCATGCGGAGCCCGCAGCTCGAAAAAGCTTGTGATCTGTATAGCTGAGCAGTTCAGCGCCAGATTCTGTAACAAGCACGTGCTCGCTGCAGCCCAACAGACGCCCAGTTTCCCCAAACAAGATAATGGGAAGATGAAGGGTCATTCCCGGCTCTAAAATATCTTTCGCGGCAGGCTCCAGACTAAGGTTTCCGCGTTCAGTCCAGTGGATACCAGTCTGGTACCCGGTACGATGGCGAAAAGCCCCTGGCCGTCCAGATCGCTCAATCACCTTGCGCGCCGCGGCGTCCACGACCTTCGCGGCTACCCCCGGCTTGATTGCGGCAACGGCGGATTCGAGGGCTTCGACCGCAAGAGCGTGCAATGATTCGGCCTCACGATGCTGGCCAAGCACACCGCTTCGGACTAGTCCTGCGGCATAGCCATGCTTGACGCCGCCAATCTCGATCATGGCAGGTTCATTGTTTCGGATTGCGTGAGGCGTCGGGACAGCGTGCGGCATCCTCGTCCGATCGCCGAACACGATGGTAGCGGATCGCCATATTTCGCCGCCAGCCTTGCCGACTTCCCGAGCTATGATAGCGTACATTTCAGATTCGGTTATGCCTTCGCAAAGCGAGTTGCGAAACACTCGCACAGCGAGATCGGTTACTGTCATTGCTTGACGCATCACATCGAGCTCAAGCTGGCTTTTGACCGCGGCGACTGATGCAACTAAATGGGAAGCGTCGGCAATTTTCATGCTTGGACACAATTCTTGTACTGCACTCACATCGGCAGGTGCAAGATTCCAACATCCTAATTCGAGACCCACCCTCCGATCATGCAGCCGATGCTGGCGTAGAACCTCGGCACAGGTCTTAGCAATATCGCCGGCCTGCCTATAACAAATGACCTCATCAACGCATCCTTCGGCACGGACAGCCTCGGCGTCGTACTCTCTTGCGACGAAAACCGGTGCGCACCCCGGTGCTAGAATTAAAGGGAACGGAGCGAAGTACCCGCCAATTCCGTGATAACCGGAAAGATATCTGAGGTGGCCGATAGCGGTAACCACAATTGCGTCAAGTTCGGCGCGCGCTACCGCTTCAAGTACCTTCCGCTGTCGGCGATCGTACTCCGACCTTGGGAATGGAGGCCCCGCCAAAGGGATTTCCGAACCTGTCGTTGTGAGCATAGAACTCTCCAGCTTCGGCGATCCCGCGCCTGCGACTTCTCTCTCGAGCACACGCTCTCGTCGAACACTCAGCGATTGGATACAGCGCCTTCTAATCCGCCCTTGCCGCCCCAACCCGTCTGTAGCAGACATTGAAGCGCTCGGAGGCGCAGCAAACAACTGCCGGGTTTAGTAGTTTCAGAGCTGACCGGCAAACATTCAGGCCAGCTAGCACGGTCAGGATCATGTCTGAGCCAAGCACCTGCTTAACTACACACAAGGCGCCGAAACGATCGGACTTTGTCACGGGCATATTCGAACCCAAAGGCATTGCGAAGCACATCGCAGGGCCAGTGCGCGATTGGAGTTTTTCACGAGGAACGCTGCGATTCCAACAGCCCTCCGTAATGATCGTGCAATACACAGCATGGTCGGCACCAGCGTGCGAAGGGTGATGACTGACGGCACGATCGATTATGGTGATGAAAAGTAAGGACTAAGATCGCAGACTTCGACTGCTGCAATCGAGGCGACGAGATCTCCAGGGTATCAAATGGTCGTTGATCCACTCCTTCGTTTTTTGCGAAGGCAGATGAATAACAAACAGCACGGCCAGTCCGATGGCCGCTGTTGCTCTCGCAAGCCACTTATTTCCTCGTTTGCGTAAGCTCAGCGTCGCTCGCGCACCGAGCCCTCCTGGGCGACCGAAGCCACAAGCGTGCCGTCGCGCCTAAAGATCAGCCCACGGGCGAGACCACGTCCGCTCTGCGCGCTTGGCGAATCCTTGGCGTAGAGGAGCCAGTCGTCGGCCCGGAAAGGACGATGAAACCACATCGCATGGTCAAGACTTCCGGACAAGATGCGTCCATCAAACAGTGTGCGCCCGTAGCGTGCCATCACGGCATCCAACAGCGTCAAATCCGAGGCATAGGCCAGTGCGCATATGTGCAGTGCCGGATCGTCGGGCAGCTTTTGCGCGGCCTTCATCCACATGTGCAGCCTTCCGTTCTCGATTCTTTCGCCAACATACCTGCCGATCTCAACGGGACGAAGCTCGACTGGACGATCCGGTTCATAGTAGCGCCGGACAATTTCGGGCAGATCGGCATATAGGGGCATCTTCGACAACTTTTCGGCTGCGAAATGTTCGGGCGCTGGCACCGCAGGCATTTTATCCTGGTGTTCGAACGCCCCTACTTCGCCCTTGTGGAACGAGACCATGATCGAAAAGATTGCGCTACCGTGCTGGGTCGCAGTGACGCGCCGTGTCGAATAGCTCTTGCCATCGCGTAGGCGCTCGACCCTGTAGATCAGGGGTACCTCAGGATCCCCAGTGTGGAGGAAATAGCAATGGAGCGAATTCGGCAGCCTGGCTTCGACTGTGCGACATGCTGCAAACATCGCCTGACCAATGACTAAACCGCCGAATACTCGTTGTTCGCCGACGTTTGGGCTCTTGCCAAGAAATAGGTCAACCCCGATCGAGTCAAGATCGAGAATGGCTGCAAGGTCGATCCTGCTTTTTTGCATTCAAGAACTCTTAGCTAGTTCAGCGTCATCGCTGGTGCGGTACGATCATGGGGACCGTTGTCGTGGGCCTTCGAGAGATCAAGTATCCTTGCAACCCGCGTTTCGGAGTCCGGTAGCCGGACTGCTTCTCCGCTTACAGCACACCGTACGAGCGACAATTCACACCGAGGAACTTGCGACTGCCGTAGCGGCTATGATGATCATTTAAGGCTGATGCAATCGGTGTGCCGCTCCCCGCATCAGCCGACGAGATGCACAATGAGGAAGTTCTTGTGCGTCAACACTCGGAGTACTGTGAGCGTTTGGTTCCGAACACGTCGTGAAGCAAACAGCTGGGATGCGATTGGCTTACATGAAACACGATGCGAGCCCTTATTTGATCTGCATCCAGACCCCGCAGGTCTTAGCGGCAACGGCTCAAGGAAGTCCTGATCGACTAACGCGACGCGGTTTAGGCGACTTTGCAGCTCCATGACGACCAGGTTTATATAGCAGATTGCAGAGGGTCCGGTGATGATTCCGCCCTCAGTGTACGTGAAGATGCCGCGCTCAGCATCGTTGCGGATTGCATATTGGCGATGATGAACCAATTCGGTCTTGAGCATGGGGAAGACGCATTTCACCGGCGCATTGTCTAGGTCGGATTTGCGGCTCGTCTAAGGCCGGATGCCCGCGGCCTGCAGCGCTTGGCGATAAACGTTGAACTCTCTTGGGTGCCGCGATCGGAGTGACAAACCAGATCGGCACCTGACTTTTGACCTCTTGATCGCCATCCTCAATGCGGCGAGCGGCAATTCGGCGCGCATATGCTTCGGATCTGCAAGCCTGCCCCACTTCTTTAGAGAGTTCAAATCGCTTCGGCGGCGCCTGCGCCGTCTAACTGGCTCAGAGAACGGCGAAAGGGCCTACCGCGCTCGCTGTTGACGCCCAAGCGCGCGATCAGTGGGGATGGTCCGCGCGCGAAGGCCGCAATTGAAGTGCTCGCGACCATCTCAGGTTAGTTAAATTGGCGCCGCGCGGCCCATCCATGCAGACTATGCGTCGGACCTTCGGTTTTTCCGCGAGAACTAGCAGCCGAATAGGTGCGAGGAACAGTCCGCCCCCTGCTCAGTGCAGCACCGTCAGCCCATTCTTGACGACCGTAACCCGACGCTCCCGCACGTAAGCTTCGAATGAGATCGAATTACCGTCCTTCCAAAGATTGACGGTAACAACTTCGCCCGGGAACACCGGCGCCGAAAAGCGAGCGCGGTGACGATTAAAGGCAGACGGATCGTAGTCGGCGTAGGTCTGCAGGACCGCTCTGCAGGTCAGCCCATACGTGCACATTCCGTGCAGAATGGGCCTTGGAAAACCCGCCCGACAGGCGAACTCCGGATCACTATGCAAAGGGTTTCGGTCACCAGAAAGACGATAGATAAGAGCTTGGTCGGGTCGGGTTGGAATATCGAGTGATCTATCTGGTGGTCGGCGGGGCACTTGATGCGGCTCGGGCATACCCTCCGATGGCCCGCCAAAGCCACCGTCCCCCCTCGCGAAGGTCGATGAAACGATTGTGACGACCTTGTCACCGCCCTTTTCTCTGACAATAACCTCGTTCTGAATAATCGCTCCTTTGTCCTTGCCTTTGTCATAAATTCCCATTACGCGCGCGTCCGCTGTCACGTTCGCCGCGACGGGCATGGACTTGTGAAACGTGATGTCCCGGTCGCCGTCAACGACCATGACCCGATTCAGATCAATGACTCCGGGGCGTGCGCCCCAAACGCAGACGGACGCGAACGTCGGCATCACCTTTAGTGGCTTTGAAGTTGCAAATGCCTCATTGACGAATTGCAGCTCCTCCTCATTTAACGGATCTGAGCCCATGCCCACCCCAAGCGCATAGAGCATTACCTCTCTGTCAGTCCAGGAATAGGGAGTTCCATAAGTCTTCAAGTTCAGTGCAGCGGGATAGTCGAGGGGCATCCGAGCCTTTCTATCATTGAGCCCAAGACGCGTCGGGACTCAACTTGATGTGCTTCGTGGGGCGGCGCGCGTACAGCAGATGCTCCATGTTCGTCGCCCACGAACGAGGGCGTGCCGCAGACCTCATTGTTCGGGCATACCATCAAGCCAGCAGGCTGTCGCGACGTGCGGTCGCGAAAAGATCTTACCGATCTTCTCGGGAACTTTATGCTGGTGGTATCGCATATACACGCGACCATCCTGTCCTAAATCCAATATCTCTATTTTTCCTGTGTAGTGGGACATGATGTATTTAAACGTCTTCTCGATCCCGCTCAGACGTTGGTTGATACCGCGCACAACTTCCAGTCCGCGCCCCAGTGCGACTTGGAAGTGTGAGGCGCCCTTCACCGGCCTCGCTTGAAATAAATAGTAGGGCCGCACTCCGATTTCGTGGCATTTGGCGAAGGTCGCAGCCAATATCTCGGGATCATCGTTGACTTTGGCGAGAAGCACCGATTGGTTAAGGAATTGCACGCCCTGTGCTCGCAAAGCTCGAACTCGGTGCTCCGCGCCGGATGATATCTCACCTATGTGATCGAAATGCGCGACGATGATTGGGGATTTGCCTGCCTTGTGGATACGCTGGAACAGCGCCGGTAGAGCGGAGTCATCAAACCGCCTTGGCGCATAGGCCAGCATTTTTGTGCCAAATCTGATCGACTTCAAATGCTTTATCGGCAGCAGGTGGTCCACGATCTTGTTCAAATTCGACGTGCTGAGCACGAACGGGTCACCTCCGGAAAGAAGTACGTTCGTCATCTCAGGATGGTGAGAAATATACTGCGCGACCCGACCGAAGTCGGGTGCGATTTCATCCGAAACTTTGCCTACAATGCGCTTTCGAAAGCAGTAACGGCAGTATGAACCGCAGCGTTCCGTGACCAACAATAAGCCAGTTTGGGCGTATTTGTGCTGGAGTCCCGGCACGACCGTGTTGTCGTGCTCGCCGCTCGTGTCCAAGGTGCCTGGACTGTCGAACTCTTGGATTGAGGGCTCGACAATGTATTTCAGCTGATCGTAGTACCCGCTCTTGATGATCTGTTCACGATAAGACTTTGTGACATGATAAGGCGTGATGTTGCTAATTTTCAGTTCACTTTCGCTCACGACGCGCGTTTCTTCGATGAACTTCAAGCCGTGTGCTCTGCGATCCAGCTGACTAGCTGTGGTTTCCATAGCGCACCTCTTCCGCGCTTATCAGCGCGTTTTAGATTCAATGCGATCCTTCTCGTCTACAATACAGCACCATCAGTGGATCGATACCTACCTAGTGTGGTGATGCCTATCGGACTCGATAATTGAGAAGAGCGCACTGGTACTCGCGCTAGATGGCCGCGAAGGACCATAGCGGCCTAAGTTGCAGCCATCGAGCGAATTGCAAGGGATAATGCAAGTCGGGCGAACCATGATTATCTTCAAGGCTGGCTGAGGTGGCCAATAGGAAGGCTCTTCTGATTTAGGTGATCAGGGCGGTTTGAGGAAAGGCACAGCAAAGCAGTTTTGACGATCGACAAGCGTGACAGACGTCGTTACGCCCCGGGCCGATGTCGGCGCATGCGCCATGGCAATGCGCCGAACCGCCATAAGAAGACGACCACGGTCCTGCGGACCGCATCTGCGAAGGGCTTGATGCGCCTCGTGCTCGACGCGCGAGTCAACGCCGAGTGGTTCGCGGCCCAAGGGTAGCAAACCTTTTCCCCGTGGTGCGCCAGAGCGACGCGGTGAGTCCTCACAGTTTGCCGAGCCTCGAATGAAGAGGCTACATGCCTCATAGTCAGGCGCCGGAGCGCCACGATTATTTCTGCCGTCCCACAGCTCGGATCTCAATCCGGCCGAGATGACATTCGCAAACCCAAGGGCCATTGCGCGGCAAGCGCGCCCATGCCGTGGTCCTACAAACGCGCGGCATCGCCAAGCTCGATGCGCTCCAGCTTTTCAACGCCCCAGCACCGATAGGCAAGGGCCGGCTCGCATTGTACTCGGCTCCCACACGAGAATAGCATCGACTGCTCGCGCCTTCTCAGCAATTCTGCGGACAAGAAGCAGCTTGCCCGCGGCGGTTAGCGGTCCTGAGAACAAGAAGGCCGGCACCGTTTGATATGCCGGGCAGCAACTCAGTTGCTGGCCGGCGTCGTACGAATTTCGGACGTGCTGATTGCGCTAGGCAGCTTTAGCGGCCCGTGATTTCGGCCGTTTCATGTGGGGTACGCCGGCGCCGATTACACGCTGGTCCATGGCCCAATAAGGATTGCCGATTTTGTTGAGGGGGTACGGCTCAGTCGCGCGATTGTCCCAGATTACGACGTCGCCGGATTCCCATTTCCAGCGCAGAGCGTTCCGCGGCGCGAGAAGGTAGGATTGCAGCAGTTCGAACAGTTTTTGCCTGGGATCGCGCTGCAGGCCGAAAAAATCCTGCACGGAACGACCAGGCGAGAGCATACGTTCGCCGGTTTCGGGATGAACACGAACCAATGGATATGTCATTTCGTGGATCATTCCGGTAGATACGCCGCCCGATCCGCTCTTGTTGATGGTGGCCCTCTCTGTCGCAGTGGGATCGAATGCGGCGTAGCTCACAGCCCAAAGGCTATCAGCCAACCACCGTAGGGATTGGGAAAGTCAAGATAGGCGGCCGCCTTGCTCGACCAAGCGATGTCCGCGCCGAAAGGTGGGAGCCCTGGGCCCCACAGCACTGAGTTGTTGGGCGGCCGGCACAGAAGACGACCTCATCCTCCATTTGGTCGATATCACTGTCGGGCGCGGGCAAGCAGCGTCTTCACGGCTGTTAAGCCCTCCCGTTGGATCCACTATTATGGGATCCGGTATCAGCGAGCCGAGCCGAAGCAAAAAGCGCTTTTGCTGGGCGTCATAGAGATGTCCCTGATCACAGAAGAAAATAAGCTTATGCTCCAGCACCAGGCGCGGTTGACAGCTATGAAGACCTCGTCAGGCACTTTGCCGCCAGCCAAACGCGTAACCTGCGGCTGGTTCGGTCGGCGAGTCCGTTTGGAAGGCACTCGATGTCACGATTCCTAAATAGCGCAGCGGGATCTTTCCTGGGCGGCCGTGACCGCGGCAAGGCCCAACATCACGTCGCCGGTGATTCCGAAATGGAGGCGATAGATCCACCAGACTGCGCAGCACCGGTCAAGATCATAAACGATCAGGGCGCGCCTTATTGCTGCGGCCATCCGCGGCCTCATTCCACGTATCCTGTGGAAACCTCGACCTCTCGGGGCCAGCGCCCTCCATTTTATGACTCTTTGATCGGTGATGGCTCGCGGTCGGTCGCGTGCATCTGCAACAGGTTCGAAACTTCGATTGGTGTTCCCCATTGCGTTCGTTCCTTTCCCCCGTTTCGAAGCTGGTTGCGCACACACCTATATGTATGCAGTCCTCCGTAAGCTTATGGTGGAGGTCCTGCGTCCAAAACGCCCAGTTCGGGTAGTGCAAATTGACAACACTCACCCAATTCCACTACTGTGCAATGCTCTGCTTCACTCGCGATCGTCGTTGCCGCTACCCGAACTCTGCTGCCGCCTCCTTCAGAAATACCTTCGCATCCCGCGCGCTGAGCGGCGGCAAGTGCCTGGACGATGAAGGGCGTGACCTTCTAGTTCATGAAGAGCCGATGCAAGCAGCGCGAGCCTGAATCCCTCGAGCCGACATCGATCGTGTTCGAGGCTTTTGTCGCAAACGCGTCACAGCAGCGCAATGTCGGCGGCCGCCGACAATTGCAGCAGGTTTTCATATTGTCTTTGCCGGTAAGGTCAGCGATCGGATCAGAGTTGAATGGGACCGCAAGGGCCAGGCATTTTTATTGCAGACGTTATCATGAGCTTCGTCGTGACACGCTTTAGCCGAGATGTGGACTGACGCACTCGCCGTCCCGGTTCATAGAGGGCAAGAGAAAGGCAACTTGCGCGAGCTGCCTGGTCGGAATGTTCAGGCCAGGAATTGCTCTCTAGGCTCGAGGATGGCGAGGCAATTTATTCGAGAGAGGCTGGAGCCTGGCCTCAGTCCGACGGACGAGCGCTTGGCGAGCCGCGCCGTGTTAGGCGCAACCAAAGAAGAAGCATCCTAGTGAGATCGAAAGCTTTGCCCGCACCTGCACCGGTTCAGTGCCGTCGGCGCCGTACCAAATGCATCCTGAATAGGATGGCCGTCGAGCCGAGGAGTTTGGCTGGGCTGAGATGATGATGTATCACAACTATATAGGATCCGGACCTCGAGCAAGGCCTTAAGAGCCACCTTACGTCCGATCACCGCTCGTCAAGTCGTTCAGAGCGTCCACGCGGATATTTTTTCGGTACGGGTAAGCTTCAGCCTCAGAGAGTGGAGGGGGGGGGTAAGGCGTCGGTAGCGCGCATTAATGCAAGGCTAAAGGCTCCTCTAACATTGCCTGAACGGCGGTCACTGCGATCTAGATGGTTTGCACCCGCTAATTTCTCGAGGCAGCGATTTCCATGTCGTTGAACGGAAGACCAACGGCTCCCTCTGCGCCAGCATTCTTGCTTTTGGCTCAAGCCCGTTTGCGCAAATCAGTGAGCGGAATCGAACCGCTATCGAGCCGACGGGGCGGCTGAGCTCCAGTCAGCACCCAACTGCGACGGCTCCAGTTGATAGACGATCGACATCAGCTATGCAGCCCGCCTAGTCGCGCCGTTGAGGTCTCAGAGCTGTTTGTTCGACCATCCAAGGGTGCGTCGCCACCCGCTATCTTACCTAAAGGTCGCGAGCCGAAGCGGGCACGCAGCAAGAAGACATAGCCTCGGACCGAACTAGCTGGTCCGCTGCGCTGGACCAATGCTCGGATCGCATTTCATTCCCGAGTTGCATCAAGTTATAGTGCAGCCAGTTCGTTTGCTGCTTCTCGTGTTTGCTGCGTCGAAACAATGTCTCGACATACGCGCCCATACGAGCTCGGTAGAAATGACTAGCCATATCCTGCTCCTCTGCCACGTCACTGAATTAAGATGGGGGCGACCAGGTCATCGTTGCTGGGGCCCGCCAAACAGTCGGGTCGGTGAAATGGATTGCGCCTAATCCCTGCATCATAGCGCCACACTGATATCGATCACCTGCAATATATCTCGACCTGGCGCTCAAACTCCGCGCGCGCGACCATAATCCAGATCGACGAGCCGCGCTTCGCGAAGGCCTTCCGCTGCGCTGGTCCGAGTGGAAGACCTATCTTAACTGGGCGGAGGAGAGCTTCCGAAGCTGCACCATGGGCGTTGCTGACGCCACGCAGATCCACACCCACATATCTATTCGGAGTTCAATGCCATCATCGACGGGATCGCGGCAATGGACGCCGATGTCATCTCGATCGAGACCTCGCGCCCGAAGATGGAGCTGCTCGACGCGTTCACCAGCTTCAAATATCCGAACGACATCGGTCCCGGCGTCTACGATATCCACTCGCCGCGTGTGCCTGATACCCACCGAGATGAAAAATGCTGATGACCCTCGTCCGAAAGTGGCTGTCGGACTCGCAGCTCTGGATCAATCCGGACCGCCGTCTGAAGACGCGCAGTTGGGAGGAAGTCCGCCCGGCGCTCGTCAACATGGTCGCGGCCCCGCGCGAACTTCGCCGCGTCTTGATGTGGCCGCAACCTCAATCGTCAGTGCCCTAATTCCGCAAGGGAGACTGCCGATGCACTTCTGTACCCCCTTTCGACAGCGGCAAGCCTTATCACGTCAATTTCTCGCTGGTCGGCGGGATGTGGCGTGACTGCGACAAGACGATCACCTCCGGCCGCTTGCCACGCCCAGGTCCAACTCAGCTAGCAGCATCTCGGCGGTAATCGAAGCCCGGTCGCTAAATCTCCAACTCTCAACTCCGGCCGGCCGCAGGTCGGCCGGATTTTTCTAGCTAGCCTTCTTGGCTCGCAATATTGAAGCTGTCGCAAATAAGTGCGAATGAGTTTTTCGCTTCGGCATCCTCAAAGCAAAACCTAGTGCCGACCTCCGCAGGATCAGTCCACCAGCCCACGTTGGCCGCTTTCGCGATGCGCGCGGCCTCGCCCCTCAACAGATCCAGTTGTTTCCCGGCAGCACGAACAATCAGGCAATGTTCCTTGGGCATATGTCCTCCGTCGCAATGATGACCTTGCAGGTTGCCGATGAGATCGCGGTAGCAGCCCGGCAGCACAAAGGCCGCAGCAGGGGGCCCCTGTGGCTTCATTGCCAAAAACTCCGGGCGAAAAAGGCTTAAGTGAAATATGTCGCCAGCCCGGTAAAGGCGACCATATAGCAGCCGTCCCGGCAAGCAATATGATCTATTTCATATTCCGCAGCAGGCTCAACGTGCATTAGGACAAGGCAAGGCCGGGGCTGGCGAGCTGGCGGGCCTGCCTCTGAGCCATGCAGCGGATGTCCCCACGGCCCCCGTCCCAGGTGCGGAGATCAACTTAAGATTTCCTAGAGCTACTTCGTTTCTCTATTGGGCAGGGCGCAAGGTGGAGACTGGTGACCTTGGGTCGGGAGCCCGCTAGCCGACCCACCTGGCGGGCTTCCTTATTTTTTGAATTATTTCTTTTCTGAGTTTGCACGATGATCTCCAATCAGGCCGTTGCAATCAGCCCACCGGTTCTCGCTGGCGGGCTTTTCTCGTCATGACAGGCAGGCCACAATGGCGAGAGCTACGTCATAGCCCAAGTCACCCGAATACATTCAAAACAGGATCCCAGCACCAAGGGCGAGTACGAGCGCTTTTAGTACAATCATCAGAAGTCCCCCTCTTTCCAATGAAAAAGGTTGAGGCCTGATTGTTTGCAGACTGCTTAGGCGGGACCGGCAAATGGTTTCGTTCACCCAGCCGTTATCCGCTGATCCGCCGGTTCACGCTGGCGGGCCACTGTGCTAGTGATCGTAGCGCCGCGCCCATCGTGCGGAACGTCGCGCCTAAGGCCGCAGGATTTGTACCAGAGCAGGGCCTGCGGCCTTGTGTTTTCGATCGACATGCGTTTGTGGGAATCGCGCCACACTTGAGATGATTGAGAGGAAGGGGCGGAACCTCATCTCGTTAGCCGGCTTATCGGAACGGCGACGGTCTCGGTATCACGGGGCAAGAGCCTGTCCGGAGGCCTCAGCATCATTACGCCCCCCGGCCCGATGCTGAGGCCGCCACGGATTCTATTGCGAGCCTCTGGTTTCCACTCTGGAAGTCCGGCCGAACGTCAGCGCCGCGATACCCGCACTCCTGGCAGAGACAGTGCGCGATAGGCGCACCTCATCAGGCCAACGATTGGCCGTGGTGGCCGCAGTGGCAGTAGACCACGATGCCGCGCAGGCCCATGCTACGCATTTCGCCGGAGGTGATCTTTCGCGGCCGGCCATCAGGTTGCGTGGGCGTGTGGCGTCGGACAGGGCGGGGGCGTGCCTCTATCGAAGCGCGCCGCCGGCGAGAGTCAAATCGATTACTGATGGACCGGAACGGGCGCGAGCTACTACCCTTGGTGGGTCGATGGCCTATACCGCCGCCGAACTCAGAGCAAGCACGACAGCGGCTCGTGACGCACCGCCGGCTTAAAAGCGATAACGGCCAGGGCCCGCCAGGTTCGTTGGCGGGCAATAAGGAGGCGGTGACAAGTAGTTCGGCCATGGAACCAAGACCCTTGCTAAGAACCATTTTCAAGCCTAGTGGTCCCCGCCCCGCAAAATCAGGCGTCCAAGTGAGGCCCCAGCTCGCCCCCGTGCTGGGCCTTTTTATGGCTACAGTTTTTCGCATCGAGTCCCCGTCTGGGAAGGAGCGAACAACGATGAAGGCCTCAAAATTCTCGGACGCCCAGAAGGCGTTCATCCTGAAGCAAGGCTATGACGGGTTTACGGTGGCGGAGATCTGCCGCAAAGCCGGGATCAGCCAGGCGACCTATTTCAATTGGAAGAAGAAATACGACGGTCTGCTGCCGACCGCGATGCGACGATTGAAGCAGCTCGAGGACGAGAACGCCAAGCTGAAGAAGCTGGTGGCGGACCTGTCGCTCGACAAGGAGATGCTGCAGGACGTGATCCGCCGAAAGCTATGAAGCCTGGCCGGAAGCGCAAGCTGGTCGACGAGGTCTGTGGCGAGTGGCAGGTCTCGATCCGCAAGGCCTGCGAAGCCCTCGAGTTCGATCGGTCGACCTATCACTACAAGTCCCGTCGCCCGGCCAGGCTCCCCTCGAACAGAAGATCAAGGAGATCTGCCATCTTCGTATTCGCTACGGTTATCGTCGTGTTCACGTCCTGCTGCGTCGTGACGGCTGGCGCCATGGCCAGAACAAGACGCGGCGCATCTATCGTGAATTGGGCCTGCAATTGCGCAACAAAACGCCTAAGCGCCGGGTCAAGGCCAAGCTGCGCGATGATCGCAGGCCGGCGACGCGATCGAACGAGACCTGGGCGATGGACTTCGTCCATGACCAGTTGGCGACCGGACACAAGCTGCGCGTGCTCACGATTGTCGATACCTTCTCTCGCTTCTCGCCGGCGCTGCCGCCACGGTTCACCTTCCGCAGCACTGATGTCGTGGAGGTGCTGGAAAGGGCCTGCAAGGAAGTGGGATTCCCGGCAACGATCCGCGTCGATCAAGGCAGCGAGTTCGTGTCGCGCGATCTTGACCTGTTGGCCTTACCAGCGCGGCGGCACACTGGACTTCTCGCGGCCCGGAAAGCCCGACCGACAACGCGTTCATTGAGGCCTTCAACGGCCGCTTCCGGTCCGAATGCCTCAACGCCCACTGGTTCCTGTCCCTTGCGGACGCCCAAAAAAGTGGAGACTTGGCGCAGATACTACAATGAAGAACGGCCTCATGGCGCGATCGGCAATCGACCGCCGATTTTGCTGCACACCCACGTCGGCGCAACCAGCCCGCCAACGTGACAGAGGCGCAAAACTCTAGTTCTGAGTGGTCCACACTTCGGTCTCGCTGCACCAGAAAGTAAAGGCGTTTTCCAAGTTGGCTGAGATTCAGGAGGCAGGTGGAGCGACCGGTGAAAACGACTATCAACTGGCTGATAGCACGGCAGTGTGAAAGTCGGCGAGCCACGATACGAAACGGCCACCATCCCTGTCGAGGAAAGTTTAGTTGTGATTTATCGATCAATCACAAAGTACAACCCGGTTTACGATGACTTTTCTCCGCAGATGCTGAGCTATTCGGATTGGCTCAAGTTGGGGTTTGAGAACGGCGCGAACTATGACGCTAGTCGTTGCTCCGTGGCCTCTATCCATGCGAGATGCCGTTCGCGGGCCATGCGTTCAGCTCGAGACTCAGGATTTCGGCTCTTTGAATGCCTTCTTCTTGAGAGCGGAAAGATAGGTTCCTCTCGCTCTTGGCCGAGATTCACCAGCCAATCTCATTTCGAGTTTGACCACAAGATCCTCGAAGTTCGTGCGCATCTTTCCAGCTAAAGGTCGCTGTTGGTAGTAGCTGTACAGCCGTTGAGTGATTACAGCTGTTACCCATCTTGGCGTTTCTTCCGAACCGTAGAACTCGCTAATCCTCGATATAGCCAGAGGCGCTTCTACTTCGAGCAGTATGAAGCAACATAGCAGTTTTCGTATTGCGGACATCTTTTCGCTGCGTATCTGCTCATCGATGAAATCGACTAGCTTTTCGCTTCCAAGATTCTGGTAAGCGATCTCAGCAACAACGGTAGGCATGAGATGCTTGAGCGATCCCTCGATAAACCTAAACAGTTGAGCAAGCCTTTCAGGTGCGAAATTACCTGCTTTCTTGTTCACTCTGGCTACGACGGCTTTTGAGCTGCCTTGCCCCCCATTTTCTAGATCGTGAACAAAATCATCGATGACCTCCTTCAAGCCGGAAAGAAACCCACGAAGAATGGTCTCCCAACAAGATAGGCAATGTTCGAGATGAGCTGTCTTCACCTCCTTATCAACAAATTCAAGATTCCGAATGAACTCGCTGTACATCTCCACAGCCATAGAGAACTTGATGATCCTATTGCTGCGGACTTCGAGTCCGGTTTTGGCTTTCTCGCTCCCTTCCTTTTCCCGTTTCTCAGCGATTCGCTGATCCGCCTTGTCCATGAGTTCATCGATCTTCTCAGCAGTCATGGGCTGTTTACGCATTTTTCTGAGTTGAGCCTGCGTAAAGTCTAAGTTCTGCCCCTTTGAAAGATAGTCCTCAACTTCTTCTATGGTGAGCGGAGGCTCGGGGCGCTTGATGCCCTCAATAATCTTCTGCCCAAATGTGAGGAATTGTTCCTCGTGCCTAAACCGTGCTGTGTAAATATCTAGCTCTTTGGTGAAATCGAGCCAGCGCTCGCCCTTGCAAATATCTTCAATGTCCGCGGGGTTATCTCGGAGATACCCAGCCAGAAAGAAATCTTGGAAACGCCGATACCGGAACGATAAAGTTTCAGAGACCTCATACAAAACGCCGCACTTTATGAAGGCGCGAACAATTTCCGCGGCGTCATATCTAAGCCCTTTACGTTTGAGAAGGGCGATGACGAACGCAACTATTTCATTCTTTGATTGGACTTCACCATTCGTTTTGAAGTGAAAGGCTAGATTCTGAAGAACCAAAGATTTCATCGTGAAGTCAAATTCACGGCGAAGCGCTCCCGTATAGTCCATGCGCCCCAAAATATGATCGATTAGGTTCTGTAGGAGGACGGCTTCGTTTAAGAGCTCGCCCTGCGACCTGTTTTTTAATGCCCATAGAATGAGCGAAACGACGTATCCACTTCTGGGCAGGCCAATTCGTTGCAACTGCTCCATCAGACTTTGATAACGCCGATCTTGCTCATCCTTACTTACGAAGTAAGTGTCAGATAAAGCTCTGATAGCGCCGCGACGCAGTTCTCCGATGACATACTGTTCGGTGTTTGGAAAAGCGTGGTCGGATGCCTTCGAAAAAGTTTCGGAACCCGCAAATGCTCGAACAAATAGGCACCACCTGACGTTGTCGTGGTTCGTAATCAGCGAGCCGAGGGCTTTTACACGGGTCTCGTCGAATAGATCAACGTCATCGACAATCGCGAATATCGGATTGCCTTCTACGAATGCTTTCGTGGTGGAGCCGTCCGACACTTCGTTCGCGTAACTGCGAAAAAGTCTCCAAAGACTGCCGTCCTTCGAGTCAATTTCAGAAAACTTTCCGATTAGCGGGAGCCGCGCTTGGTCACCTAAACCCTCGGAAATCTTGACGGCCATGTAGTGCGCGATAGTGGTCTTCCCCAGCTCCGAACGCCCAACGATAGTAATGTTTTGTTTGCCTTTCAAGATGCTCAGCAAATTCTCTCGGTCAGTTTCAGGTGTGCCTACGACTTGAGCCGCTGGTATTGCCTGGGACAGCTTGCCAAGAGGTGGGCAGACAAAATGTTCGTCGATGTCTCTCGCCTGTTCACCAGTTCCTGCGAGCGCGATCTGATCGTTCGCCAGCCTTCGGATGTTGGGACGGGCCTTCCGGAGTACTGCTGAAAGCGTGTTTGCGGAGCTGCATGCGGCAGTGGAGAATGGGTATTTAACAGCGCCCTCCTCGGCCACTCGGGTCGCGGGCAAGAACTTTCTACGATGGTCTGAGTACTCGTAAAGTCGAACTGTTGCGGTATCACCGCTGTCAGTCTCCACAATGCTATAGCCGTTGAACCATTCGCGATGTCCGTACAGGCAGCCAGCCTGAGAAAGTATTGCGTCTCCCATTGTTGTTTTACGCAACTCCGGGCCAGGACGGTGAATGTGACCGCAAGCCAGCAAATCAAACTCTGCTTGTAGTCGGGACTCAACCGCAACCTGGTCAGATTCATTAAGCCAGTGGAGGGGATGGTGGAAGACACCAATCTTTATGCGGGTAGAACGTAGGAGCTCAATGGCGTGATCGACAACTCTTTCGCCTAGGATCAAGTTGCCCTTATCGACGTCGCCCGCCTCACCTGTACAGCGCCACGCTGTGTTGAAACAAGCGACACCAACATCCCCGTCATTTGTGTTGAGGATGTGAGCTTTCAAAAAGAGGTTAGTCGAAATACAACTATCTGAATTAACAGACCAAACATCACGGTAGAACGCGGAGAGCCGCTCAAATGGCATGGGTACAGCGGATATAGGTTGACTCCAATGATCGTCGACGAACTTATTAATATCGCTACGGTTGGTAAGCGTCTTCAGGAGGCCCGCTTCAATATAGCCGACTTTTCTCACTACTTCTCGATCGATATCATGATTGCCGGGGCATATGACTAATTGGCTTTCAGTAACTCCGGCAGCGTCCAAAATGCGATTGATAAAAGTCGATTTTGCTGTTTGGAAAACATTCTCGTCACCGCCTCGATGAACGAGATCGCCTGAGAAGATGACAAGATCAAATGCCCCTTTTTCTTCTCGACGAGCCTCGATAGCTTCTATTGCCGCTTTTAGAACGATTTCTTCGTCGTGGTGGTGTTTTGCTGAAAGGTGAAGGTCGGAAAGGTGCAGTACTTTCATGGCAATGTGGTTTCCGTCAGTCTCAAGTAGCTGCGCCTAGTTCCGTGCGCAGCCTTTGGTTGGACGATAGGCCTGCTGGGCAATTTCTCGGAAGAACTGGTAGGGCGGGAAACTCAACCGCCCAGTGTAAGTGATTTGAGGCTGCGAGATTTTGTCTCCATCTTCAGTGGGTTCTGCCGCTAGCTCTGGCGCACCCGACACGATTCGAACGTGTGACCTTTGCCTTCGGAGGCCACGTCACACTTTCTCGCTCGAAATTGTGCCATCCCTCCTCGAAAAAGGGCCACTCCGAAGGAGTGGCCCAAGTGAGGGAGGAAACGTCCCCATGGGGACCACTGGGATCAGGCCGCGGCCTGTTCGATCGATGAGAAGGGTAGGCCCAGACTCTCGGCCACCGCCTTATAAGTCAGCCGGCCCCGATAGACATTGAGGCCCGCGCCCAGATGCGGATTCTCGAGCACAGCTGAAAATCCCTTGTTGGCGAGAGCCAAGCCAAAGGGCAGCGTGGCGTTGTTCAATGCCTGGCTTGAAGTCAGCGGGACAGCTCCGGGCATATTTGCGACGCAGTAATGAACGACGCCGTCCACCTCGTAAGTCGGATCCGCGTGCGTCGTTGGACGCGAGGTCTCGAAGCATCCGCCTTGATCGATAGCTACATCCACGATGACGGAGCCCTTGCGCATTGAGCTCAACATGCCGCGACCGACCAGCTTCGGCGCGCTGGCGCCGGGAACGAGCACCGCACCAATGACAACGTCCGCGGCAAATACTTCGTCCTCAACGGCGTCTATGGTCGAGAACCTGGTGCGAACGCGCCCCTCGAATAGCTCGTCGAGTTCGCGAAGCCGAGGAATCGAACGATCGAGGATCGTGACCTCGGCGCCCAATCCCGCTGCCATCCGTGCCGCATGCGCACCAACAACCCCGCCTCCGATCACAACGATACGGGCCGGCTGGACTCCGGGCACGCCGCCGATCAACAGCCCCCGCCCGCCTGCGTATCGCCTCAGCGCCGCACCCGCAGCTTCAATGGAAAGCCTGCCCGCAACCTCGCTCATCGGCGCAAGCAGCGGAAGCCCGCCAGCCGCACCAGTAACTGTCTCGTATGCAATGGCGGTACAACCGGACTTCATGAGACCCTGAGCCTGCTCCGGGTCCGGCGCCAGATGCAGATATGTGAAGAGAATCTGGTTCTCCCGCAGCTGGGTCCATTCCGAGGGCTGCGGCTCCTTGACCTTTACGATCATCTCGCTCGACGCAAAGACCTCGCGAGCGGAGTCCAAGATCGTCGCGCCGGCCTTGCGGTAATGGTCGTCTGTGGCGCCGATGCCGGCACCGGCCGCTGTCTCGACCAGCACGCTGTGGCCTGCGGCCACATATTCGCGAACAGCGGCAGGGGTCAGGCCCACGCGGTATTCAAGCGTCTTGATCTCCTTAGGAACACCGACCTTCATTTGCAATCTCCTCTTCGACGACCTCTTCTAGTGGGAATCGCGATGCAAACTTGCGAAAGTGAAGCCAAGTCGCGCGGAAATTCCACGATTTTCCGGTCAACCGTGCAGGATTTTAAGCGAGCGAATGGGACAGATACGGCAATGTCGATGGGCAAGCATAAGGGATGGATGACCAGCCGGGGTGGGCCGTAAGGCCGGGATCAGCCAGGCGACGTATTTCAATTGGAAGAAGAAGTATACGGGCCTGATGCCTTCGGAGATGAAGCGGCTGCGCCAGCTGGAGGATGGAATGGACCCCGATTTAGGGACCATGTGCCGCCACCTGCAGGCTTACCTAAAGGTCGCAAGCCCAAGCCGGCACACGGCAAAAGGACTTAGCGCCTGACGAACACCAACTGAGACGCAGATCTTGTGCGGTCCTGGCGCAGCTATCACGCTCCCACGTGGATCTCATACGTGGCCGCCCCATATACGCGGCGATCCGGCTGTGGGCATCGAATATTGTGATGGATGTTCATTCCGGCACCGGAGCAGACAATGGCGACTCAAGACGAGGAAGTTCCTTTAAATGCCGTCCGCGCGTTTGTGACCGTTGCCCGCGAAGGCAGCGTCACGCGCGCGGCCACCACTTTGGGAACAACGCAAAGTTCGGTCAGCCGTTATTTGGCTGTACTGCGGGATTATCTGGGTGCTGATCTCATCGAGCGGCGTGGACGGGGCTGCGATTTGACCGAGTTCGGCAGGCTATTCGCAAACGCAGTGTCTGAGCCGCTCGAAACCGTCAGCTTCACCGCGAAGAGAATGCAACGCCGTGCAGGCGCAGGAACGAATCGGATTGTGGTCCGCACCTCACTATCGACCTTTGCTTTCTCTCTTCTTATTCCAAATCTGCAGGCTTTCTCTTCCGAATCGGGTGGCCTTATCGTGGACATTGTCAGCTCCCTGGCGCCGCCCACATCTTCGGATGATTTCGATAGTTTGATTACACGGGATCTTTCCGTCATCGAGCCCGCCGACAGTTGGGAGATCTACAAAGAGGAGCTGGTGTGTGTCGGCCCGCGAAATCTCGTCGCGGGCAAAGAGCTCTCGATTGTTCGCTCAACCGTTATACTGAACATCACCTCCCGCCCGGACATCCTGCCGACATGGCTCAGGGCCATGAACCTGTCTTCAAGCGACATACGACCAGGCGCGCGGTATGATCACAACTATCTTGCTCTGCCGGCCGTCATGACAGGAAAATGCCTTCTTGTCGCGCCGGAAATCATCGTCAGTGACCTAGTGCGAGGGGCGCTTTGCAAGTCATCCCTGGGACCCGTGCTCCAAGTGGCATGCAAAATATCGCGCCTATGCCGTAGATCGCAGCGCGCACCCCGAAATGGCGCGTTTTTGCCGATGGCTGGCTCATCTTTGCAAAAAGGTCGCACCTGCGCAAGCAGCCTGAGGTCTAGCGGTGCCCCTCAATCCGGTACAGCGGGAGATCAATGCTCAAGTTGACAGCGCGCAACTTAAGAAAACCTCGAGCACAGTCGTCAAAGCCTACGGAGATGGCGCCGCTCTGGTGCAGCGACTCCGACAGTTAGACGTCGGAGCGCAAGGACCTTATCCTGGCTGCCATCGTGCCATGGCAGGAGAAGAATTGGCTGACAGAGCGGAATGTCGGCCACTTATTTCGCCGCAACCCTTTACTTGTCATCCCTGCCCCTGCGTTTGTCGAGCAATGCTCGCCAGCGAAGGCGCATGAGGCGCCGCCCCAGCTTAACAAGTCGAATGGTTCGGCTGCGCAAATCGTCTGTTTTCCAGGCGCGCTCGGCAATACGATGGCTTCCAAACAGGCTCTGCGCGATTTGGCGGTAGCTATTTCCTTCCTGCCATCCGTCTAAAGCGGGATGGGGTTAGTTTGAATCGATTTGGGATTCCCAAATCAGTGTATTTCTGATTCACCATGCTGGCTGGGCGGAGGCCAGCATGGATGGGCAAGCCTTATTCTCTGGATCTACGCAAGCGTGTTGTGGCCGCGATCAAGGGCGGGATGTCCCGCAATCAGGCCGCCAAGCGATTTGGAGTGGCGATCAGCACAGCCATCGGCTGGATGCAGCGGGTCGAGAAGACCGGCAGCGTTGAGCCTAGCCAGATGGGCGGCTACAAGCCGAAGGCAATTTCGGGAGACCACGC
>NZ_AXAZ01000036.1 GCF_000473065.1 Bradyrhizobium sp. WSM1743
CGTTGCTTCCGCCGCAGAAAGCGAGCGCTTGGGCGGCACTTGCGCGAGCCTCCTCGAAACCGTCCGTATCAATCGATGCTCGCGCTACCTTAACGCCTATGGGGAAGGCCGGGTGCTGACCTCGCACCCGCGGTCCGCTGCGCGAAAGCACACGCAGGAAGAACCGCACAGCAGCATACAGGTGGTGCCAATCACTCGGCCTTCCCTGCGCGATGGTCGGACGGCTTATGCCGTGCTCTCCCGGGAGCCGAGTTCCTTCTGGCCTCCCTCGCGCTTGCGAAANTCACCGGCACNCGCNCCGGTTGACGCGACTGCCGCCTCCGCAAGAGCTTGANCGTAGCAACGACGGCCAGGACCACACGGTTTTGCCGTACGCACGGCCCGCCATTTCGCCGCAGTTTTCCCAGCCCTGTCGACGGAGCTGCGAAACTTACAGNCGAGACGAACCTGACAGCGCCGNTCGTCNGCNCGATGCNNNGGGCTCACGGAGAGCAATCCGCCCTGCCTCAAGCTTTCGCGCCCGACGCTGCTGCGTCCACCGCAAGCCCGGCTCGCGACAATGACGACCACATGATCGCCCCTCAAGACTGAGCCGGGATGGGCGCTACATACGACATTTCCGAATTTCGGTAAAGTGGAATATTTTTGCGCGGGCGGGTTGACAGGTGGCGACACAGCTCGGTCCCGTAGCCCGGATGGAGCGCCAGCGTAATCCGGGACAGTGCGAGATGCCGGGCGAGTGGCCCCGGATTACGCTTTCGCTCCATCCGGGCTACGGGCGGACCGAGCATCAAAAAAGGGCGGCACAAGGCACCGCCCTTTCGCAATCAATCCAGGCAGCGTTGAAAACGAGCGTTCAATATGGCCCGTAACGGTAGCCCGGATCGTAGTAAAAGGAACTGCCGCCGTAATAGCCGGGACTGCCGTAGTAACCCGGACCGCCGTAGTAAGGACGCGGGCCATAATAATAGCGGTTCTCGTAATAGTCGCGGCGCCGCTGCTCGGCGATCACCCCGCCGATGATACCCGCGGCGGCGCCCATAAAGGCGAGGCCCGCAGCGCTCGGCCCACGTCGATAATAGTGGCGACGTCGGGCGCTGAAATCGGTGACGCCGGCGGAAGCCTGACCTGCCGCAGCAGCCTTTGCGGACACCGCCGGGGCCGAAGCCGAGGATGCCGCTGCCGAGGGCGACACCGAGACTGCAACCAGCGCCATGCTTGCGAACGCGGCCAGGACCGTGCTGCGGCCGGTTGCGGAAATCATCGGTGCATCACTCATCTTGATCTTCCTCTGCTTTCACCCAAACACATACGTAAGCAAACAGTCTGTAACGCGCAAACCACTGAAATGGTTTCATGATCGCGGCGATCTGCCACGCTTTGAGCGATTGTAAACCGAACGACCCGATTCAGCTTGAACCATCCAACCTGAGCGGATAATGAACAGCCGCGCCGTTTTCCGGTCGCCGTAAGCGTTTCACGTGAACCAACGTATCAACCGACGCCGTCGGGATCGATGCCATTTTGCAGGGTTCAACGTGATCGACGCGTCCTTTTCCTCGAAAGAAATCAGATGATTGCGGTTCGCAAACTGCCGGCGCGCTATGCGCCGATCGTGATGCCGTTCGTGCTGTCCATCCTCATGACGGCAGTGGTGTCGGTCATTTCGACGCTGCGAAGCCTCGGCGCAACGCCGGCGTTCCTCGCGACCTGGCCGGCCGCCTGGGCGCTGTCCTGGCTCGTCGCTTTTCCGACGCTGCTCATGGTCCTGCCACTGGTCCGCCGGATCGTGGCCTGCGTCGTTGCTGCTCCACCCGGGCGGTAGAAAGGCGCTTACGACAGCGCCCCCAGCACGCCCCTCGTCGCCTTGTCGATCTCCTCGACATAGCGGCGGCGGGCGAAGTTCTCGGTGAGGAAGCCGACCACCTTGCGGCTGTCGGTGGAATCGACCACCGCCAGCATCTCCGCTTCGGCCTCGTCGAACACCGCCATCGCCGACTTCACGTTCATTTCCGGGATCAGCACGATGTCGATCAGGCGGGCGAGCTCGATCACCTGGATGTCGTCGGCGATGGTGTCGAGGTCGCTGGAGAACAGGTCGGGCAGCAGGACGAGGCCGACATATTCATCCGCATTGTTGACGATGACGATACCGGGCCGCGAGCCCAGCGCGAATTCGCGGCGCGCGGCGGCGATCGTCGTGGTTGAAGGCACCTTGCCGACGTCGGAGCGCATCAGGCGCTCGACGGTGAGATTGCGCAGCCAGCCGACGTCGTTGGCGCTGCGGATGGTCTCGCCGCGCAGATGCAGCCGCCAGGTCGAGAAGGAGTGTCCGAACATGAAGCGGACGCAGATCGATGTGACGATGCAGCCGGCCAGCACCACGGCGGTGACGTCGACATTGCGGGTCATCTCGAGCACGAGAAACGACATCGTCAGGGGGCCGCCGACGATGGCGACACCGAGCGTCGCCATGCCGGTCAGCATCGCCACCAGCGGATCGATCACGAAGTTCGGACTGATCAGTCCCAACAACTCGGCGAAGAACTTCCCGATCAGGCTGCCGACGAACAGCGAGGCGAAGAACAGGCCGCCGCGGAAGCCCGAGGCGAGCGAGACCAAGCAGGCCGTCACCTTCAGGGCGATGATCAGCGCGATCAAGCCGATCGTCATGTCGTGAAAGAGATCGAGCACCATGGCGCCATGGCCGGCCGCCAGCACCTGCGGCGTGACGATGGCAAATCCGCCGACGATGAGACCGCCGAACACCGGGCGGAGCCAGACCGGCAACCAGGCGAACAGCCGCTCGAACATCGGCGAGGAGCGCATCACGGCGATGCCGACGCCGCTGGTGACGAGGGCGAGCCCGATCAGCGCCAGATATTGCTCGACGCCGACGGCGCTGACCTTGGGTATCTCCAGCGAGTATGGCGCGCCGCCGAGCCATTGCGCGGTCAGGGCGCCCGCGAGCGAGGCCGCCAGGATCGGCGCGGCGCTGCCGACCGAATAGACGCCGACGATCAGCTCGCAGGCGTAGAAGGCGCCGGTGATCGGGGCTCCGAACGCCGCCGCGATCGCTGCGGCGGCGCCGCAGCCGACCATCAGGCGCTGATCGTTGCGGCGGAGATTGAAGAATTTGCCGAGCAGCGAGGCGATGCCCGAGCCGATCTGGGTATAGCCGGCCTCCAGGCCAACCGAGGCGCCGCAGCCGTTGGAGATCAGGGTCTGGCTCGACACCACCACGCTGTCCCGCATCGAGAGATTGCCGCCGCGCAGCGCGTTCGCCTCGATCGGGTCGACCGCGTTCGAGATCTTCATGCGCCGCCGCGACCATTCCATGATGCCGAGCGCGAGCCCTCCGAGCGCGGGCGCGATCAGCGCCGCCCAGGGACTGACATACGCGTTGGAGGACAGGCGGACGTCGATGGGAATGCCGTAGATCACGACGTGCGCGATCTGGGCGATCTCGGCCATCAACGTCACGATCGCGCCCGCGAGCGTGCCGATCACCAGCGCGAGCGGGATCAGGTAGAACTCGTTGCTGCGCAAGAGGGCGCGCATCCGAACCATGGTGCGGTTCGTCCCCTTGCGATCGACGAGATGTCTGATCCGCACGAACACCTTCTACCCGTCCTACCCTTCCAACAGGCCGTAACCGGCCATGCGCTGGCGAACCCGTTCGATCTCGTCGCTCGGAAGCAGCGGCGGTTGTCCGATCTGAAGGCAGCCGTGATATTGCCGTGCCAGCGTCTCGACCTCGACAGCCAGCCACATCGCCTTGTCCAGCGTCTTGCCAATCGCGATCATGCCGTGGTGGTCGAGCAGGCAGGCAAGCCGGCCCTCCAGCGCCCGCACCGCATGTTTTGACAGCTCCTCGGTTCCGAACGTCGCATAGGGCGCACAGCGGATGCTGTCGCCGCCGGCAGCCGCGATCATGTAGTGCACCGGCGGAATCGCCATGCCCATGATCGCCAGGATGGTGCAATAGGCCGGATGGGCATGCACGACGGCGTTGACGTCGGGCCGCGACTTCAGGATGTCGCGATGGAAACGCCATTCGCTGGACGGCTTTTGGGTGGGCGCGTGTGCGCCGTCCATAGTCATGAAGACGATCTGGTCCGGTGTCATGTCGTCATATGGCACGCTGGTCGGCGTGACCAGGAGCCCGTCCACATGCCGGACGCTGATATTTCCTGATGTACCCTGGTTGATGCCGAGCGCATTCATGCGGCGGCAGGCGTCGATGATGGCTTGCCTTTTGTCGAGTTCGTCCGCTGTCATCGACATCTCGGTTTCTTCTCGGCTTCTTGGCGATGGACGTTTGCTAGAGGGGAAGTACGTCAAAGCAATGCGGCAGCGCAAGCGAAAGCGACCGGATCGCGCCCGGTCTCGTCGACGGAGTCCCCGCTCCCCGAAACAGACCGCAAAATCAACAGATTAGCGGATTGTCGCACCGCTACGACAGGCTCGCCCGGACGGCCGCGATCCCGTTGATGACGAACTGTACCGAATAGGCGGCGAGCAGCATGCCGAACACACGTGAGAGCACGGCATTTCCAGTGCGCCCGATCAGGCGAGCTGAGACGAAGCACAACATGCAAAGCAGGCAAACCGCGAGCACCACCGCGATACCGCGATGATGATCGCGAGCTTCGCGCCATAGCCGGCACCGCCCGACAGCAGCAGCGTGGTCGTGACGAAGGCGGACAGGGCGAAGTCGAGCATGTGTCGGCGTGGTCCTCGGACCTTGGAACGATGGCTGCCGGGCAGACTTAGCCCAGCAAAGCCGCTTTGGAAATCACTGGAGACGACAATGAGCGACAGTGGAATCGGAATGCTGCTCGGCCACCTCTCGGCCAACCTGCTCTGGCTCTGGTTCATCGGCGCGTTCGTCCTCGGCGGGGTCCTCGTTTACGGGGTGATGAAGGCCGGCCACCTGCGCCGCAGCGAGCGGGCACGCCTCGACCGTGCGACGGAAGAGCGACAGCGCCAGGAAGACCCCTACAAGCGCCCGACCTGAGCGAGCCGCGGACGCCGGTTGCAGTTTGGAACTTTCGTTCTTCGTGCGGCTTTGATCGCCCGAGGATTGAGGAAGGCGACGCCTTCCCGTGTCACCTCAAGAGGAGGACGTATGGCTAAACGAGCGAAGAAACGCACAACCAAGAAGACCGCGGCGCGCCGGCCGCGTCAGGCGCCGAAGATGCTCAGCGACCTGTTTCTGGAGACGCTGAAGGACATCTATTTCGCCGAGAATAAGATCATCAAGACCTTGCCCAAGATGGCGAAGGCAGCGCAATCGAAGGAGCTGGCAGCCGCCTTCAACAAGCATCTGCGCGAGACCCAGGGCCAGGTCAAGCGGCTGGACCAGGTCTTCAAGATGCTGGGCAAGCCTGCACGCGGCAAGCCCTGCGAGGCCATCAACGGCATTGCCGACGAGGGCGCCGAGATCATGAAGGAGTTCAAGGGAGCGCCGGCGCTCGATGCCGGACTGCTCGCAGCGGCGCAATCGGTCGAGCATTACGAGATCTCCCGCTACGGCACGCTGCGCACCTGGGCCGAGGAGCTCGGCATGCAGGACGCAGCAAGGCTGCTCCAGGAGACGCTGGACGAGGAAGAGGCGACCGATCACGCCCTGACCGAGCTCGCCACCTCCGTGATCAATCTCGAAGCGGAAGAAGAGTATCGCACTGCGGCCTGACCCGGTTCCTTGGCCGCGCCCTTGGCAAGGAGGGAACGTCGCGGCCCATGCCGCGGCGTTCGCTTGTCTTGATCGCACGACGGCGCATGGCACATCGGCGCCACCGCACTGGATTTCCCGGGAACCGGCCCCATATGCAGGCTTTCCCACCCCCGAGCCCGCATCATGCAACCCAAAAATCCCCTCGACTGGATGCTGTCCGAAGCCCTGGACTCGCTGACCCGCGCCGATCGGCTGCGCCAGCAGTTCGGCCGCCAGGAAGCTTGCTGGGAGCCGCCGATCGACGTGCTCGAGACCGAGCGTGAGCTCCTGATCCTGGTGGCGCTTCCCGGTGTCAATCCGGACAATGTCGAGACGGTCATCCATGACGGCGTTCTCATCATCTCCGGTCAGCGCACCCTCCCGCCGGAGCTTCGCAACGCCCGCATCCATCGGCTCGAGCTGCCGCAGGGGCGTTTTGAGCGCCGCATTGCATTGCCCCTTGGCCGCTACGCAATCAGCCGCTTCGTGATGGACGGCTGCGTCGCACTGCGCCTCGCCAAATCCTGAGGTCGATCATGGCCAACGAACAGATGAACAACGAACAGACCAATAACGACGTGAAGATCCCCGACGACGCGCTGATCATCGTCCCCGTGCGCGAGATGGTGCTGTTTCCCGGCGCCATCGCGCCGATCACGATCGGCCGGGCGAAGTCCATCGCCGCCGCGCAGCAGGCGCTGCGCGAACAGCGGCCGATCGGCATCGTCCTGCAACGCAGCCCCGAGACCGACGACCCCGGGCCGGACGACCTCTATCGGGTCGCAACCATCGCCAACATCGTGCGCTACATCACCGCGCCCGATGGTACCCACCACATCGTCTGCCAGGGCGTGCAGCGCGCGCGCATCCTCGACTTCCTGCCGGGGACGCCGTTCCCGTCCGCGCGCTTCCAGCAGATCCCCGAGCCGACCACGACCTCGCCCGAGATCGAGGCGCGCGCGCTGAACCTGCAGCGCCAGGCCATCGAGGCGATCGAGCTGCTGCCGCAGGCGCCGCCCGAGCTGGCGGCGGTGTTCCAGGGCACCAGCGCGCCCGGTGCACTGGCGGATCTGGCGAGCTCGTTCATGGACATCAAGCCGCAGGACAAGCAGGAGGTGCTGGAGACCATCGACATCGCTCTTCGCGTGGAGAAGGTGTCGAAGCATCTGGCCGAGCGGCTGGAGGTGCTGCGCATCAGCAATGAAATCGGCCGGCAGACCCGCGCCTCTTTCGACGAGCGGCAGCGCGAGGCGATCCTGCGCGAGCAGATGGCGACCATCCAGCGCCAGCTCGGCGAAGGCGACGGCAAGGCGGCCGAGGTCACCGAGCTGACGGCCGCGATCGCCAAGGCCAACATGCCGCCGGAGGCGGAGGCGCATGCCAAGAAGGAGCTGCGCCGTTACGAGCGTATGCCGGAGGCTGCCGGGGAAGCCGGCATGGTCCGCACCTATCTCGACTGGTTGATCGAGCTGCCCTGGGCCCTGCCCGAGGAGAAGCCGATCGACATCAAGGAGGCACGCGCCATCCTGGATGCCGACCATTTCGGCCTCGAGAAGATCAAGAGCCGGATCATCGAATATCTGGCGGTGCGCAAGCTCGCCCCGCACGGCAAGGCTCCGATCCTGTGCTTCGTCGGCCCCCCCGGCGTCGGCAAGACTTCGCTCGGCCAGTCCATCGCCCGCGCGATGGATCGCCCCTTCGTGCGCGTCAGCCTCGGCGGCGTCCATGACGAAGCCGAGATCCGCGGCCACCGCCGCACCTATATCGGCGCGCTGCCCGGCAATATCATCCAGGGCATCAAGAAGGCGGGCGCGCGCAACTGCGTCATGATGCTGGACGAGATCGACAAGATGGGCCGCGGCGTGCAGGGCGATCCCTCAGCCGCGATGCTGGAGGTGCTCGACCCCGAGCAGAACGGGACGTTCCGGGACAATTACCTGGGCGTGCCCTTCGACCTGTCGCGCGTGGTGTTCATCGCGACCGCCAACATGCTGGACCAGATCCCGGGTCCGCTGCTCGACCGCATGGAGCTGATCAGCCTCGCCGGCTACACCGAGGACGAGAAGCTGGAGATCGCGCGGCGCTATCTGGTGCGGCGGCAGCTGGAGGCCAATGGCCTCTCGGCGGAGCAGGCCGAGATCGAGACGGAGGCGCTGAAGCTGATCGTCAAGGGCTACACCCGCGAGGCCGGCGTGCGTAACCTCGAGCGCGAGATCGGCAAGGTGTTCCGCCACGCCGCGGTGCAGGTCGCCGAAGGCACGACCACGAGGGTCGTGGTGACGCCGAAGGACATCGCCACCGTGCTCGGCCAGCCGCGCTTCGAAGGCGAGATCGCACTGCGCACCAGCGTTCCCGGGGTGGCCACTGGCCTGGCCTGGACACCGGTCGGCGGTGACATCCTGTTCATCGAGGCGACGCGCGTGCCCGGCAAGGGCGGGCTGATCCTGACCGGTCAGCTCGGCGACGTCATGCGCGAGAGCGTGCAGGCTGCGCTGACGCTGGTGAAGAGCAGAGCCTCGCAGCTCGGCATCGATCCGCACGCGTTCGAGAAGAGCGACATCCACGTTCACGTCCCCGCGGGCGCAACCCCGAAGGACGGGCCGAGCGCGGGCGTTGCGATGTTCACGGCGCTGACGTCACTGCTCACCAATCGCACGGTGCGCAGCGACACCGCGATGACCGGCGAGATCTCGCTGCGCGGCCTGGCGCTCCCCGTAGGCGGCATCAAGGAGAAGGTGGTGGCTGCGGCTGCTGCCGGCTTGAAGCGGGTGATGCTGCCGGCGCGCAACAAGCGGGATTATGACGACATCCCGAAGAGCGCGCGGGACAACCTCGAATTCATCTGGCTGGAGCGCGTCGACGAGGCGATCGCCGCGGCGCTCGAGCCGGCCGAGGCCCAGGTCAATTCGAAGGTCGAAGCGGCGGAGTAGACGCGATGAAGAAACTGCTGGAAAGAGCAAAGAGATCGCGGAAGACGCAGCGGCTGCGCCAGTTGCTCGATCGCGCGATCGACCGGGTTCGCGATACGCTTGCGGCGCCTGAGCCGCGACTTCAGCCGGTCCCGGTCCGGGTGAAGTGCCGCAAGGGTTGAGCCCTCCGTCTCGAGCCCTCGCGGCTGCCCCAAACGAATGGCCCCCTCGTTCGAGGGGGCCTTTGCGTTGTTAGGACACGGCGTCCTTGGCGGCCTTGACCGGGCGGGCGCGGACGATCTTCCGGGCCGGCTTGGCCTTGAACATCATCTCTTCACCCGTGAACGGGTTGGTGCCCTTGCGCGCCTTGGTCGCGGGCTTCTTGATGACCACGAACTTGGCGAAGCCCGGCACCAGGAACAGGCCGTTCTTCTTGAGCTCCTTGTGGCCGACGTCGGTCAGCGTCTCCATGACGTTCTTGACGTCACGCTTGGAAAGCTCGGTGGCGGTCGCAATCTTTTCGATCAACTGCGATTTGGACATTTGGGTTGGCATCGTGTCTCCTCTGATTCGTTGCCGGTTGCATATTAGACCAACCGTTGAAGGCCTATAGCCTTCTGCACAGTTTTGTCGCGATTTTACGGGCTTTTCTGGCCCCCTGTGACAAAAAACCCTGCTTTTTAGCGACTTCCGGAGCGAAAGAAGCCTCGGGCAGCGGTTTTTGCCTTGTTTCAAAGGCCCGCACGCCACCTTGCTAGAACTGATTCGTAGCTTTCGACAAGCGACGACCGGCCTCTTTGTGAGAGGCCGGTCGCGATTCACCCTGAAAAATAAGCTAGATGCGCTCGATGATGATGGCGGGCGCCATGCCGCCGGCGGCGCACATGGTGACGAGACCACGCCTCAAGTCGTGCCGCTCGAGCTCGTCGAGCACTGTGCCGATCAGGATCGAGCCGGTGGCGCCGATGGGATGGCCGAGCGCGATCGAGCCGCCGTTGACGTTGACCTTGGCGCGGTCGAGCTTGAGGTCGCGGATATATTTTTCCGCCACCACGGCAAAGGCCTCGTTGATCTCGAACAGGTCGATGTCGTCGATGGTGAGGCCCGCCTTCGCCAGCACCTTGCGCGTCGCCGGCACCGGCGCGTTCAGCATCAGGGTCGGCGAGTCCCCCATGTTGGCCATCGCGACCACGCGAGCGCGGGCTTTAAGGCCATGGGTCTTGGCGTAGGCGGGCGAGGCCAGCAGGATCGCGGCGGCGCCGTCGACGACGCCGGAGGAGTTGCCGGCGTGATGCACGAAGTCGATCTTCAGATCAGGGTATTTCTGCAGGATCAGGCCGCGATAGGTCGTGCCCTTGTCGTCGAGCGCGTAGTCGGCGATCGCCGGAAACGCAGGCTTCAGGCTGCTGAGGCCTTCCATCGTGGTCTGCGGCCGCGGATATTCTTCATGATCTAGCGCGAGGCTGCCGTCCTCGCGGTGGACGGGCACCAGGCTCTTCTTGAAATGGCCGTTCGCGATCGCATGCGCTGCGCGCTTCTGGCTCTCCAGGCCGAGCGCGTCGACATCCCTTCGCGTGATGCCTTCCAGCGTCGCGATGGCGTCCGCACAGACGCCCTGATGCGACTGCGGATGCTTGGCCCGCAGGCGCAGATTGCCGCCGTCCATCATCATCGGACCGCCGCCGCGGCGTCCCTCCATCGACATCATCTCGCAGCCGCCGGCGATGACGAGATCCTCAGTGCCTGCCATGATCGAGCTGGCGGCCATGTTGACGCTGGTGATGCCGCTGCCGCAGAAGCGGTCGAGCGTCACCGCGCTGGCGCGCACGTCGTAGCCGGCATCGAGCGCCGACATGCGGCCGAGATCGCCGCTTTGCGTCGCGACCTGCGCGCTGCAGCCCCAGACGATGTCGTCGACGTCGGCAGTGTCGATGCCGGTGCGATCAGCGAGCGCGCGCAGCACCGTTGCGCCCAGTTGCTGCGGATGAATGCCCGAGAGGGCGCCCTTGCCGGCCTTGCCGATGCCCCGCGGGGTCCGGCAGGCATCGATGATGAGTGCGTCGGCCATGGGCGTCGTCCTCTTGTTTATGGGTGTTGAGAGCGTTGTGAATCAATGGAGGAGGTGAGTCAACGCGCAGCGCCTCCTTCGCCTCTGCCCGCTCGCGGGGAGAGGCCGGATTTTACGCGCAGCGGAAAATCCGGGTGAGGGGGAGCTTCGGCAAGGGCGGTGACAGACGGACTCGCGGATAGAGCCCCTCAACGCTGCCCTCTCCCCGTAAAAACGGGGAGAGGGAGAAGAGCTACGCCCCCGCCGCGTTGTTCGCGATCACGTTGCGGTAGAAGCTGGCGCTGAGCTTTGGCGTGCGGACCTGGGTCTCGAAATTGACGTGGTACAGCCCAAAACGCTTGTTGAGGCCATACACCCACTCGAAATTGTCCATCAGGCTCCAGAGGAAATAGCCGCGCACCGGCACGCCCTCAGCGGTGGCACGCTGGAGCTGGGCGAGATAGTTGCGCAAGTACATGATGCGGTCGGTGTCGTAGATCTTGCCGTCGGGCCTCACCACGTCGTCGCCGGAGGTGCCGTTCTCGCTGATATAGATCGCATCCGTCTTCCAGATCTTTGCCGCCAGCTTCGGCACCCAGTAGATCGTCTCAGGCCCGACACGCAGCCAGTCCGAATTCATGTGCGGGAAAGATTTCGGGATCGGCAGCGGCATGAAGCCCGCGCCCTGGTCGGAGGCTACCACATAGTTTTGCGGCGCGTAGATGTTGAGGCCGAGGAAATCGACCGGCGAGGAAATGATCTTGAGCTCCGCATCGGTGTATTTCGGCGCGTTGGCTCCGGCGTATTTCAGGAAGGCGTCGGTATAGCGGCCCGTCATGATGAGGTTGAGATAGCCGGCGTTCATCTCGCGCAGCGCGATCTCCGCGGCGCGAACGTTTTCCGGCGTGTCGATCGCAGGCGCGCAGGCATCGATGTTCTCGGCCGGCCCCACTCTGGTGCCGCGGCGGCCATGGGCGCGCACCGCCTGCACTGCGAGCCCGTGCGCCAGCGCGCTGTTATGCCTGATCTGGTTGACCTCGGCTTGCGGCAGCCTCAAGCCCGGCGCGTCGATACCAATGCCGTAGCCGAAATAAACGAAGCGGCCGCTCTCGTTCAGCGTGAACACGTTTTTGACGCGGTCGGTCAGACGCTCGGCGACATAGGCCGCATAGTCGCCGAAGATCTTGCAGGTCTCGGTCGAACGCCAGCCGCCGAAGCGATCCTCGAGCGATTGCGGCAGGTCCCAATGATAGAGCGTCAGCCACGGCTCGATGCCGTTCGTCAGGAGCTCGTCGACGAGACGATTGTAGAAGTCGAGCCCCTTCGGGTTGGGCTTGCCGTCGCCGTCCGGAAACACCCGCGGCCAGGCCACCGAGAAGCGATAGGCTTTGCAGCCGAGCTCCTTGATGAGCGCGATGTCCTCCTTGTAGCGGTGATAATGCTCGTTGGCGCGGTCGCCGGTGGTGCCGTCCTCGATCTTGCCGGGGATGCGGACGAACCTGTCCCAGATCGAGGCCCCTCGACCGTCCTCGTTGACCGCGCCCTCGACCTGATAGGACGAGGTCGCCGTGCCCCAGACGAAGCCCGCCGGGAAGCCGCTTCCGTTGCGCGGCGGCGCTGCCGGCTTGGCTTCGACGACAAGGGGACTCGCAATCCCGGCTGCGGACAATCCCGCCAGCTTGGCAAACCGGCGGCGCGAGACCCTTTCCGTCATTGATGCTGCTCCACTTCTCTTCGTTTCGAGCCGGCACAATGAACAGTTCCGGGCGATTTGAGAAGCGGGTGCGGGAGGACCCAGATACGCCACCGCAGGCGCGGCACCACAACGCCGTTCCTTTGCCGAGATGAACGCCTATTGGGTTCAGACTGGATTCTAGCGCCGGTCTGCTCCGATCGAGCCGACCACAACCTGCATCAGCCACGCGATGCCGGCGTCCTTCATCGCCGCCTTGGTCGCGATGGCCCGGATCGTATCCGGTTTGCGCGCGAAAGGCAGCTCGACAAACACCAGGCCGAAACGGCCGGCGTGGTGCTCCACCAGTCGGCGCGGCAATGCGGCGATCAGATCAGACCCTGAAAGCTGGACCAGCGCCATCATGAAATTCGGGACAGTCGAGGCGATGCGGCGTTCGAGGCCGCGCTTTGCCAACATCTCATCGACGAAACCGCGCGGTTCGCCACTGAGAGAGACCAGCAGGTGCTGTGATCGCGCGAACGCGGCATGGGTTGGCGCTTTTGCCAAGGGATGTCCCTTGCGCATGGCCAGCACGAACTCCTCCTCGTAAAGCCTGCGCGCCTCGAAGCGCGGTGATACCGCCGGCAGCGGCAGCATTGCGATGTCGAGCTCGCGTCTTTCGAGCATCTCGAGGCTTTGCTGCCAAGGCTCTCCAATCGCGCCACCGCGCGGCACAGGCATCAGGTGGATCAGCCCGATGTCGACGTTGGGCGCCGCAGTCGCGATCGATCGCAACAGCGGACCGATTGCTGAGACCAGTACGGCATCGGGAGCGCCAATCGTGAACCGGCGGCTGCTTTTCTCGGGGTCGAACGGTGCAGCCGAGCCGATCAGCTGTTCGACACGTGCGATGATCTCGGCCAACGGCTCCCCGAGCTCCAAGGCCCGTGCCGTTGGAACGACGCCCTTCGGTGTCCGCAAGAACAGCGGATCATTCAGCAGAAGCCGGAGCCGGCCAAGCGCATGGCTGACAGCCGACGGCGTCAGGCTCAGCCGAGCGGCTGCACGCGCGACATGGCGCTCTTCCAGAACCACGCGGAAGAGCACGAGGAGATTGAGGTCGATCCTGGATAGATCAATTTGGTTCAGCATATTGCTGAAATCATATCGCTGGATTCACCGGGATCAAGGCTTCATGGATGGGGCTCGTCGTTCCACCAGGAGCTGAGAAATGACCAAGGAACCGTCCGGGCTGAACAGGTGGCCATGCGGCCAGGAAAAGATGTCGCGGCGCTCGATGATGGCCGCTACCGCTGCAATCCCTCTGTCCGGTCAGCTTTCGGCCGATGCGGCCGCTGGGAGCGACGCGATAGCGGGCCTCATCGAACGCGCCCGCGAGAAAAATGCCGCCTTCATGCGTGGCGATATGGATCGCTGGTCCCAGCTTGTCCGCATTGCGCCGGATTTCACGCTCATGCAGCCCTTCGGCGGGCCTACGAGTCGCGGATTCGACGCTAGCCCCCAGCGTCTGGCTGCCCTATCGCGGGACTTCAGGGAAGGCGAAACCGAACTTGAGGTTTTGCAAACCTATGCATCGGACGCGTTCGTCGCTCTCGTCATGGTCGAGCGACAGCGCGCCGAGGTGGGCGGGTTGCCGGCTCAAGACTGGTCGCTGCGCGTGACCGAAGTCTACCGCAAGGACGGCACGGATTGGCAACTCGTGCACCGTCATGCGGATCCGCTGGTCCGAAGCATCACCTTGAAACAGGCGGCGATACTCGCCCGCGGCTGGCCGGAGGAAGAATAACGAAGCGCCGCAGATGGCGCTGGATTCGGAGCTGGCCCGCGGCCAGTCGAGACGATGAGCGATTTCGTCGCGATGAATGCATCTATCAGCGCGAGCGCTTCGGCAATTTCGGCAGCTTGCCGGGATTGAACGCTGGCACCGGCTCGGTTCGTTCACGTGCCGGCGGCTGCTGTTCCGTCAGAATGAGCGTGCCATGGAGGATCATTCCCGGCACCTGTTGTGCCGTCGCGGTGTAACTCGCGATCTTGCCGGGACAATGTCCTTCGATGTCCAGCGTGAGCTCATCTTCAACGCCGAACACCGTTGCACGCCCATCGGTGTGGCGCTTGGTCGATACGGTCGCGGTGAAGCGGTCGCCATCGACCTGGCAGGAGCCGTGATACGTCATCAGGCTGTCCCGGCCCCAAATCCGGCCGTCTGCGACATGGACGATCCCGGTCCCCTGGTCGAGCGGCGTCTTGTACTACGCCGCGTAGGTGCCGTCCTTCAACATGGGAGCAGTATCCCCCCGGGTATTGTCACGCCGACAATTGGCATCATTAGCGCCAAGAAACGGCTAATGACCCGGTCCGTGCCGATCCGGACTTTCCTTGCGCAGCTCGGCCTCAAGCTCCTCGATGATGCTGTGAAGCAGATGCGCGGCAAGCGGGTCGGTCACTTCGCGCGCCAAATGCCGATAACGCGCGATCAGGAATTCCTGCTCTCTCAACTGGCGTTCTGTCATCAGACGGCCCTCCGACGAACAGACGCGCAGGCAGCTAAGTCGTTTCGGTTAAAATTTTCCGATCATTTGAGATGGTTTCTGATCGGTTAAGAGGACCGCGCGGCGCCAAGCTTCGCCCGTGGAGCCGGGACCATAGCTCATCGTCCCTCATCGTGCGTTTGCGAAACCGCGCGATTGCCTGGAGCAGGATCGGGCAATACAGAACCGTTTCAGGCAAGACCCGGAGCCTCCGCGCCGGATAGAACCCGCGCCGACCCGTACAAATACGGAACGTGATCTGAGGCAGCTAGCGATCAGAAGGAGCTACGCAATGACCGGGAGCACCGCACCCTTGCGCAATCCCTCGCCCAACGGCCAGCCGCCCGCCCCTGGCGCGCAACCCGCCGATAGCACGATGTCCGAGCCGCGCACCGCCGGCCGGGAGATGGCGCGGGTGCTCAGGACCGAACCGACCCGCATGGCCTTGGACTCCTCCGGCGCCGGGATCGCGCACTGGAACCACGATCCATTGCATGACGTCGTCGAGCCCATGAGCCACCACGTGATCATGGCGTATAACGGCGTGATACAGCGCATGGAGCGCCGGTCGGGAAAATCGGTTTCGATCGGCACCTTTCGCCCCGGTGTCGTGATCATCATTCCGGAAGGATCGAGCTCCCGATGGGACATTCCGAAGCCCGTCGATGTCGTTCAACTCTACCTTCCGAATGCGACACTGAAGCGCATTGCCGGCGAAGCCGGGATCGCGGGAGCGACCGACCTCATGGAGCGGACGGCGCACCCTGACCCCGTTACGTCCAGACTGCTCTTGAGTGCAGCGGATGCGCTCGAAGGCAACGGGGTTCTGGATGCGCTGTTCCGGCATCAGGTGACGGATCTTCTCGCCACACGCGTCCTGGCTGCGCACACAGGTGCGCCGGCCACGTTCCATCCGACCATGGGCGGACTGTCGCCGAAGGTCCTGCTCCGCGCGATCGAACGCTTGCGCTCGGACAGCGATACAGACGTCTCCCTCGATGCGCTGGCATCCGATGCCGGCCTCTCGCGCTTTCACTTCTGCCGCGCCTTCAAAGAGAGCACCGGACTCTCGCCGCATGCCTGGCTGCGCCAACATAGGCTCGAGCAGGCCATGAACAAGCTGCGGGCGAGCGACGAACCGGTCGTCTCGATCGCTGCGGCGCTTGGCTATTCCTCGCAGACGGCGTTCGCCGCGGCATTCAGGAAGCTGACTGGCGAAACGCCGAGCGAGTGGCGCAGGCGCCACTCGCGTTAGCGACAATCGCTTTCGAGCAGCAGCTTCTTCCCGATAGCGGGGACACGTCAATGAGCTGCAAGCCCGCCCGGTGCGAGCCCGGGTCCAGCCCGTGATCGGTGGCTTGTCGCCGGCGACGATGGGCCGCGCGATCGAGCGCCTGCGTTCGGATATCGACACGGACGTCTCGCTCGCCGCGCTGGCGTCGGACGCCGGCCTGTCGCGCTTCCATTTCTGCCGCGCATTCAAGGAAAGCACCGGGCTTTCGCCGCATGCCTGGCTGCGCCAGCACCGCCTGGAGCAGGCCATGAGGATGCTGCACGACACCGACGAGTCGGTCGTCTCGATCGCTGCCGCGCTCGGCTATTCCTCCCAGACCGCTTTTCGCCGCGGCATTCAGGAAGCTGACTGGCGAGACGCCGAGCGATTGGCGCAGGCGCATGCGTTAGCAGCAATCGCTCTATAGCGGCAGCAATCGCTCTGGGGCAGCGGCACGCCCGATCGGTTAGATCATCACCATGTCCAATCCCACGACGGAGACAGATGATGATCGGGAAAGATTTCGTCCACCGGCTGGCAACCACCTCTTCACGCAAGGGTCTCGCGACCGCGGTCGTGTACGGACTTTCGCTGACTGTCCGCTTCACGTCAGCCGCAGGTGAAGAGGCGGACATCCTGCCGCAATCCGTACAACATGCTCACTCGGTAATTTCTGTCGCGACCGGGGACAGCTTCCGCCTTCCCTACCAGGACTGGGGCCGCAAGCCCGCGCCCTCCATCGTCATTCGTCAGGGCTGGCCGCAAAACTCGCAGCCGCTCGGCTGCCCCCTGCATTAACCGCCTGCAAGCTCGCTTCAACCCTTCGCATCGTTGCTGAACGCAACAGGATCTGCCGCAAACCAGTAGCGGCGGCGGCAACGCGCCTGTGTCCAGGAAGATCAACCAGAGGAGAACGTCAATGCGACTAGTCATCATCGGCGCCGGCTTCGCCGGCATGTATGCCGCTCTTTCCGCTGCCCGGCTGCGCGAGATCCAGGGCGTCTCGCCCGACGAGCTCGAGATCGCGCTGGTCGCACCCGAGCCGACGCTGGTCGTCCGCCCGCGACTCTACGAACAAAATCCGGAGACCTTGACGGCACCGCTGCTCGATGTGCTCAAGGCGATCGACGTCACCTACGTTCAGGGCAGCGTCGAGACGGTCGAAACCCAATCCCGCATGGTGAGGATCGCCACGGCGAAAGGGACCAAGAAGACGCTCTCTTACGATCGTGTCGTGGTCGCCACCGGGAGCCGGCTGTTCCGCCCGAACATTCCGGGTCTTGCCGAGCACGGCTTCAGCGTCGATTCGCTCGACGATGCGATTACGCTCGACAAGCACCTGCACGGCCTCGCCAAGCGCCCGGCCGCGAACGGACGCGACACGGTCGTCGTCGCCGGCGGCGGCTTCACCGGCATTGAGGCGGCCACCGAAATGCCGGCGCGGCTGCGCGCAATCCTCGGCCCGGATGCCAAGACTCGCGTCATCATCGTCGAGCGCAATAGCGCGATCGCACCCGACATGGGCGCAGGTCCTCGACCGATCATCGAAAGCGCGCTCAGCAAGCTCGGCGTTGAGACCCGTCTCGGTGCCGGCGTCGCCTCGCTCGATAAATCCGGCGTCACCTTGTCGAACGGTGAACACATCGAAACCGAGACCGTGATCTGGGCGGCGGGTATTCGTGCCGCCCCTCTGACGGCGCAAATTCCCGCCGAGCGCGACAATTTCGGCCGGTTGCTGGTCGACCCCTGTTTGCGGGTTCCGGGCGTCGAGGGCGTCTTCGCAACCGGCGATGCGGCCCGCGCCGCCTGCGACGGCGAGGGCAATTACGCGCTGATGTCGTGCCAGCACGCCACGCGGATGGGCGCCTTTGCAGGCAACAATGCCGCCGCCGAGCTGCTCGGCGTTCCGACCAGGCCGTACCACCAGAAGGCCTACGTCACCTGTCTCGATCTCGGCGAAGCCGGCGCACTGTTCACGCGTGGCTGGGATCGCAAGGTCGAGATGGTCGGCGACGTCGCCAAGAAGACGAAGCGAGAGATCAACACCATCTGGATCTATCCGCCGAAAGCCGAACGCGCCGCTGCGCTCGCATCAGCCGATCCGGAGCGCGTGACCAATCTCTAGCGCACAACGCGATGACGGCCGCGCTCCCTGGCTGCGCGGCCGGCTCCACCAAAACAAGCCAGCAGCCTCTGCTATGAAACAGGAGACAAACATGAACGTACACAACACTCCGCATCTCGGCACATCGAAACCCGAAGAGCTCGTGCCCTCGCGCTACGCGCTGAAGGTCGGAGAGATCGACGTGCTGGTGGTCAGCGACGGCGTGCTGCCGCTGCCGACCACCATGTTGGGCCACAACGCCGCACCGGCCGACCGGGCGAGCTGGCTGCGCGAGATGTTCCTGCCGCCGGATGCCTTCGATTGGGCGTTGAATGCGGTGATGGTCCGCAGCGGCGACAAGACCATTCTCATCGACGCTGGGCTAGGCTCCGATCCAGATCTGCACCTGCCGCGGGCCGGGCAGTTGATCAAGCGACTGGAGGCTGCCGGCATCGACCTTGCGTCCGTCACCGATCTCGTGCTGACCCACATGCACATGGACCACATCGGCGGACTGCTCGTCGACGGTGTGAAGGAACGACTGCGTAAGGACCTGCGCATCCACGTCGCAGCCGCCGAGGTCAAATTCTGGGAGGCGCCCGATTTCACGCACACCAACATGCCGCAGGGCTTCCCCGATGCGCTGCGGGCGACCGCCAAGCAGTTCGTGAAAGCGTATGGCAGTCAGCTCATGCCCTTCGACGAGGAGCACGAGGTCGCGCCGGGCGTCGTCGCACGTCGCACCGGCGGCCACACTCCCGGACACAGCGTGGTTCGCATCGCATCCGGCGGCGAGGCGCTGACGTTTGCCGGCGACGCCGTGTTCGCCGTCGGGTTCGACCAGCCCGACTGGCACAACGGATTCGAGCACGATCCCGAAGAGGCCGCGCGCGTTCGTATCCGTCTTCTGCGGGAGCTTGCCGAGACCGGCGAGATGCTGGTGGCCACGCACCTGCCGTTCCCGTCGGTCGGACGGGTCGCGATCGATGGCGACGCCTTCCGCTGGGTACCGGTATTCTGGGACTACTGACGGTTTGGTCAGGTCAAACTCGGAGCGCGCTCATGGCAGTGATGAGCGCGCGCCTCAACCGAATCTCGCGCAACCAAGAAACCGACGAAGTCGTGGTGAGAGCGCGGTCTCGAGCACCTCGAACTTCACGACAAAACAGGACGAACGGAAATGCAGAACGAGAAAGTCGTAATCATAACGGGTGGCAGTTCCGGCATCGGCCGGGCGGCTGCACTCCGTTTCGCCAGCAGGGGCGACAAGGTGCTCATCACCGGCCGTCGCGCCGGTCCCGTCGAGCAAACGATCGCCGAGCACAAGAACATCATGGGCCTGGTTGCGGACAGCAGCTCTGCCGAGGATGCCAGACGGACCATCGCGGAGGCGGTCGACCGCTGGGGCCGGGTAGATGCGCTCGTCAACAACGCTGGCGCAGGCGCCATCCTTCCGTTGTCGGATGTGTCACCCAACCGGATTGTCGACATCTTTTCCGTCAATGTTCTCGGTCCGAGCCTGCTGGCCTCCACCGCGCTTCCTCACTTGAAAGCGACGCAGGGCGTCATCATCAACATCTCCTCGACTTATGGTCACCGACCGGCGGCCGGACTATCCCATTACGCCGCCAGCAAGGCAGCCCTTGAACACCTGACCCGGTGCTGGGCGCTCGAGCTCGCACCGCTGGGAATAAAGGTGAATGCCATCGCCGCCGGGCCCACGGAATCCGGTGCCTTGACCGGGATGATGGGGCTGTCCGCAGAGCAGGCTGAAGCCGTCAAGCAGGAGGAGCGCGGAAAAATCCCGCTCGCCCGACGCGGCGATCCCGACGAAATCGCGGATTGGATTGTGCAGTTTGCGAGCCCGGCCTCACGATGGGTCACGGGACAGGTTCTCGCAGTCGATGGCGGCCTCGGACTGATCTAGAGCGCGATGAGATCTAGATGAATCAGCGTCGCTGCTTCAACCGGTTGTTAGAGCATGATCTCATGCTCACTCTCCGCGCGATCTGTTGACGCTTTTCGAGCGGGCTAGAACGTCACGCGCATCCCCGCATAGAATGCGCGGGGCCTTGCCGGGCTCAGCGAGCGCGGATCGATGAAGTCATTGCCGCCGTTGGCGAAGTTGGGCAAGGCATCGCGATCGAAGAACTGTCCGTAGGTCGCGTAGCGCTTGTCGAAGACATTGTCGACGCGGCCGTAGAGCTGGATGTTCTTCGTCACCTGGTAGGAGGTGTGGAGATTGAACACGGTATAGGACGGCAGCTTCGCGAACTGGTTGGACTCATCACCGACCAGATATTGGCTGGAGACGAACAGCGCGTTGCCGCCGACCTTCCAGACGTCGGTCACGGCGTAATCGACGCCGACCTTGACGCGGTGGCGCGGGATCGCGGGGATCTGGTTGCCGGGCCTGACCTGGATGGTGTCGGTGGCGGGATCGGCGAACGGGCTTTCGGAGCCGAGCTCGAGCGGGTCAAGAAAGCGCGCGTCGACGAAGGCGTAGCTCGCCTGGAACTGCAGCGTGGGCGACTTGATGTTGACCTCGGCCTCGAGGCCCTGCCGGCGGGTCCGGCCGACATTGGAGAAATAGCCAAAGCCTGTCCGCCCGACGGCAGGCACCGCGACGATGTCGTCATAATTGGTGGCGCGGAAGCCGCCGACCTTCCAACCGAGCGTGCCGATGTTCAGCTCCTTGGTGCCGCGCAGGCCCGCTTCCACGGTCTTGGAGACGACCTGCTTCAACGGCGGATCCGCGACCAGGAACGCCGCGAGCAGGCAGGGCCTCGCTGGATCGGAGCACCCGAGCTCGAGCGGCGTCGGAACGCGGTTGGCCTCGGAATAGCCGGCATAGGCGGTCAGCTCCGGCGTGATCTTGTAGGTGCCGCCGATGACCGGATTGAAGCGGGTGAATGTGTGATCGCCGTTGAGCGCGGTCCCGAGCTGGTCTTCCAGCGAGATCCGCGCCACGTTGAAGCGGCCGCCGCCGGTAATGGCGAAAGCATCCGTGACGTTGAACGTGTCCATCGCATAGAGGCCGTTATATTGGTTGACGGTCCGCAGCGAGACGGGGCCGGCAACGGGGTCTGCCGTGGGGGTCGCGCCCAGGAAAACGCCGCTGCCGCTGACGACGTAGTTCTCTCCGATCGAGCCGATCTCGGCGGTCGCGTTGTAACGCGTGACACTGGCGTCGTAGGTTGCGCCCATCACGAAACGATTGTCGTGACCGAACAGTTGATCGGTGTTGGTGGCCTGCCCCGACACGCCCAACGTGGTCGAACGGATCGAGCCCCGGTCGATCTCGCCGAGGATGGTGCCCGGAGCAAAGGGATTGGCAAGCTGCACTCCATTGCCGCCGTTGGCGGCCGTGGTGTCATTGCCAAAGCAGAGCAGCGCCGGATCGACGCACTCCTGCACGTCGGTCGGATTGCCGTCGACCACCTTCTGCTCGTACCTGCGCACACGAGCGGTGCCTTCGAGCGTCCAGGTCGGCGTCGCATCGACCTTGCCGGTCAGATTGAGATAGCCGACGCGATTGGAGGTGGTCTGCGGCGTCGTGTAGGTCGCACCCCAATATTTGTCGAGGAGCTCGGCCGGTACGGTGGCGCTGGCACCGAAATCGTTCTTGGCCACGCCCATATTGGCGTGGAATTCGCTGTCGCCGGCCTTGTAGCCGACATCGCCGTAGAAGCGCCGCACCGTCGATTGGGAAAAATTGCGGAAGCCGTTGTCGCGCAATCCTTCGAGCGCGGCATAGACGGCGTAGTTCTTGTCGACCTGCTTGCCCCATTGCGCTGAGCCCTGGATGCGGCCGAACGAGCCGCCCATCACGTCGAGCTCCGCACCCTGATAGGTGAAGCCGTCCTTCATTTGCAGGTTGAGCGCGCCGCCCAGCGCGTTGAGGCCGAAGGCCGGGTTGTTGGTCACCAGCGTCACCGACCTGATCGCGGCGGTGGGGATCAGGTCCCAATTGACGGCGTCCGAGAATGCCTCGTTGATGCGGACGCCGTTCTGATACACCGCGAGTCCTTGCGGCGTGCCGGTCACGGGGGAGGCGACAAACCCGCGGAACTCGACATCAGGTGTGAACGGATTGCCGGTGACCTCGCTGATATTGACGCCGGCGATGTTGTCGCGCAGCGCATCCGTCACGTTCAGCGAGCCGGTGCGCCTGATCTGGTTGGCATCGACGGCATTGATCGCCGATGCGACCTTGTCGACATCGAGACCCCTGCCCGTGCCCGGCGAGGTCGGATAGACGTAGATGCGTGTCCTCGGGCTGGCGGACGACGGCGCCCCGACGCGCGCGACAGGTCGCGGCGCCGCGGTACGCCTCGCTGTTGAAGGGGGCGGCGCAGTGACCTCGACCGGCGGCAGGTTCTGAACGTTGGTTTCTTCGTCCTGCGCGGCCTCGGCGGGGCTGGCGAGAACCAGCCCGGTCGAAACCGAAGCCATCAACAAACGACGCTTGAACCGAAGACGCCCGCCCATCCCTGCCTTCCCATCCGTCACCACCGGCTGTTTTGATTTTCGCCGTTTGGTCGAGAGGAGTGTAATCAGGGACTGTTCGCGCGCCAGCCACAAAAGGTCGGGTCCTATCCGCACCCATTTTCCCGACCAGATCGGGAATTTTTCCCGATCGCTGCGGGTGCGGTCAGGCGGCCGCCGTCGGAATCAGCGCCTCGACGGTCAAACCACCGTCACCGGAGACGACATTGAGCGTGCCGCCCAGCGCCAGGATCCGCTCGCGCATCCCGACAAGGCCGAAGCCGAGCTTCTGGCCCGGCTCCATGCCGCGGCCGTTGTCGCTGACCCGCACCCGGGCGCAGCCGCGACCATCGCCCGATGCCTGCTCCACCGGCTCGATGACGACATTGACGGAGGTCGCGCCGGCGTGGCGGAATACATTGGTGAGCGCCTCCTGAACGATACGATAGATGGTGAGATCGGCGGTCTCGCCGGTTGGGCCCAGCGCCGGCGAGATCACGGTCTCGATCGCGACGTCGGGATGCGACTCCCGCCACAGGCGCGAGAGGGATTCGAGCGCCTGGCTCAGGCCGAGCTCGGCAAGGCCCACGGGCCGAAGGCGCTCCAGCACGCGGCGATTGAACTGCTGGAGTGCATTGATCTGCTCCAGCATGGCGCTGCCATGTTTTCGCACGGCATCCGCACTCGGCGCGCGCCCGTCCGCCTGCTTCGCCAGCGCACTCGCATGCGCGCGCAGCGAGAACAAGTAGGGTCCGAACTCGTCATGGAGCTCGCGCGCGATCTCCTTGCGCTCGATGTCCTGAAGCGACACCGCACGCTCGGCCAGGCGCCGCTTGTCCTCGACCGCCTCATGAAGCGTCGCGGCAAGGTGGTTGAGCTTGGTGCAGATCGCGGCGAGTTCCGGTGCGCCGCCCGGCGCGACACGGGCCTCGTAATGTCCGCCTTCGAGCTTCCCCATTGCCTCCGCCAGCGACTGGAGCGGTGCCAGCGCCCGGCCGACCACATTCATCATCAAGAAGAACAGCGCGAGCGCGATCACCGAGCCGACCTCAAGCTGGGTCACGATGCCGTCCCAGATCTCGGCGATCTCGTCGTCGGGATGCGAGGTGATTACGAGTGAGCCGGGCTTGCCGCGGATTGAGACTGGCACGTTGACCGCGGTCTGCTCGGGATGCACCAGGCTGACGAACCAGGCCGGCGGGCCGCGCGTGTCGGCGTCGACGTCAAGCCGGGGCGGCGTCAGCGAATGGCCTCCGGCGTCCCGAAGCGCGATGCTGACATGGCGCAGGCGGCTGAGATCGCGGGCGATCTGGTTGAGCCTGGCATCCGGGTCGGGCGCCTCGTTCAGGTCCGCCACGATCATCTCGATGAACTCTCGGGCAAGGCGGATCACGCTCTGGTCCTCGGCCTGCACGCGCGGCCCGGCTTCCGCGATCTGCCGGCCGATGTTGACGGCAAGCCCCAGCGCCAGCAGCAGCGCCAGCAAGAGGTTGATGCGTCCGCGCAAGGATAAATTTTGCCACATTGGTATCGCCTGTGCCTCGCGAAGGATGCCCGCGCCTGTCCGATGACGTTGACAGAGACGAAGCGCCCGATATCTAATCGGAAGCGTACAGCAATCCCGGCCGGGTTGCATGAGGCGACATGAGGGCGCGTGGCGCTCCTGTTCAGTATCATGCGACGCGACAACAGGCCGGCGCTGTCGCGGGGAACGCCTATGCGCATTCTGATCGTCGACGATCATCCCATCGTCGCCTCCGGCTGCCGTGCCGTGTTGGCCGACGAAGGCGAGATCGAGATTTTGGAGGCCGCCGACGCCGAAGACGGCGAGAGCGTCTTCATTGTCGAGCGCCCCGACCTCTGCATCATCGACATCAACCTGCCGACCGTCTCCGGCTTCGAGCTCGCACGCCGCATCCTCGAGCGCGCGCCCGAGGCCCGCATCATCATGTTCAGCATGAACGACGACCCCGCTTTCGCCGCGCGCGCGATCGAGTGCGGCGCGAAGGGTTACGTCTCCAAGACCGGCGATCCCGACGATCTCGTCGAGGCGATCCGCGCCGTCGCGGGCGGCGGGACCTACCTTCCGACGGCGATTGCGCGCAGCATCGCCTTTGCCGGACCCGCGCTGGCGCAAAGCCCGCTGTCGAAGCTGAATGCGCGCGAAATGGAGATCCTGCGGCTGCTCAGCGCCGGCAAGAGCCTGTCCGAGATCGCGTGGCTGGTGCAATCGTCCTACAAGACGGTGGCCAATACCTCGTCGATCATGCGCCAGAAGCTCGGGGTGAAGACCTCGGTCGAGCTGGTGCGGCTGGCGATCGACAGTGGCGTCGCCTGACGACGCCACAAATTCGGTCACACAAGCGTTGCAATCTTGATGTGGTGAGATGCCACGGAGCTCTAGGGCATGACGATTCAGACTGTGTCGACGAACAAATCCTACGGCGGCGTGCAGGGCGTGTATCGCCATGCGAGCCAGGCGACCGGAACCGATATGGTGTTCTCGGTCTATGTTCCGCCACATGCGGACGGCGCCAAGCTGCCCGTGGTCTGGTACCTCTCCGGGCTCACCTGCACGCATGCCAACGTCACCGAGAAGGGCGAATTCCGCAAGGCCTGCGCCGAGCTCGGCCTGATCTTCGTCGCGCCCGACACCTCACCGCGCGGGCCCGACGTGCCGGGTGATGCCAACAACGCCTATGATTTTGGTCTCGGCGCCGGCTTCTATGTCGACGCGACGCAAGAGCCGTTTGCGCGCAACTATCGCATGTGGAGCTATGTCACCGACGAATTGCCCAAGCTCGTGGCGGAGAACTTTCCGGTCGATGCCAAGCGGCAATCGGTGATGGGGCACTCGATGGGCGGCCACGGCGCGCTGACGGTGGCGCTGCGCAATCCGCACCGTTTTCGCGCAGCCAGTGCGTTTGCACCGATCGTGGCGCCCTCGCTCGTGCCCTGGGGCATCAAGGCGCTGACCGGCTATCTCGGGCCGAACAAGGACGCCTGGCGCAACCACGACACGGTGGCGCTGATCGAGGACGGCGCAAAATTCTCCGGCTTCCTGGTCGACGTCGGCGAGGCCGACAATTTCCTGAAGGAACAGCTCAAGCCGGAGCTGCTGGAAGCCGCCTGCGCCAAGGCGGGCATCCCGCTGACGCTGCGGCGGCACGCGGGCTACGACCACAGCTATTATTTCATCTCGACCTTCATGAGCGATCACCTGCACTGGCACGCGGCAAGATTGACGGCGTGATCTTACCCTCCCCTGGAGAGGGTCGATCGCGCGCAGCGCGAGCGGTGTGGGGTGACAGTCTCTCCAATCAAGCGGTGCCCGCGTGGAGGGATCACCCCACCCCGCATCGCATTCCGCTGCGCTTCATGCGCTGCGACCCTCCCCCTCCAGGGGAGGGTAAGCGTCCCTACTCCGGCCGCCCGTAATTTGGCGCCAGCAAACGATTGCGGATGAGATAGCTCATCGTGCGCGTCCAGGATTCATCCGTGTTGCCGCGCATGTCGGCGCTGGCGGCCGCGATCATGTTGCCGGTCTTCACGTCGCGCAAATAGATGTTGAGATTGACGATCAGGTTCGAGACCTTTTGCACGAGGCCGGTGATCTCCAAATCGGCACCGAGCTGCCCCGCGAGCTTGAGGTCGCAGCCGCCGCAGGCCTGTAAGTTTGCGTGACGGGCGGCATCCCGTACCGGAGCGATGTCGAGCACCTGGAACCGGCCTGAATCCGCCAATTCCTTGCGCAGCTGCTCGCTGATGCGCACGAGCCGCGCCTCTTCCGGCTTGGAGCCGTAGAACTCGCCGGGCAGGCTGGTGTCGATCAGTTCGAAATCGAACACTGCGAGTTTGGGCGGATCGGCGAGCGCGACCGAACCCGTCAACAACAAAGCGGCGAGGCATATCAATGCTCGCATGATCGTGATTCCGCCTCCTCTCGCCGCGAGGACGAAATGCGGGGTTGCATGCCCTGACAAATTGGTCATGCTTGAAACAGAGACAATTCTTCACCGGCGGTCAAGCCGGGGAGATCGTCTGGAGGAAACATGATCCGATGGTTGGCCGGCCTGATCGGCTTTGGTCTTGCCGCGACGAGCGCGCTCGCGGCCGAGCCTGCCCTGATCGGCGTCGGCTATCTCGGCGTCGCCGCTACCCGATCGACGCTGTCGCTGGTCGAGCAACCCGCGGAGAATGATGGCGTCGCCGGCGCCCGCCTCGCCATCGAGGACAACAACACCACCGGGAAATTCACGGGCCAGCGCTTTACGCTGGAGGAGCGTCGCATCAAGGAAGGTGAGGACGTGGTGCAGGCTGCGACCGCGCTCGCCGAGAAGAACGGCTTCATCATCGCCGACCTGCCAGCCGATGCGCTCTTGAAGGTTGCCGACGCCCTGCGCGATCGCGGCACGCTGCTGTTCAACGCCGGCGCGATCGACGAGCGGCTGCGCGAGGCCGATTGCCGCGCCAACGTCATCCACACCGCCCCGACCCGCACGATGCTGGCGGATGCGCTCGGCCAATACCTGGTGTGGAAGAAGTGGTCGCGCTGGCTGCTCGTGGTCGGCTCGCATGACGAGGACAAGCTGTTCGCCGATGCTATCAGGCGCACCGCGGCGCGGTTCGGCGCCAAGATCGTGCAGGAGCGCACGTTCGAAGACAAAGGCGGCGCGCGCCGCACCGACTCGGGCGTCACGCAGATCCAGCGGCAGATGCCGGTGTTCACGCAACAGGCGCCCGCCTATGACGTGCTGGTTGCCGCCGACGAGAGCGAGGTGTTCGGCGCGTACCTGCCCTATCGCACCTGGGATCCGCGCCCGGTCGCGGGCTCGGCCGGCCTGGTGCCACGCAGCTGGGACGCATCGCAGGACCAGTGGGGCGCGATCCAGATGCAGAACCGCTTCATCAAGCTGAATTCGCGGCGCATGACCCCGCTCGACATGCAGGCCTGGACCGCGGTGCGCATGATCGGTGAAGCCACCTCGCGCACCAATTCCGGCGACGTCAAGAAGGTCACCGATTTCATCAAGGGCCCGGACTTCTCGGTCGCCGCCTTCAAGGGCACGCGGCTGACGCTGCGCGACTGGAATCTGCAACTGCGCCAGCCGATCCTGCTGGTCGACGGCCGCATGGTGGTGTCGGTGTCGCCGCAGGAAGGGTTCCTGCATCAGGTCTCCGAGCTCGACACACTCGGCTATGATCGTCCGGAGAGCAAATGCAAGTTGAAGTGAGCATTGCGAGATGAATGCGAGCTGCCGCCACGACGTCGCTGCGCCCCCTCCCCCGCTTGCGGGGGAGGGTCGGGGAGAGGGTGTCTTCACGAAGAAGACTCCCCAAGAGGAGCGAGCCCTCTCCCGCATCGCATCTCTCGATGCGATGCGACCTCCCCCGCAAGCGGGGGAGGTGAAACAAGCCAGCCAGCAGTTTCAGCGCATCGCAGAGCAACGTCCCTTGCGCAAGTTGACGTTGCGCCTATCGCTGTTTGCCACACTGACGCTCGTCGCGGCACCCGCGCATGCGTTCATCGCCTATGTCTCGAACGAGAAAAGCAACACGGTGTCGGTGATCGACACCGACAACTGGACCGTGACCAAGACCATCAAGGTCGGCCAGCGCCCGCGCGGCATCGAGTTCACGCGCGACGGCAAGTTCGTGATGGTCGCGGTCGGTGACGACGACACCATCCAGGTGATCGACGCCAAGACGCAAAGCGTGGTCGACAGCCTGCCCTCCGGTCCCGACCCCGAATTATTCGCCCAGGATGCCGCCGGCAAGATCCTCTATGTCGCCAACGAGAACGACAACACGGTCACCGTGATCGACCTTGAGAAGCGCGCCCGCCTCGGCGACATCCAGGTCGGCGTCGAGCCCGAGGGCATGACCATCAGCCCCGACGGCAAGACGCTGATCAACACGTCCGAAACCACCAATATGGCGCATTTCATCGACACATCATCGCGCCAGATCGTCGCCAACGTGCTGGTCGATGCACGCCCGCGCTTTGCCGAGTTCAAGCACGATTCTTCGGAGGTATGGGTGTCCTCCGAGATCGGCGGTACCGTCTCCATCATCGATCCCAGGAAGCACGAGGTGATCGGCAAGGTCACGTTCGAGATTCCGGGCCTGCGGAAAGAAGCGATCCAGCCGGTCGGCATCGGCATGACCAAGGACGACAGGACCGCCTTCGTCGCGCTCGGCCCGGCCAATCGTATCGCCGTGGTCGATGTCGCCTCGCGCAAGGTGACGAAATATCTCCTGGTGGGGCAGCGCGTCTGGCATATGGCATTCACGCCCGACGAAAAATACCTGCTCACCACCAACGGCGTGTCGAACGACGTTTCAGTCATCGACGTCGCCGCGCAAAAGGTGATCAAGACCATTCAGGTGGGCGAACTGCCCTGGGGCATCACGATCGCGCCATGACCAGCCCTGCCCCGATCACCGAACCACGCGAGGCACCAGGACCGGATCCGGTCATCGTGCCGGCGCTATCGATCGACCGCGTGAGCCATTCTTACGGCCCGCGGCGCGCGTTGATGGACGTGTCTTTCAATGTGCAGCCCGCAAGCTTCACCGCGCTGCTCGGGCTCAACGGTGCCGGCAAGAGCACGCTGTTCTCGCTCATCACGCGCCTGTTCGGCATCCAGTCCGGCCGCGTCGGCATCTTCGGCCATGACGTCAGCAAGAGTCCCGGCGAGGCGCTGCGGCTGCTCGGTGTCGTGTTCCAGCCGCGCACGCTCGATCTCGACCTGTCGCTGACGCAGAATTTGCTCTATCACGCCGCGTTGCACGGCATCAGCCGGCGCGAGGCCGCCGCGCGCAGCGCCGAGTTGCTCGGTCGCATCGGACTCGCAGACCGCGCCGGCAGCAAGGTGCGCGACCTCTCGGGCGGGCAGATGCGGCGGCTGGAGATCGCCCGCGCGCTATTACACAGGCCGCGGCTGCTGTTGCTGGATGAGCCGACCGTCGGCTTGGATGTCAAGGCGCGCGCCGACATCATCAGCCACGTCCGCCAGCTCGTCACCGAGCAAGGCATCGGCGTGCTCTGGGCGACGCATCTGTTCGACGAGATCCTGCCCGGTGACGATCTCGTGGTGCTGCACCAGGGCAAGGTGCTGGCGCGGGGGCCGATGACCCGCGTCGTCGCGGAAGCTGGTGCGCAGGACGTCAACACCGCCTTCATGCGTCTGACCGGCGCGCAAACCATGCCGGGAGGCGGCGGATGAGCAGCATCACCACGCGCCAGGCGCCGCGCGGCTTCTCGGCCCAGGAGTACATGACCTGCCTCACCGGCATCGTCTGGCGCGAGGGACTGCGCTTCCTGCATCAGCGCGAGCGCTTCGTCTCGGCGCTGGTGCGGCCGCTGGTGTGGCTGTTCATCTTCGCCGCCGGCTTCCGCCAGGTGCTCGGCATCTCCATCATCCCGCCTTACGAGACCTACATCCTCTACGAGGTCTATATCGCGCCCGGCCTGATGGCGATGATCCAGCTCTTCAACGGCATGCAGTCCTCGCTCTCGATGGTCTATGACCGCGAGATGGGCAATATGCGCACGCTGCTGGTGAGCCCGCTGCCGCGCGGATTCCTCTTGTTCTGCAAGCTGCTCGCGGGCACCGCGGTGTCGCTGCTCCAGGTCTATGCGTTCCTCTTAATCGCCTGGTTCTGGGACATCACCCCGCCGCCATCGGGCTATCTCACCGTGCTGCCGGCGCTGATCCTGTCGGGCCTGATGCTGGGCTCGCTCGGCATGCTGATCTCCTCCGGCATCAAGCAGCTGGAAAACTTCGCCGGCGTGATGAATTTCGTGATCTTCCCGATGTTCTTCGCCTCCTCCGCGCTCTACCCGCTCTGGCGGGTGCAGGAGGGCAGCCCTTATCTCTACTATCTCTGCGAGGCCAATCCGTTCACCCATGCAGTCGAGCTGATCCGCTTCGCACTTTATGGCCAGATCAACTGGATCTCGCTGGCGGTGGTCGCGATCTGCACAATCGTCTTCATGATCGGCGCGATTTTGGCCTATGATCCCTCGCGCGGGCTGGCGCGACGCGGGCCTGCGGGAGGCGAAGGATGAAGGTTTGGCTTTTGGCTGCCATGGCAATCGCGCTGTCCGGCACGGCGGCGCGCGCGGCCGATCCACGCTATCCCGACTGGCCCTGCACCCAGGCCAAGGTGCCGGAGATCTCGCTGGCCGCCGTGTGGGCCGGTCCGCCGCTCGACGACGTCCAGAACAAGTGGAAGGACGACGCCAGGATCGGCGCGCTGGTCGCAAAGCTGTCGGCTCGCAAGACGCCGCTCGAGGAAGCCGAGAAGTCGGTGAAGGAGTTTCTGGCCACCTCCGGCTCGGACAAGGCCTCCAACGCAAAGCTGCTGTTCGCCGGCCTGTTCGACACGCTCAATGCGCAGCGCTCCCAGGTCATGAACGGGCTCGAACGCGTCAGCCGCAAGCAGCGCGAGGCTGCCGACAAGATTCGCGAGGAGACGCTTCAGCTCCAGGCCCTGCAAGGTGCGACTCCGCGCGACGAAGCCAAGGTCGAGGCGCTCAGCAACGAGCTGATCTGGAAGACCCGCATCTTCGAGGACCGCCACAAAGTGGTGCGATTCGTCTGCGAGGTTCCAACCACGATCGACCAGCGCCTGTTCGCGCTCGGGCGCCTGATCCAGCAGGAAATGGAATAGCGGCAGCCACACTGACGGCTCACGACGGGTTCCCGTGATCGGCGCGGAGCATTTGCGGCGCTATCTGCCGGAACCAAACCGATCTGGGATGGCTTGTCGGAGTGAACTCCAGACGTCGGGAGGCCTCGATGGGAACAAAAAGATTCATCTTCGCGGGAGCTGCAGCCCTCAGCATGCTCGCAACCAGTGTCCTTGCTGACGATATGACCGGGATGATCACGCGGATCGATCGGCTCAACGGCACGATCTCGATCCAGCAGACACAGAAGGGTACGGTCGGCGCCAGCGCAGGCAGCGCCGGCGCGCTCCAGGAGTACAAGGCGAAAGATGGCGCGATGCTCGACGCCGTCCATGCCGGCGACAGGGTGAGCTATTCTGCGACCGAGACCAACGGCACGGGCACGCTGACGAAGTTGCAGAAGCAGAAGCCGTAGGTTGGATCTTCGCCTCTCCCCGCTTGCGGGGAGAGGCCGGAATTCGCGCGAAGCGCGGATTCCGGGTGAGGGAGTCCGTCAGTCGACATACGCGACATTCCGCCCACGTCGTCATTGCGAGCGTAGCGAAGCAATCCAGAATCTTTCCGCGGAGGGACTCTGGATTGCTTCGCTACGCTCGCAATGACGAGGAGGAAAACTCCGGGCCTTCATCCGACATCGCAAATGCGGAAGCAGCCCCTCACCCCAACCCTCTCCCCGTAAGAACGGGGCGAGGGAGCGCACCGACGCCCAATCGTTACTGGTCCGGGCGCGGCTTCGGCTGCGCTTCCTCGGTCGGAAGTTTTGCTCCCTCCCAGCCGTCGGTGCCGTCCGGATACCAGGCGACATTGGAGTAGCCGTACGCCAATGCGCGTTTGGCGGCGTTCCAGGACATCCAGCAGTCGGCCAGACAATAGATGACGAGCCGCGCGGCCTTGTCGCCGCGCGACGCCTGCGCAAGGCCGCGCTGGAGATAATCGTCCATCGCCGGTGGCAGCGTGCCGTAGCCGGTGTCCGGCAGCCAGATGCTGCCCGGAATGTTCCTGCGCGGCGCGTCGCGCCACACCGTGCCTGCAGGCAGGTTCTTCGGTTTCGGCGGACGCGGCATCACGTCGACGAACGTGCCGCTGTTCGCGCGCCAGATCGCCTCCGCCTCCTCTGTCGTGAGCACGCGCGCGCCGGCGAGCGTCGTCGGCACCGGCGCACGATAATTGTCGGTGCGATAGCCCTCGGGCTCGAACGGCTCCTGCTGCTGCGCCAACGCCGGTGCCACGAGCAGGGCAGCGACGATGACAGCGGCAAGAGGCCGTGTCATGGCGTCTTCTTGGCCGTCTCCGAGCCGAGCGGCCGATCGCTTTCGTCCAGCAGCGGCACACCGAAGTCGAGCAGGATCTTATTGATCTCGCCCTGGTTCTCCTGGATCAGCCTGTTGAGCTGCCGCTTCCAGTTCTGATCGGCGGGCCGCACGCCCATGCCGATGCGATAGACCAGCTTCGGCCCGGTGGTTTCTTTCACCAGCGGCGTGACGTGCAGCGAAGCCCCGGCCTTCTTCGCATAGTAGCCGGCCATCGGCCCCCACAGCACGCCGGCGTCGATCTTTCCGGCGGCGAGGTCGTCGATCATCGCCTGCGCCGAATTGTCGAAGCGCGTGTCGATCATCAGCGGATAGGGCTTGGCATCGCCCATCAGGCCGGCCAACGCCATGTTGGTCGCCGGCGGCGTGCCGGCGACGATGCCGACATGCTTACCCTTCAACTTCGGATCCTCGAGCGTATCGACGTCCTCGAGCCCGCTGCCGGTCTTCGCGACCAGCGCATAGGTCGTGCGGTAATAAGGATTGGTGCCCTGCACGAGATCGTCGCCTTGCGGGAAGCCCATGATGACGTCGCAGCGATGCGCACCCAGCGTCATCCGCACGAAACCGGTGGCCTGCGGGAAGAAAACGTAATCGAGCTTCTTCTGCAGCTTGTCCGCCAGGAATTCGGCGAGCTTGTTCTCGAACCCCTCACCCTTCTCGTTGGAGAACGGCAGATTGCGCGGGTCGGCGCAGACGCGCAGCACCTTGGGATCAACCAGCTCGAATGAGAGGTCGCCGGTCTCGTTGGTCTGCGCGCTGGCGGCTCCGCCGAACACACAGGATGCGACCACGACCCACAGTGAAAGCAACCAGCGACGATGTCGTCCGGCCTGCATCATCGCGCTTCCTCCTCGTTTTGATTGAATGTTATCCATGCAACGCATGATGCGCCATGTATGCCAACTTTGCGTTGGCTTTAGTTTGTTGCAGTGCAATGAGACAAACCCTTTTGAACTGAGGCGGAAAAGTGTCTCGCATCGCTCTCGTGATCGCAGCCTTGTCCCTGGGACTCGCGACGCTAGCACGCGCAGGGGCGGCCGAATTGCCTGTGAGCGAAGTCGCACCTGGAATCTTCGTACACTCCGGGACCATCGCCCTGATGACCCGCGAGAACGAGGGTGACATCGCCAATGTCGGTTTCATCGTGGGCGATGAGGCCGTGGCCGTGATCGACACCGGCGGCAGCCTTCGCGAAGGCGAGGCGCTGCTGGCCTCGGTGCGCGCCCGTACGCCCAAGCCGATCCGCTATGTCATCAACACCCATGGCCATCCCGACCATGTCTTCGGCAATGCCGCCTTTGTTGCGGAGGGAGCGAGCTTCGTCGGCCATAGTAGGCTGCCGCAGGCGCTTGCCACGCGCGGGCCGTTCTATCTCGATAATTTCCGCCGCATCATGGGCAGCGAGCTGATCGATCCCGTCAAGATCATCGCCCCGACCCTGCTGGTTTCGGACACGACGATCCTGGATCTCGGAGCGCGACGCCTGACCTTGCGCGCCTGGCCGGCCGGACACAGCGACAACGACCTGATCGTGTACGACGAGACGACCAGGACCCTGTTTGCGGGCGACCTCGTCTTTCTCGGCCACATTCCGGTCATGGACGGGAGCATCCGCGGCTGGCTCGACACATTGAAACGGCTTGAGGCAATCCCGGCGCTGCGGGTTGTTCCGGGTCACGGCCCCGTGAGCGACTGGCCTGCCGCACTGACCGATGAACGGCGCTACCTGTCAACGCTGCTGTCCGACGTCCGCACACTGAACAAGAGCGGCGAGCCGATTCGCGCCGCCACGGACAAGGCCGCCGCGTCGGAACGGCCGCATTGGCAGCTATTCGATGACTACAACGCCCGCAACGCAACCGCAGCATTCTCAGAAATTGAATGGGAGTAGCGGGCGGGCTAGGCTGTACCGAACGATGTATCGTCCGCAGGACCATGACTATGACGGGATGCGCACGCCGCCTCACTCTCACCGCCCTCCTGATCGGCCTCGCTTTCGCGATGCCGGCACGGGCTGAAGAGGCCTACGATCCCTGGCCGGGGCTGGTACAGGACATCTTCAGCAACCGTCCGATGAACGACGGCAGCGCCGTCATCGGCATCGAGATGCCCTATCGCGCCGAGGATGCGGCGATCGTGCCGGTCACCTTGCGCAGCAAACTGTCGCCCGGCGACAGCAGGCGCATCCGTTCGATCACGCTGGTGATCGATCGCAATCCCGCGCCAATGGCGGCGAAGTTCGAGCTCGGGCCGGACGCCAATGTCACGGAGATCTCGACACGCGTGCGCGTCAACAATTACACCGACGTGCATGCGGTGGCCGAGCTCAGCGACGGCCAGCTCTATGTCTCGAAGGTCTATGTGAAGGCCTCCGGCGGCTGCTCGGCGCCGGCGGGAAAGAATGTCGAGGAAGCCAGGAATCGGCTCGGCCAGATGCGCTACCGGCAGTTCGCACGCGAGGAGGCACCGGCGAGCCGCGTGCGCGAGGCGCAGATCATGATCGGCCATCCCAATAATTCCGGGCTGCAGATGGACCAGGTCACGCAGCTCTATATCCCCGCCTTCTTCATCAACCAGCTCAAGCTGACGCAGGACGACAGTCCGGTGCTGTCGATGGAAGGCGGCATCTCGATCTCGGAAGATCCCAATCTGCGCTTCACCTATGTCTCCAACGGCGCCAAGCGCTTCCGCGCCGAGGCGAAGGACACGGATGGACACGTGTTCCGCAATGAATGGGATGTGGAGAAGCCGGGGACGTAAATAGTCACTCCGTCATTCCGGAGCGATGCGAAGCATCGAATCCGGAATCTCGAGATTTCGGGTCTGGTCCTTCGGACCATCCCGGAATGACGATGTAAATCAAAAACACCTCACCTCGGCTTCCGCCTGCGCGCGGCGCAATTCAGTCACCGCCGCGTTCGCCTGCTCCGAGGTCCGGAACTGGACGCCGAGATTGCCGCGCACTTGCGACATGCTGAGCGCGGTCTCTGCGGTAACATAGCGCTCGTAGGGCACGATCGAGGCAACTACGTCGATCGAGCAGGAACATTGCTCGATCGACTGTCGGCTCTCGCCATTGGCTTTCATGCAGCCATAGACATATTCCGCGCGCGCTGAGGTCGGATAGTCATTGGCCTCCTCGGCCCGCGCCACGCACGCGGAAACCGCCAATACCGCCAATGCGGCGACAATCGGTCGTAGCTGCCCGGCCAGTTTCATGCGCGTCCTCCCGCTGGTTGCGACCAAAGCTATGCTATGCGTATTGTCCTGAAAAGAACTCTGTCAGAGGAAGCGGCTCACAAGGTGATGAGAGTTTTGGGACGAATATTGGCGTTCGCGCTGACGCTGGCGCTGACGCTGGCTGCACCGGCCCGCGCTGCCGATACCATCCGCCTGGCGGTGCAGAAGACCGGAACATTCTCCTGGGAGCTGGCCGCAATCCGCAGCGCCGGCCTCGACAAGGACGCCGGCCTGTCGCTGGAGGTCACCGAGCTCGCGAGCACCGAGGCCGGCAAGATCGCGATGCGCGCGGGCAGCGCCGACGTCATCCTGTCGGACTGGCTGTGGGTGTCGCGCGAGCGTGCGCTGGGCGCCAAGCTCACCTTCTATCCCTATTCCAGTGCACTTGGCGCGGTGATGGTGCCGGCCTCCTCGCCGATCAAGACGCTCGCCGACCTCAAGGGCCGCAAGCTCGCGGTCGCCGGCGGGGCGATCGACAAGAGCTGGCTGCTGCTCCAGGCGCGACTGAAACAGGACGGTGTCGACCTGAAATCGGAAGCAACCATCGTCTATGGCGCGCCGCCCCTGATCGCCGCCAAGGCGCTCGACGGCGAGATGGATGCGAGCCTTAATTTCTGGAATTTCTGCGCCCAGCTCGAAGCCAAGGGCTTTAGACGCCTCACCGGGATCGAGGACATTTTGCCGAAGCTGGGTGCCAAGGGTGCCGTCGCCGCGGTCGGCTACGTCTTCGACGAGAACTGGGCCGCGAGCCATCGCGACGCCGTGGCGCGCTTCATCGCGATGACCCGCAAGGCCAAAGAGCTGCTGGCGACCTCGGACGCGGCCTGGGACAAGGTGGCGCCGCTCACCGGCGCCACCGACCCGGCCGTGCTCAAGACCTATCGCGATCGCTACCGCGATGGCATTCCGCGCCGGAGCGTCGACGACGAGGAGAAGGACGCGCGCGTGCTTTACCGCGTGCTGGCCGAGATCGGCGGCCGCGATCTCGTTGGTCCGGCGGCCGAGCTCGATCCCGGCACGTTCTATCACGCAGTCCCTGGAGACTGAGGTGCTGCGTCTTCTCTCGTTCACCCTGTTCCTCGCGATCTGGTGGATTGCCGCGCTCCTCGTCGGCGGCGCGAAGCTGCCCTCCCCGCCGGCCGTGCTCCAGGTCATGATTGCGGAGGCCTCATCCGGCTCGCTGTTCCTGCATCTCGGCGCCACGCTGGCGCGCGTCGCACTCGCCTTCGTGCTGGCGATGTCGCTCGGCAGCGCGATCGGCTACCTGATGGGCCGGGTCAAGCTCGCCGACCGGCTCGGCGATCCCTGGCTGATCCTGCTGCTCAATCTGCCAGCCTTGGTCGTGATCGTGCTGGCCTATATCTGGGCCGGCCTCACCGAGGCAGCGGCGATCGCCGCGATCGCCATCAACAAGCTGCCGACCGCCATCGTCACCTTGCGCGAGGGCGCGCGTGCGCTGGATCGTTCGCTCGACGAGATGGCGAGTGTGTTCGCGATGCCGCGTTGGCGCGCCTTCCGCCATGTCGTGCTGCCGCAGCTTGCGCCCTATATCGCAGCCTCCGCGCGCTCCGGGCTGTCGCTGGTGTGGAAGATCGTTCTGGTCGCCGAGCTGCTGGGACGGCCGAACGGCGTCGGCTTCGAGATCGGCGTCGCCTTCCAGCTGTTCGACACGCCGCGGCTGCTGGCCTATTCGCTGACCTTCGCCGCCGTCGTGCTCGTCATCGAAACCTTGCTGGTGCAGCCGTTCGAAGCCCGCGCAAACAGGTGGCGGCCCCGTGCGGCTTGAGGTCGAGATATCGGGCAAGACCTTCAGGAGTGCCGCGGGCGGGACGCACGAGGTGCTGGCGCCGGTCAAGTTCGCGCTTCAATCCGGCGAGGTCGGCGTGCTGATCGGCCCGTCCGGCTGCGGCAAGAGCACGATGCTGCGCATCATCCTGGGATTGGACCACGACTTTGCAGGCCGCATCGCGCGGCCGCCGCAGGCGCGGATTGGCATGGTGTTCCAGGAGCCGCGGCTGCTGCCGTGGCGCTCGGTCGAGCAGAATGTGCGGCTTGCGGCACCGGACATTTCCGACGCGAAGCTGTCAGAGCTGTTCCGGATCCTGGAGCTGGAAGCGCATCGCAGCCACTTCCCCGGCGAATTGTCGCTCGGCCTTGCCCGCCGCGTCGCACTGGCCCGCGCCTTCGCGGTCGAGCCCGATCTCCTGGTGCTGGACGAGCCCCTCGCCTCGCTCGACGACGCGCTCGCCGGCCGCTTGCGCGACGAGATCGCAACGCTGGTCGGAAGCCGGGCCGTGACGACGCTGCTCGTCACCCATAGCCTGGACGACGCAGTGCGTCTGGGCGATCGACTGTTTTTCCTGTCGCCGCGCCCGGCCCGCATTCTCGCCGAGGTGCCTATCGCCATCCCGCGCGAGGCGCGCGCCGATGCCGAGATTGCGGCGATCAAGGCTGGGCTTGCGCGGCGCATCCAGGGGGAACAAGGCGACGAACGCGCCGGGCGGGATGTGTCATAGGCAGCCGCGCGAGGCGCGTGCTAGATTGGGCCGCAGCGGAGTCTGCTGATGAAGCGAATGATCGCCCTGGCGGTGCTTGGCCTCGCTCTGCTCGCGACGACTGCGCGCGCGCAGGACATGATGCGCGACCTGGATCTGACGTCACCCGCCATGGTCTCAGCCGAGATGAGCCGGCAGGAGGTCGAGGCCACGCTGGCCAAAGCGAGCGCGGGCGCGCCCGCCGATTTGACCGGCAAGCGGTTATCGGGGCTCGATCTCAGCGGTCTCGACCTGACCAACGCAATTCTCCGCGCGGCGCGGCTCAACAAGACGAAGCTCGTTGGCGCCCGGCTCGACGGAGCTATCCTCGATCAGGCATGGCTGCTGGATGCCGATCTCACACGCGCGAGCCTGAAGGGGGCCCATTTGTTCGCGTCACAGATGGCACGCGCTCGCCTCGACGATGCCGATCTGACCGGTGCGCGCATCACAGCCGATCTCAGCGGCGCAAGCCTGGTCGGCGCGTCGATCGCGGATGCGCATCTTGGTGCCGACATGCGCAACCAGTCGATGGGATTGATGCGCGCCGTGCTGCGATCTGCCAATCTGGCGCGGTTGAACGCGCGCAACGCCGACCTGTCGCGCGTCGACCTCGAGTTCGCTTCTCTCAAAGCGGCCGACCTGACCGGCGCGTCGCTCAGGAACGCTCAGCTCGGCGGCGCCGACCTGACCGGCACGACCATCATCGACGCCGATTTCGACGGTGCCGATCTCACCTCCGCCAGGCTGATTGCGCCGATCGGCCTTGACCGGGCCAGGAATTTCGACAAGGCAAAGAACCGCGAGCGCCTGATCAGGCAATAGCGGTGCCGCATTGGGGAGGATGAGGTGATGCGTGGGTGCCTCGTGTTGATCGCGGTGTTGGTGTGTGCTGGCGAAGCCGCCGCGCAGAGCAAGGGCAAAGGCATTCGGCTCTGGAACCTGACGACGGAGACGATTTCCGGTTTCCAGCTCTCACCCGCCGGCAAGACCGAATGGGGCCCAAACCAGACCCTGAACGACAAGGACAAGGAGGTCGACCACGACGAGCGGCTGCGCATCACCGGCGTCGAGCCCGGCCGCTACGATGCCAGGGTAAGCTATCCCAATGGGCGGCAGTGCATCGTCCGCGACGTCGAGATCAGGGCCGACGCGGTGTTCTCAATCGCCGATAAGGATTTGAAGGATTGCACCAAGTAGCGCCGCCGCTCACGCCTTGTCATGCGTGTGCGGATATTCGCAACGCCACCGCACCGCCTGCCACTTCGGATGCTCGCCGACCCATTGCGCGATATAGGGCGGCGCGGCCATCACGCATTGGCGAGGCGACCCGGAATAGTTGAACACCAGATGCTGCTCCTCGCAGGTCGCAGGCGAGAGCACCGCACACACAGTCACCACCAGGTCAATCGGGTTCATGCCGGGATCCTATCGCAAGGGGCGATGGTGAGATTAGCACGAAGAGTTACGTTCCAGGGAGCGGGAAGTTTCAAACGGAGGTGAGGGACGGCGCCCCAAATGGCAGTTAGACTCGCCGAGAGAGACCCTCACCCGGCTTCGCTATCGCGAAGCCACCCTCTCCCACAAGCGGCCCACAAGGAGGAAGGGTGCACTGCCATCGCGGCGAGAGGCGCAAGCCTAGAAGTTCACCCCGAACACCAGTCGCGCCTGATGCCGCTCGAAATTGACGAGGTCGAGATTGCCGCCTGATCCGGCCGGGCGACCCCAGGCCTGCATGCTCCAGCTCATGGTCAGCCGGGAGCGCTCGGAGAGCTGGAAATAGGCCGTAGGCCCGACGAACAGGGCCTGGCCTGCGAACTCACCGAGACCGATGCCTTCATACTGCCGGAAATAGCGCATCTCGCCGCCGAGGAGCACATCGGGCCGGACGCGCACCAGGGTAGCAAACGCCGCGCCGATCGTGGAGCTCTTCTCGGATACCCCTCCAATCTCGAAGCGCGCCCATTCCGGTTGATAGATCAGGTTGAGGGCACCGATGGCGAAGTTCGGGATGAGTTCGCGGTCGAAGGCCAGCGTGAAATCCGTGCCATACATCCGCCCTTTCGCGCCGCTGGTCTCGTCGATGCGATCGCCGTGGAGCTCGGCCGCGATGGTGAGGCCGAACGGCGCGCGCTCGCGATCGAGCAGGCGATAGCGCAGGTCGAGCGAGGCGCCCTGGAAGTTGAGCTGGCGGCGGTCGTCGATATCACGGACGCCGGTGATGTCGTGCAAGCTGGCGGCGCCGCCGACCTCGATACGAAAATTCGGCAGCGGCACCACCTCGATCTCGACCTCGTGCTCGAGGGCGCGATAGGCCACCCCGCCTTTGCCGAAGCGCCCCGTCGTCTGGGTCTGGAATTCGCGCTCGCCGACATTGCCGACATCGGTGCCGATCATGAAGCCGAAGATATGCTCGGTATCAAAGCCTTCTTCGGCGCTGGCGCGTGCCGACACCAGCGCGATCCCGCACCCAATCACTATCCAGAACTTACAGGCTCTGCCGCTCATCCAGTGCCCCAAAGGCGCACGCCGCTCCGATGCGGCAACAGCGCTGACCGAGCATCAGCGTAACACACTGCCGCAGAGCATGGTCGAGATTTTGATGGGAGAGGATCAAGGCCTCTGCACGTGCGGCTTCGCGTCAATCGCAAAGCCTCGAGCACAACGAGGCCGAGCCTAGATCCGACACTGCCACGGCTGCGACGGCGTTCGCCATCGAAGCCGCGGCAGGTCGTCGGTCTTACTTGCGCGAAGCGCAGGCGTACATGTTGATTTCCATGCCGACCGGCACTTCCACGATCTTTGGAGCTTTCCAAGCCATTCGGGTCTCCCAAGGTATTGAGCGCGACATCGCGCGGCGCAAAACCTAGGGCTGCGTCAGGTGCAGTTCAAGCCTCGATTCGACTGTCGAGCACGTCTGTGTCGATTCTTCGCGGCTGCATTTCTCTCTCGGACAAAGCCAGTTCCCTCTTGGTCAAAGACGACCTGCGAGACATCACCTTGTGCAACGCATCGCGCGTCGAATCGACAACGGCGCCGTCAGCAGCCCTTGTCGGCCATTTCGGCGCTTGGCTTGGCGCCTTCGGCGCGCTGAGCCGCCGTCGGCTCACTCTGCATTTGCCGCTGCGCATCCTCGGACGAAGCCGGCGTTTCACCGCTTGCACGATTCATCGTGCTGGTCGGCGGATGCTGGCTGGTCTCACCCGCTGAACTGGACGAGTGCGATTGCGCGGAGCCCACGGTAACCGGACCAGAACCAGCATCCTTGTCGGTGCTAGCACTGCCGGTGTTGCACGGGCCGGCAATGGCGACGCCGGCGCTCAACGTCAGGATCGCGCAGGCAGCAAGAACTGAACGTTTTGTGTTCATGTGCATCTCCTCTTTTCCTGCAGCGCTGCCCCGGCGCCAAGCAGGTCGCGAGGAGAACAGGCCGGGCAGCCCGAGGTTCCGGCCTTGTGGAATTACATTCTCAGCCAGACGCGCTATTTACCGCAACAATCGCAGCAGGGCCCGGCCGGCGCGCGAGTTCAGCTCCTTCGCATCCAGCGTTCCGTCCTTGTCGGGATTCGCTGCGTTGAAGCGCTGCTCGACCACGGCCAGATATTCGTCGAGCGTAAGGGTCCCGTCGCGGTCGGGATCGGCGGCAGCGAGTTCTTTCGCGGTCAACCGCCCACGCAATTCGCGCGCATCAAGCGTGCCATCATGATCGGGATCGAGCTTTGCGAACAATGCGGCGGCCGCCTTCTTCACCTCGGCAAGATCGAGCGTGCCGTTGTCGAACAATTTGACAGCATTGCCGGAGGCCGACCACGCCGGACCGGCGGACAATGCAATCGTAAGCGCAAGGGCAATTGAGCGACGCGAAATCATCAAGACCTCCCTGGCCAAGAACCCCGGATCGGCGGGGACAGAGACGACATAAATCCACAAGCGGACCTCGGTTCAAGCCCGGAATTGCAAGTTGCGCGCGCCACAACGCCGGGAAAACCCGGCCGTTCGCTCGGCGATCTCCGCCCGAGACAGCTTCGTGCCGCGGAATTTTCTCAGCGTCTCCGCACAAGTGAGAGTTGCTTGCGTCAGGTTTCCGTAAGGTGACCGGCACCAGCGTCCAACGATATCGGCGCGGCACTTACGACTTTCGTATTGACGCGTTTTGCTTTCCGGCGGAGTGTTGCAGTCGCAGCGTCAAAGGCGCGCATATTGGGAGGAACGGATGAAACGCTTTGCGATGGCCGCAGGCCTCGTCATGCTTGCGTCAACCTGTGCAAATGCACAAACCAGCGAGCAGCTGGTCAAGGGGGCGACCGACACGTCGAACGTTCTCAATTATGGAATGGGCTACAATCTCCAGCGCTTCTCGACGCTGAACCGGATCAACAAGGATACCGTCAAGAACCTCGTCCCGGTCTGGAACTACTCCTTTAACGACGATCGCAGCGAGGAATCGCAGCCGCTGGTGTACCAGGGCGTGATCTACGTGACCTCGCACAACGCGACCATGGCGGTCGACGCCAAGACCGGCAAGCAGATCTGGAAGACCAAGGTCGAGTACCCCGCCGAGACCCCGCGCATCGTCTGCTGCGGCATCATCAACCGCGGCGCGGCGCTCTACGACGGCAAGGTGTTCCGCACCACGCTCGACGCCCACGTGATCGCGCTCGACGCCAAGAACGGCAAGGAGCTGTGGCGGCAGAAGGCGGCCGACATCAAGGAAGGCTACTCGATGACCGTCGCCCCACTGGTTGCCGATGGCGTCGTCATCACCGGAATCTCCGGTGCCGAATTCGGCACAAGGGGCTTCATCGACGGCTGGGATCCGGCGACGGGCAAGCACCTCTGGCGCACCCACTCGATCCCTTCACCGGATGAGCCCGGCGGCGACACCTGGAAGGGCGATACCTGGAAGCTCGGTGGCGGTTCGACCTGGATCACGGGTTCTTATGACCCCGAGCTGAACACGGTGTATTGGGGCATCGGCAATCCCGGCCCGTTCAATTCGGCGGTGCGCCCCGGCGACAACCTCTACACCTGCTCCGTGCTGGCGATGGATCCCAAGACCGGCAAGATCAAGTGGCATTACCAGTTCTCGCCGAACAATCCGTTCGACTATGACGCCGTGGCCGAAATGGTCCTCGCCGACATGAATATCGAGGGCAAGCCGACCAAGGTGCTGATGGATGCCAACCGCAACGGCTTCTTCTACGTGCTCGACCGCACCAACGGGAAGCTGCTCGCGGCCAATCCTTACGTGAAGGTCAACTGGGCGACCGGGATCGACATGAAGACCGGACGTCCGATCGAGACCGACGTTTCCAAGGACGCGCGCGAGGGCAAGAAGGTCACGGTCTATCCGTCCATCCTCGGCGGCAAGAATTGGGAGCCGATGTCGTTCAACCCGCAGACCGGCCTTGCCTATGCCAACACGCTCGCCTTCGGCGGCAGGTACAAGACCGAGCCCGTCACCTTCAAGCAGGGTGAATGGTATCTCGGCATGGACCTGACCGATCTCTGGGAGTACGGCGACGGCCCGCGCGGACATCTGAAGGCAATCGATCCCCTGACCGGCAAGGCGAAGTGGGAGGCACCGGTCGACATTCCGCGCTTCTCCGGCGTGCTGTCGACCGCAGGCGGCGTCGTGTTCACGGGCGCGCTGACCGGCGAGTTCGAGGCGTTCGACGCCGACACCGGCAAGAAGCTCTGGCAGTTCCAGACCGGGTCCGGCATCGAGGGACAGCCGGTGACCTGGCAGCAGGACGGCGTGCAGTACGTCGCAGTGACCAGCGGCTATGGCGGGGTCTACTCGCTGTTCTCCGGCGACGAGCGGTTGGCTCAGGTGCCGCCCGGCGGCTCGCTGTGGGTCTTTGCGGTCAAGCAGTAACCACGGCACGATGCTGAGAGAAGTATCACACAGGACGGTGGCGAGCCTCGCCACCGCCGCGGTGCTGACGGTCGCGCTTGCGGCGACCGTTCGCGCCGCGGATGACGCAACCGGCAACCCGCTGCAGGCGCAGATCGACCACGGCAAGTCGACCTATGCCGAGAAATGCTCACACTGCCACGGTCCCAACCTGATGAACTCCGGCACCATCACGCCGGACCTGCGCGTCTTCCCGGACGACAAGACGCGCTTCGTCACCACGGTCAAGAACGGCAAGAACAACAAGATGCCGCCCTGGGGCGACATCCTCAGCGACGACCAGATCGGCGATCTCTGGGCCTTCATCTCCAGCCGGAGGAAGCCATGAGGGGCCGGCGCGTTGCCTGGAGTGTTGCGGCCTTTCTTTCCACGATGACGTCGGTCGCTCTTGCTGCCGACGATCCCCTGAAGATCTGTCTCGACGAGGACCGGCCGCCGCTCTCGATGCACCACCGCGGCAAGCCGGATGCCGGCTTCGACGTGCTGCTGGCGCAGGCGATCGCCGAGCGGCTCGGACGGCCGCTGGCGATCCAGTGGTTCGAGAGCAAGCTGGACGAGGATTCGAGCCCGCAGCTCGAAGCCAACGCGCTGCTCTCGGATGGGCGCTGCTCGCTCGTCGGCGGCTACGCACTGACGCAGGATTCGCTCGTCGTGCCCGGGCTGAAGACGGCGCGCTTGCCGGATTTCGCCGGGGCCACCCGCGATGATCGTCGGCGCCGCGTCCCGCTGGGCGTGCTCGCGCCGAGCCAGCCTTACGTCTATTCGCCGATGACTGTGGTGCTGGGGCCGAAGGCCCGCGGCCGCAAGATCGGCGACATCGGCGATCTTACTGGGCTTCGTCTCGTCATCGAAAGCGGGTCGCTCGGCGACGCCATCCTGATGACCTTCGACAAGGGACGCCTGATCGACAGCATCACCCACCTTGTCCCGGGCCGCGACGATCTCCTGGGCGCGCTGCAGCGCGGCGACCATGACGCGACGCTGATCGATCTTGCCCGCTTCGACGCCCATCGCGCCGCGCACCCCGACACGGCGATCACGGCGTCCGGCTACTACTACCCGATCGGAGCCAATCGCGGCTATGTCGGGCTCGCCAGTGATGGCGCGCTGATCGGGGCGGTCAACAAGGCGCTGACCGAGCTCGCCGCTGAGGGCAAGATCGCCGAGTTCGGCAAGCAGGCCGGCCTCACCTATCTGCCGCCGCGCGAGCCGGCGATTTTGGGAGACGTCTGGACGAAGATCATTCAGCGGTGAGACGGACTGAGTGCCTCACATCACCGCTGTCATGCCCCGGCTTGCCCGGGGCATCCAGTACGCCGCGGCCCATCGAGTGAACCACAACTGTCTCGGAGTACTGGATCGCTCGGTCAAAGCCGGGCGATGACAGCAAGTGGGTGGTACGGCCATCGCTTCACCCACACGAACGTCCCGGTGATAACCGAATAGGCACCGCGCAAGCCAATCGAATGCGCCAATCTGTCTCGCCTGCAGCCCATGGCAGCGACGGCCTGATGCAGTAGGTTCGGCAATCCGGGAGAGAATCATGTCCGCCAAACTCGATCGCCGCCACTTCGTCGCCGCCGGCACCGCTGCACTCGCGATGCCTTTCGCCGTGCGCAACGCATCGGCGCAAACCACGTGGCCGTCGCGGCAGATCCGCATGATCTGCAGCTATCCGGCCGGCGGTCAGACCGACCTGCTCGCGCGCGCCTATGGCGAATTCATCTCCAAGCAGATCGGCAAGACCGTCGTCATCGAGAACAAGCCCGGCGCTTCCGGCGCGATCGGCACGGCGGAGGTCGCCCGCGCCGAGCCCGACGGCCACACCATCCTGTGCTCGATCTCGACCACCTACATCATGAACCGGGTCGTGATGAAGAATCCCGGCTATGACATGGACAAGGATCTGACGCTCGTCAGCGTCATTCCGGGCGCGGGCCTGTTGCTGGTGGCGAACCCGAGAACCGGGGTCAAGACGCTGGAGGATTTCGTCGCCTTTGCGCGCAAGAGCGGCAAGGTGAACTTCGGCACCTACAGCGCGGGCTCGGCCCCGCACATGACGATCAACGAGCTCAACAAGCAGTATGGCCTCAACATCGAGCCGGTGCACTATCGCGGCGAGGCGCCGATGTGGACGGGAATGCTGGAAGGCACGCTCGATGCCGCGATGGGCAGCTACACGGCCGCACAGTCGGTCCTGCAAAGCGACCGCGGCACCGTGTTCGCCGTGCATTCGAAGAAGGTCGATGCAATTCCGACCATCAAGACTCTTCCGGAACAGGGCGCGACCTCAAAATTCTTCACCGTGAGCGGATTCACCGGCTGGGCAGTGCCGAAGGCGACGCCACAGCCGGTGGTCGATCGCCTCGCCGAGCTCTGCGTCGCCGCCAACAACGATCCGAAGGTGAAGGAGGTTCTCGCGACATTCGTGCTCGAACCCGCCATCGGCTTCAAGGAAACCAATGCGCTGTATCAGCGCGAGCTGCCGATCTGGATCGAGAGCGCGCAGGCGCTCGGCCTCGAGCCAGCCTGAGCCATGGCTGGCGCGCCGGTTGCTCGCTTCCCGGCCCGGAGACCGGCCAAAGCCTAAGGCGCGATGAGATTTGGATGAATCGTCATCGCGCCTTAGGTCTTTGTTTGAGCATGATCTTTTCGGAGAACCGCTTCACACTTTTTCGGATCATGCTCTAGTGTCGGAAGTGCGTTTTCCCGCTATGATTGTGCGCCTCTGCGGACAAGAAGAGCCGATCGTATGACACCGGATGCAGTCGCCGTCGCCGTTATGATTATCCTGCTTTTTCCGATGGGCTATTTCACGCTGGCATCGCCCGCCTTCCTGCTGGTGAGGCTAGATATCCAGCCCGTCGCCCAGTTGCTGCGCGGAATGTTCAATGCTCATTTCCTGGTGATGCGCGTTGCCGCCGTCATTGGAACGGTGGCTCTCCTCCTCGACGGTCGCCTGCTTGCCGCGCTGGGCGTCGGCATGATCGCGGCCCTGGCGATCTGGGGACGCCGCTGGTTCATGCAAAGGGTCGACGACCAGCTCAGCGCGCGGGACGCCGGCGATGCCGACGCCCCACGTCGGTTGCGCCGGCTGCATTGGAGCGGAATGCTGGGGAACGCGGTGCTGCTCGTCGCTCTCGTGGCCGGCATTCCCTATATCGCTATGCCGGCGTGAAATATCGCCGACGTCGCGCGAGCGCTCGCCTGGAGCATTCGCTCGAAAACGCCTAATGCTCGCCCGAGCTGGCCGTGCCGTGCTGTGCCTTGTGGATCGAGGACGGCACCACGCCGAAATATTTTCGGAACACCCGGCTGAAATGCGATGAGCTGGAGAAGCCCCAGGAGAAGGCGACGTCGGTGATGGTCTTGCCGGCGTGGGCCTCGAGCTCCTGGCGGCAGTTCTGCAACCGCGCCTGCCAGATGTAGTCGCTCACCGTAGTGCCGCGCTCCGAAAACAGCATGTGCAGATAGCGCTTGGAGCAGCCGAGCTCGGCCGAGATCTGGTCGATGCACAGATCCGGATCGCGCAAGTGCTCGCGGATGAAGAACTGCGCACGCACATACATCGCTTCGGGCCCGACACGATCGAACATCGTGTCGGCTTCGCGCAGCGGCAGCAGCAACAGGTCGATCAGCGAATCGGCGACACCGACCGCACTGTTCGCCGACAGCTTTGCGGCCTCGTCGAAGGTGGCATGGACGAAATCGTGGGCGATCCGCCCGGTACCGGTCTTCGCGGTCAATTTGCAGGCAGGCATCCGCTGCGACGGGAATCCGCGGTCGCGCAGCAGCGCCTTCGGCACGATCACCACGTCGTGACGGGTGAAGGCGGGGCTGATGATCGAATGCGGGCAGGAGACGTCATAGGCGATGATGTCGCCGGGGTTGAGTTCGATATGGCGGCCTTCCTGCTCGAAATAGGACACGCCGTAGGTCTGGAAGTGGATCTTTATGTAGGGGTGTTCATTGGCCTTGGCGCGCGCCATCGTGTGTGCGATGCGATGCTGGCTGACCTCGATCTGGCAGAGCTTGAGACGCGAGACCGTGGTGTAATCGATGCGACCTTCGAGCGAGGACGCCTCCAGCGGATCGACGTCGAAATACCCGCACAGGCTCGTCAGTCCTTCGATCCAGCTCTGGATCTGCCGCTTCGGCGTCATTCCGGTCGTCGAGAGCGTGTGAATGGTGTCGGGCATTAATCCAGCCACTGATTTGATCCGGAGATTCGGCGCGAATCGCAACCAGCGCTGCCGGAGCCCTCAGCCATGATTGCGTGACGTTTACCTCGAATTTGAGCGGTCTCTTGCAACGAGCGCCATCGTTCCATTGCCACCCTTGAAACTTAATCCTCCGCCTTAGTTGCAGCGCCGTCAAGGGGAACCTGAGCGTGGAAGGCGGCCTCAAAGGCACACCGAAGCCGCTGAATTCGCTACTGCAAAATCAAAATCTTCGCCTCCGTGCGCTGTCGAGCAAACCGGCTTCTCTCTTGGGCAAGTTTCCCGATGACAAAGTCGTTAGGGATTGCGGCAGGAACAACAAGAACGGGCCGCTCCCGCGCGTGGACCCGTGGCTCTCATCAGGAGGAGGAAACAGCACAGCATCGTTTCTGGTCCCAATCGTGACCGCCCTGCACGAGCAGACGCCGGACGAGAAGCCCGGCGATTGAGCAATGCTTCGGAAACAATAAACGAGACCAACGGAGGAATAACTATGCGCAAGGTGCTACTGGCGACCTATCTCGGCTCCGCGGCGGCTCTCGCCGTCGGCAGCGCTTCAGCCAATGACGAGCTGATCAAGATGTCGCAGAACCCGAAGGACTGGGTGATGCCGGCGGGTGACTATGCCAACACCCGCTATTCCAAGCTGAACCAGATCAACGCTCAGAACGTCGGCAAGCTCCAGGTCGCCTGGACCTTCTCGACCGGCGTGCTGCGCGGCCATGAAGGCGGCCCGCTGATCATCGGCAATGTCATGTACGTCCACACGCCGTTCCCGAACAAGGTCTACGCTCTTGACCTTTCCAACGAGAACAAAATCATCTGGAAGTACGAGCCGAAGCAGGATCCGAACGTCATTCCGGTGATGTGCTGCGACACGGTGAACCGCGGCCTGTCCTACGGTGACGGCAAGATCATCCTGCACCAGGCCGACACCAACCTCGTCGCGCTCGACGCCAAGACTGGTCAGGTGGCCTGGACGGCGACCAACGGCAATCCGGCCAAGGGCGAGACCGGCACGTCGGCCGCGCTGGTCGTCAAGGACAAGGTCCTGGTCGGCATCTCCGGCGGTGAATTCGGCGTGCAGTGCCACGTCACCGCGTACGACCTCAAGAGCGGCAAGCAGGTCTGGCGCGCCTATTCCGAAGGTCCGGATGATCAGATCAAGTTCGATCCGGCCAAGACGATGTCGCTCGGCAAGCCGGTCGGAGCCGACTCCAGCTTGAAGACCTGGCAGGGCGATCAGTGGAAGATCGGCGGCGGCTGCACCTGGGGCTGGATCTCCTACGATCCCGCTCTGAACATGGTCTATTACGGCTCAGGCAACCCCTCGACCTGGAATCCGAAGCAGCGTCCGGGTGACAACAAATGGTCGATGACCATCTTCGCGCGGGACGCGGACACCGGAATGGCCAAGTGGGTCTACCAGATGACGCCGCACGACGAGTGGGACTATGACGGCGTCAACGAGATGATCCTCACGGATCAGCAGATCAACGGCCAGCCGCGCAAGCTCCTGACCCATTTCGACCGCAACGGCCTCGCCTACACCATGGACCGCGAGAACGGTGAACTGCTGGTCGCCGAGAAATACGATCCGAAGGTGAACTGGACCTCCGGCGTCGACATGAACAAGAGCTCTCCGACCTATGGCCGCCCGAAGGTGCTCGACGCAGCTTCGACGGACAAGGCGGGCGAGGACGTCAACGTGAAGGGTATCTGCCCGGCCGCGCTCGGCACCAAGGACGAGCAGCCGGCAGCCTACTCGCCGGACACGCAGCTGTTCTACGTTCCGACCAACCACGTCTGCATGGACTACGAACCGTTCAAGGTGAGCTACACCGCGGGCCAGCCCTATGTGGGCGCGACGCTCTCGATGTATCCGCCGCAGGGTGAAAGCCACATGGGCAACTTCATCGCCTGGGACGGCAAGACCGGCAAGATCGTCTGGTCGAACAAGGAACAGTTCTCGGTCTGGTCGGGTGCGCTCGCAACCGCCGGCGGCGTGGTGTTCTACGGCACGCTCGAAGGCTACCTGAAGGCGGTCGATGCCAAGTCCGGCAAGGAGCTCTACAAGTTCAAGACTCCCTCCGGCATCATCGGCAACGTCACCACCTATGAGAACAACGGCAAGCAGTACGTTGCCGTGCTCTCCGGCGTGGGTGGCTGGGCCGGCATTGGTCTGGCGGCGGGTCTGACCGATCCGACCGCAGGTCTCGGCGCCGTCGGCGGCTACGCGGCCCTCAGCAACTACACGGCGCTCGGCGGTACGCTGACCGTGTTCTCGCTGCCGAACTAGGCCCATCAGCATCGCTCCGGCGCGTGGAATCACCTCCACGCGCCGGCTCGTCTCCACCGAACGCCTTCGAGGAAGAATCTCTTGCGTAAAATCTGCTCTGTCATTGCTGTGATGATCTTCGTTGCGTCCGGAGGAGTTGCGGTCGCGGAAGGTCCGGGCGACCCGACCGCGGTAAAGAAGGAAGACGACGGAAAGTGGCTCGATAAGGAGGGAAATCCCACCTACAAGATTTCAGCCGACGGCACCGTGGACTGGTTCACCTATTCCGGATACCGCCGCTATCACTCAGACTGTCATGTGTGCCACGGCCCCGACGGCATGGGCTCCACCTACGCGCCGGCGCTGAAGGATTCCGTCAAGTCGATGAGCTATGGCGACTTTATCGGCGTGATCGCCTCCGGTCGCAAGAACATCTCGACTGCACAGGAGAACGTCATGCCGGCCTTCGGCGACAATCCGAACGTCGCCTGCTACATGGACGATCTGTACGTCTATCTGCGCGCCCGCTCCACCGAAGCATGGGGCCGGCAGCGTCCCTCCAAGAAGGAGGAGAAACCGGAGGCCTACACCAAGGCGGAAGACGCCTGCATGGGAAAGAAATGAACGCGACAAGGACTGCCGAGACTATCTCTTGGCGCCCTGCGAGAATCTGAGGAGTTCTACGATGAAGACACGTGCCGCCGTTGCTTTCGAAGCCAAGAAGCCGCTCGAGATCGTCGAGGTCGATCTGGAAGGCCCGAAGGCCGGCGAAGTCCTGGTCGAGATCAAGGCGACGGGCATCTGCCATACCGACGCCTACACGCTCGACGGCTTCGACAGCGAGGGAATTTTTCCATCGATCCTGGGACATGAGGGAGCGGGCATCATCCGCGAGATCGGCCCGGGCGTGACCTCGGTGAAACCGGGCGATCACGTCATCCCGCTCTACACGCCGGAATGCCGGCAGTGCAAAAGCTGCCTCAGCCAGAAGACCAATCTCTGCACCGCGATCCGCGCGACGCAGGGCAAGGGCGTGATGCCTGACGGCACCAGCCGCTTCTCCTACAAGGGCAAGCCGATCTACCACTACATGGGCTGCTCGACCTTCTCGAACTTCACGGTGCTGCCCGAGATCGCGGTGGCCAAGATCCGCGAGGACGCGCCGTTCGACAAGAGCTGCTACATCGGCTGCGGCGTCACCACCGGTGTCGGTGCCGTCGTCAACACCGCCAAGGTCACGCCGGGCTCCAACGTGGTCGTGTTCGGCCTCGGTGGCATCGGCCTCAACGTCATCCAGGGCGCCAAGATGGCCGGAGCCGACAAGATCATCGGCGTCGACATCAACGACTCCAAGGAGGAATGGGGTCGCAGGTTCGGCATGACCGACTTCGTCAACCCGAAGAAGATCACCGGCGACATCGTTCAGCACCTCGTCGGCCTCACCGACGGCGGCGCCGACTACACCTTCGACTGCACCGGCAACACCACCGTGATGCGCCAGGCGCTGGAAGCCTGCCATCGCGGCTGGGGCACCTCGATCATCATCGGCGTCGCCGAAGCCGGCAAGGAGATCGCCACTCGCCCGTTCCAGCTCGTCACAGGGCGCAACTGGCGCGGCACCGCTTTCGGCGGCGCGCGCGGGCGCACCGACGTGCCGAAGATCGTCGACTGGTACATGAACGGAAAGATCCAGATCGATCCGATGATCACCCACGTGCTCAAGCTCGAAGAGATCAACAAGGGTTTTGACCTCATGCACGAGGGCAAATCCATCCGTTCAGTCGTCGTGTTCTAGCTCGAAAGCCATCACACCAAGGAGGATCGACCCATGACTGTTGCACTCCATCCCTCGATCGACAACGGCATCAAGCAAGGCAGCGGCAGCTTTGCCGGCGGCACGCTGGTCTGCAAATGCAAGGACCATCCGGTCAAGGTCGGCATCAAGGGCGACGTCGCCCACAATCACGCCTGTGGCTGCACCAAGTGCTGGAAACCGCAGGGCGCGATCTTCTCCGTCGTCGCCGTGGTCCCGCGCCAGAACGTCACCGTGCTCGAGAACGGCGACAAGCTTCAGATCGTCGACCCCTCCGCGGTGATCCAGCGCCACGCCTGCAAGGCCTGCGGCACGCACATGTACGGCCGGATCGAGAACAAGAACCATCCGTTCTATGGCCTCGATTTCATCCATCCCGAACTGTTCCAGGAGCAGGGCTCGCAGGCGCCGCAATTCGCCGCCTTCGTCTCCTCGGTGATCGAATCGGGCGTGAAGCCCGAGCAGATGGCCGGCATCCGTTCGCGGCTCAAGGAGATCGGGCTCGAGCCCTATGACTGCCTGTCGCCGGCGCTGATGGACGCGATCGCGACCCACGTGGCGAAAGCCAAAGCCGCCTAGGTAGGCCGCCTGAGCTGGCTGGGCCGCCGAGCCTTGGCCAGACCTTCTTCGGCTCGCTGGCGCCTATCGCCGCCAGCGAGCCGCACAGGTCCCCGCTCCGGGATCACCGCGGCGATACCGCCGCTTCTGCGCCACGCATATGTGAGGGCCATCAGCTCCTCAGTCCTGGTCTCTGAATGACTGCGCAGGACCGCCCGCTTCCGGCTCGAAGCTCGCGGTGCTTGCGTTCTCCCTCCCTCGACTGAGGCATCCTGCTTCGTCCGTTCGGTCTTGCTGGCGGACGAAGCTTTTTTTCGTTGTGCCCATTTCACAATTAGGCGGCGGGATGACACGCCCTGCTTTTGACAAACCATCGATACAATCTCTTCCCGGTGAGAACACTCGGCTGTGAACGCCGAACCGGGGCGATCTCTGTTACGGTCGCTTCGTCACGATGCCGCGCGAAAATACAATCAATGAAGAACAAAACGGGGGGAGGTATCGAGCACATCCAGACATCGCCATTGGCGTTCCTGCCCCCTTTCGGGATTTGCCCGCGCGGGATGACGGCGGGATGTGGCGAGACGACGCGAGGACCGTCGCCGACCGGCGGCGGACGACTTTGAATTCGGCATGCTTATGAAGAGCGAGGGACGATCATGATCAAGGTGAAGATCAACGGCCAGGAACAGAGCTGGGACGGCGACCCGGATCTCCCGCTACTCTGGTTCCTACGTGACGAGGCCGGACTGACCGGCACCAAATACGGCTGCGGCCAGGCCCTGTGCGGTGCCTGCACCGTCATCGTCGACAAGGAAGCGGTTCGCGCCTGCATCACGTCGGTCAACGACGTCGCCGGACGCGAGGTCACCACGATCGAGGGACTGCATCCGAACGGCGATCATCCGGTGCAGAAGGCTTGGCGCCAGGTCAACGTGCCCCAATGCGGCTTCTGCCAGGCCGGCCAGATCATGCAGGCCGCAGCACTTCTGATGGACAACCCAAAACCCTCGCATGACCAGATCCGGGAGGCGATGTCCGGCAACATCTGCCGCTGCGGCTGCTACCAGCGCATCGAGAACGCCATCCATCTCGCATCGACGGGGGTGTGACATGAATTTCATCGACAATCCCCGCAAGCTGCGCGGCTTCGAAAAGCATATCAGGGTCGAGAAGGTCTCGCGCCGAAGCATCCTGAAGGGGCTCGGCGTCACCGGCGGCTTTGTGCTCGCCGCCCCCGTGATGTCGCGCCAGGCACTCGCCTATGAAACCGGCGCCGGCAAGATGCCGCACGGCGTCGTGGTCGATCCGCGCGTATTCGTTTCGGTCGCCTCTGATGGAATCGTCACCATCGTCGGGCACCGTTCGGAGATGGGCACCGGCGTGCGCACCAGCCTGCCGCTGATCGTGGCCGAGGAGATGGAGGCCGACTGGTCCAGGGTCAAGGTGCAGCAGGCCCATGGCGACGAGGTCAAGTTCGGCAACCAGGACACCGACGGCTCGCGCAGCACGCGGCATTATCTGATCCCGATGCGCCAGATCGGCGCCTCCGCCCGCACCATGCTGGAGCAGGCCGCAGCGAAGCGCTGGGGCGTGCCGGCAACCGAGGTCAAGGCGGTCAACCACGAGGTCGTTCACAGCGCCAGCGGCCGCAAGCTGGGCTTCGGCGAGCTCGCAGCGGATGCCGCCAAGGAATCGGTGCCGAGCATCGAAAGCCTCAAGCTGAAGGATCCCAAGGACTTCCGCTATCTCGGCAAGGGCGCGATCGGACTTGTCGACCTGCACGACATTACCACCGGCAAGGCGCGTTACGGCGCGGATGTTCGCCTGCCCGGCATGAAGTATGCCGTGATCGCCCGCCCGCCCGTGACCGGCGGCAAGCTGGTCAAGTTCGAGCCGGAGGAGGCGCTGAAAGTCCCCGGCGTCGAAAAAGTGATGCAGGTTCAAGGCTGGCCTTGGCCTTCAAAATTCCAGCCGCTCGGCGGCGTTGCGGTGATTGCACGCAACACCGGCGCGGCGATCAAGGGCCGCGACGCGTTGAAGCTGGTGTGGGACGACGGTCCGAACGGCAAATACGACTCGGTCGCCTACCGCAAGGAGCTCGAGGAGGCCTCGCGCAAGCCCGGCCTCGTGCTGCGCAAGGAGGGCGATGCGGACGCCGCCCTAAAAGGCGCCGACAAGGTGATCGTCGGCGAGTACTACATCCCGCATCTCGCGCATGTCAGCATGGAGCCGCCGGTCGCGGTCGCCAACGTCAAGGGCGACAAGGCGGAGATCTGGGCGCCAGTGCAGAGCCCCGGCGGCACACGCGAGGACGTCGCCAAGACGCTTGGCATTCCCGAAGGGAACGTCACCGTCAACGTGACGCTGCTCGGCGGTGGGTTCGGCCGCAAGTCGAAATGCGATTTTGCGCTCGAAGCCGCGCTCCTGTCGAAGGAGCTTGGTGCGCCCGTGAAGGTGCAGTGGACGCGGGAGGACGACATCCACAACGGCTTCCTGCACACCGTCTCGGTCGAGCGGATCGAGGCCGGCCTCGACAAGAGCGGCAAGGTGATCGCCTGGCGCCACCGCAGCGTGGCGCCCAGCATCGCCTCGACCTTTGCCGCTGGCACGGTGCATCAGGCGCCGTTCGAGATCGGCATGGGTCTCGTCGATATGCCCTTCGAGATCGCCAACATCTCCTGCGAGAATCCGGAAGCTGCCGCGCATACCCGCATCGGCTGGTTCCGCTCGGTCTCGAACATCCCGCGCGCCTTCGCCGTGCAGTCGATCGTCGGCGAGATCGCGCAAGCCACCGGCCGCGACCAGAAAGACATGCTGCTCGAGCTGATCGGGTCACCTCGCATCGTCAAGCCCAATGTGAAGGACCTCTGGAACTATGGCGAGCCCCAGGACAGCTACCCGATCGACACCGCGCGCCTGCGCAAGGTGGTCGAACTGGTTGCCGAGAAGGGCGAATGGGGCCGAAAGGTGCCGAAGGGCCACGGCCTCGGCATTGCCGTGCACCGCAGCTTCGTCAGCTACATCGCGACCATCGTCGAGGTGGCCGTCGACGACAAAGGCAAGCTGACGGTGCCGCGGGTCGACACCGCGATCGACTGTGGCGCCTATGTCAATCCCGAGCGCATCGCCTCGCAGATCGAGGGCGCTGCGATCATGGGGCTCAGTCTCGCCAAATACGGCGAGATCACCTTCAAGGACGGCAAGGTGCAGCAGAAGAATTTTGACGACTTCCAGGTCGTCAGGATGGATGATTCTCCTGTGGTGACCAACGTCTACATCGTGCCGCCCGGCCCCGACACGCCGCCGAGCGGCGTCGGCGAGCCCGGTGTTCCCCCGTTCGCGCCGGCCCTGATCAATGCGATCTTCGCGGCGACGGGAAAACGCATCCGCTCGCTTCCGATCGGCAAGCAGTTGGAGGCATAAGCAGCGGAACACAAGCGGCCTCGCGCCGTTTGCATCGATCTGACAGGAGCAGATCGATGACCAACATCTCAAAGGCGCTCGCAGTCTCGTTGCTGTCGTGCGCCTTTCTTTTGACCACCAATGCCGCGTTCGCCCAGAGCAACACGACGCCGCCGACCACCGCGACGCGCCCCACCGCGCCCGATCAGAACTCGCTGCCCAACGCCAAGGCCCCACCCGCCTCGACCACCCAGACCACGGGACAGCACAATCCGGATCCGAAGGTTCGGGAGATGAACCAGAAGGAGAAGGGCAAGGTTGAGCGCGAGGGGAAGTAGTTGCCTGAGGGCTGCGCATGGATTGTCCAGCGGATGGAAGGGTAACAAAACAGCCCGGATGGATAGGTAACAATCGTTCATGGTTCGGTCCGCTGCGGCGCTGCGCTAGGGCAGCGACGCTGGGAGGTGCGCACTCACTTGGGTGAGGGCTCTCCATCCTCACGAACGATTTTGCGCGCGGAGAGAACCCCTCATCCGGCGCGCGCGATGCGTGCGTCACCTTCTCCCGCATCCGCCTTCGCCAAGGCTTCGGCGGACATGAGGGGAGAAGGACGAAAACGATCCGCGCGGCCCACAGAAAAATGCGGCGGACGTTGCCGTCCGCCGCATTCGCCACCCCCCTTGCTGCTCCGCTTCTTTCGATCCGCGCCCGCGGAGCTATTTCTTCAGTGCGAACACCCAGATGACGCCGCCCTGCGGCACGTTGGCTTCGATGCCGATATTGTTGGTCACGAGCGCATCCTGGATGCGTTGCGCGTCCACGCCCCATCCCGACTGGATCGCGATGTACTGCGTGCCGTCGATCTCATAGGATACCGGCATGCCCATAATGCCGGAGTTCGTCTTCTGCTCCCACAGCAGCTCGCCGGTCTTCGCGTTGAAGGCACGGAAGTTGCGGTCGTTGGTGCCGCCGACGAAGACGAGATCGCCCGCAGTCGCTGTCACAGAACCGAACAGTTGCGATTTCGGGAAGTTGTGCTGCCACACCTTTTTGCCGGTAGCGGGATCCCAGGCCTGAAGCTCGCCGAAATGATCCGCGCCCGGCTTCGCCTTGAGGCCGATGTCTTCCGGCTTGGTGCCGAGCCAGAGTTCGCCAGGCTTCAGCGCGACCTTCTCGCCGGTGAATCCGCCGCAGAAGTTCTCGTTGGCGGGCACGTAGACGAGACCGGTCTTCTGGCTGTAAGCCGCTGACGGCCAGTCCTTGCCGCCCCACAGCGAGGGGCAGAACTCCACGCGCTTGCCGAGGACGGGCTTGTGCGCGGGATCGACGATCGGCTTGCCGCTCTCGGGTTCGATGCCCTTCCAGACGTCGGTGGAGACGAACGGCCAGCCGGCGACGTAGTTGATCTTGGTCGGCGTACGCTCGAGCACCCAGAAAATCGCGTCGCGTCCCGGATGGACCAGGCTCTTGATGTTGCGGCCATCACGCTGCAGGTCGATCAGCATCGGCGCTTCGACCTCGTCCCAGTCCCAGGAATCGTTCTGGTGATATTGGTGATAGGTCTTGATCTTGCCGGTGTTCGGATCGAGCGCGAGCACCGAGGAGGTGTAGAGATTGTCGCCGGGATGGCTATCGCCGGGCCATGGTGCAGCATTGCCCACACCCCAATAGATCGTCTTGGTCTCCTTGTCGTAATTGCCGGTCATCCAGGCTGAGCCGCCGCCATTCTTCCAGTCGTCGCCCTGCCAGGTGTCGTGACCGGGCTCGCCTTCGCCCGGAATGGTGAAGGTGCGCCACAGCTCCTTGCCGTCCTTGGCATCATAGGCGGCGACATAGCCGCGCACGCCGAATTCGCCGCCGGAGCCGCCGACGATGACCTTGCCGTCGACGATCAGCGGCATCAGGGTCATGTACTGGCCCTTCCTGTAGTCCTGCACCTTGGTGTCCCACACCACCTTGCCGGTCTTGGCGTCGAGGGCCACGACATGGTCGTCCGTTGTGGCAAGGTAGAGCTTGTCCTCCCAGAGGCCGACGCCGCGGCTGGTCGGATGCAGCTGGAACAGATCATCGGGGAGCTGCCGCTTGTAGCGCCAATATTCGTCGCCGGTCTTGGCGTTCAACGCGATCACCTGCCCCATCGGGGTTGCCACGAACATCACGCCGTTGTTGACGATCGGCGGCGCCTCGTGGCCTTCGACGACGCCGGTGGCGAAGGTCCAGACCGGCGTGAGATTTTTCACGTTGGAGGTGTTGATCTGGTCGAGCGGGCTATAGCCGTGCCCGTCATAGGTGCGCCGGTAGAGCATCCAATTGCTTGGCTCTGGATTTTCCAGCCGCTGCGCGGTGACCGGTGCGTAGTTCTCGATCGGACCCGACATGGCGGCGGTCGAGGCGAGGCAGGTGAAGGCGACGAAGCCGGACAATAACCATTGCTTCCTGGTCATGGAAGTTTTCATGGACGTTCCCCTATTTCATCAGTTTGAATTCTTGTTGTGAATTCTTGTCGTTCGTCCCGTCGTCCGCCCATCGGCGGAGGCGACCTTTCGTGACGCGGGCCCAGCCCGCAACCGTCCATCATCCTGGCTGCGCGCCACCTACCTTTCCGATGAAATTGCCGGCGACAGTAAGTGAGCCGTCAGCGAGCGCCAGCGGCAGCGCCGCAAGCCGTCGTGGCGCCGGCCCGAACACAACCTGCGCGCCGGCGCGGGGATCGTATTCGGAGTTGTGGCACATGCACTTGAACACCTCCTTGTCGCCGACATCGCTTTTCACCCAGGCGGTGACGGGACAGCCCGCATGCGAGCAGATCGCGGAATAGGCGATGATGCCGTCGACGGCCCGCGCGCGGGTCTTCTCGTCGAGGTCGGCGGGATCGAGCTTGATGATCAGGATCTCGTTGAGCCGCGAGGCGCTGCGCACCACCGATGTGTTGGGATCCTTCGGCCAGGCATGGACCGGCGGTCCGCCGGGCTTTAGGTCGGCCGCGGTGATGAGTTTTCCCTCCTGGTCGCCTTCGGAGAAGACGAGCAGATCGCCTTTCTGCGGCCGTTCGTCGGAGCCGGGCGGATCCTCACCTGCGCGCGCTTGGGTGGAACAGCCGAGACACGCGGAGGTCGCAAGCGCACCCAGCAGCAACGTTCGCCGCGTCTGCCCCGTGCCCGCATCAACTTCGGGTTCCGCAGCACTCTCGGAGAATGAGGAATTGGTGTCGAACGATGCGCAAGCCATGCCCGCTAGCAGGCGCTGGAACTCTGCCGAAAAGAAGGCGAAGAATTGGCGCCGCAGTGCATCAATATGGCTTTGCTCGCATTGATTGAACGAGAGTGAAAGCAAGCAAGCGCATTTTTCGCGAATTCTACATCGCATTGCGCGAACGGCATGATGATTTTGCAGATCAGACCGATGATGTAGGAATTGGTGCGACGCGCCATCACGCGGCGCGAGCTGCGCCTTCACAGGCAGGCATTCTGTATTTCACGACCTGAGCACGTGGCGCGGCGATGCGATGCGGCCGGCAACTGTTGCCGATGCCATTTCAAAGCTATCGGCGATACGACGCGCCTTGTCGATAAACAGCGCAGCCGCCGCGGGCGGACAGACTTCGCGCGCGGTCTGTTCGAACAGGTCGAGCCAGCGGTCGAAATGACCTCCAACCAGGCTCAGCGGCAAGTGTGCCCGCATCGGCGAGCCATGATAGCGGCCGCTCATCAGCACGACCGAGGACCAGAAATCTTTGAGCTTGGCGAAATGCTCGTCCCAGTTCTGGACGATCGCAAAGACTGGACCAAGCAGCGCGTCCTCGCGCACACGTCCATAGAAGCGTGTGACGAGTTCCCCGATCATCTCCTCGGTGATCCCGGTGCGCTCGATCGCATCCTGCGTCAACAGGCTCCGCCGCGCCGCCGCCGCCTCGCGCTCGGCCTTCAGTCGATCCGACATGTCCTCTCTTGTCCGTTCCGTTGTTCCCGCGAGCCGCTCATTCATTGTCGGGCCGATTGCGCGCGGCGTCTTTGTCGCAGCGCAAATTGCGGGATCTGGCGGCGGACGCAGAGTGCCCGCCGCCAATGCCTTCATCAGGCGCTATAGGTGTAGAAGCCCTGTCCGGTCTTGCGGCCGAGATGCCCGGCATCGACCATTTCCTTGAGCAAGGGGGCTGGACGGTATTTGGGGTCGTTGAAGCCTTTGTAAAAGACCTCCATCACTGAGAGCATGGTGTCGAGCCCGACGAGATCGGCCAGCGCCAGCGGCCCGATCGGATGGTTGCAGCCGAGCTTCATGCCGGCGTCGATCTCTTCCGCTGTCGCGATGCCCTCCTGGAGCGCGAAGATCGCCTCGTTGATCATCGGGCACAGGATGCGGTTGACGGCGAAGCCCGGGCTGTTCTTGGCGGTGATCGCCACCTTGCCGACGCGCTTGGCGAAATCGAGGGCCTTGGCATGAGTGTCGTCGGAGGTCTGCAAGCCGCGGATCAGCTCCAGCAAGGCCATCACCGGAACGGGGTTGAAGAAGTGCATGCCAATGAAGCGATCAGGACGGTCGGTCGCGGCGGCGAGCTTGGTGATCGAGATCGACGAGGTGTTGGTCGCGATCAGCGTGCGCGGCGACAGTGTGGCGCAGAGATCCTTCAGGATCTTGACCTTCAGCTCCTCGTTCTCGGTCGCGGCCTCGATGACCAGATCGCAATCCGATAGCTTCGCCCGATCGGTCGTGCCGGTGATGCGCTTGAGCGTCGCCTCGCGGTCGGCCGCCGACATCTTCTCCTTCTTGACTAGGCGCTCGAGGCTGCCGCCGACGGTCGAAAGGCCGCGGTTCACCGCCGCATCGGAAATATCGACCATCACGACCGAGAGCCCGGCCGCGGCGCAAACCTGCGCGATGCCGTTCCCCATGGTCCCTGCCCCGATGATGCCAACAGTTTGGATCATTGCGTCATATCCTTCATCTTTGCGGGCGAGCCAGCAGCAGCCCGGCCCCATTTGTTCCTGCATCAGGGTCTAGCACCGCCACCGGGCGGGTGCGACCTGATCCTGCCCCTTCCTTAGTGCATCCACGGGCGGAATAAAGCCGTCCCCGACCGCACCACGCCAGGATTTGGGCTCTCCCGGCCCAAATGCCGGATCTTGTGCCCTGCGGCCCCTGGGACAGCCCGATGAAGGCCCGGCATCGGGTGCCCGATTCATATGGACAAAAGCTCACCCTGAGCACCCCGAATTGCGACCCCTTGATTGTGGCGGCCGCACCAGCCAGAACCGGTGCAGTTGCCATCCGAGGATGTGCATGGGGGAGACCCGGCTCGCCGTCGACGCGGGCCGAAGCTGTCAGGGGGCTGCTAAGGATGAAGGAGTGCGCGACAGACGTGATCACCGGCATCGAGCCGGCGCAACAGCGTCAGGCCGGATGAACGATTTCGTACGATCCGTTGGTGCCGCCTTCACGCTGATCGGCGAAGCCGACGCCGAGCTGCTGGGCATCGTCGCATTGTCGGTACGGGTCAGCCTGACCGCCAGCATCATCGCGCTCCTGGTCGGCGCGCCGTTCGGAGCCCTGCTTGCGATCACCCGTTTCCGGGGGCGTCAGGTTATCGTCATTCTGACCAATGCGCTGCTCGGCCTGCCGCCGGTCGTGGTCGGGCTCGCCCTCTATCTTCTGCTGTCGCGGTCCGGCCCGCTCGGGGCTGCGGGCCTGTTGTTCACGCCGGCCGCCATGGTGATCGCGCAGACGCTGCTGGCCACACCGATCGTGGTGGCGCTGGTGCACCGGCCGGCAAGCCTGCTGTGGGCGGAGTATAGCGACCTGGCGCGGATCGATGGGCTGTCGGCCCTGCGCAGCATGGCCCTCCTGTTCGCGCTCGGCCCGACCTCGTTGCTGACGGCCTTTCTCGCGGCGTTCGGGCGCGCCATTGCGGAAGTCGGCGCCATCATCATCGTCGGCGGCAACATCCGCGGCTTCACCCGCACGATGACGACAGCGATCGCGCTGGAAACCAGCAAAGGCGATCTGCCGCTGGCGCTCGGACTCGGACTGATCCTGCTCGCACTCAGTGTCGCGGTATCGACCGTCGCCTTCGTGCTAGTGGGACGCGTTGGGGAAAAATAGCTGCTCGCCGTCGACCTTGTATCCGGCTATCGCTTCCTGCCCCTTCGGTGAGATCAGCCAGTCGATGAAGGCCTGCCCGTCCTTCGCCTTCACGTTCGGATGCTTTACAGGATTCACCAGCATGACGCCGTACTGGTTGAAGAGCCGTTTGTCGCCCTCGATCAGGATGGCGAGTTCGCCACGGTTCTTGAACGACAGCCAGGTGCCGCGATCCGACAGGAGGTAGGCGTTCGACGACGAGGCCATGTTCAGCGCCGGGCCCATGCCCTGGCCGATCTCCCGGTACCAATTGTCTTTGCCGGCACTGAGGTCAACGCCAGCCCCTTTCCATAGCCTCAGCTCGGCCGCATGCGTGCCGGACTTGTCGCCGCGCGAGATGAACGGCGCCTTCGCCGTCGCGATCTTGCGCAACGCCTCGACCACATCCTTGCTGCCGGCGATCTTCGCGGGGTCGCTCTTCGGGCCGACGATGACGAAGTCGTTGTACATCACGTCGAAGCGCTTCACGCCCTGCCCTTCGGACATGAACCTGTCTTCGGCCGCCCGGTCGTGGACGAACACGACGTCGGCATCCCCGCGCCGCCCGATATCCAGCGCCTGACCGGTGCCCACGGCGACGACTTTCACGCTGATGCCTTCGGCCTTCGAGAACAGCGGCAGCAGATGGCCGAACAGCCCCGACTGCTCCGTCGATGTGGTCGAGGCCACGGTGATGGTGCGGTCCTGTGCGAATGCGATGGTGGACCAGAGCAGAACCGCTCCGATGGTGGCAAGCTTCCTCATGCGCCGTCCTCGACCAGATATTGACGGTCCTGAATAACCGCTGGCGACGACGACGGGAACCCCGACCTTAGGTCGTAACGAGAGTTGACGCGAAAGGCTGGGCGCGTCGGCAGGAACGTCGTCGGCGCATGCGGGTTGCCCGGAGATGCAAAGTGGGCAGAACTTCACCCGGCGCAGTGGACACGTCGATGTTCTGCAATTGGTCTCCCCTACATTGACACGGGTGTGACGGCCGGGGCAGGTTTTCACATTGCTGGCGAATCAGCGATAGCCTCACGCCGAGTACTTCTTGGACAACTCCCAGTGCTTTCGAGACTGATATCGTTGCTGCGCCGCATCCCTGCGGTGAACTGGGCGTTTACCCGACTTCGGCCCTTGCCGCACAGCGGCAGCATTGAGGTCGCACCGATTGCCACAGACGCTTCGCCCGCCATCGTCGAAGACGCCGCGGCCACTGCTCAAGCTGCAATCGCCGAAATCAGCACCGACCCGGTGCGCGGCGACGCTGACCTTGCCGCCCAAGCTCCGGTCGCGGAGAACGACGCGGCGGTGCCCGTCGTCTCGGAGAATCCGTCCGACGATATCTCTATCAGCGAGGACTCATCTCCGGAGAGGGTGACGGAAATCCAGACGCTTGCGACGGCAACAGTCGCCGAGGAGGGGTTGGCTTCATCGTCCGACGCGGAGAATGGGCCAGTTGCGGACTCCGATCTCGCCATCATTGGCGAAGCATCACCCGCTGGCACGCCCGCAGAAATCGATTCCGTCGTCGCAGACGAGGTGGTGGCTTCATCATCAGGCGTCGCGACTGCTTCGACTGATGTGTCGGATGCCGTGGTCGAGGCTGCCTCCTCGCCCAACGTTTCCGCCGAGATCGAATCGGTCGTCGTCGAAGCAATCCCGGTCCTGCTCGGCGATGCCGATAGCGTCGCGGCTAATGTCTCTGAAACCCGTGGCGACAGCGAGCCAGCGCCCGTCGAGATCGCGCCGGCCCCTGCGAACGATGTTCCGCTCATCACAGCCATTGCGACGGCAGCCAATGAGTCATCCAGTGGCGTCACCGAGATCGAACCGACTCCGGCTCTCGCGTGTCCTTCTCCAGAGATCCGCAGCACACCCAAAGAGCGCGCGAGAGCCGCGGAACCCGCCGATCGCGCCGCACTGATCCGACAGCGCTGGGCGGAGAGCGGAATCAGGATGTGGAATCCGCGGCTTCACGGCACCGGCGAAGCCGCCCTGAACATCCAGGGAAGCGTTGGGCTGCTGCCGCCGGCGCCCGGCGAGACAATGCCGCGCTACGACAAGCTGGAATTCAAGATGCTCGGCGGACAGATCGTCTGTGAGGGCGTCATCGTCGAGGCACCCGCGCAGACCAGCCGTCGCAGTTTCACGGGGCTCGCCGAGCCGCGGACCATCGAGCGGATCCGCGAACCGAGGCGGGAGCGACAGGCCGTTCTCGCCTGATCCTTTCTTCTGCGACCACCGTCACGACGTGCTAGGCTGATGTCCCGACATGGGAGATCGCATATGCGCGCAAGGCCGCTGCTTTTAATCGTGATCGCCTTTGCAATCTCACAGCCCGCGCTCGCCGCGGGCAAACGGCCGCGTCCTGCAGCGACGGCCGTTCCCGCCACCGATCCGGCTGCACCCTACAAGGCCGATCGGCTCTCTTCCTCACGCGGCGAGACGATCCTCGACACGCCTGGCCAGACCACCGTGCTGACGCGACAGGTCCTCGACGACAAGAAGGCAACCAGCCTTCGGGACGCCATGCGCTCGACCGCCGGCGTGACGATCGGACGCTAGGCGCCCCGCCGCTTTCGATCGACTTCCCGCCGGTGAAGGCGGATCGTGTCGTAAGGACGGCGACAAGGTCACGCTCGGCGACACCACGCTGACGGCACATGCGACGCCAGGCCACTCGCCGGGTTGCACGAGCTGGCAGATGACCGCCAAGGACGGCAAGGAGGACCGCGGGGTGCTGTTCTTCTGCAGCGGCACGGTTGCGCTGAACCGGCTGGTTGGCCGGCCGACGTATGCCGGCATCGTCGAGGATTACCGCGCGACCTACGCCAAGGTGAAGGCGATGACGATCGACGTGCTGCTCGGACCGCATCCGGAGGTCTATGGCATGCAGGCCAAGCGCGCGCAGATGAAGGACGGCGCGCCGAACCCGTTCGTCAAACCGGGAGAGCTTGCAACCTACATCGCCGGCCTCTCGGAGGATTTCGACAAGCAGCTCGCCAAGCAGACCGCGGCGCTCCAGCCTGCGAAATAGCCGTCGAACGGGGTGTGCTTCGATGGCGCGCCTCACCTCTCTCCGATCGGGGGAGAGGTGGACCGAGCCGCTGTCACTTCGCCAGGCCCGGCAGATCGAGCCCTTTGTCACGGGCGCAGTCGATTGCGATGTCGTAACCCGCGTCGGCATGACGCATGACGCCGCTGGCCGGATCGTTCCACAGCACGCGCTCGATGCGCTTGGCGGCTTCCAGCGTGCCGTCGGCCACGATCACCATGCCGGCGTGCTGCGAATAGCCGATGCCGACGCCGCCGCCATGATGCAGCGACACCCAGGTCGCGCCGCTGGCGCAATTGAGCAGCGCGTTCAGCAGGGGCCAATCGGATACCGCGTCCGATCCGTCCTTCATCGCCTCGGTCTCGCGGTTGGGGCTTGCCACCGAGCCGCTGTCGAGATGATCGCGGCCGATCACGATCGGCGCTTTCAGCTCGCCCCGCGCCACCATCTCGTTGAAGGCAAGGCCGAGGCGATGCCGATCGCCAAGGCCAACCCAGCAGATCCGCGCCGGCAGGCCTTGGAATTTGATGCGCGCCTTGGCCATGTCGAGCCAATTGTGCAGATGCTTGTCATCAGGCATCAGCTCTTTCACCTTGGCGTCAGTCTTGAAAATGTCCTCGGGATCGCCCGAGAGCGCGGCCCAGCGGAACGGACCAACACCGCGGCAGAACAGGGGACGAATATAGGCGGGAACGAAGCCGGGGAAATCGAAGGCGTTCTTCAGGCCCATGTCCTGCGCCATCTGGCGAATGTTGTTGCCGTAATCGAGTGTCGGAATGCCCTGGGCATGGAAATCCAGCATGGCCTGGACGTGCTCGACCATCGACATCTTCGAGGCGCGCTCGACCGCCTTCGGGTCGGACACACGCCTGGCCTCCCAATCGGCGAGCGCCCAGCCCTTCGGCAAATAGCCGTTGATCGGATCGTGCGCGCTGGTCTGGTCGGTGACGATGTCGGGCTTGACGCCGCGGCGGACCAGCTCCGGGAAGATCTCCGCGGCATTGCCGAGCAGGCCGACCGAGACCGCCTTCTCCGTCTTCGCCGCATCCGCCATGATCGCCAATGCTTCATCCAGCGTTGCGGCCTGGCGGTCGAGATAGCCGGTACGCAGGCGCATCTCGATGCGGCTCGGCTGGCATTCGACCGCGAGCATCGACGCACCGGCCATGGTCGCGGCCAGCGGCTGCGCCCCGCCCATGCCGCCGAGACCGGCGGTCAGAATCCATTTGCCGGCGAGGCTGCCGCCATAGTGGCGACGGCCGACCTCGACAAAGGTCTCATAGGTGCCCTGTACGATGCCCTGGCTGCCGATATAGATCCAGGAGCCCGCCGTCATCTGGCCGTACATCATCAGGCCCTGACGATCGAGCTCGTTGAAATGATCGAGCGTCGCCCAGTGCGGCACGATGTTGGAGTTCGCGATCAGCACACGCGGCGCGTCGGCATGGGTCCGGAACACGCCGACCGGCTTACCGGACTGCACCAGCAGCGTCTGGTCGCGGTCGAGCTTGCGCAAGGCCGCAACGATGCGGTCAAAGCTCTCCCAGTCACGCGCGGCGCGGCCGATACCGCCATAGACGACGAGCTCGCTCGGGCGCTCCGCGACATCCGGATCGAGGTTATTCATGAGCATGCGCAGCGGCGCTTCCGTCAACCAGCTCTTGGCGCTGATGTCGCTGCCGCGGGGCGCGCGGATGGTGCGGTCGTTGTCCAGTCGGCGGTTCATGCGGAAGACCTCTTCAGTCAAGTCTCGGTTCATCAAGTCTTGGAAACGGATCGGTTGGAAGCGCCGTGAGCGCGATGGTCGGCAGCAGGTCCGCTTCGACCAGCGCAGCGGCCTTGGCGAGATCGCCCGCCATGTAGCGGTCGGCGCCAAGCGCGGGCACCTGCTCGCGCAGCTCGGAAATGACGGCAACGAGCGGCGCGCTGGTCGCATGCGGCGCGCGCAGCGTGATGCCTTGGGCGGCGACCAGAAGCTCGATGCCGAGGATGGCGGCGAGATTGTCGGCCATATCGGACAGGCGCCGCGCCGCATGTGCGGCCATCGACACATGGTCTTCCTGGTTGGCACTGGTCGGTGTCGAATCGATCGAGCAGGCGAGAGCGCGCTGCTTGTTCTCGGCATAGAGCGCGGCAGCCGTCACCTCGGCGATCATGAAGCCGGAGTTGATGCCGGGATCGGGCGTGAGGAACGGCGGCAGGCCGAAATTCAGCGCGGGATCGACCAGTGTGGCGATGCGCCGCTCGCTGATCGCGCCGATCTCCGACAGCGCCAACGCGATGGCGTCGGCGGCGAAGGCAACCGGCTCAGCATGGAAATTGCCGCCGGAGACGATCTCTCCAGTTTCGACCAGCACCAGCGGATTGTCGGTGACGGCATTGGCCTCGACGATCAACGTATGCGCAGCCTGCGTGATGAGGTCGAGCGCCGCGCCCGCGACCTGTGGCTGGCAGCGCAGGCAATAGGGATCCTGCACTCTCTCATCGCCTTCGAGGTGAGAGAGGCGGATGTCGCTGCCGTCGAGCAACGCGGTCAGCGTCGCGGCCGCCGCGATCTGGCCGGCATGGCCACGCAGCGCCTGGATCTCGGGACGGAACGGTGCCGTCGAGGCCATCGCCGCGTCGACCGACAGCGCGCCGGTCACCAGCGCGGCGCGGACGAGGCGAAATGCACGCAGCACGCCTGATATGGCGTAGGCGGTCGAGAATTGCGCGCCGTTGATGAGCGCGAGCCCCTCTTTGGGACCAAGCGTCAGTGGCACAAGGCCGGCGGCCTTGAGGGCTTCGGCGCCTGATATGGTTTTCCCGTCAACGATCGCCTGTCCTTCGCCGATCATCACCGCCGTCATATGCGCCAGCGGTGCCAGATCGCCGGATGCGCCCACGGAACCCTGCTGCGGCACCAGCGGAGAGACATTCCGCGCCAGCATGTCCTGCAGCTGCTCGATCACCTCGCGGCGCACGCCCGAGGCGCCACGCCCGAGCGAGATGATCTTCAGCGCCATCATCAGGCGGAGAATCGGCTCGGGCGTCGCCGGGCCGACGCCGCAGCAATGCGAGACGATGAGGTTGCGCTGGAGCAGCGCGGTCTGGTCCGGCGCGATGCGCTTCGAGGCCAGCTTTCCGAAGCCGGTGTTGATGCCGTAGACCGGCGCGTCAGCCTGCGCCGCCTTCGTGACAATCTCCGCCGCCGCTTCCACGCGCGGCCAGAACGACGGATCGAGCACGACGGGCGCACCATCGAGCACGTCCGAGAGATCATCGAGACTGACCGTCCCCGGTTTGACGATGATCGAGGTGTCTTGCTCCGTCACTGCCCTCTCCAAACCCGGCGGTGCAGCGGATTGAAGCCGATGCGGTAGACCAGCTCGGCCAGGCGCTCGATGTCCCAGATCGCAAGGTCGCACCATTTGCCGGCCTCTAACGTACCGGCCTCGTCGAGGACGCCGAGCGCCCGCGCACCTTCGCGGGTGACGCCGGCGAGGCACTCGGCCACATTCATCCGAAACAGTGTCGCGCCCATGTTCATCGCGAGCAGCAGCGAGGTCAGCGGCGAGCTGCCGGGATTGCAGTCGGTCGCCAGCGCCATGGGAACACCAACCTTGCGGAACGCCTCGACCGGCGGCTTCTTCGTCTCGCGAATGAAGTAGAACGCACCGGGCAGCAGCACCGCCACAGTACCGGACTTCGCCATGGCAGCGGCGCCGGCTTCGTCGGTGTGCTCCAAATGATCGGCCGACAGTGCGGAGAATTTTGCAGCGAGTGCAGCGCCGCCGAGATTCGACAGCTGGTCGGCATGCAGCTTCACCGGTAGCCCAAGCGCTCTCGCCGTCTCGAACACAAGCGCGGTCTGCTCGGCCGAGAACGCGATTCCTTCCATGAAGGCATCGACGGCATCGGCGAGACCAGACTTGGCGACCGCGGGCAGCATCTCCTTGCAGACGAGATCGATGTAGCGGTCCTTGTCGCCATCGGCCTCCACCGGCAGCGCATGCGCGCCGAGGAAGGATGTTCGGATCGCAACGGGCCGCTGACGACCGAGGGTTCGCGCCGCGGAGAGTTGCCGCATCTCGGTTTCAACATTGAGGCCGTAGCCGGACTTGATCTCGACCGTGGTCGCGCCCTCGCCGATCAGCGCGTCGAGCCGCGGCAGCGCGCTTGCGACGAGCTCGGCTTCGCTCGCCTTGCGCGTTGCCGCCACTGTCGAGACGATGCCGCCGCCTGCGCGCGCGATCTCTTCGTAGCTTGCGCCCTTCAGGCGCAGCTCGAATTCATGCGCACGGTTGCCGCCATAGACCAGATGGGTGTGGCAGTCGACGAGGCCGGGCGTGATCCAGCGCCCCTCGCAATCGATCCGCTCGATCGCATCCGCATCAACAGGAAAATCCGCCTGCACGCCCGCGTAGACGATGCGGCCGCCGCGCGCGGCGAGGATTCCATGCTCAATCTCGCCGAGGTCGGGACGGTCGGCCCGCATCGTCGCGAGGCGGGCATTGTGCCAGATCCGGTCGAAGCGCTCTGCCATGCGGATATCCATTCGCCGTCGGATTGCTTGACTTATATGTCTAGACATATAATCGTAAGCCGGTTCTGTCCAGCCGGCGTGTAATCATGACCCGACTGCATTTCGCTTCCGCGCTCCTGCCCTCGGGCTGGGCCAATGACGTGCAGGTGGTCGTCGCCGCCGGCGCGATCGCGGCGGTGAGGCCGGGCGCGGCACCGGCCGCCGGCGACGAGCGCCACGCAATCGCGCTTCCTGGACTTGCGAGCCTGCATAGCCACGCGTTCCAGCGCGGCATGGCGGGGCTTGCCGAATTGCGCGGCGATTCCACCGACACGTTCTGGACCTGGCGCGAGACGATGTACCGTTTCGCGCTGGCGATGACACCCGACGACGTCGCGGCTGTGGCGACGCTGCTCTATGTCGAGATGCTCGAGCATGGCTTTACCCGCGTCGGCGAATTCCACTACCTGCATCACGATCGCGACGGCTCGCCCTATGCTGAGCTCGGCGAGATGGCCACGCGCATTGCAGAGGCTGCCGAGGCTTCCGGCATTGCACTGACCCTGCTGCCGAGTTTTTATGCGCATGGCTCCTTCGGAGGCGCCGCACCGCATCATGGCCAGCGCCGCTTCATCTGCTCAGTCGATCAGTTCGCTGAGTTGATGACTGCCTCGCGCAACGCCATAGCAAATCTGCCGAGTGCCAATATCGGCATCGCGCCGCACAGCTTGCGCGCGGTGACGCCGGACGAACTTCGCGCGATCATTCCGCTTGCTGATGGCGGGCCGGTGCACATTCACGCCGCCGAGCAGGTGAAGGAAGTCGAGGACTGCCTCGCCTGGTCGAGCCAGCGGCCGGTGCAATGGCTGCTGGAGCACGCGCCCGTCGATCACCGCTGGTGCCTCATCCACGCCACCCATACGACGGATGAGGAGGTCGCCGCCTTCGCCAAGACCGGCGCAGTCGCGGGCCTCTGCCCGATCACGGAAGCGAGCCTCGGCGACGGCATTTTTCCGGCGCGAGAGTTCCTCGATGCCGGCGGCCTGTTCGGTGTCGGCACCGATTCCAACGTGCTCGTCGGCATCGCCGACGAATTGCGTCAGCTTGAATACGGCCAGCGGCTGAGGCATCGCCAACGCAACGTGCTCTCCGGCGGCGCAGGCCGCTCGACCGGTCGCACGCTGTTTGACGATGCGCTCGCTGGCGGCGCGCGGGCGCTGGCGCAGACAGCCGTTGGTCTCGCGCCCGGGGCGCGGGCCGACATCGTCACGCTCGACGCCGCGCATCCGTCGCTGGCGGGCCGCACGGGCGACGCGGTCATCGACGGCTGGATCTTTGCAGCGGGCGGCGCTGCGATCGATTGCGTCTGGGCCGGCGGCCAGAAGGTGGTCGAAGGCGGTCGTCATAAGCTGCGCCAGGTCGCTCGCGAGCGCTTCAACGCGGCGGTACGGAGGCTCGTCGCATGAGCCTCACCGCAGACGCAGCCGACAGGCCGACGCTCTACAAACGCATCCGCGCCGACATCGAGAAACGCATCCTGACCGGCGAGTGGCCGCCCGGGCATCGCATTCCCTTCGAGCATGAGCTGGTCGCGCGCTACGGCTGCTCGCGCATGACCGTGAACAAGGCGCTGTCGGAGCTCGCGCAGGCCGACCTGATCGAGCGGCGGCGGCGCGCCGGCTCGTTCGTGCGCCGGCCGCAGCATCAGTCGGCGGTGCTCAAGATCGCCGACATCCGCGCCGAGATCACCGCGCTCGGGCGCTCGTACGGCTACGAGCTGATCGGCCGCAAGCTGCGCGCGGCGACCGCTGCCGACCGCGACCGTCTCGGCGTGAAGAAGGCCGGCAAGGTGGTCGCGATCGCCTGCCGGCATAGCGCCGACAACGTGCCCTTCGCCGTCGAGGACCGGCTGATCGATCTGTCTTCCGTGCCGAATGCCGCGACCGCGGATTTCTCGCGCGAGCCGCCGGGCTCGTGGCTGCTTCATCACGTTCCGTCGACGGAGGCCGAGCACACCATCAGCGCCATCGTTGCGGACGACCGCACGGCGGAAGCGCTCGACATCGCCGTCGGCGCGCCCTGCCTCGTGATCGACCGCTACACCTGGCGCAGCGCACGCACCATCACCGCCGTGCGCCTGCTCTATCCCGGTGACTCTCACCGCCTTGTCGCCCGATTCAAGGGAGGCTGAGAGGATATGTCGGCACAATTCGTGCAACGCTTCGGGCAACGGTCCATGCGGGACACAGGGATCAACAGGACGTCAATCCATCGATCGGCAAGAGGACGACAATCATGCGTAATTCGACAATATTTGCGACAATCATTGCTCTCGCGTTTGCGACAATCATTGCTCTCGCGGCCGCCACTCCCGCGCTCGCCGACGACGTCAAGGTCGGCGTCGGCATCTCCGGATGGACCGGCTTCGCGCCGCTGACGCTGGCGAAGGAGGCGGGCATCTTCAAGAAGAACGGCCTCGACGTCACCATCAAGAAGATTCCGCAGAAGGACCGCCACCTCGCGATTGCCTCCGGCGACATCCAGTGCGCGGCGACCACGGTCGAGACCTGGATCTCCTGGAACGCAAACGGCGTCGCCACCAAGCAGATCTTCCAGCTCGACAAGAGCTATGGCGCCGACGGCATGGCCGTGCGCAACGACGTCGCCGCGATCAAGGACCTGAAGGGCAAGACCGTCGCCGCCTCCGCGCCGGGCACGTCGCCGTATTTCGCGCTGGCCTGGATGCTGAAGAAGAACGGCCTCACCACGAAAGACGTGACCGTGGTGAACCTCGAGCCGGCGGCCGCCGCGCAGGCTTTCGTCTCCGGCCAGAACGATGCGGCGATGACCTATGAGCCGTATCTGTCGACGGTGCGCGCCGCGCCCGACAAGGGCAAGATCATCGCCACCACGCTCGACTACCCCATGGTCATGGACACGTTCGGCTGCACGCCGAAGTTCCTGACGGAGAATCCCAAGGCCGCCAAGGCGCTCGCCGACAGTTATTTCGAGGCGCTCGACATGATCGCCAAGGACCAAGCCAAGTCTTACGAGATCATGGGCGCCGACGTGAAGCAGACCGGCGAGCAGTTCGGCAACTCGGCAAAGTACCTGCGCTGGCAGGACAAGGCCGCGAACCAGAAGTTCTTCGCCGGCGACTTCCTGACCTTCAACAAGGAGGCCGCCGAGCTCCTGCTCGAGATCGGCATCATCAAGTCCGCGCCGAAGGTCGAGGACCTCTACGACGCGAGCTTCATCAAGTAAGATTTCTGCAAACTGCCGGTTCCGCCGAGAGGCGGAGCCGGCTCGTGATCGACTGTTCGGATAGACAAATTGATGCGTCCTCTGGATCCCGTGACATCGAAGCAGCGCGCGGCCTACGGTCTTGCGTTCTTCGTGCTGTTCGTTGCCGTCTGGTCCTGGGCGACGTTCGGCGGCCATGTGTCGAAGACCTTCCTCGCCAATCCGCTGACCATGGTGCAGGAGGGCCTCGAGCTGCTCACCAGGCACGGTTTCCTGTTCGACATCGGCATGACGATCTGGCGCGTCGTCGGCGGCTTCGCACTCGCGGCGATCATTGCGGTGCCGCTCGGGGTGCTGATGGGCGCCTACAAGCCGGTGGAAGCGTTCCTCGAACCGTTCGTGTCTTTTGCGCGTTATTTGCCCGCCTCCGCCTTCATCCCGCTGCTGATCCTTTGGGCCGGGATCGGCGAATTGCAAAAGCTCCTCGTCATCTTCATCGGCTCGGTGTTCCAGGTCATCCTGATGGTCGCGGTGACCGTCGGCGCCACGCGGCGCGACCTGGTCGAGGCCGCCTACACGCTGGGCGCCAGCGACCGCGGCATCATCCGCCGGGTGCTGCTGCCCTCCTCCGCGCCGGAGATCGCAGAAATCCTGCGGCTGGTGCTGGGCTGGGCCTGGACTTACGTCATCGTCGCCGAGCTGATCGGCTCGTCCTCGGGCATCGGTCATATGATCACCGACAGCCAGGCGCTGCTCAACACCGGCCAGATCATCTTCGGCATCATCGTGATCGGATTGATCGGCCTGATCTCGGACTTCATGTTCAAGGCATTCAACGCCTGGCTGTTTCCCTGGAAGCTCGCATGACGACGCTCAGGATCGAACGGGTTTCGCGCACCTTCCCCGCGCGCCACGGCAACGCTCCCACGAGGGCGCTGGAGCCGACTGACCTCACCATTGGCAACAACGACTTCGTCACCATCCTCGGTCCCTCCGGCTGCGGCAAGTCCACGCTGCTGCGCATCGTCGCCGGCCTCGATCGCCCGACCAGCGGTCGCGTCACGCTCGACGGGCGCGAGGTGACCGGCCCGGGCGCCGAGCGCGGCATGGTGTTCCAATCCTACACGCTGTTCCCCTGGCTGACGGTGCGCGAGAACATCGCCTTCGGCCTGCGCGAGCGCGGCGTGTCCGAGGCGGAGCGGAACAAGATCGCGGATGCCTTCATCCGCCAGGTCGGATTGTCCGGTTTCGAGAACCATTGGCCGAAGCAGCTCTCCGGCGGCATGCAGCAGCGCACGGCGATTGCCCGCGCGCTCGCCAATGATCCAAAAATCCTGCTGCTCGACGAGCCCTTCGGCGCGCTGGACAACCAGACCCGCGCCCTGATGCAGGAGATGCTGCTCGGCATCTGGGAGCGCGACCAGAAGACCGTGCTGTTCGTGACCCACGATATCGAGGAAGCCATCTTTCTCGGCAGCCGCGTCATCGTGATGAGCGCACGCCCCGGCCGCATCAAAGCAGAGATCAATGTGGACCTGCCGCATCCGCGCTCCTACAAGATCAAGACCACGCCGGAATTCGTCCAGCTCAAGGAACGGCTGGTCGAGGAGATCCGCACCGAGGCGCTGAAGGTTGCCGAACATGCCTGACACCAACCCCCGCGCCGACGGCAATCGCGTTCTTGCCGATCTCAATGCGCTGCGCGCCATCGGCGCTTACAAGACCGGCGTGCACAAGCCGACCTTCTCGGAGCCGCACAAACAGTCGCTGGATTGGCTGATGCGCAAGCTGCCCGAGGCGGGTCTCTCCGCCACAATCGACGGCATCGGCAACGTGGTCGGCATCAGCGCCAAGCCTGGTCCGAAGCTGCTGGCGGGTTCGCATCTGGAAAGCCAGAACTACGCCGGCTGGCTCGATGGCCCGCTCGGCGTCGTCTACGCGCTCGAGGCGGCGCGCGTGCTCAATACCGATCCATCGCTCAAGGGCGCGGTCGAAGTGGCCGCCTGGTGCGACGAGGAGGGACATTTCGGCCATTTCCTCGGCTCGCGCTCCTATGTCGGACAGGTGACCGAGGCCGACATCGATGCCGCACGCGACCGCACCAGCGGCCGCACCATGCGCGATGCCCTCGCCGAGATGGGGCTCGCCGGACGCCCGCGCGTCACCGCCGAGCCGGGGCGCCACGTCGGATATCTGGAAGCGCATATCGAGCAGGGTGACACGCTCGAAAGCGGCCGCCTCGCGATCGGCGTCGTGACCTCCATCGTCGGCATCTGGCAGTACCAGATCAATTTTACCGGCGAGCAGAACCACGCCGGCACCACGCGCATGGCGGTACGCAAGGATGCTGGCCTCGCGCTGGCGAAGTTCTGCGTCGCGATCGACGAGCGCTTTCCGGTTGCCTGCGGCCCGCGCACGGTCTGGACCACCGGTCGCATCACGCTCGATCCGGGCGCGCCGAGCATCATTCCGGGTGGCGCAGAGATGCTGTTCCAGATTCGCGACGACGATCCGGCCGTCATCGCGCGGCTGGAGCAATTGCTGCGGACCATGGCGGAGGAGGCCAGTGCCAAGGGCCCCTGCACCGTCGCCGTTACGAAGCTGCGCACCGGCGCTCCCGCGATGATGAATGCGGGCTTTCAGGATGCGATCGAGGCCGCGAGCAAGGCCGTCGCCGGCGGCCGGTCCATCCGCATGCCCAGCGGCGCCGGGCACGACGCGCAGATGCTGGCGACCGTCATGCCCGCGGGCATGCTGTTCGTGCCGTCGATCGGCGGCATCAGCCATCACTGGACCGAGAACACGGCGGATGCCGATATCGTCACCGCCGCGGAAGTGTTCGTCGACGCTTGCCGGCGGATACTTTGCGGCTACGGCTCGTTCCCGAAGTGACGCTGTCATTCCCCGCGCAGGCAGGCAATCCAGTACGCCGCGGCCTCTCGATTCAGTCACTGCCGTCTCGGAGTACTGGATCGCCCGGTCGAGCCGGGCGATGACAGCGCGTGTGTGGTGACAGACGCGCCTTTGCATTCTCGCGGCGCAATTCGCCCGAGCTTTGCTTGATCGCTCCACCCTCATATCCAAGAGCAACTGGGGTCGGAGTAGACCGGCGATCGGACGGGCTCAAGGCTGGTGCTGGCGCACCCCCGCCTTCGGCGGCTGACGGCCTTGACCCCGTCTGCACGCCGGTCTTTGGGCTTGGCATGCGCTCGGCCGAGGTCCGAGCGCGCTCGTCAGGTCATCCTGTATCTTTTCGGATCCCAGGTCTCGCCGCGAGCGATCATGGTGTTGAGGATGATGATCAGCTTACGCATGCAGGCGACGATCGCGACCTTTGGCGGCTTGCCCTTCGCAATCA
>NZ_AXAZ01000037.1 GCF_000473065.1 Bradyrhizobium sp. WSM1743
TGGAACGAGTTCTTGCCGATATCGATGCCGATCACGGCGATCGCTGCATTGAGCTTCCGAGACATGGTGTGCTCCTTGTCTTGAGCGCCCCTTGCCAGCTTCTCGCACTGGCAGGGCCGGAGCACGGCCGGACCATTCCATTAGCGGACATTTCAGAAGATGCTATCGAGATTGTTGTAGTCGTACTCGATAATCGTCGTCTTATCGGGGCGATCTTCTCGCCTGCGGACAAGACCTATCTCGGGCGAAATCCAAAATTCCGAGAGCTGCTTTCCAGCCGCATTTCCTTCCAGAGAGGCGTAAAAATGCTCGGTAGTAACTCCCTTTATTGTTGTTGGACCCAACATGCGACACGCCGAGACCTTAGGGAAAGCCTCAATTTCCGTATAGGGAGAGTAAGCGGGTTCATATGCGTTGTGTCGGGATATGCCTGCGTACGACCTACATAGACCATTCTTGTCCCACTCGGTCCCATGGTAGAGAACGCGAAAGGACGTGTTCGCCTGCTTCGCCAAAGCCTCCACTATTGGCTTGCAATCGTCGGCCCAAGCTCCGCCTGAAGAAACGGCTGTCAAAATTGCTAGATATCTCAGAATAGCTGGGAGCTTCGTTGAACGCCTCTCTTAGCAGTCCCAAAGCTGATTTGCCCTCTAGCTGACTTGCGCCAGGTTTCAGAGGGTTGTTCTCGCCTTCATCAAAACGAACAGGTGAGAACCGGCAGCGATCAGCGAGAAAATGACTATCCCTAATTCAGCACCGTGCACATGCTGCGGTGCATATGTCGAAGCGAGCCAGACGAAGAGCCGGACGGCGGCCATGAAGGCAATCATCCCCCACATTGCGAGCCATTTTGGGGCGTACCAAGTCGGCTCGCCGTTGAGGCCCCATTGCATGGCAACGCGCTCGCTTGGGATGCGCGGGCCAAAATACAGGTTTAACCCGAGGACCAACGCGATAGCGAAGCCAAAGACATAGTCTGCTGGCACCATGCTTTCCGCCTTCCGATCACCAGCCGAGACTATCCAGAGAGGGAGAAGCAATCCATTCTTGTTTAGATGGAACCGGTCGCGTCTGCTTCCTTATGGTTGCTGATAGATTGTGGACGCTACGACCGCTCCTGTGCAGGTTTTCGGATGTCGGGAGGGTTCGCTTTTTTCTTAGTAAGCCCCGACTTCGCCCATGATCAGGTAGCGCGCGGTTTCGGTCTAATCGTCCGTCATTCGATCGGTGCAGGACTTCGCCATTCCGTGAAGGATCCACGCGACGAAGATGCCAACCGCCATCGGCAGGAGCGTGGTGTAGGCGAGTTTCGAAAAGTGAGGAAATACCTGCGCGCTCCAAACCTGATCGTTCGAGTAGGCCTGCAGCAAGGGCAGGATGATCCCGCCGGCGCCGGCGGCGATCGCCAGGCCATTCCAAAAGCTCGCCTGAATTTTCAGGCGCTCGTTTTCCCTGCTCATTAGTTTTTCCCTGCTCATTAGTTTGCGCTCGCCGGCGCCGCGGCGCGCATGAACTGTTTTCCCCACGGAGACAGGAAAAACTCGTTATGTGTTCGCAGCTCGGTCTGCCGGGAGATCAGGCCGCCGCCAGGGGTGCCACTGCACCCCGTCGGTGGATCGCAGAGCTATGGGCGCGGTCTCGTTGAAACAGATTTAAGTAGCTCGAAATATCCCCAGAAGGCGCGGTCTTGGTCGTCAGGCAAAATCCGCGACACAGCATAGCCTTCCTCGGTCANCAAGTAGCTCGGTATAGAGGGCACACCGTCCTGTAGCCGAATGGGGCCTGTTTCCAGGTTACTCGGAGCGAGAGGAAGGAAAGGAGATGCCGTTCCGCTCGAACGCTGCGAACCACACGTCCTTGTCATCATGATCCTTTGCGTCAGCAAACATGCGAATTTGCGGCGTCGGGCTGGGATCGACCAGGAGACCGGCGCCCAGCACGCGCGATGCGCTGAAACGCAGGTTCTGATGGCCTGGAATGTCGATCACTACCAGCTCGGCAATCAAGTTGCGACTGAATCCGGGCGCTGCACGCAGGGCGGAGGACTATAGGTATACTCGCGACTGGGATTAGAATTCCCTCGCCATTGCCGGGTGCGTGCGGTTCTTGACCTTAATCCAATCTTTCGAGCGTCCGCCGCTGTAGCGCCGATCGCGCCGTTTCGAAACTAGCCCTTCTAGGCCCATACGGCATACCGCTCCGAAGAGATCGGGACCGATCTCGCCTGTCTCGAATGGAGCGATAAACATTCCATCCGGTCGGCCGCGCAACAGGCGCGCCAAGTTGGTTTTGCGCATCGCGAGCGACAGCGGCCGCAGATCCTCGCCGCCGAGGGCTAGCACGTCGAAGGCATAGAGCTGCACCTCTTCATCGTGCTGGCGCGAGTGCAGGGCGTTGAAGTCGGAGACGCCGTCGACACCGAGAATCACGGCCTCGCCGTCGACGACGAATTGCTGTTCGCGGTTCTTGAGCGCGGCCTGGACGATTCAGGGGAATCGGTTGGTCCAGTTGTGGCCGTTCCGGGTCAGCAGGCGGACCTCGCGGCCGCTGCGCTCGACGCGCAGGCGGTAGCCGTCGTACTTGATTTCATGGAGCCAGTCCGGGCCATCGGGCACGGCCTTTGCGGCTGTGGGCAGGCAGAACTCGAAAGCTTTGGGCATGGCCCTCAGATAGTGCGGAATCGCTCCCGCGGGAGTCCCTATTCGCAGCTACGTCCTTCGCTTGCCGCCGCGCGTCTTCCGCAGGAATGGCTTCATGATCTCGGTCGTCGTGAAACTGGTCTCAAATCCCTTCGGCAGGATCGGCAGCTCGTCAGGTCCTGCGTTGTTGCAGACCGGGCAGGGCGCGCCCGCGCCGCCGCAGGCCTTTGGGCCGTCCCAAGGGCGGTCGGGGTGGTTTTCGCAGACCCAATGGGTGCCCTCGCACAGCTCGCATGCCACCTGCGGTTCTCCCTAATGTTGCGGTGGTTTCTCCTCGATCTCAGGCGATGCCGCGCAGGGGCAGGGCGAGCTGCACGTCAAAGCGCCGTGTCGCGTTGGCGTTGATGAAGTCCTGCAGCGCAGGCGTGATCTCGGCGCCCCTGTTGGCGGTGCGTTCGGCCAGTGCGTCAGCGATATCGGAGGTCGCATCGCGCGACCAGCCCTCGACCGGATTGAAGCACACGATCCGGACCGGGTAGGCATATTGACCGGAGAGGATGTCCTGCAGGACGGTATCGAGATCCGTGTCGGCCTCGTCGGTCTCGCGCCATGCGCAGCCGGCACGCGCGCCGAAATCCTCGAGCACCAGGTAGATGTCGCGATCGAGGCGATCGGCCGGCACGATCGAGGGCGAGGAACGCATACGCTTACTCCGAAACTGTCGCTTCGCGGAAGACCGCCCCGGCTTTAGTGGGCTGTTGGGGGTAGGGCCGGGGCCGCTCCGCCAGCTCGGCGGCGAGCCGGCGAGACTCTTAATCTGATGAATTGGCCTTGGTTCCCGTTGCCGTCCCAGCATAGTATCCTTCTACGTCGTCGTCCTTCGAGAATCTGGGACAGACGCAAAAGCGTCCCGGCAAGCTGCGGGTAGGACACATGACCTTTGGCGTTCCCGACGGCAGTTCGGACGCGTTCACAAGGCACTGCGATGCAGGCGCTGGATCCTGCGGCGCGCTCTTGGCGAGCATGGTGTCAGCACTGGCTAAAGCAACCAGGACAACTTGAAGGAAGAACACGCGTCTGCACGTGCCTCGCTGAGGGAAGCCCGATGCGCCTTGCTCTGCCGTATCTCGGAATCTGTCTTTGCGCCTGTCTCGCGGCATGGCTGTCATTCATGTTAGTCTACTGACCGAGCGGGTCCGATGTCAGCAGCCGCACGAAGGTGCCACTTTCGTGCAGCTGGAGCCAGCCTCTCTCGACCGCGTATGCGAGACCAGCGCCGAATTCGCTTCCTCGGCCGCCCCAGCGTAAAAAGGAATGGCGCGTTGATCTTTTCGATGTAGATGCGCCCGTCCTGGGCCGGCTCGATGCTTGCAGCGAGCTGGACGATCTGGCGCGCGGCGATCTCAGGATCTGCGTAGGGGCGGGCCTCGACGTGCTTCATGCGTCTCCCAGGGGATCGCGAGGCCGGTTCTAGGATAATTTACGCCGCGCAGAACGAGCTAGATGCCACTTCATGAGTTCGGTCAAACGACCGATCGAGGTCTCTCGCGCAGCCTGCTTCGCTTCAATGGCGTCGGCGGCCGAGCGGCAACAGGCCGTCAAACAGCGCAAACCCTTTTGTTTTTGTTTGTCTTTTCGATTGCTACTTGCATTCGGGACGCAGAGAATCTTTCATGCAACAAGCCGGCGGATTTCTTGTTTGACCAATCGCAATAATCGGATGTTGCGTGTCCCCGCAACCAAATTGGCAAATAACCCCAGCAATTCGTAAGGCTTGCGGGTTATTTTTGCTTTTCGAAATCCGCTTAGGTCTTGTGCTCAAATTACCCCCGCAACCAAGTACATGACGTCGTCATGGGTGCATACTTCGACCGGCCGTACATTTTTTGAAACTCAGCGGCGGAGCCGCTGCGCCGCGTGGGCCTCGGATCCGTAGAGCGGCCGAGACCACATCAGACAAGCGGCCGGAACCCACTTTCGTGCTGCGGCAAATGTGCATTGTCCTTTGCGGCCGAAACCGGGTCCGGCCATACGCGGTTGGCGCCTGGAGGGCTATGAGGTGGCAGCAGGTTCACTGACGCCTAGAAAGCTAACGATCAGGATGGTAGCTAGACCAAGGCTCTGTTCTGCAACCGCGTTGATCAAAAGCCCGCGAAGGCCGTGCTTTATGTGCGCTGCACCTGACTGCCGTAAGGTGGGGACGACGACGAAGCGATTGAAGCCGGCAAACATGGCCATGGCGGAAAACAGTACGAGCTTTAGCAGAAGCAACTGGCCGTACGTCGTCGTGATCAGGTTGGTGAAGGAGCCCACAAGGAACCAGGAGTTGATGAGACCCGATACGACCAAGATGGCGACGGCGGCATAGCCCATCCTGGAAAAGCGCAATGCAGCTTCGCAAGCACCGCGCTCGGCTTCCTGGTTGCCGCGAAAGGACGCGACGGCGAGATCAAGCAAACCAACCAGTCCGCCAAGCCATGCGCCTGCTCCAACAAGATGGAGAGAGTCCGCCAGGGTGTGCACTGCTCGAGCTTCGCTATCTTCGATTTGCGTGTGCCCGACGCCCGCCAAACCGCCCAGCAGAATTGCGCATATTGCGAGGAGGAGCAGCTCAAGCTTCTTCGACGAACCTCTCACGATCAACGTAAGGGTACCGATCGCCGCAATCGTCGCCCCGAGCCGCAATAATGCGACGGCTCCAAAGGACGTATCCGTCAGCACGAAGCGGACCGTTTCCCAGGTCACGCCGCCTCCAGTCATGCTGGTCGCGACGCCGATGAACCACAAAATGCCGCTGACAAGGACGAGAAGTGAAACCGACAGCGAGATTGCCAGCGCGCGGCTGCCCCCGTCGCGACTTGTCGTTGGCGGACCGGCGTAGAAGGGGAACAACACCAAGCCAAATAGTACGAGAGACGCCGCGTAGTGCACGAAGCGGACGAGGACGAGCCATAGCTCCACGGCTAGTTACCGATCGTGAAGGTGTATTCGCCCTTGACTCGGTGGGTGTCCTCAGAGACCGCGTGCCATATCACCCGGTACTTGCCCGCCGGTAACGGCGCATCGAGAGGCACCACAAGCTGCTTCTTGTCCTTCAGGTCGACCGCCGGGGTACCTGTAGCAATCGATTTGCCGCTCTCGTCCCGCAACTCCAGGCCTGAAAATTTGGCAATCACTCCTTCCGAGAAGTTCAGGCGGATTTCCTTGGTCGTCGGCGCGGCGCGCGCGATGCCATCCGCCGGTGGAGCAGAGGATGTGAGCTTCGGATGCGCCATTGCTTCCGTCGCAGCAAGGGCGAGGCCGATGGCCGCGCTGATGACCAAAAGTCTAGCGCGCATATTTCATTCTCCTCGCCTCTAAGCCACGTGGCTACCATCCCCAACTGCGGTAGTTGGGATAGTAATAATGGTAGCGCGGCCGGTAATAGCTGTAGTCGCCACGATCCTCATGATAGTTCCCGTGCAAGTCGCGGAGCGCGCGGTGATAAGCGCGATGCTCGGCACGGCTCTCAAACCCTTCCTCGTGGGCCCGTTCATGCGCTTCCCCTAGCTGGTCATGAAATGCGCGGTGCCCATTATCCCACTCGTCATGGGCGAGCGCCGGTAGTGTGGACAGTGCCGTAAAGGCAAACGCAGTGGCCAGAAGTGCACTCTTCAGTTTCATGACCCATCTCCCGATCCTAACAGGCCGACGCTTCGAGACGCGGAGCCTGTTCCGGGAAAACTAGGCATTCTCACTTGAATGAATGCTGAACCAATCTTGACTGGACAGAGACTGGTTTTGAGAAAGCGCCCTAGCTCTATCGTCGACCAGTATCTGCGGATGCATAGCGACTCCGGCTCTCCGCCGCGCCATCCCGAGATGATATCGCGCTGTCCGCGCTGCGCCTGACCGTTGCCGCAAGTAGCGCATGGACAGGAAACAACGCGAAGCATGCAATTCCGATGGCGATGTGAATCCACCGGGCCGGCTCCCGCGTTGCTTCGCCCCCGTAGTAGAGCACGAGACCCGTGATGGCGAGCAAGACAAGCATGGCTAGCGTGCTGCCGCCGGTCCATCGCTTGCGCCGCCGGTGCCAGCCCGACCGCACGTGCAGCGGAAGCAGCGAACCGATTGCGATCAAAATGGCATAGGCGGAGATACCGTGGACCATCAATAGCAACCGTTCGGCTTCACCGGGCTCAGCGTCGACGACGTCGTGCAGGACGAACCAGGCGCCGCCGCTCAGCGCGACCACCGTGGCTGCGGTCCAGACGGCGCTCTTTTGAATGAAGCCGAGGCGCATGGATCAGGCCGCCACCGCCTGAAGAACACCGCCGCTGATGAAGGCCGTCGCGCCAAAGCGAGCGAAGCAGGGATGCTGCGGCTCGCCGCCCTGGACCAGAATCTTTGTCAAGGCGTCCGCGACGATGCAGCTTGCTGCGACCACCGAATAGGCTCGTCTGTCCGTTGTTGAGCCCGGCGAGTCCAACGCTCCGCGCCGGCCGACGGTGGCCGTGGAGGAGGAGGTTGCAATGGCGCCGTTGTGCAAAAATCCAGCCTGCAGCAACCCCTGGCCTGGCACGTGCACATGGATCGGCTGGTCGATCTCGCCCATGACGCGCAGGTCTCCGCCGGCGTTGACAGTCGCGCGTCGGACGCCCGCTGCGCGAAGCGAGGTGGTGGCGCGATCGACCGCGTAGCCCTTGGCTATTCCGCCAAGATCGATCGCGACCGGTGCCGTCAAGCGCACGGATCGATCCTCCAACAGGCGGACTGCGCTGAAGTCGCCGTCACAGATATGGTCGAGATCGTTGGACGGCAGCAACCCGCGGCGCATCAGCTCGAAGCCGACCGCGCAGTCGAACAGGCCGTTGCTCGCGGCGTGAAACGCTGCTGCGTGATACAAAACTCGCGCCGTCCAGGGATGGACCGCCACGGGCCTGCGAAACGCCTCGCGGTTGATGCGTCCGATGTCGCTACCTGCATCGTGAAAGCTCATCAGGCGCTGCACCAGCGACACCGCCTCGAAGGCGCGGGCAATCGCTCGTTCAGCGTCGGCTTGCGCGACGCCGTCGACCTCGATCTCCACGATCGTGCCCAGCAGCGGACGTGCGCGCCTCATGGCTACTGCCCCTTCAGACTCTGGTACTGCCCGACGACACGCCTCACGCCATCGGTGATGTGCTTGCACGACAAGGTCGCGCCGCTGATGTTCTTGATATCGACATTGAGCTGCAACGGCGAACTCGCGCTCTTGCCTGTGAATTGCGAGCGCCACGAGGCCTCGCGAACCTCATAGCCATAGGACTCGTTATACTCGAGGATCTCGATGTGCTTGACGGTGCCGCCGGCGGTGATGCCCACGGCGTATTTGATGTATTCGTGCTTGCCGAGCACGCGGTCGATCACGACGATGCCCCCCGAGGAGGCGCGGAAGACGCCCGCCCTGCCGCCGGCGGAGAACGATGCGCCGGGAAAAATCGCCTGCATCGCCTGCTGTTCGCTCATATACACAGTGGCGCCGGCCGGCGCGATCAGAACGATCGCCGTCGGCGCGGTGAGGAGTGGTGTCCACTTCATGCTGCCTGCCTCAAAACCTTACTTCACGGCGAACGGCACGCCGAGGCGGAACATCACCTCGTCCCGCGCGTGCTCGTCGCCGTAGATGCGACCGTGCTTCACCACCGACGCCTGGTCCTCGTTGTAGGTGATAACCATCGGCAGTTGGTGACGCCAGGCCAGCGTCCACCAGAATTCTTTCTGGCCGTAGTGGATGACCGGGCCGGCAAAGAACGCGGAATGTTCGGGATTGTTGAACCAGTAGCCGGTGAACTCGTTGTGAATGCGGGTCTCGAAGCCGATCATCCAGTTCGGCATCACCAGATAGGACATGCCGAAGGTCACGTCGATCGGCGAAGCCCTTTCGATCGAGCCGTCGGCGTAAACTTCGCGCTCATGCTTGCCCATGATATTGATAGCGGCAATGAGGCGGTCGTCCAGGAAGTTCTTCTGCAAGATCACCCGCCATTCCAGCTCCTTCGTCTTCGGCCCGATCTCCGGCTCGATGTAGAGCGCAAGCCCGATCGGATCGGTCACGGGATTGAGAACCTGGTAGATCGCCTCGAAGGAAACCGAATCGAAGCGCGTCTTCTCGTAACGCGAGTACGGGTCGAAGGAAGCATCGAGAAACTGAGTCACGCCCGGTCCGCCCGTCGTCCCGTCGAAGCCGTTGCGGAAGGCGTTGGCATAGCTCCAGTTGAAATAGCCGGAGATCTGCAGCTGGTTGGTGAGACCGTATTCGATCTCCTCCTTGTTCTGCATGAAAAAATACTGCCCCTGCGACTGCCCGGCCTGCATGAACGATTTGTGTTCGTATTCAAACGTACCCTGCGGATGCACATCGGCGGTGTAAATCCAGCCGAACGGTGATTCTCCTGCACGTGCCTGCCAAGCGGTCAGCATCACAGCTGCCGCGCATACCGGTCCCACCAAACGCTTCACTGCTGTCCCCTTCAAAGAAAAGCCTGAGGGCCCTCGCCTACAGTGACACACGAAAGTGTGACAATACGCCTCAGCTCAGAATTGATCTAAACGTGCCCGCCGCCTTCGCCCGCGGGATGCTCAGCGTCATTTCGCAAGGCTTCGGGAAAAATAAAGTAAGCGAGCAATGAGAACGGCTTGCTCTCTGTGCGCATTTTCCCGAGCTGTTGTTTGAACGATTCTATTTTTGACAAATTCCAATTTGCCTACGGCTGTTCGGTCCGGCTGGTCGTCGCTCCGTGCGAAGGATTGGATGAGATATCGTAGGTTTGGCTGAGCGCCTGCTGCTCTAAGACGCGTATCGCTCCAACGCCCGCATTGAAAAGACCTTCCTCATCCTCCAGCATGCTCTTGATTTCGGGGATCATTATCTTGGAAAGCTCTTCCTGCTTCTTCAGCGCAGATTTGTATCGTTCCATGAGAACGCCGAAGATCGCGCCCGCCATCCCAAGGATACCAGTGAGAAGCAGTTTTTCGAACGCCATCTTGAGCAGATCGAACTTCTGCGTGTCGTTCAATGTCGAAAGCACTCCAGATCTCGGTCATGCCGTGTTCCTTCAGTTGAGCGGCGAAGAAAGTAGTGGAATTCAGCCAAGGATCAAAAGGTGTGGTGAGGGGCAATCACACTCTAGGGAAGAGCGTGACTTTTCCAGCTGCAAGACGCGCAGTTAGCCATTGGCTGCTGGTCGGACAGAGTTGGCGCGTTCCTCCTCCAGCCGAATGTGGGCCAGTTCACACAACCGCAGGCAGAATCGTGGTTACAGTGCTTTCGGATATAAGCCTGTGTCATCAGCGTTTCATCCGGATCGTGAAAATGGCGGGCGTACGGTCGCGGGCCCATGGCCGGAGCTCAAGGGAGATGAACATGCGCCGTGTTGTCCAGATCCCGGCACTCGCACTCGTGTTGGCATTGGTTGCCACGGAGGCATCCGCATGGTGGGACGCCGGCCACATGCAGATCGCCTATGTCGCGTACAAGAAGCTCGACGGTCCGGTGAAGGACAAGGTCGACGCGCTTCTCAAGCTCAACAAGGATTATGCGAAGTGGACCGCAGGTGCGCCCGACGAGCGCACGGCAAAGCTCTACGCTTTCGTGCACGCGGCGACCTGGGCGGATGACATCAAAACCAAGGAATATAACTATGCGCGAGACAAGGTCGACAGCCCGACGGCTGGACAGAACATCGGCTACGCCGATCGTAATCAGCACGCCTACTGGCATTACAAGGATACGAATTTCTCGCCGGACGGCACACCGCTTCCGCAGCCTGATCCCGTCGACCTGGTCACCCAGCTCAAACTGATAATCGCGGCACTACCGTCAACATCCGGCGCCACCGACGACGTCCGCTCGTATGACCTCGTCTGGATGCTGCATCTGGTCGGCGACGCTCACCAGCCGCTTCATGCGATCGGCCGCTACACCCGACAAATTCCGGGCGGAGATGCAGGCGGCAATGCCGAGCAGGTGATCCCGGCAAACGGTGACACCATGGCGCTCCATGCCTACTGGGACAACCTTTTCGGCGGGTACGTCTCGCCTTACGGTGCGGTCTTCGACGCCGAGGATAAGGACGGCCTCGCGCATATCGCCGTCAACGAGACTTCCGCGCAAGTCTCCGATCCACAGGCATGGATTGACGAGAGCGCGGAACTCGCCAAGCAATACGCCTATGCCGCACCGGTGAGCGTGGGATCCAACCCGGTGCTCCTCACGCGCGAATACGAGACCAACGCCCGCAACATCGCGCGTAGCCAGGCGGCACTGGGAGCCGCGCGGCTGGCGCGCCTCCTCAACGATGCCCTGAAGTAGCGCTGGGGGTAGACTGGTCTAGCCGAAACGCGCAGAACTGCCGGTTCTGCTGACCACCTGCTGGCCACTGACTTCGCGCCCGCACGACAAGTCGCGCAATCTACAACTTCGCCAATTGGCGGGATGCTGTATGCGCCGGTTTTTGGATCTCGTCGATACCGCAAACAAGGTGCCGGCGGAGGGCCGGTCGGCACACAGATGTAAGGAGGAGGACCCATGACGCGGTCGTGCGTGCAACCAGCGCATGAGCCTCGGGTTCGCTGAATCTCCGCGGCCTCTTGAAATCCTTTGGTAAAGCAACCGTCGGTTTACGTTTACCTGTCTTGGCCACGGTCTCCCCCTCTAGCGTTGAAGTGCGTTCCTCACTCCGGTTTCAATCCCGTTTGCTATTTGCGCGGAAAGATGCAGATCTGCCGCACGCCTGTCCGGCACCCTGCCTGCCACTGTGGTCCTCCGTCCATTCTTCGCCACTTCAGCCACCACCGCCGGAACGGCGGGCCCAACGTGATCGTGAGATCATTCGTTCTGGTGCGATCGAGGCTCAGGAAGTTACCGCTCGGATTGACGGTGACTCTGGTCAAAGGCCTCGTCCGGCTGCAGGCCGGTGTTGCTCATGAACAGGATGAGCTCGTGCAGTTGCTCGCCCCACCATTTGTATTTGTTGTTCTTGGGCTTCCGGGCCCTTCGCCCAGTCGCCTGGCAGAGCTGGCGATACTCTTCGCGCGAGAACCAGGCCCGATGCGAAATCTTGCCATTCTTCCGATAAGGGCTCTGAAAGCTCAGGAAGTGCGTGGAGCCACTGATGGCGTAGCGCGGTCTTGAGGATCTGACGGAGGCAAACAATTTCCTGGTGCATCGTCGTGCGGGCAGGTGGCTTTCCCCTCCGCTCCTTCGCCTGCGCAATGCGATGCATGCGGTACTCGTTCACGAGACCGCCAGTGATCTCCGAAAGGCCCTTCTTGCCAAAGAAGGGAATAAGGTACTTGCGCGCCGGGCGCTCATGGCCAGCGATGTAGACGGGATTGCGCTGACCTTCCGTCAGCACAGGAAAGTCTTCTAGGAATTTCTCGGCTGCGGCCTTGAAGGTCATCTCCTTCTTGCGAGCGGTGACCTTTTCCAGGTCACCGCTCCGCACCATCCCGCGTAACTTGAGATACCACTCCTCGGCGACTTCCTCGCCTGCCGGAGATCGTCCTTCTCCGTTGCGGATCGGTATTGCTGCCCTTCGATCGTTTCCGAGCAATGGTACCGGCCGCGCTTCCCGTGGCGGTAAAGGTGGACCTTGCCACCAAGGATGATGTGGTTCTTTGCTTTTCAGCCCTTTGCAGCGCGACGTCGTCCATGACGCTTGTCTTCGTTGGCTTCGCGGGCGGTACACGCTAAGCGTGCTAAGCGAAGCGGCTACTGCTCCTACGGCCGCTTGGCGCCTACCCAACTTTACCCAGTCGCGCTCGTATCCGGGCTTATGAGCCATTTTACTCCGATCTAGACCTTCAGGTGTCCAGAAATGTCCAGGAGGAAGATCGTGTCTCACCATTGCGCGGACGACCAGAGGTCGGTCCGGGATGGTCACCCGTCCGATCTTGCCGGCAAGGTCGCGATCGTCGCAACCCTGGACACAAAGGGCCGTGAGACCGCTTATCTCGCACGAGTGATCGAACAGTGGGGCCGCAAGACTCTTACGATAGATGTAGGCACATCAAACAGGAGGGGCAGAAGCGAGCCGGACGGCAGCGATGCACGGGTGGCTGCACCCGCCGAGCTCTTACGGGAAATAGCTGCAAGCGCGCGTGAAGAGGTGAAGGAGCTCCTGCGATCAGGTGCGATCGACGCCATCATTGGAGTAGCCGGCGGCAAGGGCAGCGCAGTCTTCGGTGAAGTTATTTCGGATTTGCCGTATGGCTTCCCGAAATTGCTGGTGAGCAGCGCGAGGCCAGCCCTCCTGGCCGAACTGGCCCTCCACAACGACATCATCCTCTATCCGACCCTGGTCGATCTTTTCGGGATCAACGCGTTCACCGAACGCGTTCTCTGCAATGCGGGGCGGGCCATTGCGGCGATGCGCTATGTGCCTGCTCGAGAGCGGCGGGAGAGGAAGACAGTCGCGATAACGGCCTTTGGGGTCACGACGCCGGCGGCAAATCGCTGTGTCGCGCGGCTGGCAGAGGCAGGCATCGACGCGATTGTCTTTCCGGCCAACGGCGCCGGTGGACGCAAGATGGAGCAACTCGTGTCCGCCGGTGAGTTCGATGCGGTGCTCGATCTGACCACAACCGAACTCGCTGACGAGATTGTGGGCGGCACCGCCAGTGCAGGTCCGGATCGGCTCAAGGCAGCTTCTCACCGCTTGATTCCGCAGCTCATAGCCCCGGGGGCCGTCGATATGGTGAATTTTGGCCCTCCCTCGAGCGTGCCTGCCGAGTTCACGGGGCGCCAATTCTATTCGCATACTCCCTTCACGACGCTCATGCGCACGACCGTCTCGGAGAACGAGCGCATAGGCAGGCTCACAGCCGAGCGCCTTTCGCAAGCAAAGGCGCCCGCCCTCGTTTTGTGGCCGGCCAAGGGGGTGTCTGACTATGACCGGGACGGCGGCATCTTTCGAAATCCTGAAGCCGATAGAGCCTGGTTCGACGCGGTCAGGCGACACCTGCCGCGCTCGATCAGCGCCCGCGAGTTGGACTGTCACATCAATGATCCGGAATTTGCGGAGGCAGCCGCATCGTGGATCGTCGAACAATTGACACCAGGAGGTTCACCCCGTGCGGATGTTTGATCGGGCCGAAATACTCGCAAAGATCACAGCTCAAGTTGCGGCTGGAAGGGCGGTGCTTGCCGCGGCGAGCAGTTGCGGCCTCGTCGCAAAATGCGCAGCTCTCGGCGGCGCCGACATGCTTGTGGTCTACAGCACCGGGCTATCGCGGTTGATGGGGCTGCCGACGAGCCGGATCGGCGATTCCAATGCGCGCACGCTCGAACTCGCGGCGGAGATCCGCAACGTCGTCTCCTCCGTTCCTGTTATAGGCGGTGTTGAGGCCTGGGATCCCGTCCGGCTCGACCTCGATGATCTCTTGGACAAGTTCTGGGCTGCCGGATTCTCCGGCGTGATCAATTACCCGACCATTTCAACGATGGGTGAGAAATGGCGCGATCGTCGAGGCCGCGTCGGGCTCGGCTTTGAGCGTGAGGTCGAGATGGTGGCGGCGGCCCGCAAGAAGAACATCTTCTCGCTCGCCTATGTCGCAAGCGCGCAGGACGCCAGAGCGATGGCAACCGCGGGAGCCGACTGCATCGTCCCACATGTCGGCGCAACGCGCGGCGGACTTGTTGGTCATGAGGAGGGACAGTCGATCGAAGAGGTCATCAGGCGCATCAACGAGATCAATGCTGCGGTTCAGGCCGTCCGTCCGGATGTGATCCTTCTATGCCATGGCGGGGCAATCGCTGAGCCTCAGGATACCTCGGAAGTCTACCGATCGACCGGATGTGTCGGTTTCGTTGGCGCCTCCTCCATCGAACGGATCCCGATCGAGCGGGCGGTGAAGGCTGCAGCCGAAGAATTCAAAGCCGTTCCGCTCCCGCGAAAGCCTCAGCATTCACTGCAGAATCTGCACCGAGGCACGAATGAATAGCCCGATCACCAAATTGAAACCAAATTCCCCTTCCTTCTCCAAAGCGAGCAAGCCAACGCACGATTGCGAGACGGACGTGCTCGTGATCGGCAGCGGCGCGGCTGGACTGTCCGCGGCGCTCTATGCGGCAAAGGCCGGACTTCGCGTGACGGTGTGCGAGAAATCTGACCGGCTCGGTGGCACGACTGCCCTGTCGAACGGCATGATCTGGATTCCATGCTCAATGCAGGCCCGAGCGGCGAAAATCGATGATTCGATTGCGAATGCGAAGATCTATCTGCAACACGAACTTGGCAACTACTATCGGCCCGAGTTTGTAGGCGCCTATCTAGAAGACGGCCCAACGGCGCTCGCCAGCTTGGAGAATGGGAGTGAAGTCAAGTTCACACTGGCCTCCGCTCCGGATTATCATTCCAGCCAAATCGGAGGGATCGACAAGGGCCGGGCGCTGAGCCCCGCACCTTACGACGGACGGCTTCTAGGCAAGGATTTCGAGCTGATAGGTGATCCGATTCGCGTCGTGCTCGGCGGCATGATGATTTCGTCCGGCGAGGTCAGAAGCTTCCTCAATCCATTCCAGTCGGCTGCCTCGCTCAAGCACGTCATGCGCCGGGTCAGCCGCTACGCACGCGACCGGCTGCGCTACAGGCGGGGCACTGAACTCAGTGGCGGCAATGCTCTGATCGCGCGGTTATTGGTAAGCCTTCGCAGGTATGGCATTGAAATCTGGCCAAGCTGCCCAGCGGTTGATCTGATGAGCGAGGGCGGGAGAGTCACTGGCGCAATCGTCAAGCGTGATGGCGCCGATCTCCGCATCCGCGCCTCTCACGGGGTGATCCTGGCAACTGGTGGCTTTGCGCGGAACGCTCAATTGCGAGCCCAGCTCAGCCGAGCCCACCAGCACAATGATACGCTGGCCCACAGCGATGTCACTGGAGACGGCATTGCGCTCGCAAGTAAGCTCGGAGCTGCGATCGATAATGACGTTGCATCGAGTGGATTCTGGACGCCCGTGTCGATCCTCAGGAACGGCCGCTCCTCGCAAGTGGTCCCGTACGGTTGGCTCGACCGTGGCCGTCCAGGTGTCATCGCCGTAGGGCCAAATGCCAAGCGCTTCGTCAATGAATCCAATTCGTATCATGATATCTGCCTTGCCATGTTCAACAACGGTTATCCGGCGGACAAGCGGTTTTATTTCATCTGCGACAAGGAATTCGTCCGCCTCAGGGGGATGGGACACTTGCTCCCCTGGCCATGGACATTGAGTATCAAGAAGTATGCTCGGTTGGGCTACATCGAAATTGGCCGGACGATTGCGGAGCTTGCGGCGGAATTGGACCTCGACCCGCAAGAGCTCCAAAAGACCGTTGAAGAACATAACGCCCACGCAGCTGAAGGGCGCGATCCGCTTTTCAAACGCGGTGAATCGGCTTTCAATCGAACCCTGGGAGATCCCGCGGTCGGAAAGAAAAACCCGAACCTTGGAGCTATCAAAAACGGGCCATTCATTGCGCTTCCGATTGTCCCGGCGACCCTTGGAACTGCGACCGGCCTGTCAACGGATCCTGGCGGAAGGGTCCTAAATGGAAACGGCGTGCCGATCGCAGGTCTTTATGCCTGCGGCAACGACATGACCTCACCGATGCGTGGGATCTACCCTGGGGCGGGCATTACGATCGGACCAGCCATCGTGTTCGCTTACCGCGCGGTGAACAGCATCGTACAATCCACCGATCAAGGACAAACGGCGGCAGCATCCAGAGCGTAAGCGAAGCGTCCTCACCTGGTCGCCCAGCAACGACAGACAACTGCGAGAGCAGAAGTACGCAACATCGGCCAGCTCGCTTTGAATACCTTATGAGCGGCCCTATCCCGTCTGATACCGGGCTTATCTTCTGACCTGGACGGCCACGATGCGCCGCTCACGCCATGCCAGGATCGTCGCAACCGTTGGGCCGGCAACCGCATCACCTGAAAAGCTTTGTGCGCTCTATCTTTCGGGGGCTGATACTTTCAGGCTGAACTTCAGCCACGGGACCCATGACGATCACGCACGTGTGCCCGCCTCGGATCCGTGCGCTGGAGCTGGAATTCGATCGGCCGATCAGCGTGCTGCAGGATCTGCAAGGCCCGAAGATCCGCATTGGCCGGCTCGATGAAGGCAAGCTCGCGCTGGATGCCGGGGAGACCGTTGCTTCACACTAGGCGAAAGGACGGGCGGGAAGCAGTCCATTCCGCTGCCTCATCCAGAAATATTCGCAGCCGCTTATCCAGAAGCGCATTAGACTCGCGAGGGAGCGGAAAGGTACATCAAAGCTTACTGGGGAGACAGTTGCGAGCCGTCCGGGCGATGCTTCACTGGTCGGTGAGCAGTTGGCCGAGCGAAGCGGCTCATCATGCGCCGTCATCCGGCGACTGGAAGAGTATAACGAAACGCCTCCCGCGTCCGACGAGTTGCTTCAAACCCTCTGGACAAGTTTGCCGGTGCCGGAATTGAATTTACATTTCCGCTCGTTGGCAAGCCAGGTATTCGGTCCAAATAACTTCATCCTTTTTGGCGCTGAACTAACCGCCGGCGGCCATTGTGAAGTGGTGCGTCCTCTCGTCTGGTTTCCTCCCATGGTTCGGCATCGTTCGCCGCGGCACGCGTGTCCCCGCCTGCGACGCGGTTAGGGCATGCGGATAGCTCTTCTATCGCTTTTGGCCGCGAAATTGGGCTGGCGAGAACGTTAGGCACCCGCCGGAGGGCTCCCTTTGAGGCGGGCGCAATGTCGCTTGTCCGGCGAACATTACCCAAGATTACTCAGATATCCCTACGTTACTCTAGGCAATCTCGCACCGCATGTCGTGAATGAAGCGCCGAGAGGCGGGCCGCCCAAGAAGCCCACCATCGCCTGCAACTCCCATTGCCGGGATGACCTTCCAGGAGCGCTCTCGTGCCAGCAGCCCTTCGCATTCCAACGTGCAGCTCACGCCTTCGAGCGCTCGACGTGAAGATGATTTGCTCGCAAGCCCAGGGAATGTGACGCAGCAGCATGGATACGCTACTTATCGCGACTTTCGAGATTTTGAGCTTTGGTGCCATTGTTGTGCTGGTCGTGCTCGGTCTCGGGATCATTGCCAGCATGATGGGCATCTTCAACTTCGCCCAAGGCGAGTTCGTCCTGCTCGGCGCTTACGTCACTTATCTCGTGCACAGCGTCGGTTTGCCGGTCCCGCTCGGCATGCTTGCCGCGCCCGTCGCGGTCGGCACGCTTGGTTTCGTCCTGGAAAAACTCGTGGTGCGCCGATTCTATGCCGCTCCAATCGTCGCCATGCTTGGCACCTACGCGCTGGGGCTGATCATTCGCGAAGCCGTGCGCGGCCTGACTGGGGGACTGTATCTCTCGGTGCCGGAGCCAATCAGTGGCTCTATCACGATCGGAAGCCTGCATTTCGCCACCTGGCGCGGCGTCATCGTCATCATCACTTTGTTGGTCATGGCCGCGAGCCATGCGCTGCTCGCCTACACCTCGTTCGGCCTGCGAGTCCGCGCTTCGCTGGAGAACCCACAGCTGGCGCGTGCCTCGGGCATCTCCACGGGCATGATATACAGCATCACCTTTGCATTTGGTGCGGCACTCGCGGGTCTCGCCGGCGCGCTGATCGTGCCGGTCTTTTCATTATTTGCCGATCTCGGCATTCGCTTTCTTATCCAAGGTTTCGTTGCCGTGATGGTCGGTGGCGTCGGGTCCTTCGCCGGCCCAGTCGCTGGCGCCAGCGTCATCGGCACGTTCAGTGCCTGGCTGCCTTGGCTGATGTCACCGGTTATCGCCGACGTTCTGGTGTTCGTGCTCGCCATCATTTTCATCAAGCTCCGGCCGCAAGGCCTTGTTTCGGGAAGAGGGGTCAACCGATGATCAACGCCAGCCGTCAACTGAGCCGCCGACGCTTTCTCGGCAATTTCGCCTTCGCCTCCGCCGCCATCGCGGCGGGTCCGGGCAGCTGGATAATTCGCCCGGATTGGGCAAATGCCGCGGAAGGCCCGATCAGGCTTGGCATTGCGACCGATCTTACCGGGTCACTCGGCTTTGCCGGCAACACCGACGCCAATGTCGCTCGCATGCTGGTCAAGGAGATCAACGACTCCGGCGGCCTGTTGGGACGCCCGATCGAACTCCTAATTGAAGATACTGCCTCCGACGAATCCGTCGCCGTGGGAAATGTGCGCAAGCTGATCCAGCGAGACAAGGTCGACTTGGTGATCGGCGGTATCTCGAGCTCGATGCGCAATGCGATTAAGGACGTCATTATCTCTCGCGGCAAAACGCTCTATATTTATCCGGAAGGTTACGAAGGTAAAGAGTGCACGCCCTATCTGTTCTGCACCGGGCCGGTACCGGCACAGAATTGTGATCAGTTCATTCCCTGGTTAATCAAAAACGGTGGCAAACGCTTCGCACTGCCTGGCTCCAACTATGTTTGGCCGCAAACAATCAATGCCTATGCACGCAAGGTAATCGAGAGCAGCGGTGGCGAAATCGTCTTTGAAGAATACTACCCGCTCGACCAGATCGACTTTTCCTCTACAGTTAGCCGCATCATATCCAACAAAGTCGACGTGGTGTTCAACGCCATTGTCCCGCCGGGCGTTAGCCCGTTCTTCAAACAGCTCTATCAAGCCGGCTTCTCCAAAAACGGCGGGCGGCTGGGGTGCGTCTATTACGACGAAAATTTCCTGGAAATGAACCAGGCCCAGGAGATTGAAGGGCTCGCGAGCAGCCTCGACTACTACAAGGTGCTCGCGGCGGAGGATCCGGTGAGCGCCAGGATTCAGTCGGCTTACGACAAGCAGTTCCCTGCCAAATTCCGGTTCTCGGCAGGCAGCGCCGCGACCGGCACCTATCGAGGATTGAAGCTGTGGGAAGCTGCGGTGAAGGAGGCCGGTACAATTGACCGCGACGCGGTAGCCGCCGCCCTCGACCACGCAAAGATTGCGGAAGGGCCGGGCGGGCCCGCTGAAATGGCGCCCGGCAAGCGCCACTGCAGGATGAACATGTACATTGGAGTGGCGAAGGGCGGCCAGTACGAGATTGTGGCGCGTAGCGCCGGCCTGGTCGATCCGAAGGAATGCTGATGTCATCGACCGGCACTGGCATACAGCCCCCGCCACAGGTGATTGAAGCTGCTCGTTCGCCCGTCATGGCATCTGCCTTCGCAGCGCGAACGAAGGTGCTTCCAATTCTCGAACTGGCATTGCTGATTGCCGCTTCGATCGCACCGCTCGTCCTGCGGGATTACATCACTGTCTATGCAACGCGAGTGCTCATCCTGTGCCTCTTCGCGTTGTCGTTCGACCTGGTGTGGGGCTATGCCGGGATATTGAGCTTGGGCCAGTCGCTGTTCTTCGGCATGGCCGGCTACGCTGTAGCGCTGCTTTCACGCGACTTCGGAGTCGAATCGATCTTTGCCGTTCTTCCGGCCGGAAGCCTGATAGGCTTGGTCGCGGCATTGTTGCTGGCAGGCTCCCTGCTGCTTGGCCGTCACCCCTCGAGTGTGGTCTTCGTTTCGCTTGGTACTATGACCGGAGCTTACGCAGCCGACCGGCTGGCTCGGGGTTCTCATTACCTTGGCGGCCAGAACGGTATCCCTTCGATCCCACCGATGACAATCGGCTCGCACGAAATGAGCGAGGGGCCAGGATTTTACTATCTGGTTCTCGCCATTCTGGTTCTGATCTACCTTATGTCGCGCTTTTTGCTGCGGTCGCAGTTCGGTCTGGCACTGGCGGGATTGCGAGAGAACGAACAGCGCATCGCCTTCTTCGGGTACAAAGTGCAACATTTGAAGGCGATCATATTCGCAATCAGCGGCGCGATCGCAGGTACTGCCGGTAGCCTCTATGCGTTTCACGAGGGCTTCGTCTGGACGAACATGCTGGGCGTGGTCATGTCGACCCAGGTCGTGCTCTACGTCTTGTTCGGCGGCTCCGGGACATTGATCGGTGCGGTCATCGGCACCGCGATTGTTGAGGGCCTCAGCTTCTGGCTCTCCGACAATTATCGCGATATCTGGCCGATCATTCTCGGCGTTTTGCTGTTGCTCGTCATTATGTTCCGGCCCCTCGGCTTGATAAGCCTCGTGCTGGGCGAGCGGGAACGTGTAGGTCATTTCGGCCCGGGCGTGAAGGAGAAGCGCAATGCCGCTCCTTGAAGCCGTGGACATCTCTAAGGTCTTTGGCAAGCTCACCGCGTTGGACGGAGCAGCGCTCACCGTCGGCGAGAAAGAGTTTCATGGCCTGATCGGGCCGAACGGCTCGGGCAAGAGCACGCTGATGAAGTGTCTTGCAGGTGCGCTCGTGCCGACCCGAGGCAAGGTGACCTTCATCAATACTGACGTCACCTCGTTGACGCCGCCAGAGCGTGCGCGAGCGGGCATGAGCCTGAAATTCCAGATCACCGCCGTGCTACCGACCCTCACTCTTTACGACAACATCCTGCTCGCGCTGCAGGCCCGGTCGTCACTGCTGGATCTGGCGTTCTCGCGCAGTCGGGGACGACTGCACGAGGAGGTCATGACGATGCTTCTCCAATTCCGGCTCGCCGATCGCGCCTTTGATGCTGCGGCGACCCTTTCTCACGGGCAGCAGCAATGGTTGGAGATCGCAATGGCGCTCGCATGCCGGCCGCGCCTTCTGCTCTTGGACGAGCCGACCGGAGGCATGAGCCTGGAGGAGCGCCGCGTCACGGGCGAGTTGCTGCAGCCCATCAAGCAGCATTGCTCGCTTGTCATCGTGGAGCACGACCTGGATTTCATCCGCGACATCTGCGACCGGCTAACCGTGCTCGATCAGGGCAAGGTTCTGGCGTCGGGGACGGTTGCCGAGATCCAGGTCAACAGAAGCGTCCAGGAGATCTATTTGCGCCGTGCCTGAATTCCTCAATATCAAGCATCTCGACGCCGGCTATGGACGCAGCCAGGTCCTGTTCGGCGTCAATATGGCCGTCCCGCCGCGCGGCGGTGTGGCCGTCCTCGGCCGCAACGGAGCCGGAAAGAGCACGCTCATGAAGGCGATCGTGGGCGAACTGCCGGCATGGAAGGGCGGCGTGCAATTCAACGGCCAAGACATCGATCGCCGCCGCACTGAAGAGCGGGTGCGGGCCGGCATTGGATATGTGCCGCAAGAGCATTCAGTGTTCGCGCGCCTGTCCGTGCGCGACAATCTCGCCGTCGGATCGCTTTTGCACCGCAATGGATCGGCAGTGGACCGGGTCATGAGGATGTTTCCAAAACTCGGCCAGCGCCTGGATCAGCCGGCCGGAACGCTGTCCGGTGGCGAGCGCAAGATGCTCGCAATCGCCCGCGCGATGCTCGGAAACCCTAAGCTCCTCCTGCTGGATGAGCCGACCGAGGGTGTCTGGATCGGCGTCATCGAGGAGATCACCGAGCGCTTGATCGAACTAGCCAGAGAGATCGCCATCATCATCGTCGAGCAACATCTCGATCTCGCAATGCGTGTCGCGGAGCACGCCTATGTGCTCGATCGCGGCCGTGTCGCGCTGTCGGGCCCGTCGCAACAGCTGCGCGACGACCCGCGGCTGTTGACGTATCTAGCGCCCTAGAGGCGTCCCGCTGCCATCTCAAGCCCGAAAGATGGCGCGTTGAAGTTCCTTGAGATGACTGAACAGAGAGAGACGATGTCCAAAACCATGAGTGATTTTGTGAATGCGTGCCAAGTCATCGATGTCCATGAACATCACATGCCCGAGGTCGCACATAGCAGGGACGTGAATCTTTTAAAACTGTTCCAACAGAGCTATGCGGCTTGGACGAGCCACGTGTTGCCATCCGAGCCCAAGGCGACGGGCGATATGTTATCTACCGCTACCGAGCCAACCACCTGGGAGGCCCTTGCTCCGTTCCTGGAGAGCAGCGGCTCAAATGCATTCGTTCGTAACCTCACCGGCGGTATCGCCGAGCTTTACGGCTTCGCCGAGACCGGCATCACGCGCGACAACTGGGAGGCGGTAGACGCCTCAGTGCGCTTGCGCCACAAGGAGGCGACATGGCCAAGTGAAGTGATTAGGCGCGCCGCCATCGGGAGGATCGTAACGGACCCTTTTCTCGATCCGTTAATGGATCCGCGCCCGGTCCTTGGGCAAAGTTACGATGCGGTCCTGCGGATCAACGCATTCGCGCTCGGCTGGCACCCCGAATCCCGCGACCATAATGGAAATTGCGGCCATACGTTGCTGCGGCGCCTCGGCATAGAGGTGAAAACCTTCGAGGATTATTGCGACGCGATCCGCGAGCTCGTAGCCGGCTGCGCCCGGCGCAATCACGTTGCGCTCAAAAACGCGCTCGCCTATGACCGGGATCTAAGCTTTGACGAACCGAACGAGGAGCTGGCTCGGCAGGCCTGGGGACAAAGGTCTCCATCCCCTGCGGCGCGCAAGGCGTTCTGCGACTTCGTCGTCGACTTGCTTTGTCAACTCGCAGGCGAGGCCGACCTGCCAGTCCAAACTCACCTCGGAACGGCAATCATAAGCGGCTCCCATCCGCTACGTATGACCGGGTTGATTGAGCGTCATCCTCGGACGCGCTTTCTGCTGATGCATTTGGCCTATCCCTGGAGCCGGGACTTGTTGGGCATGGCCTTTGTGTATCGAAATGTCTGGCTTGATTTGTGCTGGTCTTTTCTGTTGAGCCCGTCACATTTCAAGCTCGCTCTGCACGAGGCTATTGAAGTCTTGCCCGATGAATCGCGAATGATGATCGGAGGAGATTGTCTTCACGTCGAGGAGACGTTTGCCGCGATACAGGGCGCACGCCGGCTCATCGGCGAGGTTCTGAACGAAAAAGTCGCGAGCGGTTACTTTCGGTCTCGAGACGCAGAGCGCTTGGCGGTCAGAATTCTTGGCGAGAACGCGAGGGAGTTTTTCAGACTGTCCTGATTGCTGCACTTCGTTACGCGATTTTACCCAAAGTTGAGCCGAAGAGCCCGCTCGAAACGGAAAAATGACGGATAGTTTTCCGGTTACCGCGCCCCGCGGGAAGGAGCAGGGCGCGTGGAGCTCGGCCATGAGCCAAGGGAGGTCAGTTCGATGCTGAATGATCACCGACAACTCAGCCGCCGCCGCTTTCTCGGCAATTTCGCCTTTGCGTCTGCGGCCATTGCGGCCGGCCCGGGCAGCTGGGTGATCCGTCCTGACTGGGCCAACGCTGCCGAAGGCCCGATCAGAATTGGCATTGCGACCGACCTTACGGGGGCACTCGGCTTTGCCGGGAATACCGACGCCAATGTCGCTCGCATGGTCGCGAGCGAGATCAACGAGAACGGCGGTCTCTTGGGGCGCCCGATCGAGCTCCTGATCGAGGACACCGCGTCCAACGAGTCCGTTGCTGTTGGCAATGTCCGCAAGCTGGTTCAACGAGACAAGGTCGACCTGGTGCTCGGCGGCATTGCGAGCTCGATGCGCAACGCCATCAAGGACATCATCATCTCTCGTGGCAAAACGCTCTACATCTATCCGCAGGCCTACGAGGGCAGGGAGTGCACGCCCTATCTGTTTTGCACCGGGCCGGTACCGGCGCAGAATTGCGACCGGTTCATTCCGTGGTTGATCAAGAACGGTGGCAGACGCTTCGCGCTGCCTGGATCGAACTACGTCTGGCCGCAAACAATCAATGCCTATGCGCGTAAGGTGATCGAGAGCAGCGGCGGGGAGGTGGTGTTCGAGGAGTACTACCCGCTTGACCAGATCGATTTTTCATCAACCGTGAGCCGCATCACGTCCAACAAGGTAGACGTGGTATTCAACAGCGTCATTCCCCCGGGCGTCGGCTCGTTCTTCAAACAGCTTTATGAAGCGGGCTTTTCCAGGAATGGGGGACAGCTGGGCTGCGTGTACTATGACGAGAACACGCTCGAGATGAACCAGGCTCACGAGATCGAAGGCCTCGCCAGCAGCCTCGACTATTACAAGGCGCTCGCGGTGGAAGATCCGGTGAGCGCCAAAATTCAGTCGGCCTACGAAAAGCAGTTTCCTGGCAAGTTCCGGTTCTCAGCAGGTAGTGCTGCGACCGGCACTTATCGAGGCCTGAAGCTGTGGGAAGCCGCAGTGAGGGAAGCCGGTACAATTAACCGCGAGGCCGTCGCTGCCGCGCTTGACCACGCCAAGATTGCGCAAGGGCCTGGCGGGCCGGCGGAGATGGTGCCGGGCAAGCGCCACTGCAGGATGAACATGTACATTGGCGTGGCAAAGGCCGGCCAATACGAGATTGTCGCCCGTAGCGCCGGCCCGGTCGAGCCGAAGGAGTGTTGAATGCCGCATGTTGCGCGGGGGAGCTTCGCCGGCGCCGCGTCCGAGCTGATCGCGGGGGCTACTTCCCGCGATAGTTCGGCGGCCTCTTCTCAAAGAAGGCGTTCATTCCCTCCTTCTGGTCAGCTGTGCTGAACGCAAAGCGGATCGCTTGCCGCTCAAACTCGAGCCCCGCATCCAGCGTGGTCTGAAACGCGGCGAGAACGGCCGCTTTGGCAAGTTCAGCCGAGCGGGGAGGCTTTTGCGCGATCAGATCGGCTATTTCGAGCGCTCGCGTCTGCGCCCTGCCGCTTTCGACAACTTCCGCCACAAGACCGGCCTGCATCGCACTCCGCGCCGTGATGGATTGGCCGCTCAGGATCATCAGCATGGCCAGTGATTTGCCAGCCACGCGTGTTAGCCTCTGCGTCGCGCCGTCGCCGGGCAATATCCCGATGTTGATCTCGGGCTGCCCAAATACCGCCCCTTCACCTGCTATCACGATGTCCGCGAGCAGCGCCAATTCGTGGCCGCCGCCGAAGCAAATACCCTCGACTGCGGCAATGAGAGGCTTGGGGAAATTGGCGACATCCCGCCAGGCAGAACGTCGGGTGGAATTGTCGATTGCCTCAAAGCCGCGCTCCCGCATCTCCTTGATGTCGGCTCCGGCAGAGAAGAACGCATCGCTGCCACAAAGCACGACACAGCGGACATCCTCATCGAGTGCGGCACGGCGTAAAGTGGCGCCAAGCTCCACGATCAGCTCGTTGCTCAAGGCGTTTCGTTTTGATGTCCTATTCAGCGCCAATAGGCGCACGTGGGGCGCGACAGACGTCGCAAGGATGAGATCGGACGACTTGGTCATAGAGCGGTTCTCCTGAAGGAATATGAGAACCACGCCTTAAAATGAAATCGATTTCGTAGCAATAAGCCTTCTTGGAGCCTGTTTTTGGCTGTTCGTCTCCCGCAGCCCCGACGGACCCGCGCTCAAGGCGGCGCTGACGGTAAGCGGCGAGGCAGCCCTAACTGCTGAAATCGGCTTGACTCCGTGGTTCCGAATGCGTATTGACGTTGAAATCGATTTCAGAAATCGTACGTAGAACTACGCGATACTGCGGGAAACCGGAAGCATGCGACCGGCGAGAGTGGGTCGCATCTGAAAGATCTCACTGACGATGCGACGGGTCTTGTGACGCCGCGCTGTCCAATAAGAACATCAGCTTCTTCAGAAGCGCGCTTAGAGCAACAGGAGGAAGGCTAGCCATGCGAATGGCACGGAATCTCGCGCGCGCTTTATGCGAGCTGCCGCGCAAGTCGGAAGCAACGGTGGAGGCGTCCTGCGCCACTGGGCTCGTGCAATGGCCGCTCGTGAGGCGAGGCCCACAAATCCCTGAAGCCAGGCGGGCTTTTCGCCGGCATCCCGAACACCTTTTGCGCCTGCGCTTCCGCGGTCCGGCCTGCTCAAGGCCGTCGCTCTCGTAGACCCCCGTCGCGGCGGGCGCAGTTGAGCCGACGAGCGGCTGCTCGTTCTCGCGCGACCCGCAATATCATTAACGTCATCATTAGAGCCCGAGGACCCATGAACATCATTGCTCAGCCCAGCGCTGTCCCCATCCAGCTTGACAAGCAAACTGCCAATAAGCGGATGACCGCCGGCCTTGGAGGAGGGGTGGCGCTGGAGTGGTACGACTGGAATGTCTACGGCGTAATGGCAGCGTTTCTCTCGCCGCACTTCTTCCCTTCCGATGATCCCACCACCTCGCTGCTGGCGGGACTGGCCGTGTACGGGGCGGGCTTTTGCGCTCGACCGCTGGGCGCTGTTTTGCTGGGGCCGGTCGCAGATCGCATCAGCCACAAGCGCGTGATGCTGATCTCGGTCACGGCCATGGCGGTTTGCTCGCTTTTGATATCCTTGTTGCCCACCTACAAGGACCTCGGCGTCACGGCGGCCATAGCGCTGCTGATCATGCGGCTGATTCAGGGGCTTGCCACAGGCGCTGAAGCTGGTGTCGCCAACGCCATTGCAATTGAACTGGCGCCACCTGGAAAGGAGGGACACTACCTTGGTCTGATCGGCGGCACATTCATCCAGTTGGGAAACCTCGGATCCAGCCTGGTTGCCTTCCTGGTGAGCGCCTCGGTCGCACCTGAAGCCATGCGCGAGTGGGCCTGGCGTATACCCTTTGCGGTTGGTGGCGTGCTGGGCCTTTTGATCATCTATCTGCGCACGACGGTGCCGGAAACCTTGATCAATCGAGCCATGCATCGCCAAGACGAGTCTTCGCGCATTCAGGAAACGACTGGCGGTGTGTGGAAAACGCTATGGAGCGTCCGCCTTTCGCTGCTCGCCGTCATCCTGGTGATCGGGTCGGTGCAGATCGCCAACTATGCCTGGAACACCGGTCTGCCCAACATGGCTAACACGGTCTTCAAGGAGAACAGCACGTATGTGTACGGGATCATGACGCTGATGGTCCTGATCTGGATGTCAACGGCGCCTCTTGTCGGCACTTTCGCGGACAAGGTGCGACCCTCGCGCGCGTTCACGCTGCTGCGCCTGTTGCTCATCCCATGCTTCTTCCTGACACTGCTCTATTCGGAAAAGGGCATCGTCACGTTCTTCTTTGTCACCGTGTTCGGCGGCGCGATCGTAGGCTTCAACATGGCCCTCTATAACTTCATCGCCACCACGCTGATGCCGCGCGCCGTGCGGACCACCGGAGTGGCTCTCGGCTATGCGCTCGGCGTCTCTCTGTTTGGCGGGACGTCACCCTATCTGCTGGTCTGGTTGCAACGCGAGCACATCGCCTGGATGTTTCCGGTCTACGGATCGTTGATCGCGCTCCTGAGCGTGCTGGTCTACCAGATCGCCAAGAAGCGCGGTCGTCTCTACATCGGTGAATGAACACGCTCTGCCCCTGCGCTTCGCCGTGCCCGCGACGGACGCAAAGCGTCCACGTCAGGTGCAAAACATAAGAGCTCGCGCGTATCTCTTCATGCTGGGCATGAGCATGGGGTCGGCGCAAGCGTCCTTGCGCGAGCAGTCATTCACAACAAACAAAGAATGCTTGCGAGGCACTGAGTTGCTGAAACTGGAGTCCGAAGCATGAAAGCACCTTCATCGCCGCACTTCACGCCTGTGGACTTGAAGCGATATTTCAACGCCAAGCGCGCAAATGCCGGTGAAGGGTTCGCCGCCCGCCCAGGTGACACCGGCTGGATCGATTCGCTTCGCGGGCTCCAGACCCATCGCGGCATGCCCTTTCTCTTCGGCAGCGAAACGGGGCCGGATGTGCTGGAGCTGCGCCCCGGGGCCCCTCCTGCCGTCATCGCCTTGCCGGCGACAATGGCGAGCTATGTGCTGTTCGTGCAAGTGGCGGCAGACCGCCCCAGTGCAAGCCCCGATGGTTTCGGAGAGATCGGCCCGGCTACGCTGCCTGTCGAAGGCAATCCACTCGGCGACCGGGTGGCGACATACGGGCTCCGCTATGCCGACGGCAGCGAGACCGACGTGCCGGTGCTGCGCCGCTTCGCGATCCAGCAGAACCACATCTCCTGGAGTGCGAGTGCGTTCGCCGCACTGCCGCTGCGCGGCCCCATCGTGCATGCAAGCACCGGCGAGGATTTTGTACTCGGCAGAGCGCCGGGGGCGAGCTTCTTCCAGGGCGAGGCCCGCACCCAATCGGGACGCATGGATCGACAAGGTGAGAATGTGTGGCTTTACGCCCTCCCGAATCCTTATCCGGACAAGGAGCTTTCGGCGTTGAGCTTGCGCGCGGAACAGGAAACCTCGCTTCTGTTTGCGGTGACCACGACAGCGCTCACCCAGCACCCGCTGCGCCTCCCGGGCCGTCGCAAGCTGAAGGTGAGGCTGCCGCCCGGGGTCCATCTGAACAAGCTTGGCGAGCTCGATGTCGACGATCGGGGCGAGCAGATCGGCATGGACCTCGGCACGGTCATCTCCGCCCGCGCAGTGCTCGAGTACTCCAGAGCGGATTGGCTGGGCGCCAAAGTTGATGTGCAGCCCGTGCGCTCCGGGAGCGAAGTCATCGTGGAGTACTCCGCGCATCCGGACGCAAGGCTCTATCTGCGGTCCGACGATGGCCGCTTGCACATGTTCGAGCTTCGATCGTTGGAAGGTGGCGTTAACGCAGGCGCCTCGCTCAATGTGGCGACAGTCGAACCGGCCACAAGGCCGGTCAAGATCCGCATCGTGGAGAAGGGCAGTGGCGTGCGTGTTGCCGCGCGGCTGCATGTCCATGGTGCGCACGGAGAGTATCTGCCACCCAAAGGACATCACCGCAAGGTCAATACCGGCAGGTTCGAGGACTTCTCGGGCGAATTTGCCAATGGGCTGAACCAGTACGCCTACGTTGACGGCAGTTGCGAGGCGGACCTGCCACTCGGGCCCGTGTTCGTAGAGATCAGCAGGGGTTTCGAGGTGCGCCCGCTGCGCACCGTCGTCGAAATCACTGCAAGGACGGACAATCTCACCTTTGAGCTCGATCGTGTGCTGCGCTGGCGCGAACAGGGATGGGTTAGCTCTGATACGCACGTCCATTTCCTGAGCCCGCAGACAGCGCTGCTTGAGGGCAAGGCGGAGGGGGTCAACGTCGTCAACTTACTCGCCGCACAGTGGGGCGAGCTATTCACCAACGTCGCCGATTTCGACGGACGCACGACGATCGGGGCAAAGGATTTCGGCGGGGACGGAGAATTCCTGGTTCGGGTCGGCACGGAGAACCGGATGCAGGTTCTGGGGCACATATCGCTGCTCGGCTACGAAGGTGAAATGATCAATCCGCTCTCTTGCGGCGGGTCCAACGAAGCTGCGATCGGCCATGTTCTGGAGGCGACCATGGCCGACTGGGCGGAGCGCTGCCGTCAGCAAGGGGGGCTGGTGGTCATGCCGCACGCGCCGAACCCGCAGGCGGAACGTGCGGCCGACATTGTGCTCGGCCTTGTCGACGCCATCGAAATGATGTCGTTCAACCCGCGGACCGCGCAGATCAGCGCATTTGGTCTCGCCGATTGGTATCGCTACCTCAACATCGGGTACCATCTGCCGCTGGTGGCCGGCTCCGACAAGATGGACGCGGCCGCACTCCTCGGGGGCTCGCGGACCTATGTGCAGCTGGGCGAACGCGACTTCACGTATCGTAACTGGATGGATGCCGTACGCAGCGGGGACACCTTCATCACTGTCGGGCCTCTGGTTGAGATGGCCGTTGAAGGACGTCGCCCTGGAGGCACGGTGGCCCTTCCCCGTTCAGGCGGCACCCTCACGATCGACTGGCGGATCGAATCGGTCAGCGTTCCGCCGGCGCGGGTGGAGCTCATATGTAATGGCACGGTCCTCCAGGAGGTTCGATGCGAGGGCTTGTCGTGCAAGGGGCAGCTCTCCCTGCCCATCAGCGAGTCATGTTGGATCGCGCTGCGCGTTCGGGGCAGTGTCGCCGGACGCGAGGCCGACATTGCGGCGCACACCAGTGCGGCATATGTCAAAGTAGGCGGAATGCCCATCTTTGCCAGCGCGGATGCAGTCTCGGTCCTTGCTCAAATCGAGGGATCGATCGCCTATATGGACACGCTCGCTCCCAAGTCCGACGAAGCGCGACACTCGCGGCTGCGAGCTGCCCTGGAACTTGCGCATCATCGCCTGCATCATAGATTGCACGAACTGGGCGCCAGCCACCACCATGCGCCCGTTCACTCCGTTCACGTTGAACGCGAGCATTGAGAAGCCTCTTGTGCCATTGACGGGCGCGCAGGTGGCGCATCGCATGCTCAGCCAGCTCTACTTAACGGCGAATAATGGTATGGGGCGAGCAGCTTACGTCACCGAGTCCTGGGACACGAAGGCCAGGCTACGGTTCTGCAATACTTATCAGGACTGTGGCCCTATCAATGGTCTCGACTGCGCCCGCGACGGGCGGGACGGACGCTGGATCGCGGCGGGGCGCTCGATGACCGCATGACCAGCCGATACGGCAACACGACACTTCTCGGGACAGGACTTCCGGCAATGGCATTGATGAGATAATCGGCCGCTCCCCGGCCGATTTCTGCTGCCGGAACGCTGACTGTTGTGAGCGGCGGGTCCATTTGCGCCGCCAGCTCCACATCGTCAAATCCTGTGATGGAGAGCGTGGACGGTACGGCCAGCCCCATCTTGCGAGCCTCTGCCATTGCACCGATGGCAAGCGTGTCGGTGGTGCAGATTACTGCTGTCGTGTCCGGATGATCGGTGAGGAGTTGACGAAGGGCACTACGGCCCTGGGCAAGCGAATAATCGGCCTTGACGATCTGGCTTGGCTTGAGCGGAAGACCGGCGTCCGAGAGCGCGCGCTGAATTCCCTCGAGCCTGGCGCGGGATCTGTCGTTGGACGCGGCGACAACGTTGGCAATCGCGCCGAAACGGACGTGTCCAAGCCTTAGCAGATACTCCGTCATCTCGCGGGTGGCGCTTTCGTTGTCGATTCCGATCGCTGGGATGCCGCCGCCGGCCTTGGCAACATAGGTGGTGATGACAGGTACGCCCGCCTGTTCGATCAGGCTCCTCAGCTCCCGTCCGTGGGAAGCTCCGACCAGCACGATTCCATCGATGCCGCGTTCAATGAGACTTTGCAGCTCCTGAAATTCACGCCGCTGGTCATATTGCGAATTCGCAATGAACAGCGTGTAGCCGCTTTCGCTGAGGCGGTTCTGGAGCGCTTCCACGCCTTCTGCAAAGATACCGAGAGCCAGTGTCGGAACGATGACGCCGACGGTCCGCATGCGTCCCGATTTCAATGCTCTGGCTGCGCTATCGCGCGTGTAGGCCAGGTCATTGATATGCCGCATGACCTTGTCGCGAAGCTCCGGCCGTACGATATCGGGGTGATTGAGAACCCGCGACACCGTCGCCGGCGACACATTCGCCTTCCGGGCAACGTCCTCGATCTTCACGCGCGGCTGCTGGCGGCCTTTTGGCGCGATTACAGGTTTCTTGTCCATTTGCGTTGGTCAATCAGGAGAAGGAGAGGGTCTCCCCTCAAAAGGGTTAAACCATCACGAGCGCCACCTTCTCAAGCCCTCTATGCGGGCCATCGGCGCTATTTTCTGGCCCTCTCATGCGCAGATGGAGCGGGATGAAGCGAATCTCATTCGAAAGTTGGTCGATTCGCTTGACTCCGGTTCTTGCAAAGCCTAAGTCTGAAATCGATTTCAGAAATCGAGAGCCAACAGCTCGATTTCAGGTCAAACCGAAAGCAAGGATGTATGGTCGATCTCTTGAAGGGCATTCGTGTCCTCAGCCTCAATCACTTTCTGATGGGTCCGGTTGGCGTGCAGTTTCTCGCCGACCTCGGTGCGGACGTGATCGCCGTGGAACCGCCCGGGGGGGCCTTTCAGAGGAAATGGGGCGGGGCGGACAAGCGGGTTGACGGCCAATCGATGTTGCTTCTGACGGGCAACCGCAACAAGCGCAGCCTCACGCTCGATCTGAAAAAACCCGAAGCTGTGGTTATCGCCAGGCAACTGATCGCTAAATCGGATGTCATCGCAGAGAACTTCCGCCCGGGTGTGCTCGACAAGCTTGGTCTCGGCTACGAGGATGCAAAGAAGATCAATCCGCCGATCATCTATGCCGCTGCCTCCGGCTACGGACCTGACGGGCCCTATGTCGATCGCCCAGGCCAGGATCTCTTGATCCAGGCGCTCTCAGGACTTGCGATGATCACCGGAAGTCGCGAGCAGGGCCCGCGGGCTGTCGGCGTTTCCGCCATCGATCATCACGGGGCCGCTTTATTTGCAGCAGGTATCCTGGCTGCCCTGGTGAGGAAAGCGCGGACGGGGCAGGGCTGCCGCGTCGATGTTAGCCTGCTGTCGGCTGCGCTCGACCTGCAGATGGAATCTTTTACCTGCTACCTGAACGGCCAAAGGCCTGACGACGTCCGCCAGCCAGGTCCGGTGGCCGGATGGTACTACGGCGCGCCTTACGGCATCTATGCGACACGCGATGGCCACATTGCGATCTCTTTGGGATCGCTGGAGGCGCTCTCAGACGCGCTTGGCCTTCCGGCCGACCAGCGAATTCCCGACGAGGAGGCGTATCGCCGGCGGGACGAGGCCTCAGCCATCATTGCGGCCAGCGTCGCCAAACGCACAACCACCGAATGCATCGTCTTGTTCGAGGCCCGTGGAATTTGGCACGCTGCGGTGAACGATTATGCGGACGTCGTTGCGGATCCGCAGATTGCGCACAACAGAAATTTTCAGGTCGTGACCGGCGCGACCGGAACTCCCATCACCCTTGTCAGCCATCCGGTGCGCTACGACGGCGAGCAGCCGGGCGTGCGTTTGCCGCCGCAAAAGCTCGGTGCGCAAACGGAAGAGATTCTGAAAGAGCTGGGCTATGACGCCAGGAAATTGAAGGATCTCTACGATACTGGCGCCATCGGTGCTGCGGACTCGTATCACTAAACAACAACGAGGATTCTCGAAAGTAGCACGCTTACGTCAGGAGGGTATGGTGATCCGCATAAACTTGCACGCGGCCTTCCCTGGGGTGCTGCTGACGAGGCGTGCTCCTCGGCAGCGACGCAACCAAGGCACGCTTGGAAGTCTGGTGAACACTAACCGTTCACGCCAGTCCAGGATCTGTTGGTAAAGAGCTTTAAGTTGCCGTCAGGCCAAAGCCGCGCGGCGAGTATTATGTTGGGCCAGAAGCCATGTCGGAAAGCCAATATCTGCTAGCGCGCGAGCGTATGCTGAAGCGCATTGCCGAGACTCGGGACGCTGCACGCTCGGGCTTGCCACACTGGGCGAATGCCGCCGACGGAAAATGGACGTTTACACCCGATGGCGATTGGACCGGCGGGGCATTTGTTGGTGAGCTTTGGCTCGCGCATCTCGCTGATCCCAGGCAGTTCCCAATCGAAGACGCGCGTGCTGCGCTAAGCCGAATGTTGCCGCGTGCCGAGCGGCTTACGGCGTTCAAGGGCTTCGGCTTCTATCATGCCGGCGCCCTCGGCAGCATCCTGTTCAAGGAAGAAAACGCGCGCGCGGTGGCTCTGACAGCAGCAAGGTCGCTTCGTGATATGTTCGATCCACACCTCGGACTGATACCGTTGGGCAGGGATGCCGAGGAGGCGAGCGCAGTCGGAGCGTCCGAGAGCAGCATCGACTCGCTCCAGGCGACGGGCCTGCTCTATTGGGCCGCGGACGAGCTTTCCGATGCCCGGATGGAGGAGGTCGCCAATGCACATATGCGGCGTGTCCTGGAGATCCATGTGCGGCAGGACAATTCAGTTATCCAGTCTTCCACCCTTGATCCACACACCGGAAAGGTACTCAGAACGCACACGCACAAGGGATATAGCGATATCAGCACCTGGGGCCGGGCGCAGGGATGGGCGATGCTCTACACCGCTCACGCCGCCATGGTGCGCCCGGACGAACCGCTATGGCGCGACTACGCCGTGCACCTTCTTGACTGGTGGATCGACCATGTCCCTTCGGATCTCATTGCCTTCTGGGATTTCGACGATCCGGCGATCCCCAACACCAGCAGGGATACTGCAGCCACTACTATTGCTGCTGCCGCGGCGCTGCGCCTTGCATCCGCACTTGGTCCTGAGCAGGGCGCCAAATATCGATCATTTGCGGAGCGCACAGTTACTCAGCTGAGCTCGAAATACCTGACACCGACTGCTCCCGATGACCCGCGCCCGCCTGGAATGCTCACCGGCGGCTGCTTCACCCGAAAGGCGATCGTGCGCGATATCGATGCGGCCCAGAACGTCGAGCTGATCTTCGGAAGCTACTTCCTGTTTGAATGCCTTGCCATCCTGACCGATCTGGTGCCGCCTGGCTGGATCTAATGAGGAGGCGCGAAAGGGTTCCGACGCGAGCAAAGCTCCAAACCAATCTTGTTTGTGACGCCACGCCAAATCTGTCCAAAAAGTGCGACGGCATCGATGTCTGCGATGGGCTGATCGAGTTCGACAGCAACTGACTGCTTCCTGTCTGGAATCCTCTACATGATAAATGCGAAAACTCCCGTCTATCGCGGCCTGTTCCCGGTCGCTCCGACGCCCTTTACGGAATCTGGAGATCTCGATCTCGAAGGGCAGCGGCGCGTGCTCGATTGCATGATCGATCAAGGCGTGGACGGAATCTGCATTCTGGCCAACTATTCCGAGCAGTTCCTGCTGTCGGATCAGGAACGCGATATTCTGGTCGATCTCTGCCTCTCGCATGTCGCGGGCCGCAAGCCCGTCATGGTGACCTGCAGCCATTTCAGCACCCAGATTGCGGTGCAACGCGCCCGCTATGCGGCCGAACGTGGCGCAAGTCTCCTCATGCTGATGCCACCTTATCATGGTGCAAGCCTCAAGGCGGATGAAGGCGCCATGATCGGGCATTTCGGCCGGGTCGCCGACGCCGCCAACATTCCAATCATGGTCCAGGACGCGCCGCTCTCCGGCGTTACATTGACGGTGCCTTTTCTCGTCCGGCTCGCTTGCGCGGTGCCGCTCGCCAGATATTTCAAGATCGAGGTGCCGTTTGCGGCTGCCAAGCTGCGCAGTCTGATCGAGCTCGGCGGTGAGGTCATCATTGGTCCTTTTGACGGGGAGGAAGCCATCACCATGATGGCAGACCTCGATGCCGGTGCGATCGGAACAATGTCGAGCGCGCTCTTGCCTGATCTGCTCCGCCCCGTGCTCGATCATCACAAAGCGGGCGACAGGCAGGAAGCCGCTCTTGCGTATGCAAGGGTGCTGCCGCTCATCAATTTCGAAAACCGCCAGTGTGGCCTGCGCGCCGCCAAGAGCGTAATGGCTGAAGGCGGCGTGATCAAATGCGAAGCCGTGCGGCATCCGCTCGAGCAAATCCATCCGGCGACGAGAGCTGGATTGATCGAGCTCGCGCATGAGCTCAACCCGCTGGCTCTTCGCTGGGGACATTGAGGTGCGGGCATGATGCGCCGTGAACAAGCCACGCAGGCAGAACCTGTGTACCCCAAGATCAGGATGTTCATTGCCGGCGAATGGACGGAAGGGGGTTCGGATCGCTCGGAAAAGATCCTCAACCCCGCGACCGGACAGCCAGTTGGCGAAACTCCTTATGCGTCCCGCGGCGATCTCGATCGATCATGGCCGCGAAGGAGGGCTTTGAGATTTGGCGAAAGACTTCGGCCTTTGACCGATACAGGACGATGCGCAAGGCCGCCGATCTCATACGCTCGCGCGCAGCCGGCATCGCATCGATCATGACGCTCGAACAGGGTAAGCCGCTCACCGAATCGCGTGCTGAATCGCTCCTTGCTGCCGATATCATCGACTGGCTCGCCGAGGAAGGGCGGCGCGCCTATGGACGGATCGTCCCGGCGCGCTTTGGCAATATTGCCCAGCTCGTGACCAAGGAGCCGGTCGGGCCGGTTGCGGCATTTACGCCCTGGAATTTTCCGATCCACCATGCCGTGCGGAAGATCTCCGCCAGCGGAAAGTCTCCTTCACCGGTTCGACCGTGATCGGAAAGCATCTCGCAGCCCTTGCCGGCGCCCATATGAAGCGCGCCACCATGGAGCTCGGCGGCCACGCGCCTGCCATCGTTTTCCCGGATGCCGACGTCGAGAAAGCCGCAAGAATCTTGTCAGCAAACAAGTTCCGCAATGCGGGCCAAGTCTGCGTCTCGCCGACGCGGTTTCTGGTGCATGAGAGTATCTATGAAGATTTCGTTAAGAGGTTCGTTGCCGAGGCCAGCGCGATCAAGGTTGGCAATGGCCTTGAAAGAGATAGCCGGATGGGGCCGCTCGCCAATTCGCGGCGGGTCGATGCAATGGAGAGCCTTGTCGCGGACGCTCTCGATTGCGGCGCCCAGTTGCGCACCGGCGGCAAGCGTATCGGCAATACGGGGTACTTCTTCGAGCCGACGGTCCTGACCGATGTTCCACCTCAAGCGCGCATCATAAATGAAGAGCCGTTCGGCCCTGTCGCGCCGATTGCGCGGTTTGAAACCTATGACGCGGTTGTCGCGCCAATCGACTGCCTTACGGGCTCGCCGCCTACGCCTACACGCGATCCGCCGCAACGACGGCCGCTATCGGGACCGATCTCCAATGCGTGATGGTATCGATCAATCATCATGGGTTTGGGCTTCCTGAAGTGCCCTTCGGAGGAACGAAGGAGTCCGGCTTCGGTTCGGAAGGTGGCCTCGAGGCAATCGAGGGCTATCTCGACACCAAATTTGTGAGCCAGGCGAGCTAGAACGGCACTATCAGATATCAAACCGGAGCAGAACGACTTCGTTAGTGCCGCCGGATCGCCTCAAGCGCTCCGCCCTTCTCCGCTGGCAGACCGGTACGTCTGCCTTCTCCCCAGACTTGAGCCGCTGCCGGAGAAATCCGGCAGAGGTCCTTTTCTTTGCTGGACCCACACCTTCTTGTTCTTTCAGGCGGTAGCAGAAATGAGATACTTTGTCCGGCAGATCAGCGCGGACGGATAACAGCTGCGTGTGCCAAAGCCCTCAAGTATCCGCGCCAATGATAGCCCGCGAGCACCACCAATATTGGTGCGGCCCAGCATGACCATCGGCTGGAATTTCTCGGCGATGACCGTCTCACGTGCAGAAGCGCGAGAGATGCAGAGCAGGAAGATCGTGGAGAACCGACAGGTCCATTTCCAGTAGACCCGATTCGACCGCATCACCAAAGGCGATATCGATAACGATACGGGCCTTGGCGGTATCGACCAAAGCGTCGGCGGTGATACGCAGGCCGCCATACTCGGTTTCCTCGCGAATGCGATTGACCTTGACACCGTTTGGATCGAACTCCAGTCCATCGTCATAAGAAACGACCCCTGACTTCTTTGAAGATGCGGACCATCTCGTCCCAATCATCGATCTCGATGCTGAGGGAGTCGAGGGCACCACGGACTCGTGGAAAAATGGCCCGCTTGGAGCCATACCAAGCGTCTACGATCGGGCCAAATGTGGTAGGGTCAGTTCACCTTTGCCTGCGACAACTGAGAGGTTGAGTTCCTGCGCGGCAGCATCCAGGACCGGGACGGAAACGGCACTCTCGCGCGCTAGGCGCACAGCACACTCGATGTCCTTTGCAGCATTTGCAATCGAGATTGCCAGTGCATCTGGTTTCTCTCCCAACAAGAAGGCGGCGAAGGCTTGGAATATTCCACTGTTCGTAGAGCCCCGACTGACCAAAGAGCGTAGTGTTACAAGATCTATCTGTAGACTATCCGCGAATTGGCAGACCTCAGCGGCGACCGCAGCTATGCCCATAGTCATGCTGTTGTAAACAAGCTTGAGCTTGTGGCCGTGTCCGACATCTCCAACATGCATAATGGTCTCGCAAAACGCAGCAAGAATGCGTTCAGCGACGGGAAAGAGTGTTGCATCCGATCCGACCATCGCATTGAGAAGGCCGAGCTCTGCTTGCTCGGGGCTTCGTGTTACTGGAGCATCAATAAAGCTTAGACCTCGTCTTTGCGCCGTTTTCGCCAATGTAATGGTCGATGCGGGATACGAGGTCGTACAATCAATTATCAAACCTCCTCGGCACATATGAACAAACAGTCCATCGTGATTGAGGCACACCGTCTCAACTTCGCGGCTGGACGGTAAGGACAACACCACCACACTTACATGCTGCGCCAACTCAGCGATCGACCTATGCTCGCGAGCCCCTGCACCTATCAGGCGATCAGCACCGAACCGGTTCTTGTTGACTTTGATGTGGAGTTCGCTTTGCTGACGCAGCAGGCTGATGCCTATACCTGTTCCCATGCGCCCCGCTCCGATAAGCCCTATGCTCTGCTTGATCGTTTTGGGAGCCGCGTTCGCTGATGATCCGTCGCTCATAATCTAGCATTCCGAAAGAAGCCATGGCTTTGTAGGATGGGCAACAGCTCGTGATGGTTGTTGATGGTGTAATCTGGGCCTGCGGCTTGCAGGCGCGACGCCGAAACAAATCCCCCGGTAATGGATATGCTTTTCAGCCCGAGATTGCGTGCAATATCAGTCTCGACGGGCATATCGCCGATGATGAAGGTTGACGATGGCTTCAGGTTGTACCTGTGCATATAAAGACGAAGCCGCTCACCTTTGCTCATCGATTTGTATTGCGTGGCGCGGCTTTCAAAGGCGAGCACGTCGGTGACGTAGTCATCCACTCCAAGTCTCCTCAGCTGGAGCTGTAGGGGCGCGACTATGTGGTTGCTGAGGATGATGAGTAGCGCAGAGTCTCGTCGCGCTAACTCGAGCACTCTGCGCGCCCCCTCACGTAAATCAGCTTTATCCGCAAGAGGCTCGTATGTGTCGTGAAACAGTGCGCCCTCATCACGCTCCACTGTCTCAACCTCCTCCTGCGACATTCCAAGGCTATGATAGAGACGAGAGAGGGGAACATCAAAATGCTCTCGAAAGGTGTTTATGTCGATGATCGGACGACCGAAGCGGTCCAAAATGACGTTCGTCGTTTCGAGCACCGCGTACGTGTCATCGAGCAGTGTTCCGTTCCAGTCAAATACGAGAGTGGGTTTCATGATGCTGACCTCCGACGGGTATTGATAGGAAGAGCGGCCAGCACAGCTTCCAAGTTCCTGTTCGCGCGCTGCCGTCCAGCGGGGGTCGGCATCTCCAACGTGAAGGGTGACAAATCGATGCCCTCTAGCCTGTTGGCTAATATGGACACAAGAGCGCGGAAGGGCAGATAAGTGATTGTTGCTGCTTGGATCGCCGTCGCAATGTTGCTTTCAATGAGTTTAAGGGCTGGCGGGTCCATCCTGTGAAAGCGAAGGCACTGGGCGCGTAGTTCGGGCGGCAGCCGCTTCAATGCCTGCCAGAATGCGAGCTCATCTAGCGTATCAATACCCATGCCGTAGTAGTGTGGAGCAACTATAGGCGGCGAACCAATTGCCCAATGTACGGCTTTGGCTCCAGCGGCAAGTAGCATCGTTGTGACGGCTTTGCTGGTATCACCTCGAATGAGGGCCTCGTCGACAACTATGATGGTCCGTTTAGCGACGGCAGGGTCAGAGACGCGATACTTCTGAGCAATGCGAGATTGTCGGGCCCCGGCTCTGCCCAGGAGCGTTCGCTCAAGAAATTGCGTTGCCACTACGTCACTACGCTCGGCGAGCACACCCTGTTCGGCGAGTGATTCAAATAGACCATCGGCGTACGGCCCCCCAGTATTTGGCATGGAGGACACGATTGGCGGGATCAAGAGTGGGGCTGCTTGGAGTCGCTCCGCAACGATTCTCCCCAAGGCGACCCCGATGTTGTGACGGGTCTGGCGATGTGAATGGCCCTCGACCGACGTGTTCGGACTTCCCAAATAGAGAGTTTCGTAGGCGCAGAGTTTGGCCTTACATCCTCGGCTGTGCAGGGTATGGTCAACTCTGCCGCCCGTCTTGGCGTCCACGCGCTGTATGCTCCCAGGCAAGAGCTGCTGGGTCTCCCCTTCCAACCCAGCGAAAGCACAATTTTCGGAAGCAAAGAGCAACAATCCATTACTTGTCCGCATAGTCTCCAATGGTCGCAAACCGCTTCGATTGCGATATGCAACAAGATCACCGTTCTTATCTAGCAAAAGCGCGGAAATGGCACCATCGATACGATCATCAAGCTCGCGAAAGATAGCTTCGTAGTCCGCGGGCAAGCCGTGACGCCAATATTCTCGTTCGCAAGATCGTTCAATCCACCTCAGCAAGAGCTCGGCGTCTGTGTTGGTATCTAACAGTGGTCCTTGAGAGAGCAATTCGCTCCTGAGTTCATGAGCGTTCACCAAGGCGCCGTCCAGAGAAATTGCAAAATGGCGGCTAGGAATTGACTGCACGTCGCAGTCATCACCACCTCCGCTACGGATCTGCGCGATTGCTACATGAGGCCGAAAGCGCGGGTCCTGTTCGAGGCCGTCAATGCGTACTGAATTATCGTTCGAGTGAAACGCCCTCCCATATCGGATCCCACGCTCTTGCATGAAAGCAGAGACCGCGACACCTGCTTGCCCACGGAGTGCAAGTGTCGGAATCATTTTCTTCAGCTGATCAACAACACGCGACGATGGTCCGCTTGAAGCGCAGAGAAACGCACCGGCGACACCGGACATATAGTCACCCACTTGAAGGAACCGATCTGGCGGGGCGCCTCGCATGGCTAAAGTGCCTATGAAGGCGGAAGTTCGCTTCATCCGTAAGCAAGCGTCGTACCACCCTTTTGAAAATACTGGCTGGCACTATCAGAGCGAGGAGAATTGGAAGACGAGCCACTCTAGCCACTCAGTGAGTGTTGTGCGTCGTTCAGGTCCTCACACGGTGTTCAAGATGCTACGACTGTGTGCGAAAAGCGCCACACCGGAGCGACAAGGTGCGAGTGCTTGAAGTCCTTGAAAGCCCTCCTGTGAGCGCGAAGCGGAACCTGCAAATCCCAATCGTGTTGTCGGGCGATACGCACCACTACAGCCGATATTCAGGCAACGACGGCGTAACGCAGTTCATCACCTCCGGCGGCGCCGGAGCGTTTCTCCGCCCCACGCACCAGCTCGAGGACAACATGGTTCTCGATCCGAAAGACGGCAACAAGTCATGGCTCGGCAGCCGGGTGACCGAACTCAAGCTCAAAACGAAGCCGGATTGACCGCACGAAGATTGCGAGGCGGCAGCCTGCTATCCAAGCAGGACGGAAAGCTTGGAATTGCTGAAAGGCAACTTCAGTTTCGTGAGCCTGAACCTCGGCTTCTGTTTTCTGCTCGGGGCAATCTACTGGCTGGCGGGGCTCGCAACGGTGCATCTCTGGCCGGACTCGCTGGTGCTCGTTCCGCTTCTCTTCGGCCTGGGCTTCTGGGCCTAACGGCGAGCATCGGTTGAATTGTGACATCAAAGACCGCGGTTCGTCGCCGCCTCTGGAGGTCACGTCTCCTGATCTGGTAGAAGGATCGGTTAACGATCTCACTATCCGGTAAAGAGTTCCGCTGCACTCGTTCACCCGATGTCGGAGGAAGCACAAGGGGCGGCAGGTCGCAGGCACGCAAATCGTTGCCGTAGGCGGGAGTGTTTGGTCCGAAACCGGACGCGTCCGGTGTCACGAATCGGTCAAGTCGCTTCCAACTCCGACTTTGATCAGACAATCGCCAGCGATTCCTCTGATTGGAACTGGCCCAGAGCGTGCATCGTGACAGATGGGAGCCCATCTGAGTCTCGCGACATGAGCAACAGTGGCGGCGCCTTCAATCGAGTGGATCACCGATATTAGGTTCGAAGACAGTATGCGCATCTGCGGTATCAAACTGACCCATGACGGAGCAGTCGCCCTTATCGAGGACGGACGGCTTATTTTTTGTGTCGAGCAGGAGAAGCGGGGCAATAATCCGCGATATCAAAAAATCAACAATCTCGATGCGGTTGTTGTCGCCTTGGCAGAGCACGGTTTAGATCCGCGGGACGTTGATCGGTTCGTCATCGACGGATGGTGGGGCGAGGTTGAGTCACAATTTGAGGTTTTCAGTGGGACTGCACCCATTACCCTTAAAGGGGCACCGTATGTTGAGCGCGATGCCGAAGGCCTCCTCATAGCGCATGACGGCTCTGGCCTGATGCTCAACGAGTGCGCCTTCCCTTATAAAAGCTATCCGCATGTCACAGCCCATGTGGCTTCCGCTTTTTGTACTAGCCCGTTCGCCAAGGCCGGGCAGCCCGCGTTCTGTCTGGTGTGGGACGGAGCTTCCTTTCCACGTCTCTACCATGTAGAGCGCCGCGCCGCCAGGTTCCTCGAGTGCCTCTTCCCGCTGATCGGGCATGCTTATGCTGCCGCGGGCTATCACTTCGGGCCATACAAGCAGACGAACCGGACCAAGTGGGACCTTGGTGTTGCGGGCAAGTTGATGGCCTACATCGCGCTCGGTTCAGTGGATGAAAGCATCGTCGAGGTGTTTCAGGAGCTCTACGAAAAGCACTTTAGCACGTTTACGGAGCCAGTCGGTCGTTGCAGCGAAGACGCTGCGCTTGAGCCTGTCCACGAGTTCTTCGATGCCAGCGCGCTACGGTTCAAAGCCAAAGCCCCCGAAGATGTGCTTGCATCCTTTCATTACTTCCAAGAGCGTTTGCTCGTTACCAAACTCGCGAGTGCTATACAGAGACATTCGAAGCTTTCCGCCCGCAATCTGTGCATCGCCGGCGGCTGCGGTCTCAACATAAAATGGAATAGCGCACTACGAGCTGCCGGCTTGTTTGATTCTATCTGGGTGCCACCCTTCCCGAATGACAGTGGCTCGGCAATAGGTGCCGCTTGCTCCGCATTGGCGGCGGACCAAGGCTTTGTACCATTGGAATGGTCCGTCTATAGTGGTCCAGCTGTGGAGCGAGGCGAGGTGCCGCCCGGATGGGGCGGCTCACCATGTAGCATGCGTGAACTTGCAACCATTCTCGCCAGCAACAAGCCCGTCATTTTCCTTTCCGGCCGCGCGGAGCTTGGACCTCGGGCTTTGGGTAGCAGAAGCATACTGACCGCGGCGACATCGCCGCGAATGAAGGACCATCTCAACGACATCAAACTTCGCGAGCACTTCCGGCCTGTAGCGCCAATATGCCTAGAGGATCGTGCGCCGGAGATTTTTAGTCCTGGAACGCCAGATCCTTACATGCTCTTCGAGCACCTAACACGAGCAGAATGGCGGGACAAGATCCCCGCTGTTGTGCATCTGGACGGATCTGCGCGATTGCAGACTATTTGCAGGACCTCTCAGCACAAAGTCGCCGAACTTCTCGTCGAATACGAAGCCCTCACGGGCATTCCGCTACTATGCAACACAAGCGCCAATCACAATGGACGCGGGTTTTTCCCGAATGCGGCATCTGCCTGCCAGTGGGACCGCGTTGGCCACGTGTGGTGCGATGGCGTGCTGTGGACGAAACGCGCGGGCGGCGACGAAGCGCCGGCCAACGGCATCTTTCTCTCTCAGCGCGCGGAGGCTGGACCGTACGCCGAAGATCGGATACCTCCCGCCAGAGGCCACCTTGCTTGACGAATGCAATCGCGGCAGGCCCCAGGGGTAATCCTAGGGGCAGCGCCATGACGATTTCGAGCGCGGAGGTGATCACATCGCTGGAGCGGCGGCGCGGTGGTCGCTGGATGAGAGGGAGCGGCTTGTTGCAGCATCGTGCTCGGGATCCCCTTTCGCCCTCCTCGCGAAAGGATTCGGCGAAGGACTCGGGCGGCGAAGGTAGGATCAGTTATCCAGCGAGTATCGCCGCTCTCTCTTTTGAAATGCTGCTGCGCCGCCCTCAAGTATCCGACACACCTGCTGCCGAGTACTTTGTGTATCTGCGCAATCCTCCAAAGCGCCGGCTGCGTAAGAGAAGGACGGTAAACCGCCGTTCTCTTTTACGCATTGAGCGACAATGACTTGCTCGGCGTCCGTGTTGACGACTAGATTTGGGTTGTGTGTGATGAGAAGGATTTGCCGCCGGAGCTTGGCTTTTCGAAAATAGCTCGCCAAGAGGCTATAGATGGATTCGTTGTCAAGGTTCTCTTCTGGCTGATCGATCAGGAGGGGGCGGGTAGAGTCTCGGTAGGGCTCAAGTAAGAAAAAATAACAGCTTCGATCTCTCTAGTAAGCTCCCCACTAGCCGCATCATCGGCGCACAATCGCTCAACGAATTTCTGGGAGAGATATCGCACCTCGTTTTTGTCGGAAGCTGCGCCTTTAGCAGAGACGTCGACTATGGCCTCACGACCATCTCCCCAGATCAACCCGATCGACATCCCCTTGATGTGCTGGCGGGCCCGATCGATAAAGGAGTCTCTATCTCCGTCTTGCCAGCTACCGGCCGCGTACGCGATGAGATCATTGATCGCTGATTTTCCCATGCCCTTTTGCCTGATCACCGCAACCAGCCCGGGATTGAAGGGATAAGTTACGGTACCGAACCAGTCAGTACCGGAAAGCTTTACTGCGGCGAGGGTGCGAGACTTGTCATGTAGGGTCGGCGGTTCTTCTCCGATCCACACGCGGTCTTCAGGCTCATAGATTACTTGACGGAACCCTTCGAATGTGAGGTCAGCCTTTATCCAGCAAAATCGATTGTTGTGCGGTTTTAAGAGCTTCTCTAACGCGTGGGCGTCCGATCCATGGATGCATGGCTTGGGACTGCCGTAAACGCTCATAGCTTGCCCTTCATAGGTTCTTTCCCAGCCAGTATTCTCTGTCAGCAGGATTGCCGGAGAAAATCATGTCGGAAAAGCGATAGAGTTCTTCTCTAAATGCTTTAAATCCGTCGTCGTGCTGAATGCCGCTGGCGCCGTCATTGCTGCCAGCCGCGATTGCAACGATTGAGTTGCGTCGTAATCACCCCTCATACTTGAGCCACGCTCTGAACTTATTGAACTGATTAACTCCCTCACGGAGTGCTGCCGTATCGCTGGCTATCTCCGGTTTGACTGCTTACCCCAAGGCAATCAGCTGAGCATGTTGGCACGAGTAGGCCCGGTCGTTAAACTCTATCGAGAGCCGCCCCAGAGCATTGTCAATTTCGTTTTCATGATTTGGATCGTCAGGCGATATCAGGACATGTATGTTGATTGCCCTACCGTCGCGCGTCTTTGGAGTAATCCGAAATTCGACATTCGGGAAAATCATGCTGATGTTTGCACGTCTGCCGTCCGCCTTGAACTGAAGCATTCGACGATAATTGGCGATGCTCATGTAATCGGTTATTCCGAGCACATGAACCTCGCTCCTCAAGCGCTGCTAGGTAAGGGTGCCACCCTCCGACAAAATTATCAGCAAGAATGCTGCCCCGGTGTGTGAATGTGAGGATCCCATCTTCTCCAAATCGAACCTACTTCGAAACTCAAATTGATACCCCCAGCAATATGGGCCGCGACTCCGGTACCATGCCGGTGACCTCTTCGTTCGACGACCCGAAAATAGATTAGCAGGCAGGCACGCAACTGCAAGTGGAGGCTAATGACTCAGAAGCGACCCACCACTTAAGTTTGAGGCGCAATAGTTTAGCGCTCCCCTTGTGCCGCCCCCTCCAGCAGCGGCATATCGAGGCTCGGGATCTCCGGCATCGATTTGCCGGCAATGGCCTGCAGGTCACCAACCATTCCAACGGTAGACTCGATCACGGAAAGGATCTGGGTCTCGCGCTTAGCCCACTGGCGGCCCATGAATTTGCGCTCCCTGTCCAAGTCCTCTCGCATGTCATTGAACTTCTCGACAACAGCTTCCACCCGCTGCCGAAATTTGATTCCAGTCAGATACTGATAGACCTGCTCCATTTTGGTTTGCTGTCCCTGCTGCGCCATTCGCGATCCGCTGACTTCAATGAGAGTCTGACGGAGTGCGACAGCAACAGGTAATGCGTAGCGCGGGTGCGCAACCCACACCCCGTCCATCAAGTCGAAGTGCTCGATGTGCTTCGGAAGAGCCTGCGAGATAATGAGGGCAACGTCGGCGCCACAACGCCGCTGGTCATCGCGCAGCTTCGCGAGCCACCCATCGCTCCGTGCTTTCGTGCGTTTAGACTCCCAGAGAATAATGCCGGCGGATTGGCCGATCGAGCCGTTGACCTGTTGGACGACATCGGCTCCGAGCTCGCCCTTTCCAACAGGTTCGAGCAGGTCGGTGGGGAAACGTCCGCGTAACAGTACCTCAAGTTCGAGCTCAAGCGCCTCGCCTTGGGATTGCTGAGAACCTTGCTCGGCCTTACGTTTCAGCTCCTCGATGGTCCGTGTCATGGATTCGATGGTTTGATCTTTCTCCAAGACGCGCAATCTAGCCGCTTCGTCAGCTTCCAGGCGAGCCTTAGCTTGAATCTCAGCGATCGAGGCCTGAACGCGTTTTTCAATCGTGAGATTGAGTTCACGCTTCTCTTCGTCAAGTGCCCGTTGCTTGCGCATCAACTCGGCCTGGGCCTGCTGTGCCTCGGCGAGCTTGGCATTGTTTGCCGCAAGGCTTTGGCGAAGTTCGCTCGCTTCCGTCGAACCCTGGTACCGTCTGAGTCCGGCTTTTCCACTAGAACTGGGTTGGTTGCGGGCTTCGTCGGATTGCGCAGCGAGCATCGTTGTCGTCGGGGGCGCCTTTGATATCCGCATGAGCGAATTCGTAAGTCGATCAGAAAGGCCAACCATTAGAACATAACAAGAACATCAGAGTCTAGTGGAACGCATTGAGGATCGGCGAAAGACCGGCAAAACAATCAGTATAAAGATCGGCAAACCGAGCGGCAATTTTGGTTGCAATACTCAAAAGGTTTGTTTAAATACATAAGCTTAGAGAAATGTTCCTTTGGGCTTGAGATCGGCAAAAATGACCGGTGTAGGACATATGGAGCCGATGCTCCCGGAAATCGACTCCGGTTTGACCGACCAGGTTCTGGACCTAGTCGCCGGCGCCGGCTCGTTTGCAGGCGGCCTCAACGCTCCGCTCAAGACGAGTATCGGCGACCTCGTTCGCGCGATGAACTGCTACTACTCAAACCTGATCGAAGGGCATGAAACCCATCTGGCTGACATTGAACGGGCCCTAAAGAGCGACTATTCAGCCGAGCCCAAGAAACGCGACTTGCAATTGGAGGCAAAGGCCCACATCGAAGTCCAAGCCATGATAGATCGGGATCAGATGCCGCATCCGGCTATTTCCATCGACGGCATCCGTTGGATCCACCGCGAATTCTGTAGCCGCCTGCCGGAAGCCCTTCTCGAAATCGAAGATCCGGGCACCCGGAAGACCATACAGATGGTGCCGGGCGAGTTTCGCAAGGTCAGCGTCGAGGTCGGACGACACCAGGCGCCCAAACCGGAAGCCATCGAGGCGCTCATGTCGCGCTTCGTCCAAGCCTATTCCTCCCCGATGTTGAGCAGGACACAGCGCATCGTATCGGCCGCGGCGGGGCATCACAGGCTTGCGTGGATCCATCCCTTCATGGACGGAAACGGGCGCGTCACCCGCTTGATGTCACACGCCTTGCTGCGAGAACTCGGAATTGGGTCTGAGCTCTGGTCGGTCTCGCGCGGGTTGGCGCGCAATGTGGATCGCTACAAGACGTTACTCCAGGCGGCTGACGAGCCACGCCGTGGCGACCTGGATGGCCGCGGGACCCTGACCGAAGCAGGACTTGCTGAGTTCTGCCGCTTCTTCCTCGAAGTGTGCACGGACCAAGTGCGGTTCATGCAAACCCTTCTCAACCCCGCCGAACTCATGAACAGGATCGAAGTCTGGACGGAAGAGGAAGTGAGGGCAAAACGGTTGCAGAAGGGCTCTTGGCGGCTGCTTCGCGAAGCCATTCTGGTTGGCGAATTCCCACGTTCGCGCGCGACTGAACTCACAGGCTATCAGGACAGGCAAGCGCGCGCTGTGTTGTCAGATCTCGTGAACAGAAAGCTACTGGTATCCGACACGCCGAAGGGGAACGTTCGCCTTGGATTTCCGTCTGAGGTGGTTGAGCGCTGGTTCCCAGGTCTATACCAGCCCAGATCCGCCGCCACGAAGATAACTGAAGCTGCTGCAGCACCTGTCGTGACTGAAGAGCGTGAACAACTGGCTCGAGAGTTAAGCTCGCGCGTTGCCCGCAGAGGCTGGACCGCGCCCGACAATTTCGGTGAAGCGATCGCTATTTGTGCGGATGACCGTGCACTAGCGGCCATGCTGCAGGACGTCTGGCGGGTCGACTCCCTCGAAGATCTACTCGCGTTGCATTCCGTGCAATTGCCCGGAATGACGCCCGGTTAGTCCCCGGCTGACTCGCCCTGGTACCATGATGAGGCCCGCCGAGCTGCTGTCCGCTAGCAAAATCGCGCTGAGCGGCATCATCGGCGCCGCTCCGACCAGCAGCATTACGTCGCCGCGGCCGAGCCTACTGGCGCGCTAGGTACCCGCCGCCACTGCCGCCTCGAAGCGCTCGCGGGTCGAAGCTGCCAGACGCCCTAAGCCGAAATGCTCCTGCATTCCTCGGATGATGTCTTCATCCTCTTCCAAGCCTGTCGAGCGCAACGTGGCAGCGAGACTTGCCAGCTCGGGAAGCGGGATGTCGATGTGGTCGCGTCCCCCGCCGCCCCTGTAAGGAGTGCTTTCCCTCGCCGTGGCATCGAGCGGCCAGACAATCTCCCGTTCGCCGTCTTTGGTGGTCGGAAACCGATTGCGCCCGAGCGATGAGGCAACGATCTTTTGGACAGTCTCGCCCGAGCGCATAAAGCCGTGCGCGCGCGCAATTCGATCGACGAGGACGTCAAAATAGAGGGGACCCTCAATCTCGATGACATGATCGACCATACTACGCAGCGTTTCACGGTAGCCGACGTCGTAGAAGCGATCCCGGTCGGGTGTTGCCACACTGGCGGGGTCTGCCTTGACATAGGTTGCGGCGGAGGTCTGTTCTGCGTTCCGTTCTTCGTTCGATGGTCCGCGCGCGTAGACTTTCGTTGGCTCGGTCGGCTGGCGGTCGTCATTTGCAGGTTCCGGCGAGACTTTTGCTTGGTCTGCTTCGGACTCCGCTTGCGTGGCAGCGGTTTCGACACGGGTCGGCTTTTCGGGCTCATCCAGGGACGGTATTTCTTCCGGTAGAGGCGTGGGTTCTTCCTCGACAATCGGCCGCGAGGCGCGGTCGGCTTCGAGATCGGCGACCAACCTTGCGTGGATCTTTTCCGTCGCGGTGGCAGAATCCATCCACCATTCGGTGCTCCAGATCCGCCGAATTCGCCAACCGAGATCCGTGAGCACCATCTCGCGCAGACGGTCGCGATCGCGCGCCGTGGCTGACCGGTGATAGGCGGCGCCGTCGCATTCAACGCCGGCAAGGTATCGCCCGGGGAAATCCGGATGAACGACGCCGAGGTCAATCCTGAAGAAGGATACGCCCACCTGAGGATGAACTTCCCAACCGTTTTCCTCGAGAGCCCGCATCACGGCATCTTCAAAGGGCGATTCAGCGTCGCGGCCGGTTGGCGAGAAGGCCTCGGCGATAGCTCGCGCGCCGTTCTCGGCGAACTCAAGGAAGTGCTTGAAGTCGACTACGCCCTTGGCGCTGGTACGCCCCAGGTCGATTTGCTCAGGCCGCAATGTCGCGAACACCAACAGCTCGCGCCGTGCACGGGTGACTGCGACATTGAGGCGGCGGTGACCACCCTCATTGTTCAGTGAGGAGATCTGAGCCGTGACACGTCCCGTCTTGTCTGGCCCGACGGCGACCGAAAAGATGATCACGTCTCGTTCGTCGCCCTGAACATTCTCGATATTCTTGACTAGGATCGGCTCCCTGGTCTGGTTGCGGTCGAAATGCGGCTCAAGTGACGGGTCGGCGCGACGGGCCTGATCAAGCAAGTTCTCGATCAACCGTTGTTGCTCACCATTGAATGTGACGACGCCGATCGAATGGGTCGAAGTCCTCATGCGGCGGACTACCTCGGCTACGACAGCTTCGGCCTCCTTGCGGTTCACCTTGGCACCGCCGCGCTCGTAGATGCCGCCTTCCACATGGATGTAACGGACCGCGGTATCGCGCGTCACAGGGGAGGGGAAGGTCGTCAGCTCGCCGCGATAGTATTTGACGTTGGAGAAAGCGATGAGGCTCTCGTGGCGACTGCGATAATGCCACGACAAGCGCATGCTCGGGATGTTTGAAGCCAGACACTCATCGAGAATGCTCTGCTGGCTCTGGACGATCGATCCGTCGTCGTCCTCGTCATCGACGCCACGCTGACCAACATTCGTGGGGGGCAGCTGTTCTGGGTCACCAACGATGACGACTTGGCTGCCGCGCGCAATTGCTCCGATGGCATCCCATACCGGGATCTGTGAGGCCTCGTCGAAGATAACCACGTCGAAGGGCTTGGCATCCGCGGGCAAGTACTGGGCGATGGATAGCGGGCTCATCATCACGCACGGGGCCAGCTGGGTCAACACCGTCGGAAGGCGGCCAAACAGCTGCCGAAGCGGCATGTGCCGGGCTTTCTTGTTGATCTCACGCGCTAGCGTGCCCCATTCCGGATCCTTGCCGAAATTTGTCTGAGTCGGCACCGCCGCCCCAATGCGCGCCTTTACGATGTCCCTGGCCAGCTCTCCGATCTTCTTATCGGCAGCGACAAACGCTTCAATCGTGGCCTCGTGCTTCTCCGCAAGGAAACTACTGAGAACCTCGTCCTCATTCACGATAGCTTCGGAAATCCAGCGCGCATAAGCATAATCGAACACGCTCGTAAGAGCCGCCCCATCTACGACCCCATTTTCGACAGCGTCGACAAGAGGGGACAGCCCCGCTACCCGCGCCGAATGAGCAGCCCAACGCCAGGTGGCCCACTGCGGAGCCTTGATAACGTTTGATTTCCAAATCGTGGTTCGCTGGAGGAGGGCGTCAAGCCAGCCCGATTCGATCTTGACGATGTCCTCGGGGTCATCAAGGCCGATACATGCACCTAGCTCTTTGGCCGTCCGGTGCATGGTAGGAAATGCCTTGTACATTGCCTCGAAAGCGTGGCGAACCTGACCGCTCGGTCGGAAGCGAGAGTTATCCCGAAGCAGCAGGTCCTGGACATGCAAGAGCAGCTGATCGGGTGCCATGCCGTCAACACGATAGGCATCGGCCGCATCGCGCAGGTTTGTGGCCCAATCAATCAGTCCTTGGAAACGAGACGTCTCGCTTTGCGGCCCGCGCCAAAGGCGTTCCATGCCCCGGAAGCGAGGTTTAATATTCTCAATTTCACGTAGCAAGACTGCTAGCTCTTGCAGTACAACAATGTCTCGACCAATGTCGTCGGGCACTTCCCCGGCGCAGTATGGCTTCAGCGCCAATCTGACTTTCTTTTTCCGGCTACTTCGCACCAGAACATTCGATGCGCACGCGTCCGTCCAATCACGCTCAAGCGAGGGCAGATCGAGCAGCGTCGCTCTGAGCTCATATTGGATCGAAAGCTGTGAGTTCTTTTCGTTTAGCCGGCCTATGGCATCGGCAAGATCATACAAGGCGTTTACGCGTTCTGGTGCGTCGGCCGAGAGCAAAAGCGATCCATCCACGGCGTCGGCGTGCAGCATCAACGAGACGAGCTTGATCAATTGCGGCAATAGACCATCGTCGCCAACAGCGCCATCGAGCCCAATAGACAGCACCAGATCGTCGGCAGCCGTCCTAACTTCCTGGAGAGCGAGGTGAAGGCGGTCGACCAGCTGCTGAAGCGACTGCACCCACGCAGGGCTCCATTTGGTCTGCTCGATTCCTTTGAGTGGATGGTGGACGGGATCACCCACAGCCTCGAGCGCGGTACGGATATCCGAGCAAATCTCGCGCATCCGAGCCAGGTCTTCGGAAGAATGTACCGTGCCGGCAGGCCATGTCAGTCCGACATCAGGAAACTGTTCGCGGTCGGCGATCACCCGACCGAAAGCCTCATATGCCGTCATCCCATTGGCACGACGTCGATGCAGCGCGGAAACTAACTTGTTCAATTGGTCGCGCCGTCGTTTCAGCTCGCTGGCGGCTGCTGTCCAATGCTCTTCGGTCACAACATTGCGTTCGCGCCAAGCGGTAGCAAGCTGCTCGAGCACGCTGGACTTCTGAGCCTTGGTCGAATGAACCTCGAGACAGTAATTGCCGAGGCCAATTGCCTGCATCCGCTGTCTTACAACTTCAAGCGCCGCGGTCTTTTGCGACACGAAAAGCACCGTCTTTTGGTGAGCGAGGCAGTTCGTGATCATATTCGCGATCGTTTGGCTCTTGCCCGTACCTGGCGGGCCGAAGAGCACGAAATCACCTCCACGCTGCGCCGCGAGAACGGCGGCGATTTGGGAGGAATCGGCCGACAGCGGCACAAAAAGCTCGGCCGGATCTACGACTTGGTCGATAGTGCTCTCTGCGACAAAAGCGGCCCCCGAGCTGTTATAGGTGTGGGTAGGGGTATCTATTAGATGTCTGACGACCGGATTTCGCTTCAATATCTCGGAACGGTCGACGAGATCCTTCCACATCAGGTATTTCGTAAAAGATAGTGTCGCGAGCACGACCCGCTCGGTGACCTCCCAGCCCTTGATGCTCTTGATGTGGCGCCTGATTGTCTTCCAGACGCCTGCAACGTCGACACCCGCCGCGTCTTCCGGCAATTCTTCTTGGAGCTCGGGCATCGAAAGGTCGAAATCCTGCTTCAACATTTGCAGCAGTGTCGGATTAAATCGAGCCTCGTCCTCATGCAGCGCCAGGCGAAAGCCGGATCGCACACTTTTGCGCTCGAGTTGGACAGGGATGAGGATTAGCGGTGCACGGTAGGGGCCGGCGCCGTCCTGCGGCGTCCATTTCAGGAACCCGAGGCAGAGGTACAGGATATTCGCGCCGCCTTCCTCAAAGGCGAGGCGGGTAGCGCGGTAGAGGTCTGTTAGCCGGCCCTCGAGCTCGGCTTCTGGAACGGCGGTGTGAAGTTCGCCGCGGACCATAGCGTCGCTGAGGAAGTCTTTGCGGGCGTCGTCCTGCAGCCGCTGCGCGAGGAGCGCAGTATCGCGCCCATCGCTGCCGTCGAGCACGTTGGCCCTTCCGAGCAGTTTGAACCGGTCTCCCCCCGAGAGCTTGTCCTCCAACATCGCGGCATCCGGGCACTCGATCGCGATGGTGGATTTCGAGTCCTTGAAATTCAGCAGACGGTTTCTCAGCGTAAGGTCTAGCAGATTGCGCTTCCAAACCTCGAGCCGATCTGGGCTTCTTTCAGAGACGGGCTCGCGGGGCTTGTCGAGATCCTCTTCAAATTTTGGGATCTCGCCGACCTCATGTGAGACGGATGGTGTGCCAGAAGGCGCGATGGTCGGCTCAGCGCCCCCCGATAGATCGAGTGGCCGGATCTTGGCGCTTCGCGCGCGCTTGACGTCAATGGCGAGCTCGAACGGGGACGTTGCGTCCTCGGCAATAAGCTTTGCTCCGGCATCGACGGCTTGTTTGAACCTCGCTGGATTTGACCCGGTGAGGACCGTGGTCTCCACGAGCACCATCTCCTCGAGCTGTGCGCGCTTGCGCAGCATTTGCGGATCGTCGATAACAAGGCTCGAAAAGTCCTCATCCACGAGCCACACGCCAACAAAAGCGTGGCCTTCGGTCAGGACGAGCACGGGGTTCAGGCCGGCCTGCTCGAGACAGGACGCGTAGAGGAGAGTAAGGTCCAGACAGGTACCGACCTTGCGAGACAGGATCTCGCTCGGCCCCCGAATCTGCTGGCCCGAGCGCTCAAAGCTTTTCGGAGGAAGGACGTAGGCGATCGAGTGCGAAACTAGAGCGGCCCATAACGCATCGGCGATTTCCCAGGCCCTGGTCTTGGTCTTCTTGCGATAGCCGTCCATCGCGTCGTCCCGGCCGGCCGCGGCGAGCTTACCCGAGGCTTCCCGCAGGATAACATCCACACTGGGATCGGTCGGCCTGACGAACGCCGCCAGTAGCTCAGGCGCTGCGTTAACGCCGCCCCAGTGCGAGGGCGGGAGCAGATTGAGCTCGACAATCTTTTCGACAAGCTTTTCGCCAGCGGCATGCACATGTATGCGCAACTGGGCTCGCCTCGACGCATTGATGCCAGCCAGGAATGCCGCGTCCAACTTCAGATCTAAGCTGCGGATGTGATGGGTAGCTTGGTTGGCGACGTGTTGGATTCGCCACACACCCGGAGTGATAAATGGCGGATCCGCTGTGAGGTGCACCGAAAGATCGCAAAGATCACGACCAATCGCATTTTCGATCGCAAGTTCGCGAACGATCGGAACTGCGTTCTGATAAAACGCGATGTTGACGTTGTCAGCAGCGGTGCAATTTACTTTCAGTTCGCCAGCTGCTTCACCGACCTCGACCTGGTCCGCCATACTCTGCCCCCGAAAATTTCGACCCCGCAATCATCTCAACCAAAGAGACATGCCATGTAATGCTCGATCTGGCTCGCCGTCATTGCGTCCGCCTGGAAATCTGCCATGATGGCCAAGAGCGTCTTGTACGCGTTTTGCGGGACTGTAAAGTACGCACGTCGCGTGTTCGTGCGGAACTAATGTCTTATGCTCCGGATTTTGGTGTGTGCCGCATCGTAGTAGCTGCTAGTTGAAATGGTGGGGCTAGACCGCTCGGCTGCCCCCAGGCAGCTTCGATTCCCAAGCCGTGGTTTTGCGGGCATTCGGGAGGCAAGGCGCGAGCCGCCTGGTGGACAACCTCTCCGAAGAGTCGGAAGGTGGTGAAGGTATTCAGCACATTGGTTGGAATCCGCCCGATTTCCATTTCCGCATCTGGATAAAGGCCTGTGCATATCGAACAACGCCTCCCCCGGCGCTACGTTCGACGAGCACTTTCGTATAGCCATCTGATCTCGGGGAGGGCTGCGCTCGTGCAGAGGATAGGCCCGACAGGAAAGGTCATGGTCGCAAGGCGTTCGACACGGCGCTTCCGATGAGTGAAGCATTCTTACGTCGACTGCAGCTTGCGACGGTCGGTTAACTCGCGCGAGAACAGTTCTCCCGCTCTTGTCCTTCGCTGGCTGGAACGACGTCGCGCCGGGAGCGAGGGTCATGAGGAGTTCGTGCGTACGTGTGCAAGAGGCATCAAACAGCGGGCTCCCCGGCGTGGAAACTCCGCACCAGGCTCCACGTGGCCGCGATGCTTGCATCGGTTATAACAATGAACTTATTGTCGTATTGCGACGAATCGGCTCGAGAGTTAAGCTCGCGCGTTGCCCGTAGAGGCTGGACCGCCGGACAATTTCGGCGAAACGATCGGCGTTATGCGGATGATGATGCGCTGACGGCCGTGCTTTAAGATCTCTGGCGCGTTGACTCGCTCGAAAATCTGTTCGCGTTGCACTCCTTGCAGCTGCCCGGAATGAAAGTTGGCTAGCCCACGACCAGCAGCAGCACTATAGCAGCGCCGCCAATGCGAGGGCGACTACGGTGCTCTGCTGGCGCCAGCAACAGTGACAGATGCCTCAAAGCTGGAACCGAGCAGTAGGTAATCTGGCGAAATTCGGCCCATCGCAAGTCGTCGAAACGGGAATGGAGCGAGCTCCGATTTGAATTGCGCCTTGGCTCAGCGTTCGCACACCATGCAGGCTGTAAAGCAACTGATAAGGCTCCTGTGCGCATTCCCGCACCAATTGCCTATATAGTGCTCTACGTCGCCCTCTACGCGGCGTTCGGCGCCGCATCTCCGTTCTGGCCAAAATTTTTCGAAACGAGAGCTCTGACGTCCCAGCAGATCGGGCTGATCCTTGCAGCCGCAATGCTGACGCGGCTCGTGTCCGGGCCGTTGGTTGCTAGGCTGGCGGATCAGCTCGGGGCATTGCGCCTCGTGCTCGCAGGCTGTGCTGCCGTGGCGGCCTCAGCAGCCGTCGCAATGCTGTGGGCCGATAGATTCTGGTGGTTGCTCCTTGTCGCGTTGGTTCAGGCTGCCGCTCTCGCCCCTACCACCTCGATCGCCGATGCGTTATCGGTCAATACAGCAAGGCCTCGCTTCGCGGGACGGCCGTTCGAGTACGGGTGGATACGCGGAGCTGCCTCCGCGGCTTTCGTCCTGGGAACACTGGTCGTCGGACAACTCGTCAGCCCAGCCGATCTCACGCCGGTTATCTGGATGAACGCTGTCTTCCTGATCGCCGCCACTGGCGCCACTGCATTGCTAGCTGGGCAAGCCCGATCGCAGAGGCCGCCGTCCTTTGCTGTGTCAGGGCTGAACGCTCTGATCAGCGTGTCGCAGTTTCGCGTCATGATTGTCGCATCGGCTTTGATCTATGGCAGTCATGCAGTGCACGATGCATTTGCAGTGATCAGGTGGGGCGAGGCGGACATCAGCACTTCGGCGATCAGCTTTTTGTGGTCGGAAGCGGTGGTCGCTGAAGTGTTGGTGTTCATGCTGGTCGGCCCAGCACTGCTGGACAGGTTTGGCGTGCGTGGCGCGGCTGTCTTGGCAGCTGCGGCCGGAATCGTACGCTGGTCCGTAGCGGGCGTGACCACCTCGGTGTTGCTGCTCTCGCTGATACAGCCATTGCATGGATTAACGTTCGCTCTGCTCCATCTCGCTTGCATGCGGATGATGGGAACGCTGGTCGCAGCAAGCGTCGCCGCAACTGCGCAAGCTCTCCATGCGTTTGGCTCAGGATTGGTAACGGCAGTACTGACCTTCCTGTCCGGCGCACTGTATGCTTCCTATGCCGGGGCGGCGTTCTTTCCCATGGCGGCGCTCTGCATCATCGCGCTCCCATTAGCCTGGTTTGGCTTCGCCAATGGGAGAGACTGATACTTCGGTCGAGCAAACGGGGGCAAGGGCCGCCGGTCTATGCTCCGCCGAAGGCGCATCCGGGCTGCATCTCCTGTCTCGCGCGGTCGGTCACTTTGACAGTCGGACTTCCCTTTACGAGCTCAGTGGCGCCGGTTTCTGCGGTCATGCGGGCCTTGCAGAAAGGTGTTCCCATCGATGTCAGCTCGTCTTGGATCTCCGCTATGTCAATCTTTCGCCGATGTCCAAGCGAGCACCGTTGCGGCTCAACCAAGGAGCCGACTTCGCCCGAACGTAAAACCAGTCGGTGCGAACCTTCTGGCCACCTCAAGCGCGTGGTTCTCGCTGCATTCCAGCGCGATCTTTTGGGAAAGCATAACATCCCCGACCGGCAGATTGCCACGCGGCATGAAACACAGGCCGCCCATCGGGCGGCCCTTTTTGTCGACCTCGCAGACGTTCGTCGACGCGCCCGCGTAGATCCTATATTTCCTGCCAGTATCGCCCCCGGTGACCTCGAAGTAACCCTTTTCCGTGAACTGTGCACGCTGGGCCGGCGAAAGCCACGCCCGCAAGAGCTGCAGCGAGCGGCCCTCCGGAGTTCGTTCGGCGCCGTGTCTGATGAAGAGAGCCCGAATGGCTCTCGCGCGCCGGCCTTCACGCGGGCGAGATGATCTGCAGCCCAACATAGCGCGGGCCAATCACCCGCCGACCAGCCTGGGGAAGAAGACGGTTTCTTCCGCGTTCGGGTCGAACGATCGCATTTGCGATACTTGACCCGGACCCGCCCGGACTGCCGCGGTGAAGCCGGCGTCGGTTAACTTGTGGAACCGCCGTTCGGCCTTAGCGAGCTCTCGCGCGTCGTCTGGATTGAAAAAGTGACGGCTATCGCCGGTACTGTCCATCACGATCTGGATCGCCATGATCGTCTCCCTCGGAATGATGATGGGCAAGACTTGTCCAAGTATTCCGCCGAAGTGGCGGAGTTTCAAGACAAGAGATTGCCGACCTAGCCCAGACCTTCTCTTGGCGCGGCAAGGACGCCGGCGCGGCCACACCGAACCGTATACCGTCGAGCCTCAAAGAGCTTCTGAGGCGGCTTTCCAGCCCGCTAGCTCGTCGCGCCTTTAGCGGCCGCTTACGAGATGCAAGCGCCAAGGCTGAGATCAGCCGCTCGATTTAGCCTTTGGTGGCCGTCCAGTATGACCGCGGTCTGCAGTGAAGCCGCAGTCGATATTTTCAAGTGACGCGCTGTATGCCTTGCGATAAGCCCCGAAGGCATCTGAAACAGCGAACCGACGGCTGAGCGGTATTGGATCCGATCGTGTAGATGCACAGGGCGTGCGGCGGATGGTTGAGCGCTTCGAGCCGAGCATGTGCCCGCCAGCTAGGAACCAGCCGAAGAAAGGAGATTTATTCGTTAGACGCATTTTGAAGGGTTTAACAATGGCGATCGATGCTTTTAGAGGAACAACGCCGCTGTTTCTTCCTGAACGTTTTTTTGTAGGGCGGCTAGAAGGTTGGGCAGTGCTAGAAAATCTAGTTGGCGGACTACTGAAGCGCGCGACAATTGCTGGCCACGGAGAACTAGATGCCGATACTGATACAGTGCTGTTCACCGAGGCATATACATTTGACGATGGTCATAGCGATACTCTGCATTGGACGATCCGAAAGGGTGAGGAAGGCAAGTACACCGGCTTGGAAAACAGACTGGAAGGTGAGGCCATCGGGGAGCAAGGCGGTTGCGCATTCCACTGGAAATACACACGCGATACGCCGCAAGGGAGCGGTAGATCGTTTAAGCTGAATTTCGACAATTGGTTTTATGGAATCGATGAACGAGCTTGCATAGTCCGCGGCCGTGCTGGCCGTGCCGGTATCCCATTTGCGACGGCGCACGTTACTTACCGTAAGCTTTAGCCTCGCTGGTGTCTGCCACCGCCACAGGCGAGAGCAGGTGGGGGCACAGAGAAAATCGGACCGCGGGCGAAGGTTGTCGGCAACCGCTCGCAGATCTCTCCGGGTGTTGAAAGGGCACGGCCGCAAAGCCGGCGGGCGGGTCTGGGCAGGTGGGGTCGGGAGACGTCCTCGTTCTGCATTGCACGAAACAGGTCGTGCCCGATCGCGCCGCTCTCGAATGGGGCGATGAACATGCCGTCGGGCCGGCCGCGGACCAGCCGGGCTAGGTCTTGCGCATCTCGAGCGGGAGCTGGCGCAGATCCTCGCCGCCGAGCGCGAGCAGATCAAACGCATAGAGCTGCACCTCACCGTCGTGCCGGCGCGAGTGCAGCGTGTTGAAGTCGGAGACACCGTCGACGCCGAGCACGGACGGCCTCGCCGTCGATGTCGAATTCCTGCTCGCGGTTGCGCTGCGCCGCCTGCACGATCCATGCAAAACGGTCGGTCCAGTTGCGCCCGTTCCTGGTGATCAGGCGCTCGGTGCGGCCGTTCCGCTCGGCACGCAGGCGATAGCCGTCATACGTGATCTCGTGGAACCGGTCGGGGCCGGAGCTGGGCAGGTAGAACTCGAATGTGCTCGGCATGAGAACGAGATAGTCACGCGCCCGCGAATATGCGAATCTTGCGGTCGATTTGAGCGTCGGGATCCCTCAGTGAGGCACCGATTTCAATTGCATTGCCATACCTTGGAATTGCGGTCTGCTGCTTGCTCATAGTCTGGTTGGTGAGCCCGGTGCTTTAGGACTGGAGCGGAAGGCTAGCTGCACGCCCGAGCGGCCAAGTTGGCTTTCGACGAAATCATTCAAGGAGATCTCGTGACCTTCAGCAGTAATCCTGCGCTCGAGATCGCGGGCAATGTCCTCGGACGCCTCGCGCGAGCAGCCCGACCGGGTTGAACGCGGCCACACGGAGCACCCGGTCATATTGCCCGGCGAGAAGAATCGCCGATCAGCGTGGAATGGTCGATGCCTTCCTCGGTCTCGCGGAAGGCCGCACCGTCTCGGAATTCCCCAAGGACGATGTAAAGGTCGTTGTCGAGGCGATCGTTCGGAACGATGGACGGCGAGGCCATACGCAGAACTCCACTGACCAGAGTCTAAGAGAGGCAACGTTGGGGCCGAAGCTGGGCCTCGCGCGACATATGCAGAGCCCTTCACCCTTGTTCTCCCACTCCGCTCTCACGCACCAGGCGAGCAACTCGGCGAGGGCCGTCCCACACCTCAACAGTAGGGTAGGCTTCTAAGAATTTCTCGGATCGAGCTTGGGCGTCTTTGTCCGTTGGGCAATCGATTTCATAAACTGAAAGACAACGCCTCCTGCATCGACCGCGTACCCAACATATCGCATCGCAGTTCCCAGATTGACGAGAACTGTTATCGAGATTCATTCGCCGCTTGATCGTCCCTGCGGCTGCGTCTCATCGTGAAGGAGGCTGGGGCCTTGGATCATGGCGTCACCTCCGCAATTCGACTCCGGGCGCTTTCAGCCACTCGCTCATATGCAGACCCTCTTCGAACTGGCGGGCTTTACGCAGCAACTCTTCCCGTCTGACACCTGGGGGAGCCGCCTTTGCACTTGCCCGCAGGCGCTCGGCTTCTGCGGCAAGTCGCTCTTCTAGAGATTGCGTTTGTTTGAAGCGACGCCGGCGCTTGGCCATGATCCGCTCCCCGGTTTGAGTTGGGCGGGAGCGCTGCGCTGCGTTCCGATGTTTGCCACTGTGTCTTGCAGTGATGATTGCAAACTACCTCAGTGGACGGTTTTATTCCCTCTCAATTGTTAACCGCTGTAGTTAGGATACCCCGACTTTTAGGGTACTTCGCCTCTACGGTTTTTCATCTGGAGACGGCTCATAGGTCTCGTCCTAAGAAGGTATCCGGCCTCGGCAACTGCTTCGGCCGCTTGCGCCGTTAACTGGCGGAGTTTGGCGTTCTGCTCCGCAAATCTCGGCAGCCAGATCGCGCACGCTATGGATGGGGGATTGGTCGGCCGTGGCGACGCTTCTTTTGCTATGCAGGCGCTCTCGGTCTCTCCGCCACAGACGCGTACGGACAGAGCCGAAAGCCGGTAACGCCGGAACAAATGGGCCTATAACCCATGGTTCTATTGAAATTGTGACAGAGCGGCCTAGCTTTGGTGCGGTTTTGACGAACCGTAGGGATAGGCTCGCTGAGCAGCTCTTTGGCTTTGGCAAGCAATTCGAAAGATCGCCGGATCATTTCCCACTCGCGCTCGGTCTTGGCGCGCATCCGTTCAATCTTTCGTTCGATCTGTTCTAGTCATTCTCAAGTCGTCTGTTGCCATAAAGCGCCTCCCGGCCAATCCGGAAGATTAACTCATGTTAAGTTTCTGGGCTTGCCGGATCACTCCCCCGGCTTCGTTTGGGGGCATGAAGCTGCGTTTCGCTTATTGCCCCAGACAGTGACAGACCTCTCGGTCCCAGCTCGGTTTTTAGATCTGGAAAACGCAGGCTGGGGCCGATGTGGTCCACTCTGGAAGCACAGTAGTCTTTGGCGTCGAAGTTCCGAGCGGAGCCGAGGGCGTCCAGCGGGTTGGGTTCCGTATTCTTCCGGCGTTTTCCCTCCGCGCGCAGGTTGTTGCGGAAGACTGCGAGCTGGCTTTACAATCTCGCCGTGTGCCGTCTGCATGACATTTGAGATTTCGGCATCCGCGATTCACATATGTACTCGGCGGATCACTGCAGTTCAGTCGATGCTTGAGAACTCATTTCGTAACGCATTTGGAGCGACATGTCGTGTAAAGCAATAGTCTCAGCTTACGTACGCTTAAGGAACCAGCAGGCGCTTGAAGATATGAGAGACCTTCGGCGCCAATTGCTCGAGTCCGCGTCCGGCTCCGCAAGCAAGCACCTTCACGCAGATCTCCGATTGATCGAGGATGGGTTGGAACAGCTCCGCCGTCGCAAACTTTGAGGCCGGCACCGAATTCGCTGCCGCGGCCCTGCCACTCCTGCTTTGAGCGCCGTGATCGCCTGCTTCAGCGCGCGCTTAGCGCCGATTTACAGATCCAACAGGTCGCTGGGGCGATGCCGTTGATGTTGCATATCAGCGCTCCTTTTGAGCGTGCTCGGCCTCGACGGCGCGGAGCAAGGCGGCAAGGCTGGGATATTCCACGCCATTGCGCGCGTAGCGGTTGACGCGCTCGACATATCGGGCCGATCCGTCGGGCTTGCCGCGCCAGCTGAACAGCAGCACGGCGCTGTTGTACTGGCGCAGAACGTGGCCGGCGCCATTACCGAAATACTTGCTCATGGCGTGGGGCTTCATGGCCGCGCCTCCAACTTCGCCAGCTCGGACTCGCCCATTCCCGCATAAGCGTCCCGGACGGGGACGTTCCTATTGTAGGCGAGGAGAGATTCGGCGGGGGTGAACAGCTTCACACTTCTTGTTTTTTAGGCGGCTTCGAATAGGCTGACAGCTTCCATGGGAACAGAGTGCCCGGCTGCCCCGGCCTCGGGAGCGCGAGCTCCGGGGGGCGCAGTACGTCCCGATGTCGACGGATCGGCAGCAATATTCGATCGTAAGCCAGATGGCTGTCATCGCCGCATACGCAGCCGAGAATCGGCTCACGATCGTGCGCACTTACATCGACGAGGGCATCAGCGGATTGTGACCTGCCACTGCGTATTCCTCCAGGAGTTAGAGTCCGGCCCGAATTGCAGGGAGACCGAAGTTTGGACCACTCAGAACTAGAGTTTTGCGCCTCTGTCACGTTGGCGGGCTGGTTACGCCGACGTGGGTGTGAGCAAAATCGGCGGTCGATTGCCGATCGCCCCATGGGGCCGTTCTTCATGCGCGGAAAGTGCGCCTTGACGCGCAACAAGGCGCCCACAAACAGCATGGGAACGGATCTGAAAGCCCCAGCCGAAACTAGCTCCGACCCGCTGGGTTGTAGAAGCGAGAGGAATCGGCGAAGACGGCGTTCCAAGAGCAAGAGCCATGAGGGCAGGCTCAACGTGAACTCGGCAAGGAGGGCGCACTGCGAGCTCGGGTTTGCGCTAGGCTCTCTGACTTATTGGAGACTTTGAAGGGCGAGCCCGGTTTGCCCAGGGCCCGGAGCCATAATCTCGGCGACCTGAGCGGCAGGTTGTTTCTGCTATGCTAATTTATGAAAATGAACAAAGCCGGGTTGCGGTATGTCAAAAGCCATGGGATCTAGCATGGATTAAAGGCTTGCCGGTATTTCCCGGTCTGCTGTAGAATCCTCTTCGCGTGAGGATTTCGAGGGACTAGCTTCCGTTCAGCTCCAGATTTGCAAATTCATTTTAAGGATTCTGTGGGGGACATTGCGATGGCTAAGCCTTCCGTTTCCCGTGACGCCTTTCGTGGGTTGTTCGCCTTTTACGCGGCTAAGGCCCATCATGATCATAACGATGTCGCCGAAAGCCGGCTCCTCAATCTATTTGGATCGAGCGAACACATTCCCGACGGGCTGTTGGAGTTGTGGTCATCACGGACCGAGCTGATTGGCCCTGAAGCCGTTGGCAACATAATGTCACCACTCGCTCATCAGATCCTGGACGGCGGCGCGCAATATAACCACGCCAGCGACTTCCTGCATCGACTGCTGCGAGAGCTGGACCGAGACGTCCATTAGCTCCGAATGCGTCGCTACTGTCGAGCGGACCCGTCGGGCTGCCTTCGCTGCGCCTTGCGGGACTTGTATATTCGTACAGCAGGACGAACTTCTATCGCCTTCAAGGCGCGGCATTTTGTTCAAACGAGCTTGTCATGCAGCCTCTCTTGATCATTCCGCTCTCGATTGTTCTCGTCGCTGATCCTCAACCAACCAGCATTTCAGCATGGCAAGCCGCCATCCCGCTGTTCGCAGCTATAGTAACTGCCCTTTTCGGCTTCATTGGGGTGCTTGTTGGGCTCAGATGGAATGCCAAGCAAGCAGAGAAGACGGAGCAGCGCTTGCGTAGAAACAAGCGTGAAGTGTTGCGCATATCTCTTTGGGCGGAGCTGAGCAGTTTGGCTCGCGTCATAGAAGAAGAGATTAGCTACATTGAAAAGAACACTTTCACCTGGATTCCGTTGGTTGAGAGCTTCAAGATCTACATCGAAAATATCGAGAACCTAGGCCTGCTCACGCCTACCGAGGCCGAGAAGATTACAGTAGCTTACTATCGGTACCAAGAAAACGCCGGATACTTAGCTCGGATAGCAAAGGATCAGCCAGATAAGCCGGCCATCGGTAGGCACATCGAATTTGATTTCAGTAAACCTACTTACCCCAATATGAAAAACGACGTGCTGGACACACTTCGAGGTATCCTCGTATCTCTTACAGATGCCATAGGGGCAACTGAACACGAGTTGGAGGGTACTGACTGGTTTCGCGCTAACAAACAGATTCAGCAGCGCGAGGGCGTCCGATCAGCGAGTGTGGTATAGCCTGACCCGGCGGCGAGACAGGCCTTCTACTCAGGACAAGCGGTCGTTTCGATTTTCGTTGGACCTTGCGCCTTGAAACACCGCGACGAGCCGATCGCCTTCCCAAAGCTCGACGTCGTGCTCGCCACGCATTTGTTCGGCTCGACGTCTCGCAGCCTGCTCGTCGATGCAGTCGAGCTTTGCCGCGCAGATCACTTGCCGGCTGCTGTCCACCACGAACACTCTGTACCGCACGATGGCAGTCCCTCCTAAGGGGAACAGCCATCGTAGTCGAATGCTCGTTTAAGGCAGCGCCAAAGTAAGCGCAGGCGCGAGAAACGTTTGTACGTGTGGCAATTCGGCTATACCAGCGCCTGAACCTCTTCGATCCCGACGATGCGTAAGGTATCCCTGCCCAGTGCAGCGCGCCTCAGTAGCGTAATCTGACCGCGTGCCGAAGCGAGCGGCTCGAGCTCAAGATGGAGAGCATCCCAAGCATCATCAGCAGTACGCCGAGCCAAGTTGCCGTCCGGCTCGGCGTTTCGTTGCGAGCTCCTGCGGTGAGCACGAACGCGCCGATCGACGGAGTCGGAGGTTCGGACGAGGTCACCACATCGTTGGCCGGCGTGGCCGCGAGAAGTTGCTCAACGTTGACTTGATCTTGGCTCGGTATGAAGGGCGTGGGCCGGTGACTGTGCTCGGTAACGAGGGCGGCCGACAGCCGGGCGGTGCTTGTACCGAGATCAGAGGCAGCATCAGCCACCTTGACTTCCAGATGAGGCGGCTGAGACGGCTCGGCCGGTGCGGAGCGCAGCAACTCCGCCCGCGCATCAATAACCGCGCTTTGCTGCGGCCGCGCGCGCCCGTTCTCGACCAAACTGGCGGTGATAGCTTTGGGCGGGCGACGACCGGTCTTCTTCACCTTCGCAATACCCTCGCTCAGGAACCAGCATTTGCGGTGCCCATCCATTCGATAGACCCAATGCTGGCCGTCGGGGGTCGAGTTGCCGGGGCGTCCCAAGCATTCCGCTTGCGGTGGAGAGGGTGCCGCAATTTGGGGCGCAGCCGTATTGAAGATGCCCGCAAGAGGATTGGAGGACGCCGGTGCCGTGGCAAAAGCTGCAACAAGAATCAGACTGACGAAGCACCATCGCAAATAACCGGACATCGAAAACTCCCGGTGTTGCGCCCGCCCAGGCACGACCCTTCGCGGCGACATGGGCCGCCATGTGGCTCAAATCCGGCGGCCCGGCGGATTCATTGTGCTCCTGATGTGAGATCTGGGTCGAACGTCAGGCCCGTCCAGCTCGCGGTCGCAAAACACAGTCCGGCCGGCATTTGGCCGAGCTTCCGGGTGAGCGCCATCAGCACGCGTTTAGTTTCTTGCGCGATCCACTCCGCTCTTATTCGTGCTGAGGGCACCGGCCGTTAAGGGTTGGTTTAGTTCCCGGCATAATCATTGGGGACCACGAGGGGCCCCAGCATGCAATTGCACCATGCCCATACCTTGGAAGGGATCGAGGCGGTGGCGGATCACGGCAGTGACAAACTGACGACCTGGCCCGTCACTCTCGACCAATCGGATTTCTCGACCTCCAATCGCGATGAGGTCGTGGCGCTATTGGCGCAAAGCGGTCCTCCAAAGCGCACTATTTGGCTCGTCGGGGCCGCATTGGCTGGAGGTTTTGGATTGGGATGGGCTGGTGCTTGGTACGGCCCTGCGACCATCTCGGCTTTAAACCCAATCGCTCAGAGCGAAACCGGCTCGCACCGCATGGCGGACGCAAAGTCAGGCGGTAAGGCTGAAAGCGTGCGAAAGACAGCATCAGGCTCGCGAACATCGCCTGCTTTGGGCCAACCCTCTACAGTCGTCGCAATCGTTGCTCCGAAGCCTCTGGCCACAGCGTCGAGTGCGACACAATCGGCGGAAGCTTCGAACCCAGCTTCTTCGGTTGTCGAGGCCGACGTGTCTGCGACGGGCTCGCTGCCGCCTATGGGACCGCTCCTGGCAGCCCCCGAGACACGACCAACGACGATTGCAGGTTGGGCAGTGCTTGACGTTCGCGGCGGAACGGCGGTGCTTGAAGGGCCCGAGGGGATTCGAATGGCAGCACGGGGTGACGTGGTCCCCGGCGTCGGGCGGATCGATTCCATCGTGCGTTGGGGTAACCGTTGGATAGTTGCAACAGCTCGTGGATTGATCTCGACCCCCTAGGGCGTGAACGCTTGCGACGCAGTCCTTCGTGGTAGTTCGTCGTGCGAGTCCCGGTGCTCTAACCTGACAGCTGAAGGCACGAGATTCGGACAGTTCTGCAAACTCCGACCGGGGTGTATGTGTGTCTTTCTCACAGCTAAACCATTCCCTCCAGGCGCTCATTCGTCGGGGAGGGGCGGAAGAGTTTGGCTAAGCCCGTCTTTCCTCAATAGAGCCCGATCTCCCGGGCCGTGATCTCTGCTAAGGCTACGGCATCGGCCACGCCCCCTATGGCGCGCACTCTTATTTCTTCTTTTCTTCGTCGATGTTCGGTTCGCACGCGGGCATCCCCAATCGGCCTCAGCTTGATCCTCCCTGGAGCTGGGGCCATTTTTCTTTCCACATGAGTCCGAATGAACTGGGGCGGCCTCATTTCTTCGTCAGTGGCTTCTTTGGCTCCGCGGCGACCACCTCAACATCAACCGGGGGTAACTCGCCCGTGCGGTCCTTCAGGTCGGCCGCTCGCTGAATCAATCCCGATGCAACCTGCGGGTCCTTGGTTGTTTTTGCCATTCGCAGCAGCGTGGCTGCCGCCTCTCGGGCGAAGGAGGTGTAACGCGGCACGTCTCTTTATCCCATCAAGACCCCATTGGATGGGTCAGAAACCCGGACTGCGTTCCGGTGCTTTGTACAAAAATGTACACAGGCCACAAAAAGACCTCAGCTCCGGGGGTGGGGAGGGATGCCGAGCACTCGCCGTCTACGACACCGCCCGAAGCTGGAGCGTCTTGCTTTTCTTGAGGCCGGTCTGGCTTCGAGGCCGGCCGATCAAGTAGCCCTGCATCTCGTCGCATCCCTCCAGCAGGAGAAGCGACATCTGAGCGTCGGTCTCGATGCCCTCGGCCAGCACCGGCACACCGAGCCCGTGGGCGAGGCCGATCACGGCCCGGACGATCGCCAGCGACCGCTCGCTCTGCCCGAGCCGGGCGACAAAGGACCGATCGATCTTGATCCTGTCCAGAGCAAAAGCCTCGATGTACGACAAGGAGGAATAGCCCGTGCCGAAATCGTCGAGCGCGATCGATATGCCGAGTTGCTTGAGCGCCTGCATCGCCCGCTTGGCGCGCGAGATGTCCTCGATGAAGACCCCTTCAGTGATCTCAAGCTCCAGGCGGGACGGCGGCAGCCCGCTCTCCCGCAGCGCCTTGGAGACCTGCACATCGAGGTTGTCCCGGCGGAACTGCGCTGCCGAGACATTGACTGCGACCCGGAGAGGCTCGGCCCAGGAAGCCGCCTGCCGGCACGCTTCCATCAGCACCCAGTCGTCGATCTGCGCGATCGAGCCGCTCCGCTCCGCGACCGGAATGAATTCGGCTGGAGGGACGATCCCGCGGACAGGGTGGCGCCAGCGGACGAGCGCCTCGTATCCGCTGATGTGGCCGTCCCGGTGCCGCTGCGGCTGGTAATCAAGATAGAGCTCGCCGCGCTCCACCGCGAACCGCAGGTCGTGCTCGACGGCGCGCCGTTCGCGAAGCTGCTGGTCCATGGCGCTCGTGAACAGGCGGATCGCGCCTCGGCCCTCGTGCTTGGCTCGATAGAGGGCGGCATCGGCGTTCGCCAGCAGCGAAACGGCATCCTGCGCGTCCCGTGGAAACGCCGCCACGCCGATGCAGAGGTCGACGTTCAGGGCGCGCCCCTCGACTTCGATCGGCCGTTCGAAGGCGGCCCGCATCCTCGTCGCCAGCAGTTCCGCGCTCGCCGGCAACGGCAGATGATCGGTGATGCCGATGAACTCGTCGCCCCCGATTCTCGCCACGTACGAACCTTGCGCGGCATCCTGCAGACGTCGCGAGGCTTCCCGCAGCACGGCGTCGCCAACGGCGTGGCCGAACAGATCGTTGATCTCCTTGAAATGATCGAGATCAATGCAGAGCACCGCAAAGTCGCTGCCGGTGACCTGCGCCCGTTCGATCGCGGCGACCAGATGCCGGTCCAGCGCAGCCCTGTTGGGCAATTCGGTCAGGGCGTCATGGGACGCCAAATAACTGATCTTCTCCTGGGTCCGATTGCGCTCGGTGACGTCGAAGGCGACGCTGACGTGGGCGGCGCGCCCGTCGTAGACGAGCGGCCGGGACTCGATCGCGACCTGGATCACCTCGCCGCATGCGGTCCGGTGCAGCTCGAAATCGCGCTCCGCCCAGTCGTCCGGCTCGCCGCAACAGAGCTGCGGCTCGGTCATGGCGAGCAGCTCGTCGCGCCGGTAGCCGTAATGCCGGCACATCGCGCCGTTCACGGCGATCACCTGCCACGTCTTCGCGTCGGCCACCCACATCGGAAGTGGATTCTGTTCGAAGAGAAGGCGAAAGGACGCCTCGCGCCGCTTCAGGTCAGTAATGTCGATCCTGACGCCGATACTGCCGCCATCGACGGTCCGTCTCTCCTCGACGCGGATCCACCGGTCACCGGCCAGATGCTGTTCGTGAGAGTGCCGCGGCAATGCGTGACGAGCCATGCGCTCGGCGAGCCACTCCTCCTCGTGTCCCACCGCTTCGGGGTACTGTCCTCGCGCGAGACCGACTCTGAGGATGCTTTCGAAAGGCGCACCGGCCGCAAGGACCTCCTCGCTGGCGGCATAGAAATCCGCGTATTGCCGGTTCCAGAGAACCAGCCGGTCATCCTTATCGAACACCGCAAGCCCTTCGGGGACGACGTCGAGCGCCTCGGTGAGGTGGGTGTGGGCAGCGCGCGCGGCGGCCTCGGCCCGCTCGGCCGCCGCCTTAGCCTCGGCAAGCGCCGCCTCGGTCCGGTAACGCTCGGTGATGTCCTCGTGGGTCGCGACCCAGCCATTGCCCTCCATGGGGCGATGCCGAATGCGGACGATGCGCCCGTTGATCAGCTCCACCGTGGTGTCCGATTGCCGGGCGATGACCGGAGCGCTGTTGCGCCAGACCAGGTACTCCTGCTTGGACATCTTCGGTGCGCTGCCGACCGAATAGCGCAGATCGACGATGTCGTTCAGCCTCATGCCCGGCCGCACCATTTCCGGGTCGAGATCATAGATCTCCAGATACTGCCGATTGCAGACGATCAGGCGCTGATCCTCGTCGAAGAAGCAAAGTCCGTGGGACATATTGTTCAGCGCCGTGTCGAAGCGCTCAGCAAAGGCCGTCGCGGTCTGCTCCGCGGCCCTCGCACGCACGCCTTCTTCGGCCAGTCTGGCTTGAGCCCGGACCATCTGAACGAACGACCGGAAGTTGGTGTTGATCATCCGGCCGAGCAGAACGAGCAGCAGCAGCAGATTGATCCCGAGCGAGATCATCATCCCGTCACCAGAGATCAGCAGCACCGTCGCGACCGGGGTGCCGGCGATCAGCATGGTCAGGCGCGACGCCGGCGGGAAGCTGCCGAGGCAATACGCAGAGCCAACGCAGCCCATGAAGACGAGCAGCGCCACCGGCGCACGGAGGCTCGGATCCACGACGCCGAACAGCGCCAGAATCCAGAGCACGAATCCGGCGTTGAGCAGGCTCGCGACGAGGCGGGCTCGGCCGAGTTGACGGAACGCCTCCTCAGGGGTGAACTCTTTGCCGTTCAAACGCAGCCACTGGATCAGTCGGAGGAGACAGACGGCTAGGAGTGCGGCGGGCAGGGCAAATCGCAGCCATGGCGACACCGTTGGCGGGAGCACGAGCCCAACGCTGATGCTGTCGACCAGCAGCACGGCGTAGAGAACCGGGATTTGCTTCCGCAGCACGCGGAATTGCTCGACGAGCAACGAACGACCGAGCGGGTCGGTGGTGCTGCCGATGGAGAAGGCGCCGCGCATTCCCGAGAGTAAGCCCATGAGGAAGTCCCCTTGCCGATCAATAAGCTAGGGGACGAGTGTCGAACGGCACGTAAAGGCGCATGGTGTCTTTGAGCTTAACCGTGCTGCAAGTGCGAAGGCGTCGCGGCCGTACGGACCCGTGGTGCCCTGGAGGCTAGGCGCCCGACTCACCTGCCTCTAAGCGAATAGCCGGTCGACCGACCGCGTTTCGGCCTGCTCGAGATCTGCTCTCAGCTTCGGGACCTCGCTGTCACCACTCGGATCAAGACTGGCGAGGATATGCCCGTAGCACCACACGCAGGCCGGGATCGAGCCGCTGGTACGATATCTCGCCCTCGAGTTGCTGGATCAGCAGCGAGATGATGCGTGAGCCCAATCCTTCCGGAGTGCCCGCGCTCGGCAGACCGACGCCGTTGTCGCTCACCGAAAGTTCCACACCCTTGCCGTTCGCGAGGGCTACGACAACATGACCGGCCCGGTTGTCGGGAAAGGCGTACTTGAGGCAGTTCGTGACGAGCTCGTTCGCGATCATCCCGATGGCCAAGGCCTGATGATGCGATAGAGCGATGTCGTCGCAGACGACCTTGAATGCGATCGGGCCGGAAGGCGCCAAGGACTGGAACACCTTTTCGACCAGGTCTGTGAGGAAGTATCGCATGTCGACGACGCGCGAATCCTGCCTGGGCGAGAGATGGCTATAGACCTCCGCCATGACCTGCAGCCGCCGCGCCGTGGCTTCGAGCGCCGCAGCGACCTCCGGGCCTCCGTTCCTGGCCTCGAGCCTGATCATCGAGCCCAGAATGGCGAGGTTGTTCTTCGTCCGATGCGCCATCTCCTGCAGCAGCACGGCCTTGGTCTTGTCCGCCTGCATGACGCGCTTGAGCTCGAGGCGCTGGAATTCGGCAACGACTGCCGTCCCGGCCGCCGTGATCGCGAACAGCGCGTTTGTCGCCAGATAGTTGACGCCGTATCCGCCAGCATAGCTGATGTAGGCCCCCACGCCGACGGCGATTACCGCCGCCAGGATTCCAGAGCCGCGGTCGAAGATCAGTCCGGACAGAAACACGCCGGGGAGCAACAGGAAGTACCCGGGAGCACCGGTCTGAATCTGCAGTCCCATCTGCAGCACGGCGCACACCAGCATGATGCAGGCCGAGATGAGATGTCGTACGAACCATGGAAGCCGGTGCTGCAGCACCAGCAGAGACAGCCTGTTCATGCGAATCAAACTGCCCGCTGCGGATCCGCGTTCCTTTGGCACGTGCAGCATTTCTGGAGGCCGGCAAGGAAGGTTGGCGGAATGGCCAGGGAACAAATACCCCATTCCTGCACATCAGATCGAAATCGCAGGGAAGATTCCGCGGCGCCATCCAGCTCGACGATGTGGCTCTCCAGGCGCTCCCAGTCGCGGTCCCGTACTCCCGGACCGGAGATCCATGAAATTCGGCGATGCAAAGCTGATCCGGCAGTTCGGCAAGGTGCCGTACTGAACACGTTTTAACGGGCTCGGCTTCGGTTCATTCGTCGCTCGGACCGGCGACGTCTCCCGGCTCAAGCAGCTTCAGCGCCGTCTCGATCTGGGCGAGCAGCGCCTGGATTTCCTCGCGCTCGTTCGGACCCGGCTCGCTCTCCAGAAGGTGGAGCATCGACATTTGACTTCCCCCGCGCCCATCAGCCTAGTGCCGTTTGCAAGGCGGGCACAAGCAATCTCTTGACGTGAGCCTCGCCGACGATCGAAGATCGGCGCTCGAGTGATGTTGTGGGGTGGCGTCATGGAAGAGTTCTATAGCGGCTTCGCGCAGCGGGCGCGGGATTTGGCGGAGAAAGCTGACCCGTTCACCAGGCGGCGGCTTCTCGATCTGGCCCAAAGGTACGATCTCAAGAGCAGACCCGGATCGAGCCGCGGACGACCATCGCCGCCCCCGCGCGCAACCCCGCCGACGGTTCTCTTCTCCGGCTCCGGCGAAGCCTGACACCGGGGTCGCTTTCGGGCTGCGAAGCGCGGTTTCCAGACGATCACCGATCAATCCGACGATGTTGCGCCACCGAGCAGCTGCGAGATGGCGGCGGCCAATTGCGCCGGCGCAAAGGGCTTCTGGATCAGGACACTGCCATTGACGCCCCGCGATTCCCAGTCCGGCGCGCTGGCGCTCGTCATGTAGAGCACGGGAAAATCAGGCGTGATTTCTCTGATCTGCCGCGCCAACTCCCATCCGCTGATGCCGTCACCTAGGTTGACGTCCGTGAGCAGCGCCCGACACCCCTCGCGGCCGTCGCGAAAGGTGGACAGGGCAGCCTCGCCCGAATGGACCGCGCAGGCCTCGAAACCACCGTCGAGCAAGGCCTCCTCGATGAAGCTGCAGATCAGCGCTTCATCCTCCACGACCAGGACACGAACGGCATTGCCCAATTTCGAGCCTCAGGCCACCGGTACACCGTAGTAGGCGTTCACGGACCGCGTGGTCGCGGGGTCGCTCCAATTCCAACTGCTCTCGTCGGCGTATTTGGGGGCGCCGCGAAGCTGGTCCTGGGTGATGCCGGTGACGTAACCGCCGAGGTTGGTGTCGTATTTCAGCGCCTGCCAGGGCAGCGGGTAGTGATCGTCGCCGATGCCGAGCAGGCCGCCGAAACTGAGCACCGCATACGACACCTTGCCGCTGACCTTGTCGATCATGACCCGCTCGATGTAGCCGACCTTTTCGCCGTCGGCCCCGTACACGTTCGTGCCCTCGACCTTGTCGCTTCCGATGAGACTGAACGTCTCGCGATCTTCCATGGCCATGTTGACCTCCCAGGTGTTGTCTTCCGGAATCAACCGCACGACGGTCTCACCGTTCTGGCTGAAGCCCTTGGCGGCGGCCAACCGGACCGACGAGACTGCCGGGGCGCCTGCCCTAGAAGGCGCCATGGCTCGACGTCCTGCGCGGGCGGATTGCGGACGGGGCCACTCTTGCGGGTCGTGTAGTTCGGCGCTCGACGGAAGACTGGAGGAACGATACTCGACGTATCTCGTCACCATCACCTGCCGTTAAACTGCGGCGCCTGGCGCGGACAGCCAAAGGTTTCACGATCCGCTATTCGGAACTAGCGCTCGCTGGGATGGGCCAAAGACGGCGGCCTCTCTCTGGGAATCCGAGCCTTCTCGACGCCATCCCGACGACCGGAGCTTTTGCTCTCCGGATCAAGCGCTCCCTCCTCAAGCGCCAGGTCGTGCTCCGTCAATTTTTCGTCTCAAGCCGCAGGCCGTTGACCTTGGCCCTGCGATGCCGAAACCTGGAGCTGCGCCGGACCGAAAAGGACAGTAAATCAGCAGCTGATGGGATTGTTGTCACAGTTCAATCGGTATAAGCGCGTGGTCGCTCGGTTTCGGCAGTCTCGTTTGAGGCCAAGCAACGTCGCGCCCGCTCGATCTGTGCGTCGGTAGCTCCGTGATTACGAGCGTAACATCTCGGCCACTGGTGCCGAATACTTCGCGACGTAGTATCTGACCTCGCTGCAAGAGATGCGTGTTGTGGGCCTGTGGTGACGCGAAGCGAAGGCTTCGGACCCCAGCGGCACCAGCAGCAAGATAGCAATGGCCCCCGCCCGTACAATCATTCCCCGCTCCCCTACAGTCTGCCTGCTTCGTACAGAGAGCAGGTCTGAATCGCGCGCACGACGCAAATTAAGAATCGCGCGCCGGTCAAACTGCCGGGAAACTGTTGCTCCAATGCTTCGGGTTACACGGGCAATGCGTGCAGATGCGGGTGTCGTAAAGCGACCGGATGCGGCTTCGCATAAGCGCTTAAGCGATTATCGCATCGAATGGTAGCTACGGCTGCCGAAGAACTCTCCTTTTCCGGGCGGCCTTCCGGATGCGCCGACCACTGCCAATCCGTCTTGCGTTAGCGGCGCGCAGACGCCGCCGGAGCGTCTGCAGTTCTCCAAACAATGCGAGCAGCCCCTGGACCCGTTCGCGCAGAATAGCCGAATAGTTGTAAATCTGACCCCGGTTACTCATTACTGCCTCGAACAATGATTATTGAAAAACGACATGCAGGCGATAACAGGAAAAGTATGCAATCGGAGGTAGGAACATACAACCCGCAAAAGACGGTAGCATGAACGTGGAAGGCCCCGGCAGACACCATAGGGGCGTCGTTGCACGTCCCTTTCGCTTTCTCTTTCGGATTGACTTTCGTTCGAAAGTCCGGGTCACTCAGGTAAGGCCGCGGCTCTTATGCCGCAGCACAACGCACACGCGCCGGTGTCGGCGCATGAGGCGCCTACTTCCCCACCGCTGGGTGGGCCCGTGGGCGGTCCAGAGGCGGCCGAGGCTTGGCCGAGCCGATGGTACCGGCGGCAGTTTCGCCATTGGCCATGATGGTCCCAACCCGCTCAAAAGTCGTGACGAATGCTGCGAAGGCTGCGATTGTCACTGCAATCGCGAACAGCAGGATCGCGGTGCGGTGGGGATTCCGCTCAGTACTCATGAGCAACTCCACTCAGACGGCCTGGCAGCTGAGCAGCCCGCGCAACTAAGCTCCGCATGGCGGCGCATCAGCTTTCGCTCGAGAGCGTCGGGAAGCGCGTTTCCAGATATCGACGCGAGCTTGCGGAACGCGGTGTTTATGCAGGTTCAAAAATAATCTGTCGGTAAAACCGGAGCGTTGGTTCAGATCTGTCTCTGCTCTTTATGTTCGGGGGATCGGATACGTTGATCTTTGTGGGCAGCGCTCATTAATTTAGAGCGCTGCCCAAGCTTACATGCCGGGACTGCCAGTCTGCCTTATGCGACTTGGCTACCACTCGGGATCGTCGAAGCTGCCATACTCCCGCACGATGTACTCCCGCGTGAAGCGCTCCACCGGACGCCAGTGTTCGCGAATGACGATTGTCGGGGTCGGGGGCCGCCAATAGTCAGGATGGATGACTATTGTCGGAGACGGCGGGTAGAGATAGGGAGCGTGAACACGCCAGCAAACGTCTCCCCTACACGCTATGGCAGCCGAGGCGCCTGTAGTGGAGAGCGCAAGAAGACTAGCAGCGATGCTGCCAGCTATAACTGCGCTCCTGCTCGATGACCGTTTCAGCTGGTTCATGTTTTCCTCCTCCGCGACGGCGTTTCTTCTGACTGTCGAAACAAACCCCAGCAGAAACCAGCTAGTTTCAAGCGTCTAACATTAAAAACTCACCTGACTTCGAAGGCAGCCGTCTCCAGCCACCGGGTGCGTTCGCCTCCATCTATTTCGCATCGCGGTAGCGCAAGTGACGGCGGCCGGCGGCATTTGGTCAGGCTTCGGCGTAGTGACGATCGCGTAATCTTGCTCGCGGTTGTGGAAGCGCTAGAATGCATCCGCAATTCACACTATCTTATTTCCGATGGAGCATTTTCATGATTGATATTCATGCCCTACGAATACCGTCCGCCTTTGTCTGCTTCCTGCTCGCCTCGATTGCAACTGCCGTGGCCGAACCAATTGGCCGCTATGAGTGCAACGTTATCGGTGCACCACTTCAGGACCAGGTAGGCGACCGCGAGGGTCACGCGCTGAGCAGCGTGCAATACGCGTGCTCAGGAGTGGACGGACTGCTGAAGGGGGGGCTGTCTATACATCTATGAACGTGAGTGAAGCCGACGGACCTCAGAGGACGCTTCTCTTCGGAGGTGGCATTCATCGTGTCCCTGGTGGGCTCGCTGTCACTCAGATCGTTGACGGAAGCGGCACAGTCGTGATGAAGGACGGCAAACTCGCGGGGACAAACGTGTCCGGCAAGGCGATCGTGAAGTTTGCATCCGGCGCCCTGAGCCAGCTTTCTGGCAAGGCAGTTACGTTTGCGTCAAAACCACTTGGCTACAATCGGTTCGACTTGCAATTCAGTGACTGAGCTGGCTTCGAACCATAAGTCATAACATCGATGCTGAGCGACGTGCACGAGCACGCTGGCTGATCTGCAGCCTATTGTGAGTCAGGTGCTGGTGACGTCCTAAAGCGGGATGGGGTTAGTTTGAATCGATTTGGGATTCCCAAATCAGTGTATTTCTGATTCACCATGCTGGCTGGGCGGAGGCCAGCATGGATGGGCAAGCCTTATTCTCTGGATCTACGCAAGCGTGTTGTGGCCGCGATCAAGGGCGGGATGTCCCGCAATCAGGCCGCCAAGCGATTTGGAGTGGCGATCAGCACAGCCATCGGCTGGATGCAGCGGGTCGAGAAGACCGGCAGCGTTGAGCCTAGCCAGATGGGCGGCTACAAGCCGAAGGCAATTTCGGGA
>NZ_AXAZ01000038.1 GCF_000473065.1 Bradyrhizobium sp. WSM1743
CTGGGCGCGCGCCCGCTATCTGGGCTTGGCGCGCAACCAGACGCATCTGCGCCTGATCTGCCTCGCCATGAATCTCAAACGATGGGCGGTGCTGTCTCCTGCGGGAGCTGCGGCATGACCGCCGCCGCCCGACGCCAGCGGTCGGCCGCGGAAAACGCACCCATTCCACGCCGCGCGCCGTCCGACGCCGCGCAAAAAAAGCCCGACATCGGGAACCACTCGCTCACATCCCATTAAGCAAAGCTCTCGCAAGCGGGAGAGGCGGGCGCTCGCGGCGAGAGCCTGGGCCCAAACACAAAACGACCCGGACGGGGGCATCGTCCGGGTCGTTGGAGGTCTTGGGAGGTTTAACGAAACCGTATGGGAGCTTTATAGGGGGGAAGTTTTTCCGCCTGATGTTGTCGTTTGTTTCAATTGTTTCGTCGGTGGTAACGCTTCCGTGTCCCGGATAGGACCAAACAAAGGTCCTATCCCATTGAAATATCTAAAGTTCAGGCGGCGAAACGATCGACGCCGGCGCCCTTAAGCAAATCGGCCAGCTGCTTGCGGGCGTAGAACATCCGCGTCTTCACCGTGCTCTGGGGGATGCCGATGATCTGGCCGACCTCCTCCACCGACTTCTCGTGGTAGTAGACGAGGTTGATGATCTCCCGGTGCGCCGGCGACAGCTTCTGCACGCAGGCGCGCAGGATGGCGCTGGTGTCGCTGCGGTCGAGCGAGGTCTCCGGCGTGTCGCAATCGTCGGGAATCTGGCGCACGTCTTCCTGGTCGATGTCCTCGAAACGGCGCTGGCGCATCGCGGTCAGCGCCTTGAAGCGGGCGATCGACAGCAGCCAGGTCGAGACCTGCGAGCGGCCCTGGAACTGGCCGGCGGTCCGCCACACGTCCAAGAACACCTGGCTGACCAGGTCTTCCGCCGTGGTGGCATCGCGCACGATGCGCAGGATGAAGCGGTACACCCGCACATTATGCCGGCAATAAAGGATGTGCATGGCGGTCCGGTTGCCGTCGGCGATGCTCTCGAGGAGCATGTCGTCCGAGGTCGCCTGAGCGGCAATGATGCTCTGGCTGGCTTGGGCGTTGATGGCAATGACGTTCCGCATGGACTTGGCTCCCCGTAGCGCCGCAACCGAGCGGCGTTTCCTTGGACCAAAGTGTTAATGAGCCAACGTTTCGGGACGTCTGCACCAAAAGCGGAAAATGGTTTCGTGCGCCGCCAAATTGTTTCGTCGCAACGGGCACGACGAAACATTCGGAGCAAAAAAGCGTGGAATTTCAATGTAGGGAAAATACGGGGTGGGGATTTGGTGGAGCCCTGAGCAGCCCGGAACGAATCTCCGGGCTTTGCGTTCGGTGTCGCCAAACACTCGCCTGTCGTCCCGGGGGCGCGAAGCGAACCCGGGACCCCGGGACCCATAACCACAGGATGCAGTTTGACGAAGGCTCGGAGTTACAGCTTCCCGGCAAACCACGCCCTGTGGCTGGGTCCCGGATCGGCGCGCGCTTGAGGCGCGCTTGTCCGGGACGACAGCGGTGGGTGCCGCGTCCCTTACGCCTTCTCGCCGGCCGGCGAGAACAGATAGCCGCCGCCGCGGATGGTGCGAATCACGGCCGGCTTGGCCGGGTCGGGCTCGATCTTGCGGCGGATGCGCATGATGCGGAGATCGACGGCGCGGTCGAAGGCCTCGGCGTCGCGCGCATTGGCCAATTCCAGCAGGCGCTCGCGCGACAGCACGCGTTTCGGATTGGCCGCGAACACCTTGAGCAGGCCAAACTCGGACGCCGTCAGCGGATGCTCGTTGCCCTCGTCGTCGCGCAGGGCCTGTGCTTCGAGATCGAGCCATTTGGTGCCGAAGCGCACCAATTGGTCCTTGTCCGATTTCGCCGCCGACGCGTCCGGCGCGGCAGCCTTGGCCGGCCCGCTCCGCCGCAGCACCGAGCGGATGCGCGCCATCAGCTCGCGCAGCTCGCACGGCTTTGCCACGTAATCGTCGGCGCCGAGCTCGAGCCCGACGACGCGGTCGATCGGGCTCGCGGTCGCCGTCAGCATGATGACGGGCACGTTGATGCGGCTCTTGAGGTCGCGAATGATCGAGAGCCCGTCTTCCTCGGGCATGTTGAGATCGAGCACGACGAGATCGGGCATGCTGCCCTGGATCGCGGCGCGCAAGCTCTTGCCGCCGTCGCACAGCGTCACGGTGAAGCCGTGCATCTTGAGATAATCGCCGACCATCTCCCGGGCCGGGGCCTCGTCGTCGACGATCATGATGTGCTGGCTTTGGGTCATGTCACTAAGATCTTGGCGCTCAAATCATGGCATTTCTGTCGTGGGCAGGGTGATGGTGAATGTCGAGCCCTGGCCGGGCCCGTCGCTGTCTGCGGTCACCTCGCCGCCATGCATGTCGATAATACGCTTTACAATCGACAACCCAAGCCCTGTTGAGCTCTCGCCGGCGGTCGGTTTTGCGGAGAGCCGCTGGAACCGGCCGAACAGGCGGCCAAGATCCTCTGGCGACAGGCCGGCACCCTCGTCGCTGACGCGGACGATGGTGTCGCTGCCGTCGTGAGTGACGGCCACGTCGATCCTGCCGCCGATCGGTGAGTATTTGATGGCGTTGCTGATGAGATTGTCGATCGCCTCGCGGATGCGGTCGGTGTCGCACATCGTGACGATGTTGGGCGGCGCGGTGACGCTGATCGCCTGCTGCTTGTTGACCGCGAGCGGCTGGTTGGCGTCGGCGACCTCCTTGACCAGGGCCGCGACGTCGACCGGCTCGCGGCGGATGGTGATGTCGAAGGCATCGGCCATCGCATCCGAGATCAAATGATCGACCATCGTGGTCAGGCGCTTGGTGGCGTCGCGGATGTGGTCGACCTGGGCGACCACGCCGCTTTCCGATGCGCCGGTCGAGATCAGCTCCTTCAGCATCTCGGTGCGGCCGAGGATGACGCCGAGCGGGTTCTTCAGGTCGTGCGCGACGGTGCCCAGGATCTCGTTCTTGAAGCCGTTGGCGCGCTGCAGCCGCAGCCATTGCGCCGACAGGCGGCGGTTGGCCTGCATCAGCGCGCGGGTGCGCTGGGCGACGCGGTCTTCGAGCTGGGTGTTGGCGTCCTGCAGTTGCTGGTAGAGGATCACGTTGTCGAAGGCGATCGACAGCCGGCTGGAGAAGATCTCGACCAGCGAGCGGTCGGTCTCCGACAGCTCGCGCTCGGCCTGGAGCAGCACCACGACCTCGCGGCCCGATCCGGTGCGCAAATAGATCACGCTGCGATGGTCGGCGAACTCGTTCTTGCGGCGCTGGAACGCGGCCTCGACCATCTCGCGCAGCTCGGGGTCGAGCGCCTTCGAGGAGGTGGTGCCGATGAAGCGGCTGTAGCAGCCGCTACCGGCGAGCACCGAGAGCTCGGGATCGGTGCCGCCATTGTCGCGCAGGACCAGGATCCCGGCGCAATCGACGTTGAGCAGCGAGGCGAGCTGGGTCAGCACGCCCTCGGCGAGCCGCTGCATCGACTTGAAGTCGTACAGCGTGGAAGCGGCGTCGATGATGATCTCCAGCCCGCGCCGTGTCTGCACCATGCGCTCGAGCTGCTGATAGGAGCGCAGCGCCGCGGTCAGCGAGGTGAACAGCTTGTCGGCGGTGAGCTCGGTCTTGGCCTTGTAGTCGTTGATGTCGTACTGCACGATCACGCGCCGCTCCGGCGCCTGGCCGGGCTGGCCGGTGCGCAGGATGATGCGCACGGTCTCGTTCCTGATCTCGTTGCGGATGAACTCGACCAGCTCGAGGCCGGCGACGTCGGTCTCCATGATGACGTCGAGCAGCACGGCGGCGATGTCGCCGTGCTCGGCCATCAGCTTGCGGCCTTCCGCTGCGGAATAGGCCGACAGGATCTCCAGGCTCTGGCCGTTCAAGCTGTAATCCGAGAGAGCAAAACGGGTGCCGTCATGCACGGCCGGATCGTCGTCGATGACGGCGATCTTCCATTTCCGGGCGTTACTATCCTCCGACGCGGTACCGGTATCGTCGATCAGGTGGAGGACATCGTCCTGTTCGGCCATTGAGAAGTCCCGTCACTTTCTGTGCTTTGCGCGCCGCCCTTGGCGACCCGGGGCATGATAATGCGAAAAGTAGTGCCTTGTCCCAGCTTGGATTCCAGCATCATGCGGCCGCCGAGCTGCTGGGTGACGAGGTTATAGACGATATGCAGGCCAAGTCCCGTGCCGCCTTCATTGCGCCGGGTGGTAAAGAAAGGGTCAAAGGCTTGGCGCTGCACGTCGGGGGTCATGCCGGCCCCATCATCGGCAAAGCTGATCTCGATGTCCTCGGTCCCGCGCGGCCGCGCCGAGATCGAGATCGTGCCGGCGCGCCCGTCGGCGAAGGCGTGGTTGGCGGCGTTGAGGAAGAGGTTGGTCAGGATCTGGCCATAGGAGCCGGGATAGCCGTCGAGCAGCAGCCCCTCGGGCACATCAACCTGAAGCGTGATCGGCGAGCGCTTCAGCACCGGGCGCAGGCTGGCGATGATCTGGTCGGTGGCTTCGCTTAAGCTGAATTGCCGTCGCTCGGCATGGGAGCGGTCGACCGCGACCTGCTTGAACGACTGGATCAGCTCGCCGGCGCGGGTGAGGTTGGCGACGAGCTGCTGCGAGGCGTCGCGCGAGGACTGCACGAACTCCTCCAGCTGCGAACGGCGCAAGCCGCCGTCGCCCTTGAGCTGGGCCTCGAAGATCTCGGTGCGCCGGGCAAAGCTCGAGGCAACGGTGAGGCTGATGCCGATCGGGTTGTTGACCTCGTGCGCGACGCCGGCGACGAGACCGCCGAGCGCGGCGAGCCGCTCGGCGTCGATCAAATTCTGCTGCGCGGTGTTGAGCTCGAGCAGGGCGCTCTCGGCCTTCTCCTTCGAGGCGCGCAGCTCGTCCTCGGTCTCGCGCTTGGCGATCGCGTTCTCGCGGAACACCTCCACCGCGCGCGCCATGGCGCCGACCTCGTCGCGGGCCTTGGTGCCCTGCACCTCGCGGTCGAGGTCACCGAGCGTGATGGCGCGCATCGCCGTCATGATCTGCTGCAGCGGCAGTCGGATCGACAGTGCGATCAAGACGCCCGCCGTGAGGATGATGCCGAGGAAGATGATCGCGATCGACAGCACGCGCCGGGAAATGTCGGCCAGCGTGCGATCGAAGGTCTCCTGCGCCTTCTGCTCGCGCTGGCGCATCTTGGTGGAGAGGTCGTCGATGGCGCCGATCGCCTCGGCCTGGCTGGCATCGATGGTGTTGCGAAGCAGCTCGGTGCGGCTCGCAAGCTGCTCGGAGAGCTTTGCAAAGCCCTCGCGCAGGGACGCGGTGCGGTCGGCGAGCTTTCGCAGCGCCATGCGCTGGAGGTCGTTGTCGGCGAGATCGATCATCACGGGGATGGTCTTCTCGATCGTCTCGGTGTTGCGGCGCGCGTCGTCGGCAGCGCCCGATGACTGCGACAGATAATAGGAATTGGCCGCGACCAGCATCGCGGTGAAGGCCTCGCGGGACTTGCCGAGCGACGGCCAGATCAGCGCGTCGCGATGGCCGGTGGCGCCCTCGATGATGGAGTAGAGGCCGGCCATGTCCCTGGCCGGCCCTTGCACCTGCTCCTCATAGGTTTTCGCGATCGTTGCCTGCACGCTGCGCAGCTCGCCAAAACCGTTGAGGAAGCGGTCGGTGGTGCGCTCCAGCTCCTCGACCGAGCCCGACAGCATCGGGTCCTTGGCGGCGCGGCTGGTCAACGTGCCCAGCACCGCCTCGCGCAACAGCAGGATCTCGGCGAACAGGTCCGGGCTCGGCTGGTTGATGTAGCGGTGGATCAGGTTCTGCAGTCGCCCGGTCTCGCTTTCGAGCAGCGCCAGGATCCGGTCCGACTCGCGCACCCGGCGCACGTCGTCCCAAGCCGAGCCCAGCACCTGCGCGCCGTTCCAGATCATCCCCACCAGCACCACCACCACGGCGGAGTTCAGCGCCGCGATCGACAGGATGCGCCAGCGGATCGGCACCGCCCGCAGCATGCCGACGAGTCGCGCGCGCAGCTGCCCGATCGGGCCGGGCGGCCTGTCCGCGTGCTCGTGATGTCCAAGCGCAGCCAACGCGGCTCACTCCACCTTGCGAATGCGTTCGATCAGCGCGGCTGCCGCGGGATCGCGTCCGGCCTTGGCGTAGATTGCGGCCATGGCGTCCTCGAACGGCTTGCGGTCGATATCCTTGATGATGGTCACGCCGGCTTCCTGCGCCTTGCGCTGCGACTGCTCCTCGAGGTCGCGCCACTTCTCGCGCATGAACCGGCTGGAGCGCTGCGCGGCCTCCTTGAAGATCATCTGCTCCTCCGCCGACAGGCTTTTCCAGGCCTTAAGCGAGATCACCAGCACCTCCGGGCTCATCGTGTGCTCGGTGAGGGTGTAATGGCCGGCATGCCTGTAATGGTCCGTCGTCACGAAGGATGGCCAGTTGTTCTCGGCGCCGTCGATCAGGTGGTTGGCAAGTCCGGTCAGCACCTGCCCGTAAGGCATCTCGACCGGTTCGGCGCCGAGCGAGCGGATCATCTGGCTCATCAACTCCGACTGCTGCACCCGGATCCGCAGGCCCCGGAGGTCTTTGAGGCTCCGGACCGGGCGGACGCCGTTGTAGATCGACCGCGCACCCGAATCGTAGAAAGCGAGCCCGACGAAGCCGTAGGGCTCGAAGCTGCCGAGGATCTCGCTGCCGATGGGCCCGTCCAGCACCTTCTGCATGTGCTCGACGGACCGGAACAGGAACGGCATGGCGAGCACGTTCATCGCCGGGACGAAATTGCCGATCAGGGCAACATTGGTCCGATTGAGGTCGATCGCGCCGGCCCGGGTCTGCTCGATGGTCTCCCTTTCCTCGCCGAGCTGACGGGAGTGGAACACCTTGATCTCGTGCCGGCCGCCGGTGCGCTCAGTGATCAGGGCGCCCATGTAGCGCAGCGCCTGGACGGTCGGGTAGTCCTCGGTCTGGGTGTCGGCGGCGCGAAATTCGCGTGCAACGGCGCCCGTCGTCCAGACGGCAAGCAGAAGCGCGACGAAGATCACCCCGGTCCGCGAGAGTTCGGCACGGCTCAGCACTGGCACACTCAACCCCTCAGTGGTGGAGTCTATGGCAGGAGGAAAAGGTTCAATGCAATCTAGCAGATGGTTAAGGGAAGGCCATCCCACGCCGGGCCCGCAGGGCGATTGTGCGGCGCGGCTTGACCGTATTCCCGGTTGAAACCGCCAATGCCCCGCCTTAAGCAGGGGCAGTCGCCTTTGTTGTGCGAGACGGGAAGAGCCATCGTGACGTCAGCATCGCGCCTTCTGCAGCTCGTCGCCGCCTTTGCGGCGCTCTCATTGGCCGTCCCTGCGCGTGCCGCCACCGACATCGCGTTGTGGCACGCCATGTCCGGAGAGCTCGGCCGGCAGCTGGACAAGCTCGCCGCCGACTTCAACGCCTCGCAGTCCGACTACCGGATCGTTCCTGCCTACAAGGGCAACTACACCGAGACCGTGACGGCTGCGATCTTCGCCTTCCGCTCGCGCAGCCAGCCCGCGATTGTCCAGGTCAACGAGGTCGCCACCGCCACCATGACCGCGGCCAAGGGCGCGATCTACCCGGTGTTCAGCCTGATGCGGGACCAGGGCGAGCCGTTCTCGCTGGGCGATTACCTGCCCGCGGTCTCCGGCTACTACACCGATGCGGCCGGCAATCTCTTGTCCTTCCCGTTCAATTCCTCGACGCCGATCCTGTACTACAACAAAACCATGTTCCGCGACGCCGGCCTCGATCCGGAGGCGCCGCCGAAGACCTGGCCCGAGCTCGGGCTAGCCGCGAAGCGCTTGCGCGACCGTGGCGCGGCCTGCGGCTTCACCACGTCCTGGCCGTCCTGGATTCACGTCGAGAACTTCTCCGCCTTCCACAATCTGCCGCTGGCGACGCGAGCGAATGGCTTTGCCGGACTGGATGCGGAATTGACCATCAACAATCCGACGCTGGTGCATCACATCGCGGCGCTCAGCGAATGGCAGAAAACCAAGCTGTTCGACTACAGCGGTCGCGGGCAAGCGGCGGAGCCGCGCTTCCAGAACGGCGAATGTGGCATCTTCATCGGCTCCTCGGCGACGCGCGCCGACATCAGAGCGAATTCGAAGTTCGAGATCGGCTACGGCATGATGCCGTATTGGCCGGACGTGAAGGGCGCGCCGCAGAACTCGATCATCGGCGGCGCCACGCTGTGGGTGCTGCGCGATCGTCCCCGCGAGGAATACAAGGGCGTGGCGCGGTTCTTCGCCTATCTGTCGCAGCCCGGCGTGCAGGCCGCCTGGCACCAGAACACCGGCTATCTCCCTGTGACCCGCGCCGCCTTCGAGCTGACGCGCTCGCAAGGATTCTACGAGCGCAATCCGGGCTCGGCGATCTCGTTCGAGCAGATCACGCTCAATCCGCCGACGGAGAACTCCAAGGGCATCCGGCTCGGCTCCTTCGTCCTGATCCGCGGCGCCATCGAGGACGAGCTCGAGCAGGCCTTCGCCGGCCACAAGAGCGCGCAGAAAGCGCTCGATTCCGCCGTCGAGCGCGGCAACAAGCTCTTGCGCCAGTTCGAGCGCGCAAGTCCCGAGCGGTAGGGGCGTGCTCTAATGAGCTCTCGCTGTCGCCGCGGACCAGGTGCGCTCCCTCCCCCGCCTGCGGGGGAGGGCTGGGGAGAGGGCTGTTTCCACAACGGGACAATCCCCTAGAGGAAAAAGCCCTCACCCGGCACTACGTGCCGACCTCTCCCGCAAGCGGGAGAGGTGCACCGTCTCCTCGGCCTCCATCGAGCCGACAAGCTAATCCTGCTTTCGATATGCAAATGACAGTCACGCCGCCGCAACAGCTGCCTCACCTCACCGACGCCGAAAGCTTTCGCACCTTCCGCTCCCGTCCATCCCGATGGCTGCCGATCGCGCTCGACATCGCGCGCGGCCATGGCCTCAATGCCGGCTCGCCGCAGGTGTTTGCGACCGGCACCAATCTCGTGGTTGGGCTCGGCGACAAACTCATCCTGAAAATCTTCCCGCCGCTGCTCCGCGCGCAATTCGTCTCCGAGCGCGCCTCGCTGACGCAGCTGGCCGGCCGCTTGCATTTGCCGATCCCCGAGATCGCCGCGGAGGGCGAGCGCGATGGCTGGCCCTATCTCGTCATCACGCGCCTTGCCGGCACGCTCGGCTCGGAGGTGTGGCCTTCACTCCCGGAACACCAGAAGGAACGCCTGCTGCGCCAGATCGGCGAGGTCATCGCTAGCGTCCAGCGCGTGCCTCTCGGGGAGCTCGCACACATCGAGCCGCGCTGGGACGCGTTCGTGCGCGCCCAGATGCAGGCTTGCCGCGCGCGGCACACCCGTCTCGGCCTCGCACCAAAATTCCTCGCCGGCTTCGACGACCTCCTGCGCGATGCGACAAAGCTGATCCCGATGGATGAGCCGCCCGTCATTTTGATCGGCGAATACATTCCCGAGAATTTCCTGCTCGCCTGCGATGACGGTCAATGGTCGCTCAAAGGCCTGTTCGATTTCGGCGACGTGATCGCAGGATGGCGCGATTACGATCTGCTCGGCCCCAGCGCCTTCATGGCGGCGGGCCGGCCGGGCCGAGTCCGCAGCCTGCTCGAAGGCTTTGGCTATGCGGAGCTGGATTTCGAGTTGAAGCGCCGCCTGATGGCCCTGATGCTGCTGCACCGCGCCAGCGATCTCAACGCGCACATCTGTATTGAGGGCTGGCAAGACAAAGCCAACGACCTGATCGAGCTGCAGGAGCTGATCTGGCCAGGGTGAGTGCACGACCTCCCGCCGTCATTCCGGGGCGCCGCAGAGCGGCGAGCCCGGAATCCATTGTCCCGCGCGTGCTGCGGCCCGATGGATTCCGAGCTCGATGCTGCGCATTGCCCCGGAATGACAGCCGGGACATGCCGCTTGCGGCCCATCACCAACGATTCCGCCCGTCGCCTCCCCAATGGGCTTCCAAATTATGCAGCCTAATTTTTGCGCAATTGCTCCTCTTTGTATGCAATTGCGCCTGCTACACAGCGTGACGAAACTGAAAGAATAATGTTTTATATCAATCGGTTATGGCGAATTTAGCGCTTCGTTAAGCGCTGGCACGAACCTTGCGAATCCGGTTCCAACCAAAAATGTTATGTTGGAGCGATTTCATGAAGCGCCGCGATTTCCTCAAGTCCGTTTCCGGATTGGCCGCTGGCGCGGCGCTTCCGGCCATGCCTTCCGTGATCTCCTCGGCCAAGGCCGACGCCCGATCGGAGACGCTGCTGATCGTCTCGGAGGGTGGCCCCAACAATCTCGACATCCACGGTGTCGGCACCAACGTGCCCGGCTATGAAGTTTCGTGGAATTGCTATGACCGCCTGATCAGCCACGAGATGAAGAGCGGCCCCGGGGGCGTGCCCTATTACGACCGCGACAAGTTCAAGGGCGAACTCGCCGAGGACTTCAGGATCGACGACATGTCGGTCACCTTCAAGCTGAAGAAGAACGCCAAATTCCACGACGGCACGCCGGTCACCGCGAAAGACGTGAAATGGTCGCTCGACCGCGCCGTCAGCGTCGGCGGCTTCCCCACCTTCCAGATGAGCGCGGGCTCGCTGACCAAGCCGGAGCAGTTCGTCGTGGTCGACGACTACACCGTGCGTGTCGACTTCCTGAAGAAGGACAAGCTGACGATTCCCGATCTCGCAGTCATCGTGCCCTGCATCGTCAACTCCGAGCTGGTGAAGAAGAACGCCAGCGAAAAGGACCCCTGGGGTCTCGAGTTTACAAAACAGCAGACCGCGGGCTCCGGCGCCTACAAGGTGACGAAGTGGACCGCTGGCACCGAAGTGATCATGGAGCGCAACGAGGACTGGGTCGGCGGTCCGCTGCCCAAGATCAAGCGCGTGATCTGGCGCATGGTGCCGCAGGCCGGCAACCGCCGCGCGTTGCTCGAGCGCGGCGACGCCGACATCTCCTATGAATTGCCGTTCAAGGATTTCCAGGAGATGAAGGCGAACGGCAAGCTCAACGTGGTGTCGCTGCCGTTCTCCAACGGCATCCAGTATATCGGCATGAACGTCACCAAGCCGCCGTTCGACAATCCCAAGGTGCGGCAGGCCATCGCCTATGCGCTGCCGTACCAGAAGATCATGGACGCGGTGCTGTTCGGTCTCGGCAATCCCATGTTCGGCGCGCCCAAGGACAAGGCCACCGAGGTCGCCTGGCCACAACCGCACAAATACAACACCGACATCGAGAAGGCGAAGGCGCTGCTCAGCGAGGCCGGCTACGCCAACGGCTTCGAGACCACGATCTCGTTCGACCTGAATTTTGCCGGCGTCAACGAGCCACTCTGCGTGCTGGTGCAGGAGAGCCTGGCGCAGATCGGCATCAAGACCACCATCAACAAGGTGCCCGGCGCCAACTGGCGCACCGAACTGAACAAGAAGGAGATGCCGCTCTTCACCAACGTGTTCTCGGGCTGGCTCGATTACCCCGAGTACTTCTTCTACTGGTGCTATCACGGCAACAATTCCGTCTTCAACACCATGAGCTACAAGTCGGCGGAGATGGACAAGCTGATCGACGGCGCGCGCACCGCCGCTGCGAGCGGCGACAAGGCCGCCTACGATGCCGACGTGAAGGGCTTCGTCAATCTCGCCTTCACCGACATCCCGCGCATCCCGCTGTACCAGCCCTTCGTCAACGTCGCGATGCAGAAGAACATCAGCGGCTACCAGTACTGGTTCCACCGGAGGCTCGACTATCGCGCGATGGCGAAGGGGTGAGCGATCATGGGTGAGGTGAGCACGCTCTTCAGGCTCCCTCCCCCCTTTCGGGGGAGGGTTGGGGAGAGGGGTAGCCCCGAACTCCGATCTCGCTTGGGGCCACCCCTCTCCCTAGCCCTCCCCCGCAAGGGGGGAGGGAACATAGCTGCGCTTTCCGAGAGAACTTTGTCCACGATGGGGAGCACCCCATGCTCACCATGATCGGCAAGCGCCTGATGTTTGCGATTCCCTCGCTGATCGGGGTCGTCATCGTCACGTTCCTGCTGACGCGCGCGCTGCCCGGTGATCCCGCCGCGTATTTCGCCGGGCCGGCCGCAACCAAGGAAGCCGTCGAGCAGATCCGCAAGAAACTCGGCCTCGACAGGCCGCTGATCGAGCAGTTCTTCCGCTACACCAACGATCTCGCTCATGGCGATTTCGGCAACTCGCTGACCACGGGACAACCGGTCGCGGCCGAGATCCGCAATCGCCTGCCGGCATCCGCCGAGCTGACGCTGCTCGGCCTCTTCGTCTCGATCGTGATCGCCATTCCGCTGGGCGTGCTGGCAGCGACACGGCCGGGATCATGGATCGATCATCTCTGCCGGGTCACGACGACAGCCGGCGTGTCGCTGCCGGTGTTCTTTACCGGCCTCGTGCTGGTGTACGTGTTCTATTTCCGGCTCGGCTGGTCGCCGGCGCCGCTCGGCCGGCTCGACGTGTTCTACAGCGCGCCGCCGACGGTGACCGGCTTCTATCTGATCGACACCCTGATTGCGCGCGATGCCGAGGCGTTCCGCTCGGCGCTGAGCCAGCTCATTTTGCCGGCAACGACGCTTGCGGTCTTCTCCCTGGCACCGATCGCACGCATGACACGCGCCTCGATGCTGGCGGTGCTCGCGAGCGAATTCGTCCGCACGGCCCGCGCCAGCGGCTTGTCGCCGTCGACCGTCATCGTCACCTACGCGTTTCGGAATGCGATGCTGCCCGTTATCACCACGCTCAGCATGGTGTTCTCGTTCCTGCTGGGGGCCAACGTGCTGGTGGAGAAAGTGTTCGCCTGGCCCGGCATCGGCTCCTACGCGGTGGAAGCGCTGATCTCGTCGGACTTCGCGCCGGTGCAGGGTTTCGTGCTGACCATGGCGGTCATGTACGTGCTGCTCAATCTCGTGATCGACATTTTGTACGGCGTGATCGATCCGCGCGTGCGGCTGGAGGGGTAGCCCATAATGATCGCGTTCGATTCGAGTCATGCGAACGGTGCGCTCCCTCCCCCGCTTGCAGGGGAGGGTTGGGGAGAGGGTTTCTCCTCGGTCGAGACCCCCCAAGAGGAGAGAGCCCTCACCCGCGCCGGAGCCTGTCATCGGGCGCGCCTGCGGCGCGACCCGTTGGGCGCGACCTCTCCCGCAAGCAGGAGAGGTGAAGCCAACTCCCAGCTCGTCATGAAGCACCAGGAGTGAAACCAATGAGCTCCGTTGCGCCTGCTGTTGAACCTGTCGGCCCCGCCCGCACGTCGGGATTATCAGCGATCCTCGAACAGACTCGCTACGTCCTCAGTGAAAACAAGGTCACGGGCTTCGCCTTCGCGCTGCTCCTGATCATCGTCTTCGCCGCGCTGTTCGGCCCCTATGTCGTGCCCTACGATCCGCTCGCCTCCGACACGGCCGCCGCGTTGAAACCGCCCTCCGCGGCGCACTGGTTCGGCACCGACCAGCTCGGCCGCGACATCTTCAGCCGCGTGATCGTCGCGACGCGCCTCGATTTGTTCATCGCGATCGCCTCGGTCGCGCTGGTGTTCCTGATGGGCGGCCTTGCCGGCATCGCCGCGGGCTATTTCGGCGGCTGGACCGATCGCATCGTCGGCCGCATTGCCGACACCATCATGGCCTTTCCGCTGTTCGTGCTCGCCATGGGTATCGTCGCCGCGCTCGGCAACACCGTGCAGAACATCATCCTCGCCACCGCGATCGTGAACTTCCCGCTCTACGCCCGCGTCGCGCGTGCCGAAGCCAATGTCCGCCGCAACGCCGGCTTCGTGCAGGCCGCGCGGCTATCAGGCAACGGCGAATTCCGCATCCTGCTGGTGCACATCCTGCCGAACATCATGCCGATCATGATCGTGCAGATGTCGCTGACCATGGGCTACGCCATCCTCAATGCTGCGGGCCTGTCCTTCATCGGCCTCGGCGTCCGCCCGCCGACCGCCGAATGGGGCATCATGGTCGCGGAAGGCGCGGGCTTCATGGTCTCAGGGGAATGGTGGATCGCGCTATTCCCCGGCCTTGCCCTGATGATCGCCGTGTTCTGCTTCAACCTCCTCGGCGACGGCCTGCGCGACATCGTCGATCCCCAGCGGAGGACGTGATGGCTGCTCCGCGTCCAAAATTCTTGCTAAAATTCCTAAACGATTTCAATGTCATATCTACTGTGCATGGGGTTGTTTTCGACCTTTTGAGTGTCGGGAGCCGCCCATGACCGCCCAGCCCCTGCTCGAGGTCCAGGACCTCACCGTCGAATTCACCACCCGCCGCGGCATCGTCAAGGCGGTGCAGCACGTCAACATCTCCGTCGCCAAGGGCGAGACGCTGGCCATCGTCGGCGAATCCGGCTCGGGCAAGTCGGTGACGTCCTATGCAGTGATGCGCATTCTGGACCGCGCTGGACGTATCGCCGAGGGCTCGGTGATGTTCTCCGGCATCGACGTCAAGGCCGCGACTGAGGATCAGATGCGCGATTTGCGTGGCCGCGAAGTCTCGATGATCTTCCAGAACCCGCGTGCGGCACTCAACCCGATCCGGAAGGTCGGCGACCAGATCGAGGACGTCTTGCGCACTCATGTGCAGCAGGCCCAGGTTGCCGATCACGGCGAGAAGGCGATCGAGGCGCTGGAGCAGGTCAAGATCGCCCGCCCGCGCGAGCGCTATCACGCCTATCCGTTCGAGCTGTCGGGCGGCATGTGCCAGCGCGTCGTCATCGCGCTCGCGCTGGCCTGCAATCCGCAACTGCTGATCGCGGACGAGCCGACCACCGGCCTCGACGTCACCACGCAGAAGGCGGTGATGGACCTGATCGTCGAGCTGACCAAGCGCCGGGCGATGTCGACCATCCTGATCACGCACGATCTCGGCCTCGCCGCGACCTATTGCGACCGCGTCGTCGTGATGGAGAAGGGCCGCGTCGTCGAAACCGCCAAGGCCGCCGAGATCTTTGCGAACCCGCAGCACCCCTACACCAAGAAGCTGATGCGCGCGACGCCGCGGCTCGGAGTGAGCTTGCGCGACTTGCTGCCTGAGGAAGATACGAGTGCGGCGGGTGAGGGGGACTCTCCCAGCACCGTGCTCGTGGAGAGTCCCCCTCACCCCAACCCTCTCCCCGCAAGCGGGGCGAGGGGGCGCAGCAGCGCGAATGGTGAGAGCGCGCCCCTCCTCCTCGTCGACAAGCTCGTCAAGGAATACCCCCGCCAGGGCGCCACCGCCGTGCTCGGAAAGCTGTTTGGCCGCAAGCCGCCGGTCGAGCCCGATGTCTTCCGCGCCGTCGACGGCATCAGCTTCTCGATCGGCCATGGCGAAAGCGTCGGCCTCGTCGGCGAATCCGGCTGCGGCAAATCGACCACGTCGATGATGGTGATGCGCCTCCTCGACCAGACCTCCGGCCTGATCCAGTTCGATGGCGAGGCGATCTCCGGCCTCGCACCATCAGCTTTTGCCCGGCTGCCGCAGCGCAGCCGAATCCAGATGGTGTTCCAGGACCCGACCGACAGTCTCAACCCGCGCTTCACCGCCGCGCGCGCCATTGCCGATCCGATCATGCAATTGGGCGACATCAAGGGACGCGATGCGCTGCGCACCCGCTGCGAGGAGCTGGCCACCATGGTCGGCCTGCCGCACAATCTGCTGGACCGCTTTCCGCACCAGCTCTCCGGCGGCCAGAAGGCCCGCGTCGGCATCGCCCGTGCCATCGCCCTGCACCCGAAGCTCGTCATCCTGGACGAGCCGACGGCGGCGCTGGACGTCTCGGTCCAGGCCGTGGTCCTCAATCTGCTGCAGGACCTCAAGGCCCGGCTAGGTATGAGCTATCTGTTCGTCTCGCATGATTTGAATGTGGTGCGCTTGTTGTGCGATCGTGTCATTGTGATGCGGACGGGACGGATCGTTGAGGAGGGCTCTTCCGAGCAGGTGCTCAGCGATCCCAAGGACGACTACACAAAGGAGCTGCTGACGGCGATCCCGCATCCGCCGTTGCCGGTGCACTGAGATCAGCTTGAGAGCGTGATGGCCGAACCCCTGGACGACTATATCGACGCCGTATCGAAAGCGCTGGCGCTGCCGGTCGAGGAGGCCTGGAGGCCCGCGGTGCGTGCCAATCTCGAAGTCTCGCTGCGGCTCGCCCGCCTCGTCGACGAATTCGCGCTGCCGGACGAGACCGAGCCGGCGCCGATCTTCACGGCCTGATGTTGCCATGACCGCCAAGCCAGAGATGAATGCGGCCGACATCGCCAATGCGGTGGCCGGCGGCCAATTGTCCGCGCTCGCCGCCACCGAAGCCGCGCTCGCCCGCATCAAGCAGCATGACGGCATCCTCAATTCCTTCACCGACGTCACGGCCGAACGTGCCCGTGCGAAAGCGCGCGCGATCGATGCCGACATCGCCGCGGGCAGGAAAGTGGGCCCGCTCGCCGGTGTGCCCTTCGCGGTGAAGAACCTGTTCGACGTCGCCGGCCTCGCCACGCGCGCCGGCTCGAAGATCAACCGCGACCTCGCACCTGCCAAGCGCGATGCGACCTTGATCGAGCGGATGGAGGCGGCCGGCGCAGTTCTCGTCGGCGCGCTCAACATGGGCGAATACGCCTACGACTTCACCGGCGAGAACATCCACGACGGCCCCTCGCGCAATCCGCACGACACCACGCGGATGAGCGGCGGCTCCTCCGGCGGCTCCGGCAGCGCTGTCGGTGGCGCACTGGTGCCGATCGCGCTCGGCTCTGACACCAACGGCTCGATCCGCGTCCCGTCCTCGTTCTGCGGCATCTTTGGCCTGAAGCCGACCTATGGCCGGCTGTCGCGTGCGCGCTCCTTCCCCTTCGTGGCGAGCCTCGATCATCTCGGCCCGTTCGCGCGCTCAGTCACCGATCTTGCGCTCGCCTATGACGTGATGCAGGGACCGGATGCGGAGGATGGCGCCTGCACCACGCGCGGCGTCGAACCGGTCACGCCGCTGCTGGCTGAGTCCATCTCGGGCCTGCGCGTTGCCATCGCCGGCGGGCATTTCCAGAAGAACGTGTTTCCGGAAGCGGTCGAAGCCGTCAGCCGCGTCGCCAAGGCGCTCGGCGCAACGCAAGTGGTCGATATACCCGAAGCCTCGCGCGCCCGTGCCGCAGCCTATGTCATCACCACCACCGAAGGTGCTTCGCTGCATCTCGACCGCCTGCGCAAGCGCCCGAACGACTTTGATCCCGCCGTGCGCGACCGGCTGATCGCGGGCGCCATGGTCCCGGCGACCTTGGTCGATCGCGCGCAAAAATTCCGCCGCTGGTATCGCGCGCAGCTTGCCGAGATCTTCAGGTCGGTCGACGTGCTGTTGGCGCCGGCGACGCCGTGCACCGCGCCAAAGCTCGGACAGGTGAATTTCAACCTCGACGGCGTCGAATTGCCGGTACGCGCCAATATCGGCATCCACACCCAGCCGATCTCGTTCATAGGCTTGCCGGTGGTCGCGGTCCCGGTGCCGCTCGAGCCGCTGCCGATCGGCGTGCAGATCATTTGCGCGCCTTGGCGCGAGGGCATCGCGTTGCGCGTCGCGCACGCATTGGAGAAGATGGGCGTCGTCGCCGCGCCCGCGCCAAGGGGACTTTGAGAGGATTCTGAGATGGAGATCGATCTCCCCGAGGTGATCGCGGAAGTCAAAGCCGCGTTCGAGCGCTATGAGCAGGCCCTCGTCAGCAACGACGTCGCCGTGCTCGGCGAGCTCTTTCGCAACAATCCCCGCACCTTACGCTACGGCATCGGCGAGAACCTCTATGGCTATGAGGCGATAAGCGGCTTCCGCGCCGCGCGCTCGCCGGTCGGCCTCAACCGTCGTACGACAAAGACGGTGATCACGAGCTACGGCCGCGACACGGCCGTGGCGTCCACCTTGTTCTATCGCGATACGGCGCCCGGCAAGGTCGGCCGGCAGATGCAGACGTGGATTCGTTTCCCGGAGGGCTGGCGCGTCGTCGCCGCTCATGTCAGCATCATCGACGAGCCGAAAGAGACCGTATGACGCTTGACGATCCTCCGCCTGGGACACTGCCGGCCGAGCCGGTGGTGCCCCGCGTCGATCGGGCACTGCCGTCGGTGCAGAAGGTCACGCGCGCCGAGGAGCTGCGTCTTCAGCTTGCCGACGAGATTGTGCGCGGAACCCTGGCGCCGGGCGCGCCACTAGACGAGACCGACATTGCGCGGCGCTTCAGTGTTTCGCGCACGCCGGTGCGCGAGGCACTGCGTCAGCTGGTGGCGAGCGGGCTCGTCGAGGCGCGGCCTCATCGTGGCGCGGTGGTGGCGCGGCCATCCGTCGAGCGGCTGAAAGGCATGTTCGAGGCGATGGCCGAGCTTGAGGCATTGTGCGCAGGCCTTGCCGCCGAGCGCATGTCCCCTGCCGAGCGCCATGGGCTCGAGGCCGTCCACGAGGAGCTGCGGCTGTTGAGCTACGCCGGCAATCCCGAGCGCTTCCACGAGGTCAACGAGCGCTTCCACAACACGATCTATGCCGGCTCGCAGAACGGCTACATCGCCGAGATCACCCTGGCGACGCGCGTGCGCGTGCAGCCGTTCCGCCGCGCCCAGTTCCGCAATCTCGGACGTCTGGCCAAATCGCAGGCCGAGCACGACCGCGTCGTCGTCGCCATCATGCGCGGCGACAAGCAGGGCGCCGCCGCCGCCATGCGCGCGCATATCGAGCTTGTGCGCGGGGAGTACGAGATCTACGCGGTGTCGGTGTAGGCCGCCTCCGCCGCCACTCTCATTGTCGTCCCCGCGAACGCGGGGACCCATAACCACAGCCAGGAGTGCGAGGCAAAGCGCCAGCTCCGAGTCTTCGCAGAACCACTCCCTGTGGCTATGGGTCCCGGATCTGCACTCCGCTCTGGACAACGCTACGCGTTGTCCAGAGCTGCGCTTGTCCGGGACGACAGCGGTGTTGAATTCACGCCGTCGCAGCTTCCGCCATATACTTCCGCCAGCCACCATACGCCGTGATATCGCGCGCCTCGCCCAGCACTTGCGGCTCGACGAGAAAGCCCTTCACGCTGCGGCCATCGGCAAGCCGGATCGTGCCGATCGCCATCGGCGCGGGAATCGCGTCGACGAATTTGCCGAAGGCCGCCGCAGATAGCGACCAGATCTCCAGCTCGATCGACGCACCCTTGCCGGCTTCGACGCGCAGCAGGCCCGGCTTCGGCGGCGTGGTGTTGAGTGCATAGAGTTTGTAGTCCGGCGCAGTCCTGGTTGCCTCGACTAATTTTGCACTCAGTGCCTTCAGCTCGCCGTTCAGCGCCATGCCGGACAGATGCGCGCCGACCACTGCGATCGGAATCTCATCGACGCCGCCTGTAGGCAGCGGCGCGAGCGCGGGCTGCGCGACGCCCTTCGCGCCAATCGTCAGTTTCGTATCTGCGTGGAACACGCGGCCGATACTGGCCAGCATCGCATCGCGTCCGGCCGGCGCGAGCAGCGTGATACCGAACGGAATGCCATCGGCGCGCATCGAGGCCGGCACCGCGAGACCGCAGAGGTCGAGCAGGTTCACGAAGTTGGTGTAGGTGCCGAGCCGGCTGTTGAGCTCGATAGGGTTGGCGAGCACCTGTGCGGTCGTGTAGGCCGTCGGCGCCGTCGGCAGCACCAGCGCGTCGATGTTCGCAAACGTGCGCTCGGCGATCTTGCGCAGGCCCTGCAGGCGATAGAGCGCCGAGAAGGTTTCCGCCGCCGTCAGCCGCGCGCCGGCCGCGGTGATCTCGCGGGTGACGGGGTGAATCGCGTCAGGCGCGGACGCCAGCAGATCCTTGATCACGAGATAGCGCTCGGCCACCCAGGGACCTTCATAGAGCAGTCGCGCTGTCTCGTAGAACGGTTCGAGATCGAACTCGACGAGCGTGGCCCCGAGCGTGGTCCAGCGCTTCAGCGCATCGGCGTAAGCGGCTTCCGCCTTCTTGTCGCCGAAGAAGATCAGCTGTCCGTTGCGTGGCATCCCGAGGCGCAGATTCGCGGGGAACGGCGTGATCGCGGCAAGCGGCCGGTCGCGCGAAAACGGATCGGCCTGATCGGGGCCGGCCATCACGGAGAGCGCGAGCGTGGCGTCGTCGACCGTCAAAGCGAACACCGAGATGCAGTCGAGCGTGCGGCAGGCCGGCACGAGTCCTGCGGTCGAGATCATGCCGAGGCTCGGCTTGAGGCCAACAATGTTGTTGAGCATCGCCGGCACGCGGCCAGAGCCGGCAGTGTCAGTCCCCAGCGACAGCGGCACCAGCCCGGCGCCGACCGCGGTGGCCGAGCCCGAGCTAGAGCCGCCGGGAACGAGATCCTCGCGGATCGAATTCTTGGGAATGCCGTAGGGCGAACGGACGCCGACGAGGCCGGTTGCGAACTGGTCGAGATTGGTCTTGCCGATGATGATGGCGCCGGCGGCGCGCAGGCGCTCCACGGCGGTCGAGTCGTGCACCGGCGTGTAAGCGAAGGCCGGGCACGCGGCTGTGGTCGGAAAGCCCAGCGCATCGATATTGTCCTTCACCGCGACCGGGATGCCGTAGAGCGACAGGCTCATCGCATCCGCGTGGGCGGCGACCTTCTCGGCCTCTGCGATCGCGTCCTTCTCGTCGCGCAGGCTGATGAACACGGCAGGATCGTTGTGGTCGCGGATGCGCTGATAAGTCCGCGCGATCGTCTCTGCCGGCGTCCTCGTCCCCGCGCGATGCGCGGCCACAATCGCGGCGATCGTTTCAGGCTGCTCAGCCCCCATGGCGACAAAACTCCGGCAATTTATCTTCGCCCGGAGTGAAGCAAGCGATGTGCCATTGTGTACATTATCCGGGCAGGACGGTAACTCCGGATGTTATCGTGCGATCAGTGGCTTGAGGGATATTTCGGCAGGCGCGCAGGTCGTCGCATCGGCGGCCTGTGGCGTGCATCTGCCCAAATCATGGGCAGTCAACATCAGGTGAAGCCCGCGAGGATCCGAAGCAGCTGCGCCCGGTTCTCTTTGCCGATCTTCGCCTCGACGTGCCGCTCGTGCTCGGCCGCGAGCCGCTTGAACTTCGCCAGCGCCGTCTCGCCCTGCGCGGTGAGGTGCAGCGCATGGGAGCGCCGGTCCTCCTTCGACTTGGTCCGCTTGACCAGCTTGCGCTGCTCGAGGCTGTCGAGCAGATGCACCAGCCGGGCGCGCTCGATGCCGAGGCGCTTGGCCACCGCCATCTGTGACAGGCCCGGATTGGCGCCGATCACCGTCAGCACCGAATATTGCGTCGGCCTGATGTCGACCTCGCCGAGCGTCTTGATGAAGTCCTGAAAGATCCAGATCTGGAAGCGCCGCACCGCATATCCGGCGTGGCCGACCAGGGCGTCGAGGCCGACGTCGTCGGCGACATCGCGAGGTGCCGCACCGTTGCCGGCGCGCTTGCGTGGCGAAGGGCGGCTATCGGCCTGGACCGCATTGGCTGTCACGTCGGTGTCTCCTGTCGCGCAATCCTAACGGCTCGCGGCCTTGAGAGAAAGATTGTTGTTGACGACAACAATTGCCGTGCCCAACATTATGGCCAAAGCGGCCCGGTACGAGGCTGCGGCCGATCCTGTATCGGGAGGAGGAAACACATGACAGTCGCCCAAGATGGTGACGTTGCAGGCCTGTTCGCAACGCCAAGGACCGTCGCAGAGCATCGCGCCGACGGCAGCATCGTGCTGCGATCGCCAGATCCGTTGCGCGATGGCGCGCGTTGCGTCGGCGACTGGCTTGAGCAATGGGCGCGGCAGACGCCGGATGCGGTCTTCCTGGCCGAACGCGGCAATGTCGAAGCGCCCTGGATCACCGTCACCTACGCGCAGGCGCTGCGGCAGGTGCGCGGGGCGGCGTCGTGGATTCTCGCGCAGGGCCTCAGCGCAGAGCGCCCGCTCGCGATCCTCTCCGACAACAGCATCGATCATGCGCTGCTCGCGCTCGCCGCCCAGCATGTCGGCGTGCCGTCGGCGGCGATCTCGCCGGCCTATTCGCTGATGTCGAAAGATTTCGACAAGCTCAAGAGCATGATCGCGTTGCTCGAGCCGGGTGCGATCTACGTCTCTGCGATGAAGCCGTTCGCGCCAGCGCTGGCAGCCATCAAGCCGCTGCACAACGCGCAGATCATCAGCGGCGATGCTGATGACGCCGACGCGCTCGCGTTCCGCACCGTTGCGGCAACGCCCGAGACGCCTGACGTCGCAAGAGCCTTTGCTGCGCTCACGCCGGACACGATCGCAAAATTCCTGTTCACCTCGGGCTCGACCGGCACGCCCAAGGCGGTCATCAACACTCAGCGCATGCTGACCTCCAGCCAGCAAGCCAAGGCGCAGACCTGGACCTTCCTCGAAGAGAGCCGCGGCAGTCTCGTGATCCTTGACTGGCTGCCCTGGAGCCACACCTTCGGCGCCAACCACAATTTCAATCTCGTGCTGCGCAACGGCGGCTCGCTCTATATCGATGGCGGCAAGCCGGCGCCCGGTCTGTTCGCGAAGTCGCTCGCCAATCTGAAAAGCGTGATGCCGACGGTCTATTTCAACGTGCCGCGCGGTTTCGACATGCTGATCGCGGCGCTGCGCGCCGACGAGGAACTGCGCCGCCGCTTTTTCAGCGAGGTGAAATTCGCCTTCTATGCCGGCGCCGCGCTGCCGCAGAACCTCTGGGACACGCTCAAGCAGCTTTCGATCGAGACCGTCGGCCGTGCGCTGCCGATGGTCTCGGCCTGGGGCTCGACGGAAACCTCACCGCTCGCCACCGACTGTCATTTCCTCGCCGAGCGCTCCGGCAACATCGGCGTGCCCATTCCCGGCACCGAACTGAAGCTCGTTAGGTCGGGCGACAAGCTGGAGGTGCGCGTGCGCGGTCCCAACGTCACGCCCGGCTATTGGAAGGCGCCGGAGCTGACCAGGCAGGCCTTCGACGAAGAGGGCTTCTATCTGATCGGCGATGCCGTGAAGCTTGCAGATAGCGCGCGGCCCGAGCGTGGCCTGTTCTTCGACGGCCGCGTTGCCGAAGACTTCAAGCTCAACTCCGGCACCTGGGTCAGCGTCGGCACGCTGCGCGTGGCCGGCATCGCCGCGCTGGCGCCGCTGGCGCAGGATATCGTCGTTACGGGCCATGGCGGCGACGAGGTGCGCTTCCTGGTGTTTCCGAATATTGCGACCTGCCGCGCGCATGCCGGGCTATCCGAGACGGCCGATGTGAACGATGTGTTGGCGCATGACAAGATCAGGACGGCAATCGCACAGGGTCTGGCGAAACTGAAGCAGCAGAGCGCCAACTCCTCCGGTCACGCCACCCGCGCGCTACTGCTCGCCGAGCCGCCATCGGTCGATGGCGGCGAGATCACCGACAAGGGCTACATCAACCAGCGCGCCGTGTTGACGCGACGTGCCGACGCAGTGGCGCGGCTGAATGATGATGCGTCGAGCGAGTGGATCGGGCTGTACGCCGATCGTGAATGTTCACCCTCTCCCCTTGTGGGAGAGGGTGGCTTCGCGGAACGCGAAGCCGGGTGAGGGGTTCTCTCCGCGGGGCACATTGCCAGTGTTGGAATCGCGGAGAGAACCCCTCATCCGGCGCTTTGCGCCACCTTCTCCCACAAGGGGGAGAAGGGGACGAGAGAGGGTGCACCCAATAAGCCACCCATCCTGCCGCATTATTTTGCCGATTCTTTTGTTGCCTAAGCAACTAATTTGTGCGAACCGTTCCCAGACGGGGACGATGGCGGGCGAAACCGCTGCGTCCGATCTCGGAGGAAACAATGCTCGGCAGGAATTGTGCCGCGGGCAAACGTGGGCGCGTGCCTTACAGCGGCGACACGACGCGCCTGCGGCGCGGCACGTCAGGTGTAGCTGCTGTCCGTCACCGCGCCGAGATTCTCGTGCAGCCGGCGGAGCAGATCGATCAGCACCTCGCGCTCGTCCTTGCTCAGGCAGGACAGCAGCCGCCGTTCGCGCTCGAACGCTGCGACGATTACCTTGTCATGGGTGGCGCGACCCCTCGCGGTCAGCGCGATCGAATGGGTGCGGCCGTCCTCGGGATCGGTACGGATGGACACCAGCCCGCGTTTCTCCAGCCCCGCGAGCGTCCGGCTCACCGGGCCCTTGTCGAAGCCGATGACGTGGCAGATGCGCGAGGCGGGAATACCGGGCTCGATCGCCAGCAGCGACATGATCCGCCATTCCGTGACGTTGACGCCGAACTGCTTCTGATAGAACGCGGTCGCGCTATTCGAGAGCTTGTTGGCGATGAAGGTGATGAACGCCGGCACGTAACGCTCGAGGTCAAGCGTTGGCCCTGCATCCGCGGGCGCGGGCTTTTGGCGGGCTCTGGTCGAAGACGGCGGCATATCGGGTTTCTGACTCGCGGCGTGCCCAAAGACCTAAGGGCATGCGCCGCCCTTTCACAAGATCAAAATGAGGGAGGGCTATGAGTGCACCCGGCTCCGCCGCATCAGGCGTCCCGCATCTCGATATCGACCCCTTCGACATGAAGTTTCTTGCCGACCCCTATCCCGCGCATCAGCAGCTGCGGGAGGCAGGCCCCGTGGTCTATCTCGACAAATGGAAGGTCTACGGCGTTGCGCGCTATGCCGAGGTCCATGCGGTGCTGAACGATCCCGTCACCTTCTGTTCCAGCCGTGGTGTCGGCCTGTCCGATTTCAAGAAGGAAACGCCGTGGCGGCCGCCCAGCCTGATCCTCGAGGCCGATCCGCCCGCGCACACCCGCACCCGCGCCGTGCTGTCAAAAGTGCTGTCGCCGACCGCGATGAAGCAGGTCCGCGACCGCTTCGCCGCGGCGGCGGAGGAGCGGGTGGATGCGCTGATCGAAAAGCGCAGCTTCGATGCGATCGCGGATCTTGCCGAGGCCTATCCGCTCTCGATTTTTCCCGATGCGCTCGGCCTCAAGCCGGAGGGGCGCGAGCACCTGATTCCCTATGCCAGCGTGGTGTTCAACGCGTTCGGTCCGCCCAACCAGTTGCGCCAGGAGGCGATCGAACGCTCGGCGCCGCACCAGGCCTATGTCGCCGAGCAGTGCCAGCGCGAGAACCTCGCGCCCGGCGGCTTCGGCGCCTGCATCCATGCGCAGGTCGACGAGGGGGCTATCACGCCCACCGAAGCGCCGCTGCTGGTGCGCTCGCTGCTCTCGGCCGGTCTCGACACCACCGTCAACGGCATCGGGGCCGCGGTCTATTGCCTCGCGCGCTTCCCTGACCAATGGCAGCGCCTGCGCGACGATCTCACGCTCGCGCGCGGCGCTTTCGAGGAAGCCGTGCGCTTCGAAAGCCCGGTGCAGACCTTCTTCCGCACCACTACGCGCGAGGTCGAACTCTCAGGTGCGAGAATCGGCGAGGGCGAGAAGGTGCTGATGTTCCTTGCCGCCGCCAATCGCGATCCCAGGCGCTGGGACAGCCCCGACAGCTACGACATCACCCGCCGCACCTCCGGCCATGTCGGCTTCGGCTCCGGCATCCACATGTGTGTCGGCCAGCTCGTCGCCCGCCTCGAAGGCGAGGTGATGCTGACGGCGCTGGCTCGGCGCATCGCGAAGATCGAGATCACGGGCGAGCCGAAGCGCCGTTTCAACAACACGCTGCGCGGGCTCGACAGCCTGCCGGTGACTATCACTGCGGCCTGACGAGGAGTCTTGATGCCCGCCATCACCTTTATCCATCCTGACGGCAAGTCCGACCGCATTGAGACTTCAGGCGGCGAGAGCGCCATGCAGGCCGCGACCCGTCACGGAATCGACGGCATCCTGGCCGAATGTGGTGGCAACGCCATGTGTGCGACCTGCCACGTTTATGTCGACGAGAGCTGGTTCGCGCGCCTGCCTGCGGTCACCGACGACGAGGACGCGCTGCTCGACGGCGCCGCCGCCGAGCGGCTGCCGAACAGCCGGCTGTCCTGCCAGATCAACGTTACGCCCGAACTCGATGGGCTAGTGCTGCATCTGCCGGATCGGCAGGTCTGAAGCTCGATGTGCCGGCGACGACCGGCAACCAGCAAATAGGGAGGGAATGATGAAAGGCCTAAAGTGGACGCTTGCGCTGGCCGCGAGTCTGGTGACCGGCGCGGCGAATGCCCAGATATCGGACAACGTCGTGCGCATCGGCGTGCTCAACGACATCTCCGGCATCTTTCAGGACACCAACGGCATGGGCTCGGTCGAGGCTGCGCGCATGGCGGCGGAGGATTTCAACGGCGGCGGCAAGGGCATCAAGGTGGAGATCGTCTATGCCGATCACCAGAACAAGGCCGATGTCGGCAACGCCATTGCGCGTAAATGGCTCGATGTCGAGGGCGTCGATGCCATCGTCGATGTGCCGAACTCGGCGGTCGGCCTCTCGATCAACGCGCTCTTGCGCGACAGCCGCATGACGTTCCTGGCGTCCTCGACGGCGAGCTCGGATCTCACCGGCAAGGCCTGCTCGCCCAACACCATCCAATGGGTCAACGACGCCTGGGCGACCGGCAACACCACGGCAGCCGCGATGATGTCGCGCGGCGGCAAGGACTGGTATTTCCTCACGGTCGACTATGCCCTCGGCAAGGGCATCGAGGCGGAGGCGCAGAAGTACATCGAGTCCCATGGAGGCAAGGTGATCGGCTCGTCAAAACATCCGCTCGGCACCTCCGATTTCGCGTCCTTCCTGTTGCAGGCGCAGAGCTCAAAGGCGCAGGTGATCGGCCTTGCGAATGCCGGTGGCGACACCATCAATGCGGTGAAGCAGGCGGCCGAGTTCGGCATTCAGCAGAGCGGGCAAAAGCTCGTCGCCTTCCTGCTCTTCATCAACGACATTCATGGCATGGGCATCAAGGTCGCCCAGGGCCTCCAGCTCATGGAGGCCTTCTACTGGGACATGAACGACGACACCCGCGCCTTCGCAAAACGCTTCGCCGCACGGTCCGGCATGAACGGCAAGATGCCGAGCGGCAACCAGGCCGGCGTCTATGCCTCCACGCTCGCTTATCTCAATGCGGTCGCGGCAACTGGCAGCGATAACGCCAAGGATGCTGTGCCCGAGATGAAGAAGTTCAAGGGCAAGGACAAGCTGTTCGGCGACACCACGATCCGCCAGGACGGCCGCGTCGTGCACCCGATGTACCTGTTCGAGGTGAAGAAGCCGGAAGAGTCGAAATATCCGTACGACTATTACAAGTTGGTTTCCACGATTCCTGCGGATCAAGCCTTTCGTCCCCTGGCGGAGGGCGGGTGTGAGCTGGTGAAGTAGCTGCATTCGCCTCTCCCCGCTTGCGGGGAGAGGCCGACGCGCGCAGCGCGGCGGGTGAGGGGGAGTCTCCGCGAGTGAGATGCCTGCGGGAACGTCGGTCTTTTCAACACGTCATTGCGAGCGCAGCGAAGCAATCCAGAATCTCTCCGCGGAAGGACTCTGGATTGCTTCGCTGCGCTCGCAATGACGATGGGGAAACATCGGAGGTTTCGTTTCTCACTGTCGCCGCGGAGAGGCCCCTCACCCCAACCCTCTCCCCGCAAGAACGGAGAGAGGGGGAAGCCACCTACACCACCTTGCTCGATCCCTGCGTGATCAACCTCGCAGCCCGCTGATCGCGCGCGTAGATCCAGAGCCAGCTCAGTGCGACGCTGAGGCGGTGGCGCAGGCCGATCAGGAAGTAGATGTGGGCGATGCCCCAGATCCACCACGCGATGGTGCCGCGCAGCCTGATGCGGCCGAAATCGATCACCGCAAGCCGCTTGCCGATCTGCGCGAGGCTGCCGGCGTGCTTGTAGCGGAACGCGCCCTTCGTCTCTCCGCGCAGCCGAGCTTTGATGGTCTCTGCGACGTGGCGGCCCTGCTGCTTGGCTGCCGGCGCGATGCCGGGCACCGGCTTGCCGTCCCAGGCGTTGATGCTGACGGTGTCGCCGATCGCAAAGATCTCGGGATGGCCGGGAATGGTGAGGTCGGCCCCGACCTGCACGCGCCCGGCACGATCACTGGGTGCGCCCAGCCATTCGGCCGCGGGCGATGCGCGCACGCCGGCGGCCCAGATGCGTGTCTTTGCCTCGAGCAGCTTGCCGCCGAACACGACGCCCTCGCGGTTGATCTCGGTGACGGCCTCTCCCAGCACGACCTCGACACCGATCTTTTCCAGCGAGGCCTGCGCATAGGCAGACAGCTCGTCGGGAAAGCCGGCGAGCACGCGCGGGCCGGCCTCGATCAGCACCACGCGCGCTTTGGTCGTGTCGATGTTGCGAAAGTCGGCGGGCAGGGTGTGATGCGCCATCTCGGCGATGGTGCCGGCGAGCTCGACCCCGGTCGGGCCGGCACCGACGATGACGAAGGTCAGCCGCGCGGCGCGCCGCTTCGGATCCGTCTCGCGCTCGGCGCGCTCGAACGCCACCAGGATGTGCCGGCGCAAGGTGGTCGCATCCTCCAGCGTCTTCAGGCCCGGCGCCCATCCCTCCCATTCGTCGTGGCCGAAATAGGCGTGCCGCGCACCGGTGGCGAGCACCAGCGTGTCGTAGGGCACCTCGCTGCCGTCGTCGATCAGCACGCAGCGACGTGCCGTATCGACACCGCTCACGGTGGCAAACAAGGTCGTCACCTCGCGTCGGTCGCGCATGAGATGGCGAATTGGCCAGGCGATCTCGCTGGTCGCGAGCGAGGCGGTCGCGACCTGGTAGAGCAGCGGCTGGAACAGATGATGATTGCGGCGGTCGATTAGCGTGATCTCGACCGGCGCGCCTGCAAGCCGGTAGGTGGTCTCCAGCCCGCCGAAGCCGGCGCCGACGATGACGACGCGATGGGGATTTGCGGCCATGATGCACCCTCGAATCTCGCTGCTGCTCTCTATCATTTAAGTGCGGATTGGGCGCCGCGGTCCAATAGCTGTCATCAATGGCCGCATAGGCCTGGTGTATCGACCTGGCGCGAAAAAGCGCCGCAGCCTTCTCCCAAATGAGTAGAATTATATTTCTTGCCATCGCCGATTGAGGCGAAATATGGTGCAGGGACGGGCGCTGAGCCATTGGCGGCTCGACAGATTTTGCGTTCAATAGAGACAGGCCGGAGCGGCGATCACCCCGTTTCCGGGACCGATAATAAGGAGGGGAGTGGTTATGAGGACGGCATTTTGGCTGGCAGGCGCCGCGGCGCTGGTGCTGGCAAATCAGGCATTCGCCGGCGACACCATCAAGATCGGTTTCGTCTCGACCTTCAGCGGCCCGACCGCCGTGATCGGCAACGACATGCGCAATTCCTTCGAGCTCGCGCTCGACCATCTCGGCCGCAAGATGGCCGGCAAGCCGGTCGAGGTGATCTACGAGGATGACGGGCAGAAGCCGGACGTCGGCAAGCAGAAGACCGAGAAGCTGGTGCAGTCCGACAAGGTCGACTTCATCGTCGGCTACATCTGGTCGAATGTGCTGCTTGCCTCGCTCAAGACCGCGGTGGACTCGAAGACCTTCCTGATCTCCGCCAACGCCGGCCCGTCGCAGCTCGCGGGCGAGCTGTGCTCGCCTTACGTGTTTTCGACCTCCTGGCAGAACGACCAGACCCCGCAGGCGGTCGGCACCTATATGAACCAGAAGGGCGTCAAGTCGGTGTTCCTGATCGGCCCGAACTACGCCGCCGGCAAGGACATGCTGGCCGGCGTCAAGAGCACCTTCAAGGGTCAGGTCGTGGGTGAGGAATACACGGTGTGGCCGAGCCAGCTCGACTTCTCCGCCGAGCTCTCCAAGGCGCGCGCCTCCGGCGCCGAGTCGATCTTCGTGTTCTACCCCGGTGCCGCCGGCGTGCAGTTCCTCAATCAATATGCGCAGGCCGGGCTGAAGAGCACGATGCCGCTCTACACCGCCTTCACCATCGACGAGCTCTCGCTGCCGCTGCAGAAGGAGAATGCGCTCGGGGTGCCCGGCGCGCAGCAATGGGTCAACGATCTTCCCAACGAGCAGAACAAGCGCTTCGTCGCCGACTACCGCAAGAAGTATACCGGCCTGCGCCCGACCTTCTACGGCGCGCAGTCCTATGACGCCGCGAATCTGATCAACAGCGCCGTCGTCGCCGTGAAGGGCGACACCTCGAAGAAGGACGAGATGAAGGCCGAGATGGAGAAGGCGAACTTCAAATCGGTGCGCGGCCCGTTCAAATTCGGCAACAACCACATCCCGATCCAGAACTTCTACCTGCAGGATGTGGTGAAGGACGCCGAAGGCCAGCTCGCGCTGAAGACCGTCGCCACCATCGTCGAGAACGACCAGGATCGCTTCCACGACAAGTGCAAGATGAAGTGAGCTGACTCTCGCCGAGGTCTCTTGCCCTCTCCCCGCTTGCGGGGAGAGGGCAGGAGCCTCCGCGGGGACGGTAGAAGTTAGCTCAGCAAGCTCTCACCACAGCGTCATTGCGAGCGCAGCGAAGCAATCCAGAGTCGTTCCGTGGAGGGATTCTGGATTGCTTCGCTGCGCTCGCAATGACGTGTTGAGAGAGTGTGATTCCAGCGGATATATGACTCGCGGCGAGTCCCCCGCACCCGGAATTCAAGCTGCGCTCGAATTCCGGCCTCTCCCCGCAAGCGGGGAGAGGCGAACAACTACACCCTTGGCATGCTGGCAGGTCGCACTTCGCGGGCCTGCGCTGCGAGCCTGATGCCGGCATTGGCTGCGCCAAAACCCTGATAATTCCTGCGCTCGACGATCTCGAAGAAGAAGCGCTCGTCGAAAATGTGGGTGTAGACCTGGAAGAATTCGCCGTCGCCTTCGCGGTCGTAGAGGATGTGGTTGGCGCGCAGCTGCGCCATCAGCTCGGGGGCGAGGTCGTACTTGGCTTCGATATCGTCGTAATAGTTCTCGGGGATATCCAGGAAGTCCGCGCCGCGGGCGCGCATCGCCGCGACCGTCGCGAAAATATCCCGGCACGCAAAGGCGACATGTTGCACACCCGAGCCGAAGAATTCGGAGATGAAGCGCGCCGGCAGGGTGCGATTGGCGGAGGAGCCGTTGAGGACGAAGCGCAGGCTCTGGTCGGCGTTGATGATGGCCTGGCTTTGCACGAGGCCTCTGGGATCGGCGATCTCCATCTGCGGCAGCCGCTTGAGGTCGAGGATGCCGGTGTAGAACAAGAGCCAGGACAGCATCTCGTCATAGGGCATCGACTGCGCGATGTGATCGACGGCGAGCAGGGCGTCGGCGCTTGCATCGCTTGCGACCGGCTCGAAATCCGTGTCCCAGTTCTTGCCGGCCTGATCGAGGAAATAGAGCAGGCTGCCGCCGACGCCGTGGATCGCGGGGATCTCCAGCTCGCCCGGCCCGACCGGCTGATAGAACGTGCGCGCCTTCAGCGCTTCGGCGCGCTGCATGGCAAGGCCGGCATTGTCGACGTCGAGCGCGATGGCGCAGACACCGGGGCCGTGGGTGACGTAATGCGAATGCGCGAAGCCGTCGGTCTCGCAATTGATCACGAGCTCGACCTTGCCCTGTGACCAGCGCTCCACCGCCTTGCTGCGATGCTGACCGGTCTTGCGGAAGCCGAGCTGCGAGAACAGGCGGGCAAGCTCGCCGGCCTTGATCTCGTTGACGGCGAACTCGACGAAGCCGGTGCCGCGGCTTTTCGCCTTCGGCGCCAGCGGCTCGCGGACGAGCCTCGGCCAATCCGATGCAAGCTGGTCCTCCAGCAGGATCAGCGAGCGCAGACCGTCTACCGCGGTCTGCGCGGCTGAGCCGGCGCGGAACTGGTCGTTGAAAATCTCAAGCGACAGCGGCCCGGCATAGCCGGTCGCCGCGATCGCCTGCATGAAGTCGCCGACCGGCAGGTCGCCTTGGCCGGGGAAGGAGCGGAAGTGTCGGCTCCACGACAGGATGTCGAGCTCGAGCCTTGGCGCGTCCGCCAGCTGCACCAGAAAGATCCTGTCGCCGGGGATCGACGCGATCGCGCGGGTCGGAAAGCCGGGCGCCAGCGCATGAAAGCTGTCGAGGATGACGCCGATCGCGGGGTGATCGGCGCGGCGCACGATCTCCCAGGCATCGCGGTAGTCGTTGACGTGGCGGCCCCAGGCCAGCGCCTCGTAGCCGACGCGCAAGCCACGTTTCGCGGCGCGCTCGCCGAGCTCGCGAAAATCGTCCGCGGCGCGGTCGATGCCGCCGAGCGAGGCGGGCGAGATGTTGGAGCAGATCAGCAACAGATCGGTGCCGAGCTCCTGCATCAGGTCGAACTTCCGCTCCGCACGGGCAAAGTTGCGTGCGCGCTGCGGCTCCGGCATGCCCTCGAAATCGCGGAACGGCTGGAACGCGCAGATCCCGAGATTGAGATCCGTGCACAGCTTTGCGATGTCGCGCGGACCTGCGCCGAACGACAGCAGATCGTTCTCGAAGATCTCGACCGCGTCGAAGCCGGCGGCCGCGATGGCACGGAGCTTTTCGTCGAGAGTGCCGGAGAGGGAGACCGTTGCGATCGAGCGCTTGTTCATGCGACCTGCTCCATGATCTGCCCTGGCGAGATCTTTTGCCCCGTGCGCGCGGCCTCGCCGACTGCCTCGACGACCGCGAGCGTTCCCATCGCGTCCTCGACCGAGATCAGCGGCTGTTCGCGGCCCGCGATGACTGCGCAGAAATGCCGGAGCTGCTCGACGAGGGGATCGAATGTTGCGAGCGCGATCGGCTCGCGCGATAGCGGCGCATGCCAGCCCGGGTTTTGCGGATAGGACCATAGCTCCATGGTCGGCACCGACAGCGAGCCGTTCGTTCCGGCGAAGACGTAGCAGGGCTGGTCCTGCCTGGGGTAGACCGGGTTCTCGCCGGCGGTCAGCTCCCAGCTCCACGGCGCCGGCGTCGCATCCGACACCGTCACCGTCCCGAGTGCGCCATTGGCGAAGCGCAACAGGAGAGCGGCGGTGTCCTCGACCGCGAAGCCGCGTACCTTGTTCGAGGTCAGCGCCTGCACCTCGACGATCTCGCCGCAGACGAATCGGAGGTTGTCGATGTCGTGGATGAGATTGATAAGCAGCGGCCCGCCGCCCTGCTCGCGCCGCCAAGTGACCTCGAAATAATCGTCGGGCTTCTTCAGCAGCCACAGCCCGACCACGGCTGTGAGCTGGCCGAGCTTGCCGGTCGCGACGGCCTCGCGCGCTGCCTTGATGATCGGATTATGCCGCCGGTGATGGCCGACTAGCATCGGCACGCCGGTGCGCTTGACCGCGGCGCAGAGGCGTTGCGCGGTGGCTACCGTCTCGGTCACCGGCTTCTCGATCAACGCAGGCACGCCAGTTTCCGCGCAATCGAGCGCCATTGGCAAATGCAGCGTGTTGGGCGAGGCAATGACGAGGCCGTCGGGCTTCTCCTCTGCCAACAGCGCGCGGTGGTCTGCATAGCAACGCACGCCACGCGCCAGCGCATACTCCTTCGCGGCGGGCGAGGGATCGGCGATGCCGGCGAGCACGCAATCCTGCGATGCCTCGATCAGCTCGATATGCCGGCGGCCGATCAGGCCTGCGCCGGCAACGGCGATACGCATTGCCTGGCTCATGCCGCGCTCTCCTCCATGGCGCCCCCGAGGAAGAGCTGGCCGATGCGGGGATCGTTCAGGATGCGTTTCGCGTCGTCGACCATGCGGGTCTGGCCGAGCTCGAGCACGATGCCGTTATCCGAGATTTCGAGCGCTGAGCGTGCGTTCTGCTCGATCATCAGGATGGTGACGCCGCGCTCGCGCAAGCTCTTGATGATGTCGAAGGTCTGCTGCACCATCAGCGGCGACAGTCCGATCGAGGGCTCGTCGATCAGCACCAGCTTCGGTTCGAGCAGCAGCGAGCGGGCGATCTCGAGCTGCTTCTGCTCGCCGCCCGAGAGCGTCGAGGCCTGCTGTGCCGATTTGCGGCGCAGCGCCGGAAACAGGTTGAGCGCGGCCTCGATCCGCCTGGGCAGGTCGATACCCTTGTCCACAGCTACCCCGCCAAGCTCGATATTGTGGCGCACCGACAGCTCGGGAAAGATGTTGCGGCCCTGCGGCACGTAGCAGATGCCGGCATTGAGCAGCGCGCGCTGGCTCAGATTGGTGACGTCGCGGCCCGCGAAATTGATCTTGCCCTCGCGCAGCTTGAGCAGGCCGAAGATCGCCTTGAACACGGTGGACTTGCCGGCGCCGTTGGGGCCGATGATGGTGGTGATGGTCGCCTGCGGCACGGCAAAGCTCGTGCCGTTGAGGATCGTCATCTTGCCGTAGCCGCCGACGAGGTTGTGAACCGAGAGGATCGGGTCGCTCATGGTCAATGTCCCAAATAGGCTTCGATCACGGCAGGGTTCTTGCGGACCTCGTCCGGCCGTCCCATCGCCAGCACCTTGCCTTCCGCCATCACCATCACGCGCGAGCACAGCGACATCACGAACTCCATGTTGTGCTCGATCACGACGAAGGTGGCGTTCTTCTCGCGGTTGATCGCGACCAGGCGCTCCTTCAGATCCGCCAGCATCGACGGGTTGACGCCGCCGGCGGGCTCGTCGAGCAGCACCAGGCGCGGGCCGCCCATGAAGGCCATGGCGGCGTCGAGCAGCTTCTGCTGGCCGTAGGAGAGGCCCCCGGCGGGCTCGTCCGCGAGATGGTCGAGCTTGAAGAAGCCGATCATCTGGTTGGCGGCGTCGGTCAGCCCGGCATCGGAGCGGCCGATGAGGCGCGAGGCCATGTTGCTCTGGTGCTCCTGCCCCGCAAGGATCAGGTTCTCGCGCACCGAGAGTTTCGGGAAGACCTGCAAGAGCTGGAAGGTGCGGCTGACCCCGAGCTTGTTGAGCTCGGAGGGGCGCAGGCCCGTGACCAGCTTGCCGTCGAGCTTGACCTCGCCGCCTGATGGCGTGAGCTGGCCCAGGATGCAGTTGAACAGCGTGGACTTGCCGCAGCCGTTCGGGCCGATCAGGCCGAGGATCTCGCCTTCACGCACGTCAAAGCTGACGCCGTCGACCGCGCTGATGCCGCCAAAGTTCTTCTTGATGTTGGTGACTTCGAGGACCGCACTCATTGCACCGTCTCCAGCCGGGATTTTGCGACGGCACGCAGCGCGGACGCCGCCTTGGTGCGCCGTTCGGCGAGATAGCGATCCAGGATTCCCAGAATGCCCGTCGGCGACCAGATCAGCAGCAGCATCACGGCGACCGCGTACAGCATCAGATAATAGCCTTCCGTGAAGCGCAGCCATTCCGGCAGCAGCACCGCGATCATCGCGCCAAGGAAGGGGCCGAAATAGAAGCCGGCACCACCGACGATCACCATCATCAACAGGTCGAGCGAGAGCGACAGGTTGAAGGGAACAGGGTCGATATATTGCGTCAGCGGAGCGTAGAGCGCGCCGGCGATGCCGCCGAGCGCCGAGCCGATCGCGAATGCCATCAGCGTGTAGCGGCGCGTGTCGACGCCGAGAGACTGCGCGCGCAAGGGATTCTCGCGCAGCGCCATGAAGGCGCGGCCCCAGGGCGAACGGATCAGCCACCATACCGCCAGCGACACGATCGCGAGCGAGCCGAGGCAGACATAGTAGAACGGCAGCGGCTTGTTGGTCGCGAGCCCGAAGACGTGGGGGCGCGGGATGTTGGAGATGCCGTAGATACCGCCGGTGAGCCAGCTCTCGTTGCGGAACACCAGGAAGGCGAGGGTGGAGAAGGCGAGCGTGACGAAGGCGAGGTAGTGGTGCTGCACGCGCAGCGCTGGATAGCCGAGCACCCAGCCGACCGCGAAGCTCAAGACGATCGCGGCCAGAATCGCCGCCGGCAGCGGCCAGCCATGGGTGGTCATGATCGCGGCGGCATAGGCGCCGATGCCGACGAAGGCGCCTTGCGCTAGCGAGACCTGGCCGGCATAGCCGAGCGTGAGATTGAGCCCCATCGCGGCGATGCTCATCACCGCCCACTGGCTCAGGATGAACAGGCCGTAGCGGTTGAAGTTCATGGGGACCACGATCAGCGCGGCGACGACGGCAAGGCCGAGCGCGATCTTCAACGGTTTGGCGAAGCCGCTCATACGGTGCGCTCCTCGGCGCGGCCGAGCAAGCCCTGCGGCCGGAACAGGATGACGGCGATCAGGAAGAGCATCGGCACGGCGGCGCGGTACTGCATCGAGACATAGGCGGCCGCGAGATTGTCGAGCACGCCGATCAGCAGGCCCCCGGCGATCGCACCGCGCACCTGGTTGAAGCCGCCGACGATCGCGGCGATGAAGGCCGCCTGGCCCAGCACCTCGCCGGACGAGAACTTTGCAAGGTAGATCGGCGTGATCAGCAGCGAGGCCAGCGCGACCAGGAAGGCGTTGATCAGGAAGGTCAGCAGGATCATGCGCTCGACCGGGACGCCGATGATGCGCGCCACCGTCGGGTTCTGCGCCGCCGCTTGCATCTGGTGCCCGAGCGAAGTGCGATTCAGCAGCGTGGTAAGGCCGACCACCGCGAGGATGGCGACGACGAGGACGCCGATGCTTTGCAGCGACACGGATTGGCCGAGAATGGAGATGTCGCCGGTCGGCACGATCGACGGGAAGGGCGAGGCCTCGGCGCTGAAGAACTGCTTGACGGCCTCCTTGATGCCGATCGCGAGCGCCATGGTCGCGATCGCAAGCGGCAACACGCCGTGACGCATCATCGGGTCCACCAGCAGCAGCTTGAAGGCAAGGCCGAGCAGGATCATCGACAGGAGGATGCCAAGGATGATCGCGAGCCAGAACGGCGCGCCCACATGCATCGCGGCCAGTATCAGGAACGCCGGCAGCATCACGAACTCGCCTTGCGCGAAATTGATGGTCTGCGAGGTCTGCCACAGCAGTGTGAAGCCGACCGCAACCAGCGCATAGATCGCGCCGGTGGCAAGTCCCGCGACCAGAAGATCGAATAGGTTGGACATGGGTTCTCTTTAATCGTTAGAGCCCGATGGAATTGGGTCGACACAGATTCGGTCTATCACNCCCTCTCCCCGTTCTTACGGGGAGAGGGTGGGGTGAGGGGCTCTCTCCGCGAGCGCATCTCTCACCGTCTATGCTGAAGCACCCCTCACCCCGACCCTCTCCCCGCAGAGCGGGGAGAGGAAGGGGGAGAGACCTCACTTCACTTTCGGCAGCACCTGCTTCACCACCTGCTTGCCTTCGACCACCTCGACCAGGAAGCTCTGGCGATCAATGTCGCCGGTGTCGCTGAAGGTGACGTCCATCAGGATGCCCGGCTCGTCTGCGGCCTTGATGGTGAGGCCGTGCAGCGTGTCGGCAAACTTCTTCGGGTCGACCTTGCCCATCTTCTCGGTGGTTGCTTTCACCATGTAGACGGCGAGATAGCCCTTCAGGCCGTTATGGTCGGGCACGTAATTGTACTTCTTGGAGAACTTCTCGCGGAACGCCTTGATGAGGTCGACCGGGGCGTCGGTGGTGAGGCCGACATGGCCGCGTGCGCCGTTGGCGGCATCGCCGGCGAGCTCGATCACCTTCTGGCCGATCAGCGTGGTCTCGCCCATCAGCGGCGCGGTGACGCCTTGGCGCTTCAGCTCCTTCAGGATGCGCGCGCTCTCTTCCTCGTTCAGGTAGACGAACACCGCGTCGGGATTGGCGGCCTTGATCTTGCCGACGTCGGCGGCGAAGTCGGCCTGGCCCGCCTCAGTGGAGAGATCGGCGACCACCTTGGAGCCGAGCCGGTCGAGCTCCTTGACCACGACGTCGCGGCCGCCGCGGCCGAAGTCGTTGTTGACCCAGACCACCGCGACCGTCTTCGCCTTCATCTCGTCGTGGATGTACTTTGCGACCTTCGGCATCGAGGATTGCTGGCCGAACGAGGTGCGGAACAGGAACTTGTTGCCGGCTTGCGTCAGCTCGGCGGCTTCGCCCCCCATGATCTGCGCGATGCCGGCTTCGGCCGCGAGCGGCGCGGTGACCTTCACCGAGCCGGAATAGCCGGGCCCGAGCAGCACGTAAGGTTCAGCATCGAGCGCCTTCTGCACCTGGGCGCGCGCCACGCCGGGGTTGGACTGCGAGTCGGCGTGGGTCACCTCGAGCTTGCGGCCGAGCACGCCGCCCTTGGCGTTGATCTCCTCGATCGCAAGATCGATGCCGTTCTTCCAGTTGGTGCCGACAGTGGCGCCGCCGCCCGAGAGCTCGGCAACGTCGGCGAGCTTGATCGCCTGGGCAAGGGCGCTCGTTGCAGTCATGACGGTGAGCAGCGCGCCCACCAATAGCGTTGATTTCATCGTCCTCTCCTCCCGTTTCAAATCTTGCGAGCAGCCTTGTGCCGGCCGCTTCGTCTCAAGCTGCCTGATAGGCCCCGCTGCGCGCCGCCATCACGGCGTCAAAAGCCTCTCCCATGACATCGGTCGATGGGGCAAGGCCGGTGAACAGTTCGAAGGCGTCGGCGGCCTGGTAGATCGCGAGCTCGCGCCCGGTCATGATTCGGGCGCCTTTCTCTCGCGCTGCGGCCAGCAGCGGGGTGATCAGCGGCGAATAGACGGCGTCGGCGACCCACAGGCCCGGCCTGAGCAGCGCTGCCGGTACCGGCGTGTCACGGCTCGGCAGCATGCCGACCGGCGTGCCGTTGACGAGACCGGTTGCGCCATCGAGCGCATCCTCGACGCTGGCGACGACGCGGGCGCCCCCGCGCGGGGCGATCAGGGCGGCCAGCGTTTCGGCGCGCGCCGGCTCGCTGTCGAAAATGCGGATGTCGATCACCTGCAGGCTCGCCAACGCAAATGCGATGGCCTTGCCGACGCCGCCGGCGCCAATCACGGCGACGGCGTTGCCGGACGGTGCCAGCAATGGCGCCACCGCCCGTGCAAAACCCGTGGTGTCGGTGTTGTGACCGGTCAGCCGGCCATCCCTGACGACGACGGTGTTGACCGCGCCGATGCTGGCTGCGCCCGGCGCCAGCGCGTCGAGCAGCGGGACCACGGCTTCCTTGTAAGGATAAGTGACGTTGACACCGGCAAAGCCGAGCCGCCGCACGCCTTCGAGCATCATCCGCAGCTCGGCCGCATCGGCGCCGGCGACTTCGATGAGCTGGTAATGGCCGCGCAGGCCAAGCGCCTCGGCGGCGCGCTCATGCATGGCGGGGGACGCGGAATGCGCGATCGGGGCGCCGATCAAGCCGGTGAGAAGCTTCTTGCTGGCGGCGTATCTGCGCTTTGACATGGTTCGTTATCGTCTCGTTGGGAGCGTCCGGTCCCGGGCCATTAGCGGGGAAAATCGCGCAATTCCAGTTGCGACGATAGCCTTTCCCCCGCCTAACACAATTACCCTTCTATCCGACAAACCTAACATCATGTTATTTCTTTCGCCCGCGTGCCGGGGCGGCCTTGCCGTTGCCACGCGACGGCTCGACCGCGCGCATCTCGGTGCGCAGGGATTCGATGAAATACTCCGCATGCAGCGACAGCGGCGTGCCGCGCTTGACTGCGATGTAGGTGTCGAACCGCGTCGGCTCGGTGATCTTCAACAGCTCTATGCCGGGATAGCCGCCATGGGCCACCGTGAACTGGTCGATGATGGCGATGCCGAGGCCCGCCTTCACCAGCGCGCAGACCGTGGTGCCGAAGCGGGCGCGGATGGTGATGTTGTAGTCGAGCCGGTGGCGGGCGAAGATCTCGGCCATGATCCGGCCGTAGGGGTCGTTGGGGTCGATGCCGATCAGCGGATAGCGGGTGATCTCGGCGGCGGAGACCTGCTTGCGGCCGGCGAGCTCGTGCCCCGGCGGCACGATGCAATAGAGTTCACCCGAGGCGAGCGGCATGAAGTCGAGCCCGGAATGCTCCAGCCGGTAGCTCATCGCGACGCACTCGCCGCGGCCGAGCATCAGGTAGTCGATGGCTTCCTCGAGCTTGAGGATGTTGATATCGATGCCGAGATCGGGATAGCGGCGGCGGACGCGCTCGATCGCGCGCGGCACCATCACCTGCGAGATGCTCGGCACCGAGCCGATGCGCAGCTCCGACAGGCCGCCGCGGCCGATCTTGGAGATGATCTCGGAGAGGTCGTCGACCTTCTTGTAGACGCCGTTGATCTGCTCGAAGATGTTCTCGGCTTCCGGCGTCGGGAAGTAGCGCCCGTTCTGGCGCTGAAAGAAGCGGATGCCGAGCGACCGCTCGGTGTATTTGACGAGACGGCTGATCCCGGGCGCCGAGACGTTGAGCAGCTTTGCCGCACCGCCGATGGTGCCCGTCACCATCACGGCACGGATCACTTCAACCTGGCGCAGCGTCATCATGGCCTGAGCATCCGAAAGACGATCGTGGCGGCGATCATCTCACGAGAGCGGCGCTGTCATCCAGCGGCAAGTGGGTCGATGTGGACGGAGGCAAGTCCCGTGTCCCGGACGTGCTGCAACGCGTTTGGCGTTGCGGCGCAGAGCCGCGACCCAGAAAGCCAGAGAGGAAGTTGCGGAAATTCGCTTTCAGAGTGTTCGACTAGAATCGCACGCGTTCAGATGGAGGGGCGTCATCGCGCGATCTGTGGCTTCGGCGTCGTCTGTTGCAACTGCGTTTAGCTCGCCGGGCCCTCGGGCGACACGCGGTCATCCAGCTCCGCGCGCTCGCTTTGCAGCACCTCGCGCGCAAACTCGATGATCTTCTGCTTGTTGGCCGTTTCGCGGACGGCAAAAAACACGCGGTTCAATTCCAGGCCGAGCACGCTGTTGAGGGCGATGTCCTCGTCTTGCATCGTGGTTTTCCCGCTTCGGACGCGTTCAGGTGTAACTGGACGTCACTTCTTCCACAAGTAGATTAAATCTTCGGAGCAGGCGGAACACCGGCAAACTACGGGAGCAGCGAATTGAGGCAGCCCCCAAATACATGCTATATGGGGGGGCGAGGGTCAGGAATCGTACTGATGTCTGCCGTGGATGCCGTGGACTATGGCCGGGAGGCGCTCGACTTCATCGAGGGGCTGGCGACCTATCGCAAGGTACCGGAGGCCATGAATGCGCTCGAAGCGGCCTTCGGTCGCTTCGGCTTCGAAACCATCATCGTGACGGGATTGCCGAACCCCGACCAGCAGTTTGCACAGATGGTGCTCGCCAAGCGCTGGCCGGCTGGATGGTTCAGCCTCTACACCCAGAACAATTACGACCGCTTCGATCCGGTGGTGCGTCTGTGCCGGCAATCGGTCAACCCCTTCGAATGGTCGGAAGCGCCCTACGATGCCGAGCTCGAACCGAATGCGGCCGAGGTGATGAACCGCGCCAGCGAGTTTCGCATGTCGCGCGGCTTCATCGTGCCAATTCACGGGCTCACCGGCTATGAGGCCGCGGTGTCGCTCGGCGGTGTCCATCTCGACCTCAATCCCCGCAGCAAGCCGGCGCTGCACCTGATGGCGATGTATGGCTTCGACCACATTCGCCGTCTGCTCGAGCCGGTGCCGTATCCGGCGACGCGCCTCACTCCGCGCGAGCGCGAGGTGATCGCCTGGGCTTCGCAGGGGAAGTCGGCCTGGGAAATCGGTGAGATCCTGCACATCACGCAACGCACCGCCGAAGAGCATCTTGCAACTGCCGCGCGCAAGCTAGGCGCCGTCAACCGTACGCATGCAGTGGCGCTGGCGATCCGGAACAAGATCATCACTCCTTAAAGCGCCGTACTGGGAAATTTCCCAATACCGAATCTGCGCCTTTTCGCAGAGCCTGCCTCCATTGGAGATGAATGGGGGTTTTCATGATTCACGCAATTTCCGCGATAAATCGCCACCTTTATGAAGACGTGATCGAGCAGCATTTCCGGCTGCGTCACGAGATCTTCGTCGAGGAGCGTCGCTGGGAAACGCTGCGCAGGCCGGATGGCCGCGAGATCGATTCCTATGACGACGAGGACACCGTCTATCTGCTGGCGCTGGAGGGGCGCCGCGTCGTCGGTGGTCACCGACTCTACCCGACGACCAAGCCTTCGATGATGAGCGAGGTGTTCCCGCATTTGGCGTCGGTGCGCGGATGCCCCGCCGATCCCCTGGTCTGGGAATGGTCGCGCTACTTCGTCGTGCGTGATCGCCGCGACGGCGCCCTCAACCTGCAACTGATGGCGGCGGTGCAGGAGTTCTGCCTCGATCAGGGAATCGCGCGGGTCAGCGCGATCATGGAGACCTGGTGGTTGCCGCGCTTCCACGAGGCAGGGTTCGTCGTGACCCCGCTCGGCCTGCCCGCTCTGGTGGAGAACGCGTGGACCATGGCGGCGACCATCGACATTCGTCGCGAGACCCTCGATGCCCTGCATGATCGTATCGGCATGACTTCCGTCGTGTGCCAGGACGGCCCGCATCTGGATGCCGTCGCCCGTGCCAACCTCTGCGGTCTTGCTGCCGCCCAACGAAAGAGCGCCTGAGATGTCGAACGTGATGCGGGACAGCCAGATCTTGGCGCAAATCAAGGACGAGAATCTCTGCTACATGTCCGACATGGCGCTCGAGCTGGCGCAGATGGCGGACGATTCTGGATTGGCGACGCTCGCCTATCTGTTCCGGATGGCGGCGCTGGAGGCCTCGACGGTCAACAGCGTGCTCGCCGAACCGGACGATCTTCCCCGGCAGATGACGTCGCACTAGACTTCCCTGCATTCCGACGAATCTTGCACCCTCTCTCCGGCCCGCCGGCGAGAGGGTGTTCGTTTGGGTGCGGCAGGTTGCCCCAGCCTGCACGGCAGCTTTCTTGCAAGTCGATTTCAATCGCATGCATCGGCATGCAACAAAGTGCATGTTTGGTGTCGAATCGCTCTTGCCTCGGAACGATACTGCCATTACCCATTTTTCGGCCTTGAAGAGGCAGGGGGAGCTCTTTCACTGATGGCGACTGTGTTCGAACATCGGCGCGACGCTGCGTGCGCCTGAAAGAGTCTTGATGCTGCTCGTCGTCGAACAGTTCCTGAACGGATTGCAGTTCGGCCTGCTCCTGTTCCTGCTCGCTGCCGGCCTGACGCTGGTGTTCGGGATCATGGATCTCGTCAACCTCGCGCACGGCTCGCTCTATATGATGGGCGCCTATTTTGCCGCGACTTTCGCGGCATGGACCGGCAGCTTCCTGCTCGGCGCGCTGATGGCGTTAGGGGCCACGCTGGTGCTCGGCATCGTGCTGGAGGTGACCGCGCTGCGGCATCTCTACGGCCGCGACCATCTCGACCACGTGCTCGCGACCTTCGGCCTGATCCTGTTCTTCAACGAAGCGGTGCGGCTGATCTGGGGCCCGGCGGGCCTCGCGCTGCCACTGCCGGCCTGGCTCACCGTGCCGGTGCCGATCCTGCCCGGCATTCACTATCCCGCCTATCGGCTCGCCATCATCGCGGTGGCGCTGCTGGTCGCGCTCCTGCTCTATCTCGGCGTGATGCGCACCCGCATCGGCATGCTGATCCGGGCCGGCGCCTCCAACCGCGAGATGATCGGCGCGCTCGGCATTAACATCAAGCTGCTCTACACGCTGGTGTTCGGCTTGGGGGCTGCGCTCGCGGGCCTTGCCGGCCTGATGCAGGCGCCGATCCTCACCGTGCAGATCGGCATGGGCGAGAACATTTTGATCCTCGCCTTCGTCATCATCGTGATCGGCGGCATCGGCTCGATCCGTGGCGCGTTCCTGGCCGCGATCTTCGTCGGCATGATCGACACGCTCGGCCGCGCCTTCCTGCCCAATCTGCTGCGGCAGGTGCTGAGCGGGGCCGCCGCTTCCACCGCCGCGCCCGCGCTGTCCTCCATGCTGATCTATCTCCTGATGGCGATCGTGCTGGTGGTGCGGCCGGAGGGGCTGTTTCCGGCCACCCGTCGATGAAGAGTTTGAGCGCGAGCAAGGCCGTCACGGCCCTGATGCTGGTGGGCCTCGTGCTGCTGCCGCTTTATTCGTCGCTGTCCGGCAACATCTTCATCCTGACGCTGTTCACCCGCATCATCATCCTGGCGCTGGCGGCGGCGAGCCTCAACCTCATCATGGGCTTTGGCGGCATGATGAGCTTTGGCCACGCCGCCTATCTCGGCATCGGCGGCTACGCCGTCGGCATGCTGGCGCAGGAAGGCGTAGGTTCCGGTTTCGTCCAGTTTCCAGTCGCGCTCGCGGCCTCTGCGATCTATGCGCTGGTGATCGGCGCGCTCTCGCTTCGCACCCGCGGCGTCTATTTCATCATGATCACACTCGCCTTCGCGCAGATGGCCTATTACGTCGCCTCGGGCCTGGCGCGCTACGGCGGCGATGACGGTCTCACCATCTACAAGCGCAGCGACTTCTCAGGGCTGATCGATCTGTCGAACCGCACGCAGTTCTATTATCTCTGCCTCGCCTGCCTCTTTGGCGTGATCTTCCTGATCTGGCGCATCGTGAATTCGCGCTTCGGCCTCGTGGTGCAGGGCCTGCGCTCCAACGAGCAGCGCATGCAGGCGATCGGCTTCCCCGCCAAGCGCTACCAGCTGGTCTGCTTCGTCATATCAGGCACCATGTGCGGCCTCGCCGGCGCGCTGCTCGCCAACAACACCGATTTCGTCAGCCCGGCCGTGATGTACTGGACGCGTTCCGGCGACCTCATGGTGATGGTGATCCTGGGCGGCATGGGCACGCTGTTCGGCCCGGTCATGGGCGCGGTGGTGTTCCTGCTGCTTGAAGAATTCCTGTCGCAGATCACCGAATATTGGGCGCTGATCATGGGCCCGCTGCTGCTATTGATCGTGCTGTTCGGCCGCGGCGGCATCATGGGCGTGCTCGGGAGGGCTGGCCGTGGCTGAACCCTTGCTCCGCGTCGAAAAGCTGGTGCGCCGCTTCGGCGGCATCGTCGCGACCGACAACGTCTCGCTCGACGTCGCGTCCGGCGAGCTGCACGCCATCATCGGCCCGAACGGCGCCGGCAAGACCACGCTGATCAGCCAGCTCACCGGGCATCTCGAGCCGCATTCCGGCAGCGTCTCGCTGGCGGGGCGCGACATCACCTATTTGCCTGCCTATCGCCGCTGCGCGCTGGGGCTCGCCCGCTCGTTCCAGATCACCTCGCTGCTGCTGGATTTCACCGCCGCCGACAATGTCGCGCTGGCGGCGCAGGCGCATGCCGGCACCTCGTTCCGCTTCTTCGCCAATGCGCGCAAGGAGAGGGGCCTACGCGATGCCGCCCATGCCGCGCTCGATCGCGTCGGCCTCGGCCATCGCGCCGATGTCGTGGTGAGCAGGCTCAGCCATGGTGAGCGTCGCGAGCTGGAACTTGCGGTCGCGCTCGCGAGCAAGCCGAAGCTCTTGCTGCTCGATGAGCCGATGGCCGGCTTAGGGGTCACCGAATCCCAGCGCATGGTGAAGCTGCTCCAGGAGCTGCGCAAGGAAGTCTCGATCGTCCTCGTCGAGCACGACATGCCGGCGGTGTTCGCGCTCGCCGACCGCATCTCGGTGCTGGTCTATGGCCGCGTCATCGCCTCCGGCGATCCGGCCGCGATTCGGGCCAACGAAGACGTCAAGCGCGCCTATCTCGGCGATCAGCATGTGGTGACGCACCATGGCTGATACGCTGCTCGACGTCGACGGCATCGAGACCTGCTATGGCCTGTCCCAGGTGCTGTTCGGCCTGTCGCTGTCGATCAAGCCGGGCGAGATGGTCTCGCTGATGGGCCGCAACGGCATGGGCAAGACCACCACCATCCGCTCCATCATGGGTCTGACGCCGGCACGCGCAGGCAGCATCCGCTTCGCTGGCGCCGAGGTCAGGCAGCTTCCGTCCTACAGAATTGCAAAGCTTGGCGTCGGCCTCGTTCCCGAGGGACGCCAGATCTTCCCGAACCTCACGGTACGCGAAAACCTGGTCGCGGCCGCGGCGGATCGCTTCAACAACAATAATCCCTGGACGCTCGCCGCGATCTACGTGCTGTTTCCGCGCCTTGCCGAGCGTGCGTCCAATATGGGCAACCAGCTCTCCGGCGGCGAGCAGCAGATGCTTGCGATCGGCCGCGCACTGATGACGAATCCAAAGCTCCTGATCCTGGATGAGGCGACCGAAGGCCTCGCGCCCCTGATCCGCGAGGAGATCTGGAGCTGCCTGTCGCTGCTGAAGAGCCGGGGCCAGTCGATCCTGGTCGTCGACAAGAACGTCGACCATCTCGCCCGCATCTGCGATCGCCACTACATCATCGAGCGCGGCAAGACGGTGTGGAGCGGTACCTCCGGCCAGCTGATGGCCGCGCCGGATTTGCAGCACAAATATCTGGGGATTTGATCCCCTCCCTCTCCCGTCATTGCGAGGAGCCCGCGACAAAATTGCGAAGCAATTTTGCGCTGGCGACGAAGCAATCCAGGCTGTCGCCGCGGAGGGATTCTGGATTGCTTCGCTTCGCTCGCAATGACGGAGGAGAGAGCTGGGGACCCTACCAATAAATCCCGTGCCGATGCAGCTCCCGGATCACGCGCGCCTCGGTGGACGGCCGACGGTGTTTCGGTTTGGCCGTTTCGGTTGTGTTCACCACTCGTGCGGTAGTGGACTGAACGGGCGTCGTGGCAACCGGAGCGGTTGCAGCTGGAGCCGCTGAGGTGGTGGGCGGCGGCGGCGTGACCGCCGCCGGCTCGGTCGCCTGCTGGCTCGCATTTGTTGCCGCTAGGCTCAGGCTGCGCGAACCGCCGGCATAGGCCTGGGTCGTCAGCAGCGACATCGTCGCGATCAGGATCAGCTTACGCATGGAAGCATCCTCGATTCGGTCAATCCGTCTGACCTGATTTGCGCGCCGTCAGCGCGCCAGACGGTGCACTCCGATTTCGACCAGGGTGGACCGGCATGACAGGCGATAGATCAGGCTGAACAATTGATCCCACATGATCGAACTCCGCTGTTGATCATGGGGCGGCAGTCTAGGCGCGGTGTCTTTCCGCCGTTTTTCGAGCGAGGCGGAAAATGGCTTCGTCGGAGCGTTGTAAGATGTCGTCGGAACAGGGGAGACGAAGTCGTCTCACGGGGGCGTGAGGCGGATCGTCCTCAAAACACCTCGAAGTATTCTCGATGCTCCCAGTCGGTCACTTCGGACAGGAAGCGATCGATCTCGGCGTTCTTGATGTGGGTATAGTAATCGACGAATTCAGCCCCGAGCTTCTCGCGGAAGAACGGGTCGTCCTTCAGTGCGGCGACGGCATCGCGTAGCGACTTCGGCAGCAGCGGTGCCTTGGTCTCGTAGGGCGTGTCGGCCGACGCGCCGGGATCGAGCTTGCGGTCGACGCCGTCGAGGCCGGAGAGAATCTGCGAGGCCATGTAGAGATAGGGGTTGGCAGCGGGCTCGCCGATGCGATTCTCCAGGCGCGTGGCGGCATCATTGGCCGCGCCGAGCACGCGGATCATCACGCCGCGATTGTCGCGGCCCCAGATCGCGCGGTCGGGGGCCAGCGAATAGGAGCGGTAGCGCTTGTAGCCGTTGATGGTCGGCGTGGTGAACACTGTGGAGGCGCGGGCATGGTCGAGCAGGCCGGCGAGGTAGGATTTGCCAAATGCGCTGAGAGGCTCGCCGTCTGCCTTTCCCGTTTCCTTGGCCATGAATTGGTTCTCGCCGCTCGCGCGCGAGACGATCGACTGGTGCAGGTGCCAGCCGCTCGCGAACACGTTGGGCAGTTTCGGTCGGCACATGAAGGTGGCGTGGTAGCCGTGGCGCCGCGCGATTTGCTTCACGGCGGAGCGGAACAGCACCATGTTGTCGGCAGGCTCCAAGCCCTTCTTCGGCGCGAAGGTGAACTCGCACTGGCTCGGCCCGAACTCGACCTCGACCGAGCGCAAGGGCAGCCCGAGCGCGACGATGTCGCGCCGTAAGATCTCCAGCACCGGCTCCATCTGATCGAAACGCTGCTCGGTGAGGTATTGATAGCCGTGGCTGAGCAGGCTGACCGAGGGCGGCGTGCCGGGCTGCCCGGCGTCCTCAGGCCGCATATGCGGGTCGTCGAGCCTAAAGATGTGGAATTCAACCTCGAGCCCCGCGACGAAATCGTAGCCGCGCGCGCCGAGCTCATCGAGCACGCGCTTGTAGAGCCCGCGCGTCGCGAACGGCACGGGACGGCCGTCGTTGAAATAGAGATCGCACAGCACCCAGCCGGTGGTGGGCGCCCACGGCAGCACGCGAAACGTGGTGGGATCGGCGACCATCAGCACATCGGCCGCGCCCTCCATCTCCTTCATGCCGAAGCCGCCGCCTGACGTAAACACGGGAAACACTGTGCGGTGCGAGGTGTCCTTGGCGAGCATGGTGGTGGTGATGGAGCAGCCGCTCTCCAGCGAGGCGATCGCCTCGGAGGCGACGATGGTCTTGCCGCGCAAGATGCCGTGCTGGTCGGGAAAGGCGAGGCGGATGACCTCGAGGTTCTTCTCCTCGGCGATGCGGCGCATACGCGTCGCCGCGTCCCTCTGCTCATCCGACCACAGCGCATGGCGTGCGACGAAAGTCACTTTGGTTGCTCCTTGCTAGCCTGTCATTCCGGGGCACGCGAAGCGTGAACCCGGAATCTCGAGGTTCTCAGGTGCGCAAGTGCGCACCATAGTTCGATGCTATCGCATCGCCCCGGAATGACGGTGCGTCAAATCACTCCGCCGCCGTCAGCCGATGCACCTTGCCTTCAATCTCCTTCGGCACGGGCGCGGTCCATGGCGCGCCGCGGCGGCGCTTGACGTCGACCTCCATCCAGTAGGTCTCCCAGCCCCGCGTCGGCCCGATGCCATCCATGGTGGCCGGTCCCTGGATCGAACGCGCGTTGGCTTCGTCGAGAGACAGCATCGGCTTCTCGCCGCCCTGAACCTTCTCGATCTCCTGCCGCAGCAGGCGGCGATACTGCACGATCGCCTTGTCGGACTGTCCGAGATGCTCCTTGGTGCGATCCTGGATCGACCCCATCGACTCCACCGCCCATTGGTCGTGCACGTTGATGTCGGTGCCCATGCCGGTATAGGTCGCGGTCTGCTGCTCGTGCGGATCGAAACCGTAATCGTTGCTGCGGTTCTTGCGCGACTTGTAGTCGGGCAGCTCATAGAGCTCGAGCCGCTGGTCGCGCATCTTCTGCTTGTCGACCGGGTTCGAATAGCTGGTGAAGATCGCGTACCAGTAGCAGTTCTCGTCATCAACAGGCACATGCCACTGCGTGATCGTCATCTCCGTGCTCATGGGGATGACGAAGCCGTGCGGGAACAACTGGTTGGTGACGCGCACATGGGTGCGCTCCTCGTCGATCTCGCGCAGCGCAATCAGCCGCAATCCGTATTCGGTGTGCTCGACATTGATGATCGGGCGGTCGTATTCGCGCAGGATTTTCGTCATCGGCAGGTCGGAGCCGGCGGAGGCGCCGCGGAATTGCTTGCCGTAGGCGGTGGAGGTGTCCTCGTCCTCGAAGAAGCGGTGCAGATAGGAGGCATGCGCGGGATCGATGCCGACTTCCAGCGCCTGCAGCCAGTTGCAGGCCATGTGACCCTTGAACGCGAAAGTATGACTGCCCGGCGCAATGAAGCAGTCGATCTCCGGGAATGCGGGCGGCTCGCCTTCGCCGAGATAGGCCCAGAGGATGCCGCTCTTCTCCACCACGGGATAGGAGCGCTGGCGGATGTTCTGGCAGAGCTTTGAATCCTTCGGCTCGGCCGGCGTCTCGATGCACTGTCCCGTGGCGTCGAACAGCCAGCCATGGAAAGCGCAACGCAAGCCGCCATGCTCGAGCCGTCCGAAAGCGAGGTCGGCGCCGCGATGCGCGCAGTGCCGGTCGATCAGGCCGTAGCGTCCGCTCTCGTCGCGGAACAGCACCAGGTTCTCGCCCAGCAGTCTGACGGGACGAATCGGCCGCGCACCCTCCAGCTCATCCACCAGCGCCGCCGGCTGCCAATAGCTCCGCATCAGCTTGCCGCAAGGGTCCTTCGGCCCGGTGCGGGTGATCAGGTCGTTCTGCTCCTGGCTCATCATGGCGAGTGCATCCTTTGTGGAATGGGGTCTGTTCGCCTATTGAACGAATGGGCGAATTATGACATGCCTTGGAGCGGCAGCAAGCACTATTTTGCAGGAGTGTCCCGAGGCCATGCCTAAGCTGAAGCGCAGCGAGAGCGATGAGCGCGCGACGGACTTCGTCGAAGCCCTCGACCGTGGCCTGCGCCTGCTGCAGTGCTTCGGCACCACGGCCGGCCCGATGACGCTGAGCGATCTCGCCCGCGCCGCCGATCTGCCGCGCGCCACCGCGCGGCGCATGCTGTTCACGCTCCAGCGTGGCGGCTTTGTCAGCGGTGACGGAAAACTGTTCTCGCTGACGCCGCATGTGCTGACGCTGGCTTCGTCCTATCTGCGTTCGAGCCAACTCGTTGCGGTGCTTCAGCCCGTGCTCGATCGCATCGCAACGGCCGCACAGGAGATCTCGTCGCTCGCCGTGCTCGACGGCGATGAGGTCGTGTTCATCGCGCGCGGAAGCCCGGCGCGCGTTTTCTCCGGCGGGCTTGAGATCGGCTACCGCCTGCCGGCCTTCTGCACCTCGGTCGGCCGCGCCATGCTGGGGCAGTTCGGCGATACCGATCTCGCTGCGCGCCTGAAGGCGATGAAGCGGGAGGCGCTGACGCCTCAGACAGTGACCGATCCCAAGGCGCTGCTCGCGCGCATCGCCGCCGACCGTGCACAGGGCTATGCGCTGGTCGACCGCGAGGCCGAGCCGCATTTCCGCTCGATCTCGGTCCCCGTCCGCCGCTACGACGGCGTGATCGTCGCCGCCATCAACATGGGCGCCCATGTCGATCGCGTGCCGGCGCAGGAACTGATCGACCGCTTCCTGCCGCTGTTGCGGGAAGGCGCGGAGGCGGTGCGTTCGCAGCTTCTGTAGCTGCTCCCGCCGGTTCGAAACCGGTGCTATAATAGCCGCAAGCACAAGAGAACAGGGAGGACACCATGAACCACACCATGGTTCCCAGTGATCGCGTGGAGCACGTCGCCGTCTACGGACGCGACGGCACGAAGCTCGGCACGATCGAGCGACTGATGCTCGACAAGATGAGCGGAATGGTCGCCTATGCCGTGATCAAGACCGGCGGGCTGCTCGGTACCCGCCACCACTATCCTCTCCAGTGGAGCGCGCTGAAATACGATCCAAGCCGCCAGGCGTTCCAGACCGAGCTGACGCTGGACGAGCTCAGCAGCGGCCCGTGCGAGTTCGATGGCGACGCGTTCGACTGGGGCGACCGCTCGCGGCCCTACCCGCATCCGCATTACTGGTCGGTCTAGCTGCGTCGGAAGTATGGGCGCCGGTAAGCGGCGTCACGGCCGATTGCGCATCCAGTCGGCAAGACCTGACAGCGCGTTGTCGAGATCCCGACGCGCGGCGCTATCCGTCACCGTCTCTTCCAGCGCGCCGCGCATGCAGCGCAACCACGCGTCGCGCTCGGCATCGCCGATGGCGAAGCCGAAATGGCGCTGGCGCAGCCGCGGATGACCCTTCTCGGGGGTATAGAGGCGCGGACCGCCGGTCCATTCGGTGAGATAGCGCTTCAGCACGTCCCTGATCAGGCCGAGATCGTCCGCATGCATGGCACGGATCACCTGCGCTTCCGGTAGCGTGTCCATGCGATCGTAGAAGCGGTCGACCAGACGATCGATCGTGGCGCTGCCGCCGATCCGCTCGAACATGGAGATTGCGGTGGTGCTGTCGGTCATCTCTACAGCGCCACGCTGCGCAGCCCGAAGCTGCGCGCTTCGTTCTGCAGCACCGGCCGTACCGCGTCGATCAGGCGCGCAGCCGCTGCATCGACCGACAGCCCCGCGGTATCCACCACCGCGGTCGCGCGCGAGTACAGCGGCTCGCGGCTGAGCAGGATGTTGCGCAGCTCGGTCATCGCCGAGCGATCATCCGCCATCGGGCGCAGGTCGCCCTGGCGGCGCACGCGGGCCATGTGCTCCTCGGGCTCGGCCTTCAGCCAGATCGTGTAGAACGAGGTCAGGATCTGGTCGAAGGTCAGGGGCTCGGAGACGATGCCGCCGCCGGTCGCCAGCACCATCAGCTCGTTGCGCGCGAGCAGCTGTTGCAGCGCCGCCTGCTCCATGCGGCGAAAGCCTTCCTGGCCGTAGAGCGCAATGATCTCGGCGACCGAGAGGCCGTTCTGCTGCTCGACCTCTTTGTTGAGCTCGACGAAGCTCCAGCCGATCTTCTTCGCCAGCATCCTGCCGAGCGTGGACTTGCCGGCGCCGCGCAGGCCGATCAGCGCGATGCCGCAGAATGGCGCACGCCGCGGCGCGGACGCGCTGCCGCCGGCGAGCAAATCCTTGGCCTGTGCGATCTGGCTAGGGGTCGCCTTGCGCAAGAGGTCGCGAAACATCTGCCAGTCCGGCGTCGGATCGGCGGAGGGGAGCAAATCCTCGAGATGCGCGCCCATCGCGTCGGAGACGCGGCGCAGCAGCACGATGGAGACATTGCCCTTGCCGCTCTCGAGCTGCGCGATGTAGCGCTCCGAAATCCCTGATACCTTGGCGAGCACTTTGCGCGACATGCCGCGCAGTGCGCGCATGGTGCGCACGCGCTGGCCGAGCTGTTCGAGGAAGCGGGATTCGGCGTCGGGACTTTCGGTCATGAGCCTTCTTTACAGATGTCCTGCGGCGCGTTTTAATGAAACATAGTGCCTGCTGGCATTGACAGCAAGCCGCCGTGGTGTCTTTCTATGAATTATAATTCTAAATTCGGGGGAGATGTCCGTGAGCGAGGGATCCTATAACGCGGTGACCTGGCTGCTCGACCGTAACGTCGAGGAGGGCCGCGGCAGCAAGCTGGCCTTCGACGACACCGTCTCGCGGCTCACCTATGGCGAGCTCCAGCAGCAGACCCGGCGCGCCGCCAACATGCTGCGCCGGCTCGGCGTCCGCCGCGAGGAGCGGGTGGCGATGATCATGCTTGATACGGTCGATTTCCCGATCGTGTTCCTGGGCGCGATCCGCGCCGGCATCGTGCCGGTGCCGCTCAATACGCTGCTGACTGCGGACCAATACGCCTACATCCTCGCCGACTGCCGCGCGCGCGTGCTGTTCGTCTCCGAAGCGCTCTATCCCGTGATCAAGGACGTCGTCGGCCGCATGCCGGATCTCGAGCATGTCGTGGTCTCCGGCGCCAAGCAGAACGGTCACAAGCAACTCGCTGAAGAGATTGCAGGCGAAAGCGATCAATTCACCACTGCAGCGACGCACCCCGATGAGCCTGCCTTCTGGCTCTACTCATCAGGCTCGACCGGCATGCCCAAGGGCGTGCGCCATCTGCATTCGAATTTGCAGGCGACTGCCGATACCTATGCGAAGCAGGTGCTCGGCATCCGCGAGAGCGATGTCTGTTTGTCCGCGGCAAAACTGTTCTTCGCCTATGGCCTCGGCAATGCGCTGACCTTCCCGATGTCGGTCGGCGCCAGCGTGATCCTGAACAGCGAGCGGCCGACACCGGCGCGCATGTTCGACCTGATGAACCGCTACAACCCGTCGATCTTCTACGGCGTGCCGACGCTGTTCGCGGCCATGCTCAATGACGAGACGATGAAGAGCGAGCGTGGCGGCAAAAACTTGCGCATCTGCACCTCCGCGGGCGAGGCGCTGCCGGAATCCGTGGGCACCAGCTGGAAGGCGCGCTTCGGCGTCGACATCCTCGATGGCGTCGGCTCGACCGAGCTGCTGCACATCTTCCTGTCGAACGCCCCCGGCGACATCAAATACGGCACGTCCGGCAAGCCGGTGCCCGGCTATGCGGTGCGGCTGGTCAACGAGGCCGGCCAGGACGTCGCCGACGGCGAGGTCGGCGAACTCCTCGTCGATGCGCCCTCCGCCGGCGAGGGGTATTGGAATCAGCGCCACAAGAGCCGCCGCACCTTCGAGGGACCGTGGACTCGCACCGGCGACAAATACATTCGCGATGCGGACGGCCGCTACACCTTCTGCGGCCGCGCCGACGACATGTTCAAGGTCTCCGGCATCTGGGTCTCGCCCTTCGAGGTCGAGAGCGCGCTGATCACGCATCCGGCGGTGCTGGAAGCTGCCGTCGTGCCCGAGGCCGATCCGGAAGGACTGCTGAAGCCGAAGGCTTTCGTCGTGTTGCGGCCCGGTGCAACAACGACGGACTTGCAGGAAATTCTGAAGGAGCACGTCAAGCAGAAGATCGGCCCGTGGAAATATCCGCGCTGGATCGACGTGGTGGACTCGCTGCCGAAGACGGCGACGGGCAAGATCCAACGGTTCAAGCTGCGGGAAGGGGCCAATTGAGTGCGCGAACTGCACTTGCTTACCCTCCCCTGGAGGGGGAGGGTCGGCACGCGATCGAGCGAAGCGAGATGCGTGACGGGGTGGGGTGATCTCTCCACGCGGGCACTGCATCTGCGGAGAGACTGTCACCCCACCCCGCTTCACATCTCGCTACGCTCGCTGTGAATCGACCCTCCCCCTCCAGGGGAGGGTGCGCATCTCAGCATTGGCTAGGAATGGGAATTCGATCATGACCAATCTCACCCCCACCGGGTTCCTCGGCATCGGCGGCGCCAGCCTCGAATACAAATGGCTGGCACCGCAATCTGCCGATGCACCCACCATCGTCATGCTGCACGAAGGGCTCGGCTCGGTCGGTCTCTGGGGCGATTTCCCGGAGAAGCTGCAGCAGGCAACCGGCGCAGGCATGTTCGTTTATTCGCGCGCCGGCTACGGCCAGTCCAGTCCGGTCGAACTGCCGCGGCCGCTCGATTACATGCAACGCGAGGCGCTGGACGTGCTGCCGAAGGTTCTCGATGCGATTCAGTTCAAACGCGGCCTGTTGCTCGGCCATTCCGACGGCGCCTCGATCGCCACCATCTATGCCGGGGCGCATCAGGATCATCGCCTCAACGGTCTCGTGCTGATCGCGCCGCATTTCGTCGTCGAGGACATCTCGATCAAATCGATCGCCGCGATCAAGACGACGTTCGAGACCACGGACCTGAACACGAAACTGGCGCGCTGGCACAAGGACGTCGACAACGCCTTCTACGGCTGGAACGGCGCCTGGCTCGACCCAAAATTCCGCGATTGGGACATCTCGGAGTACCTGGCCTATATCCGCGTCCCCATCATGGTCGTGCAGGGCGTGGACGACCAATATGGCACCCTGCGTCAGGTCGAGATCGCGCAGGAGGAGTGCTACTGCCCGGTCGATCTGAAGATCGTTTCAGGCGCGGGACATTCCCCGCATCGTGAGGCGCCGGCGGCGACGCTCAAGGCGATCGAGCAATTCGCAAGAGCGGCCCTGCGCGATGATCAGGGCCTGCAAGGTCGTGCCGCATGACTGCGGCAAAGAACGGCGACTATGAAACAAAATGCATGCTTTGGCATTTGAAGACTAGACGCGCTCCAAAAGATGCATTATTGTGCATCTAACGCTCAAGCCAGAGCGCATAATCAAGCTCAGGGATGACCCATGGCCGGGGAAGATCGGCGCCTCGCAGGCGGCGCGACATTCATCGATTTCCAGACCGAACCGTCCCGCTACAAGCATTGGAAGCTTTCGGTTGATGGCGACGTCGCGACGCTGACCATGGACGTCGACGAGAATGGCGGCCTGTTCGAGGGCTATCAGCTCAAGCTCAATTCCTACGACCTCGGCGTCGACATCGAGCTTGCGGACGCCGTTCAGCGTCTGCGCTTCGAGCATCCCGAGGTGAAGGTCGTGGTGCTGCGCTCGGCCAAGAACCGCGTGTTCTGCGCCGGCGCCAACATCCGCATGCTCGCCGGCTCGACGCACGCTCACAAGGTGAACTTCTGCAAGTTCACCAACGAGACCCGCAACGGCATGGAGGATTCGTCGGAGAATTCCGGCCAGCGCTTCATCACGGTGGTGAACGGCTCCGCCGCCGGCGGCGGCTATGAGCTGGCGCTCGCGACCGATCACATCATCCTTGCCGATGACGGCTCGTCCGCGGTGGCACTGCCTGAGGTGCCGCTACTCGCGGTGCTGCCGGGCACCGGCGGTCTGACGCGTGTCGTCGACAAGCGCAAGGTGCGCCGCGACCACGCCGACTTCTTCTGCACCATCGAGGAAGGCGTGAAGGGCAAGCGGGCGGTGCAGTGGCGGCTCGTCGACGAGATCGCGCCGAACTCCAAGCTGGAAGCCAGGATTGCGGAGCGCGCCAAGGAATTCGCGGCCGCCTCGACGCGCAACGGCAGCGGCAGGGGCATCGCGCTGACGCCGCTCAGGCGCCTGATCGACGACACCAACATCCGTTACGGCTTCGTCACCGTCGACATCGATCGCACCGCGCGCATCGCCACCATCTCGATCAAGGCGCCGGAATCAGCGCCGCCGGCCGACATCGACGGCATGATGGCGCAAGGGGCTTCGTTCTGGCCGCTCCAGGTCGCGCGCGAGCTCGACGACGCCATCCTGCATCTGCGCATCAACGAGCTCGAGATTGCCATGCTGGTGTTCAAGAGCCATGGCGACCGCGCCCACGTGCTCGCCTGCGACACCTTCCTTGAAGCCAACAAGGCGCACTGGCTGGTCAACGAAATCCGCCACTACTGGAAGCGCGTGCTCAAGCGCATCGACGTCACCTCGCGCACGCTGGTGACGCTGGTCGAGCCCGGCTCCTGCTTTGCCGGCACGCTCGCCGAGCTCGTCTTCGCAGCCGACCGCTCCTACATGCTGATCGGCACGCGCCAGGGCGACAACCGTCCGCCGCCGTCGATCGAACTGTCGGCCATGAACTTCGGCCCGTATCCGATGAGCCACGGCCTGACCCGGCTTCAGTCCCGCTTCCAGGCTGATCCGTCCGACGTGGAGCGCGCGGAAGCAACGCTCGGCACCAGCCTCGACGCCGAGCAGGCCGAAGAGCTCGGCCTCGTCACCTTCGCGCTCGACGACATCGACTGGGACGACGAGGTCCGCGTCTTCCTCGAGGAACGCGCCAGCTTCTCGCCCGACAGCCTCACCGGCATGGAAGCGAGCCTGCGCTTCGTCGGCCCCGAGACGATGGAATCAAAGATCTTCGCCCGCCTCACCGCCTGGCAGAACTGGATCTTCCAGCGCCCGAACGCCGTCGGCGAGGAAGGCGCGCTGCGCCGCTACGGCAGCGGCCAGAAACCGAAATTCGATATGACGCGGGTGTAGCGACTTTCGTGTCCCGGGCGCGCTGCGGCACCAAAAGCGCAACGCGCGTCTTCAACGCGCTATGGTGACGCTGCGCAGAACCGGGACCCAGACGGACGAGACAATGGGTCCCGGCTCAGCAGTGCACCGCTTCGCGCCGCACTGGGTCCGGGACATGAGACCGATCAAGGAGCACGGCCATGAACATGAACATCATGAACGTCGACTACTCGACCAAGATTCCCAACAACGTCAATCTCGCCGAAGACCGTCAGGTACTCAAAGCGCTGGAAGGCTGGCATCCCGGCTATATGGACTGGTGGAGCGACATGGGACCGGAAGGCTTCCAGGAATCGCTGGTCTATTTGCGCACGGCCTATTCGGTCGATCCGCGCGGCTGGGCCAAGTTCGACTACGTCCGCATGCCCGAATATCGCTGGGGCATTCTCCTTGCTCCTCAGGAAGAAAACCGTGTCGTTCCGTTCGGCGAGCATTATGGCGAGCCGGCGTGGCAGGAAGTCCCGGGCGAGCATCGCGCCATGCTGCGCCGCCTGATCGTGATCCAGGGTGACACCGAGCCCGCCTCGGTCGAGCAGCAGCGCCATCTCGGCAAGACCGCGCCCTCGCTCTACGACATGCGCAACCTGTTCCAGGTCAATGTCGAGGAGGGCCGCCATCTCTGGGCGATGGTCTACCTGCTCCAGAAATATTTCGGCCGCGACGGACGTGAGGAAGCAGATGATCTGCTTCGCCGCCGCTCCGGCGATGCCGACGCGCCGCGCATGCTGGGCGCCTTCAACGAGGCGACGCCGGACTGGCTGTCCTTCTTCATGTTCACCTATTTCACCGACCGCGACGGCAAGATGCAGCTGCATTCGCTCGCGCAGTCGGGCTTCGATCCCTTGTCGCGCACCTGCCGCTTCATGCTGACCGAGGAAGCGCACCACATGTTCGTCGGCGAGACCGGCATCACCCGGGTCGTGCAGCGCACCTGCGATGCGATGAAGGCGGCTGGCATCACCGACCCGACCGATATCGCGAAGGTGCGCGCGCTCGGCGTCATCGATCTTCCGACCATCCAGAAGAAGCTGAACCTGCACTATACGCTGTCGCTCGACCTGTTCGGCTCGGAGGTCTCGACCAACGCGGCCAACGCCTTCAACGCCGGCATCAAGGGCCGCTATCACGAGACCCAGATCGACGACGATCACCAGCTCAAGAGCTCCACCTATCCGGTGCTCAAGCTGGTCAACGGTGAGGTCAAGCTGGTCGACGAGCCCGCGCTGACCGCGCTCAACATGCGCCTGCGCGACGATTACAGCCAGGATTGCGTCAAGGGCATGCTGCGCTGGAACAAGGTGATCTCGACCGCGGGCTACGACTTCAAGCTGACGCTGCCCAACGTCGCTTTCCATCGCCATATCGGCGAGTTCAAGGACGTGCACGCCACGCCCGACGGCATCCTGATCGACGATGCGACCTGGAACAAGCGCCGGGACGAATGGCTGCCGTCGGCGAGCGACGGCGACTTCATCACCTCCCTGATGCAGCCTGTCACCGAGATCGGCCAGTTCGCCTCCTGGATCTCGCCGCCCAAGGTCGGCATCGACAACAAGCCGGGCGATTTCGAGTACGTGAAGATCGAGTCGTAGGCGTTGGGTTCGACGCACTCACAACCCAATTGGTGTCATCGCCCGGCTTGACCGGGCGATCCAGTGTTCCAGAGGCATCGCGTCAAACCGAGAAGCCGCGGCGTGCTGGATGCCCCGGTCAAACCGGGGCATGACGGCGGAGTGTGAGGCGCGGGCTTTGCCGAACTTCACCGCCTACCCGGCAATCTCCAGCCCGGCATTCGCATACACCACGCCGCCATCCACCGCGATGGTGTTGCCGACCACGTAATCGCCCGCGCGCGAGGCGAGATAGATCGCAACGCCCGCCATGTCCTCGTCGGATCCGATCCGCCGCGCCGGAATGCGCTTGGCGACTTCGTCGGCATGGTCGCGCGCGGCGCGGTTCATGTCGGACTTGAACGCGCCCGGGGCGATCGCGGTGACGTTGATGTTGTCCTTGATCAGCTTCGTCGCCATGCGCCGCGTCAGATGGATCACGGCGGCCTTGCTGGCGGCGTAGGAATAGGTCTCGCTCGGATTGACGAAGATGCCATCGACCGAGGCGATGTTGATCACCTTCGCCGGACGTTCCGCGCTGGCGGCCGCGCGCAGCGGCTTCGCCAGCGCCTTGGTCAGGAAGAACAGCGACTTCACGTTCAGGTCCATGACCTTGTCCCAGCCGCTTTCGGGGAATTCGTCGAACTCCGCGCCCCAGGCCGCTCCGGCATTGTTGACGAGGATATCGAGCTTCGGCTCCAGCTTGATGATTTCGCCGGCGAGCCTGTCGCAGCCTTCGACGGTGGAGATGTCGATCGGCAGCGCGATGCACTCGCCGTCATATTGTGCGGTGAGCTCTTGCGCGGTCGCCTCGCACGGGCCGGCCTTGCGCGCGGTGATGTAGACCTTTGCCGCACCGGCGCTGAGAAATCCCGCCGCGATCATCTTGCCGATGCCGCGCGAACCGCCGGTCACCAGCGCGACACGGCCTTTGAGCGAGAACAGATCGTTGAACATGGTACCTCCCTTGGTTGACGCTGGTTGTGAGCGGGGCCGGGAGGGGAGTCAAGGAAGGCGCGCTTGTCCGGGACGACAGAGAAGATTCGAGCGCCTACGCCGCCGCGATCCGGCGAAAGCCGTTCCACATCGCGGTCGCGGCGCCCGAGGTCAGCACCGGCAGGATCCGCGTGTCCTGGTAGTTGCCATTGAGCGAGACGCGGGGCAGCGCGGTCATGTGGCCGGCACTCTCCGCGAACAGCATGCCGGGCCGTGTCGTCACCGCGGTCTTGAAGCCGGCGGATGCGGCGAGGGCGAATTCGCGCTCGCCCGCGGCGTCGCGGTCGCCATAGGGGTAGGCGAGATGCGACACGGGGCGCTCCAGCGCCTGCTCGATCCGCGCGCGGCTCACGGCTATCTCCCGCGCGGCGATGTCTTCCGCCTGCTTGGCGAGGTTGCAATGGCTGACGCTATGCGCGCCGATCGTGACCAGCGGATCGGCGGCGAATGTCTTCACCTCGGTCCAGGACAGGCACAGGCTGCGGCACAGCGCTTCCATGTCGACGTCGTATGTCGTGCACAGCGCCCCGATCTCGCGCGCAAGATCGTGCTCGCCGGGCAGCGCGCGCAGCCAGTCGTGCAGGCGGTCGAACGTCGTCTGCTTCGCCGCAATCGTCGTCGCATCGAGCTGCAGCGCGGAATTGCCGATTCTGACGTCGATCTGCTCGGCTTTGGCGATCACGGCCTCCAGCGCCGTCCACCACAATCGTCCGGTGCCCTCGGCAAAATCGCTCGCGACATAGACCGCCAGCGGCGCGTCAAATTCGCGCAGCACCGGCAATGCGTAGACCAGATTGTCGCGATAGCCGTCATCGAGGGTGAAGGCGGCGAAGCGGCGGTCGAACCGGCCCTGCATCAGCCGCTCATGCAGCTCGTCCATGCTGACGATGTCGATGTCGCGCGAGCGCAAATGGCGCAGCGTCGCACGCAGGAATTCGGGGGTGACTTCGAGATGCCGGTTCGGCTGGAACGCAGCCTCACGGGCCGGCCGCACATGGTGCAGCATGAAAATGGCGCCGACGCCCGACAAAAGCGGGCGCAACAGGTGGTGTGCCCCGCTGAAATAGAGCGCTCCCAGCCCGGCGCGGATGACGTTGCTACGCAGTTGTTTCATGGCCGGCTGGGGGACTCTGGCATTCCGCCTTCAACTTACGGAAGAACTCTTGAAGAAAAAGTTATTCCGATTGTCCGACCCAGGCCTTCGGAACGGCACCATTTCCGGTTTGACAGCCCGCCAAGGGTTTGTTTTGTCTCCGTTTCCAGAGTTCGGGTCGTCGAATGCAGAAGCTTTTCAGGTGGGCCAGCAAATGGTGGCCGGGGCTGATCCCCCTGGCCGTCATGTGGGGATTTGCGGCCTGGAATAATACCTTACCGGTCGAGGCCGATCTGTCGGCCCGCAGCTCGGGTGCGTTGAAGGACACCGTCCTGGACAAGACCCGCATCGCGGTCGATGGCCGCGATGTCAGCCTGGCCGCGGACGCCTTCTCCGAGGAGGGACGCCGCGACGCCGTTACGGCGGTCGAAACCGTTCCCGGCGTGCGGCTGGTCGACGACCGGACGCGCCTTGTTCCTGAGGCCAAGCCCTTCGTCTGGAACGCCGAGCGCGACGTGGTGCGGGTGACGCTGTCAGGCTCCGCGCCCTTGCCGTCGATGAAGGCCCGGCTGACCGAGGCTGCCCGCAAGGAGGTCGGCGGCGTCGAGGTGGCCGACCAGATGGGGCTGGCCCGCGGCGCGCCGCCTCGGTTCGAGGCCGCCGCGATGCTGTTGCTGGATCAGATCGGCAAGCTCAAGGACGGCAAGATCACGATAACGGACACCAAGGTCAATCTGTCGGGCATGGCGCGCGAGCTCGGCGGCCGCGAGGCGATTGCGGCCGCACTGAAGAACCTGCCGGAGGGTTTTTCGATTGCCGCCAACGAGATCAAGGCGCCGCCCTATATCTTCCAGGCCTACAAGGATCCGGTGGCGGCGACGGTGACGCTGACCGGCTATGTCCCCGACAACAACGTCCACGCGGCGATCGCCACCAGCGCGTCGCGAAAGTTCTTCACCGAGAAGGTCGTCGACAATCTCAAGGCCAGCATCGGCGCACCCGGCTCCTTCAACACGGCGGTCGTCGCCGCGCTCGGCGCGCTGTCGCGGCTCTCGACCGGCACGCTCGTCGTCTCCGACCGCGAGGTGAAGCTGTCGGGTGATGCGCTCTACGAAGGAGCCGCCAACGACATCCGCGCAGGCCTCGGCAAGGACTTCCCGAAGAACTGGCAGTACAAGCCGGAAATCACCGTGAAGCCGGCGGCAGGCCCGGTCGACGGCACCGTGTGCCAGCAATTGTTCTCGGAGCTCCTGACCAAGGGCAAGATCCGCTTCGCGGCCAAGCGCGCGGAGATCGATCCTGACTCGGCCGGCATCCTCGATCGTCTCATCGAGACGGCGCTGCGCTGCCCCACCACCAATATCGAGGTCGCCGGGCATACCGACGCCGACGGCGAGGACGCCTTCAATCAGGCTCTCTCGGAAAAGCGCGCGCAGGCGGTGATCGACTACCTGGTCAAGGCCGGCCTGCCCGCCAGCCGCTTCACCGCGGTCGGCCATGGCAGCACGCAGCCCGTCGCCGGCAACGACACCGATGAAGGCAAGGCGCAGAACCGCCGCATCGAATTTCTGGTGAGGTGACGATGCCCTATCTCGTCTCGTTCCATCTGGGCTGGCTGATCGGCTCGCTGCTGCTGGGCTTTTGCATGGGCTGGATCTCGGTGGTCCAGCGCGGCAACGGCACCTCGAAGGTCACCGCGCGGTGGCTCGCCGCGCTTGCCGCGGGTCTGGTTGCAGCTTCGCTCACCCATGTGGTCCCCGGTCGTTTCGGCTATTGGCTCGACCTCGGCTTGATCATGTTCGCGTGCTATCTCGTCGGCTGCACCATCGGCGCCTGGTTGCGCGACCGGGTGGTCTCGCGCACCGCGCCGCCAGCCGCTGTGTGATGTTGCCGTGCACCCTCACGTGACCGGCCGCTTCGATCATCTCTTTCAACAGGCAGACGTGCCCCATAGATTGACGTCGGCTTAAGTCGTGACGGAACATTGTGCCGTCGAAATCATCAAAACTTCATGGCGTCTGCGCAGGATTGCCAAGGAGATTCGCGTCAAGCCTTGCCGCCGAAAGCGCCAAACCGTGCCCCAGGAGCCGTAACCCTGCCTAAAATATTGAAAGCACGTGTTTTTGTTCGAATTGGCGAATTCCACTTCGCTCGAAAACGCGCTACTGGAGGGGCAGGGGGCATGCGCGATGCCGGAGCCGGCGGTGAGGGTTCTTGAGTGCCTGCGCGTCGTCCGCCTGTCCGCCGGCCACCCTGGCCGCTGAAGCGTTGTTCGAGGTCTAGATGCTGGAAGCCATACGCAGGGCGATGACGTTTCTGCGCCAGAAGCAAATCCTGCATAAGCTTGGAGTTGTGATCAGCATCGCGGTCATCGGCATCGCTTGCTATGTGCTCTACCACATGCTGCGCGGCATCGATTTCAACGAGGTCCTCGAAGCGATCAAGAGCACCGAGCCGAGCCAGATTGCGATGGCAGCGCTGTTCGTGGCCGCCGGCTATTTCACGCTGACCTTCTACGACCTGTTCGCCACGCGCGCGATCGGCCATAGCCATGTGCCTTATCGCATCAACGCGCTCGCGGCCTTCACCAGCTATTCGATCGGACACAATGTCGGCGCATCCGTCTTCACCGGCGGCGCGGTGCGCTACCGCATCTATTCAGCCTACGGGCTGAACGCGATCGACGTCGCAAAAATCTGCTTCCTCGCCGGCCTGACTTTCTGGCTGGGTAATGCTGCCGTGCTCGGCCTCGGCATCTCCTACCATCCGGAGGCCGCTGCCTCGATCGACCAGCTGCCGCCCTGGCTGAACCGGACGCTGGCGCTGATGATCATCGTGGCGCTGGTCGGCTACGTGGTCTGGGTCTGGACCCAGCCGCGGGTGGTCGGCCGCGGCCCCTGGACCGTGGTGCTGCCCGGCGGGCCGCTGACGCTGCTCCAGATCGTGATCGGCATCGTCGATCTCGGTTTCTGCGCGCTGGCGATGTACGTGCTGGTCCCGGACGAGCCCAATCTCGGTTTCGTTGTGGTCGCGGTGATCTTCGTCTCGGCGACCCTGCTCGGCTTCGCCAGCCATTCGCCCGGGGGCCTCGGCGTGTTCGACGCCGCCATGCTGGTCGGCCTCTGGCAGATGGACCGGGAGGAGCTGCTCGGCGGCATGCTGCTGTTCCGCGTCCTCTATTATCTGTCTCCCTTCGTCCTATCTGTAATCTTGTTGACGTTTCGCGAAGTTATCATCGGCGCGCGATCGAAGCGCTTGCAACAGGCGGCGCTCAAGCTGGACCCTGGCCCGGCGCCTGAAGCCGCCTATGTGAGAGAGCGCAGCGACAGCGGCGCCTGACCAGTGCCAAGTCCTTAGGACACAAGTCCCCCAGGAGAAGCCCGCCCCGATGGCGATCGACGCCCCATCTTCTCCCTCCGCCCAGCCCTGGTCCGACCGGCTGCGGCACTCGACCATCATCCTGATCGCCGCGGCGCTGGCGCTGTCCGTCGTGGTCTCGCTCGGCGAATTGTCGGCGCTGCACGCCGCCATCGTCTTCCTCTGCATCGCAGCAGCTGCCCTGATCCCGTGGCGGCTGCACGATCCCGCGGCCTCCCGTGACGACGTCAGGCGCATCAACCCGGTCGAGAGCGCGGCGGTGGCCGCGGTGGTCGCCGGCATGCCGGATCCGGCGGTGCTGCTCGACCGCGCCGGCCGCGTCATCCACCTCAATGCCGCCGCCGCCCAGCTCGCGCCGGCGCTGCGGAGGAACGAGCTCGCTCAGTTCGCGCTCCGCTCCCCGGAGATCATCACGGCGCTGCGCGAGGCGATCGCGACCACGGAGCCGCGGCGCGCGACCTATCTCGACCATGTTCCGGTCGATCGCTGGATGGAGCTCATGATCACGCCGGTGCCGGTGCCGACCTCGTTCGGCGGCGCCGACAAATGCATGCTGATGACCTTCCACGACCAGACGCCGCTGCGCCGGGTCGAGGAGATGCGCGCCGACTTCGTCGCCAATGCCAGCCACGAGCTGCGCACGCCGCTGGCCGCGCTGTCGGGCTTCATCGACACGCTCCAGGGCCAGGCCAAGGACGATCCCAAGGCGCGCGAGCGCTTCCTCGGCATCATGCACAACCAGGCCACCCGCATGGCGCGCCTGATCGACGATCTCTTGTCGCTGTCGCGGGTCGAGCTGTCGGCCCATGTCCGGCCCGACACCCTGGTTGATCTCGTGCCGATCATCCGCCAGGTCGCCGACGGGCTCGAGCCGCTGGCGCGCGAGCGCCAGGTCGAGGTGGAAATCCATCTGCCGGAGCCGCCGGTGATGATCGCGGGCGACTGCGAGGAGCTGCTCCGCCTGTTCGAGAACCTGATCGAGAATGCGCTCAAATACGGCGCCTCGGGCGGACGCGTCATCGTGTCGCTGACATCAAGCGCCGCCACTGATGGAACTCAGGAAATCCGGGTCATGGTCCGCGATTTCGGCCCCGGCATTGCGCCCGAGCACCTGCCGCGGCTGACCGAGCGGTTCTACCGGGTCGACGTCGGCGACAGCCGCTCGCAGGGCGGCACGGGGCTCGGATTATCGCTGGTGAAACATATTCTTAACCGCCATCGGGGCCGGCTCCTGATCGAAAGCGTGCCCCGGCAGGGTGCCACTTTCACAGCCTGTTTTCCCCAGGCGAAGACACCGGTGCAGGCCTGAAACTCAAGCGATTCCAAGCGCTTGAGAGTGTCATCCAGCTGTCACGAAACCTTCGTAAAAGCACAGCCGACCGCTCCTAAAGGGGCGGCGCGGGGAGCGCGATCGGGCGCGGATGGCGCTTCGCTCCCCTGTATGGAGACCAGCATGAATTTCCTCAAAACTATCGTCGCTGCTGGCTTGGTCGCCGCATCGACGACGGCAGCCTTTGCGGCCGACATCACGGGTGCCGGCGCGACGTTCCCGTTCCCGATCTATTCGAAGTGGGCTGACGCCTACAAAAAGGAAACCGGCAACGGTCTGAACTATCAGTCGATCGGCTCCGGCGGCGGCATCAAGCAGATCCAGGCCAAGACCGTGACCTTCGGCGCCAGCGACGCGCCGCTCAAGGCCGAGCAGCTCGAGAAGGACGGCCTCGTCCAGTGGCCGATGGTGATGGGCGCCATCGTCCCCGTCGTCAACATCGAGGGCGTGAAGCCTGGCGAGATGGTGTTCGACGGCGAGACCCTGGCCAACGTCTATCTCGGCAAGATCACCAAGTGGGATGATGCCGCGATCAAGAAGCTCAATCCGAACGTGAAGCTGCCGTCGGAGGCGATCACTGTGGTCCGCCGTTCGGACGGTTCGGGCACCACCTTCAACTTTACCAACTACCTCTCCAAGGCCAGCGCGGACTGGAAGAGCAAGGTCGGTGAGGGCACCGCGGTCGAATGGCCGGTCGGCGTCGGCGCCAAGGGCAACGAAGGCGTGTCGGGCAACATCAGCCAGACCAAGAACTCGATCGGCTATGTCGAGTACGCCTATGCCAAGCAGAACAAGCTGACCTACACCGGTCTCGTCAACAAGGCCGGCAAGCCGGTGCAGCCGACCGTCGAAGCCTTCCAGGCGGCCGCCTCCAACGCCGACTGGGCCAAGGCGCCCGGCTACTACGTCATCCTGACCGACCAGCCCGGCGACAAGTCCTGGCCGATCACCGCGGCGACCTTCATCCTCATGCACAAGGAAGCCACCGACAAGGCGGCCTCGCAGGAAGCCATCAAGTTCTTCCGCTGGGCCTTCAAGAACGGCGGCAAGGCGGCCGAGGAGCTCGACTACATCCCGATGCCGGACAGCGTCGTCCAGCTGATCGAGAAGACCTGGGCTGCCGAGATCAAGAGCTAAGTAAGGCTCTCGTGTCCCGGACGCGCTGCAGCGTGCAACGCTGCGGCGCAGAGCCGGGACCCACAAGCGCTAGGCCCCGGATGCGGCGCATCGCTACGCGCTGCACCGCATCCGGGGCACGAGACCAAAAACAAGCGTATATAACGGGTACAGGGGATCGGCGTGGCAGAGATGGCCGTTCAGAGCGATGTAATCGACGACGCCGGACCGTATGACCGCGCCAAGGCCTTGAGCGCGTTCAAGCTCGGCGATGTCACCTTCTACTGGATCACGCGGCTGTCCGCGATCTCGGTGCTGCTGATCCTCGGCGGCATCATCATCTCGCTGATCGTCGGTGCGTTCCCGGCGATGAAGGAATACGGCATCTCCTTCCTGTGGACGCAGCGCTGGGCGCCCTCGGCGGATCCGCCGGTGCTCGGCGCGCTCGGGCCGATGTACGGCACACTCGTCACCTCCTTCATCGCGATGCTGATTGCCATTCCCGTCGGTCTCGGCATTGCGATCTTCCTCACCGAGCTCTGCCCGCAATGGCTGCGCCGCCCGATCGGCATAGCGGTCGAGCTGCTCGCCGGCATTCCCTCGATCATCTACGGCATGTGGGGCTTCTTCGTGCTGGGCCCGTTCCTGGCCAACACCTTCCAGCCCTTCATGATCCGCGTCTTCGACGGCGTTCCCGTGCTGGGGGCGATCTTCGCGGGGCCCCCGTCCTATCTCAGCCTGTTCAACGCCGCGCTGATCCTTGCCATCATGGTGCTGCCCTTCATCACCTCGATCTCGGTCGACGTGTTCAAGACGGTGCCGCCGGTGCTGAAGGAAGCCGCCTACGGCGTCGGCTGCACCACCTGGGAGGTCGTTCGCAGCGTGGTGATCCCCTACACCCGCGTCGGCATCATCGGCGGCGTCATGCTGGCGCTGGGCCGCGCCCTCGGCGAGACCATGGCGGTGACCTTCATCATCGGCAACTCGTTCCGCATCTCCTCGTCGATCTTCGCCCCGGGCACCACGATCTCGGCGGCGATCGCATCCGAGTTCGCCGAGAGCGACGGCCTGCATCAGTCCGGCCTGATCCTGCTCGGCCTGCTCCTGTTCGTGCTGACGTTCTTTGTGCTCGCGGCCGCGCGGCTGATGCTGATGCGCCTGGAAACCAAGGCCGGGAAGTGAAGCCATGAACCCGATCTATTCACGCCGCCGCCGCTGGGACATTATCATCCGCGGGCTCTGCATCGCAGCCGCCGCCTTCGGCGTCACCTGGCTCGCGCTGATCCTGATCACGCTGCTTTACAACGGCCTGGCCGGCCTGAATCTTCAGGTCTTCACCGAGAACACGCCGCCGCCGGGCTCGACCGAGGGCGGCCTGCTCAACGCCATCGTCGGCTCGCTGATCATGACCGTGATCGGCGTCGGCATCGGCGCGCCGCTCGGCCTGTTCGCCGGCACCTATCTCGCCGAATATGGCCGCAACGACAAGCTGACCTCGGTGATCCGCTTCATCAACGACATCCTCTTGTCGGCGCCCTCGATCATCATCGGCCTGTTCATCTACGGCGCCGTGGTGGTGCCGATGCGCGGCTTCTCGGCGATCGCAGGCAGCCTCGCGCTCGCGGTCATCGTGATCCCGGTCGTGGTGCGCACTACGGAAGACATGCTGCTGCTGGTGCCGAATCCGCTGCGCGAAGCCGCCAGCGCTCTGGGCCTGCCGCGCTCGCTGGTGATCAAGCGGATCGCCTATCGGGCCGCGCGCTCCGGCCTCATCACCGGCGTGCTGCTCGCTACCGCCCGCGTCGCCGGCGAGACCGCGCCGCTGCTGTTCACCGCGCTGTCGAACCAGTTCTTCAGCCTCGGCCTGAACAAGACGATGGCCAACCTGCCGGTCACCATCAACAACTTCGTGCAGAGCCCCTACGCCTACTGGAAGCAACTCGCCTGGAGCGGCGCGCTGCTGATCACCCTGACCGTGCTTGCCCTGAACATTGGCGCGCGCATCATCGGCGCCGAGAGGACTGCAAAATGAGTGAAATGTCTGTTTCCGTGAGCGCGACCGTTCATCCCGGTTCGCAGCCGCTGCCCGAGGCGCCCGCCAAGGTCACCGCGCGCAACCTGAATTTCTACTACGGTGAGCACCACGCGCTGAAGAACATCAACCTGGCGCTCGGCACCAACCGTGTCACGGCGTTCATCGGCCCGTCCGGTTGCGGCAAGTCGACCCTGCTGCGCATCTTCAACAGGATGTACGATCTCTATCCGGGCCAGCGCGCCACCGGCCAGCTGCTGCTCGACCACACCAACATCCTCGACCCCAAGCTGGATCTCAACCTTCTGCGCGCCCGCGTCGGCATGGTGTTCCAGAAGCCGACGCCGTTCCCGATGACGATCTATGAGAACATCGCCTTTGGCATTCGTCTCTATGAGAAGATCTCGAAGCCGGAGATGGATGACCGTGTCGAGAAGGCGCTGCGCGGCGGCGCGCTGTGGAACGAGGTCAAGGACAAGCTCAATGCCTCCGGCCTGTCGCTCTCCGGCGGCCAGCAGCAGCGCCTCTGCATCGCCCGCACCGTCGCGGTGCGGCCCGAGGTGATCTTGTTCGACGAGCCCTGCTCGGCGCTCGACCCGATCTCGACCGCCAAGGTCGAGGAGCTGATCCAGGAATTGTCCGAGAACTACACGATCGCGATCGTCACCCACAACATGCAGCAGGCGGCGCGCGTCTCCGACAAGACCGCCTTCATGTATCTCGGCGAGTTGATCGAGTTCGACGACACCAGCAAGATCTTCACGTCGCCGAGCGACCGGCGGACGCAGGATTACATCACCGGCCGGTTCGGCTGAGGAGACGGAACATGGGTTCTGAACATACCGCAAAGGCTTTCGACACCGACCTCCAGGAGCTCACCCGCCTGGTCGCCGAGATGGGCGGCATCGCCGAGCGCATGATCGTCGATTCCGTCGATGCGCTGATCCGCCGTGACGTCGCGCTGGGCCAGCGCGTCGTCGCCACCGACGCCGAGCTCGACGCGCTGCAGAAGCGCATCGAGGAGCGCGCCGTGCTCACCATCGCCCGCCGCCAGCCGATGGCGGTCGACCTGCGCGAGATCGTCGGCGCCATGCGCGTCGCGACCGATCTCGAGCGCATCGGCGATCTCGCCAAGAACATGGGCAAGCGCGTCGCGGCGCTGGAGACGGATTTCCATCCGCTCAAGCTGTTCCGCGGCCTGGAACACATGACCGACCTCGTGCAGCAGCAGGTCAAGTCGGTGCTGGACGCCTACGCCGCGCACGATCTGCCGGCGGCAATGGCGGTGTGGAAGGGCGACGAGGAAGTCGATGCGATCTGCACCTCGCTGTTCCGCGAGCTCCTCACCTATATGATGGAAGACCCGCGCAACATCTCGTTCTGCATCCATCTGATGTTCTGCGCCAAGAACATCGAGCGGATCGGCGACCACGCCACCAACATCGCCGAGACCGTGTTCTACATGATCGAAGGCCAGGCGATCACCGACAAGCGGCCGAAGGGCGACATGACGACCTTCGCCACGACGGTGCCGAATACCTAAGGGAGCGACGACAACATGGGCGCACGCATTATGGTGGTTGAGGACGAGGAAGCTCTCACCGAGCTTCTCCGCTACAACCTCGAAGGCGACGGCTATGACGTCGAGACGGTGATGCGCGGCGACGACGCCGACACCCGCCTCAAGGAGCACATTCCCGATCTGATCGTGCTCGACTGGATGCTGCCGGGCCTGTCAGGTATCGAGCTGTGCCGGCGGCTTCGGACCCGCCCCGAGACCAAGCAGCTGCCGATCATCATGCTCACCGCGCGCGGCGAGGAGAGCGAGCGGGTACGCGGACTTGCGACCGGCGCCGACGACTACATCGTCAAGCCGTTCTCGGTGCCGGAGCTGCTCGCGCGTGTGAAGGGCCTCTTGCGGCGCGCGAGCCCCGAGCGGCTCGCCACCGTGCTCGCCTATGGCGATATCGAGCTCGATCGCGACAAGCGCCGCGTGGCGCGCTCGGGCCGGCCGATCGATCTCGGCCCGACCGAATATCGCCTCTTGGAGTTCTTCCTGGAGCATCCCGGCCGCGTGTTCTCGCGCGAGCAGCTGCTCGACAGCGTCTGGGGCCGCGACATCTACATCGACGAGCGCACCGTCGACGTCCATATCGGCCGCCTGCGCAAGCTGCTCAATCTCGGCCGCGAGCAGGACCCGATCCGCACCGTCCGCGGCGCCGGCTATGCGCTGGACGATCGCTTCGCGAAGGCGGAGCAGACGTAAGGGGTTTTTGCGAGCTGTGGCGACACACTCAGCTGTCGTCCCGGACAAGCGTCAGCGCAGATCCGGACCCATACTCACAGCGCGTGATTGTTTTGCGAAAAGGCAACTTCGAGTCCCCGTAACCACATCTTGCGGTGGTTATGTGTCCCGGATCTGCGCGCGCTTTGGCGCGCTTGTCCGGGACGACACCGGATATGTTGAGCCGTCATCGTGTGAGGGCTGCAGTCAGCTAGATCAATAAACTCACCGCGTGCCCGGCTTCGCCGGCGCGCGACGGCGATCCGCTGCGGGCTGATAGGCCACGCGCGAATGCTGGGCGCAGTAGGGCAGGCCGGAGAGCGCCTTGCCGCCGCAGAAGAAGAAATCCGGGCTCGAGGGATCGCCGACCGGCCAGTGGCAGGTCGCCTCGTTCAATTCCAGCAGCGACAGCCGCTGGCTCATCGGCACCACGTTGTCGTAGGTGACAGGTTCGGCCTCCACCTCGACCTCGAAGGCCTGCGCCAGCGCGGTGTTGCCGCGCGCGACGGGGCGGGTCACCCGCATCATGTGCTGCGCGGGCCGCGCCTTGCGCGGCCGGGGCGCTGCCGATGAAGGGCTCTTGGCGCGGCCGGACAGACCGAGCCGATGCACTTTGCCGATCACGGCATTGCGGGTCACATTGCCGAGCTCCGCCGCGATCTGGCTGGCGGAAAGTCCGGCCTCCCAGAGCTTTTTCAGCTGCTCGACGCGATCATCGGACCAGGTCAAAACCGTCATTGCACCCTTTCCCTCGCTGCGCGCCTGCCATCCTGGGGCCTTCGCAGCGAATGCCTGAAGCCTTGAAAAACCCGTGCCGCCCGAATCCCTTAAGGCTCGCCGGGCGCGCTCAAGACGCCCGAACGTTTACGCCGGTACATGAGGACTCTTGGGATCAGAACCGCTGCACGAGATGTCGTATCTGACAATCCAAACGCTACAATATGGCGTGACTCCCGCGCAAGAGTCCGCCGACTCGCTTCCACATGTTCCGTGGTGAAAACCCGCAAAATCGGCACCGCAAGACTACGGATTCAGCGTTTCGCGAGGCTTTCCGGGCGGCATTGACACCCGTCTTGCCAAGCATAAGATAGTCTGACGTGCCGCCCTTAAAAGGCGGCACGTTTCGTTTTCCGGGGCCGGTCGATGGTGCGTTGCGCAATGCACGTCTCACACCGTCCGCAACATTCAAGTGACGTCATGACTGACAGCGCCGCGCCGCATTTGCTCCCCGTTTTCGCCAGGGCCGACCTCGGTTTCGAGCGCGGCGAAGGCTGCTGGCTGATCGCGACCAATGGCGATCGTTATCTCGATTTCACCTCGGGCGTGGCGGTGAATGCGCTCGGCCACGCTCATCCCGCCCTGGTCAAGGCATTGCAGGAGCAGGCGACGAAGCTCTGGCACATGTCGAACCTGTTCCAGAGCCCGGACGGCGAGAAGCTCGCCGCGCGTCTGTGCAAGGAAAGCTTTGCGGACTTCGTGTTCTTCTGCAATTCCGGCGCCGAGGCGCTGGAAGGCGTGATCAAGCTGGTGCGCCACCATCACTTCTCCAAGGGACATCCGGAGCGCTACCGCATCATCACCTTCGAGGGCGCCTTCCACGGCCGGACGCTGGCGACGCTCGCCGCGACTGGCTCGGCAAAATATCTCGAAGGTTTCGGCCCGCCGATGGATGGTTTCGATCAGGTCCCGCATGGCGACCTCGACGCCGTGAAGAAGGCGATCGGTCCGCAGACGGCCGGTATCCTGATCGAGCCGATCCAGGGCGAGGGTGGCGTGCGCTCGGCAACGCCCGCTTTCCTCAAGGCGCTGCGACAGCTCTGTGACGAGAAGGGCCTGCTGCTCGCCTTCGACGAGGTGCAGACCGGCATGGGGCGCGCCGGCGATCTCTTCGCCTACAGGCGCACGGGCGTCACACCTGACGTGATGTCGCTCGCCAAGGCACTCGGCGGCGGCTTCCCGATCGGCGCGGTGCTCGCGACCGCGGAGGCGGCCGCTGGCATGGGGCCGGGCTCCCACGGCTCGACCTTCGGCGGCAATCCGCTCGCCATCTCGGCTGCGAACGCCGTGCTCGACGTCATGCTCAAGCCCGGCTTCTTCGATCACGTGCAGAAGATGTCGCTGCTGCTGAAGCAGAAGCTCGCCTCCGTGATCGACCGTCATCCCGATGTCGTCAGCGAGGTGCGCGGCGAGGGCCTCCTGATCGGCATCAAGGCCGTGGTGCCCTCGGGCGATCTCGTCGCGGCGCTGCGCGCCGAAAAACTGCTCACGGTCGGGGCCGGCGACAATGTCGTGCGCTTCCTGCCACCGTTGATTGTCACCGAGGCGGAGATCGAGGACAGCGTCGGGCGGTTAGAGCGCGCCTGCACTGCGATCTCGTCCAGCCAAACCAAGCGGGCGGCAAGCTGATGAGCAAGACGCCCAACAAGACTCCAAAGCACTTTTTGGACATCAACGAGCTGCCGCTGTCGGAGCTCAAGAGCATGCTCGCCGCCTCTTCCGCCATGAAGGCGAAGCAGAAGGCGCAACAGCCGGTCAGGCCGCTCGAAGGCAAGACGCTGGCGATGATCTTCGAGCGCCCCTCGACCCGCACCCGCGTCTCGTTCGACGTCGGCATGCGCCAGCTCGGCGGCGAGGCGATCATGCTCACCGGCGCCGAGATGCAGCTCGGCCGCGGCGAGACCATCGCCGACACCGCGCGGGTGCTGTCACGCTATGTCGACGCCATCATGATCCGCATCCTCAATCACGATGCGCTGCTGGAGCTTGCGGCCAACGCCACCGTGCCCGTCATCAACGGCCTGACGCGGCGCTCGCATCCCTGCCAGGTGATGGCCGACCTCATGACCTATGAGGAGCATCGCGGCCCGATCGAGGGCAAGACGGTGGCCTGGACCGGCGACGACAACAACGTGCTGGCGTCGTGGGCGCACGCCGCCGAGCGCTTCAAGTTCCAGCTCAACGTCGCGACACCGCCCGAGCTCGCGCCGAAAAAGGCGATGCGCGACTGGATCAAGGCGTCGGGCGCGCCGATCGTGCTCGGCACCGATCCGGAAGCCGCCGTGCGCGGCGCCGACTGCGTCGTCACCGACACCTGGGTGTCGATGGGCGACAAGGAGGGCGAGCACCGTCACAACGTGCTCAAGCCCTACCAGGTCAATGCCAAGCTGATGTCGCTGGCCAAGCCCGATGCGCTGTTCATGCACTGCCTGCCGGCCCATCGCGGCGAGGAGGTCACGGATGAAGTGATCGACGGTCCGCAATCGGTCGTGTTCGACGAGGCCGAAAACCGCCTGCATGCGCAGAAGGGCATTCTGGCCTGGTGCTTTGACGCGGTGAAGTAGGTATTGGCTGGCATCACGCCGGCCACAAACCGCTGTCGTCCCGGTGACGACAATGAGAGTGTAGGATAGGCCTCGCCTCATACGCGGCCGTCGTCCCGGACAAGCGCGCCAAAAGCGCGCGCCGATCCGGGACCCATAGCCACAGAACGTCGTGTGGCGATGACTCGGAGTTGCCATCTCGCGTTGTGACGTAATCCTGTGGTGATGGGTCCCGGATCGGCGCTTACGCTTGTCCGGGACGACACCGAATTTGAGGCGGCTTGGTACAACTCACTTGCATCCGGAACATGCCCGCCTCTCGCCCCCTTCCATTCCCCACTCTCCGACCCCAGATAAAGCGCCATGGTTTTCCAATCCCCTGACATGAACACCGGGCCTGAGGGCCCGGTTCGCGCACCTTCGGCGGTTCCGATCGACGACGCCGTGCTGCCTTACGAAATCGACGCGCTCGACGTGCGCGGGCGCCTGGTGCGGCTTGGTCCGACGCTGGACGACATTCTCACCAAGCACGACTATCCGGCGCCGGTCGGCAAGCTGCTCGGCGAGGCCATTGTGCTGGCGACGCTGCTCGGCTCGGCGCTGAAATTCGAGGGCCGCTTCATTCTTCAGGCCCAGACCGACGGCCCGGTGTCGTTCCTGGTGGTGGACTACAAGGCGCCGGACCATCTGCGCGCCTATGCCCGCTTCGATGCCCCGCGCCTGGGCACGGCGAAGGATTCCGGCACGCTGCTCGGCCGCGGTCATCTCGCCATGACCATCGACCAGGGCCCCGATATGAGTCGTTACCAGGGGTTGGTCGCGCTCGACGGCGGCGGCCTGGAAGATGCCGCCCACGAATATTTCCTGCGCTCCGAGCAGATCCCGACGCGCGTGCGCCTCGCGGTCGGCGAGGAGTGGCGCAGTAGCGACGGCGGCAAGCATCGCTGGCGCGCGGGCGGCATGCTGATGCAGTTTCTGCCCAAGGCGCCGGAGCGCGCGCGGCAGGCCGATCTGCATCCCGGCAATGCGCCCGAAGGCACCGAGGTGCACAGCGTTGCCGAGGACGACGCCTGGGTCGAGGCGCGCTCACTGATCGAGACCGTCGAGGACGTCGAGCTGATCGATCCCGAACTCTCCGGCGAGCGGCTGCTGTTCCGCCTCTTCCACGAGCGCGGTGTGCGCGTGTTCAATCCGCAGGTTCTCGATGCGCGGTGCTCCTGCTCGCGCGATGCGGTCGCCTCGATGCTCAAGAGCTTCTCGCCCGACGACCGCGCCGCCATGGTCAAGGATGACAAGGTCGTCGTCACCTGCGAGTTCTGCTCGTCGGTGTACCAATTCATCCCGCACGAGGCGGGCGCGGAGGGCGCGTAATCGACGTCCGTAGCCCGGATGGAGCGAAAGCGTAATCCGGGGCCGGTTGCCCGGCATCCCGCACTGTCCCGGATTGCGCTGCGCTCCATCCGGGCTACGCCATCGTGCCCTGTGTCGCCCTTCTGTCAATCCACTTGCGCAAAAATATTCCGCTTTACCGAAATTCGGAAATGTCGTATGTAGCGCCCATCCCGGCTCAGTCTTGAGGGGCGATCATGTGGTCGTCATTGTCGCGAGCCGGGCTTGCGGTGGACGCAGCAGCGTCGGGCGCGAAAGCTTGAGGCAGGGCGGATTGCTCTCCGTGAGCCCNNAGCATCGTGCNGACGANCGGCGCTGTCAGGTTCGTCTCGCCTGTAAGTTTCGCAGCTCCGTCGACAGGGCTGGGAAAACTGCGGCGAAATGGCGGGCCGTGCGTACGGCAAAACCGTGTGGTCCTGGCCGTCGTTGCTACGGTCAAGCTCTTGCGGAGGCGGCAGTCGCGTCAACCGGCGCGGTGTCGGTGACTTTCGCAAGGCGCGAGGGAGGCCAGAAGGAACTCGGCTCCCGGGAGAGCACGGCATAAGCCGTCCGACCATCGCGCAGGGAAGGCCGAGTGATTGGCACCACCTGTATGCTGCTGTGCGGTTCTTCCTGCGTGTGCTTTCGCGCAGCGGACCGCGGGTGCGAGGTCAGCACCCGGCCTTCCCCATAGGCGTTAAG
>NZ_AXAZ01000039.1 GCF_000473065.1 Bradyrhizobium sp. WSM1743
GACATCGTCATTCTCGATAATCTTGGAAGCCACAAGTCGAAAACTGTCAGGCAAATGATCCAGGCTGCTGGCGCCAGGCTGTGGTACCTGCCGCCATACTCGCCCGACCTCAACCCGATCGAACAGGCATTCTCCAAGATCAAACACTGGATGCGGCAAGCTCAGAAGCGCACCATCGAGGACACTTGGCGCCACATCGGTCACCTCATCCAGGACATCCAGCCTCGCGAATGCGCCAACTACTTCGCCAACGCCGGTTATGCTTCCGTCAAAATGTGAAACGCTCTAGGCCATGCGATAGTTCATACGGGCTGTGTCCCGGTTGTGCACCGGTCAGCGGCTCAATTCCCTACAATTTGAGCTATTTCGACCACTTGGGTCGGGGATGGTGCCCAGGAAAGGACTCGAACCTTCACGGCCGTTAAGCCACTGGCACCTGAAGCCAGCGCGTCTACCAATTCCACCACCTGGGCATGCCGTTTGGGGCACGGAGGCGGTTACTACGGTTCGGTGACGCCGTTGTCAATTCATGCTTGAGGCCCGTTTCGGGATGCCGATTGCGCATCGCAAACCGGCCCGATAAAAACCTGACAAGACGCACTCTTTTCCGCAGGATATGGACCCCCATGGCATCGAATCTGGACACGCTCGTCACGGTTTTCGGCGGATCGGGGTTTTTGGGCCGCAGCGTCGTCCGCGCGCTGTGCAAGCGGGATTACCGGGTCCGGGTCGCCGTGCGGCGGCCGGAACTCGCCGGATATCTGCAGCCGCTCGGCCGGGTCGGGCAGGTCCACACCGTGCAGGCGAATCTGCGCTATCCGGCCTCGGTCGAGGCGGCGCTGCGTGATTCGCATGTCGTGATCAACCTCGTCGGCGTGCTCACCGAGGGCGGTCAGCAGACTTTTGATGCCGTCCAGGCCAAGGGCGCCGAGACCGTCGCCAAGGCGGCGGCCGCCGCCGGCGCCCAGCTGGTGCATGTCTCCGCGATCGGAGCCGACTCCGAATCGCCCTCGCGCTACGCCAGGGCCAAGGCGGCCGGCGAAGCCGCGGTCCTGGCGGCGGTTCCCTCCGCCACGATCTTCCGCCCCTCCGTGATGTTCGGCCCCGAGGACCAGTTCACCAACCGCTTTGCCGCGCTGGCCCGGATGTCGCCGGTGCTGCCGCTGATCGGCGGGAGTACCCGGATGCAGCCGGTCTATGTCGGCGACGTCGCCACCGCGATCGCAGATGCTGCCGACGGCAAGGCCAAGGTGGGCGCGACCTACGAACTCGGCGGGCCGGAGGTGCTGACGATGCGCGAGATCATCCAGACCATCCTCGACATCACCGACCGGCAACGGATGCTGATCCCGCTGCCGTTCGGCCTCGCCCGCTTCCAGGCCAACTTCCTGCAATTCGCGCCGGGCGCGTTCAAGCTAACGCCGGACCAGGTCACGCTGCTCGAGCGCGACAATGTCGTGTCGGAGTCGGCGAAGGCCGCCGGCCTGACGCTGGAAGGCCTCGGCATCACGCCCGATTCGCTGGAAGCGATCGCCCCGCAATATCTCTGGCGCTTCCGCGCGGCCGGCCAGTTCCAGCGCATGAGCGTGTGAGGGTCTTCCTTCACCCGCGGCCCCTCTCACCTCTCCCGCTTGCAAGCGGGGGAGGGAGCGCACCGGCACCGCGGTTACAGCGCAAATCTCAGCTTCGTATCGAAGATCAGTGGCGTCGCCCGGCTGGAGCTTACTGTCCCAGCGCCAGCGCGATCAGGCCGAGCGTGCCGACGATGACGCGCCACCAGGCGAACAGCACGAAGCCGTGGCGGGTGACGTAGGTCAAAAACGTCTTCACCACGATGACCGCGGTGATGAACGAGACCACGAAGCCGATCGCAACGATGTTCATGTGGTCCATCGTCATCTCGGCACGGTTCTTGTAGAAATCGTAGGCGAACGCACCGATCATGGTGGGGATGGCAAGGAAGAACGAGAACTCCGCCGCCGCGCGCTTGTCAGCCCCCAGAAGCATCGCAGCGACGATGCTGGCGCCGGAGCGCGACACGCCCGGGATCATCGCCACGCACTGCGCGATGCCGATATAGAGATACATCAGCAGCGGAAACTTGGTGGCGTCGTGCTCGCGCGGCTTGAGATTGAGCTTGTCGACCCAGAGCAGGATGGCACCGCCGACGATCAGCGTGAAGCAGACGACCCAGGGATTGAACAGCAGGCTCTTGATGTACTTGCCGGCAACGAGGCCGACGATCACGGCCGGCAGGAACGCCACCAGCACGCCGATCACGAAGCGGCGCGCATAGGCATCGCCCGTGAACAGGCCGATCACGACGTCCCACAACTTCCTGAAATACAGCCCGACGATCGCGAGGATCGCGCCGAGCTGGATCAGAACCGTAAACGAATCCCAGAACGCGCCTTCGCCGAGATGAAAGAAGCGCTCCGCGAGCAAGAGGTGGCCGGTCGAGGATACGGGAAGGAACTCGGTCACACCCTCGATGATGCCGAGGATCACTGCCCGTATTGCATCTGACATATTTACGGTCCATTTCGGCTGGAAAAGCGGGGGCTCTTCTCGCCTATTCCCCTCCATGCCGCAATCGCAAAATGCGAAATCACGCCCTTGCTTCGCGGTTTTGAGGGACTAGTGTGGCGCCGCACAAACATTGATGGATTCTTAAGCACCATCAAATAGTCAAAGGCTTCATGTTTACGCTGTTTCATCATCCGTTCTGTCCGCATTCGCGCTTCATCCGCCTGATCGCGGGCGAATACGGGCTCGACCTGAAGCTGGTCGAGGAGCGCAGCTGGGAGCGGCGCGAGGCGTTTCTGCTGCTCAATGCGGCGGGCACGACGCCTGTCATGGTGGACGACGAGCAGCCGCCGATCCCGGGCGCGGCCATCATCGCTGAATATCTCGACGAGGCCTATGGCGGCGGGATGGGCGTGAAGCGCCTGATGCCGGAGACGCTTGCCGAGCGCATCGAGGTGCGCCGGCTGATGGCCTGGTTCAACGAAAAATTCTTCGAGGAGGTCTCGCATCCCCTCGTCACCGAACGCATTTACAAGCGTTTCATGAGCGAGGAGAACGGCGGCGGCCCCCCTTCGGCCGACGTGATGCGCGCAGCGAAAGCCAATGTGCGCTATCATCTGGCCTATATCGGCTGGCTGGCGCAGACGCGCAATTTCCTCGCCGGCGACCGGCTCACTTACGCGGATCTCGCCGCCGCGGCGCATCTCTCGGCGATCGACTATCTGGGCGACGTGCCATGGAGCGAGGACGACGCAGCAAAGGCGTGGTACGCGCGGGTGAAGTCCCGCCCGTCGTTCCGTCCGCTGCTGAGCGAATGGCTGGCGGGCGTGCCGGCGTCGCGGACCTATGTGGACCTGGATTTCTGAGCTCCGATCCGACTAAACTGAAGGCGGCGCTTGCGCGCGAAGCGCGCGCACTCGGCTTCGATTGCATCGGCATCACCGCACCCGGCACGATCGAGAGCGCCGGAAAGCACTTCCTCGAGTTCATCGCCTCCGGCGGATATGGCGACATGGATTGGCTCGCGGCGCAGCCGGAGCGCAGGGTCGATCCGCGCGGGTTGTGGCGCGACGTGCGCAGCGTGATCATGCTCGGCGTCAATTACGGCCCCGACTCCGATCCGCTCGCGATCCTGAAAGAGCGCACCCGTGCGGCGATCTCGGTCTATGCGCAGGGCGACGACTATCACGACCTCATCAAGAAGCGGCTGAAGGCGCTGGCGCGCTGGCTGGTTGCAACCGCGCCGTCGGCTGTGAAAGTGTTCGTCGACACCGCGGCCGTGATGGAAAAGCCGCTGGCGCAGGCCGCGCATCTGGGCTGGCAGGGCAAGCACACCAATCTGGTCTCGCGCGAGTTCGGCTCGTGGCTGTTCCTCGGCGCGATCTACACCACGCTCGATCTGCCGCGCGACGCTGCCGAAATCGACCATTGCGGCTCGTGCCGGGCATGTCTCGACATCTGTCCGACCGCAGCGTTCCCCGCGCCCTACAAGCTCGATGCGCGGCGCTGCATCTCGTATCTCACCATCGAGAACAAGGGGCCGATCCCGCACGAGTTCCGCAAGAGCATCGGCAACCGCATCTATGGCTGCGATGATTGCCTTGCCGCGTGCCCCTGGAACAAGTTTGCGCAAGAGGGACGCGAGGCAAAGCTCGCCGCGCGTGACGAATTACGCGCGCCTGCTCTTGCGGAGCTCGCACGACTCGACGACGCCGCGTTCCGCGCGCTGTTCACGAAGTCCCCGGTCAAGCGCATCGGCCGCGACCGGTTCTTGCGCAATGTGCTGATTGCGATCGGTAACTCGGGCGAGGTGGCGCTGGCGGAAGAGGCGCGGCGATTGCTGAATGACGAGAGCGCACTGGTGCGTGGGGCGGCGGTGTGGGCGCTGGGGCAGCTGATGTCACGGGAAGAGTTCGAGGCAATGAGGACGAGTGCCATCGCGCGCGAGCACGACGAGAGTGTTCGTGAGGAGTGGCGCGCCGCCTCCTAACTCGCGGCGTCATGCCCCGGCTTGACCGGGGCATCCAGTACGCTGCGGCCTATCGATCAAACCACAGCTGTCTGGGCGTAGTGGTGGTGCCGTAGTAGCGTTCGTTGTCATTCCGGGCATCGCGCAGCGATGAACCCGGAATCTCGAGATTCCGGATTCGATGCTTCGCATCGCCCCGGAAAGACAAGGTGGCGAGAGCTACGCCAGATGCCGCTGCATCTCCGGCCGCGCCTTCAGCTCGGCGCCCTGCCTGGCGACGATCTTCGCGATACGTTCCGGCGCGAACTTCAGGTCGACGAACGCCGGCGCGGTGTTGGCGACCTCGTGATAGCTCGCGATCTTGCCGCCCTTCAGCGTCATGATCGCCACGCCCTCGAACATCGCCCGCGCGCCGTTCGCTTCCGGCAGGGTCGATTTGTAGCTGAAGGTGTAGCGTGCATAGAGCGTGGCGCCGTCAGACACGGGATCGTGCATGTCCCAGCGGAAATCGGTCGCCGTGCGGTAGAACCAGTCGTCGATCATCGCGGCGAGCTTCTCGCGGCCTGCGAAGGCACCGTAGAACACGTCGTGATAAATACCGTCCTCGGTGAACAGCTCGGCGAAGGCACGGCCGTTGCGCTGCTCGACGGCGTCGCAGAAGGCGCGCAGCATGGCGGTGGTGGTCATTGGCGTTGCTCCTTCCCCGTTCTCCGTCATGCCCCGGCTAGACCGGGGCATCCAGTACGCCGCGGCTTCACAGCTCAAGCACGGCCGTCTCTGGAATACTGGATCGTCCGCCTTCGCGGACGATGACACCGAGTGCTGGGTGAGGATTTCACCCGATCTCCGCGACCGCGGCAAGAATGCGCGCGATGTCTTGCGGACGCGACAGGCGGTGGTCGCCGTCCTGGATCATGGTCAGGACGACGTCGTCGGCCGGCAGGCGGTGGGTCAGCGCAAATGCGTGCTGCCAAGGCACGTCGGGATCCTGCGCGCCCTGCAGGATGCGGACAGGGCAGCCGAGATCGATGGCGCTGCCGAGCACGAGATGATTGCGTCCCTCCTCGATCAGCTTCCGCGTGATCGGATAGGGCGAGCCGTCGCCATATTCCGATGGCCGCAGCCAGAAGCCTTTGGTCTCGATCTCCTCCTTCACCGCGGGCGAGAAATTCTTCCACATCAGTTCCTCGGTGAAGTCGGGCGCCGGCGCGATCAGCACGAGTCCGGCCAGCGACCCCTTGCTGCTCCGCTTCTTGATCTCGCGCGCGAGCAGCAGCGCCATCCAGCCGCCCATGGAGGAGCCGATCAGGACTTGCGGGCCATCGCAGAACCGCTCGAACACGGCGACGCTGTCCTCAAGCCAGCTTCCGATGGTTCCGTCGGCGAAATCGCCGCTGGATTCGCCGTGGCCGGAATAGTCGAACCGGACCACCGCGCGGCCGTTGTCTCTGGCCCAGGCGTCCAGCGCCACGGCCTTGCCGCCCTGCATGTCCGATTTGAAGCCACCGAGCCAGACGAGGCCGGGACCCTTGCCGGCGCGGTGGCGCACCGCGATCCGGCGCGCGGATGCGCCTTCGCCCAATTCGATGAACTCGAGCACGGCATCAGAAATTGCATCGGTCATGGAACGTTTACTCTGGCTGTGCGGTTTGAGCTGTCCGGGCTTATTCCGAAAGCACGCCTGATATCGGCATTGTCCCTTTGGGACGCTTGCGGAACAGAAGCAAGGTGTCTATGTCGAGCACCGTGCCGTCGGGCGTGACCAAAATGCCTCGCATTTGAGGGTTTTTCGCGTTTCGCACGAGCGACTTGCTTGCCGGCAAACGCATCTTCCTTCAAAATGGCCGCTTCCTTCACAACTTTGGAGAACCACCCATTCGCCGTCCTAATAAAGCTCCGCCCGCTGCCAGCAAAGACGGGCCACGCATCAATGATGATATCCGCAATGCGCAGATCCAGCTGATCGACCAAACCGGTGAGAACAAAGGCACGGTCGAGACCGTCGTCGCCATCCGGATGGCTCAGGAAGTCGGCATGGATCTGGTCGAGATTTCGCCGAATACCAGCCCTCCCGTCTGCAAGATCATGGACTACGGGAAGTACAAGTATTCCGCGCAGAAGAAAGCCGCGGAAGCCCGTAAGCGGCAGAAGACCGTCGAGATCAAGGAGATCAAGCTCCGCCCGATGATCGACGATCACGATTACGACGTGAAGATGCGCGCGATGCAGCGGTTCTTCGAAGAGGGCGACAAGGTCAAGATCACGCTGCGCTATCGCGGCCGCGAAATGGCGCACCAGGAGATCGGCACCAAGCTTTTGGACAAGATCAAGACCGACGTCGCCGAGCTCGCCAAGGTCGAGCAGGACGCGCGGTTCGAAGGTCGCCAGGTGGTGATGGTGCTGGCGCCGCGCTGACCCCGGCTCATTAGGACTAATAGTTCAACGGCCCGTCCGGATCTCCGGCGGGCCGTTTTGTTTTGGTGGAGGTGCAAGCCGCGAGCTCCGCTGCACCCTCGCCCGCTTGCGGGAGAGGGTGGCGCGAAGCGCCGGGAGAGGGCTATCTCCTCTCGGGGGTTCTCGCTTGCGGCGACACCCTCTCCCCAACCCTCCCCCGCAAGCGGGGGAGGGAGCGCACTGCCATCGTGGAGATGGCTCGCTCGAATTACGTCCTTATCGCCTGCCAGGTGCCGCTGCACTGGTCGCCGGAGATGATGCCCTTCCAAGAGCCGACGCCGTTCACGCCGGCGAGCCGGCCGCCGCCGCTGGCGTGGGAGGCGCCGACCGAGACCTGGACGGCGACGGCACCGGAGCGGTTGACCCGGCCGGAGACCCGGCCGCCGCCCGCGGACGAGACGCGGCTGCCTGTTACGGTGAAGGGAACGCTGTAGCCCGAGCTGCAATTGCCGCGGGTGGTGGCGAAGGTGACGTTCCAGATGCCGTCATAGCCGCCGGCGCGGGCGTCGGCGGCCTGTGGCAGCGCAGCCGTGGCGAGCACGGTGAGCAGCGCCAGATGGCGCGGGCGGGCGAAATTGGTCAGCGAAGAAAGAAATTGCGGGAAATGGGCCATTTTGGTCCTGCTTCAGGCGACAAGGCTTGGACATGAGGGTGGCAACCTCCAATAGTCGGCGGGCAGGTTTCGGCGGTTCATCGTTGCCAATTGGCTTGTCCTCTGTCATAAGCCCAGCCTTCATCGCCCGGCTGATTAAGGGCTGCCGTGGCGGTGTGTCGTGCGGGTTTCGCGTTTGTTCGCAAAACCTGAGCACAATCAACGCTCTAACGAGCATTTTTGACGGCCAGCCGCCTTCGCGGGCGGATCTCTATGGCCATTAGGAGAGCCAAATGCCCAAGCTGAAGACCAAATCGGGCGCTAAAAAGCGCTTCAAGGTGACTGCCACCGGCAAAGTGATGCACGCCCAGCGCGGCAAGCGTCACGGCATGATCAAGCGGACGAAAAAACAGATCCGTCAGCTCCGCGGCACCCGCGTGCTGTTCAAGACCGACGGCGACAACGTCAAGAAGTACTTCTTGCCGAACGCCTGATCGCGTCCACGATCACTGCCATCTGTGCCGCGCATCCCGCGGCAATCCGCTAACCAAAGTCATCTCTGAAGGATTTCGTCATGTCTCGCGTCAAACGCGGTGTGACCGCCCACGCCAAGCACAAGAAAGTCTACAAGGCCGCCAAGGGTTTCTACGGCCGCCGCAAGAACACCATCCGCGCCGCCAAGCCGGCCGTGGAGAAGGCCCAGCAATACGCCTTCCGCGACCGCAAGCGTCGCAAGCGCACCTTCCGCGCGCTCTGGATCCAGCGCCTCAACGCTGCCGTCCGTCCGTTCGGCCTGACCTACAGCCGATTTATCGACGGCCTTGCCAAGTCGGGCATCACCGTGGACCGCAAGGTGCTGTCGGATCTCGCGATCCGCGAGCCCGCCGCGTTCCAGGCGATCGCCGAGAAGGCCAAGGCCGCGCTGGCGGCGTAAGCTGCCCCACTGCGCGACTTGCGCAGCGTTCAGCTTGTGATGGCCCGGGCAGGGGCGCCTCTCGCGCTTTACTACCCAGGCCGCCACCTGTCGCGCAAACACACTTCTCCGACGTGGATGCCCGGCGCATCTAACGCGAAGACGCGCTTCGCGCTTTTGGGCCGGGCATGACAGGCTAGGATCATCGGCTCAGCATCCTGGCCAAAAGGGATTGCCATGACCGATCTTGCCCAGCTCCAAGCCCAGATCATCGCCGATATCGCCGCCGCCTCCGACGAGGCTGCGTTGGAAGCCGTGCGTGTTGCAGCCCTCGGCAAGAAGGGCTCGATCTCGGCGCGCCTCGCCACGCTCGGCAAGATGTCGCCGGACGAGCGCAAGACGCAGGGCGCCGCGATCAACCAGGCCAAGGACGAGGTCGGCCAGGCGCTTGCTGCGCGACGCGACGTGCTGAAGTCGGCGGCGCTCGATGCCCGGCTCGCCTCCGAGACCGTCGACGTCACCCTGCCGCTGCGCGATACGGCGGCTGAGGCCGGCCGCATCCATCCGCTGAGCCAGGTCTGGGACGAGCTGACCACCATCTTCGCCGACATGGGATTCTCGGTGGCCGAAGGCCCTGACATCGAGACCGACGATTATAACTTCACAAAACTGAATTTCCCGGAAGGCCATCCGGCGCGCGAGATGCACGACACGTTCTTCTTCCATCCGAAGCAGGACGGCTCGCGCATGCTGCTCAGAACCCACACCTCGCCGGTGCAGGTGCGCACCATGCTGAGCCAGAAGCCGCCGATCCGCGTGATCTGCCCGGGCCGCACCTATCGCATCGATTCGGACGCGACCCACACGCCGCAATTCCACCAGGTCGAGGGCCTCGTCATCGACAAGAGCTCGCATCTCGGCCACCTCAAATGGATCCTGCACGAGTTCTGCAAGGCGTTCTTCGAGGTCGACCACATCAACATGCGCTTCCGCCCGTCGTTCTTCCCGTTCACCGAGCCGTCGCTGGAAGTCGACATCCAGTGCCGCCGCGACAAGGGCGAGATCCGCTTCGGCGAGGGCGAGGACTGGCTGGAGATCCTCGGCTGCGGCATGGTGCATCCGAACGTGCTGCGCGCCTGCGGCATCGATCCCGACGAGTATCAGGGCTTCGCCTGGGGCATGGGCATCGACCGCATCGCCATGCTGAAATACGGCATCGCCGACCTGCGCCAGCTGTTCGACAGCGACGTCCGCTGGCTGTCGCACTACGGCTTCAAGCCGCTGGAGGTGCCGACGCTGGCGGGAGGGCTGAGCACGTGAGGCTCGGTCTCGAATGTGAGACTGCGACGTCTCTCTCCGTTCCCGTTGCGGAGACAACCCTCTCCCTGACACTCCCCCGCAAGCGGGGGAGGGAATGGATAGAGCGCGCGCGAGGCGACTGTCCCATGGATACGTATTCTCGGTCCGCCCGACAGGTCGAACCCCCTCCCCCGCTTGCGGGGGAGGGTTGGGGAGAGGGTTTCTCCACGATGGGGCTGCCAATGGTCGATCCCAAGCATCCGGACTGGAAAATATCGCCCAAGCTGCGCGCCAATGCGCGCGTGCTCAGGCGCAACTCGACTGATGCGGAGCGTATCCTCTGGTCAGAGCTGCGCGCCGGTCGTTTGAACGGCGCGAGCTTTCGCCGCCAAGTGCCCATCGATCACTACGTTGCTGACTTCGTCTGCCACGCGGCCAAGCTCGTCATCGAGCTTGATGGCGGCCAACACTTCTCGGATGAAGGCGAACGTGCCGATGCGCGTCGCTCTGCCGCGATCGAAGCGAAGGGTTTCAAGGTGCTCCGCTTCAGCAACCTCGACGTCATGACCAATCGTAGCGGCGTTCTCGAAACAATCGCGACCACCGTCGCGGAGAGAGCCCCCACCCCAGCCCTCCCCCGCAAGCGGGAGAGGGAGCAGACCGTCTCCGTGGAGAAAAAACAGCCATGAAATTCACCCTCTCCTGGCTGAAGGATCATCTCGAGACCGACGAGCCGCTGGACAAGCTCGCCGACAAGCTCACCATGATCGGGCTCGAGGTCGAGAACATCGAGGACAAGGCGAAGGCGCTGAAGCCGTTCACCATTGCGAAGGTGATCTCGGCCGAGCAGCATCCGAACGCGGACCGCTTGCGCGTCTGCATGGTCGACACCGGCGACGGTGGTGCGCCGGTGCAGGTCGTGTGCGGCGCGCCAAATGCGCGCGCTGGACTCGTCAGCGTGTTCTCAGCCCCCGGCACCTACATTCCCGGCAAGGACATCACGCTCGGCGTCGGCACCATCCGCGGCGTCGAGAGCCGCGGCATGCTGTGCTCGGCAGCCGAACTGCAGATCTCCAACGACCATGACGGCATCATGGAGTTGCCGGCGGACGCACCGATCGGCGCTGCTTACGCCGAATGGGCCGGCCTCGGCGATCCCGTGGTCGAGATCAATTTGACGCCGAACCGGCAGGACTGCACGGGCGTGCACGGCATCGCGCGCGATCTCGCCGCCGCCGACATGGGCAAGTTCAAGGACCCCACCATCAAGCCGGTCAAGGGCGAATTCCCGTGTCCCGTGAAGGTCGCGGTCGAGGACGCCACACTCTGTCCGGGCTTCGCGCTCCGCCTCGTGCGCGGCGTCAAGAACGGATCGTCGCCGGAGTGGCTACAGAAGCGGCTGACCGCGATTGGGCTGCGCCCGATCAACGCGCTGGTCGACATCACCAACTTCATGACCTTCGACCGCGCGCGGCCGCTGCACGTGTTCGATGCGAAGAAGGTGAAGGGCAATCTCGTCGTGCGCCGCGCGCACGAGGGCGAGAGCCTGCTCGCGCTCGACGGCCGCACCTACAATCTCGATCCCGCCATTTGCGTGATCGCGGACGAGCACGGCGTCGAATCGCTCGCCGGCATCATGGGCGGCGAAGCCTCGGGCTGCGACGAGAACACGACCGACGTGCTGATCGAATCGGCGCTGTGGAACGAGATCAACATCGCCCAGACCGGCCGCAAGCTCGGCATCAATTCCGATGCGCGCTACCGCTTCGAGCGCGGTGTCGATCCGGCCTTCATGGTGCCGGGGCTGGAGCTCGCGACCAAGCTGGTGATGGAGATGTGCGGCGGCGCGCCGTCCGAGACCGTCGTGGTCGGCAAGGCCTTCGGCGACGACCGCGTGATCGATTTTCCTGTCACCGAGGTCAAGCGGCTCTCCGGCATCGAGGTGCCGCAAGCAGAGATGAAGCGCATCCTGACCCATCTCGGCTTCATGATGGCGGGCCCCGGCCCGGTCGTGAAAGTCGCGGTGCCGTCCTGGCGCACCGACGTGCACGGCAAGGCCGACATCGTCGAGGAAATCGTGCGCATCTTCGGCGTCGACAAGGTGCCGGAGACGCCGTTCGAACGCGGCGAGGACGCGCGCAAACCCGTGTTGACGCCGCTGCAGCTGCGCACCCGCCGCGCCCGGCGCGCGCTGGCGAGCCGCGGCATGGTCGAGGCCGTGACGTGGTCGTTCATCGCCAAGCCTGCGGCAAAATTGTTCGGTGGCGGCCAGCGCGAGCTCGAAGTGGCCAACCCGATCGCCTCCGATCTCTCCGACATGCGCCCGACCCTGCTCGCGGGCCTGATCGCGGCCGCGCAGGCCAATGCCGATCGCGGCTTTGGCGATGTCGCGCTGTTCGAGGTCGGCCAGGTGTTCAAGGGCGATCGCCCGCAGGATCAGTTCATGGCGGCGAGCGGCGTGCGTCGCGGCCTTGCCTCGTCCGAGGGACTCGGCCGGCATTGGTCCGGTTCGGCGCAGGCTGACGTGTTCGACGCCAAGGCCGATGCGCTCGCGGTGCTCGCCGCGGCCGGCGCGCCGATGCAGGCGCTGCAAATCGTTTCCGGCGGTCCCGGCTGGCTGCATCCGGGGCGCTCCGGCACGATCCAGATCGGGCCGCAGAACGTGCTCGGCCATTTCGGCGAAGTGCATCCGCGCGCGCTCGAGGCGCTCGGCGCCGACGGCCCGCTGATGGTGTTCGAGGTGATCCTCGATCGCATCCCGGAGGCGAAGAAGAGGCCGACCCGCGCCAAGCCGCTGATCGAGCTCTCGGCCTTCCAGCCTGTTACGCGCGATTTTGCTTTCATCGTCGACCGCAGCGTGAAGGCCGGTGACATCGTCCGTGCCGCGCAAGGCGTCGACAAGAAGCTGATCACCGGCGTCAACGTTTTCGACGTCTACGAGGGCAAGGGCATCGACGACGGCAAGAAGTCGATCGCGATCGCGGTGACGCTCCAGCCGCGCGAGAAGACCCTGACCGACCTGGAGATCGAGGCCGTGGCCGCGAAGATCGTCGCAGAGGTGACGAAGAAGACCGGCGGCACCTTGCGGGGATGAGTCTCGCCGACTTTCTCCCGAAGGACGTCAGCCTCTCCATTGCGATGGCGCTCTGCGCCGTCGCTTTCGTTTCGGGCACTGCCCGCGGCTTCTCCGGCTTCGGCTCGGCGCTGATCTTCATGCCGCTGGCAAGCAGCATCGCGGCGCCGCAACTCGTTGCGGCCCTGCTGCTCGTGATCGATTTCGTCGCAGCGGCGCCGCTGCTGCCCGACGCATGGCGGAAGGCCGACCGCAAGGCCACCGCGGTGATCGTGCTGGGCGCACTGATCGGCGTGCCCGCCGGCACATACTTTCTCAGCGTGCTCGAGCCCGTCACCACGCGCTGGATCATCTCCTGTTTCGTCGCTGCGCTGCTGCTTCTGCTGCTGTCGGGCTGGCGCTATCGCGGCAAGGACCACGCCTGGCTCTCGGTCGGCATCGGCGGCCTCTCCGGCTTCTGCAGCGGCCTCGCGCAAACCGGCGGGCCGCCGATCGTCGGCTACTGGCTCGGCCGTCCGATCGCCCCGATCGTCGCGCGCGCCAACATCGTGCTGTTCTTCGGCGCGTCGGATTTCTTCTCGATGGTCAGCTATGCGACGACCGGCCTGATCAGCGGCGAATCGCTGGTGCTGTCGCTGATCGTCGGCCCGGTCTATGCGCTCGGCGTCGCCTTTGGTGCGTCGCTGTTCGGCCGCGCGAGCGAAAAGGTGTTTCGCGGCATCTGCTATGCGCTGATCGCGATGGCGGTGATCGCCGGGCTGCCGGTGCTGGATGGCGTGTTGCGCTGACAGTCTCAGCTGTCTTCCCGGACAAGCGTCAGCGCAACCCGGGACCATAACCACAGGAGGCGGTTTTGGCGAAGGCGGACAATTGCCAGCTCGCGTCAAACTCCATCCTGTGGGTATGGGTCCCGGATCTGCGCGCGCCTTAGGGCGCGCTTGTCCGGGACGACGGCGGAGATTGTTGCCGCTTGGTTGCCCTTACTGCCGTGGCGTCCGCCGCTTCTTCGTCGATTGCGTCGGCACGTCGGCGGGCTCGTCCTTCAGCGCGCCGATCTTGCGCAAGGCTGCATCCGCAGCACGCTCGCCGCTTTCCCAGGCGCCGTCGACGGTGCCCCACAGCGTCTCGTGCGTGGCTTCGCCGGCGAGGAACATGCTGCCGATCGGCTCGGCCAAGGTTTTTCGCGAGAGCTGGCCGCCGGGCGAAGCTGCCGACATCGCGCCCATGACATAGGGCGAAGCATTCCAGCGCGTCGCGCTGGTCTTTTGCACGGTGCCTGCGGCCTCGCTGCCGAACAATTTTGTGATCCACTCCTTGGCAAAGGCGACCATGGCCTTCTCGCCCTGCTCGGTGAGCTCGCGGCCGAACGAGCCGCCGACATCGATCGAGCACAGCGAGGAGCCGCTGATATTGGCGTACATGAGTGCCGTGCGCGTCGAATTGCTCTGCTCGATCAGGATGTCGTCGCGCGACAGGCCGAGCGGATTGCCCGGCAGTTGCAGCACGATGCGATCATAGCTGCCGAGGCTGAGCTTCGATGCCGCGTCCCATGTCCGCTTAGGCATGTCGGGCGCGAACTTGATCGCGCCCGATGTCAGCACATTGGTCGAGACCGTGACGATGGCGGCGCGCGCGGCGATCTTGCCGGCTTGCGTCTCCACGCTGACGTCGCGGTTGCTCCAGGCGATGCGGCTCGCCGGCGTCGACAGCGCCACCGGCGTCTGCTCGGCGAGCTTGGTGATCAGCGTGCCGAGGCCCTGGCGGCAGGCGATCGCCGCGTTGCGGTCCTGCGCGCGGCCCTTGTCGATCGCGGACAGCTCCTTCAGGTCCTTGCCGGCGAAGCTCGCGCCCAGCATGAACTCGGCCGCACCGGCCCAGTCGCCGAGATCCTTCGGCAGCACGGACGCGCAGGAGGTATCGAGCTTGCCGCGTGCGGCCTCGTCGATGGCGCGGTTGGCGCGCACCAGCGCGGCCAGGAACTGCTCGGTCTCGCCTGCACGCGCATTGCGGCGGCCGATGCGCATCTTCTGGCCCGATGGCGCCGGCAGCACGTCCAGCCCGACGCTGCGCGCCAGCCGGATCATCGGGTTGGTATCGGGATTGTGCATCCAGCGCGCGCCGCGGTCGAACGGCGTGTCGAAGGTCGTGCTATCCGTGATGCAGCGGCCGCCGACTTGCGATGCCGCTTCCACCACAATGACCCTGCGGCCCGTCGCCATGATGCGCCGCGCCGCGGCAATTCCCGCAGCCCCCGCACCGATCACGACGATGTCGGCCTCGCGCGGGAGGGACGCGGCGGATGCGCGCAGGACCGGCATCGCCGCAAGGGCCGCCGTCGCCGAAAGGAAACCGCGGCGCGTGATTGTCATGTCATGGTTTCCGGAGACTTGCGGCGAACGGGAACAGCCCGCGAACCTTGCCGCATCTGATGTTGCACAGCAACCGTCATGGTGAATCAACCGTGCTTGATCTCACAGAGTGATGAACCGAATTGCAACACGTTTCGACCATGATAGAGAGGGAAAAAGACGGCCGGAAAAGGCCGTGGGGGGAGTTCGACATGGGGACGGTCCTGGATTCATTCGGCAAGCTGATTGCCGCGTACCTCTCGAAGGAGGTGCCGGGCTACGAGCCGTTCACGCCGAGCGACCCGGAGCACCTGCGCGGCATCATCCAGCCCGGCGACGTGTTGCTGGTCGAGGGCAACAACCGCATCTCCGGCATCATCAAATATCTGACGCAGTCGACCTGGTCGCATGCCGCGCTCTTTGTCGGCCCGATCGAGGGTGCGGAAGAGCCCAACGGCGAGCCGCATGTGCTGATCGAAGCCAATATCGGCGAAGGCGTCACCTCCGCGCCGCTGTCGAAATATTTCCCCTATCACACCCGCGTCTGCCGCCCGGTCGGGCTGTCCCATGAGGACCGCACCACGGTCTGCCGCTATGCGATCAACCGCATCGGCTTCGGCTACGATACCAAGAACATCGTCGACCTCATGCGCTACCTGTTTCCCCTGCCGATACCGCAGCGCTGGCGACGGCGCATGATCGCGATCGGCTCGGGCGATCCGACCAAGATCATCTGCTCGGCGCTGATCGCGCAGGCCTTCGACGCCGTGCGCTATCCGATCCTGCCGAAGATCACCAAGGCCGGCAGCCGCGCCGCCCGCCGCGAGATCCTGCACATCCGCGATTCCTCGCTCTACATGCCCCGCGACTTCGATATCTCGCCCTATTTCGAAGTCGTCAAACCCACCATCGTGCACGGGTTCGACTACACGGCCTTGCACTGGGCCGACAAGCAGAAGCCGCTCGAGGAGGTAGCGGGCATGTTCAGTGTGTTTCCAGAAACGCTCCGTGCGCCGCCGCTCGTTCCTGAGGCGATTGACGAAGAGACGCCGGCTGAGATTTCGGCTGAAGAAGTGAGTGCAGAGCCTGCGGAGATGGTCGAGCATTTCCCGCTGCTGAAGAAACTCGTGATGTACCGCCCACGGCGCCGTGGTCGCAGGCGCGAGATTGCGGCGTAGTCCCGATGTCGTCCCTGCGAAAGCAGGGATCCATATCACGGAATCTATCGAGTGCGCGCGGTAGATATACCGAACAGCAACCACTCCCTGGGGTTATGGGTCCCCGCGCCCCGTGCGCAATTGCGCACTGGGCGGGGACGACAACTGTGAGTGTGGCGCGACCTCGCCTCAACAATCGTCATTGCGAGCGCGGCCAAGCAATCCAGACTGTTACCGCGGTGGCAGCCTGGATTGCTTCGTCGCAAGGGCTCCTCGCAATGACGATGGAGAGAGCTACCGCTCCGCCCGTCCGATCACCGCCATCAGCTCCGCGATCTTCTCGCGCTGGTCGGCCTTGTCACCGCTCGCGATGGCGTGCTCGACGCAATGGGCGACGTGATCCTTCAGGATCTCTTCCTCAACCCGGCGCAGCGCGGCACGCACCGCCGAAATCTGTGTGACGATGTCGATGCAGTAGCGGTCTTTTTCTACCATTTTCGACAGGCCACGAACCTGGCCCTCGATCCGGCCGAGACGTTTTCCGACAGATGTCTTGATGTCCTTGCGCATGGGGCCTATATACCCCTACCGGGTATAGGTTGCAAGACCAAGTACAAGCCCAAGCACAAGACCAGGCACAACGGCCGGAGCATGGCGATGAACAACAACGAGCACGGGCATCATCACGAGGCGGAAACGCATTCCGGATGCGGCTGTTCCGCGAAGGCTGCACCGCCCGCGGCGAAGCCCGCGACCTCCTCGTGCTGCGGCGGCCATGGCGATCATGCCGGCCATGCCCATCATCACGGCCACGGTGATGCCGCGACCCAGGTCACAGACCCCGTCTGCGGCATGACGGTCGATCCCGCGACCTCGAAGCATCGCTTCGAGCATCACGGCGAGACCTTCCATTTCTGCTCGGCCGGCTGCCGCACCAAGTTCGCCGCCGATCCCGCCAAGTATCTTGCGAAGGAGAAGGCGCCAGAGCCCGAGATGCCCGCGGGCACGATCTACACCTGTCCGATGCACCCGGAAATCCGTCAGGTCGGCCCGGGCACGTGCCCGATCTGCGGCATGGCGCTGGAGCCGGAGGTGGCAAGCCTGGAAACCGGACCCAATCCGGAGCTTGCCGACATGACGCGGCGGTTCTGGATCGGCGGCGTGCTGTCGCTGCCGCCGGTGGTGCTGGAGATGGGCGGCCATCTCGCAGGCCCGCACAACTGGATCGATCCGACGCTGTCGAACTGGATCCAGCTCGTCTTCGCCACGCCCGTGGTGCTGTGGGCCGGCTGGCCCTTCTTCGTTCGCGGCTGGCAATCACTGCTGACGCGCAATCTCAATATGTTCACGCTGATCGCGATGGGCACGGGCGTTGCCTATGTCTACAGCGTCCTCGGCACGGTCACACCACAGATTTTCCCCGCCACCTTCCGCGGCCATGAGGGCGCGGTCGCAGTCTATTTCGAGGCCGCCGCCGTCATCACCGTGCTGGTGCTGCTCGGCCAGGTGCTGGAGCTGCGCGCCCGTGACGCGACCTCGGGCGCGATCAAGGCGCTGTTGCAGCTTGCGCCCAAGACCGCGCGCCGCGTCGATAGCGATGGCAGCGAGCACGAGGTCGAGATCGACACGCTCCATGCCGGCGAGCGCTTGCGCGTTCGTCCCGGCGAGAAGGTGCCGGTCGATGGCATCATTCTCGAGGGACGCTCATCGCTCGATGAATCGCTCGTCACCGGCGAATCCATGCCCGTCACCAAGGAGACCGGCGCCAAGGTCATCGCCGGCACGCTCAACCAGTCCGGCAGCTTCATCATGCGCGCCGACAAGGTCGGGCGCGAGACGCTGCTGTCGCAGATCGTGCAGATGGTCGCGGACGCGCAGCGCTCGCGCGCGCCGATCCAGCGCCTGGCCGACCAGGTCGCCGGCTGGTTCGTGCCGGCCGTGATCGTCGTCGCCCTCGCCGCCTTTGCCGCCTGGTCGTGGTTCGGACCGGAGCCGCGGCTCGCCTTCGGTCTGGTCGCCGCCGTCAGCGTGCTGATCATCGCCTGCCCCTGTGCGCTGGGCCTTGCGACCCCGATGTCGATCATGGTCGGCGTCGGCCGCGGTGCGCAAGGCGGCGTCCTGATCAAGAACGCCGAGGCGCTGGAGCGGATGGAGAAGATCGACACGCTGGTGGTCGACAAGACAGGCACGCTGACCGAGGGCAAGCCCAAGGTGGTCGCGATCGTGCCGGCGTCCGGCTTTGCGGAAGACGACATCCTCCGGCTTGCGGCCACCGTCGAGCGCGCCAGCGAGCATCCCCTGGCTGACGCCATCGTACGCGCGGCCAGGGAGAAGCAGCTCGCTCTTGGCCAGGTCGAGCAATTCGATTCGCCGACGGGCAAGGGCGCGACCGGCAAGGTCGACGGCAACACCGTCGTGCTCGGCAATGCAAGATACCTGACGTCGATCGGCATCGGGACCAAGGCGCTCGACACCGAGGCCGAACGGCTGCGCGGCGACGGCGCCACCGTGATCAACATGGCCGTCGACGGCCGGCTGGCTGGCCTGTTTGCGATCGCCGATCCGGTCAAGGCCTCGACGCCTGAGGCGCTGAAGGCGCTCGCGGCCGAAGGCATCAAGGTCATCATGCTGAGCGGCGACAACCGCACGACGGCCGAAGCCGTCGCGCGCCGGCTCGGCATCGCCGAGGTCGAGGCCGAGGTGCTGCCGGACCAGAAGAGCGCGGTGGTGACGAAGCTGCAAAAGGCCGGCCGCAGCGTCGCGATGGCCGGCGACGGCGTCAACGACGCGCCGGCGCTGGCGGCGGCCGAGGTCGGCATCGCCATGGGCACCGGCACTGATGTGGCGATGGAGAGCGCCGGCGTCACCCTGCTCAAGGGCGACCTCGTCGGCATCGTGCGCGCGCGAAAGCTGTCGCAGGCGACCATGAGCAACATCCGCCAGAACCTGTTCTTCGCCTTCATCTACAATGCCGCCGGCATTCCGATCGCAGCCGGCATCCTCTATCCGGCGTTCGGCTTGCTGCTCTCCCCGATCATCGCGGCAGCGGCGATGGCGCTGTCCTCGGTGAGCGTGGTCGGCAATGCGCTGCGGCTGCGTGCGACGCGGCTGTGAGGCGAGCGAGTTGAAATCGTAGCCCGGATGCAGCGCAGCGAAATCCGGGTTCTGCTAACATGCCGCGCCGCCCGGATTGCGCTTCGCTCCATCCGGGCTACGCAGCAACGGATCGGGCAGGACGCGCGGAGAGGACCTGATGCAGCGAATTACGATCACGATCGAGGACGATCTGCTGACGGAGATCGACGCAGCGGCGAAAGCGCGCGGCTACCAGAACCGCTCCGAGATCATTCGCGACCTCGCGCGCGCCGGCCTGCAGCAGAGCACCGAGGACACGGCGCAGACCGGTCAATGCGTCGCCGGCCTCGTCTATGTCTACGACCACGCCGCGCGCGATCTGTCGAAACGACTGGTGCAGGAATTCCACGGTCACCACGACCTCGCGCTGGCGACGCTGCATGTCCATCTCGACGACAACAATTGCATGGAGATGACGGCGCTGCGCGGCAACGCCTCCGAGGTCAGGCATTTCGCCGACCACATCATCGCCGAACGCGGCGTGCGCTACGGCCGCGTGGTGATGATCCCGACCGGGGAAGGGAAGCAGGTGAAGGGGCGGAAGCACGGACATCGGCATGGCTAGACAGTAGCTCTCGTGCCCCGGACGCGGCGCAGCGCTCCTTCAGCGGCGCGCCGCGTCCGGGACACGGCCGCGCGTTAAGCCGCAGGCAGGAAGGTCAGCCTTGCCGAAATCGCCCTGCATCTCTACCTCTCGCGAAGTATCTATCTAAATGGGTGCCCCATGCTGGATGCCGCCATCAAGGCGCTGTCGCAAGTGATCTCGCCGCCGATGCGCTCGATCCTCTGGCGCTCGATCGGGTTGGCGCTGGTGCTGATCACCGTGCTGGCGATCGGTTTGCAGCGGCTGCTGAGCTGGTTTGCGACCTCTGGCGAGGTGTGGCTGGAGGGCCTGCTCGGGCCGGGCTGGCATTCATCGCTCGAAATTCTCTCCTGGATCGTCTCGATCGCGGCGGGCCTCGGCGTCGTGTTCGGCGGCATCTTCCTGACGCCTGCGATCACCTCGCTGGTGGCGAGCCTGTTTGTCGACGACGTTGCCGACATCGTCGAACGTGAGCATTACCCCGCCGAGCGGCCGGGCGTGGCGCTGCCGTTCAGCCAAGCGATCCTCGAGGGCATCAAGACCGCGCTGCTGACGATTTTGGTCTACCTCGCCGCGCTGCCGCTGGTGTTCTTCGCCGGCGCCGGCTTCCTGATCTTCTTCCTTGCCGCCGCCTGGCTGCTGGGCCGCGAATATTTCGAGCTCGCCGCGATGCGCTTCCGACCGCCGGAGGAAGCCAAGGCAATGCGGCGCGACAATGCCGCGACCATCTTCACCGCCGGCCTGTTCATCGCCGCCTTCGTCTCGATCCCGATCGTCAATCTGGCGACGCCGATCTTCGGGATGGCCTTCATGGTCCACATGCACAAGCGCCTGTCAGGCCCGCGGCCCGAGCTGATCGAGTCGGCCCGGCAGGTGCGGTGACGCTTCACTGCATGCCACAGCGGAGGTGCGCCCCCTCTCCCGCTTGCGGGAGAGGGTCAGGGAGAGGATTGCCTCCGCAACGGGACAATCCCCTAGAGGAGAGAGCCCTCACCCGGCGCTGCGCGCCGACCTCTCCCGCAAGCTGGAGAGGTGAACGACTCCCGCGGCGCGATCGAACGAGCCAATCTCCATCGCATTCACGTCACGCGCACCCCGCACTTGCGCAGCACCGTCTTCGCGAAACCGAACGGCGCCGGTGTGAACGGACCTGTCGGCGCGCGGGTGACCAGCGCGACGACGCCGAGTGCGGCCATCGCGAGCCAGAAGCACAGCCAGAAGCCGTCGATATAGGCGAGCACGTTGGCTTCGCGCTGCACGATGCCTGCCAGCGTGCCGACGGCGCGCGCCTGCGCCGATCCCGTGCCATGGGCGGCGAAATGATCGGCGAGCTGCTTCAGCCTCTGCACCACGTCGATGTCGCCGACCGCAAGGTTCTGGCCGAGATAAAAGGAATGGACCTGCTCCCGGACGCGCAGCCAGGTGCCCATCAACGCCACGCCGATCTCGGCGCCGCCGAGCCGCATGATCTGGATATAGGCCGCAAAAGAGGTGGCGCGGCTCGGATCGGAGTTGGAGAGCAGCGTGATGATCAGCGGCAGCAGGGTGAGCGACTGCCCGATCGCCTGCAGCAGCACGATGCCGACGAAATCCTCGCGCGCCCAGACATGGGTGAGCTGCGTGCCCCAGAGATTCGCCGCAGCGAAGCAGGCAAAGCCCACGACCACCACCGTCCGCGTATCGAAATGCCTGAGCAGCCAGATCGAGACCGGCACCAGCACGAACATCGGCAACGCGCCATAGGTGAGCAGCAGCAAGCCGCTCTGCTCGGGCCTGAGCAGCGCGATGGTGGCGAGGAAATTCGGCACCAGCGACGCGTTGGACAGGCTCGTCAGTGTGTAGAGCAGGATCAGGAGCAGCCCTAAACCGATGTTGCGCGAGAACAGCACATTGACATGTGCCCAGGGCTGACGCACCAGGGACTCGTTGACAAGGAAGGCCAGAAACAGCACCGCGCCGCTGGCGAGCAGCGCCATCACCGTGCCGGAGCCAAGCCAGTCCAGCCGGTTGCCCTGATCGAGCCCGGCATAGATCATCGAGACGGAGGCGCCGAGCAGCAGCATGCCGCCCCAATCGGCGTCGCGCAGCAACGCGCGGTTCACCGGCTCGTTCGGCGTGCCCAAGTAAACCATCAACCCCATCAGTGGCGCGATCACGACGCCCTGCCAGTACAGCCATTGCCAGCCGAGATGGTCGACATAGAAGCCGACCAGCGAGGTCGAAGTGTCCAAGGCGAAGCCGACGCGGATCGCATAGAGCGAGATCGCCGGCAGCCACCAGCGGATCGGCAGATTGCGGAAGATGATCATCAGCGTCGCCGGCACGAAGGTGCCGAGCAACAGGCCATGCACGACGCTGAGTGCAAGCAATGTGGGATAGTCGTGCACGAACGGAATGATGAACGAGACGGCCGCATAGACCAGGCTCGGGATGCCAAGCACGCGGCGTAGGCCGAACACGGTGGCGAGCCAGGCCACCGCGGGCGCGATGAAGATCTGCGAGCCGATGCCGGCGGTGGAGAGCCAGGCGCCCTCGTCGAAGCTGAGCGAGAACGCGCCGCGCAGGTCGGGCAGGCCGACCGTGGTCAGCCGGCTGTCGAAATTGGCGAGGAACGAGCCGAGCAGAACCGCCGCGACGGCAAACAGCGGCTGCGGCGCGACGCCGCCGCGCGAGACCGGCTCGCGGCTGGCATCGTCATTTTCCGCCATTTGCAGCCTTGGTGTCGATGCTGGTGACCACCGACATGCCCGGCACCAGCCGGGCCAGCAGCGGCTGGTTGTCATCGAATTGAATGCGCACGGGAATGCGCTGCACCACCTTTGTGAAGTTGCCCGTTGCATTGTCGGGCGGCAGCAGCGCCACCTGTGCGCCGGTCGCCGGCGCAATGCGCTCGACCTTGCCGTGCAGCCTCTCACGCGGGAAACTGTCGACGGTGATCTCGACCGGCTGGCCCGGTGCCACGTGCGTGAGCTGGGTCTCCTTGTAGTTCGCGATCACGTAGACCTTCGGCAGCGGCACTACATTGATGAGATTGGTGCCGATATTGACGTAATCGCCGGGCTGCACCTGGCGCTCGCCGACCACACCTTCGAACGGCGCCGTGATCTTGGTGTAACCAAGCTTGAGCTTCGCACCCGCCAGCGTCGCCCTGGCCGCCTCGACATCGGCCGCTCGCTGCTTCCTGGTGCCTTGCAGGACCTCGAGCTGATGCTGCTGGGCTGCGATCACGGCGCGGCTCGCGCGCACGTCGGCCTGCGCCTTGGCGTAAGCGGCCACCGCCTGCTCGAGCCGCTGGCGCGTGCCGGCATCGGTCTGCGACAGCGATTGCTGGCGCTCCTGCTCCTGCCGTGCCTCGACCTCCATAGCTTCCGCAGACAGCCGCGCGGCCTGCGCCTGCGCGATCGTGGCATATTGCAGCTCGATCTGATTGGCGAGATTGTCGAGGGCGGCCTGCACAGCGGCGACATTGGCCTCGGCCTGTGCGACTTGCGCCTCGTAATCGGCGGGATCGATCTGGATCAGGAGGTCGCCGGCCTTCACACGCTGGAAGTCGGTGACGCCTACGGTGAGCACTTCGCCGGAGACGCGGCTCGAAAGCCGCGTCAGATCGGCGCGCACATAGGCGTCATTGGTGACCTGGATCACCGCATTGCCGACCCATTCGTCGAAGCGCAGCGTCGCCAGCGCGACGAAGCCGAGCGCGACGATAACAGCAAACAGCGGGATCGCGAGCCGGCTCCAGAGCGGTGTGGCCGGCCGCTGCGTTGGCTTGGGCGACGGGGTTGGAGCGGCAGACGGTGATGAAACTTGTTCTTGTTGACTCACGACATCACCCCAAAAGCGCGCTCTCTCGTTCGCGTCATTCCGGAGCGATGCGCAGCATTGAATCCGGAATCTCGAGATTCCGGGCCCGGTCCTTTGGACCGTCCCGGAATAACGGGCATTGCCATCACACCGTCTTCTCCGGCCACCGGCAGAGATCGTTGATCAGGCAGACCTCGCAGCGCGGCTTGCGCGCGAGGCAGGTGTAACGGCCATGCAGGATGAGCCAATGATGGGCATGCAGCATGAATTCGGATGGGATGACTTTTTCGAGGCCGAGCTCGACCTCCAGCGGCGTCTTGCCGGGCGCAAGTCCGGTGCGGTTGCCGACGCGGAAAACATGGGTGTCGACCGCCATGGTGTGCTCGCCAAAGGCCATGTTGAGCACGACGTTGGCCGTCTTGCGCCCGGCGCCGGGCAACGACTCGATCTCGGCGCGCGTGCGCGGCACCTGGCCGCCGAATTCGCTGAGCAGCTTGGCCGACAGCGCGATCACATTCTTGGCCTTGGTGCGGTAGAGGCCGACAGTCTTGATGTATTCGCGTAAGGACTCCTCGCCGAGATCGAGCATCTTCCGCGGGGTGTCGGCGACCTCAAATAATGCACGTGTCGCCTTGTTGACGCCGGCGTCGGTCGCCTGCGCCGACAGCACCACGGCGACCAGCAGCGTGAACGGATTGACGTGCTCGAGCTCGCCCTTCGGCTCCGGATTGGCCTTGCGGAAACGGCTGAAGACCTCGCGGACCTCGGCCGGCGTCCAGGGTTTCGTGGCCTTGAGTGGCTTTTTCGCGGAGGATTTCGGTTTGGCCGCGACCGGCTTTGCCTTTTTCTTCGGCACGGCGGCTTTGCGCGGGACCGGCTTGCGGGTGATTTTCGCCATGATCGGGATATACTGATGGACGATGAGCACAGGCAACGAAATTGAGCGCGCCCGATCTGAAAGCGAGGACGAGCCTCAGATCTTCTCCGCGCTGCTGACGCCGCACCGCTCGCTGAACCGCACCGGCTTTCTCGCCGTGATGCTGTTCCTGAGCGCCGTCAGCTTCGTCACGGGCCTCGCTTTCCTGATGATGGGCGCCTGGCCGGTGTTCGGCTTCTTCGGTCTCGACGTGCTGGTGATCTGGTGGGCCTTCAAGGTCAATTTTCGCGCGGCGCGGGCCAGCGAGGAGATCATGGTGACGCCGTCGGAACTGCGCGTGCGGCGCATCAGCCATCGTGGCCAGGTTGCCGAATGGACCTTCAACCCGCTCTGGGTCCGGCTCGACCAGGAGGTCGACGAGGAATACGGCATCGAACATCTCTATCTGGTCTCGCACGGCCACCGGCTGCTCATCGCCGGCTTTCTCGGACCGGAAGAAAAAGCGAGCTTTTACAATGCCTTGGTCGGAGCCCTGAACGCCGCGCGGCGTGGTCTGACCTATAACCCGGTGACTTGAGCACAGTCGGAAATCGGGTGGTTTCGAGCACCCCCCTCTCCTACATTTCCGGTCATGATGACCCTCGCGATACATGACCAGCGCCTGGCCAAGCCGGGCCCCCAGAACGCCGCGTTGCGCGATTATGATTCGGTGCGGCGGGCGATCGCCTTCATCTCGGAGAACTGGCGCGCGCAGCCGACCATCGAGGCGATGGCGGATGCCGCCGGCGTCACGCCGGATGAGCTGCACCACCTGTTCCGCCGGTGGGCCTCGATCACGCCGAAGGCTTTCATGCAGGCGCTCACACTCGACCACGCCAAGAACCTGCTCAGGGATTCCGCCAGCATTCTTGACGCGGCGCTCGACTCCGGCCTGTCCGGGCCGGGCCGGCTGCACGATCTGTTCGTCACCCACGAAGCGATGTCGCCGGGCGAGTGGAAGAACGGCGGCGCCGGCCTCACCCTGCGCTACGGCTTCCACGCCTCCCCGTTCGGCACCGCGATCGTGATCGCCACTGATCGCGGCTTGTCCGGACTTGCCTTTGCCGATCACGGCGAAGAGAAGATCGCGCTCGCCGACATGACGCGGCGCTGGCCGAATGCCACTTATGTGGAAGATCACGACGGCACCGCGCCGCTCGCAGCGCGCATCTTCGACCCGAAGCTGTGGCGGCCGGACCAGCCGCTGCGCGTGGTCCTGATCGGCACCGATTTCGAGGTGCGGGTGTGGGAGACGCTGCTGAAAATTCCGATGGGACGCGCGGTGTCCTATTCCGACATCGCCTGCAACATCAACAGCCCGAAGGCCTCACGCGCCGTCGGTGCTGCGGTCGGCAAGAACCCGGTCTCCTTCGTCGTGCCCTGCCACCGCGCGCTTGGCAAGAGCGGCACGCTCACCGGCTATCATTGGGGCATCACCCGCAAGCAGGCGATGCTGGGCTGGGAAGCCGGGCGGGTGGGGATGCAGTAGGCAAGATGCAGTAGGGTGGGTTAGCCGAAGGCGTAACCCACCTTTTTTGGTTTCCGGGATGACAGAAGTGGTGGGTGACGTCGTCGACTGCGCTTCGCGCAGTCCCCGTCTAACCCACCCTACAGCAGCGCGTCTGCGGCGAAGACTACCCTGCCAGATCCAGCTTCGAGGCAACCGTCGAATCCGCATTGAGCCGGTAGATGATCGGCACGCCGGTGGCGAGCTCGCGCTTCAGGATGCCCTCCGGCGAGAGCTTCTCCAGCACCATGATCAGCGCACGCAGCGAATTGCCGTGGGCGGCAACCAGCGTGCGCTTGCCGTTGAGCACGCCGGGCAGGATCTCCTGCACGTAATAGGGCAATGCACGCGCGAGCGTGTCCTTCAGGCTTTCGCCGCCGGGCGGCGACACGTCGTAGGAGCGGCGCCAGACATGCACCTGGTCCTCGCCCCATTTCTTGCGCGCATCGTCCTTGTTGAGGCCGGAGAGATCGCCATAGTCGCGCTCGTTGAGCGCGAGGTCCTTCGAGGTCGGCAGACCCTCCTGGCCGAGCTCGCCGAGGATGAGATCGAGCGTGTGCTGCGCGCGCGTCAGCACCGAGGTGTAGGCGACGTCGAACACGAGACCCTGTGCCTTCAGCTTGCGGCCGGCTTCCTTGGCTTCCTTCACGCCGAGCTCGGTGAGATCAGGGTCCTTCCAGCCCGTGAACAGGTTCTTCAGATTCCATTCGCTCTGGCCGTGGCGCACGAGCACGAGGAGACGTTCGCTCATCAACTGCTTTCCGTGTTGTTCAGATGTCGGATAGGCCGAGCACGTCGGCCATGGAGTAGAGCCCCGGCGCCTTGCCGTGCGCCCACAGGGCCGCCTTGAGCGCGCCATGGGCGAACAGCATGCGGTCTTCGGCTTGATGCGACAGCGTCAGGCGCTCGAACGGGCCGAGAAAGGTCACGCTGTGATCGCCGGCCACAGTGCCGCCGCGCAAGGAGGCGAAGCCGATATTGCCCGGCCGGCGTGCGCCAGTGATGCCGTCACGGCCACGCTCGGAATGGTCATCGAGGGTGACGCCGCGGCCGCTGGCTGCGGCCTGGCCCAGCATCAGCGCGGTGCCTGAGGGCGCATCAACCTTCATGCGGTGATGGGTTTCGACGATCTCGATGTCAAAGCTCTGGTCGAGCGCCTTGGCGACGCGCTTGACCACGGCGGCGAGTAGGTTGACGCCCAGGCTCATATTGCCGGATTGCACCACCACCGCGCGATTGGTGACGCTCTTGATCACGGCATTGTCCGAGCCGGACAGGCCGGTCGTGCCGATGACATGCACGAGGCCGCGCTGGGCAGCGATCGCGACATTGGCGATGGTCGCCGCCGGCACGGTGAAATCGAGGATGCCGTCGGCATCCTTCGACATCGCCCAGAGATCGGCGGACAGCGTGATGCCGTTGGCCGGCAGGCCTGCGAGCACGCCGGCATCCTTGCCGAGCAGCTCGGAGCCCGGCGCCTCCAGCGCCCCCGCCAGCACCGCGCCCTTGCTCTCGGCAATCGCCCGCAGCAGCGCCCGGCCCATCCGGCCGCCGGCCCCAGCAACAATCAAGCGCATGTCAGACATGGTGTGATCCTCTTCGCTGCCGTTGTAGCGGGGGGATGCAGTTCCGGCAACCGAGGGGATCGGGGCGGCAGTGACGCCACGTTCACCGTCATTCCGGGGCGGCTCGCAGAGCCGAACTCTGGTGCGCACCTGAGAATCTCGAGATTCCGGGTTCGATGCTTCGCATCGCCCCGGAATGACGGCCTCCTCAGCCGTCCTGCGGCTGCGGGCCGTCGTAGCCCTCGATGATGATGAGGTCGGCGATCGAGTGCGGCTGGCGCACCTTGATGTTGGCCTGGTATTCTGGCGAATTGTAGCAGGCGAGCGCGGTCTCGTAGTCCGGGAACTCGATCACGACGTTGCGGTTGCGGCTGGCGCCTTCCACGGTGGTGAACTTGCCGGCGCGGACGACGAAACGGCCGCCCCATTTCCTGAAGATCGGACCGTTGGCGACGGCGTAGGGCTTGTAGCCCTCGTCATTGCTCACGTCGACACGCCCGATCCAGTAGCCTTTTGCCATTCTTGTTCTCCCTGTTGTTGGTGGTTAGCCGAGAGCTTGCGCGATCTCAGCGTGGATGGCGTCGGCGACAGCCTTCGGATCGGCGGCTTCCACCACCGGGCGCCCGACAACGAGATAATCCGCGCCCGCGGTGATCGCACGGCCCGGCGTCATGATGCGCTTCTGGTCACCGCTGGCGGCGCCCGCCGGACGAATGCCGGGGGTGACCAGGCTCATCTGGTGGCCGACGATCTTGCGCAGGCTGCCGACTTCCTCTGGCGAGGACACCAGGCCGTCGACGCCGATCACCTGCGCCTGCTGCGCGCGCGCCTCAGCTAACTCCGACACGCTGAGCCGATAGCCAGCCGCATGCAAATCATCATCGTTGTAGGAAGTCAGCACCGTGACAGCGAGGATCTTCAGTCCGGCACTGCCGCGGCCTTCGACGGCGCCCTTCATGGTCTGCGGATAGGCGTGGACGGTGACGAAGGTCGCGCCCAGCTTGGCGACGCTCTCCACACCACGCGTCACCGTATTGCCGATGTCGTGCATCTTGAGATCGGCAAACACCTTTTTGCCCCTGTCGGCGAGCTTTCCGATCAACGGCAGGCCGCCGGCATAAGCGAGCTGATAGCCGATCTTGTAGAACGAGACGCTGTCGCCGAGCTTCGCGATCATCGCCTCCGCGGCATCAACGCTCGGCAGATCGAGCGCAACGATCAGGCGGTCTTTCAGGGCGATCTCGGCTGGCGTCATGTCACCTCACATCATGCGTTGGGAAATGTCGATCAACTGCGCGACCAGCTCCTTCAACGCGGCGATATCGCCCTCGTTCTTCAGCCTGTCCATATCGTCATAGGCCTGGTCGGCAAAAGCGAGCGTGAGCTGGCTGGCAATCACATTGGCGTGGCAGGAGGAGAGGATCAGCCGCAAGGCCTGGAGCGCGCGGGCGGCACCAAGCCGGCTCTGCGAGGCGCCGGCGAGCGCGAAGACGCGGTTGCGGAACACCTCGCCGCGCGCCTCGTGCAGCTCGTGCACACGGCTGACCCAGTCGATCGCGTTCTTGAGAAGCGGCGGCACCGAGGCGTTGTATTCGGGTGAGACGATGAGGACGCCATGATGGGCGCCGATCATGCGCTTGAGATTGATGGCGTGCTTGGGCACGCCGGACTTGGCCTGGAGGTCGCCGTCGTAGATCGGCAGCGGAAAATCGGCGAGCGAGATCCGGGTGACGTCGACGCCGGCCTGAGCGAATTCGTACGCAGCCAGCGCCGCCAGCTTCGCATTGTGCGAGCCGGTGCGCAGCGAGCCGGGAATGATCAGGATCTTGGGTGCGGACATCCGGGCGGCGAACTCCGTTCACCTCTCCCGCTTGTGGGGGAGGTCGACGCGCGAAGCGCGGNGGGAGGGGGCTTTCTCGACTAGGGGAATCCCACCGTGGAGACACCCCCACCCCAGCCCTCCCCCGCAAGCGGGAGAGGGAGCGCACCGCGTTTGTGGCGACAGGTTAGTCCTTGCGATACACCCAGACGCGGGCCGGCGGAAGGTTCATCCAGATCCGTTCCGAGGCCTCTGTGGACACGCCGGGCAGCGATTTCGGGATCGGCGGCACCACCGCATAGGTGAACTGGATGAAGGGCGCACCGGGCGCGAGCGCGGTAAAGGCGTCGCGGATGAGCCGGAGCCGCGTCAGCATCGGTTTGGTGACGAGGGGCAGGCCGGAGACGACCGCGCTAGCCGGTGCGCTCAAGACGTTCCAGAGCGTATCGCGCAGGCGATAGGCATCGCCCTGCACCACCTTGGCCTGCGGGTAGCGGTCGCGCAGCAGCGCGCAGAAGCCGGGATTGTATTCGACGAGAACGAGACGCTTCTGGTCGACACCCCTCTCGATCAGCGCCGAGGTGATCGCGCCGGTACCAGGTCCGAGCTCCACCACCGGTGCGTCGGAATCGGGATCAACATAATGAGCCATGGTCCGCGCCAGCAGCTTGCCTGACGGCATCACCGCGCCCATGTGCAGGGGCTTTTCGATCCACGACCTGAGAAAGCGCACCTCGTCATCGAGACGAGGCTTCTTCAACGCACGCGCGGACGATGGCAATGGCATGTCGGGACCGGACGGGACCGCGGGACCGCGGCGTGTCAGAAAATGGTCATAAAGACGTATAGGCCGAAGGCGGCACGGTCAAGACGAGTCAATTCGCCCGATTACCGAAGAAATCCTTGACCTTGGCGAAGAAACCCTCGGATTCCGGCTGGGTGTTGCCGGAGGAGAGTTTTTCGAACTCGGCCAACAATTCCTGCTGCTTCTTGGTGAGGTTCTGCGGGGTCTCGACCACGACCTGAACGTACATGTCGCCCATCTGGCGCGACCGCAGCACCGGCATGCCTTTTGATGCAATGCGGAAACGGCGGCCCGATTGCGTTCCGGCAGGCACCTTCACCTTGGCCTTGCCCTTGTCGATGGTCGGCACCTCGAACTCGCCGCCGAGCGCGGCGGTCACCATCGAGATCGGCGCGCGGCAATGCAGATCGGCGCCGTCGCGCTGGAAAAACTGGTGCTGGGCCAGCGACAGGAAGATGTAGAGGTCGCCGGGCGGACCACCGCGGACCCCGGCCTCGCCCTCGCCGGCGAGCCTGATCCGTGTGCCATCCTCGACGCCTTGCGGAATGTTGACCGACAGTGTGCGCTCGCGGGTGACACGGCCCTGGCCAGCGCAGGATGGGCAAGCGTCCTCGATCATCTGGCCGCGGCCCTGGCAGCCGGGACAGGTGCGCTCGAGCGTGAAGAAGCCCTGCGACTGCCGCACACGGCCGGCGCCGCCGCAGGTCGAGCAGGTCTTCGGCTTGGTACCGGCCTTGGCTCCGATGCCCGAGCAGGCCTCGCAGGTGACCGAGACCGGGATCTCGATCTGCGCGGTCTTGCCGCCAAAGGCTTCCTCGAGCGTGATTTCCATGTTGTAGCGCAGGTCCGCCCCGCGCTCGCGGCCGCCGCGGCTGCGCTGTCCGGCCATGCCGAACAGGTCTTCGAAAATGTCGGAGAAGGACGAGGCGAAGCCCGCGCCGAAACCGGCAGCGCCGCCAAAGCCGCCGCCCTGCTCGAACGCGGCGTGGCCATAGCGGTCGTAGGCGGCGCGCTTGTCCTTGTCCTTCAGGACCTCGTAAGCCTCGTTGATTTCCTTGAACTTGACTTCGCTGGTCTGATCCCCCGGGTTGCGGTCAGGATGGAATTTCATCGCCAGCTTGCGGAATGACGACTTCAGCTTGCCTTCGTCGGCGTCGCGCTCGACTTCCAGGGTCTCGTAGTAGCAGCGCTTGGTGGACGTGGACATGTTGAGCTCGGTCTATCCAATCGCGATTCAAGTCGGAGCGAAACGACGCCGCCACGAAACGATATAGGCAGCCTTCCGCCTCGCGGCAGAGGACCGCGTGGCGGCGTCCAGCATAACGATAGGGAATTGATCGATCGTAACGGGCACTCGTCCCGTCGAGCCCGACACGACGGCCTCCCCCGCGAGGGAGAAGGCCGGTAGTGCGTGTGGGGTCCAAGCCGTCCGCATCGTCACCCTCTCGGGCTTATGCAGACTTCTTGTTGGTCTTGTCGTCGTCGACCTCGGTGAACTCCGCGTCGACGACGTCGTCCTTGGCCGCGTCCTTCTTGGCGTCGGCCTCGGCCTGCTGCTTGTACATGGCCTCGCCGAGCTTCATCGAAGCCTGGGCCAAAGTGTTGGTCTTGGCCTTGATCGCCTCGGCATCGTCGCCCTTCAGAGCTTCCTTGAGGTCGCTGACGGCATCCTCGATGGCATGGCGCTCGGTCTCGGAGACCTTCGAACCGTGTTCGGCGAGGGCCTTCTCGGTGGAATGCACCAGCGCGTCGGCATGGTTCTTGGCGTCGACCGCCTCGCGGCGTTTCTTGTCCGCCGCCGCATTGGTCTCGGCGTCCTTGACCATCTTCTCGATGTCGGCTTCCGACAGACCGCCCGAGGCCTGGATGCGGATCTGCTGCTCCTTGCCCGTGGCCTTGTCCTTGGCCGAGACGTTGACGATGCCGTTGGCGTCGATGTCGAAGGTCACCTCGATCTGCGGCATGCCGCGCGGAGCCGGCGGAATGCCCATCAGGTCGAACTGGCCGAGCATCTTGTTGTCGGCCGCCATTTCACGCTCGCCCTGGAAGACGCGGATGGTGACGGCATTCTGATTGTCTTCAGCCGTCGAGAACACCTGGCTCTTCTTGGTCGGAATCGTGGTGTTGCGGTCGATGATGCGGGTGAACACGCCGCCCAGCGTCTCGATGCCCAGCGACAGCGGGGTCACGTCGAGCAGCAGCACGTCCTTGACGTCGCCCTGGAGCACGCCGGCCTGGATCGCAGCGCCGATCGCCACGACTTCGTCCGGGTTGACGCCCTTGTGCGGCTCCTTGCCGAACAGCTGCTTGACGACTTCCTGGACCTTCGGCATGCGGGTCATGCCGCCGACCAGCACCACCTCGCCGATCTCACCGGCGGTGACACCGGCATCCTTCAGCGCCTTACGACAGGGCTCGATGGTCTTCTGCACGAGGTCGTCGACCAGCGCCTCGAACTTGGCACGGGTGAGCTTCATCGTCAGATGCTTCGGGCCGGTCTGGTCCGCCGTGATGAACGGCAGGTTGATCTCGGTCTGGGTCGTCGAGGACAGCTCGATCTTGGCCTTTTCAGCGGCTTCCTTCAGGCGCTGCAGGGCGAGCTTGTCGTTGCGCAGATTGATGCCCTGCTCCTTCTGGAACTCGTCGGCGAGATAGCCGACCAGGCGCATGTCGAAATCTTCGCCGCCGAGGAAGGTGTCGCCGTTGGTCGACTTCACCTCGAACACGCCGTCGCCGATTTCGAGAATGGAGATGTCGAACGTGCCGCCGCCGAGATCGTACACGGCGATGGTGCCGGCCTTGGTCTTGTCGAGGCCATAGGCGAGCGCGGCCGCGGTCGGCTCGTTGATGATGCGCAGCACTTCAAGGCCCGCGATCTTGCCGGCGTCCTTGGTCGCCTGGCGCTGGGCGTCGTTGAAGTAGGCGGGAACGGTGATGACGGCCTGGTCGACCTTCTGGCCGAGATGGGCTTCGGCGGTCTCCTTCATCTTCTGCAAGATGAAGGCCGAGACCTGCGAGGGCGAGTAGGTCTGGCCGTCGGCCTCGACCCAGGCGTCGCCGTTGGAAGCCTTCACGATCTTGTAGGGGACGAGCTTCTTGTCCTTCTCGACCATCGGGTCGTCGTAGCGGCGGCCGATGAGGCGCTTCACTGCGAAGAAGGTACGCTCGGGATTGGTGACGGCCTGGCGCTTGGCCGGCTGGCCGACGAGGCGCTCACCGTCATCCGTGACGGCGACGATCGAAGGCGTCGTGCGCATGCCTTCGGAATTCTCGATGACTTTGGCGTTCTTGCCATCCATCACGGCGACGCACGAATTCGTGGTGCCGAGGTCGATCCCAATGACCTTTCCCATGGTCCTGATATCCTTCTTTTTGCGGCAGGTTGGCTGGGCCCAGAAGGCACCCGAACCGAAACCCCCTAAGATCAAACATCCGCGATATTGCGATGATTGAGGCTCATATAGGAGGGGGGGAGGGGCCCGCAAGGACCGAAGCTACGTTTCTGCCGCGAAAACATTGGGTTTTGGAAGAAGATGTCCGGGCTCCACCGCCCTTGCGGGTGAGGAATTATTAACAGGTTCGCCGTTCGGCAAGCCCCCCGCGACCGCAACCGGCCCCGCCCTGTTGCGGCAAGGCCAAACCCGCTAAAAGGCGGACCGGCCGGACACCCGGCGCAGCTGCTTCGCGCGACAAAGCGGCCCGGTGGCCGACCATCGAACGGCCTCAATGTGAACCAATCAGAGTGCCCATGAAGCTGATCCGCCCCCTCGCCGCGCTCGCCCTCCTCGCCGCAACAGCGTTTCCGGCGTTCGCCGCCGACGCGGTTTTCCCACCTGGCTTGCGCCTCGGCATGGTGCCGTTGATCGGCCTCAGCACGGCCAAGACGTTTCCAGGCTTCGAGAGCGAGGACGGCAGCGTCAAGGTGCTGATCACCGAGCTGCCGCCGGCGGCCTATGGCGAGGTCGTGAGCGCCTTCAATTCCAACCCCGCCGGAGCCAATGGCGTCAAGCAGGACAAGATCGAGACCCCCGCGGGTCTTGCCTATTTCACCACCGAAAGCGGCAAGGCCGGCGACACCCCGGTGAAGCGCTATTCGATGATCGTGCCCGGCGCCGGCTTTTCCGGCTATGTCGCGGTGCAGATCCCGGAGAATGCGACCAAGATCTACACGGATGAAGCGGTGCGGCAGATGTTTGCGAGCGCCACCACCCGCAGGCAGGTCTCGGCCGAAGAGCAGATCGCGCTGATGCCGTTCAAGATCACGGATCTCGCCGACTTCAAGGACATCCGCACCCTGGCGCCGGGCTCGAGCATCATCCTGGCCGACGGCGACGAGAGCACGGGCTACGAGTCGCGGCCGTTCATGATCCTCGGCCTGATCGGCGCCACCCCGCAGCAAGCCGACGACCGCGCCCGCTTCGCCCAGGAGGCGGCACTCCAGATTCCCGGCGTGCGCGAGTCGCGCATCACCATGTCCGAGCCGATCCGCATCAATGGCCAGCAGGGTTTCGAGACCCGGATCGACGGCGTCAGCGGCAAGGACAAGGTCCCCGTGACCGTGGTGCAATGGATCCGCTTCTCGACCGGCGGCGCATCATTGCGCATCATCGCCAGCGCCCCGCGCGACAAATGGCAGGCCGCCTTCACCCGCTTCCGCGCCGTGCGCGACGGGATTCAGCCGAAGGGGTAGGCGAAGGGCGGCTCCACATCCTCGGTGTCGTCCCCGCCTAGTGCGCAATTGCGCACGTGGGGCGGGGATCCATACCGCGTGATCTCGCAGTTTTGGTCGGCCGCAGTACCAACGAAGAGCCTTCGCCAAACATCTCCTGGGGGTATGGGTCCCGGATCAGCGCGCGCCTAAGGGCGCGCTTGTCCGGGACGACAGTGGTGTTGGGGCGGCTAGCCCAACTCCTCACCAGAACCGGCTGCATTTTCGGGCTTCTGTTCGTATACGAACGGAACTAGGCTTCCCCCGTTGGATCATCCTAAGGGGAGGCGAATGATGCTGGATCGGCGACACGTCTTGGCAATGCTTGGAACGACGGCGCTGGCGACGCTGGCGCCAACCGCGCTGTTTGCGGCCGCATCGATCAAGCCGGACGATGCATCCGCGCTGCTCGTGATCGACGTGCAGAACTGCTTCCTGCCCGGCGGCAGCCTCGCCGTGAAGGAAGGCGAGCAGGTGGTGCCGGTCATCAACAGAATCGCGAAAGCGTTTTCCAACGTGGTGATGACGCAGGACTGGCACACGCCCGGCCACGTTTCGTTTGCGTCAGTCCACTCCGGCAAGAAGCCGTTCGAGACCATCGACCTGCCCTACGGCAAGCAGGTGCTGTGGCCCGACCATTGCGTGCAGGGCACCGACGGCGCGGCGCTGTCGAAGGACCTGTCGGTCCCGCACGCCGAGCTCATCATCCGCAAGGGTTTTCACAAGGACGTCGACAGCTATTCGGCCTTCCTTGAGGCCGACGGCAAGACCTCGACGGGGCTTGCCGGCTACCTGAAGGGCCGCAAGATCAAGCGCGTCTTCGTCGCTGGCCTCGCGACGGACTTCTGCGTCGCCTGGACCGCGCTCGACGCGCGCAAGGCGGGCTTCGAGGTCTATGTGGTGGAGGACGCCTGCCGCGGCATCGACACCCAGGGCTCGCTGGCAAAAGCCTGGACCGACATGGCGAAGGCCGGCGTGAAGCGGATTCAGTCCGGGGATATCGCGGCGAGCGCGTAAGGATTTTGCGCTGTCATTCCGGGCGGCTCGAAGAGCCGAACCCGGAATCTCGAGATTCCGGGTTCGATGCCTCGCATCGCCCCGGAATGACGTCGAAACCGTGAGACTCAGTTCGCGGCGTTGCTCGACTCGTTGTTGTTCGCAGCCGGCGCAGCCTTTGCGCCACCCTTGGCGACACCGACCAGCGCCGGGCGCAGCACGCGCTCGCCGATGGTGTAGCCGGCCTGCACGACCTGCACCACGGTGCCCGACGGCACCGACGCATCGGGCACTTCGAACATCGCCTGCTGGAAGTTCGGATCGAATTTCTGGCCCTGCGGATCGAACTTCTTCACGCCGTGCTTTTCCAGCGCGTTGAGCAGCGAGCGCTCGGTGAGCTCGACGCCTTCGATCAGCGAGATCAGGCCGGGATCGGCCGCGGCCCGCGCTTCGGCCGGAACAGCATCGAGCGCACGCTGGAGATTGTCGGCGATGTCGAGCACGTCGCGGGCAAAGCCGGTGATGCCGTAAAGGCGGGCGTCAGCGACCTCCTTGGTGGTGCGCTTGCGCAAATTCTCCATCTCGGCCAGCGTCCGCAACATGCGGTCGCGCGCCTCAGTGGCTTCATTCTGCAACGTCTCGACCGAACCGGGCTCGGGATCGTCGGGCATGATGTAGGGTTTCGACACCACGGGCTCGGCGGTCGGCTGGGTCGTGTCTTCGGGTTGCCGGTCTTGATCGCTCATCGGCTCTGTTCTCGAACTCGTCTGAAGGGATTGTTGGCCCGGATATCGTGCCTAAGCCCACGAAAATCAAGCGCCCGTGATCGGCGGAAACGCCGGTCAGCCCCCCAAAAGGCGGCTGACGATGCGGGCGGCGTAGTCCACGGTCGGGATCACGCGGGCATAATTTAGGCGCGTCGGGCCGATCACGCCGAGAACGCCGACGATGTGGCCGGCGGCATCCCGATAGGGCGAGATGATGGTGGAGGACCCCGACAGCGAAAACAGCTTGTTTTCACTGCCGATGAAGATGCGCACGCCCTCGGCGGTTTCGGCCCGGCCGAGCAGGTCGATCACGCCGCGCTTGGTCTCAAGATCGTCGAACAACAGGCGCACCCGTTCCAGATCCTCCAGCGCATGCAAATCTTCAAGCAGATTGGCGTGGCCGCGAACGATGAGCTGGCGGTCCTCGTGCTCGCCGCCGGACCAGCTGGCGATGCCGGCCGAGATCACCTTCTGCGTGAGCTGATCAAGCTCGGCACGGGCCTCGGCGAGCGCGGTTTCGAGCTCGAGCCGCGCCTCTGTCAGCGTGCGGCCGCGGATCCGCGCATTGAGGAAATTGCCGGCCTCGGTCAGCGCTGAGGAGGGAACTCCGGGCGGCAGCGTCAGCACGCGGTTCTCGACCTGACCGTCCTCGCCGACCAGGATCACCAGCGCTTTCTCTGGTTCCAGCCGGACGAATTCGATGTGCTTGAGCCGCGCATTGGATTTTGGTGTCAACACGACAGCGGCGGCCCGGGTGAGGCCGGAGAGCCGCATCAAGGCCTGGTCCAGCGCGGCCTCGACCGACTGCGCCTCGCCGACGGAGGAGAGCTGGCTCTGGATCGACTGCCGCTCGGCCTCGTTGAGGTCGCCGACCTGCATCAGGGCATCGACGAAGAAGCGTAAGCCTAGTTCCGTCGGCAGCCGGCCCGCCGAGGTATGCGGGGCATAGATCAGGCCGAGCTGTTCCAGATCCGCCATGACGTTACGGACCGAGGCCGGCGACAGCGGCATCGCGATCAGGCGCGAGATATTGCGCGAGCCCACCGGCTCGCCGGTCGCGAGATAGCTTTCGACAATTTGACGAAAGATGTCGCGGGAACGCTCGTTGAGCTGGGCGAGGCCTGCGCGCGGCGCGATCAGATGGATCGGATCGTGATGGGCCACAGACGGTAACTCCTCTCAGATGCTCATAATTTGTCCATCCAGGGCGCTTCTGACAAGCGTGGCGTTTGCGGTCTCGACATCAGGGGGTGAAAAAACCTTGCCGCCCACCCCTGCCCCACCTACAAGCACCGCGAGCAGCCTTTTCCCGTGAGTTTTGGAGGATTTCCCATGCGGCCAAGCCGCCGTGCGCCCGACGAATTGCGCCCCGTGACGCTGGAGCGCGGCGTGGTCAAATATGCGGAAGGCTCCTGCCTGGTGAAATTCGGCGACACCCACGTGCTGGTCACCGCCACGCTGGAGGATCGCCTGCCGCCGTGGCTGAAGGGCCAGGGCCGCGGCTGGGTCACCGCCGAATACGGCATGCTGCCGCGCGCGACCTCGGAACGGACCCGCCGCGAGGCCTCCGCCGGAAAGCAGAGCGGCCGCACCGTCGAGATCCAGCGCCTGATCGGCCGCTCGCTTCGCACCATCATCAATCTCGAAGCGCTCGGCGAACGCCAGATCACGGTCGATTGCGACGTGCTCCAGGCCGACGGCGGCACGCGCACGGCCTCGATCACCGGGGCCTGGGTCGCGCTCGCCGATTGCGTCAATTGGATGAAGGCGCGCAACATGGTGAAGGCCAACGTGCTGCGCGACAACGTCGCCGCGATCTCCTGCGGCATCTACAACGGCACGCCGGTGCTCGATCTCGACTATGCCGAGGATTCCGAGGCCGAGACCGATGCCAATTTCGTCATGACCGGCGATGGCCGTATCATCGAGGTGCAGGGCACCGCGGAACGCGAGCCGTTCACGGAAACCGAGTTCCTGGCGTTGATGGCGCTGGCCCGCAAGGGCGTCGCGCGTCTGGTGGACTTGCAGAAACTGGCTGTGGCGTAGTCAATAGGCCCATGCACCGCCGAATCACGGACAAGCTCGTCATCGCCACCCACAATCCCGGCAAGCTCGCCGAGATGCAGGAGCTGCTTGCGCCGTACGGCATCGCGGCGGTGTCGGCCGGTGAGCTCGGCCTGTCCGAGCCGGACGAGACCGGCAAGGATTTCCGCAGCAACGCCGCGATCAAGGCGATCGCGGCGGCGCGTGCGACCAAGCTTCCGTCCTTCGCCGACGATTCCGGCATCGTGGTCGACGCACTCGACGGCGCACCGGGTATTTACAGCGCGCGCTGGGCCGGTCCAAACAAGGACTTCGCAGCGGCGATGGCGCAGATCGAGCGGCTGTTGCAGGAACGCGGCGCCACGACGCCCGACAAGCGCAAAGCGCATTTCGTCTCCGCGCTCTGCGTTGCCTGGCCCGATGATCATCTCGAACAGGTCGAGGCGCGCGTCGACGGCACGCTGGTCTGGCCGCCGCGCGGGAATGCCGGCTTCGGCTACGATCCGATGTTCCTGCCCGATGGCCACAGCCGTACCTTCGGCGAGATGGAAAGCATCGAGAAGCACGGCCTGCCGCCGCTCGGTCTTGGCCTGTCGCACCGCGCCCGCGCCTTCGTGAAACTGGCGGAGATCTGCCTTGAGCCGCGCTAAGGAAGCCTTTGGCGTCTACGTGCACTGGCCGTTCTGTCTGTCGAAGTGTCCCTATTGCGACTTCAACAGCCATGTCCGCCACGCCGCGATCGACGAGGCGCGCTTCGCCTCCGCCTTCGCACGTGAGATCGAAACGACCGCACAGCGCGCGCCGAGCCGCGCGGTCACCTCGATCTTCCTCGGCGGCGGCACGCCGTCCTTGATGCAGCCTGCAACCGTCGGCGCGGTGCTCGATGCGATCGGCAAGCATTGGACCGTCGCAGCCGACGTCGAGGTCACGCTGGAAGCGAACCCGACCAGCGTCGAAGCCACGCGCTTCGCCGGCTATCGCGCCGCCGGCGTCAACCGCGTCTCGCTCGGCGTGCAGGCACTCGACGACGCCTCGCTGAAGGCGCTGGGACGCATGCACAGCGCGCGCGAGGCGCTCGATGCCGTCGCCATCGCACGCCGCTCGTTTGACCGCTATTCGTTCGACCTGATCTACGCCCGCCCCGACCAGACGCCGGCGATGTGGGCCGATGAGCTGCGACACGCGATCGATGAAGCGGCCGAGCATCTGTCGCTCTATCAGTTGACGATCGAGGAAGGCACGCCGTTCTTCGGCCTGCACCAGGCCGGCAAATTGAAGACGCCCGACGAGGCGGTCGCACGCGCGCTCTACGACGTCACGCAGGAGACCTGCGACAAGCTCGGCCTGCCCGCCTACGAGATCTCCAATCACGCGCGGCGCGGCGCAGAGTGCCGGCACAATCTGGTTTATTGGCGCGGCGAGGAATATGCCGGCATCGGCCCCGGCGCGCATGGCCGGCTCGACATCGACGGCGTGCGCCACGCCACCGCCACAGAGAAGCGTCCCGAGGCCTGGCTGATGCGGGTCGAGACGAACGGCGACGGCATCGTCACCGACGAGCTCCTCAACAGCGAGGAGCGCGCCGACGAATTCCTGCTGATGGGATTGCGTCTCGCCGAGGGCATCGACCCCGAGCGCTACAAGGCCCTCGCCGGCCGCTCGCTCGATCCCCGCCGCATCGCGCTCCTGCGCGAGGAAGGCGCGATCACGGTCGACGCGACGGGACGCCTGCGCGTGACGAGCAGCGGTTTTCCGGTGCTGGATGCGGTGGTCGCGGATCTGGCGGCGTAAGTCTCAGCCAAATTGGTGGTGCGCTCCCTCGCCCGCTTGCAAGCGGGAGAGGTGAACCAGCTACGCCCCAAAACTCTTCGGCGAGCCCGCGACCGCAACGCCGCCACCCTGCGTCACCTTCATCACGGCAAGGCCGCGCTCGTTCGTGCCGTCCGCGCGGAAGCGGAACAGGCCGTCGATGCCGGCGAAGCCAGAAGGATTCGTGAGCACATCGGAGGAGAAGCGTTGGCCGCCCTGCGTGCGCGCGAGCGCGGCGACGAGGGCGACCGCGTCATAGGCGAGCGTGGCGGTTCGCACCGGCTCGCCGCCATATTTGGTGCGGTAGCGGCCGGAGAAGGCGCGGAAGCCGGCCGGGTCGGGCGCGGCGTAGAGACCGCCTTGCAGCGCCGAGCTCGCATAGACGCGCGGATTGTCCCACAGGCCGGTGCCGAGCAGCTGGATGTTGCGCAGGTTCGCGCCCGCGGCCGTCATCGCATCCGCCACTGACACGACGGCGTCGCCGTCATCGGCAATGAACAGCGCATCCGCGCTGCCGAGCTGCTGCGCCACGGTGCGCGCCGGCGTGGCGCGATCGGCGCCGTATTTCTCGAAGGCGACGATGCGTCCGCCACGCCGCGGCACGGCCGCCTTCACCGCGGCCTCGACGACATTGCCATAGGCATTGTCGGGCACCAGCACAGCCACGGAGCGCTTTCCGATGCTGGCGGAATATTCGACGATGCGATTGACGTCGGACTCCGGCAGGAAGCTGAGCAGATAGACGCCGCGGCCCGCGATGCTGGAATCGGTCGAGAAGGCGATGACGGAGATGCCGCGCGTGCGCGCGACCTGCGCGACCGCCGGCACCGACTGCGCGAACAGCGGCCCCAGGATGATTTCGGCGCCCTCCTCGACCGCCTGCTGCGCGCCGGCTTGTGCGCCTTGCGGGCTGCCATTGTCGTCCTTGATCAGGAGCTGGATGTTCGGGTTCTGGAACTCGGCCAGCGCCATCTCGGCGGCGTTGCGCATCGATTGCGCGGCGAGGCCCGCATTGCCGGCGGCAGAAAGCGGCAAAATCAGACCGACCTTCACGCCGCCGGTGCCGGCGGTCGTCGCCTGTTGCTGGGGACCTGCCGGCTGGGCCGGCGGTGCGGAGCTCGAGAACGGGTTGGAGAACTGGCTGAGGCTTTGCTGCACACCGGCGCAGGCCGACAGCACCGGCGCACCGAGCAACAGGCCGAGCGCACTCCGGCGGGTTGCTCCCGAGGATCGGGACCCCAGAACGGGAGACTTTGGATGACGCGGGCCCACCATGGCAGCTTCTCCTGACCCGCCGTCGCCGGCTGGTCATGACATTCCTTCCGCGACACAAGCCGAGGATTCAGGCATATTGTCGGCAAATAGTTAACCAAAACAAAAGGATAACAACCGCTTAACGCGACCGCCTTCCCGTTCCGGCAGCTGTTCGCCGTCACTCATTCAGCATCAAGGCGGCGTTTCCGTCGTGAATATGGCGCAAGCGCCCTCATTCCCTCTCGACGCGATCCTGGATCGATCACATTCCCGTCCGTTCCTCCCCCTCACCTCGGCACGATCTTTTTCGGCCAGCCGGTTCCCAGCCCTGTGGATCGTGCCTAAGTTGACTTCATTATGCGCGCAAAGCCGGCCCCGATAAATACGCCTGAAGCTCAAGACGCCGCCTCGCGCGGTTTCTCCATCGATGCCCATCGGCTCGCGGCGCCAAAGGCCGCACCGGGCCTCTATCTGGTGGCGACTCCCATCGGCAACCTCGGCGACATCACCCTGCGGGCGCTTCAGACGCTCGCCGGCGTCGATGTCATCGCCTGCGAGGACACCCGCATCACGCGCCGCCTGACCGAACGCTATGCGATCGCAGCAACGCTCAAGCCCTATCACGAGCACAACGCGGAAACGGCGCGCCCGAAGATTCGGGAGGCGCTGGCGCAAGGCGGCTCGGTCGCGCTGGTGTCGGACGCTGGCACGCCGCTGATCTCCGACCCCGGCTTCAAGCTGGTGCGCGAGGTCTGCGCCGCCGGTCATCCGGTATATGCGCTGCCCGGCCCGTCCTCGGTGCTGGCAGCTCTGTCGGTCGCTGCGCTGCCGACCGACCGCTTCTTCTTCGAGGGTTTCTTGCCGGCGAAATCGGCGGCGCGCCGCGCACGCCTGGCCGAGCTTGCGCGCATCGACGCGACGCTGGTGATGTTCGAATCGGGCAATCGCATGCAGGCCACCTTGACCGATCTCGCCGAGATCATGGGTGAACGAGAGGCCGCGGTCTGCCGCGAGTTGACCAAGTTGCACGAGGAGGTCAGGCGTGCGCCCCTTGCCGAGTTCGCGCGGCAAGCCGACGCGCCAGAGACGCGCGGTGAATTCGTTCTGGTGATCGGTCCGCCTGCAGCCGACGCCGAGGTGCTGGCATCGGATGCGCTCGACGGTCTCCTGCGCGAGCAGCTTGCCACCAACAGCGTCAAGGATGCCGTGGCGCATGCGGTCGCACTGTCGGGCCGGCCGCGCCGCGAGGTCTATGCCCGCGCGCTCGAGCTCGCCAAGGACTTGCACAAGAACCTGCACAAGGATCTGCGAGGCGGCGATGGCGAAGATTGAGATCCCTGCAGAACCGAAAGTCGCCTCGCCCGAGCGCGTCGCCGCGTTCCGCACCGGCATCTCCGCGGAGAGCCGAGCCGCCGCCTATCTCATGGCCAAGGGCTACCGCATCCTCGCCAAACGCTACCGCACCCCGTATGGCGAGATCGACATCGTGGCGCGCCGCCGCAATTTGATCGCCTTCGTCGAGGTCAAGGCGCGGGCGACGCTGGACGACGCTGCCTTCGCCGTGACGCCGCGCCAGCAGCAGCGCATCATCGACGCGGCGCAAGGCTGGCTCGTAGCGCATCCCGAGCATGCCGAATTCGAATTGCGATTCGACGCCATGCTGATTGCGCCGCGCTCACTTCCGCGCCATGTGTTGGCGGCATTCGACGCCTCGACCTGAAAGGCAGACCATGAAACTGAACGTCGCCGTCCAGATGGACCCCATCGCCCGCATCAACATCAAGGGCGATTCCACCTTTGCGTTGCTGCTGGAGGCGCAGAAGCGTGGCCATGGCCTGTCCTACTACACGCCCGACAAGCTCTCGATGGTCGGCGAGGAGCTGGTCGCGCCGGTTCAGCTCCTGACCGTGCGCGACGAGCCCGGCGATCATTTCACCCTCGGCGAGCCCAAGCGCGAGGCGCTCAACGCTTTTGACGTGGTCCTGCTGCGCCAGGACCCGCCATTCGACCTCGCCTACATCACCTCGACGCATTTCCTGGAGCGCATTCATCCGAAGACGCTGGTCGTCAACGATCCCGCCTCGGTGCGCAACGCGCCGGAAAAGCTGTTCGTGATGAATTTTCCGCAGCTGATGCCGCCGACGCTGATCTCGCGCGACTTGGATGAGATCAACGCGTTTCGCGACAGGCATGGCGCCGTCGTCATGAAGCCGCTGCACGGTCATGGCGGCGCGGCGGTGTTCCGCGTGATGCCGCAGGACATGAATTTCGGCTCGCTGTTCGACATGTTCTCGGTGACGTTCCGGGAGCCTTGGGTGATCCAGCAATTCATCCCCGAGGTGAAGCACGGCGACAAGCGCATCATCCTCGTCGACGGCGAATTCGCCGGCGCGGTGAACCGCGTGCCGGCCACCGACGACCTGCGCTCCAACATGGTTCGCGGCGGCGCGGCGCAGGAGACCGAGCTCACCCCGCGCGAGCGCGAGATCTGCGCTACCGTCGGCCCGGCGCTGCGCGAGCGCGGCCTTTTGTTCGTCGGCATCGACGTCATCAACGGCAACCTCACCGAGATCAACGTCACCTCGCCCACCGGCATCCGCGCCATCTCGCGGCTCGGCGGCCCCGATGTCGCGGCGAAGATCTGGGACGCGATCGAAAAGAAGCGGAAGAAGTAGCTTCAGGCTACGCAGGCCTCAATTTATCATCGTCATCCTGAGGCGCTCGTCCTGCATGGCAGGACGGGCCTCGAAGGACGACGGCCCGGCTGCATCGCGGCCGTACATCCTTCGAGGCTCACCTTGCGATGCGTTGCATCGCAAGCCTCGCACCTTCAGCGACAATGGCTTCGCCATTGCGCGGGGATGACGGATCGCTAGCCCGTCGCGGGCGCACACTGCAATGGCGTGCGACTTCGAGCCTCTCCCTTCACTAACCACCCATTCACCATAGCAGCCCGCGCCGCATCCATGCGCCCTTCGCATTACGTGAATCTACGGTGGCGCTGGCCGACCGAATAACGCCACGTTCACCATCTGCCGAAAACCAGCGTCACGGCCGGCCATCGCGTTCGGCCTCGCAACACCCCTTATACTTTTACTCCCTACTCATCGACGCGGGGGAACACGCCAGGTGCGGTTCGAGTGCCCCGCGTAAGAGTACAAGCGTATGAATACCGCACGCATTGTCGTTCTCGTCATCGCGCTCGGCGCCGGCGGCGTCGCTGCGTATCTGGCGAGCGGCTATCAAAATGCACCCGCGCCCGTCCTGCCAGTCGCCGAGAAGCTACCGACGGTCGAGGTCCTGGTCGCGAAGAACGACATCCAGCTCGGCCAAGCCGTCAAGCCCGACGATCTGCAATGGCAGGCCTGGCCGGCGGCGACGGCGAGCAGCGCCTTCATCCGCCGCGACAGCAGGCCCGAAGCACAGACCCAGATCGCCGGCTCGATCGCGCGCGTGCCGTTGATGCAGGGCGAGCCGATCCGCGAGCAGAAGCTGGTCAAGGCCGAAGGCTCCGGCTTCATGGCCGCAATCCTGCCGTCCGGAATGCGCGCCGTCTCCACCGAGATTTCAGCCGAAACCGGCGCCGGCGGCTTCATCCTTCCGAATGACCGCGTCGACATCGTCCTGACCCGCCGCCTGAAGAATCCCGACGGCGGCAACACCAACGGTCCGACCGGCGGCAACGACCTCGTCCTGTCAGAGGTCATTCTCACCAACATCCGCGTGCTCGCGATCGACCAGGCACCGAAGGAAAAGGACGGCCAGAACGCCGTGGTCGGCAAGACCGTCACGCTCGAGCTCCGGCCCGACCAGGTCGCCACGCTCTCGGCCGCACGGCAGGGCGGCACCCTGACACTCGCGCTGCGCAGCATCGTCGATGCCAACGCAATCGACGGCACGCCCGAGGACCAAGCGATCAAGCGCCCGGGCGGCGTGAACGTGATCCGTTACGGCGTGCCGGCACGGCAACTGACGTCACAGAGGTGATGGGGACAGCATGAACTTCGGGGGTGATCGGACGGGCCTGCGCATTCGGGGGAAGCGCGCACGCTCGTTCTTGGCGGGGACGATGTTGATGCTGGGGCTGCTCGCGGTCCCCGATGTCGTCAGCGCAGCTGATGCGCCGGTCGGCGATCAGGCGCCGATGCAAGCGTCGGATCTCGACGTATCGCCGGTCGCGACGGTCGCACCGGCAAGGACGCGTTTCCTCTCTCTCGGCGTGGGCAAATCTGTCGTCATCGACCTGCCGCGCGAGGTCAAGGACGTGCTGGTGGCCGATCCCAAGATCGCCAACGCGGTGATCCGCTCGGCACAGCGCGCCTATATCATCGGCGGCCAGGTCGGCCAGACCAATGTCGTGTTCTTCACCGCTGACGGCCAGCAGGTCGCCTCCTATGACATCGCGGTGAAGCGCGACCTCAACGGCATGCGTGCGGCGTTGCGCCAGTCCCTGCCCGGCGTCCAGATCGAAGGCGTCGGCGACAGCGTGATGCTGACCGGCTCGGTGTCGAGCCCGGTCGAGGCCCAGCAGGTCGGCGACGTCGCCGCAAAGCTGGTCGGCGGCTCGGACAAGGTCGTCAACAACATCGTCGTGCGCGGCCGCGACCAGGTCATGCTTAAGGTCGTGGTCGGCGAGGTCCGCCGCGATATCGTCAAGCAGCTGGGCGTCGATCTCAGCGCCAGCCTGAACGCCGGCACCGCGGTGGTGAATTTCAACAATTCCAACCCGTTCTCGGTCTCCGGCGGACCGATCGTTGGCAGCAACGGGCTCGGCGTCGCCGGTCTCGCCAAGGGCGTCGCCACCGTCAGCGCGACGATGCGGGCGATGGAAAGCGCCGGTGTCATGCGCACGCTGGCCGAGCCGAGCCTGACCGCGATCTCGGGCGAATCCGCCACTTTCGTCGCCGGCGGCGAATTCCCGATTCCTGGTGGCTATGCCTGCGATCCGGTCACTCACGTTTGCACCACCCAGGTCACCTACAAGAAGTTCGGCATCTCCCTGAATTTCACCCCGGTCGTGCTCAGCGAAGGCCGCATCAGCCTGCGCGTGATGACCGAGGTCTCGGAGTTGTCGAACACCAACTCGATCACGTTGACGCAGGCCGTGTCCACGTTCGCGAACAACTCGATCACCATTCCTTCGGTGCAGACCCGCCGCGCCGAAACAACGCTGGAAATTCCGTCGGGCGGCTCGATGGCGATGGCCGGCCTGATCCAGCAGCAGACCAAGCAGGCGATCAACGGACTGCCCGGTGTCGACCAGGTGCCGATCATCGGCGCGCTGTTCCGCAGCCAGGACTTCGTCAACAACGAGACCGAGCTGATGGTGATCGTGACGCCCTATGTGGTGCGCGCGGTCGCCCAGAAGGAATTGTCCAGGCCCGACGACGGCTTCGCGCCCGCCTCGGACGCGCAGAGGGCGCTGCTCGGCCGGATCAACCGCCTCTACGGCATCGCGAGCCGTGTCGATCCGGTCGCCGGCACGCCCGGTGATTTCGGCTTCATCATCGACTGAGACGAACGGTTTGGGGACCGGGCAAGAAACAGGGCAAGAGGGGACGACGCGATGACGACAACATCAGCCGATCGACGTCGCAATGTGCGGATCGCGCTGGCACTGACGGGGCTCTCCGTCGTGCTCGGCGCCTGCAACACCACAGAGATCGTCACCCAGACGGTGCCGACCGACTATCGCCAGCGCCACCCGATCGCGGTGCAGGAAGGCAAGAAGTCGATCGTGATCTTCGTCGGCAAGGCGAGAGGCGGCCTCTCGGCTGCGCAGCATTCGGATGTCGCGGGCATCGCACGGGACTGGGTGCGCGAAGGCACCGGCTCCGTCGTCGTCGACGTGCCGGTCGACACCGCCAATTCGCGCGCGGCTGCCGCGACCTATCAGGAGATCCGCTCCGTGCTCACGTCCGGCGGCGTGCCGTCGCGTGCCATTGTCCAGCATCCTTATCGTCCTGACGATCCCGGACTGCTGCCGACCATCCGCCTGAGTTATTCGAAGATCGCGGCCGTCGCCGGCCCCTGCGGGCTGTGGCCGGAAGACGTCGGCCCCTCCATCCTCGATCCCGGCTACAACGAGAACCGGCCCTATTTCAATCTGGGCTGCGCCAGCCAGCGCAATCTCGCGGCGATGATCGACAACCCGGCCGACCTCGAGCAGCCGCGCGCGGAGACGCCCGCCTATACCGCACGGCGCGACATCGCCTTCGACCGTTACCGCAAGGGCACGACGACCGCGACCACCTATCCCGAATCCGACAAGGCCAAACTCAGCGATACCGGCAAATGACACGGCTTCACGACGAAGACGCGGACGACCTAGGGCACCCCGAGGAACACATCGCGCCGGTTCCTCGCATTTCGGTGCAAGCCTTTTGCGAGACCGAGCAGACGCTCAAGGCCGTGACCGCGGCGGGCGAGGATCGCCGGCTCGCCAAGGCCCACCTCACCGCCAGGGACGGTGGCCTCGCCGCCGCGATCGAAGCCTATGAATCGATGCCGACGCCGAACGTGATCGTCATCGAGTCCGACGGCACGCGCGACATCCTGGAGGGGCTCGACGACCTCGCCGGCGTCTGCGATCCCGGCACGCGCGTGGTCGTGATCGGCAGCCCCAACGACACCGCGCCCTATCGCGAGCTGGTGCGCCGCGGCGTCAACGACTACGTGGTCGGACCGGTCGAGACCCTCGACGTCGTCCGCTCGATCTGCAGCCTGTTCTCGGCCTCTGAAGCCATCATCACCGGCCGCGTCATCGCGGTGGTCGGCGCCAAGGGCGGCGTCGGCGCGTCCACCGTCGCGCATAATCTGGCCTGGACCATTGCCCGAGACCTCTCGCTCGATTCCGTCGTGATCGATCTCGACCTCGCCTTCGGCACGGCGGGCCTCGACTACAATCAGGATCCGGTGCAGGGCATCGCCAATGCGGTGCTGTCGCAGGACCGGCCGGACACGGCACTGATGGAGCGCCTGCTCGCCAAATGCACCGATCGCCTCAGCCTCCTCGCTGCGCCGGCCACGCTCGACCGCGTCTACGATTTCGGTGCCGAAGCCTTTGACGCGGTGTTCGACACGCTGCGCATGACCACGCCCTGCATCGTGCTCGACGTTCCCCATCAATGGTCCGGCTGGACGCGGCGCGCGCTGGTGAACGCTGACGACATCGTGATCGTGGCCGAGCCCGATCTCGCCAATCTGCGCAACACCAAGAACATGCTGAGCGTGCTGAAGGCGGCGCGGCCGAACGACCGGCCGCCGCTGTACTGCATCAACCAGGTCGGCATGCCCAAGCGCGCGGAGATCGAGGTCAAGGCCTTCGCCAAGACCATGGAGAGCCAGCCGATCGCGGTGATCCCGTTCGATTCGAAATTGTTCTCGACCGCGGCCAATAACGGCCAGATGATCGCGGAGGTCTCCAGGACCCACCGCACCACCCTTCTGTTCCAGAACATGGCGAACCGACTCGCCGGCCGCGGCGAGGTGAAGAAGCCGAAGCGCTCGCTGCTCGAGCCGCTCTTGAAGAAGCTGAAGGGCAAGTCGGGGCGCGGCTCAGCTCCGCATCGCAAGGCGTCGTAAGCGCAGCTTATTTGAGCATGATCTTTTCGGAAAACCGCTTCACACTTTTCCGGATCATGCTCTAGGGCGGATTACCTGTCCGCCCGCTGCTGCTTCTTCGCCAGCAGCTGCCTCAGCGCTGCGACCTTGGCCGCTGCCTGGTCCGGCGGCAAATCTGCCTTCACGAGGATTTCGGCCTCGGCCTCGCGGCCCTGCAATCCGAGCACGAGCGCCAGATTGGCGCGGACCCGCGCATCGTTCTGATTGCGCTGATAAGCGCGGCCGAGCACCTGTTCGGCCTTCGACAGATTGTTTTGCAGCATATAGGACAGTCCGAGATTGGACAGCACGGTCGGCTCGTTCGGGACGATCTTCAACGCCGCGGCGTAATATTGCTGCGCTTCCTCGTTGCGGCCGAGCTGATCGAGCGCCGCGCCCTGCGCCGACAGGATGCGCCAATCGGGATCCTCGGGCGAATGCGCGCGGCCGAGGACGTCGAAGGCCTGCTGGAAATTGCCGTTGTCGGCGAGCGCGCGGCCATAGCCGGCGAGCAGCGCCTTGTTGCTGGGATGGGCGAGCACGGCCTGCTCCAGCACCGCGACCGCCTGCGCACGCTGGCCGCCGTCGCGCAGCGCCTTGCCATATTCGATAGCAATTGCGGGATCGCTGGGCTTGGCGCGGTAACGCTCGCGAAGTGCGTCCATCTCCGGCCTGGCGTCGGCCTTGCTGTCGGCCTTGGCGACGGAGTCCTGCTTGCCGCCGAGCGCACCGGTGACGTCCTCAATGCCGGTGGTCTGACAGCCGCCGAGCGCGAGGATCAGAACGGCGGAACACAGATATCTCGCCGGGGGAAAAGCGAGGAACGAACGCGTGGACATACTCTGATCACTCGGCAACTGATCAGAGATGCTTACCGATTAACGCTAAAGTCCCGTTAAGGACGCGCCGCGCAGCAGCTTAATCGACGAACTCGGCACCGAACTCGCAGCCGATGCGCCAGCGCAGGCGGCATTGGCGGGAATAATCAGGCGCGAAGATGATGGTGAATTGCGGCGGCACTTCCAAAAATTCCGCCACCACTTTCACGCCGCCGTCCGAAATATCCGTGATCGTGCAATCCCGCGGCAGCGAGCCCGCGCCAAAATGGATCTTGGCGAGCCGGCTGCACACCCGACGTTCGCTTCTCCGGCGATTTGCAAGCATTGAACTGTTCACCCGTTAGACCACGGCCCATCCCGCAGGCCTAGGAGTAGCGGACATTCGTTGGAATGTGCTGAGGACAGAAGCTCGCATTCGAAGCGCAGTGTCGAGATCGCGTTTACGCCTGGTTAGGATTTGACCGGGCGCCAGGGGATTGTTCCCGTATTGTTCTTGCGAAAACCGCCGCGCTCTGCTACCCCTAATTGCAGGAGAGGGCAGGCTGGTTCGAGCATGGTTCAGCGGGTTTCTACCGTCGCCTTTGAGGGGATCGAGGCCCGCGCGGTCGACGTGCAGGTGCAGGTCGCGCCCGGCCTGCCGGCCTTCGCCATCGTCGGCCTTCCGGACAAGGCGGTGTCGGAGGCGCGCGAGCGGGTGCGCTCGGCGCTGATCGCCTCGGGGCTGGCGCTGCCGGCGCGGCGGATCATCGTCAATCTGGCGCCGGCCGACCTGCCCAAGGAGGGCAGCCATTACGACCTGCCGATCGCGCTCGGGCTGATGGCGGCGATCGGCGCGATCCCGCCGGATGCGCTGACCGGCTTCACCGTGCTCGGCGAGCTCGGCCTCGATGGCTCGATCGCGCCGGTGGCCGGCGTCCTTCCCGCCGCGATCGGCGCCAATATGCGCGAGGAAGGGCTGATCTGCCCGGCCTCATGCGGCTCCGAAGCGGCGTGGGCGAGCCCGGACATCCAGATCATCGCAGCAAGCTCGCTGATCCAGATCGCCAACCATTTCAAGGGCACGCAGGTGCTGTCGCGGCCCACGCCCAGGGTGCATGAGGCCGCCGCCTCCACGCTCGACCTGCGCGACATCAAGGGCCAGGAGAGTGCCAAGCGCGCGCTGGAGATCGCGGCCGCTGGCGGGCATCATTTGCTGAGGATGGGATACAAAGCTCAAGTAAATTGATGTCGTCGTATGTGAACCTGTGCGATTGAATACTTTCTGTGCGCATCGACACGACTCGGTGCCATCCGATTGAATTCACAGAAAATAATGCAGTTCGATCGATCACATCCGCGAGAGGTGCGCCAAAATTAGCCTCGTCCGCGGGAGAAGAATATTCTCAGATGCCCGTCGGCTGGTTGGCTTCCGAATATCGCCAGAGGGCGCGGTCGAGCGTTCGCAGGTCTACGCCGGCGCCGGCGGCGATGGCGCGGCAGGCGGCGAGATACCCGAGATAGAGAGTCACCGAATAGTAACCACGCCGTTCGATGCCGAGGCTCCATAGGGCGCGGAAGTCGATCACGGTGTACCGCTGCGGCGCCACGGCCGTCATCACCGCGGAGGCCACCGCGACGTCGACGCCCGATAGCCCGGTCAGGACCGCGATGGCGGCCCGCTCGGTGCGGGCGGCCAATGCCAGGTCCAGTGCATCGGCGATCTCGCCGTCGTTGTTCAGGGCAGGCCGAGACCGGCCGCGGCCCCTAGTCTTCCATTCGAAGATGGTCAGGAAATCCTGAGCGGTGCGTCCGCCGGCAGCGATCCGGTGGCCAGCGGCGAACGCCGCCGCCTCGCGCGCGTCGACGTGGCTGGCGGCCAGCTCCGGGATCATGCGGATTGAAAAGCGCGGCACGAAGTGGAGCGCCTCCAGGGGCCGCCGGCGCCGACCGGAAGGCCGGTCAGCGGCCCCACCGTCCTCGATCATCATCTGCTCCGTATATCCAGTACCGCGGCGGTGCATGCCGCAACGGCGGTTCTAAACCGGATCATGCCCCCCGATTGCGACCGTGCGGAAATCGTGCCGCACAGCCTGATTTGAGCTCCTTGGGTTCGATTTTGGTGGCCTGAGCCGGCACGGGTTGCTTGAAAATCCGCGGTTTTTAAGAAAGTGGACAAAGAAGTTAACCTCCGTCGTCTCGCGTTCCGGAAGGAGGAGGCACCCGGCGGCGAGGCCCGTCGCATATGGCTCGGCGGCGTGGTCGGTGGCGGGCCGCCGCGGGGGGTGCCGTGCGGAAATCGTGCGGACCGGCCCCGCCGGCCCGCGAAAAAGGGCGCCGGCGCGTGCCGACCACCCTCGTTTTTGCCGCGGCTTCTCGCCTTCAGGCGGCCAGCCTGGACGCCCTGAGGACGTACATTGCCCCCGAGGAGAAGAACCACCTCCTGGGATCGAGCCGGCGTTTCCCGCTCGGGACCCAGCCGCGCGGGGCCAGCATGTCGGCGACCCAGGCCCCGATGTTCTGCTTGGCGGTGTCGTCGATTTCCCGCTTGAGCTCGTCGGTCAGCCGCTTGGCGACGGCGCAGACCGGCGGAAGGCGGTAGCCGTTGATGACGATCATCTCGTCGATGACCGCTTCGTCCTCGATGAGCGGACGAAGCTTTCCGCCGAGGGGGCTGTTCTTGAAGTTCTCGAGGGCGGTCGGATGCGGCATGGGCGGCTCCCTTAACATGCGAAAATCGATTGTGATGACCCTACATAATTGCACCTAATTGGAAGTGCAAGCTTCTTCCTCGAAATTCGACCCGCCGTCGCCGGCGGCGCCGAACCCGCTGAATGGTAGAATTCGACCGTGGCGAGGAGCAAAAAAAAGCGCCGCCGGCGCGATGCCGGCGGCGCTAGGCGGTCGAAGGGCGAGGGCGATCAGTCCGTCATCATGGACGCCATGGCACCGTGCGCCAGATGCTGCACCGCGCGGCGGATGACGTGGGCGTAGCGGCGGAGCATGGTCTCGAGCGAGATGCTGGCGACCGCCGCGACCGCCACGGGCTCGGTGCCCTTCGTCAGCGCCCAGGTGATGAAGGAATGGCGGAGCACGTGGCCCGTGACGCGCTCGATCCCGAGCGCCTTCATCTGGGCCTTGAAGACCTTCTGCTGCTCGCGCTGCGACAGCGGGTCGCCCGTCAGGGTGCGGAAGACCCAGGGATTTCCGCGGGCCTCCGCCTTCCAGCGGCGCAGTTCGGGGAGGACCTCGGGCGGGATGTCGACCGGGTCGGCCAACTTGTTGCCCGGCGTCTCGGTGCCCGGCGGCACGCGGTGGAAGACGGCGCCGTCGAGGTCGAGCCAGCCCCCCTCGTCGTGCTGCTCATAGGACAGCTTCGCATAGGCGCCCGGGCGCGAACCGAAGGTCATGCCGAGGAAGAACTCCATGTAGGCGACCTCGGCGTCGCGGCGCTGCTTGGCGGTCATGCCGCTGTTCGGGTCGTGGGCCGCGGCGTAGCGGGCCTTGACGCGTTCGCGCTCCGACTTGGTGACGACGGTGGTCCGGCCCTTGGGCCGGCGGGGCGGGTCGTACGGCAGCCAGGTGGCCCCGTGCTCCTTCCGCGTGTACTTGCGGATGGCGGTCGCCAGATACCGCGCGGCGTTGACGTAGTATTCGTGGACGTAGCCCTCCGCGACCATCGCCTCGCCGATCTCCTCCATCTTCTCGTCGGTCAGATGGCGGAGCTGCAGGTCCTTCACGTGCGGCTCGATCGCCTTCAGCGTCGAGGCGATCACCTTGCGCCCCTTCAGCTTGTGCTTCTCGACCGCCTTCTTGCGCTGGGCAATCACCACCTGGACGGAGGTGCGGCGGACATCGAGGATGCCGTCCAGCTTGGCCTCCTGCTGCCACTTCATGTCCTCGAGCCAGTTTTCGGCCAGCGGGAGGGTCGGGCAGCCGGTAGTGCCCCAGTAGGCGCCGTTCAGGTACGCCCTGACGTTGCCGTCCTTGCGCTCCTGCAGCTTCCAGACGTCGGTTCCGATCATCTTCTCGCCTTCGGCGAGCTGAGGCTGATGGGCCGCCACCTCCATCCGGAGGCGGCGCATTTCCCTGTCGACGTAGTTCATGCTAGGATGTCTCCTCGGAGTGACGGAACGGCTTGCTTCTCAGGGCTAGGACCGAACCGCCGCTCTCCTCTGAGGCCCCGTCGAGAGATCGGCGGGGCCTTGGCCTTTTCCGAACGTCGTCCCCGACGGCGTATCCGCTGGGGTCGTCCGGATCGTCTCGCGCCTCCCGCCCGCGGACCGGGCGGAGGCGCGGCTCAACCGATTCATCATTTCCGCCCGCGAGTCGAGACACCCGCAGTTGCCCCGACGGGGTCCGAAAAAAGGGTCCGACCCGTCACGCGGGCGCTTCCAATACTTGCGCATGCTTGGCCGATACTTGGCCGTCCGGCTCAGGTGCGCGCCTTGTGGCGGGCGGCTTCCAGCATGGCGTCGATGGCGGCAAGGGTGGTCAGCCGTTTCCGAGCGATCATCACCGTCTCCAACAGTCCCGCCGCCTGCGCCGTCCTGAGCGAGGAGGCAGTCAACGGCGAGCCCGAAGGCCAGAGGAGAGCCGCAGCCTCCGCATATGAAAGCACTTCGGTGCGACTCCAGTCCTTCAAATTCGGGCGTTCGACGACGCGTCTCGGGATCGGTGGTGCCATGGGCAAACTCCTGTCGGTTTCGCAAGGATTCGAATTGCAGGCATGGTGGACGTCGGCGTCAGGCGTCGAGCCAGACCGCCTTGGCGGGTTCGAGCGGCAGCCAGCGGCCCGCGGTGTGGGCGCCGCAGACCGTTTTGGCCGCGATCGACTGGGTCGGGAATGCCACGGCCACGACAAGCCGCAGGCGGTCGCTGACGCCGGGGATCGGGGTGAGGACGCCGGCGCCGAGCAGCTGGTCATGGCGCCGCTTCGTCAGCCTGTCGACGCTGTCGTTCGGCGTGCTCCTCACCTCGGAGCCGGCGGCCACGACGAAGCGGTCGCCGAGCGCATAGCCGCGCGCCCAGAGCCCGAGGTAGCGCAGCCCGAACTCCGCAGCGCCGAGCGGCACGGTCGACACGTCGATGGTCAGCGGACCGCCGTCGCGGTCGTCGCCGGCCGCCTCGGGCGGCGGGCGGTCCGGCGGGGACGCGGGCTCGCCCTCCCCGACGGCCGCGGGCGACGGCGCCCGGAAAACGGGGCAGCCGGAATCGTGTAGGAGGCGCAGCGCGTCGTCGAAGATGCGGTCGTGGGTCGAGCGGTCCGCCGGGGACAGGGCCGGCTCGACCGGATTGACCCCCTTCGCCAACGTGACCGCGCCCGTCGCCAGCGCCAACGCGGTCAGGCGGTACTGGAAGTCGACGGCGACGCTCTTGTCGAACGCGCCGGCCTCGCCGCTCACGACGAACGCCTCGCGCGCGAATCCTTTGGCCGGATCGGCGGCGTGGTCGGCCAGACGTCGGGACGGGCGGCTGGATTCGCCGATGTAGGCCGTCGCGCCGTCGGTCAGCACGTACGCGCCGGCGCCTGCGAGCAGACCGGTCCCCGCGACGGCAGCCAGGTCGGAGAGCGGGAAGGCATGGACCACCGCGCGGCAGGCGCGGTCGTAGACCACGCGGTAGCCGGTCAGGCCGCCGAGCGGGCGGTGGATGATCGAGGACGTCGGCGTCGAAGGATTCGTCATGATGTCTCCGTGAGGTTCGCGATGGGATCGTCCTGCCGCAAGAGGACGTGGGCGGCGGGCGGCGTCAGGCGCCTACGCGGCCTTGAGCCGGGCGGTTGGCGTCGAAGATCTCCCGGACCTCCTGGCCCGAGAGGTGGCGCCGCGCGATCAGCGCCTCCGCGATGGCGTCGAGCGCGGCGCGGTGATGGGCGACGATGTCGACGGCGCCGGCGTGCAGCCGGGTCAGGTCCGCCTCGACCGCCGCGCGCAGGACCGGGTCCATGCGCAGCAGCGCCGTCGCGTTCGCGGGATCGGCCAGGTAGGCGAGGCCGTCGCCCAGGCCCATGCTGGCCCGGAGCCCGCAGACGGCCCTCGTCGCGATGGCCAGATCGCTTTTGACGTCTCCGCCGGAGTTTGCCGAACAGTCTCCGCCGTAAACGACGACCTCCGCCGCGCGGCCACCGAGGTTGACGGTGGCGCGTCCCTCGATGACGGCGCGGGTCTCGATGCCTTCCCGGCGGCGCATCAGCGTACGGCCCCATGCGCCGGCGCTGCCGATCGCCTCGACGACGACGAGTTCGTCGATACCGAGCGCCAGACAGACGACGGCGTGCCCGGCTTCGTGGACAGAGATGCGCCGCAGCGTCGGCGCGTCGACGTCGGCCTTCGGCGCGAGCGCCTCGACCAGGTCTTCGCGGGCCAGTGCGCGGCGCTCCGCCCGCGCGGCGCGCCGGGCGGCCTTCACGACCGCCGCGAGTTCCGCCGGCGTGCGGCCGAGGCCGAGCGTGCCGAGGACTGCGAGGTCGGTGCCGGCGAGGTCGCCTTCGAGGTGGTGCCGCAGGATCGACGCGATGCCCTCGGGCCCGGGCGGCCTGAAATGGATGACCCTGTCCAGCCTGCCGGGCCGGATCAATGCCGGATCGAGCCGGTCAACGTGGTTGGTCGCGGCCCAGACGAAGCGCATTTCGCGGTTGCCGTTCGTCGCCGAATCCAACAATAGAAGGAACTCCGCGATCACGGGCGTCCACCACGATAGATGGCGCGCTTCGAGATTTATGCGCGAAGGTAGCGCGTCCAGCTCGTCCAGGAAGAGCGCGGCCTTTGCCGCTTCGGCCCGCTGGAACAGGTCGCGGACACCCTTGACTACGGAATCCAAGTATCCCGCTGTAGTTGCGAAAATTTCCGACAGTGACCCCACGACGAGTGGGACGCCGAGGTGCTCGGCAAGGATCCGCGCGTAAAAAGTCTTGCCGAGGCCCGGGTCGCCCGCGAACACGCAGTTCGCGTGGCCAGCGATATCGCTCCACTTTAGATTGTGGTCCCTGTATGCGCGCACGTCCTCGCCTAAGGATAATCCGAAATCGCGAGCCTCGCCGAATTCCACGGCGTCGACGAGCTTCGGCAATCTGTCCTGCCGCGGGGCGTTCCGGCGGTTCGCCGCGCGCTTCAACCTGTCGACAATGTCGGCCGCGCTCGACTCTGCGCGGAAGTTCACGACGATGTCGCCGAAGTCGAGCGCACCGAGTCCGTCGACCGCCGACGGCCGCGCCGGCGCGCCGACGAAACGCGCGATCGCATCGTTCACGACGCTCCCGGTCACCGCGATGTCGACCGAGACGTCGGAGCCGGCGACGAGCGAACCTGGGAGCAGCGCCGAGGAAGTCGCGATGCCGATGACGGGCCTACCTTCCGCGAGAGCATCGGCGACGCCCTCGTTGCCGAAGTCCGCCTTGTGTCGCGTCCGGTCGCTGCCGTCGCGCCCGATGACGAGCGCACGGCCGGCGAGACGCTTGAAGCATCCCTCGATTTGTTTCACCCAGGCGGCCGTCGGGACCTGGACAGCGACGACGAGCGTCTCCCCGCCGTTCAGCCGGGCCATCAGGTCGTCGTCGACGGCCGCGCGCACCGCCGCTTCGGCGAGGCATCGGCCGGGAGCCGGGCGCTCGACGCGCGATTGGATTTCCTCCTCCACCTCCTCTTCCTCCTCCGGAGCCGACTGATCGAAGTCGAGGTCGGGTTCGGCGACGAAGCCCTTGCGGCCGGTCCCCTTCGCTGTCTTCGATTTTGTTGTCTTGCTCATGGGCCCTCCTGAAGTCGGCCGGCGGCCGCAGCCGCGGGGGTGACGGGCGCGCGATCGGCGCGCCGGCGGTTGTCGGATCGTTCCGGGCGTAGGGGGCACGCGCACCGGCGGCGGACGCCGAGGAGCGCGGCCGCTGGGCGGCGCAAAGCGATCGGTGCGTGCCGGCCGGCGCGGTCCAGGCGGCCCCGCACGCGCTGGCGCGCAGGCCGCGCCGGCTCTCGCCCCGAGGCGAAATTCGGGAAATCAAAAATCCAAGGATTCAATTTCAAGGATTCAAAATTCCAAGGATTCGATTTCCAAGGATTCGTTTTTCAAGGATTCCTTTTTCTAGGATTCGTTTTCCGGCAGTTTTTCAAGGATTCGATTTTTCAAGGATTCGTTCGCCGGCACCCGCCGCTGGTGGCCGGAGGCTCGGCCCGGCGCCGTCGGCGGCGGCGACCGCGGCGCGCACCGGCGCCGCGCGCGAGCGCCGCCAGCCGCGAGCACAAGGACTCGACCAGTTCCTGCCAGCCGACCGGCAGAGTGCCGATGCCCGTGGCGAACGGCGAGCTGCCTTCGAAGAGAGAGGCATGCGTGGCCCAGAGCGCATCGCGCCAGTCCGTCGCGTCGTGGTTCGTCACGTGAATTCCTCGGAATGCGAACATGGGTCACCGATCGGCGACCGGACCGGTCGCCGCTATGTGGTCAGGGGATTTCCAGGTCTCGACGGAGCTAAGTTCCGTAGCGGAGGCCGCCCAGGCGGAGGCTGCCGCCGCGAACGATGGCGCGACCGTCGAGACCCGCGCGCAGGTCGATGGAGACGCTGCCCTCGCAGGCCAGCGCGTAGACCACCTGGGCCGGATCGCGCCGGGTAGCGGCGAGCGCCTGCAGCGAACGCAGCGGAACGGGGCCTTCACGGTCGAGGGCGTCGAGGACCTGGGACCGGTCGTCCGCTGTCACGGTCATGCCCGCGTGGAACCATACCTTACGCGCCGCCGACAGACGCGGCTCGAGGCCGACATCGGCAGCGGTGACGGCGATGATGCCGGAGCAGCACTGCTCGAAGCCGATCTGGATCAGGCCTTCCGCGTGCGGATCCTCGAGCGGGCGCGCCTCGACGAAGTCGATCGCGAAGCGGCCGTCATCCCTGTCGAGGACGATGGTGTCGGTCCTGATCACGTGGTCGTCGAGCACCACCATGGGATGGTATTCGATCGCCCTGACGCCGGCGTCGAGGGTCGACTGGATCATGAGGTCCCGCCGAAGCGGCCGGCTGCAGGGGATTGCCCGCGACGTCTTGAAGCTGGTGAAGAGTGCGGCGGCGGTTTTCGTCTTCATGAGTCCTCGTTCGGAAATGGAACGCGCGCGCACTCCCCGGCACGCGACGCGCGAGGGGAGGCCGCGCGGTTCGCGCGGGGTGAAGGTGGCCTGGCCGATTGGTAGTGGGTGGGATAACGCAGCTTAGATCATAAGAACGGCGGAAAGTCAAGAAAAATCGATATCTGACCGATATCCATCAGATATTTGATAGATATCGCTCGGGGGTTACGACTCTCGGAAGCCCTGGGCTAAAAGTTTAGGAAAACGTTCGCGCCCGGTCGGCGGCATGATAGGTTTGAACCGAATCGGATGGACGGGCAGGCGACCGGAGATGGCGAAGGCGACGAAGAAGGCAAAGAAGTCACAGCCTCCAAGAAAGGACGGCCGTTCGGGCGCGCTGTACTACATGAAGCCCGAATTCATCGCCGCAGTGAGGGACGCCTCGGCCGCGAACGACCAAAAAGCCTGGCAATTCGTCGAACAAGCGGTGATCAAGGCGCTGAAGGACCAGGACGCCTGGCATTTCGTGGAACGGGCGATTAAGGCGCAGAAGTCGAAGAAGGCCTGATCGCCTCGCTTCCGACGGGGTTGGACGGTCGTCCCCCTCGGTGAGGAATGGCTTCCGGAACGCCATCAGGCGGAGATCAGGAAGAACGTCGCGGTCAAGGTCTTCACGGAATGCACCAGGACGAACACCTGGTGTCCTTGCGTAAAGGACTCCGCAATGCATTCGTGGCTGATGCCGTTTCGGTCCACCAAGACCATGTTGCGCTTGCCCGAGGACTTGCGCTTGCCGAGCGGAACCAGCCGTCCGATCTCGTCGGCCGGCGTGTAGTACGGCGCGGTCCACATGGCGTCGCCGAACGTCTCCGTGAAGGTCGGCGACTGCACGACCCTGCGGAGGTTGGCTCGGAACCCGTCGCCCTCGATCAGCCCCGGCATGTCAAGCACCACGACGGCGCACGCGCGGTGGTTCTTAGAGACGTACTGCCGGATGGAGGAATAGATCGAGGCGTTGAACTGCTTCGCCAATCGCACCGGCGTCCATACCTCGAACGTACGGCTTTCGGCCACGTCTCGAAACGCATCCAGTTGAAACAGGACTTCGGAGGCGAAGACGTTCGCTTCGCGGTCGAACAAGTCGGCCGCTTCGGGGTCCAGCGACTTGTCGCAGTCTTCCACGACGGCGTACAGCGGACGCTGCCACGGCAGGAAACCATGGGCGGATTCGTGGAGGCGAACGAATCGCTTCTTCACCTCGATCAGGCTCTGGTCGAGGTAGACCAGGCCGGCGCTCGCATGGAAGAGACCCATGATCTTCGATACGGCGCGCTTGAGCAGGCCGCCCGCCATCTCGGCACCCGCGCGAATTTTCGCCAGCAGCCCGGGCGATAGCAGGTCCTCCTTGACCTCTTCGACGTTGGCCACCGACATGATCCGTTCGACGGGCGTCGGAAATACGCCGAGCGCGCCTGCTTCCCGCAGCGCGCGCTCGGCTTCCCTTCTGATGATGGCCAATTGGCCGGGCGTGAGAGTGCAGTCGTCCGGCCGTCGCATGGTCACTTCCTCTTCGATCGGATGAAATTGAGATAGTTCAACAATTCCTTTTCCTCGTCCGAGGACAGATTATCGATCGAGTAGGTCGCGGCCTTTCCGTGCTTCTGACCTTCCGTCTTCTGACCGGAAGGGACGATGTACCCCGCGCGCTCCATGAGCGTTTCGTAGGGGACGCCGAGCGACGTCGAAAGGGCGTACAGCACGTGGACGGACGGCTTCTTGATGGTCCCCGACTCCAGCTGCGAGAGGTAGGCGTTCGACACCTCCTTGCCGGTGGCGTTTTCCACGTCCCGCAGCGTCATCTTGTGACCGAGCCGGACGCTCTTCAGGTAGCGACCAAGGCTCTCCGCCGTGTTTGTGTCATCGAGTTCTTCATCTGCCATCGTTCCTCCGTTCCCGAGAGGCGGGGCCGATCCCCGCCTAACAGGATCATACGCTACTTGCTAAGTATTTCAAGCACGCTTACCGTTTGCTTGACAAATTTAGCACGCTCGTTCATATTAGCGACACCATCAACGCCGGCCGGGTCCGGAGAAAGGTACGCTAATGAGCATCCAAGAAGCTGCTCCGGATCACCGCGCAGCGGGGCAGACGATCGAAGTCGCGGGAGAAAATCTTGAGTTCCGTCAGGTCGTTATCCATGACTCCACTCCGACGGGAGCCCAGATCAGCCGCGCCGCGGGCTTCACGCCGGCGCAGCAGGCGGTGGTGTTGCAGTTCCTGCCGGAAGGCGGTCTCGAAGACATCGCCCCGAGCCAGATCATCGACCTGAGCGCCGGCAATCAGTTCATCGTCGTCGAGACCGACCGGCTCTTCTTCCTGACGATCAACGGCGAGCGCTTCGAATGGCCGAGCCGGATGATCTCCGGGGCCGTCATCCGCAAGCTCGGCAAGGTGCCGCCGGAGGACGAATTGCTGCTGGCCCGCGTCGACGAGCCCGACCGCGTGATCGCGCCCCGCGATCTCGTGGACCTCGGCAAGGGCGGCATCGAGGCCTTCGTCAGCCGCAAGCCGAGCTGGAAGCTGAACGTCCAGGGCGTCGTCCTCACGCTTCACCAGCCGACCATCGTCGTGAAGCAGGCGCTGCTCGACGCCGGCTTCGACCCGACGAAGGGCTGGCAGATCTTCCTGATCGTGAAGGGCGAGCCGAAGCGCGCCGTCGGTCTCGACTACACGGTCGATCTGCGCACTCCGGGAATCGAGAAGCTCCGCCTCACGCCGACCGGAGTCCACAACGGGGAGGCCGCGGCAAAGCCGCGGCGCCACTTCGACCTGCTCGAGGTCGACGAGAAGCACCTCGATGCGCTCGGGGTCTTCTGGGAGACCGTCATCGACGGCACCAGCCGCTGGCTCTTGATCCACAACTACCAGGTCCCGCCCGGCTACACGCCGCGGATGGTGATGCTGGCGCTCTTGATCCCGCCGACCTATCCGACGGCGCAGATCGACATGTTCTACACCAGCCCGAAGCTGAACCTGACCTCGGGCCGACCGATCGACCGCACCCAGGTCGCCGCGACGATCTTCGGAACGCCCTTCAACGGCTGGTCGCGCCATCGCGGTCCCCCGGCCCCCTGGAATCCAGCGACCGACAACGTCATCACGCATCTGGCGCTGGTGGAGTCGGCGATCGCCAAGGAGGTCGGCCAATGATCTCGCCAGCGCTGACGCTCTCAGGAGTCCACTACGACCGCCTCGGCAAGCATCTGTTTCCGGGAGACGGCAGGGAGGCGGCCGCGATCCTGGTCTGCACCCGCACGCCGGGCCCGCGACTCCGGCTGCTGGTCAAGGACCTGATCCTGGTCCCGCACGGCGAATGCCGGACGCGGCGACCCGACGAGATCGATTGGCCCGGCGTGTATCTCGAGAAGGCCATCGACGTCGCCGAGCCGTTCGGATCGGCGATCGTGCTGATCCATTCACACCCCGGCGGCCTGTTCGCCTTCTCGGCGGCCGACGACGCAAGCGACGCCGTCGTCATGCCTTGTCTCTTCGAGGCATGCGGGGACATCCACGGCAGCGCCGTGATGACCCCTGACGGCGCCATTCGCGCGAGGCTGTACGACCGCTCTCCTGCGGTCACGCCGGTGCAGCTCGTCAACGTCGTTGGACATGATCTTCTGTATTTCTGGGAGGATCAGGCCGGCGATCCGCGGCGCGCCAGGCGGCCAATGGCCTTCACCTCCGGTATGACCGCCGAGCTGGCAAGGCTCTGCGCCACCTTCATCGGCGTGTCGGGAACGGGTTCGATCACCGCCGAGCAGGGGGCGAGACTGGGGTTCGGCCGCAATCAGTACATCGAGTTCGACAAGGTCGAGGCCAAGAACCTGAACAGGATCCTCAGCGCCACGCTCGACGACGCGAGGACCGGGCGCCTGAAGGCGGAGATGTTCGCGGCCGCCGTCGCCACCTATCGCGGCCCCGGCGTGGCGTTTCCGATTCCGCGCGAGATCGGCACGCGCGATGCCGTCATCGCCGCCAGCCAGGGCGATGTGCTGTATTGCTGCGTTGACACGCTCGAGGCGCGCCAGTTCGCCGACCTCATCAGCAGCGCCTTCCTGATCCCGCTGTTCGACGTCGGCGTCACGATCCCGACGAGAAGGACGCGCGATGGCGGCGTCGCGATCGCGGACGTCTGCGGGCGCATCGACTACGTGCAGCCCGGGCGCTCGACGCTGCAGGATCGCGGCGTCTATTCGCCCGAGACGCTGCGCGCCGAATATCTCGCCAAGGCGGATCCGGACGCGCACCGCGCGGAGGTCGAGGCCGGCTACATCAAGGGGCTCGCGGAGGAGGCGCCGTCGGTGATCACCTTGAACATGCGGGCTTCGGCCGCCTGCATGAACGAGTTCGTGGCGCGGGCCTACCCCTTCCGTCTAGATCCGAACGAGAACTACGCCCGCACCATGTTCAGCCTGGCGGCGTGCGACGAGGACTTCTTCGCGGAATCGACGTTTGCGGTCGCACCGAATCCGGCATTGGCACGCGGCGATCAGGAGCCGCTCCTCGGGCTGCCGCTCCTGGGGCGGCGTCGGAAGGAGGCCGCGTGATGATACCGAGGTGGCTCAGACGTGCCTTCGATCGGTACGGGCCGAGGCGCGGTCTGCGGATCGTCGAAGGCGACAGTCTGCCGGCGCGCCTGCCTCGGCGCGATCTCGTCCTCGCGCGCGAAGGCGACGAGGACTGGTGCGTCGGAATGCGATGCCCCTGCGGCTGCGGCCAGGGCATCGAGCTTCTCCTCGTCAAGGAGGCGAAACCTCGATGGGATCTTTCGGTCGACCCGTCGGAGCGTCCGAGCTTGAAGCCGTCCGTCTGGCTTCAGACCGGCTGCAAGTCTCACTTCTGGCTGCGGCGCGGCCGCGTCGAGTGGTGCGACTAAGCGTGCACTTCAGTCGGCATCGGGCTCGATGCCGACGAGCGTGTATCTCTCGCGCACGACCGCTTGGTTCCGTAACACGCGTTTGACCTTGAGCCTCGCGCGCGAATTCGCGTTCACGTATTCCTTGTTGAAGAGACCCAATTGATGCGGAGTGAGGGCACGATCCACATTGCCGCGGATCGTGCCCCGCTCGTCGGCGGTCCTGAATTCGAACTGGTGCGACTCCGGCAGCACGCCCGCCAGTTGCCCGCGAACGACGTCGTCGCCGTCGACGACCGTCGTCGTTCTGGCGCGCTCTACCGCTCTCGCGACCACATCCGAGCCGAAGCTGCGGTCGGTTTCGCCGGACACCAAACGCACCGTCGCCCCGCTCTTTCGCACGAGATCGAAGAATTCGCCCGAAGCGGCAAGCACGCGCTGGTCAATCTCCTCGACCGCGCTCCTGAAGTCCTCCTCGTCGTCCTCTCCGAACGCCATCAGGAGCCGGGTCGCTTCGTCGACGGCCGTCTTCAGCGAGGAATCCACCATCTGAAGCTGCGGCTGCACCTCCTCGAGGAGAAAGCCGAACGAACCTCTGACGATGTTCGTGATGTGGAGCGTCGAGGAAGACCGCCGCGGCACCGTCCCGCGCTCGGCAAGCCCGACCGTATCGTGGGCGTGCACCATGGACACCAGGTCCTGGAACTGACCGACGGCCGAGCCGGCGAAGCCGCTTTCGATTCCTTGGGATCCGAGCACCGGTTTGCCGCCGAAGAAGAGCGCCGCGGACGCGAGCGTCTCCGGCGGCATCGCCTGCAATCTCGCCAAGGCTTCCTTCAATTCGTTCAGCTGGTCTTCCAGCCCGAAGCGGGACATGACGTCCCGATCGCCGACCCGGTCGAGCAGCGCGGTGACCTCGGAAATGTTCGCCTCGATGTAGTCGCGTTCCAACTTCCGCAGGCTGGTCATGTGCCGTCTCCCGCGTCGGGATCGGACGAGGTTGGCTCGGGCCCCAGCAAGTTCAAAGCCTGATAGTCTTCGGCGACGGTGTCCAGCGGCACCTGCACCATCCCCTTCCAGACGAGATCTTCGCGTCGGTGCGAGAACAGGCTGAGGTAGTAGCGCGTGAGATCCACCAGAATCTCGTCGTCGCCGTCGAGATCGAGCGGAAGGAAGTCGACATGGAAGGAGGCCTTGACCTGGGCCCTGCCCAGCACCGGCCTGTTGGCCTGCCAGAAGAGACCGAGATCGTGCAACGTCTTCGCATGCGGCGGCCGGCGGAGGAACGTCATCGTGTCGATGTCCTTCGGCTCCTTGGCCTTCTCCACGAAGCTTCCGTCGATCCACTGAAAACCCGTGCCGAAACCGATGGCCCTGAGCGCCTTCCTGTGCAGCAGCCATCCGCGAAGGATCGACTTCCGGCCCTCGCTGAAGGCGAAAAACTGAACCACATCGAGCGCCGACCCTCTGTATGGCGACATGTCGCTCGAAGAACCTGCAGGCGTATCGCCTACGAAGGGGGGCAATAAACCGTCGATGTTAAAATCAGGTATTGGCATAAATGATCCAATAGACCGGCACTCACGGGCAGCAGCCGCTTCGGTCATCGAGGACCGCGGTGGAAGAGCCTGGAAGACGATCTCGACGCAACTCTTTGAATGGACCGATTGTGTTGTAGGAGATTCCCTTCGGTCAACTTCGACCAAAGGTTTATCCATGGACATCGTGAACGGCAAAGGTGTGAGCCAATGGCCTGTTTGCAGGCGTGGAGCTAGAACTCGCCGCAAGGCTTAGCCGGCACGGGAGCACGGGCGTGATCCCTCCGGCGCGCCGCACTTCGCCGGCATAGGCCTTTATCCTTTTAGACTCGACATATGTTCTTGTTATGTTCTAATTGGGCATGACCGACCACCCCGCCAGTTGGCGCATGCCGAGCCGGACCCAGATGGACCAGATGGCTGCTGCCGTCGGCAGAAACGTGCCTGCGAAGCCCGGATTGGCTCCTGAAGCCGATTTGCCGCTGGAATACTGGCAGGCGCTCCTGGACGACCCTCGCGCGGAGGCGCGATCAGCCTCCTCCGAAGCAACGCTGCGGCTGGACCAAATTCCTAAGCACCTGCTCAGAGTAGGCTGCCGGCGCTGCGCGAGGATAGTCGAGATCCAGAAAGTCGACGCCGTGCGCCTCTACGGCCGGCAGGCGCTCTGGAAAGATGTCGGGCGGCGGCTGCTGGACAACACCTGCACCCACCGGACCGGGCGTCTTGAGGAAGACGGTTGCTGGCCCGCGTTCGAGTAGTCGCCGGCGCGGCCGGAGTTGGATGCTGCAATGGCACCGAAGCATCACCCGACGCCCATGAGCGGCGGCGACCGCAAGGCGCTCGCTAAGGAGCTCGGTCGCTCGCGCGCGATGACGACTATTCTCGCGGGGCAGGCCGCCGAAGCCCGTGCCAAAGGTGAGGCTCTTATCCGCCAGGCTGACAAGCTGCTCTGCGAAGCGTTCAACGAACGCCTTTGGTCGGACGGGGGCCCGATCGACCCATCGCCGGCAATCGACCAAGCCCTGAACGGTGGCTACCCGTGGCTCGAAATCGAGTGCTCGCGCTGCAAGACCAAGCGGGACGTCGACCTGGCCGCGCTTCGCCACCCGCCGACGACGGCGATCCACGACCTGGCGAGCCGGCTCCGTTGCAGCAAGTGCGCCAAGGCCGGTCGCCGCCCGGCGGCCACGCTGCTACAATTGGCGCAGCGCCCTCGCCAGGCCGCTCTGGAGACCTGACGATGTGCAACCTGTATTCGATCACCACCAACCAGGCCGCCATCAGCGCGCTGTTCCGCGTCGTCAACCGATTCGTCGGCAATCTCGCGCCGTTGCCCGGCGTCTTTCCGGACTACAGGGCGCCGATCGTGCGCAATGGCGCGGACGGCCGCGAGCTCGCGACCGCCCGATGGGGCATGCCGTCGTCGTCGAAAGCCCTGATGGACGCGACGAAGAAGCGGGCCGAGAAGCTGCAGGCGAAGGGCAAGACCGTCGATTTCAAGGAATTGCTCCGGATGGAGCCGGACGGCGGCACGACGAACATCCGCAACGTGAAGAGCAAACACTGGACGCGCTGGCTGGGACCGGAGAACCGCTGCGTGGTGCCGTTCAACTCGTTCAGCGAGTTCAACAAGGCCGAGGGCGGCGACATCTGGTTCGCGCTCGACGAGACCCGCCCGCTCGCCTGCTTCGCCGGCATCTGGACCAATTGGACGTCCGTCCGGAAGGTCAAGGAAGGCGAGACCATCAACGACCTCTACGCCTTCCTGACGACGGAGGCCAACGCCGAGGTCTTCGCCATCCATCCGAAGGCGATGCCGGTGATCCTGACGACACCGGAAGAGGTCGAGACCTGGATGATCGCGCCAGTAGAGGAAGCCCTGAAGCTGCAGCGGCCGCTTCCGGACGGGGCCCTCCGGATCGTGGCACGGGGCGTCAAGGAAGATGCGCCTCAACTGACGTGATCAAATGATCAGCATCTCGAAAGCAGGCAGCATGCGATCACCGGTCATCGTCGTCGGCCGGTTTGCTTTCAAGTTCGCGCGAAACGCACGCGGACGCGCCAGCAATTTGTACGAGGCCAAGCTCTATCGAAGCGTGAACGCCACGAGGCTGGCCTTGCTGTGCCCTGTTCTCTGGGTCTCTGGAAGAGGGTTCGTGCTGATCATGAGGGCAGCGAAGCCGCTGACAGAAATGATGAGCATGGAGCAGTATTTGGCTGTCGACGAGGCTTGGGATTACGTGCCGGGAGAGGACAGTAGTCCCTTCGAGCCGAAGGCGTGCGACTGGGGATGGTTCGAAGGCCGGGTGGTCGCGCTCGATTACTCGACGCCTGCGTGGAAGTCCGATTAACCTGCTGCCCCGTGAAACGCTTCGGGCATCCGGATCTAGTTCTGATAAAGCGAAATATCGCTTGCTCCGTCGGGCAAAACAGTGGTTCATAAGGCGCTGGTCCTCGCAGATACCGGAGCCAGCCCGATGGCAAATGACGTCGACACCTCCTCGGAACTGTCCAAGATTGCGAAACTTAACGGTGACTTCCGAAGGAACTACGGCACTCTCATCGGAGCGATTTTGTATCTCCGCACCGCAAGCGCCGCCCGCCGAAGCCCCTGGCTTTGGGCTGGCCTGATTTCGATCGTTTTTTCGACGGTGCTGAGCTGGTTGGGGCGGCACGGCTGGTTCTTGCCAGCGTTGCTGTGATGGCCGCGAACAGTGCCCCCCTTTCCCGGTAAAGCACGCCGCGATGGCGACGAAGGGAGCCTGACGAGAGCCAGACGTAGCGTCCCGACCTCAACGAGGCAGGCAGCAGAACGTAGTCCTCGATCTCGCGATTTGCCGCGTCCAGCCGCATCACGGCAAGGAGGCCCGATGAGATTTGCCTTCGATACGCTTTCCATTGCGCGGCGTGGTCCTCTCCCCGACGCCCCAGTCGTCGCGCCACAAGAAACGAGACCAAGCGCTCGCCTCCGACATGAAGAGCTATGCCGTCAGGAACAAGGTCAACCTGCAAGCCAAGGTCGGTTCGCAGGACCTCCGCGAGCTCGGCGGCATGCTTGGCCTGTTCGGACGCCCACAAATCCTTGGTGTCGATCCAGTCGCAGTCGCGCGGCGACACGTAGCCGATCAGCGCGTAGGCTTTCCGCAGCGAGCCGAAATGCTTCACGTACGACGAGACGTGATTGAGACCGAGCGTCGTGTTGATGATGTGCGAATTCAACTTTCCACGGCGGCGCAGCGTGAGACGAAGGCGCAGCAGCATCTCATCTTCGGGAATCTCCACACGCCGTTCGGCCAGCAGTTTTTGGGCTCGAGCGAAGATGCTGGGGTCCACGATAGGCTCGATCGCCGCTGCGCCCCGGACCCAGGCGTGATCCGGATTCTTGACCAACTTCTGCCCCAAGCGTCGCGAGGTGCGATTGTAGATGGTCTTGCCGATGTAGTTCTCGTTCGCGAGGATGGTCGGGATCATGCCGTCGGTCCACGGCCGACCGTTGTGATTGGCGATGCCGGCGTCGTTCAGCTGGCGCCTGATGTCGCTGTAAGACTTTCGGCCGTTGACGAACTGATCGAAAATGATCCGGATCACTGCTGTCTCCTCGGCAGAGCCGGGCTGCAGTCGAACGCGATCCGATTGCAGAGCCTTGAACTGGCCCTTTTCGAGGAAGCCTTTGGGATGCTCGCTCTCGTCTACCATCAGGCGCCGGAGGCCGTAACCAACGGGGGCACCGACGCGGTACCCCAGGCTCGCAACTCGGCAGTGTCCAGCGTGCACCTTGACCGAGAGCTCTCGGCTCCACTCTGCGGCCATGCCGCGCTTCAGACTTTTCGCGATCCCGGAGACGAATGTGCCGTCGTTCTTGAAGAGCTCCGCGCAGTATTCGACTTGGACACCGCTCCGCTTGCACAGGAATTCGTAGTACGCGCTCTCGTCGACGTCCTGGAAGCGGCCCCATCGACTGACGTCGTAGACGAGGATGTGATCGAAGTCGGCCTGTCCCGACTGTACGTCCTCGATGAGTTCGATTAGACCGGGCCGCCCCTTGATCCGGAGGCCGCTGCGGCCCTCGTCGGCATAGGTGCGAACGATCGTGAGAGCGTTCGCCTCGGCATAGGCGGCGATGGCGGCCATCTGGTTCTTGATCGAGTAGCGCTGGAGCTCCCTCGACATTCGAACGTATTGCGCCGCCCGCCGCGCTCGGGTCCGCCTCGCCAGGCCTGTTCCTTGGGGAACGACGAGCCAGTTACCCATGCACCCCTCCTGCTACTTCAGAGGTACCGAGCCTCGCAAATACACCTCACGCGTTCGAAATGGCAACGACGATCAAACTTGAGGGCGCCAAGGTCCGCCCCGGCCGACGCTTTTGCTTTGTGCACAGCGCCGCGGAACTCGGGGACAAGCTCCAGTCCTGCCGATTGCGAATCCCTGCTGCGTGCTAACCGCCCGGAACGCGCCGGCGGGCGGAAGGATTCGTCCAGGCAGGAGTGGTTTCGATGCTGATGACAAAAGAACGACGGCCGGCGATCCGGACGCTGCGCGGGTGGGCGATCAACGTGCTGCAGGAGGCCGGCGCCATCCACGAGTGCGAGGCGCACGGCTGGGCGAAGGACTTGGCGGACCCCCACGCGCGTCAGCGCGCCATCGAGATCGCACGGCAGGACCAGCCGCTTGGCGTCTCTCCGGAGGAAGCCGTGGCCGAGGTGCGCGATGTCCTGGATTCGATCGGGGACACCTGTCCTGAGTGCCCGTCCCCTCTGGCTTAATGGCTGCTACGTCGTTTCCGGAGCTGTTGCGGGCCCCTTGCACGACTCGGACATCCTCCGGTAGCAACGGAAAACAATGGTAATTTGTGCGAACTACCGGGTCGGCCCGCCGCTTCTCAAGTCGCGGCTAGTGCGGCCCGGTGGCCCAGGGGCGGAGGGGAGCGTGGTCAAAAAGCGGAATCTTTCCGATGCCGAGATCGGCATTGTGAAGGCGATGCTCCGCAAGGGATGGCGGAACGACGTCATCCACTTCCACTTCAACAAGCCGGACCGCTTGATCAGCTCCGGACGCATCACCCAGATCAAGAAGGGGGTGTACGGCGCATCCGCCGAGGAAGCCCAGCCCGAAGAGCTCGAGGCCTTCCTCGCCGCCCGGCAAGATCCGGACGTCAAGTCGCCTCCCGCCCCATCCCCCGTCGATGTCCGGATCCTTCGCTCGCTGTTCGTCCGCGAGACCGGCACATGGCGCCTGGCCGGCGGCGAGACGGACCGCACCGAATGCAAGGCGGGCTTCCGGCTTCAGCCGGAGGATCGGTTCTCGAAGGCACTGCGCGCGATCGCGGGCCTGGCCAACAACAAGGGCGGCTATCTCCTGTTTGGCGTCACCGACGCCACCTACCAGGCGGATGGACTTGCCGACGACGTCTTCACGAAGTCCGACATCTCGCTCGTCAACCGGATCCTGGCGGGCTCTCTCGATCCCGTTCCCCACGTCACGAAGGGCCTCATCGAGCTTGGGGGCAAGCAGGTCGGCGTGCTTTACGTGGAGAAGCACGACCATGGGCCGGTCATCGCCATCAAGAACGTCGGCCAAGACGTCAAGGAAGGAGGAATCTATTTCCGATACGTCGGTGAGACCCGCCTGATCAAGCCGGGAGAGCTCAGGCAGATCATCGCCGCGCGCGAACAGCGGGCCATCGCCGAATTCAGCGCGCGCATGAACCGCGTGGCGATCGGCAAGGAAGCCACGATCGATCTCGATACTGGAGAGGTGGCCGGCACCAGCGGCAAATTCCTGATCGACAAGTCCTTGCTCCCGAGCATCCAGTTCGTGCGCGAGGGCGAATTCGACGAGAAGAAGGGCGCGCCGGCGCTCAGACTCATCGGCGACGTCGAGCCTGTCTCGGAGGTGGAGAGGGAGCGGACGAGGATCATCCGCGAGAACGTGACGCCTGACGCCGTCGTCCGCAACTTCCTGCGCAACGAGAAGGTCGCAGAGCCTATGCAGTACATCCACTTCCAGGCTCACGCCCAGCGGAAATGGTTTCCCGTGTGGTTCTACATCGACCAGGCGCATTCGACCGCATCCGAGGTCGTCGAGGATCTGCGGAAACAGGTTGCCACCTATCCATCGTCTCGCGACGCGCTCGTCGATCGCCTCTCCGGGAAGGATGCTGCCTTCCGGCAATCCACCGGGAAGGCCGAAGCGCTGCGTGGGAAATTGGCGCGGGGCGACATCAAGGCTCCGACCGACGTTGATGAGGACATCGTTTTCGCCGGCGCGGTGCAAGCCTTGCCTACGGCGGTGAAGCCGAAGGATCTCGAAAGCATTCGAACGATCCTGCTACAATGCCTCGATCGTGCTCAAGGCGCCGACCCGCGCAGCAGCAATCGTCGTGGAGCGATCTATCGGGCCGCGTCCCGGCTCGACGAACTGCTCTACTCGAAGAAGTGACCTGAGCTACGCCGATTTCCGCCGGGCCCCCGCAGCGGGCTTCTTGGCAGCGGCCTCCCTCGCCGGCTTCTTCCCGGCGATCGGCATCAGCATCTCCTTCTGCCCGGCGGCCGCCTTGCGCGGCTTCTTGGTCGGCTTGCCCGCCTTGGCCGGCGCGGCCTCCTGACCGACGCTTCTCCGCAGCGCCTCCATCAAGTCGACCACGTTGCCCGCGGCCGGCTTCGACTTCGGCGTGATCGGCTTGCCGGCGCGCTTCTGGTTGATGAGGTCGATCAGCGCGGTCTCATAGTGGTCTTCGAACTTCTCGGGCTCGAACCGCCCCGCCTTCTGGTTGACGATGTGCTTCGCCAGATCGAGCATGTCCTTGGTGACCTTCACGTCCTGGATCTCGTCGAAGTATTCCTGCTCGCTGCGGACTTCGTAGGGGTAACGCAGCAGCGTGCCGACCAGACCCTTGTCCATCGGTTCCAGCGCGATGATGTGCTCGCGGTTGGTCAACACCACCCGCCCGATCGCGACCTTGTCCATCTCGCGGATGGTCTCGCGGATCACCGCGAAGGCGTCGTGGCCGACCTTGCCATCCGGACGCAGATAGTAGGGCCGGATCAGGTAGCGCGGATCGATGTCGGTTCTGTCCACGAACTCGTCGATCTCGATGGTGCGCGTCGATTCCAGCGCGATCTCCTCGAGCTCCTCCCTGGTGACCTCGATGAACTGATCCTTCTCGAGCTGGAAGCCCTTGACGATGTCCTCGTTCGGCACCTCGTCGCCGGTATCGGCGTCGACCTTCAGGTACTTGATGCGGTGGCCGGTCTGGCGGTTGAGCTGGTTGAACGAGATCTTCTCGCTCTCCGACGTCGCCGGGTAGAGCGCCACCGGGCAGGTGACCAGGGAGAGCCTCAAAAACCCTTTCCAATTGGCGCGGGGGGCCATGTACGCGGTACTCCGAAACGAGGACGGCTCGGATTCAAGACGACCGAGGGTCGCCGGTTCCGACAACCCCGACCGCTCCCCGAGATTCATCCGCCGGCAGCCGCGGCGCCATGGAAATTCGGGAGAGGGGCCACTTGACTCTCACGGAACGAAACGGGAACATAATCGGATGAAAGCCGCTGCCGACCAGTCCGAACCTGCCGCCCACGACCTCGATGCGGCCGCCGACCAGGCGATTGCGGCCTGCGGCGGCGACGCGCGGGAGGCCGTGAAGGCGCTCATCGTGGCCAACCACTTTCTCGAGGCCCAGCTCGAGGGGCTCCGGAGGAAGGTGTCGATGGGCTATGCCCGGGGACGGCTCCCGGAGGCCGGAGGACAGAGAGGTGAGCCAGATGACTGATGTGACCTATTACGTCGCTCTACCGTTCGTTTTCTCCGACGACGGCGTGGTCGCCGGCGAGGCGGCCGAGTGCCTGAGCGCCAACGCCGCCGTCATGCGGGCCGAGTCCCTGTCCCGGAAGCCCGGCAATGCCGGGGCCATCGCGTTCTCTCGGACGGGAGACCCGTCCAGCGGCGATTTCGGCGACGCCAAGCTGATCCGAAAGTTCGGCGACGTGCCGGACGACCTGAGCACGCTTTGAAGCTTCGGCCTACCAAGATTTAGCTTTTCAAGTCGAACTGGCCGCGCAGTCTCTCGGCAATTGTCTCGATCATGTCGCATCGATCCGCGTCTTGCGGACCGTCCGTCATGATCACGACTTTCCATGAGTCTTCGTGGGGCGCGACGGAGATGGCCAGACCCGTAGGCCATTCGCAGATGTCTTCCATCTCCAACCTGATCGCGGACTCAAGCTCTTCGCGCGTTTTTGCCGGCTTCTTCAAGCGTGTTCGGCTCTCTCTGAGCGCCCCATTCGATGAGGACCGAGCGCAGCCCCGCCTTGGGGGGCTTTTGGGGGCTTGGGGGGCGGAGCCACGCAGGCCGCGCAAGATCCGCGGCCTATGCAATCAACTCCTCCGCGTTGCGGCCGTTCCTATGCTCGAGCCGTCCCTTGAAAGTGGTCCTCGGTCGTCGCGGAGGCAGACGCCCGGGCTCGCGCAGCCGCCAGATCTTTCTGATATAGGCCTGGATCATCGCAACGACCATTTCACTTCAAACTCGAATGAGGAACAACGTGGCAAAGACCCAGCCCGAACCCGTCCGCGATCCGAAAGCCGATCACCTCCTGACCCCGCAAAACTGCGTTCTGGTCCTGATCGACTACCAGCCTGAGCAGTATTCCAGCGTGACTTCATCCTCCCGCGAGGAGATCACCCTCAATGCGGTCGCGCTGTGCAAACTCGCTCAGGCCTACAATATCCCCGTGGTGCTCTCGACCGTGGCGGTCGACATGGGCGTGAACGAGGGCACGATTCCCGCGATCCGCGAGGCTCTGCCGGGAGTACAAGAAATCGACCGGACCGGCGTCAACGCGTGGCAGGACGATGACTTCCGCAAGGCAGTCCAGGACACGGGCCGGCGCAAGGTGGTCATCGGCGCACTTTGGACCGAGGTCTGCCTGGCCTTTCCGACCCTCGACATGCTGGCGGAAGGCTACGAGGTCTATCCGGTGGCCGACGCCGTCGGCGGCATTTCGCCGACCGCGCACGAGCGCGCGTTCGACCGAATGATTCAGGCCGGGGCAAGACCCATTACGGCGATCTCCTTCGGCTGCGAGATCATGCGCAACTGGGCGCGCGGAGATTCCGACAACCTGCGAGAAGTCATGCGATGGTATTTCCCTCAGCATCGCCGTCTGCACAAGTCGACCTGAAGCGGGCGAAGGGCGACGACCTCTGCCGTGAGCGCGACGGCCTTCGGAATACCTCGGCGTCGCAGTCCGCGCGAGTTGACGTGGCTCAAAGCGAATGGCCGGCCCGGGCGTATGTTCGAATACGTACCGAGCGGCTTGAGCGCGCTCAGGTGCTGTTACGGTTGCGGAGCCCGGACTCCTAAAGCGTGATGGCATTAAGTTCGATAGCCTGAATTTTTGAGGTAGTTGGCGCACTCCTCGGCGGTGAAGGCATCGAGTGCGTGGCCGATTGCGGCGCAGACCGCGTCCACGGTTCGCGCGGCAGCTTTGCGAAGCAGGTGCTTGAGCTTGGCAAAGACCTGTTCGATCGGGTTCAGGTCGGGCGAGTATTTTGGCAGGAAGAAGAGTTTGGCGCCGACCGAACGGATCAGCTGGCGAACCGCTTTGCTCCTGTGGCTGCCGAGATTATCCAAGACGACGATGTCGCCG
>NZ_AXAZ01000040.1 GCF_000473065.1 Bradyrhizobium sp. WSM1743
GGGTACCAATAGGTGAGATAGAGGATGATGCCGGGAAAGAAGCCGGCTTCGGCAACGCCGAGCAGGAAGCGCAGGACGTAGAAGCTCGTGACGCCGCTGACCACCGCCATCAGTGCCGAGATGATGCCCCAGGTCACCATGATGCGGGCGATCCAGCGGCTGGCGCCGAATTTNTCCAGCGCGAGATTGCTCGGCACCTCGAAGATGAAGTAGCCGATGAAGAAGATGCCGGCGCCCCAGGAGAAGATCAGCGGCGTGAACTTCAGCTCGGCATTCATGGTCAGCGCAGCGAAGCCGAGATTGACGCGGTCGAGATAGGAGAAGAAGTAGGCCAGCACCAGGAACGGAATCAGACGCCAGGAGATGGCGCGGATCGTCGAGGTTTCGATGTCGCTCTTGCTGGCGCTCTTGGCACTGCCGGCGGAACCGGCATAGGTGGTCTGGCTCATGGCTTCCCCCCGGGTTGTTGCTTTTGTGGGCTGAGTGGCGGTTTTGAGCATCGCGGGCAAAGAGTCAATGGAGCGAGCAATGCACGGAACGCAGCCGGATCAACCTGTTGCGCCGCTCCGGACATCGCTGCTCCGCGCCGCTCTCGCGCTCGCGGTGATCGTCTGCGGGCTGACGCTGCGCTGGTACGGCTTCCCGCTCGGGTTTCCGGCCTTCGTCGTGAAGTACGGCGGCTCGCTGCTGTGGGCCACGATGGTGTTTCTGCTCGTCGGAGTTTTGCTGCCGCGGCTCACTCAGGCACAGATCGCGGCGATCGCGCTGGTGATCGCCATCGTCGTCGAGTTTTCGCGATTGGTGCATACGCCCTGGCTCGATGCATTCCGGTTGACCACGGCCGGCGCGCTGCTGTTGGGGCGGATCTTCTCGCTGTGGAATCTCGTGGCCTACGTGATCGGGATTCTGTTCGGCGTCTGGATCGATCGGCTCGTCGCCCTGCGTAGGGTCGGTTAGCGTCCGCCGCAGCTCTAAGAGCGAAGGCGAAAGCGTAACCCACCACTTCTGCTTCCGAGTGGAAGGACCGCGGTGGGTTACGCCTTGCAGATTTCGCGTTGAGTGACCGCCGGTTTGAATCGGCTAACCCACCCTACGAAGTCACTCCGCCAATTGAAACCGCTGGAAGCGATCGAGCTCCTCTTCGATCTTCCGCTTCAGCTCCTTGCGTCCCGCCGTCTTCTTGCCCTGCCCGACCCAGGTCCATTTCTGCATCAACAGCTTCTTCGCCTGCCGATCTGTTTTGAGATCGAGCGCGGCGACGATCTCGTCGCCGACCAGCACGGGCAGCGCGAAGTAGCCGAACTTGCGCTTGGCCTTCGGCACATAGGCTTCGAACAGGTGGTTGTAGCCGAAGATCAGCTTGGTGCGCTTGCGCTGGATGATCAGGGGATCGAACGGCGAAAGGATGTGGACGAGATCGGGCGACACCTCATGCGGCTCGAGCGCTGCGGGCGAGGCCCAATGCTCCTGCTTGCCGGCGCCATCGATCGTAACAGGCACGAGCTCGCCACGGCGAACGCGCGAGGCGATCAGGCGCGCGACCGGCTTCTTGCGCGGCGCGTCGAGATGGCAGATCGAATCGAGGCTGACCACGCCCTGCGAGCGCAGCGCGCGGTCGAGCAGATAGGCCGTGATCTCCTTAGCCGAAGCCGGCTTCGGCAGCTTGTCCCAGCCGAAATGGCGCGTCATCAGCTCATAGGTCTTGAGCATGCCCTGGCGCTCGCTGATGGTCGCGGCGCCGGTGTAGAAGGCGAGCTGCAACGCCCGCTTCGACGGCTTGCGGCTCTGCCACAGATGCTCCTTCTCGACGAGCACGTCGTCGTCGATGTCGCGGATCGTCAGCGGACCGGCACGCAGCAGCCGCATCACCTTGCGCGTGTCGGCCGGTTTCACCGAAGCAAACCATTTGTGCCCCTCGCGCCGATGCTCGTGCATCGCCGGCAGGAAGAAGCGGAAGTCGCTCGCCGGCACGTAGGACAGCGCATGCGTCCAGTATTCGAACACGCTCTTGTCGGTGCTTTGGGCTTGGCGCAGATCGGCGCGACGATAGGACGGAATGCGGCTGAACAGGATGTGGTGATGGCACCGCTCGATGACGTTGATGGTGTCGATCTGCACATAGCCGAGATGAGCGACCGCGTCCGCCACGGCCTGCGCTCCCTCGCCGAACGGGGCACGCTCGTCCAGCCGCTGGGCATGCAGCCAGATCTGCCGGGCCTGTGTCGTGGTGAGTGGAAGCTGCTTGGGCGTGCGGGACATTGCAGGTGGCAATGTAGCGGGATTCGCGCTGAGGCAAACAAGGAAGGCAAAGAAAACCGCGCTGCCATCTGCTGACAGCGCGGTCGGTCAACGTACGGCCCAAACTATTTCCCGCTCATCTTCTGCGCGTTCATGTAATGCTTGCAGGCGCCGCGCATATTGCCTTTGCTCATCTCGGTGTTGGCTGCGGCCATTTCCTTGGCCATCGCCTGTTTGCCGGGCGAATCCACGGTTCCCATCGCGGTCATCGCCTTGCCGATCGCCTCGCCTGTGCAGGGCTGCATCTTTGCCGCAGAAGCCGGCGAGGCCGCGAGCGCGGCGAGCAGAGCGGCCGAAAGCAACATCTTCATCGAATGTCTCCTCCGTGGAACAAAACCGGCGCCATGCCGGCCAACACACGAGCCATTCTTCAGCGACAAGTTTTCAGGGAGAAGACATTTCGTTGCTGCGCCGCAGCGCCACCCCCCTATTAGCGTGCGGCTTTTGGGCGCTCCCCGATGGTTCCGGTCGCGACGTCCGGCTCGCACACGGCCTTGCCACGCCCCTCTGCCTGGCAGCGATAAACACTGCGAGTGAGGCGGTCGACCAGCCACATGTTCTCGTCGGTCGGCCCTTCGACCCCGACATAGCGGGAGGTCAGCCCCGTAATCAGCATCGACAGCAGGATTGCCAAAAGAGTGACCTCGGCTCGCAGTTTCGAATGTGACCAAGATCACATCAGCGCCGTTGAACCTGCCCTAGCCTCGCAGCATCAAATCGCCATAAGGCGTAACAGCGAGGATACGACAATGACCCGTTTTGATAAGTTCTTTGGACTGAAGGCGATAACGCTCTCCGCAGCCCTGTCGATGACGGCGGGCCTTGCGCTGGCCGGCGACAACAACATCTCCGCCGGCCAGATCGTCGATGCACTGAAGCCGAAGCCGGCGACCCGCGGCCTCTCCGTCGGTCCGCAGGCCGACACGACCGCGCAGGCCAAGGAAGCGACCTTCCTGAACACCGTGCGCAACCGCTCGACCCGGTCGCTCTCGACGGGCGAGCGCGAGCAGATCGCCGAGCTCGCCGCGACCAAGCCGAAGATCGATCTGGAGATCCAGTTCGACTACAACTCGGCTGACATCGCCAAGACGTCGGTGGCCTCGGTGCAGGCGCTCGGCAAGGCCCTGTCAGATCCGGCGCTCAAGGGCTCGACTTTCGTGGTCGCCGGCCACACCGACGCGATCGGCGGCGAAGAGTACAATCAAGGGCTCTCCGAACGGCGCGCCGACACCATCAAGAAGTACCTGGTGCAGAACTACGGCCTCAACGGCAACGATCTCGTCACCGTCGGCTACGGCAAGACCAAGCTGAAGGATGCCGTCAACGGCGCCGACCCGATCAACCGCCGCGTCCAGGTCGTGAACATGGACACCAAGACCGCGGCGAAATAAATTCAAGTACGTTGTCGCAAGCAGCACGCCGCCTGCCCTCCCCCGGCAGGCGGCGCTGTCATATCCAGCTTTGGAACAGCATCAGCCGGTTGAAGGTCCTCATTGAGGTGCCGACGAACGCTGCGGAAATCGGCAGCATGATTGCAAAGCCGGCCGCGGCGACGCCGACATAGGCCCACAGCAGCCAGCGTGGCAACCCATTGCGGCGCAGCACATAGACCAGCGCCAGGGACGCCGCAGTGGCGGCCGGCAGGTAGTAATAGATGAAGCCCAGGGTGCGCGGCAGCAACGCCCAGGCGAGCCAGGGACCGAAATAGAATGCCGCGATCAGGAATGCGTCCCAGCGCCGCGCCGCGATGAAATCTCGCAGCACCACGACGAGCGCGAGCAGCGCCGGCCACGCTACCAGCGGGTTGCCGAGGAAGACGATCGCAGCGACGTGGTCCTCCGCCGTCTTGTCGAACAGGAACCACACCGGGCGCGCGAGCAACGGCCAGGATGGCCACGCGCTCATATAGGTGTGGCCGGCGATGGCCGTCGTGGTGTTGTCAGCAAAGATCCGCCGCTGCGCCTCGATCAAATCCGGCAGCGACAATCCGTAGAGCGGGACGAAAGCGGCCAGATAAGCCACCGTCGGCAGGACGGCGAAGCAGAGCGCGACATGATGCGGCTTCAGGCCCGGCCAAAGCTCCGGCCGGTACCAGTCGTCCGGCTTGGGGTCTGCGAACAGCGTGCGCCAGCCCTGCATCAAGCGGATCACCGCAACGATGACGATGCAGACGCCAAGCGGAAACAAGCCGCTCCATTTGCAGGCTGCAGCACAGCCGAACAGGCTGCCCGCGAGCGCAAACATCGCCTGCGGCCGCTCTCTGCGAAACCCATGCATGAAGGCGGCGGTCGCGAGCAGGCCGAGGCCGAGCGCAAAGATGTCGAGCATGGCGATGCGCGCCTGCACATAGACCATCTGGTTGAAACCAGCGATCAGCGCCGCCGCGATCGCAGGCCCCTGCGCGGAAAACAGCGCGAGGCCGCACAGATAGATCGCGACGATCGCGAGCGCGCCGAACACTGTCGCGGGATAACGCCAGCCAAGCGCGTTGTCGCCGAAGGTTGCGATCGATGCCGCGATCAGCTCCTTGGCCAATGGCGGATGCATCGGATTGAGCATCGGCTGCGACATCGCGGGCGCCAGCATCTGGCGCGCCGCCGGCACGTAATGCACCTCGTCGAAGACAAATTTTTCCGGTGTGGTGAGACCGATCAGCAGCGCCAGATGGGCAACCAGGAAAATCGCGACAGCAATCACTGTGCTCCGCGACAGCTTTGGAGCTGCAGGCGATTCAAGCGTCTTTAGTTCGGCTGTTCTGCGTGGCAAATCTGCTTCACCGCGGGGAATAGACTGGTTCTGGTCATTGAACGCATTCTGCCGCAACTGTGACTAAGCATGACGCACGTCCCGCGCCGCTTGTGATAATTCCGCCACATCAGAAGCGCGCGCGATCCGGTACGATCAGGGACACATCGATCGGTTGCGAAATGAATTTGCGTTTTTGGCTTTTCCCCACACTGCTCACGGCCGCAATCTGCGCAGGCCCTTGCGCGCAGGCGCAGACGCGCGTCGGCGAGGCCGTCGTGATCCAGAACGAAGTGGTGCGGGTGGCCGCGACCACGACGCCGATCAGCGTCGGCGACAGCATGCTGCGCGACGAGACCGTGCGGACCGGCGCCGACAGCGCGGCGCGTTTCGTGATGGCGGACAGCACCAACCTGTCCCTCGGGCCGAGCGCCACGCTGAAGCTCGACCGCACCGTCTTCAACGACGAGCACAGCTATCGCGACGTCGCGATCCGCATGACCACCGGCGCCTTCCGCTTCGTCACCGGACACTCCGACAAGGCCGCCTACAAGATCACGACGCCGCTCGCGACCATCGGCGTGCGCGGCACCACGCTCGACATTCTCTCGCAGCGCGGGCGCTCCGTGGTGGTGCTTCAGGACGGCGCGGCCAGCGTCTGCACGAAGAGCTCGCAGTGCGTGCAACTCACCCAGCCCGGCGACACCGCGATCATCACCTCGACCGGCGGCAAGGTGAGCATCACCAGGACCAACACGCCGCCCTGGACCTTCGCCGCCAACTGCGCCGCGAGCGCCGGGTTGTGCGCGGTCAACCAGTACGCCGGCGCCTCGCCGACCATCACGCCCGCCGTCCAGGACGACGGCATGCTGTGCGGGCGCTGACGATGGCGAAATTCAACGTCCGGCGCCTCATCCTTGCCGCTGCGCTGACCGCTGCTGCGGCGTTTGCGCTTGTCACGTTCAATGCCCGCTCGGCGGCCGCGCAGGCGTCGGAGTGCGGGTCCGAGTGCGGTGAACCAGGTCCCAGTCCGTCCCCGACCTATTCTCCGTCGCCGTCTCCGTCACCCACTCCGACTCCCTCCCCGTCGCCGAGCCCCCATCCGTCGCCTTCACCGAGCCCGTATCCTCCGCCGTCCGGACCGACCGGCGCGGATTCCAGCGGCAATTCGATCGGCGGCCTCGCGGGTCAGCGCTTCAACCAGATGATCACCAACCGGGTGCTCGGCACGGTGCTGCTCGGTGTCAACGAGCAGGTCAATTGCAGCGACTGCATCAGCGCATTCGGCTCGGCCGGCTCGTTCTCGGCCGGCATCCACGGCCGCAAGGAGCTGACCAACAATCTGTCGCTGCTCGCCGGCATCGCCTACACGCATTACAACGAGGGCGGCTACAAGATCACGAGCGCACCGATCGGCGCTTTTGCGCTACGCTATGACTTCACCGACTGGGGCTCGTCGCGCCCGTTCTTCGATGTCGGCACCATCCTGACGCCGTGGGAGAAGGCACGCTACACGCGCAGCTACAACACCAGTCTCGGCCCGGTCAGTGTCACGAGTTCGACCAACGCCTCGAACTACGCCGTCTACGGACGCGCCGGCTGGATGAGCCGTCTCTCGCCGCGCGACGAGGTCGCGGCCTCGATCGAGGTCTGGCAGCTCTGGCAACGCGTGTCGGGCTACACCGACAGTGCGGTGGCGTTCAATCCATTCGACGCCAGCATCGCGACCGGCACCGATCGCACCAGCCTCGTCAAGATCGGCGGCCAGTGGACGCATCTCTACGGCAGCAACATCGAGGCCAACATCAATGGCGGCTGGGTGCAGTCGTTTGCCGGCCATAGCGGCATCGTCGCCACAGTGACCGGCAACGGCGTGGTGGTGCCGACCATGGGCAACCAGGGCTGGTTCGAATATGGCGGCCGCCTCGGCTTCCGCGTGCAGAAGGGCTGGATCGTGGACCTGTTCGCCAACGGCACGCTGGGCCCGCAGCCGGTGGGCAACACCATCCATGGCGGCGTGGGGCTGAGGATTAATTATTAGCAGCGAGGTCTCACCTCACATCTCGCTGTCATGCCCCGGCTTGCCGTCTTCGCTGAAGCTTCGCCGGCCGAGCGCCCTTGTAGGCCCGGCGTATCCTAGCGGAGCCGGGACCAGGGGCATCCAGTACGCCGTGGCCTATCAGTTCAATCACTTCGTCTCGGAGTACTTCATCGCCCGGTCAAGCCGGGCGATGACACCAAGTATGTGGAGAGACACAGCCGTCTCACGCCGCCGACTTGCCCTCGAACGCACGACGCAGGGTTTCGACATCCAGCTTCACCATCTTCATCATGGCCTGGATCGCGCGCGCCGCCGCGGCCTTATCGGGGCTCGACAGGAATTCGAACATCACTTTCGGCACCACCTGCCAGGCCACGCCCCAGCGGTCCCTGACCCAGCCGCACTTCTCCTCCTTGCCGCCATGGGTAAGGAACGCGTTCCAGACGCTGTCGACCTGGGCCTGGTCGTCGCAATGGATCATCAGCGAGATCGCGTGAGTGTACTCCATCTTCATGCCGCCGTTGAGCGCGACCAGAGGCTGCCCGGCCACCTGGAACTCGACGACGAGCACCGAGCCTTCCTTGCCGGAGGGGCCGTCCGAAACGTTGCGCTGGACGTGCGTGATCTCCGAATTCGGGAGCAGCGAGACGTAGAATTTTGCTGCGTCCTCGGCATCGCCGTCGAACCACATGCAGGGCACGAGCTTGGACATCGTGAATGCTCCTCTTCAGGTCTTGACGGGCTTGAATCAGGCGTTCGCCAGGTCGGGCTGCAGAGGCGCAGCCGCGAGGTCCATCCAGTTCACACCCCACATATGGCCATCCGGATCCTCGAAGCTGCGGCCGTACATGAAGCTGTATTCGTCCTTCGGGCTGGGATCGGCCACCCCGCCGGCCGCCTCGGCCTTGGCGACGATTTCGTCAACGTCGTCACGGCCGTCCGCGGACAGGCAGAGCAGCACCTGGTTCGAGGTCCTGGCATCCGCGATCGGCTTCGGCGTGAACTGGCGAAATTTGTCGTGGGTCGTGAGCATGACGTAGATGGCCTCGGAAAAGGCCATGCAGGACGCCGTGTCGTCGCAAAATTGCGGATTCTTGACCGCGCCGACGGCCTCGTAGAAGGCGGTCGCGCGCTTCAGGTCGGTCACCGGCAGGCTGACGAAGATCATCTTGGGCATCGGACGCTCCTTGGCGGGGTTCTGCCCAAGGACGGACCAGCTGGCGGCCATCCGACACGGCTTCCGACAATTATATTTTATATTTGGGACCCCGATCCGCGGGGTTCTGCCGCACCGCCCCCGCGCCCCTGAAGAGCCTTACTTCTGCTCGTTGGGATCCCGGTGCACCGGGTCGATCCACAGCACGGTCTCGGGCTTCTCGACCGGCTCGATGTCGAGATTGATCGCGACCGCCTCGCCGTCGCTGCGCACCAGCACGCATTCCAGCACCTCGTCCGGGCTGGCATTGATCTCCTGATGCGGCACGTAAGGCGGGACAAAGATGAAATCGCCGGGGCCGGCTTCCGCGGTGAATTGCAGGCTCTCACCCCAGCGCATCCGCGCCTTGCCCTTCACCACATAGATGACGCTTTCGAGATGGCCGTGATGATGCGCGCCGGTCTTGGCATCGGGCTTGATGCTGACCGTGCCCGCCCACAATTTCTGGGCCCCGACGCGGGCAAAATTGATGGCGGCCGCACGGTCCATGCCTGCCGTCGACGGCACGTTGGTATCGAGCTGGTTGCCCGGAATGACGCGCACGCCGTCATGCTTCCAGCGATCATGATCATGGTCATGGTGGGAATGCGAGTGGTCATGGCCGGTCATAGGACTTGCTTTCTGTTGGTTCCGTGCGCGGCAAGCTAACCCAAAGGCGCAGCCGCAAGCCATACCAAAATCGGAACGCTGCTAGCTGCCGGACGTCGTCTCACCGAGCAAAATGGAAGGGGCGTTTCATGGGTAGCACGACCGACAAGATCAAAGGCAACGCCAACGAGGCAATCGGCAAGGCCAAGCAGGGCATCGGCGACGCCACCGGATCCGATCGCATGAAGGGCGAAGGCGCGGTGCAGGAGGTCAAGGGCAAGGGTCAGCAGGCCATGGGTGATGCCAAGGACGCCGCGAAGGAGGCGATGGATCGCGCCGCGGTGGCGGCACGTCGCGCGGCGGAGTAATCGCGCGTAAGACTAAGAATGAAAAGACCGGCCACAGGGCCGGTCTTGTTGTTTGAGCCGTCATTCCGGGGCGCGAAGCGAACCCGGAATCTCCAGATTCTCAGGTGCGCAATTGCGCACCATAGTTCGGCTCTTCGCGCCGCCCGGAATGACGGCTACGCCGTCACTTCACCGCGAGCAACTCCACGTCGAACATCAGCGTCGCGTTCGGCGGGATCACGCCGCCGGCGCCGCGGGCGCCATAGCCGAGTTGCGGCGGGATGATCAGCGTGCGCTTGCCGCCGACCTTCATCGAGGCAACGCCTTCGTCCCAGCCGGCGATGACGCGGCCCTTGCCGATCGGGAATTCGAACGGCTCCTTGCGATCGACGGAGGAGTCGAATTTCTTGCCCTTCTGGCCGTTTTCATAGAGCCAGCCGGTATAGTGCATCACGCAGATCTGACCGGGCTGCGGCGAGGCACCGGTGCCGACGGTGGAGTCGATGATCTGCAAGCCTGAAGCTGTGGTCATGGTCTTTCCTGCGGTCTGGGCCGAGGCCGTGGTGGAAACGAAATGCGACACGCTGGCGATCACGGTGATCGCGAGTGCGGACATCAGGGCGAGGAGCACGCGCTGGAAACGCTGCATAAGACACCTTCCGTTTGAGGCCGGAGGTGTCTAACCCAACGCCGTCGCCGTTTCCACCCCTTTAGACCTCGATATTTTCCAGCCGCACCGGCAGCTTGCGGATGCGCTGGCCGGTGGCGTGATAGATCGCGTTGCAGATCGCGGCATTGGTGCCGACATTGGCAAGCTCGCCAAGGCCCTTTGCGCCCACCGGGTTGATGTGATCGTCCTGCTCGGAGAGCATGATCACCTCGACGCCGGGCACGTCGGCATTCACGGGCACGAGGTAGTCGGCCAGATTGTCGTTGACGTAGCGCGCATTGCGCTCGTCGAGCTCGGTGGCCTCCAGCAGCGCCGAGGACATGCCCCAGATCAGGCCGCCCATGAGCTGGCTGCGCGCGGTGCGCGGATTCATGATTCTGCCTGCCGCGAATGCGCCGACGAGACGGGGGCAGCGGATTTCATGCGTGAAGCGGTTGACGCGGACCTCGACGAACTCGGCGCCGAAGGCGTAGGCGATCTGGTCCTTCATGGCATGACCACCGATGAGCCGTACCTGCCCATTGTGCATGGCGCGGAAGGAATCCAACGGCGCGCCCTCAGGCTTCCACTCGCCATATTCCTCGAGGACGACGACGCCGAGCGCATCGAAGGCCTTCTCGAGATCGAGGGAGCGATCACCTTTCGCTGCCTGGGTCGACGGTGCCGGGCTGATGCCGACGGTCTCCTTGGCCTTGTCGGCGAGGCTGTCGCTCGGCATCACCGCCTTCAACAGGCGCTGTCGGATCTGATCGCACACCATCATCACTGCCGAGCAGGTGCTGGCGGTCGAGTTGGAGCCGCCGGCAACCGGCGCGGGCGGCAATTCACTGTCGCCGATGAAGACCGCGACCTTCTCGAGTGGCACACCGAGCCGCTCGGCCGCGGTCTGGGCGATGACGGTATAAGCACCGGTGCCGATCTCGTGGCCGGCGATCTCGACGCGGGTGCGGCCGTCGCGCTGCAGGCGCACGCGCGCGGCGGATGGCGCCATCTGTGTCGGATAACAAGTGGCGGCGCAGCCATAGCCGATCAGCCAGTCGCCGTCCGACATCGATTTCGGCTGAGGCGAGCGCTGCCCCCAGCCGAACGCCTTGGCCGCCTCGTCGAAACAGGCCATCAGCGAGCGCGACGTATAGGGCTTGCCGCTGATCGGCTCGTTCGTGGTGTCGTTGATGCGGCGAAGCTCAATCGGGTCCATGTCGAGCTTGACCGCAAGCTCGTCCAGCGCGCTCTCCAGCGCGAACAGATACGGCACCTCCGGGGGCGAACGCATGAAGCCGGGCGTATTGCGGTCGGCGCGCACGATCGAGACCAGGCTGTCCACGTTCGGGCAGGCATAGAGCCGCGTCGTCGTCTTGGTGCCGCCGACGCAATAGGCGTCGGGGCGCGAGGAGACTTCGGCCCCCTCATGCCTCAAAGCGACCAGCCTGCCGTCCCGGCTCGCACCGAGCTTGATCTCATGCCGCGTCTCGGCGCGATAGGTCGCGATGGTGAAGCCCTGGTCGCGGGTCGGGACCAGCTTGATCGGGCGGTTCAGGCGCTTGGCAATGCCGGCGATGATGGCCGTCCGCGGCGTCATCGAGCCGCGCGAACCGAACCCGCCGCCGACATAGGGATTGACCACGCGCACCTTGTCGGCGTCGATGCCGAGTTGCTCTGCCACGCCGTTCTTCAGGCCATAGACAAACTGGCTGCCCTCGTAAATGACGAGATTGTCGCCCATCCAGGCGCAGCTCGTCGTGAACAGCTCCATGGGATTGTGGTGCTGCGTCGGCGTGTCGTAGGAAGCGGTGAGCTTGACCTCGGCCGCATCGAAGGCTTTCGCGAAGTCGCCGACCTTCGGGTCCTCCTTGAACTGCGAATTCTGACCCTTCGCGGTCGCCGTGGTTGTTCCCGGCGAGTCGAAGCTCGCGCTCGGCGTCGCTGCGGTATAGCTGACCTTGATGCGGTTGGCGGCCTCGCGCGCCGCCTCATAGCTCTCCGCGATGACCACGGCGATGATCTGGCCGTCATGCGCGATCTCGGCCGATTTCAACGGCTGGATCGTGGTGCCGGCATAACCGCCGTTGCTGAAGAGTTTCGATTCCTTCAGCTTCGGAGCGTTCTCATGCGTGACGATGTCGATCACGCCGCGGACGCGCCCGGCATCGTCGAGATCGAAACGATCTATGCGGCCCTTGGCGATGGCGCTGGTGACCAGGAATGCGTAAGCCGGGTTGTCCAGCGGCATGTCGGACGCATAGGTCGCGCGCCCCGTGACCTTTGCGGTTGCATCATAGCGGGGCACAGGTTGACCCATGTTCGCCTTGGGCTCGGAAGCTGCAGCGGTCATGGTCAGATCTCCATCGTTACGGCCTGCTGGAGCGCGCGTGCCACCACGCGCTTGCCGAGCGCGATCTTGAAGCTGTTGTGCCGGCGGCCGCGGGCATCCGCAAACGCGGCATCGGCGACGCGTTGCGCCAGCGCTTCGTCGAACTTCTGTTCCCTCAACAGCGCCTCCGCCTCGCGCGCCCGCCACGGCACGGTGGCGACGCCGCCGAGCGCGACGCGCGCGTCCCTGATCGTGCCGTCCTGCACGTCGAGCGCGATCGCGGCAGACGACAGTGCGAATTCGTAGGATTGCCGGTCACGCGCCTTGAGATACACCGACCGCGGCCAGCGGCCCCGAATCGAGAAGCCCGAGATCAGCTCGCCAGGCTGAAGCGCGGTCTCGATGTCAGGCGTGCTGCCCGGCGCCTTGTGAAGCTGCGCGAAAGGCATGCTGCGCGTACCGGCCTTGCCCGTGATCTCGACGGTCGCATCCAGCGCGATCAGCGCCTGGGCAAAATCTCCAGGATAGGTCGCGATGCACTGATCGGAGGTACCGAGCACCGCATGCATGCGATTGACGCCGTCCATTGCGGCACAGCCGGACCCGGGATTGCGCTTGTTGCAGTTTTCATAGGAAACATCGCGGAAGTAGTTGCAGCGCGTCCGCTGCATCACATTGCCGCCGAGGGTTGCCATGTTGCGCAGCTGGGCGCTGGCGGCGAGCTTCAGCGAATCTGCGATCACCGGATAGCTGCGCTGGATCTCGGCGTGCGCGGCCACGTCGGACATCTTTGCCAGCGCGCCGAGCCGCAAGGCATCGCCGCCTGGCTCGATCGCCGACCAGGCGTGCGCGAGCGGATTGATATCGACGATCGCAGCGGGCCGCATCACGTCGAGCTTCATCAAATCGATCAGCGTGGTGCCGCCGGCAAGCGGCTGCGCTGTCGCTTTCGTCAAGGGATTGTTGCTCGCCGCTGCGGCGCCGAGCGCCTGCACGGCCATATCAGGATCTGTTGCTCTCTGGTACGAAAACGATCGCATGCGCCTAGCCTTTCATGATCTCGGGCGCGGCCTGCTTCACCGCGGCGACGATGTTGGGATAGGCGGCGCAGCGGCAGATGTTGCCGCTCATATATTCGCGGATGTCGGCCTCGTTTCCCGCATGTCCCTCCTTCACGCAGGCCACGGCAGACATGATCTGGCCAGGCGTGCAGTAGCCGCACTGGAATGCGTCGTTGTCGATGAAGGCCTGCTGCATCGGATGCAGGCGGTCATCGGTGGCGAGGCCCTCGATCGTCGTGATCTCCTGCCCTTCGGCCGCGAGCGCCAGCGTCAGGCACGACACCACGCGGCGATCATCGATCAGCACCGTGCAGGCGCCGCACTGGCCGTGGTCGCAGCCCTTCTTGCTGCCGGTGAGCTTGAGATGTTCGCGCAGCGCATCGAGCACCGTGGTGCGCGCGTCGAGGTGCAGGTGCTTTTCCTTGCCATTCACCCGGAGCGTGACCTCAACGGGAAGCGATGGATCCTGCGCGACGGGCGCACTCGCATCTTGCGCAGCCGCACGCGCCGTCATCGGAACCAGCACACTTCCGGCGGCACCGGCCATGAAGGCGCGCCGATCGAATCCGGATGGTCGGGAACTTGATTTGTCGGACATGGGCCGGCCTCCGCCGCTGTCTATAAAAGCAGCGCACGCCTGCACCGCTCATCGCCCCATAACTTGGAGCAATGAGTGCAGTTCCGAACGAGAAAGGGCGGCGCAGCAAATGCAGCGCCGCCCTTCGTCAACTTTTCCTGATCTCGCGCGTCCTGATCTCGCGCGCGGGAACCCCGCGCGAGCTCAATAGCCGAGCGCGCAGCCGTCCTTGCGCGGATCGGAGCCGCCGGTGAGCGTGCCCTTGTCCCAGTCGATCCAGATCGCCTGAGCGCCGCCGAGCGGGCCGACCACGCTGGTGGTGTTGTGACCGAGCTTCTTCAATCCTTCGACGATATCGGCGGGAACGCTGTCCTCGAGCTGGTACTGGCCCTCGTAGTGCAGGCCGCGCGGCATATCGATCGCCTCCTGCACGTCGCAGCCGTAGTCGAGGATGTTGGTCAGCAGACGGGTCTGGCCGGTCGGCTGGTACTGACCGCCCATCACCGCGAACGACATCGTGGAACGGCCGCCCTTGGTGAGCAGGCCCGGCATGATCGTGTGCAGTGGGCGCTTGCCGCCTTCGATGCAGTTGGGATGGCCGGGCTGGATGCGGAAGCCGCCGGCGCGGTTCTGGAACAAAACGCCGGTCTTGTTCGAGACGATCGCCGAGCCGAAGGAATGCGCGACAGAGTTGATGAACGAGCAGACGTTGCGGTCCTTGTCCACCACCGTGATGTAGATGGTGGAGGGGTTCATCGGCGGCGCGACGTTGGGCAGGTCGAGCATGCCGTCCATGCGGATCTTGCCGATGTACTCGTCGGCAAAGCCCTTCTCGAGCATCTCGGCGACATTGATTTTCATGTGCTCGGGAGAAGCGACGTGCATCTCGCGGTTCATGTAGGCGATGCGCGCGGCTTCGGCCTCGAGATGGAAGCGCTCGACGCTCACGGGCGCGTATTTGGTCAGGTCGAAGCGCGACAGGATGTTGAGCATCAAGAGCGCGGTGACGCCCGGGCCGTTCGGCGGGCACTGCCAGACGTCGTAGCCCTTGTACATGGTGCCGATCGGCGTGGTCACTTCGGTCGTGTGCGCGGCGAAATCGTCGAGCGTATGCAGACCGCCGATGCCCCTGAGGGTCTCGACCATGTCCTCCGCGATCGCGCCCTTGTAGAAGGCGTCGCGGCCGTCCTTGGCGATCGCGCGCAGCGTCTTGCCGAGCTCGATCTGGCGGATGACGTCGCCGGCCACCGGCGGCTTGCCGCCCGGCAACAGGTAGCGCACGGTGTTGGTGCCACCCTTCAGCTTCTCGAACTGGTTCTTCCAGTCGAAGGCGATGCGGGGCGCGACGACGTAGCCCTCCTCGGCCGCCTTGATCGCGGGCTGAAGCAGCCGGTCGAAACCGAATTTGCCGTGATCGCGCAGCACGGTCGCAAAGGCGTCGATCACGCCGGGGATCGAGACCGCATGCGCCGAGGTCAGCGGCACGGAGTTGATCTTGCGCTCGAGATACCAGTCGGCATTCGCCGCCTTCGGCGCGCGGCCGGAGCCGTTATAGGCGATGATCTTGCCCTCGCCGCGCGGCTGGATCAGCGCGAAGCAATCGCCGCCGATGCCGGTCGATTGCGGCTCAATCACGCCGAGCAAGGCCGAACCCGTGACCGCGGCGTCCACCGCCGTGCCGCCCTCGCGCAGCACCTCGATCGCGGCCAGCGAGGCCTGCGGATGCGAGGTCGCCACCATCGCGTTGGTGGCGTGGACCGTGGACCTGCCGGGGAAATGAAAGTTTCTCATCGAATGTCTTGCTCTCTTGGCCGTCGGCGCGGGTGGCGCGCCTATCTCGAAAACCGGGTCTACATGACACATTCCCGCCCAATGGGGCAATGCTGGCATACCAGGGAAATGGCTGCCATCCGCTGGGCGTATGGACTTTCGAAGCAAGCGGCCATGCGGGTTTTCCGGATGGCTGCCGCCTGCTAAACGAGCCGCCATGTCTGATCCGAATTCGGCTACCAAGGTCGCGGCCTTCTATCAATTCGTCGCCCTCCCGGATTACCGCGAGCTGCGCGAGCCGCTGCGCGCGTTCTGCGCTGGGCTTAAGCTCAAGGGCAGCGTGTTGCTGGCGCAGGAGGGCATCAACGGCACGATCGCCGGTGCGCCGGAGGCGATCGATGCCTTCGCCCGTGAACTCGCACACGGCGACATGTTCGGCGGCCGGCTCGACAATCTCGAATTGAAATTCTCGACTGCGGAGGCGATGCCGTTCGGACGGCTCAAGGTGCGGCTCAAGAAGGAGATCGTCACCCTCGGTGACGCAGCCGCCGATCCAACCGGCCAGGTCGGCACTTATGTCGATGCTACCGAGTGGAATGCGCTGATTGCGAGGCCCGACACGCTGTTGCTCGATACCCGCAACGCCTTCGAGGTGGCCATGGGGACGTTCGAGGGCGCGGTCGATCCCGGCATCAAGAGCTTTGGCCAGTTCAAGGATTTTGCCGCAGCCAGCCTGGATCCGGCCAAGCACCGCAGGATCGCGATGTTCTGCACCGGCGGCATCCGCTGCGAGAAGGCGAGCGCGCATCTGCTCGCGCGCGGCTTTGCCGAGGTCTATCACCTCAAGGGCGGCATCCTCAAATATCTCGAGGACGTGTCGGAGGCGGAGAGCCGCTGGCGCGGCGAATGCTTTGTGTTCGACGAGCGCGTCGCGCTCGGCCACGGGTTGCGCGAACGGGATAAGGGGCACGGCCGTGACGAATGAGATCAAGACGCTGAGCGAGCGCATCGACACGCTGGAGACGCGCCTCGCCTACCAGGACGACACGATCGAGACGTTGAACCAGACCATCACCGCGCAGTGGAAGCAGATCGATACGCTGACGCGGCAGATCGCGCAGCTCAATGAGCGGCTCCAGGAGGCCGAGGCGAATGCGCCGGGGCCCGCCAACGAGCCTCCGCCGCATTATTGAGATCTCGTGCCCCGGGCGCAGCGCAGCGCGCTGCGCTGCTGGACCGGGGCCCATCGTTGCAGCGATGAAAAGTACTGGGTCCCGGCTCAGCGCCGCATCGTTTCACGCTGCGTCGCGTCCGGAACACGATGGCGGTCTTATTGACCGGACGCCTTGGGCAGCAGGTTCGCGACCTCGCCGGACATCACCAGGCGGTCGCGGCCTGCGTCCTTGGCGGCGTAGAGCGCCTGGTCGGCAGCATCGACCAGCGAGGCCACGCCCGCCGTGCGCTCCAGCGCCGGCCGGCAGGTTGCGCCGCCGATCGAGGCGGTGACGCATCCAGCCGCCGGATTGGTGCGATGAACGAGGCCGGCCTCATGAATGGCGCTGCCGATCCGCTCGCCGACCAGAGCGCAGCCGGCGGCGTCGATGTTCGGCAGCAGCACGGCAAATTCCTCGCCACCATAGCGCGCCGCCAGATCGCCGGCGCGCTGCGCTTCGGCCGCGATGATCTTTGCGATCCGGCGCAAGCAGGCATCGCCCGCGGGATGGCCGTATTCATCGTTGTAGGCCTTGAAGTGGTCCACATCGATCATCAACAGACCAAGGCTGGAGCGGTCGCGATAGGCCCGCGCCCATTCCTCCTTCAACCGCTCGTCGAAGCGGCGGCGATTGGCAAGGCTGGTGAGGCTGTCCTCGATCGCAAGCGTCTCGAGCCTGGTTTCCAGCTTCTTGTGCTCGGTGATGTCGCGGGAGATCGCGACCACACCGTCGATGCGGCCATTGTCCTTGCGCGTCACCCGCATGGTCGATTCCAGCCAGATTTCGCCGTTCTCCCGGTGCGAGTTGCGGTAAGTGAGACGCGCCTCCTCCTTCTCGCCACGCTTCATGGCGTCGACGATCGCCTGGACCTCCGGCAGATCCTCCGGATTGATACCGGCAAGAGCCGGCGTGCCGATCAGCTGATTGGGGCGCCAGCCGACGATGCGGATCGAGGAGGGCGAAACATAGCGCAGCCGCTCGTCGAGCCCGATGCGCGTCACCATGTCGCTGGAGCCTTCGGCGAGCAGGCGAAAATGCGCCTCCTTCTCGACCAGCGCGACGGCCATGCGCTGGCCCCGCTGCAGCTGCCGCACCAGCACGCCGCCGATGACCGCGATCAGCATCACCAGCGCGAGCACGTAGAGCATGCGGGAGATGGCCGCGGCGCGCCAGGGCGCGAGCAACTCATCCTTGTCGACGGTGGCGAGCACGAGGAGCGGGAAACGGCTGCTGCGATTGAAGAAGCTGACGCGCTCGGCACCGTCCAGCGGCGACTTGAAATGATAGGCACCCTTCGGCCGTTGCAGATCCGGCTCGCGGAACAACGGCTTGTCGGAGACGCTGCGTCCGACGAATGTCTCGTTGCTGGGATTGCGCGCGATAATCATGCCGTCGCCATGCGTGAGCGACACCGAGCTGTTGCGGCCGATCTCGAACTGCTCGTAGAAATGCGAAAGATAGCTGGAGCCGATGGTCGCGAGCACCACGCCGCCGAAGCTGCCGTCCTGCTTGTTGAAGCGGCGCGACAGGGTGACGACCCACTCGCCGTCCAGGAGGCTCTTCACAGGACGGCCGACATGGGCCTCGCGCTTCGGCGAGAGCTGGTGATATCGGAAGAACGCATCGTCGCTGAAGTTCGAGCCGATCGTACCGGGCGAGGTCAGCCAGTTGCCCTGATCGTCGATGATGGCGAGGCTGTGGATACGCGCGATCGCCTTCTTTCGCGCTTCGAGGAGGTTGCCGAGCTTGGCGATCGTGGCCGGTCCAGTGCCATCCATCTCCAACCGGCTGACTACGCCGACGACGCCGGAATCCAGGAGATCGAGGCTGTCCTCGGCATGCTGTGTCAGCGAACGGGCGACGTTCGCCATCTCCGTCTCGGCGCCCTTGAGCACCGCGTCGCGTGCCGCCCATTCGCGCCAACCGCTGACGCCGAGGATGGTCGTGCAGGTCAGCGCGACGAAAGCCGCCGCGCGCAGCGGCAGACGGCTCCATCCGGCTCGTTGGGTAGCAGCACTCATGCGGCAGGGTTCTCCGATGGTTCGGACACTCTGCCGCTTCTGTTATTGAAGTCTGAAATCGCTATCGGAACACGCGGCAATCTCCGCGGTTTCCAGTAGTCTTACGGACGCAACGATCTTGGCGTCGCTAACAAGACATTAGCAAGCCTCTCGGAATCGGGCGTCCCTCGCTGCTAGCTGAAGATGGCCCTAACCTTGTTCCAGAGCGAGGGATGCTCGGCACGGGCATCGGCCTTCGAGGGCGTCGGCTGCGCGGCGCTCACGGGATCGGAAGCTGGGAACGTGTCCCTCAGCCCATCGTCGAGCTTGGCGTTGCGATCGGCAGCGAGCGCCTCGCGCAGATCGTCGGCGTGCTTGTCATGCGGGGCGGGATTGAATCTCTCAGCCATGATCTCCTCCATTGGCCTGGTCAACGCAGCCCGGTTGCGCCGGTTCCCCTGTTCCGCTGAGGGCCGGGGCGGTGTATCAGGAGCGATAACCTTCCGCAGGACCATTCGTGCCCCAGTCTCCGACGAAACCTTTGATCGACGTGCTCTCCGGTCAGCGCCAGACCGTCCCGCCGATGTGGATGATGCGCCAGGCCGGGCGTTACCTTCCGGAATATCGCGAGGTGCGTGCCAAGGCCGGCGGCTTCCTCGATCTCTGCTTCAACCCGGAACTTGCCGCCGAGGTGACGCTGCAGCCGATCCGAAGGTTCGGCTTCGACGCGGCGATCATCTTCTCGGACATTTTAGTGATCCCCTATGCGCTCGGCCGCTCGGTGCGCTTCGAGGTCGGCGAAGGCCCGCGGCTCGAGCCGCTCGACGATCCGGCCAAGGTCGCGACGCTGGCGCCGCGCGCCGATCTGGGCAAGCTTCAACCGGTCTTCGACGCGCTGAAGATCGTTCGCGGCGCGCTCGCCCCCGAGGTCGCGCTGATCGGCTTTTGCGGCGCGCCCTGGACGGTTGCGACCTACATGGTTGCAGGCCACGGCACGCCGGACCAGGCGCCGGCCCGGATGATGGCCTATCGGCATCCGGAGGCGTTGTCCAAAATCATCGACGTGCTGGTCGACAGCTCGATCGAATATCTGCTGGCGCAGCTCGCCGCCGGTGCCGACGCGCTACAGATCTTCGACACCTGGGCTGGCGTGCTGCCGCCGATCGAATTCGTGCGATGGTCGATCGAGCCGACGCGGCGCATCGTGGAGGGCGTGCGCGCCAAGGTGCCGGACGCGAAGATCATCGGCTTTCCCCGCGGCGCCGGCGCGCTGCTGCCGGCCTATGTCGAGGCGACCGGCGTCAACGCGGTCAGCATCGACTGGACCGCAGAGCCGGCCTTCATTCGCGAGCGCGTGCAGAGCAAGGTCGCGGTGCAGGGCAATCTCGATCCGCTGGTGCTGATCACCGGCGGTGCCGCGCTCGATCGCGCGGTCGATGACGTGCTGGCGAATTTTGCCCAAGGGCGGCTGATCTTCAATCTCGGCCACGGCATCCAGCCGGAGACGCCGATCGCCCATGTCGAGCGGATGATCAAGCGCGTGCGCGGCTGATTTATTCGCCTCTACGGGCGCGGCAAAACAAAAACCGCGAAAACAACCCCATGCACAGTAGACAAGTCATTGAAATGTTTAGGCCCGCATGACGCGCCCCGCGCCTTTGACACGTCGGGCAAAACAGGCGCAGAATAGCATCATCGCCGATCGTGATTTTGGCTGGGCTCAGCGCGGCCGGCTGCGCTCGATGATCTCCGCCGCGCCCTTCGCCAGCAGATCGAGCCCCACCGCACGGCCGAGCTCGCGCGGGCGATTGGCCGGGCCCTTGCGCGAGGCTTCGATGATGGTGTTGCCGGAGAGGTCGAGCACGGAGGCGGCGAGCGACATCTGATCGCCGGCGATGGTCGAGAAGCTCGCCACCGGCGAATTGCAGTGGCCGTTGAGCACCCACAGCACCTCGCGCTCGGCATCGGCTGAGGCATGGGCCGATGGATCGTCGATCGATGACAGGATCTGTCGCGTTTGCCAGTCCTGCGCCGCGCATTCGACCGCGACGATGCCCTGCCCTGCCGCTGGCAGCATCTCCGCCGCAGTGAATTCATAGGCGATGCGGCTCGCCAGACGAACGCGATCGAGCCCTGCGCGCGCCATGATCAGCGCATCCGCCGGCCCGACAGCGCCGCCATCCGGCAGGCGCTGCTTCTCGCCATTGTCGAGTTTTCGGACGCGCGTGTCGGCGGCCCCACGGAAATGGATCACTTCCACCTCCGGGAACAACCGCCGCGCATAGGCGGCCCGGCGCACAGCATTGGTGCCGATTTTAAGACCCTTGCCGCGGGACTGGCGCAGCGCCGCCAGCGTCACGCCATCGCGCAGCACCAGCACATCGCTCGGCGGATCGCGCGACAGCGTGGCACCGATGACGAGGCCCGGCGTATCCTCGTTGCCTGGCATGTCCTTCAGCGAATGCATCGCCGCCTGCAATTCGCCCGACAGCACGGCGGCGCGGATCTGCGCCACGAAGGCACCACCCTTGCCGCCATGGGGCAACAGCTTGCTGGTCTGGTCGAGATCGCCCGTGGTGTCGAACTTGACGATCTCGATATCCAAATCTGGCACGGCGGCGGTCAGGCGGCGCGCGATCTCTTCCGTCTGTGCCAGCGCCATCGCGCTCTTGCGGGTGCCGATCTTGAATCGCGTAGCCAAGTCCTGGTCCTTTCGAGAGGCGTGTTTAGCGGGTATCCTCCAATATCATGTCGGAGGCCTTTTCGGCGATCATGATGATCGGCGCGTTAGTGTTCCCCGAGACGAGGTCCGGCATGATCGAGCCGTCGACGACACGAAGGCCGTCGAGCCCCCTCACCTTCAGCCGCTGATCGACCACCGCGAGCGCGTCGTTGCCCATACGACAGCTCGAGGTCGGATGATAGATGGTGCTGCCGCGCTCGCGGCAATAATCCAGGATCTCGGCGTCCGTGGATACCTTCGCCCCGGGATCGTACTCGCTGACCACAAACGGCTTCAGCGCCGGCGCGTTCAAGATCCTGCGCAGGATCTTGATGCCCTCGACGTTGGTGGTGCGGTCGGTCTCGGTGGACATGTAGTTGATGCGGATCTCCGGCGGTACGGTCGGGTCGGCGCTCTTGATGCGCAGGGAGCCGCGGCTCTCGGGACGGAGCTGGCACACCGAGGCGGTGAAGCCGGAGAAACCGTGGAGCTTCTCGCCCATCTTGTCGGTCGAGAACGGCAGGAAGTGCACCTGGATGTCCGGCGAAGCGAGCCGCGAACTGGTCTTGAAGAACGCGCCCGCCGTGCCCGCCGCGATCGTCAGCCAGCCCTTGCGGAACAGCGCATAACGCGCGCCGGCCATGGTACGACGAAGCGGATGATTGATGGTGTCGTTGAGGGTGATCTTCTGCGAGCAGCGCATCACGATGCGGACCTGCATGTGATCCTGGAGATCGTGACCGACGCCCGGTGCGTCCAGCACCAGCTCGATGCCGTGCTTGCGGAGGAGATCGCCGGGGCCGACGCCGGAGAGCTGAAGCAGCTGCGGCGAGTTGTAGGCGCCGCTCGACAGCACGACCTCCTTCCGCGCACGCGCACGGCGCAATGCAGCGCCTTGCCGGTATTCGACGCCGACGGCGCGGCGGCCCTCGAACAGGATGCGCTGGGCGAGCGCGCCCGTCTCGATCTTGAGATTGCTGCGCGCCTTCGCGGGGCCGAGATAGGCCACCGCCGTGGAGGCGCGCCGGCCGTTGCGCGTCGTGGTCTGGAACAGGCCGACGCCTTCCTGCGTCGCGCCGTTGAAATCAGGGTTGTAGGGCAGGCCGGTCTCGACGGCGGCATCGATGAAGGCCTTCGACAGCGGATCGGTCACGATCATGTTGGAGACCGGCAGCGGACCGCCCGTGCCGTGATAGCGATCCGCGCCCCGCGACTGGTTCTCGGCCTTCTTGAAATAGGGCAGCACGTCGTCGTAACCCCAGCCCGTGTTGCCGAGCTGGCGCCAGCGATCATAGTCCTCGTGCTGACCACGGACATAGAGCAGGCCGTTGATCGAGCTCGATCCGCCCAGGGTCTTGCCGCGCGGCTGGAACACCTGGCGCCCCTTCAGCTCGGGCTCCGGCTCGGTCTGGTACATCCAGTTGACGGACTTCTCCTTGAACAGCTTGCCGTAGCCGAGCGGGACGTGGATCCAGATATTGGAATCCTTCGGGCCGGCCTCGAGCAGGAGCACGCTGTGCTTGCCGTTCGCCGACAGGCGGTTCGCAAGCACGCAGCCGGCCGAGCCGGCGCCGACGATGATGTAGTCGAATTCGGGACCGTTGGGGGCGAGGGAGGAATTTGCGTTCATGCGCTACTGTTCTTCTTGTTGGTGTGGCGTTTCCCGTTCGTCACTTAGCACGATCATGGCTTGATGCGCAGCGCCTCGACCAGCGACTTGAACGCACGGGCATATTCCGCGCCCGCCCTTGCGATGTCGGCGCGTCCGGCGCAGGCAACCGCGGCTTCCGTCACGGCGCCGAGCAGCAGCCGCGCCAGCGGCTCGACCGGCTGCCGTGCGATCAGCCCGGCCTCCATCGCGGCCGCGATCGCGCGCGGCATCTTGCCGCCGAAGTGCTGCGCGTCGATCTCGCGCCAGCGCTCCCAGCCGAGTACGGCAGGACTGTCGCGCAGGATGATCTGGCCGGTCGGGCCCTTGGCGGTTGCGGCAAAGTAATGCTGGGTGCCGGCGACCATCGCGGCGAGCACGTCCTTCTCTGCACGGGCGGCGTGGTCGATCTCGGCAACGAGGTCGCGCGAGACCTGGTCGAACACGGCTTCGAACACCGCCTCCTTGGTCTTGAAGTGATGATAGACCGCGCCCTTGGCGACGGAGGCGCCTTCGGCAATCTCGTCCATGGTGGTGGCGGCAAAGCCTTGCGTGCCGAACAAGCGGCGCGCCGCCGTCAGGATCGCGTCCGTCGTCGCCGCCCGTCGCTCCGCCTGCTTTGCCATTGGGCTGGTCTAATCCAATCGGCGGCGGGCGGCCAGTTGACTTTTCGACTATCGGTCGGTATTTACCGACTATCAGTCGGTTTTAATAGTGGGGTGCGCCATGCCAAGCCGTGATGTCGTCGAAGCCTTCGCGCAACGACTGGAGGCTGGAGATTTCATCGGCGCGATCGAGCAGTTCTGTACGTCGGATGCCGTGACCTACGAAAACAACGCCGCCCCGACAGTCGGGCGCGACAATCTCATCGCCAAGGAGCGCGGCGTGCTGGCTGCCTCGAAGGCTGTTAAGGCCGTGCGCATCGGGCCGAGCATGATCGAAGGCGATCATGTCGCCACACGCTGGGTCTTCAGCTTCACCAACGCCGAAGGCGTCGTCCGAACGCTGGACGAGATCGCGTGGCAAACCTGGCGGGGCGATGAGCTGATCGAAGAACGGTTCTATTACGATCCGAAACAATTGGGGCGGTAGAGCGCTTCTAGACGCGCTGTCATCGCCCGGCTTGACCGGGCGATCCAGTATTCCAGAGGCCGGCGTTGAAGAGCACGCTCTCGCCACATCCGCCGCGGCGTACTGGATGCCCCGGTCAAGCCGGGGCATGACAGCGGAGTTAGTGGCGACACGTTCCGACGGAACAGCCGTAAACGGGATGTCGCATTTGTATCGATTTGTTATCGATACCTTCCTTTGAACACGCAGAAGTGGTTACGCCGGCCGTGGCGAGCGGCGATAATTCATAGTTCGTCAAAGGTTTGCAACGAATTCTCCTGATCGAGCCGGACAAGCGTCCGGTGCTGCTAGGCTGTCGAATGCGGACTCAAACGACCAGCTATGTCGCACGGTTGTTCGCCGGCGATCTGTCGGCCTTTGGCGGTCCCGCAACCGACGAGGCGATGGCCGGGCATATCCGCGCCGAACAGATGTCGCTGGTGCTCGGCTATTCGGTCGGCATCATGCTCGCCAATGCCTGCAACGCCATCGTGCTGGCCGTCGCGCTGTGGCAATCGCCGGACAGGATGTTTGCGCTGATCTGGGCGGCCGCGGTGGCCAGCGGCGCAATCGTGTTCGGCCTGCAATCCCACACGGCGCGCCGCATCACCAAGCCGCAATTCGTCTCGCGCCGCGCCATGTACCGGCTGGTGCGCAACGCCTTCATCCTTGGCTCCGCCTGGGGCATCGTCCCGGTCGCCTTCTTCGCCGACGCTTCGACCGGCGGCCAGCTCGTCATCACCTGCCTGTGCTCGGGCATGCTGGCCGGCGGCGCGCTGGCCTTCGCCACGATCCCGATCGCGGCCATCGCTTTCACGGCCCCCATCTTCCTCGGCATCGCCATCTGCCTCGGCAGGAATGGCGATCTGGCTTTCCTGCTGATCGCCTTTCTCGTCGTGGTCTACGGCAGCGTCCTGCTGCGCGGCGTGTTCGTCAATTCTTTCTCGTTCGCGCGGCGCGTGATGCGGCAGATCGAGGCCGAACGCACGGTGCGGCTGGATCCCCTGACCCATCTACCGAACCGTGTCGCCTTCAACGAAACGCTCGATGCGGCCTTGAGGCGCCTCGCCTTGTCCGGTGAGGAGTTCGCGGTGCTCTTGCTCGATCTCGATCGCTTCAAGGAAGTCAACGACAAGTTCGGCCATCCCGCCGGCGACGAATTCCTGGTGCAAGTCGCAGGCCGCCTGCAACGCTGCACGCGCGCAGCCGAGCACGTCGCACGCATCGGCGGCGACGAGTTTGCGCTGCTGATGGCCAATCTGGCGCGGCCGGAGGATGCGCTCGAAATCGCCGAACAATTCGTCGCGGCCTTCACTGAACCGTTCCAGATCGAGGGCCGCCAGATCGTCGGCGCGACCAGCGTCGGCATCGTGCTGGCGCCGCGCGACGGCAACACGCCGCTCGACGTCATGAAGAATGCCGATGCCGCGCTCTACCGCGCCAAGAAGGCGGGGCCGGGCACGGTTTGCTTCTTCGAACAAGCCGAACGACAGGCTGTCCCGCGACCGCAAGGCGCTGCAATCGGACCTCGAAGGTGCGATCGCGCGAAACGAACTGTTCCTGGTGTTCCAGCCATTCCTCGATCTCGGCGGTAACCGGATCACCGGCTTCGAGGCGCTATTGCGCTGGCAGCATCCTTCGCGCGGGCTGGTGCCGCCGAGTGAGTTCATACCTATCGCGGAGGAGACCGGGCTGATCCACGAGATCGGCGAATGGGTCATCCGCCGCGCCTGCGCGACGCTGGCGGACTGGCCCGAGGACATCAGAGTCGCCGTGAATTTCTCCGCGTCGCAGTTTCACAACACGGCCATCCTCCAGACCATCGTGCAGGCACTCGCCGATGCAAAGGTCTCTCCCCGCCGGTTCGAGATCGAGATCACGGAATCGATGCTGCTGTCGAAATACGGCTCGGCCGCGACAGTCCTGAACGCGCTGCTGGAGCTCGGCGTCACCGTGGCGCTCGACGATTTCGGCACCGGCTTCTCCTCGCTGACTTACCTGCGCAAGCTGCCGTTCAGCCGCATCAAGATCGACCAGTCCTTCATCCGCGACATGCTGGTGCAGCCGGACTGCGCCGCGATCGTGAAGTCGGTGATTGGCCTCGCGCGCGACCTCAACATCAACGTCGTCGCCGAGGGCGTCGAGACCGCCGACCAGCTCGAATATCTGCGCCAGATCGGCTGCGACGAAGTGCAGGGCTATCTGATCAGCCGGCCGGTCTCGGCTGATGGCGTGCTGGCGTTGCTGGATACGAAGAAGCTTCGGGCGATTTACGCGGCTTAGGTGAAATTTGATGGAGTCTGAGTGCCGGCCATGATGACGGTGAGCTCCCTCCCCCGCCTGCGGGGGAGGGTTGGGGAGAGGGTGTTTCAACAGAGGGGTTCCCCAAGAGGAGAGAACCCTCACCCGGCGCTTCGCGCCGACCTCTCCCGCAAGCGGGAGAGGTCGAGCCCCCGCGGCCGCTGTCGATTCCTCCCAACGGAATCTCGCCCCGGGGCTCGATCAAACCGCATCCGCACGGAGCAGCGTGTCGACCGTGATGGTGCCCCGCGCGCGGGAGACGCAGGCGCAGATCTTCTGGTTGCTTTGCTTCTGGTGGTCGCTGAAGAAGACGTCGCGATGGTCGATCTCGCCCTGGACATCGACGACGTCGATCGCGCACAGGCCGCATTCGCCGCGCTTGCAGTCGAACATCACATCGTGGCCGCCGGCATTGAGCACGTCGAGCATCGAGCGCTCGCGCGGGATCTCGAGCTCGATGTTCGTGTCCTTCAATCGCACGCGAAATGTTTCGGTCGGCAGGGTGCCGCTGGAGCCGAAGGTCTCGTAGCGGAGATCGGGGAGCGGATGGCCGGCGCCGATCCAGGCATGGCGCGCGGCGTCCAGCATCCGCATCGGGCCGCAGAACAGGGCCAGCGTTCCCCGCGGCAATGAGGCGAACAGGGCGTCGAGATCGAGCCGCTGACCTTCGTCGCTGGCATGGACGACGAGGCGATCTCCAAGCATCGCGGCGAGATCGTCGAGATAGGCGGCCTCGCGGCGCGAGCGCACCGCATAATGCAGAGTGACATCCACCCCGCGGCGCGCCAGCGCCTGCGCGGCGCCGAGGGTCGGGGTGATGCCGATGCCGCCGGCGATCAGGCAGTAGTTCTCGCGCGCCCAGTCGACCGCGAGCAGCGAGGCGGGTTGGGTGATGTCGAGCCGCGCGCCCGGCTGCAAGGACCACATGTAGCGCGAGCCGCCGCGGGAATCCTCGGCGCGGCGCACCGCGATCTTGAAACCGTGCGTCGAGGCCTCGCCAACCAGCGAATAGGACCGCGTCTCGGGCAGGCCGTCGATGGTGACGCTGACATTGATGTGGCTGCCGACCGGATAGGCCGTGGCCTCGAACTGATCCGGCTTGATCAGAAATTCGCGGACGTTCGGGGTGAGATCGCGGGTCGCGACCAGCGTTGCGGGGGTCCAGTTTTCGATGAAGCGCATGGTGCCTGCCCTCAATCGGTTGCGGTCTTGATCAGCGCGAGCGCCGGCAAGAGGTCGAGATGGGTCCGGTTGCGCAAGGCGAGCCGCAGGTTTCGCACCGCGAGCCGGGCATGCTCGCGCATGACGGCCTCGGCGCGCGCGCCTTCGCGGTTCTCGATGGCGTCGATCACGACGCGATGGTGCTCCTGGGCGATGATCAGGATCTGCTGCGCCTCTGGCAGTGCCGACTGCGCCATCACGAAGCCGCTGGGCGAGGCAAACGGCAGCGCCGAGGCGCGGTCGATCTGCCGGATCAGCGGCGGGCTGCGCGACAGTTCCGTGAGCAGTGCGTGGAAGCGCGCATTCAGCGTGACATAGGACGAGAAGGCATCGACCGAGATCGGCACCTGGCGCAGCAATTCGTCGATGGCGGCAAGGCATTCCTTCAGCGGCTCGAGCTCGCGCGCGGAGACGCCGCGCTCGGCGGCAAAGCGCGCCGCGAGGCCTTCCAGCGTGCCACGCAGCTCAATGGAATCGGAGATGTCGCGCTCCGAAAACGCCTTCACCATGAAGCCGCCGGAGGGGATCGCCTCCAACAGGCCCTCCTCCTCCAGCCGCACCAGCGCCATCCGCACGGGCGTGCGCGAAGCGCCGGTCGTCTCGACCGCCTGGAGCTCGGAGATGCGCTCGCCGGGGCGCAAGGCGCCGGACAGGATCTGATCGCGCAGCGCGAGCTGCGCCTTCACGGTCTGCGAGACGGAGCGGTCGACCTCACGTTCGGCCATGCTCTACTCCGCGGCCTGAAGGTGTTGCGGCCCGTTTTCCTTGGCCACCATCCGATCGATCAGCTTGCGCGACCACATCGCGCCGGCGTCGATATTGAGGTTGTAGAAGATGCGATCGGGGTTCTCGTCCATAGCGCGCTGCTGCGCTTCGAGGATCAGCTCGTCCTCGCGGAAGATGCCGGAGACGCCCTCGCGGATCTCGGTGGTGAGGCGCTGCTCGCCCAGGCGATAGTTGCGGACGAAGGCCCAGAAGTAATGGCAGGTCTTCTCCGTCTCCGGCGTGATGGTGTTGAGCACGAAACCGTTGACGCCCTGCGAGCGGTCGCCTTCCGGCGCGCCGGTACCTGTGGGCGCCACGCCGACGTCGATGGCGATGGTGCACGGCGCCTCGAAACGAATGATCTGCCAGCGGTCGACGAGGCCGGGCTTGCCGAGCTGCTTGGCCCAGAACGGCGGCGCCTCGATGCCGCGCATCCAGCGCGTCACCATCACCGTCTTCTCGCCATGGGTGACGTCGAACGGCGCTTCGGCGACTGCATCGTTGCCGATCGAGGAGCCGTGCACGAAGGTCTCGTGGGTGAGGTCCATGAGATTGTCGAGCACGAGGCGGTAGTCGCAATTGACGCGGATGGTCTTGCCGTCGCCAGCCCAGGCGGGGTCGTGATTCCAGTGCATGTCCGGCACCAGCGCGGGATCGGCGAGCGCGGGATCGCCCATCCAGAGCCAGATGTAGCGGTGACGCTCGACCACGGGATAGGCGCGCACGCAGGCCGACGGGTTGATGGTCTCCTGCGAGGGCATGAAGGTGCAGCGCCCCTGCGCGTTGTATTTGAGACCGTGATAGCCGCAGACGACGGTGTCGCCTTCGAGCCGGCCCTTGGACAGCGGCACCAGGCGATGCCAGCAGGCATCCTCCAGCGCGGCGACCGAGCCGTCGGCCTTGCGGTACATCACGACATGCTTGCCGCAGATCGTCCGCGGCAGCAGCGCCGGCTTCACCTCGGCATCCCAGGCGGCGGCGTACCAGGCGTTCATAGGGAAGGATTTTGTCATCGGTCTCGCTCCCTGTATGCGTTATGTATACAATAGCGTAGAGATTTGGATCGCTCAAGCGCAAAAGCGCCATATCTAATTACCGATCCCCGATGTGATGTATACATCTATAACCGCGGGTCATCCCGCGAAGGCGGGGAATCCAGCACTCCGCGGCGGACATTGGGTTCAAACAACTGGGGCCGCGGCGTACTGGATCACCCGCGTTCGCGGGTGATGACAGCGGAGAATGCGGCAAGCGCTCCCGTCGGAGCGGCAAGCGCAAAAGCGCCTCGACGCGCTTACGCCGCGAACACCCTCGCCAGCCCGGCCTTGGCTTCCTCCTGAATCCGGGTCAGGTGCTCGGGGCTGCGGAAGCTTTCGGCGTAGATCTTGTAGACGTCCTCAGTGCCTGACGGACGCGCCGCGAACCAGCCGAAATCGGTTTCGACCTTGATGCCGCCGAAGGGCTGGCCGTTGCCGGGCGCCTTGCTCAGCGTGGAGCGCACCGGATCGCCGGCGAGCTCCTTCAGGCCGAGCTGTTCGGGCGTGACGGACTTCAGGATGTTCTTTTGCGGCCCGGTCGCGGCAACGTCGATGCGCGCGTAATGGGGCATGCCGAACTCGGCGGTGAGATCATTGAAGAGCTGGCTGGGATCGCGGCCGGTTTTGGCCATGATCTCGGCAGCGAGCAGGCCGAGGATGATGCCATCCTTGTCGGTGGTCCACACCGTGCCGTCGCGGCGCAGGAACGAGGCGCCTGCACTCTCCTCGCCGCCGAAGCCGAAGCCGCCGGTAAGGAGGCCGTCGACGAACCATTTGAAGCCGACCGGCGTCTCGACCAGCTTGCGGCCGAGCTTCCTGGCGACGCGGTCGATGATCGAGCTCGACACCACGGTCTTGCCGATCGCGGCATCCCTGCCCCAGTTCGGACGGTGTGCGAACAGATAGGAGATCGCGGTCGCCAGATAATGGTTCGGATTCATCAGGCCGCCGGTGCGCGTGACGATGCCGTGGCGATCGGCATCGGTGTCGTTGGCAAAGGCGACGTCGAAGCGGTCGCGCATGCCGATCAGGCTCGCCATCGCGTAAGGCGAGGAGCAATCCATGCGGATCTTGCCGTCCCAGTCCACCGTCATGAAGCGGAAGGTCGGGTCGGTCGCCTCGTTCACGACGGTGGCCTTGAGGCCGTAGCGCTCGATGATCGGATGCCAGTAATGCACGGCGGCGCCGCCGAGCGGATCGATGCCGATATTGACGCCGGCGGATCTGACGAGGTCGAGATCGACGACATTGCCGAGGTCGGCGACATAGGGCGTGATGAAGTCGTAGGCATGCACGTTCGCGGCCTTGCGCGCCTTGGCATAGTCGATGCGCTTCACGTCCTCGAGGTCGCCTGCGAGATAGGCGTTGGCGCACTTCTCGACCACGCCGGTGACGTCGGTATCGGCCGGGCCGCCATGGGGCGGATTGTATTTGTAGCCGCCGTCTTCGGGCGGATTGTGCGAGGGCGTGATGACGACGCCGTCGGCGAGGCCGCTCGTGCGGCCCTTGTTGTAGGTGAGGATGGCGTGCGAGATGACCGGCGTCGGCGTGTAGCCCCCGTCCTTGTCGATCATGATCTCGACGCCGTTGGCGGCGAACACCTCGACGGCGCTGACCAGCGCCGGCTCGGCCAGCGCGTGGGTGTCGATGCCGATGAAGAGCGGACCGGTCAGCCCCTTTTCTCTTCTGTAGTCACAAATGGCTTGCGTGGTCGCGAGGATGTGGCCTTCGTTGAACGTGTTCTTGAACGAGGTGCCGCGATGGCCCGACGTGCCGAACGCCACGCGCTGCGCCGGGTCCGATGCATCCGGCTTACCCGCGAAATAGGCCGTCACCAGCCGCGGAATATTGGTGAGCGCGTCCGGCGAAGCCTGCTTGCCCGCCGCGGGATGAACATCAGCCACTGAAATATCCTCGTTCTGTCATCACGAAAATAGCGGGACACCATAGCATCAGCCGGGTCCCCGCCAAGGGCACAACCCGCGCGATGGGGTGGCCGTTCCTTGCGGGGTGGTGGCAAGGACAGAAGACCCGTCATCCTGAGGTGCGAGCCATGCGACGCAACCGCGTCGCATGGAGAGCCTCGAAGGATGAACGGCCGGGATGCAGCCGCGCCGTTGCCCTTCGAGGCTCGCCTCGCTTTGCAAGGCGAGCACCTCAGGATGACGGTGATGGATCGGAGCACGTGGCCTGCGCATCCCATGGATCATGCTATGCTCCACACCACCGCCGCCCTTCGAATCGTCTCATGGTCCCTTCGCGCAAGCTGCTTCTGCTGATCGCCGGCCTCCTCGCGGCGGTGGCACCGGCGCGGGCTGCCGAGTTCTACACCGAGGATCTGCGCATCCCCATGGCAGAGGCGGGGCCGCAGGGGCTGGAGGCGTTTCTGGTGCGCCCGGCGGGGACGAAGCGTTATCCGCTGGCGCTGCTCAGCCACGGCTCGCCGCGCAAGTTCGATGACCGCGCGACCATGTCGGCGCACAAATATTACGGCATCGCGCTGGAATACGCCCGGCGCGGCTTTGCCGCGCTGATCGTGATGCGGCGCGGCTACGGCACCTCGCCCGGCGGACGCGTCGACAGCGCCGGCGGTTGCGCGAAGGCGGCGCACCTGCCGGCGGCCGCGGTCGCGGTTGCCGATCTGCGCGCCGCGATCGATGCGATGGCGCATCGGGCCGACGTGACGACGTCAGGCATGATCGCAGCCGGCCATTCCGCCGGCGGGCTCGCCACAGTCGCGCTGAGCGCGCAGGCCCCGGCCGGCCTCGTCGCCGCGATCAATTTTGCCGGCGGCCGCGGCTCGCGCGACGACGACGATGTCTGCAATCCGGATGGGCTGGTGCAGGCTTTCGCCACCTTCGGCAAGACCTCGCGCGTGCCGATGCTGTGGGTCTATGCGACCAACGATTCGTATTTCGGTCCCGACCTCGCGCGCCGCCTCCATGACGGGTTTCGCGCCGGTGGCGGCAACGCCAGCTTCATCGCGGCGCCGGCTTATGGCGACGACGGCCATTATCTCTATTCGGTCGCGGGCCGTCCGCAATGGACACCGTATCTCGACGCCTTCCTGCGCGGGCGCGGGCTCGGCCATGATGTCCTAAGCCTGCCCGATCCGCTGCCGCCGCCGCACCAGCTCAATGAGGCCGCGCGGGCCGAGTTCGCGGGCTATATCGCAAGCATGCTGCCGCACAAGGCCTTTGCGGTCTCGCCGAACGGCGGTTACGGCTGGCGCGCGGGCCGCGCCACGGCCGACGACGCCCGGCGCGACTCGCTGGCGGCCTGCATGAAATGGTCGCCCGCCTGCACGCTCTATGCGGTCGATGACCAGCTGGCGGAGCCGTCGCAAGCGAGAGCCACGGATCAGAGCGCCCGCGCGCGGCAGTGACAGACGCGCCCGAGGCCGGTTTGTTAACTCTGAAGCCCTATGACAAGCCCATGCTGCGGGATCGGGCACGCTTCATTCTCGGCGCGACGTGGAGACACGTCGCGGTCGTCCTGCTTGTGTCGGCCCCGATCAGCGCAGATGCCAGCGACGGCGAGATCGACGGGCCGCACACGACCTCGACGATCGCCAGGACGGAGCTCGGCGCCGGCGAAACGCCGTGGTCCCGGGCCATGATCCGGAAGATCATCGAGAGAGAAACCAAAAGCACCGATTTGCCGGCCGATATCGCCGAAGCGGTCGTCTTCGTCGAAAGCGGCTATAACCCGGCGGTCATCGGCAGCGCTGGCGAAATCGGCCTGATGCAGGTGCGGCCCGAGACGGCGGCGATGCTGGGCTTCCGCGGAAGCAATGCGGAATTGGCCGAGCCTGATATCAACATCCATTATGGGGTGCTTTATCTCAGCCGGGCCTGGCGTCTGGCGGGCCGCGACCTCTGCCGCGCCCTGATGAAATACCGGGCAGGTCATGGCGAAGAGGAGATGACCGCGCGCTCGCAGGTCTATTGTAACCGAGCCCGTAACCGTCTCGTCGCCATGAACGCCTCGCCGGCAGGGACCGAAGCTGCGGCTGCTCCGGATCCGACGCCCCCGGTCGCGGCTGTGGCTGTGGCTGCAGCTCCGGCCAAACCGGCGAGCCGCCCGAAGATGGCGGTGCAGCCCAAAGCCGTTTATGCCCGCTATCGTCAAGGCACCGCGGCCGCCAGCCGCGCCTATTGGGCCGCCCACGAGGCCCGGATCAGCCAGATCAAGGCGCGCATCGAAGCACGATGGAAGCGCGTCGCATCGCGCTGACGACGATGTCCTACAGCCGCTCGCTGAGTGCGAGCTTGTAGCCGACCCCGGTAACGGTCGCGATCACGGGCGTGCCGCTGCCGACGAGCTTGCGGCGCAGCCGCGCCACCAGCGCATCGACCGTGCGGATGTCGACTTCGGCCTGGCGGTTGCTGACGACCTCGATCAGATAATCGCGGCTGAGCGGCCTGCCGTCGGCGCCGACGAGCGCCGCAAGCAGGTCGAATTCGGCGCGCGTCAGCGCCACCGGCTTGCCGTCGCTGCCGAGCAATTCGCGCCGGGTCAGGTCGATGATCCAGTCGCCGAACGCGATCGAATTGTGGTTGCGCGCCGCCTTGCGGTCGATCGAGCGCCGCCGCAGCACGCTGCGCGCACGCGCGAGCAGATCGCGCAAGTTGATCGGCTTGGTGACGTAATGGTCGCCGGCGACCTCGAGCCCGAGAATGCGATCGACGTCGGTGTCTCGCCGCGTCACGAAGATGATGCCCGCGTTGCTGGCGGCCTGGATCTCCTTGGCGAGCTCGAAGCCATCGCCGTCGGGCAGCTGCACGTCGAGGAAGACGAGATCAGTGCGCGCGCGCAGCGCCTGACGGCATTCCGCGCAGGAGCCGGCGCCGACCACGTCGAAATTGTTCTCGCTGAAATAGGCGACCAGCATGGTCCGCGTCACCGGATCGTCCTCGACGACGATCAGCCGCTCGCGGCCGGCCGGACGCAATTCCTGACGCGCGGAAGCAACCACGGTCTTGGATGTGCCGTGTGCCTGCGACCCGACCTGCAAATTCAAGTCGCCGCGCAACGCGCTGTCATGTGAACGGACATTCACGGCCTGTTCGAGCCCCCGAAATTGCCTGCCGCGATACTAGGCGCGCTGTGATGCGCAAACAATATTGGTCATGCTCTCGAAGCATTAAGTATGAACTGGCGCACAATTCTCATTCCGCGCATCCTTGCACGAACGGCCGTGCAAGCGGCCTCGCGCCGGCCCAAGACCGCCGATCCCGCATATCCGGCTTCGGATTGAACCGCGGTTAACGTAAAGAAGGGCTTCGGCTTCGGAAAACCCGGTCGCGCCTCTATTGTCCCGCCTGCAAAACACGAAACAACGGAGCAGGCGTGATGCGGGGGCAGGCCCGGTTGGCTGCCGGTCGAGCCGAGCAAGGCACAGCGTCTTTCGGCCGTTCGCACACGCTCGACGTTCTGCGCGGCCTCGCCATCGCCGGCGTGATGGCGATTCACGTGTCGCAGTCATTTCCGTCCAGCATCCGCGCCGTCGATTTTGCCTTCATGTGCGGCTGGACCGGCGTCAACGTGTTCTATTTCGTCAGTGCCATGACGATGTGCCTGATGTGGACGCAGCGCAGCGGGGAAACGAATCCGGCCGGCAAATTCTACATCCGGCGTTCCCTTCGCATCGCGCCGCTGTTCTGGCTCGCGATCCCCGCCTATCTCGTCATCAACGGCACCGGACCGAGCAACAACGCGCCCTACGGCATCGGCGCGCTTCAAGTGATCTTGACCGCGACGTTCCTGCACGGCTTCTGGCCGGACAGCGTCAACAGCGTCGTGCCCGGCGACTGGTCGATCGCTGCGGAAATGACCTTCTATCTCGTCTTCCCGCTTCTGATCACCGCGTTCGGGCCGCGCCGCTATCTCTATCTCGCGCTGGCGATCGCACTGCATCTCGTCAATGTCTGCCTGTTCAAGCCATGGGCCTTCGCGCTGTTCTCGGCCTATTACGGGCCCGGCCACGAGGCCTTCGTCTGGACCACGCTGCACATCAGCTTCTTGAACCAGCTTCCGGTCTTCCTGGTCGGATGCGCGCTGTTCTTCTCGCTGCGCGACGGTTTCGCCAAGTCCGATGCCGCCATCGTTGCCGTCTTCATTGTACTGTCTTTCGCTGCCAACCGCGCGACCGGCTCGCATGAGTTCAACTATCTGATGATCAACCTCGTGCTCGGCGGACTGGTGGCGGGCTGCATCCGCCTCGCCATCCGCTTGCGGCCGCTCGAGGCGCTCGGCCGCAACTCCTATTCGATGTATCTGTCGCACTTCGCGGTGATCCATGGCTTGCGCCAGCTCTGGCCGCTCGCGGATGGACTGGTCTCGCTGCTGATCGCCTATGTCGTCACCGCCGCGTTGAGCTATCTCGTCGCTCGCGCGACCTGGCATTTGATCGAACGGCGCGCCCAGGATCTGGCGCACCGCCTGACATCCGCCGGATCCGACCGATCAAGCATCCGGCCGCGCCGCGACCGCGGCCGGTCTGCGCTGAGCCCCCTGCTCCGGCTTGCTTCGTCGCCGCCTCCGAATCTAGTGTGAAGACTCTTCGCACTGGAGGTGGCGTCATGGAGGTCATACTGCTCGGCACCGGCGGTCCGCGCCCGGACCCGCGCCGCATGGCGACGACCACGCTGATCAGGCTCGGCGACGAGAATATCCTGTTCGACGCCGGCCGCGGCGTCGTGGTGCAGCTCAGCAAGGCCGGCGTGCCGCTCGGCGCCATCAACACGGTCTTTCTCACGCACCATCACTTCGACCACATCGGCGACCTCTACGATGTGATGCTGAATTCATGGATGCATGGGCGCGAGGACGCGCTGCGCGTCTATGGACCGCCGGATACCGAGCGGCTGGTCAACACGCTGATCACGCAGGTCTACGACAAGGACATCATTTGGCGGGACAAGGGCGAGCCGTCTTTCGGCGGCTGGAAGCCTGTCGTCGCGACGGACATCGTCCCAGGCCTCGTCCTCGACACCGGACGCTGGAAGGTCAGCGCCGAGCTGGTTTCGCATGGCGACGGCCTCGACATGCCGCCGGCCTTCCTCGCGCGCTGGATGTGTCTCGGCTACCGCTTCGAAGCGGAGGGCAAGGTCATTGCCATTTCCGGCGACACCGTCCCCTGTCCCGGGCTCGAGCGGCTGGCAGAGGGAGCCGACCTGCTGGTCCAGTGCTGCTTCCTCGCGACGCCGGAGATCAACAACGAGCATTTGCGCCGGCTTGCGAAATACACGATCGCCTGTGGCGACACCGTCGGCAAGGTCGCGGCCAAGGCGGGCGTCAAGAAGCTCGCGCTGACCCACCACCGGCCGCGCACCGACGATGCCATGCTGGACGCCCTGCTAGCGGATGTCAGGCAGGACTATGCGGGGCCGGTCGTGCTCGGCGAGGATCTCACGCGCATCGAGGTCTGAGCATCATCGAAGCCCGCGCGCCGCAATTGATCATGCGTGCGGAAGCTGTTCAGTGTCAGGACGATCCGACCTCGATCCGGTAGGATAACAGCTCCTGAGCGCCCGGCGCGATGTGCATCAGCCCCGGCTTGTCGGTGAACTCGCCCTGGAAGCCGGCGGGACTGGCATAGCCGCGCCAGGGCTCGATGCAGAGGAACGGCGCACCTGACGGTTTCGACCAGACGCCGAGCTCGCGAAAGCCGCGCCAGGACATTTTCAGCCAGGGCCCCGTCGATGCACCGTGCCCCGCGGCATAGCGGACCGAAGTGCTCTCGATCCGGTCGAAGATGATGGCGTCGTCGGTGAACAGGGATTCGGATAGTGAGAGCGCGGTACCTTTGACCGGACTCGCCTCCACTGCCGGGCGCAGCAGTCCACCGTCGAGACGGCGGACCGGAGACGACTCTGCGCGCGCGAAACTCAACGCATGGCCCTCCTTTGCCTCGCCGGGCTGCAGCGGCCAATTGAAGGCGGGATGGCCGCCGATCGATGCCGGCAATGTCTCCTTGCCGGTGTTGGCGATCGTGAGCGTCAGATCGAGGCCGGAATCATCGATCGCATAGGTGGCCGTGAGCCGAAACGGGAACGGATAGAGTGCGCGCGTCGCCGCATTATCATCGAGCACCAGGGTGCAACGGCTCTCGCCGCGTTCTGTCCACACAAAGCGGCTGTCGCGGGCAAAGCCGTGCTGGGTCATCCGATACGTCTTGCCCTTGTGCCGCAATTCGTCGTTGGCAAGGCGCCCGACGATCGGAAACAGCAGCGGCGCGTGGCGCGGCCATTCCGGACCCGCCTGCCAAAGGAATTCGATGCCGCCACCCTTCAGCGAGCAGAGCTCGGCGCCGTGCGCCTTGACGGTCGCGGTGAGGGAGCCGCTGCGAAGGGAGTGGGTGTCATCAGCCATTGCCGACCTCTACACTGCGGACTCATACGCAGCAAGGCGGCGCCGGCCATGCATGCGGCGCCTCCGAGCCATGCCGAGCTGCGTCATATTTCTGTACCTAACGATTGCTCCCTTGCGGTTCCTCCACCCGCGAGCTCCCCGCGAACCCGGCCGGGACTCCGATGAACCATCGTGGTAGCCAATTGAAGTTCTTCATCAACGGCCGCTTTCTGTCGCAAAAGCTCACGGGCGTTCAGCGCTATGCCGCTGAAATGGTCAAGGCCATCGACATGCTGCTGGCGTCCGAGCAGACTCCGGCCTCGCTGCGCAACGCAGATTGGCAGTTGCTGACGCCCGCGGATGCAAGCGAGAACCTTGATCTCGATCGGATCAAGATCCGCACTGTCGGCCGGTTGCATGGGCATGCCTGGGATCAAATCGATCTCGCGCGCGCCGCTGCCGGAGGCCGCCTGATCAGCCTGGCCAATTCCGGTCCCGTCTTCCATCGCGACCATATTGTCGTGATCCACGACGCCCAGGTCTTTCGCCGGCCCGACTTCTTCAACTGGCGCTATCTGACGGTTCACCGAACGATGGGCCGGCTGCTCGCCCGGCATGCAAGCATCGCAACCGTATCGGCTTTTTCGCGCGGAGAGCTCGCCGAGGTGTTGAATCTAGCGGCAACGGAGATCCCGGTCTTCCCCAACAGCGCAGAGCACTTCGCCAAGACGAAACCGGATCTCGGCATTATTTCCCGGCTCGGGGTTCAGCCGCAGAAATTCTTCCTTTATGTGGGCTCGAGGACCAAGAACAAGAATCTTTCCGTCGCTATCCGTGCCATGCAGCTGCTCGACCGGGCTGATGTTCCCCTGGTCATCGTGGGCGGCGACAACAGCAAGGTGTTTCAGGACAATTCGGGCGAAGGGGCTGCGGGCCTGCTGCTTGCCGGCCGTCTGACCGACAGCGAGATCGCGGCGCTGTATGCGCACGCATCGGCATTCGTGTTTCCCTCGCTTTACGAGGGGTTCGGCGTGCCGCCGCTCGAAGCCATGCTCTTCGGTTGTCCGGTCATCGCCTCGACGGCTGACGCCGTCGTGGAGACGTGTGGTGACGCGGCTGCGTATTTTCGCGCCACTGATGCCGAAGCATTGAAGCAGCTCATGCTCGAAAGACTGGCAATCGGCGCGATCTCGGACCAGGAACGCATGCGGCAACAGGATCGCGTGACATTCTATTCGTGGAGGAAATCGGCGAAGGCCCTGCTCGATCACCTCGCAGGGCCAGCGAACGTCGCCAGCGCTGCTTGAAATTCGACGCAGCTCGCCTGTCGCGCGCAATGGTTTTTGCACAAACGGTTTGCAACTCGCAGCTCTTTTCTTAGTTCCATAAATTTTTTCGTTTGTGCGGGTGATCGCAAGCACGAAGACCTTGGCGCAACATCACCACATCGCCGCCCCAATATCGCTACGTATTCGAGGAACTGTGTTTCGCAGTAGCGAACTCAGAACAGGGATACACGATGTCCGGCTCTCCGACGCAGCCTTATGCCAGGCAAACGATGAAAGTGCTGCACGTCGCCGAGACGATCCGTGGCGGGATTGCGAGCTATTTGAACGAGTTGCATCCACAGCAACAGGCGAGCTTCGGCGCCGAGAACGTGCACTATGTCGTGCCGTCGGATCATCGTCGCGATCTCGGCGCGATCGATGACAACCAGATTACGACGTTCGAGCGATCCGGCCGCAGCGTCTCCGGGCTCTTCCAGATGTTGCGCGCAAGCATGCAAGCGCTGGATGCCTTCAGACCGGACGTGGTGCACCTGCATTCCTCGCTTGCAGGCCTCGTGCTTCGGCCCGCGCTGGCGGCCCGCTCGGGCGGACCGCGCGTCGTCTATTGTCCGCACGGCTGGGCGTTTTCGCGCGAGACCGGCCGCCTCAGTCATGTCATGACAAAGGCGGCGGAGAACCTTCTCGCGCGCACGTCGGACCGAATCATCTGCATTTCCGGTGACGAGTTCAATGAAGCGGTCCGCGCGGGAATTCCTGCCGACCGCCTTACCATCGTCCACAATGGCATCTCGAAGAGCCGCACGCCGCAGCCCGTCGCGGCGGACTGGACTTCCAAGAAGGTCAAGGTCCTGTTCATCGGACGCCTCGACCGGCAGAAGGGCTTTGATCTTCTGATCGAAGCGGCACGCTCGCTCGAGGATGTCCTCGACGTCCGCATGGTCGGCGCCTCCGTCGTCAACAAATATGAAGGCCCGACGGTCCCGTCCAACGTGTCCCTGCTGGGCTGGCTGGACCGCCCGGCCATCGAGACCCAGCTCGAGGCCGCCGACCTCGTCGTGATTCCGTCACGATGGGAAGCCTTTGGCCTCGTTGCCCTGGAAGCGATGCGCGCGGCCAAGCCCATCCTGGCGTTCCGCAGCGGCGCACTGCCCGAGATCGTCGTCGATGGCGTCACCGGCGTGCTTTGCGAGCCCGTCGCCGTCCAGCCGCTCGTCGACGGTTTCCGGCGAGCGCTCGATCTCGATCTCAAGGTGCTGGGGCAGCGCGGCTACGACCGCTTCAAGCAGCTGTATGACGTTCAGAAGACGCATGGACAATTGCAGCAGGTCTATATCGAGCTCCTTCAGGACGACCGGACCCCCGTCGAAGCGAAGGCGGGACTACAGTCGGATCTCTCCAAGAATTTCTGATGATCAACATGCACGCTTGCCTTCGCAGATGCAGGAAGTCGGGATGGCGATGCCCTGGGCCGGGCTTGATATCACCGCCAGTGCATCGCGCGTGAGCATGATCTAGACCATGACACGCCCACGCACCTTGGTTCGCGGCAGTCTCCTCCGCCTCGCGGGCCTCATCTCGTCCATTGTTCTGTCGGTCCCTGCCTGCGCTCAGCACGCTCAACCGCTCGACGCTCGATTCCTGCTCGGTGTCGGCACCCATCAGGGACTGGGCGGGCCGGTGAGCGCGCGGGGATACGTCCCTGCGGAGAACATCGCCCAGATCAAGCAACTCGGCCTCAACTCCTTCCGCGACGATTTTCCCTGGTCCGATTTCGAGGTGGGAGGACGCCGGATGGGGTTCACGCCCAAGCTCGGCAGGCTCGAGGCGCAGGTCAAATCCGGCGTCGCACGTCCCCTCCTGATCCTCGCCTTCGGCCATCATCTCGTTCCGAATTCCTCGCCGCCGACGACCGATGAGGCGCGGCAGCGGTTCGCCGACTATGCCGCTGCGGCGGCGCAATCCGTCGTGGCGCAGCATCCCCTCTTCGAGCTCTGGAACGAGTGGAACCTGGCGGCGAAAAAGGATGCCGCCTTCTCACCGGAGAATTATCTGGCGCTTGCCGAGGCCACACGACCGGCGGTCAAGCGGGTTGCACCGAATGCGCCTTTCCTGGTTGGAGCGCTCGGCGACGATCCGGGCTGGACATGGACGGAGAAGATGCTGCGGACCGGCATTCTGCAATATGCCGACGGCGCTTCGATCCATCTCTACAATTTCTGCATGGGCCCGAGCAAACGTACCTCGGCCGAAGTCATCGAGCGGCTCACGGCGTTTCACCGGCTCGTCGGCCAGGCGAGCGGAAATCCCGACTTCCCGATCTATGTGACCGAGACCGGCTGGACCACGGCCGCCAACAAATGCGGCGTCAGCGAACAGGCCCAGGCCGACAATACGGCGCAGCTCATCCTGTGGGCCTCGACCGCGACGCGCTGGCTCAAGGGAATCTGGATCTACGAGCTCAAGGACAGCGGCAAGAATCCATCGGAGCTGGAGCACAATTTCGGCCTCTATCGCTTCGACAATTCGCCAAAGCCCGTCGCCTGTGCGGCCCAGGGCGCCTGGGCTTTCATTCGCTCCAGCCTGAGTGCCGAGCGACGAGAGCTCGCCAGCGGCGTCGTGTCGATCAATGCATCAACGACGTCCGGCGGCAGAGTTGCGGTCTGGTCCGAGGCTCCGGATCGACGTTACGAAATCCGGCTCAAAGGCGATGAGCAAGGCGCAACCTATGCACTGCCGTGCGATGCGGCCGCAAGACCGGCATCCGGCGCCTGGATTCCGGTTTCGAGCACACCGGTTCTTATTGCAGCCAATCACGGTGCCATTCCCGCCCTGGAGATACGTCCGGCGCGGTAGGCGCGATTTTGCAGACATGAGGTTATGCGATGAAAGTTCTTTTGACGTCCACGCTTTATCCGACGCCTCAGGCACCAAAGATTGTTGGCGGTGCAGAGATCTTCGCGCGACGTTTCGCCGAAGGCCTGGTGCAGCGCGGTGATGAGGTGGAGGTGATCCGGGCCGCATCGTCCCCTGGGCAGGAGCGCGAAAGCTGCAACGGCATCAACGTCTATTCCGCGCCGGTGCGGAACGTCTATCTGCCCTTCACGGAGCAGAAGAACGCCGCTTTACGCAGCATCTGGCACGCGGTCGACGACTGGCAGATGCAGGCACCCCTGATCGCGGAGCGAATCCAGGCGTTCAAGCCGGACGTGCTGCACTCCAACAATTTGTCGGGTCTCACCACCGCGATCTGGCGCGTTGCCGCCCAGCTCGGAGTCCCGGTGCTCCACACGCTTCACGACTATTACCTGACCTGTCCACGCTGCTCCCGCTTCGACAAGGGACGCTCCTGCGAGCGCACCTGCACGAGCTGCGGAATTCTGACCTTTCATCGCAAGCGGGCCACGCATTGGCTGAGCGCCGTGGTCGGCGTGAGCGAGCGCGTGCTGTCGATTCATACCGACATGGGCATGTTCTCGGAGACGCCGATCCGCACCGTGATCCGCAACGCCTCGACCGAGCCGCCCCGCGCGCCCTACCCTCGTCCGATCTGCACCACGGAAGTGACGTTCGGGTTCATCGGCCGCCTCACCGAGGAGAAGGGCATCGACAACCTGATGCGGGCGCTTGCCCTGCTGCCCCGCGATCGCATCCGGATGATGATCGCCGGCCGGGTCAGCGAGGAGGAGCAACGCCGCCTCAGGTCGCTCGCGCCGCATGCGCGCATCGAGTTCATGGGCTTCGTGGCGCCGGACGATTTCTATAAGCAGGTCGACGTGGTGATCGCACCGTCGATCTGGCACGACCCCGGTCCACTGGTCGTCGCAGATGCCAAGGCGGCCGGCAGGCCGCTACTCGGAACGCGCTTTGGCGGCATGCCCGAGGTCATCGAGCATGGCGTGACGGGCTGGCTGACCGACGCCGATCCACAATCCCTGGCCAACAGCATGCTCGCAGTCGCGTCGGATCCGCACAAGATCGACGAGATCAGCCGACGCCTGATCGCCGATACCAACAAGTGGATATTTGCCGACGTGCTGTCTTCATACAAGAACCTGTATGAGCAATTGCGCGAGCAACGGATGTCGCGCATGCGCGCAGCAACGAGTGAAGCGCCACAGGGACCGGCCGTCGGCAAGGAGCGCCTCATTCCGAGATGACACGCCTCTTCGCGATGGCGGGCTACGTCTATCAGAGTGCCGCGGCGATCATCCTGATCTTCGCGATCAGTCATCTGCTGCCCGCCGCCGCCTACACCAGTTTCTCCTTCACGCTGGCCTCGAGCCAATTGCTCTGCGTCCTGATGTTCGAGTGGCTGCAGCTTGCCGGGCTGCGCTTTCTGGCGGCGGCCGGCGAGAAAGAGGCGGCCCGGCTGAGGTGGTCGCTCTTTGCCGCAGGCCTATCGAGTGCGGGCGCGCTCGTCGTGATCGGGAGTTGCGCCTCTCAGGCCAGTGCGCTCCCGACAGGAATCATCGCGCTGGGCCTCGGCATATCCGTGCTTCAGGGCCTGACGGATCTCTATTTCCTGTCGGTCCGCCTGTCCGATCGACTGGGCATCGCGTCCTTTCTTCTTGCGTTTCGGGCCACCGCTCTTCTGGCCGGGGCCGCCGCGGGAGCGGCGATTTCAGGAACGGCCGAAGCGGCGCTGCTCGGCATTAGCGCGGGCCACGCCCTGGGCCTCGTCGCCGGGCTGGTGGCCTATCGCACCCCCCTCGAGCCCATTCCGCTGCGGACGATGCTCGCCGACTGGAAGGATTTCTCCCGCTACGGCATGCTCGCCGCAGGCGCGTCCGTCATCCATTTGTCGGTGCCGGTGCTGCTCCGTGTCATCGTCATCGGCCGGCTTGGTGCGACGGGGGCTGGCGCCGGATTTTCGATCGCGCTCGACCTGCTGCAACGTCCCTTCTGGGTCCTCAATGCGGCGATCCACACCGTGAGCTATCCCAAGGTGGTCAGCGATTTCGAGCGCGGGACCGGCACAGAATCAGTGCAATCGGCGCGCCGCATGTTCGAGTTCATGATCTGCACGACCCTCGTGCTGCTCGGCGGGCTGGTCGGCTTCATTCCGGACGCTGCGCGGATCCTGGTGCCGCAGGAGAGCCTGGGTGGATTCCTGGAGACGGCGCCGGCGATCGCCGCCTTCTATTTCCTGCATACCCATTTGCAGGCGACGATCGCGGTTGTCCCCCACCTCGAGAAGCTGGCGACCAGGCTGGTGCTGGTCGCGGCCGGCCAGCTCGCCATGGTCGTGGCCCTCTCCCTGGTCGCGGTGTCGGCCGGCCTGTCGCCGCGGGGGGCGGTGAACTGTGCTTCGCTCGCCACCCTCGCAACGATTGTGGTCGCGCTCGGTCCGACACTGCGGTTCGAGGCTTTCCCGCGCTGGTCGTTGGTCATGCAGGCGCTGGTGGCCGCAATCCTGATCGGGTCGCTCGGTTCGATGCCGACCGAGCCCACAGCATGGCTCGCCGGCAAGATCGCGATCGCTGCGTTCGCAACGGGGGTGATCGCATGGCGCGGCGACTTTCTCATGCTCGCCCGCCGCAGCTGATTCGCCGCAGCTGCAGTCAGCGGATCAGATCCTGGTTTCCGATACGGAACCAACCGCCGGTCTCGGCTCCCGCAGCGTGTCCGTGCACCATCACAGAGCCACCACAACCGAAGCGGGTATTTCCTACACCTTAATCGCCCATAGAAACGGCATCTGCAAACGTCCTGTGCAGGAACTGCGGACTGCAGATCAGGACCCCGTTGGATTACGGACACGACAGAGCCCTTTAGCCGACGTCGAGCACTGCAAGCGTGCCGCACGTTCCATCGCAAGCCCGTCGTATGGATCCAATTCGCACAGCATGCGCATACATTCAGCAGTGCAAATCACGAAAATCTTGAAAGCGCCTTCCTCACGCCATGCTGCACGGGCATCGCATGATCATTCTGCTGCGAACGCGAGTCGACTGTTCCTGCACAAGGAACCCCGTTTCGCTCGCGATTTGTAGCTTCCATTTTTATCTGAAATTCACACTCGACAGAGAAGGTTGAACGCAAATCCCTGCGAGCAATTTCGTTCGCGCTGAAAATCGAGTGTGCAATGTCCGATCAAACCATCCTGTCCGCCAGCGGCTTCATCAACTCCATCGGAGTCAACACGCATTCCGGCTTCGGTTGGACCGGATACAACAATCTCGCGCTGATGGTCGATGACCTGAAGTACCTTGGCGTCACCCATCTCCGCGACGCCATGGGAACCAGCCCGTCTGCACAACCGGTGGTCGACGGCCTCGGCGCTGCCGGTTACAAGTTCGACTTCCTGGTGTCGTCCGCCCTGCCCCAGACGGGCACGACGGGACTGCAGAACTACATCGTCTCGCTCGAGAAGTTCGCAGCGAGCCATCCGGGCAGCATCAGCGCCATCGAAGGTCTCAACGAGGCCAATCACCAGCCCTTCAGCTACAACGGCAGCTCGAGCCTCAGTGCCGCGGCCCAGTTCCAGAGCGCGCTCTATCAGGCCGTCAATGCCAACGCCGCGCTCGCCAACACCCCCGTCTATAATCTGTCACTGGCCTACAACGATCCGCAGGGCTACAGCCAGCTCGGCAACATGTCGGGCTCGGTCGACTACGCCAACGCGCATGCCTATGTCAGCACCAGCCTGACGACCAGCAGCTCGCTCGCCGCCACGTTGAGCGCCGTCTCCACCGCGGCACCGGGAAAGCCCATCGTCATCACCGAGACCGGCTACACCACGCAGGCCAATACTCAATATCTCGGCGTCAACGAGACGGTGCAGGCCAAATCGATCCTGAACACCCTGGTCGACGCCTACAAGGCCGGCGTCAGCTCGACTTATCTCTACGAGCTGTTCGACCGCGACTCGTCGGCTGCCAATACCAACCCTGAAGCGAACTTCGGACTGTTCAACTCCGACGGCACGCCGAAGCTTGCCGCGACGGCGATTCATAATCTGACGACCATTCTGGCCGACGACGGCAAGGGCGGCCTGCAGCCGACTGATCCATTGAACTACACCCTGAGCAACATGCCGGCCTCGGGCAACAGCATGGTGCTCGGCAAGAGCAACGGCGCCTACGAGCTCGTCGTCTGGGCCGAGCCGAAACTCTGGAACGATGCGACTGATACCGAGGTGTCCAATGCGGCCCAGACGGTCACGGTGAACCTCGGCGCCGTCCATCATACGGTGAAGGTGTACGACACGCTGACGGGAACCACGGCGATCGCCAGCTACACCGACGTCAGCACGATCACCGTTCCGGTCAGCGATCATCCGCTGATCATCGAGATCGACGCGCCTGCGACCACCCAGACCCCGCCGGACACCCGGACCAGCGTCAGCGGCACGGCGGCCGAGATCGTGCCGCAACTGTCCGACCTCAGCAAGTCGACGGCGCTGCAGAGCATCACGCTGACCGACTCGCACGTCCTGCCGGTCGCTTCGAAGGCGACGATGGACTACATCATCGCCCATTACGGCACCGCGCTGTCCAAGATCCAGGGCGGATACTCGTTCTCGGTGACGAACTCGGCCGCGACCTGGAGCAGCACCAAGACATATAACGCCAGCGGAACGCTTCTATCGAAGTCGGACACCGGCCTGAATTCAAGCGGGCAGCCGACCTCGACCACCGTCGCCTATACCGACGGTTCAAAGGACCTGATCAGCTACACCTCCGGCGTGAAGACGAAATTCGTTCATATCGGCACCGACGGAACCCGGACCACCGACACCTACAACACGGCCGGAACACTTCTGAGCGAAATCGTGCAGAAAACGGACGGCTATTACTCCACCACGCTCTATACGAACGGCGTGAAAACCGCCGCCTACGTCAAGAACGCCGACGGCTCGCAGGACAACTACACCTACAACATCACGGGGAAGAGCTTCACCACGCAGGTGCAGCACCTCGACCCCACGGGAAAGATCACCTCGGTGACCCGCAGCCATGCCGACGGCTCGCTGGACTCGACGCAAGTCTACAACAGCGACGGCAGCAGCGTGATCACCACCTACAGTGCCACCGGCGTCAAGCTGGTCGAGACCACCTATCATGCCGATCACAGCAAGGACGTCTGGACCTACAACATCACGGGCCAGAGCTACGCGACCGAGCACGACGTCTATAATTCGACCGGCTTCCTCACCAACCTGACGCGCCTGCACAGCGACGGCAGCCTCGCCTTCAAGCTGGTTCAGACGCCCGACGGCACCAAGACGACCGATTGGTACAATGCCGCCGGCAGCCTCACCAATGAGGTGGTGCAGAAGGCCGACGGCACCACCTCGACGACCCTCTACAGCAACGGCGTCAAGACCAACACCTATGTCAAGAATGCCGATGGCAGCCAGGACAATTATGCCTATGGCATCACCGGCCAGAGCTACACCACGCTGATCCAGCACGTCGATCCGTCCGGCAAGGTCACGGCCGTGACCCGCAAGCATGCCGACGGCACGCTCGACTACACCCAGGTCATCAACGCCGACGGCAGCAGCGTCGTCACCAACTACGATGCCGCGGGAACGCGTATCAAGGAAACCGACTTGCACGCCGACGGCAGCAAGGACGTCTTCCTCTTCAACATCACCGGCCAGACCTACACGACCGAGCACGACATCTACGACGCGTCCGGCTTCCTCACCACGCTGATCCGCAAGCACGCCGACGGCAGCATGGCGTTCAAGCTGGTGCAGAGCAGCGATGGGACCAAGACGACGGACTGGTACGACGCCAGCGGCGTGCTCACCAGCGAGGTCGTCCAGAAGGCGAGCGGTTACAGCTCGACCACGGTGTACACCAATGGCGTGAAGACCGCGGCTTACATCACCAACGCGGACATGAGTCACGACAACTATAGCTACAACATCACCGGTCAGAGCTATACCACGCAGTACCAGCACCTCGATCCATCCGGTCAAACGACCGAGGTGATCCGCTGGCATGCCGACAACTCGCTCGACTACACCCAGGTCGTCAACAGCGACGGCAGCAGCGTCGTCACCAACTACGACGCGGCCGGCGTCAAGAAGACGGAAACCGACTACCACGCCGACGGCTCGAAGGACGTGTTCCAGTTCAACGTCGTGGGCCAGAACTACACCAACGAGCACGACACGTACGATGCGACCGGCTTCCTCACCCACATCGTGCGCACCCACGCCGACGACAGCCTGGCCTTCACGCTGGTGCAGAGCGCCGACGGCACCAAGACCTCGGACTGGTACGATGCCAACGGCGTCATCACCAGCGAGGTCACGACCAAGAGCGATGGTTACAACTCCACGACCGTCTACACCGGCGGCGTGCAGACCGCCGCCTATATCAAGAACGCCGATGGCACGTCGGACAACTGGAACTACAACGTCACCGGGCAGTCCTACACCACCCAGCATCAGCACCTCGACGCCTCGGGCAAGCTGGTCGAGCTCACGCGGACCCACGCCGACGGCACTCTGGACTATACCCAGGTCATCCACGACGACGGCAGCAAGCTGACCGACATCTACGACAGCGTCGGGACCAAGACCCAGGAGATCGCCAACAACGCCGACGGCACCAAGGACGTCTTCCTGTTCAACTTCAACGGACAGGCCGGCACGACGCAGCACGAGAATTACAACAGCGCCAACGCGCTGCAGTTCTTCGATCAGACCAAGACCGATGGCACCCACAACGTCACGGCCGTCGCGAGCGGCGTGACGATCCAGGGCGGGGCCGGCAACGACGTGTTCTCGGCCGCACCAAGCTCGACCACCATCGCCTACGACCATGGCCAGGACCAGGTCCTCAACTTCCAGGCCGGCGACAGCACGACGCACGACGTGATCCAGATCTCGAAGCTATTGGCCGCGGACTACAGCCACCTGCAGATGACGCAGTCCGGCACGAACGCGCTCATCACGTTCTCGGCCAACGACTCGATCCTCCTGAAGAACGTCTATGTCAGCAGCCTGACCAGCCACGATTTCCTGTTCGTCTGAGTAGACTGGACAGGACAGCATCTAACGCGGGCCGGGACCAGCCAAGGTCCCGGCCCGTTCATTAGGCGCTTGCCTCATCGAAAGGCACGATTCGATCGACGAAGATTCTCTCGTCGCGAGCAGATGGCGTCCGGGAACTCAACCTGGCCGATCTCGCGCTCGTGCTGCATCGGCCGGCGATCGCAGCGAACTTGCGTCACAATTGATCCCTAGAAGGAGTAAACGCCGCAAGGAATTCGACGCCCGATGGAAGCCAGTGAAGCAAGACGTTTCGTCGTCCTCGACTTTTATCGCTTCGTTGCCGCCCTCGGTGTCTTCATCTTTCATCTCAAGATGATCGACCAAGGCATTTCGCCGACCTGGAACGGGTCCTTCGGCCTGTTCGTGGACATGTTCTTCATCCTGTCCGGCTTCGTGATCTCCTATTCCTATCCGTCCGACGCGCGCGGCATGCGCGCCTATTCCCGGTTCATGATCCGGCGCATCGCCCGGATCTATCCGCTGCACCTGCTGAGCCTGCTCATCTTCGTGGTGCTCATCGGCGTCGGTCTGGAGCGCACGGCGCGGTCAACCTCGCTGGATTTCCTGTATAACCTCCTGCTGCTCCAGGCCTGGGGCGTCACCGATCATCTCAGCTTCAACTCGCCGTCATGGTCGATCAGCGCGGAATTCTTCTGCTATCTGATCTTTCCGCTCTTGATGCTGCTTGCGCGCAAGGTCCAGCCAGTCGTGCTCGGCGCAATCGTGGCGGTGCTCTATCTGGTCCTTGCCCACGGCCACTTGCCGATCTGGCAGGAACGGTCGCAAATGTACGGCGCCAATTACGACTACGGCATGCTCCGCGCATTGCCGAGCTTCCTGAACGGCATCCTGCTCGCCATTCTGTTCCGGTTGTCGGGTCCCTACCGGCACAAGCCGGTCGTCTTCGCCGGCATCGGCGTGTTCGGCCTCTCCGTGCTCGTCCTCAACGTCTTCGCCAAGCCGGATTTGGCCATTCTGCTGTTCTCGTGCGCCATCCTGCTCACCGCGGTCGGCGAAAGCGCCTTCAAGGAGTTTCCGGGCGCGCGCCTGCTTGGACGGCTCGGCAACACCTCATACGCGATCTACATGCTGCACGATGCGGTCCTCATTGCCGTGTTCAAGCCGTTATGGACCTGGCTCGGGCTGCGCCCGGATCAGTTCGGCCTGTTCGCCCTGGCATGCTGTGTGGTCCTTACCATCATCGCAGATCGCACCTACGCCTATTTCGAAAATCCCGCGCGGCGCTTCATCAATCGCTGGGCTGACATTGGCGTTGCGTCCTCACGCAAGGCGCAGGCGGTCGCAGCCGAACCCGCCATACGCTTCGACAACACCGAGCGGGCTGTCAACTGACGCCTGTCGAAAGGCGTCGGAGAGCTCAGGCGACCTTGCCGCCGGCATCCGGCATGACCCGCATCGCTCTGTCGTCCAGCAGAGGGGCGACGTTGGCGCGGGACAAGTCCATGACATCAGGCAGCATCCGACGGACCCGCTCGCCGGCGGCTTGGTGCGCGCCGAGGAACTGAAGCAGAAACGCCTCGAAGCTGTCCCCGACGAGGAACTGGGCCGGCGAGAGCAACAGCTGCTCACTGATGCCGAAATGCGCGAACAGGCCCTGGAACTTGTCCTGGTAGGTGATCGCGGCCACGGGCGTGCCCTGCCCGAGCGCCGCAATCGCCAGATGCATGCGGCCGGTGATCACGCCGTCGACCAGCCCGACAACGGCCTTGATCTCGCCCGCCGACAGAACCTGCTCGACGTGATGGACGTGCTCTCCGAGCGCCGGCTCGAGCCGAGCGGCGAGCGGCCGCAGGCAATTGTCGTCGGCGATTCCGGGGCGGTAATCATGCGCCAGCAGCAACCAGCTTGCATTATGCTGTCGTGACAGGCGCGCCATGGCATCCGAAGCAAGCTCTATCATCCGCTCTAGTTTCGCCGGCTCCGGCTTCTTGAACAGCATCGGGTGGATGTTGAAGACGAAAACCTTGCGGCCCTCCTCGCGCTGGCGCGCGATCTTGGCCGCAATCTGCTTCACGGCCGCAGTGTCGGCGCGCGGCGTCAGCATGAACGCTGCGTCGGCGACGAGACGCGCGCGTTTCCGGGCGAAGTCGTCGAAACGCTGGAGGGATATCGCATCGCGCAGATTCAGGACCACGCCCGGATCGAGCAGCCGGAACACCTCGCGCAGCGCCTTCGCGGGACGCGAGTTGAAACTGAAACCGAGCACGCTGATCTTGGCGCCGAACGCCGCCATCAGGTCGGCCACCAGCAGCATGCGTGCAGCATCCACCGGAGAATAGTAGCCGTCGAGCACGTCGGCCCCCAGGATCATCCCGAAATCCGGACGCGTGATCGAGAGCTCCTGCGCGACCGTCTCGTAGGAAAACGGCTGCTTCCAGATCTCGAGCGGCTTGAAGCCCATGGCGCGCACGTCCGCGCTCGCCGCGCTGGTGGCCGTGACGATGTAGATCTCGAGATCGGGATAGACCCGCTTCATCTCGCCTGCGGCGGCCTCGATCATCGCTTCATCGCCGCGTGACTGATGAATGCTCCAGGGGTCCGACGGCAACAGCACGAGCCGGCGCGGATCGTTGCGCGGTGCCGCATTGACGCCCACGTCCTTCCGGGCAATCTGCCACCTGCGCAGCTCGAGGAGATCGACCGCGAAGGGCGTGTTCTTCGCGCTGTTGAGCCAGCCTCGGAGCTGCCTGCGCACGGGCACCGGGATCAATTGCTTCACGTCGTCCTCCTCGTCTTCCTCAGGCGGTCGCACCGCGCTTCACGACGAAATCGATCAGCGAGAACAGCTGCTTCCGCCAGAACAGCAAGATGCTCATTAGATAGGTCGCGCCGAAACATGACGACAGCAGCCCCATCCGCAAATACGGGTTGATGTCCGGCGTTGCCTCGCGGCACAGCACGACCGCGCCGTAGGCCAGCACAATGGCGCAAAGGCAGCCTGCGATGGGACGCAGAAACTGGCTCCAGCTCAGGCCCAGCAGCCGCAGCGCCAGCGCAAACGTCACGGGCGTCACCACGAGCTGTGCGAACGCGAAGATCGTCGCCAGCTGGCCAATGTCGCGCGACGGAAGCAGGAACATTGCGGGCACGACCGAGCAGAATTTCAGGATGTTCAGCCCAAAGACGTAATTCGGCTTGCCCAAGGCGCCGAAATAGGCGCTGTTGACGAATTGCACCGTCTGGATCGCGCCAATGAGCATCAGCGGCCGCATCACCGCTTCGCTGCCGCTCCACTTTGCGCCGAACAGCAGCAGGGAAAACTCCGGCGCGATCGCTGCAAGCAACACGAAGATGGGAGAGCCGACCAGCGCGCCGAGACTGACGCTGCGCAAGTATGCGCCGGCAATGCGGTCGCGCTCGTGTGCGATCTTGGAGAGCGCGCTCAGCGCGACGTCCATGACCGCCTGGGTGAGGAGCTGCATCAGGATGATGTAGACCCGCGCACCGACCGTGTAGATGCCGAGGGCGGCGACGCCATAAAGCGACAGGATGATCATGTCGATGGTGCGAACGATGGCGAAATCCAGCAGCCTGTTCAGCACGACATGGACGCTATAGCCGGAGAGCTCGCGAAAGCTTCCGGAATCGTAGCCGCGCATCGGCAGCCACCGCGGCTGGCTCCAGAGCCACAAGCCGCTGACCGCGCTCTGAACGACCACCTGGATCACGAGGCTGAGCGCGCCGAACCCGGCATAGGCGCAGGCAATTCCCACAAGACCGGAGATGGCCGTCGCCACCATGGTCCTGACCGCGAGCACACGAAAATCCATCTGGCGCTTGTAAAGCGCCTCCTGGAACAGGGTCGCGGTGCCGATCGGGAGCGAGAGGCTCGCGGCCGTCAGCAGCGGTGCGAGCCCTTTAACGTCAAGCCAATGCTCGATGTCCGTCGCCAGGAGAGCAATCAGGACCGCCAGAACCGTCGAAGCTGCAAAGGAGCAGAAGAAGGGCAGCGTGATATCGGCAGGCTCCAGCGTCCGCCGCTGGATCAACGCATCACCGAAGCCGAACTCCGCGATCGAGCTCAAGAGCAACAGAATGAAGGCGACCAGCGCTGCAAGACCGAAATCCGCGGGATTCAGCAGCCGGGCCAGAACCAGAAACAGGACGAACGACAGCGCCCGGCCGCCCCAATTCTGTGCAAGCGACCAGAACAAGGCGACCACGACCTGATGTTGTTTGCCTTGCGTGGCGTTCATCAACAAATCGACCCAATTCCGACAGATCCAACCACAATCGCAGACTAAACGACGTGCACGACGCTGCCGCGACCATCTCCGATCACGGCGGAGCACTGAATGCTCGCTACATTACGACGGAGTGATGGCAATCAGATGAGTGCCGTCACGATTCCGATTTAGAGTGGAAGTGAGTTCAAATCGTGGACTACACTCCCATCAACCTTTGCGAAGTGATGCAAAATGGATGCCTTGATGAATTCGCCCGCTCAGCGTTCTCTCCGTAGCTCCAGGCGCTTGCGTGTGGCCATCTACGCACCGCATTTTGCGGAATACTCCTACCGGCTCGCATCGGGATTGGCGCATCATTGCGACGTCCGCCTCGTGCTCAACCGCAAGGATGCGAACCAGCAATGGGAACTGGCCGATATCGCGGTGGCGGCGCCGTTCGAGACACGGATCCGCGACCTGAGCCTGCGCCGCGGCGGCGCGATCGGTATCCCCGCATCGTTCCTGGACATAATATCGTTTCGTCCGGACGTGATTCACTGTCACGAGGTTCCAGAGATTTACACGTCCAAGCTGATCCAGCTGTTCCGTCCGCTGGGCATTCCGCTGGTGCTGACGGTTCACGATGCGATTCCGCATTCGGAAGGCGGCTCCGGCACCTCGCCACGTGAAGATGCCTGGCGCGGGCGCATGCGCGCAGCCGCGTCGGTCGTCACCACGCATGGCGAGAGCTGTATTGCCGATTTTCGCAGCGCCTCGCCTGACTTCAAGGGCGAAACGATCTCCAGCATGCACGGCGTGCTCATGGTTCCACCAGCCGGACGTGCCGCTACCGCGCCCGAATCCACACGGATCCTGTTTTTTGGACGGATGTGGGCTTACAAGGGCCTCGACGTCTTCATCGATGCAATCGACATATTGGCCCGGCGCGGTGTGGAGCATGAAGCGATCGTCGCCGGCCGCGGCCCCGAGATGACACGGCTCGGCGCGCGGATGGAGGCGATGCCAACGGTCAAGACCATCAACGCCTACATTTCGCCTGCCGACACCGGACGACTGTTTCAATCCGCCACCGTGGTTGCCCTGCCCTATAAGGATGCAACACAGAGCGGCGTGCTTGCATCCGCCTATGGCAATTCGCGGCCCGTCGTCGCCAGCGCCACCGGCGGCATTCCCGACGTCGTGACCGACGGCGTCAACGGGCTGCTGGTCCCTCCCGGCGACGCCACGGCATTGGCCGACGCGCTGGAGCGCGTGCTGACCTCGAGGTCTTTGGCCGCGACATTGACCGAAGGCGCACGGCAGACTGCAGCCGGCCTCCTGAACTGGGACCGCATTGCCGAGCAGCTACTCGGGTCCTATCACAGGCTCGCCGGTCGCACCGTGAGCTGACCGCGACAGGCGGCCTCTCAAACCGATTGCTCGATCTGCGGTCGAAAGAACAGGCTGCGGATTGCACCGTCCAGCAATCGTCTCAGCCTGACCTCGATCAATTCATAGCTGATCGCGCTTGCCACCAACGACATCACCAGCCCGAGCCCGATGAAGGCGGCCCACAGCAGCCAGCGGTCGACGCCGACGGCGACCAGCTTCAGGCCGACCACCTGCAAGGGGAACAGCACGAAGGGATGCACGAGATAGAGGCTGTAGCTGATCTTGCCGACATATTGCAGCGCCGGCGTACTCAGAGCCCTCCCGAAGCCTGATTCCGGGGCAAGCACCATGCCGAACAGCAGAAATCCGGGGATGAGCCCCACGAACGGGTGAAACAGCACCAGGCTCGCATACAGCGCGGCCGCGCAGGCGAGGCCCGCGAGCAGCCCGACGGGTCCGGGAATGGAGATGCGAAATCCGATCGCGCTGAACAGCATGCCGATGCAGAAGAATGCCGTGATCGGCCAATGCATCAGGCAGGCGATGCCCAGCAGGATCAAGGGCGCGGCCAGCAATCTGCCCCCGGTGCGCCACATCGAGAATGTCAGCGCAAACCAGATGTAGAACGCCCACTCATAGGTCAATGTCCAGGCATTCTGCTGGGCAATGGGCAGGCCGAGCGCGTCCTGCACGAAGAACAGATTGGCCGCAAAGATTGCGAGATAGCTGGTCAGATCGACCCCGCGGAAGAACTTGTAGGCCACGATCGGACCGACCGCGAACAACGCAAGGTGCAGGACGACGAATACCGGCATGATGCGCAGGACGCGGTCGAAGAAGAACCGCGACAACGAACCGTGCCGCACCAGGCTCGCCGGGATCAGAAAGCCGCTGATCATGAAGAACAGCTCGACGCCGTGCCCGCCGACATTGATCACCGATTGCAGCCAGGACCAGAGCGGCGGCAGGAAGCCGGGATCTGGAATGTCGTACATGCCTCCCTTCGGCATGTCGTAGAAATGGTCCATCAGCACGCTCAGCGCCGCGATGCCGCGAAGGCCCTGGACCGAAGGAACGAACGATCCATCAAAGGCGGCGCCCGGCTGGTGCGGTGTCTTGATCACTCTGCGGCACCCTGCGTGCTGAGGGCGGGCTCGAGAACGACCGGCTTTCTTCGCGCCGAGCGGAACCTTTGCCCGAAGGAAATGCAGGGCTTCTCGACGAAGGCGTAGGTCATCCAGCTGACCAGGATCGACAACGCCAGGATCACGACCATGAAGATCGACCATCCCAGCGGCCCGTCGCCGAACCAAAAGAGGCGATGGATCGCGACGATCACGAACGGCGACATCAGGTAGACCGAATAGCTGATCACGCCGACGAACGCCATCGGGCGCCACGCCATTCGCTCTCCGAACACGGCAAAGGCGATGAAGACCAGCGCCGCGCCGACATAGGCCGATCCGATCGAATAGCTATAGAAGAAATTCTCGTGGTACACGCCTCCGAAACGCCGGTCGGACAGCGTGACGGCGAAGATCGCATACAAAAGCGTGCAGACGGCCACATGGGTCCATCGCAGCTTGCCGCCGATGACGGTGTCGCGGATGATCTTGCCCAGGAACATGGCCGACAGGTTCAACCCGACCTCCATCACCGAGGAGACTGTCCTGTTCTCGACCAGGAGCGCAGCGGTGGTCCCGACCAGCGCGGCCGCAACGACAATCGTCACTGCTGTGAAACGCTGGTTCAGCAGCCCCATCGCAAAGAGAATCGTGCATCCGACGTAGAACAGCAGCTCGATCGCCAGCGTCCAGTAGAACACCCAGAGGTTCGGGACGTTCACGAAAGTCTGCAACATCGTCACGTTCGCGGCGACCTGCACCAGCGGATAGATCTTCGACTCCAGCAGTTGCATCGTCACGAGCCCGACCAGGAGCGACGTCCAGTAGGCTGGATAGAGCCGGAAGAAGCGGCTGATCGTAAAATCCCGCACGGGCGTGGTGCTGTCCGGGAAGCTGAATGGAATGACGAAGCCGCTCACGAAGAAGAACAACACGACGCCGAACCGGCCAAAGTTCATGTAGTAGCCGAACACGTCATGTATGGGCCAATAATAGGCGCCCGTCGGGTGCTTTTCGACGATCACCTCGAATACATGCTGAACCAGGACCGACAACACGGCAATGCCGCGCAACGTATCGATGAATGCGAGCCGTCTATGCATCGTTCGTTCTCACCTGCCCCCGCTCGCCGCCGGTAGATCCGGGCGGAACTCTTCCAATGGTCGCATCGGTGGCCGCATGACGATTGGCACGACGTCAGTCCCCCGTGAGGAGGTCGCACGCCGAGAGAACACCTCGCTGAAGCTCAATGCGATGATCAGCAGGCCGGATGCCGGGCCGTAGTTCAGCACCGTGATCGTGAACAGGTTGACAACGAAGAGCAGCGTCAGCTTGTACACGTCGGTTGCTCCGAATGTCGCCCGGAACACCATCACCATGAACGCGACGAAGGGGAGACCGAACATCAGATAGGTCCCGATGTAGAAATTGTCGACGGGCACCCAAAAAGCCGCAAGCGGCGAGAACAGCTGCTGCGGATAGTTGAAACAACCCGCACCGCAGCCAGTCACCAGACCGATCGGCATAAGCTGGCTCAGGTAGATGAACGGTTTCTGCCAGCTGTTGTTGATGCGATCGACGATGCTGAAGAGGGTCGAGTGCGGCACGGCGGCGGTGCCCGAGGCGACCACGATCATGAAGAACGGTACGAAGATCGATGCGAAGGACCACTGCGCGATCGACCGGATCGCGGGGAAGCGCGATTTCTCCGGCAGCATCCGCACGAACACCAGCAACAGCAAATAGAGCACGAGGACGATCATGGTCGTCTTGCTCGTGGTCAGTTTGATGGCATAGATCGCGACGGAACCGAACAGGAGGCACCATGTCGTGCTCATGCGAATGGAGGTGATCGCGAACGATACGAGGATGAAGAACGCGGCCATGGTATTGTCGGCCGCAAAGCCCATGAGGCGCTGGTCGTCGCCGCCATAGGCCCACCACAACCGGCCGGCTTCGCGTACGGCGCCGAAGGACTCGTATTTGTACCCCACCCAAGGCATCAGGTAGAATTTCGTCAGGAAAACGCCGATCATGGACAGGTAGAAGGTCACGGCGATGACCGACAGAAGCTTTCGGTATGAGCCCAGGCTCGAATCGCAGAAGCAGAATCCGACGAACACCGGCAGCATCATCTTGAACGATGAGACCGCTGCGTTGACCGTGCCCAGCATGAAGTAGCCGAGCACAAGCGACAGCATGATCTGCACGAACACCAGCAGGGCCAGGGTGCTGCGATTGCGCAGGATGCAATGGACGAAGAACTGGACAAGGCACAGAATCGCAATGGCGTCGGGCACGTACCAGAGCGCGTTGATGTGATAGGTGCTGGTGTAATAGCGGATCACGCCGCCGAAGGCGTCGCGGACCAGATAGGCGCCGAGCGCGATCGCCTCGATGTTGAGACTGATCAGCGTGATTTGCGGCCGGTTCAGCGTGAGGATGGTCATATCCGGCTCAGTTCGTCGGCCGCGCCGATGGCGCCGGAGAAGCCGAGAAATCGGACCGGCTGCCAAGAGCGTTCCGCATCAGCCTGCCGCCAGGGATCTCGACGTAGAGATAGGTGAAGTGCGACACCGCCAGCACGGCGGCCAGCGAGACGACGAGATTCAGCGTGGCCGGCAGGCCCGCCCAGACCGAATCGAGAGCGGCGATCCGCCCGGCCCCGAGCGCGCGCACGAAATACTCGGCCAGCAGCACCACGAGCGCATGCACCATGTAGATCGAGTAGGAGCGGCGCCCGAGCCAGACCAATGGCCCCGCCACCAGCATCCGCGGCACCAGCATCGCATCCGGAAAGGCGAGCAAGCTGCCGAGGAAGATCGCGAACGTCACCGGCGCGAGGAAGGTTGCCGCGGGATTGGTCTCCGCCACGGACACGAGGGCGATGCTGGCGATCATGGCGACAAACTGCACCACGCCCTGGACGGCAGGGCCCGGCCTGGCCGGCAGGCAATCGACGATCCGCACCGTCAGCACACCCAGAAAGAAGCTCACGAAACAGCGCAGGATGCCGAAATCGGTCTGAAGCCCGAGACTTCTCTTGTCGAGCACGAAAATGATGAAGACGAGGCTCCCCACCGCAAGCAGCCCGCAGAGAACGTAGAACCACAACAGGGAACGCATCCGCTGGGCAAACAGGACGATCAGGCCGAACACCAGATACGTGTAGAACTCGACGCTGATGCTCCAGCTCGGCGCATTCCAGCTGAGATAGTCGATGAACCCCATCGAGTGCAGCAGCAGGATGTTGAGCACGAAAGAATAGGCGTTGTTCACCTCGAAGGCTGCCGGCGCGGCGACCACGACGCCCGCCATGACCAGGCTGATGCGCAGCAGACGGAACAACAGATTGGCCATCAGCATGACGATGTGCAGCGGATAGACCCTCGCCAGGCGCCGCACCATGAACTCGCGCAGCGAGAAGCGCCCGAAGTCGCTCTCGACGTAGCTGAGCGACATGACGATCCCGCTGAGAACAAAGAACAAATCGACCAGCAGCCAAGCGCTTCTGAAAAACGAGCAGTTGATCCACGCATTGTGCGGGAACGCCGCGAGGAAAGTCGGCATCAGCAGAAGGTGGTGAATCACCACCGAAGTCGCGGCGATCCCTCGAATGCTGTCGAGCGGCAGGACATGCGCCTTCTCACGATGAACCAACTCCGTCACATCAACATTCCATAGCTATTGCACCGCAGCAGTGTGTATCAGGTCTCGCGCATGTTCAATCTCTGCGACACACGGACTCGCACGCGATGCATGACGACCGACGATACTTTCAATGCTCGCAGATCATTCGGACATGCGAGCGCCAACTTCACGCCACTTTTTGTTTGAGGCGCCGCGTGCTTCGGGCGCAAATTTCATCAGCTGTGATGATTGCGAGTATTTGCGTGGAAAGTGTGCGCGAAATTCGGCGCTGTTGCGATAGAGACCATTCCTAAGACATTGGTCTATCTGCGTATGGATGTCGCAGCGAAAAATCTTTTTGTCGGAGGGAACAATACAAGCGCGCCGTGACTTGTGTCGGTTTTGCGAACTGCAGGCCTGCGAGTGCCTGATATGTTTTCAAGTTGCAACATTCATGAGCGCGACATGCCAATCTCGCAGGCATTGTAAGTCGTGCTTTTACAACCGAAGAAAAAAACCGGGCAACGTTATCGTTGTCGACGATCTGCGCCAGCTTTTGCGCCGCACAAAAAGATGACACAGTTACCTGCCAAGTTTCGTGTGTTCTCCTATTGCAACAGAAGCAAGGAACACGGATGGGCCGCGGACTAACACGTCGTCATGCACAGCCGCGATGGCTATCGACTGTCTTGATAGGTTCTGCGCTGATCGTTTCGAGCGCCGATGCTTGCCGCGCCCAGTGCGTCGAATTCTCGGACCGCGCCTCGCAGCTCGAACTCGACACCTTCGTCAAGTCGCCCTCCTCGCTTCTGGAGCGACTGCGTAATGACAAAGAGAAGCTGAGATATCGGCTCGCGACTCTCATCGCGACCAATCCATCGGTGTTGCCCTCCGTGCAGACGCTCATCTCCGCATCGACTTCGAGCGATCGGTCGGCCATCGGCGCCGCGCTGCGGATTGCCGAAGGGCGGTGCACGTCGACGAAGCCTGACGCGGCGCGCAAGATCAGGGATTTCGCGCAACGGATCGGCGATCTCAACGTGCAAGCAGGCTATTCCGCAGCGGGCGAGGACGACTCCGGCGCCCAGCAGGCCCAATCGCAAGGCAAGGGCCTTGCGCAGCCGCCGCGAGGCGGAGCCCTGCTCGACGGCGAATGGAAGACCAAGCTGGCCAACCCGTTCAAGCCTGTCCCCCTTCCGAATTGATCAGTGATCGTCAAAGGCAGCGAATTAGCAAATGTACCAGCCTAGAGAACATTTCCAGTCGGGACACCGATTCGGCATCGAATTCGGCGGCGCAGTGCTCAGCTTCGAGCGCGTGGCCGACGTGCTACGCCGCCAATGGCCGATCATTGCGGCATGCGCCGGCGCTTCATTGGCGCTGGTGCTCGTCTACCTGATCACGGCGCAACCCATGTACACGGCGAATGCCCGCATCATGATGGACACGCGTCAGGCGCAGGTGCTGGACAAGGACAGCAACACCAGCAGCGCCCTGATCGACACCGGCTATGTCGACAGCCAGGTCGAAATCATCAACTCGGACGACCTGATTTTGTCCGTCGTCCGTCGCCTGAAGCTCACGGAGGATCCGGAGTTCAACGGCTCCAATCCAGGCCTCCTCTCCCTCATCATCGGCAAGGTGAGTTCGCTGTTTGGCTCCGGCGAGCCGGCGTCCCAGGAGCGAATCGAACATGCCGTGGTCGAGCAGGTTCAGAAGAACTTGCGAACGGAGCGCGTGCTGACGACCTATGTCTTGTCGCTGAACTATCGCGCACGAACCCCCGACAAGGCCGCCAAGATCGCCAACGCGATCGCCAATGCCTATCTTGTCGGCGCTCTGGAAGCCAAATACCAGTCCACCAAGCGGGCAACCGAATGGCTTCAGCAGCGCAGCCTCGAGCTGAGCGAGCAGGCATCGGCCAGCGACCGCGCCGTGCAGACCTTCAAGGCCGAGCACAACATCGTCGGAACCAGCCGCGGCCTGATGTCCGAGCAGCAATTGTCGGACCTGAATACGCAGCTGGTGCAGGCGCGCGCTGCGACGGCCGAAGCCAAGGCCCGGCTCGACCGGATCGAAGCGATCTCCGACCAGGATCTCGCGCAACCGACGGTGACGGACGCTCTCAACAACTCGGTCATCACCCGCCTGCGCGCCCAATATCTCGACCTCCAGGCCCAATATGCCGACTGGTCCAGGCGCTATGGCAAGACTCACCTTGCAGCGGTCAATCTGGCCAACAAGATGGACGAGCTGCGCAAGAACATCGCCGATGAGCTGCATCGGATCGGGGACGCCTATCGCAGCGATTATGAGATCGCAAAGAGCCGCGAGGCGTCGCTCGAGAAGAACGTGAAGGAGCTCGTTGCCCAGGCCGGTCACACCGGCCAGGCCGAGGTCAAGCTGCGCGATCTCGAAAGCGCCGCCGACACCTATCGCAATCTCTACAACAACTTCCTCGAGAAGCTGCAAAGCGCGACGCAAAACCAGAGCTTCCCGCTCAGCGAGGCGCGTCTCATCAGCACCGCCACGAATCCGGATCGCAAGAGCTCACCGCGCACGGTCCTGGCGCTGGTGGGCGGCCTGGTGGGCGGCCTCTGTCTCGGCTTCGGTGTCGCATTTGCGCGTGAACTGCTGAGCGACGTGCTCAGGACCCCCGGCGAGGTCGAGGATGAGCTCGGCGTGAAGTGCCTCGGCGTCCTGCCCGATATTCGTCCGTCCACGAAGACCGGCCCATCCGACCTGTCTCGCTACGTCGTCGATCATCCATTCTCGCGGTTTGCCGAGACGTTGCGCAACATCAAGGTGTCGATCGATGTTGCGCGCCTGAACCGCGAGATCAAGGTGATCGGCATCGTCTCTTCCCTGCCCAAGGAAGGAAAAACGACCGTCGCCGCGAATTTCGCACAGTTGATCGCCCTCACCGGGCATCGCACGGTGCTGATCGACGGCGACCTGCACACGCGCTCGCTGACGCGAGAGCTCGCGCCCAACGCCAAGAGCGGACTTGTGGAGGCGCTCAACGACCCCGCGAGCCTCGGCTACCACGTGCAGCGCAGCAAGGAGACGGGACTGGATTTCCTTCCCTCCGTCGTGGCTTCCCGCATGGTGAATTCGGCCGACGTCATTGGATCGAAGGCGATGGCCGAGCTGCTCAAGGTGCTGAGAGAGCACTATGAGTATATCGTGATCGATCTTGCCCCGGTGATGCCGGTGGCGGACTCCAAGGCCGTCAGCCTCCTGATCGATGCCATGGTCTACGTCATCGAATGGGGACAGACGACACGAAGCGCTCTTCAGGAGTCGGTTTCCGGGTCGGAGGTCCTCCAGAAAAAGCTGCTCGGCGCCGTGCTCAACCGCGCCAACCCGAAGATGCTCAAGCGCATCGAGGCCTACAAGGGCAAGCACCACAACAGCTATTACGTCGAGCACGCCTAGGCGGAGGCGCGGCGACGCGCCCAGCCGAACTGGAAGGATCTCGGGCCCGCTGCCATTTGGCTGCGGGCCTTGTTTCATGCTTTGCGGAATTGTCGCTTGAAAGCGATCGAGCGCGGCTTCGCGCACCAGACAGCTCGAGCCCGTCGGACGGTCGGAGATTGTGCAGGCATATCCGGGCTGCTCGGACGTCCGTATTCGTCCGGAATCCACAACTTGCAGCTATTGCTCTAGCCAGAAGCAAGGATTGACGCAGACGGTGCGCCATTGGCAACCATCTGTCGTCAAGACGACACAATCCGGGCTTGATGCCTCAAAATGCCGAAACTTTAGGCATCTTTCCTTCTAGGTTCCCTGAGGCTAATCTCGGCTCATACTCGCAGCTCTTTTCCGGTGAGCTCGGATGCTGATCGTCCTTACAATTTTGACTATTTGGGTTCTGCTCAACATTCTATTCGTGTTGATCGTGGTTCCCCCGCGCAAGCCGGTTCGGCAGCCTATGGCGACGACGCTCTCACCGGCGCCCATCGAGCCAAGCCGGCGCGAGATCGAGCAGGACGAGCCTTTCTCGATCCGCCACGTCATCGTCTCCGTTGCAATGGGGGCCTTCTTCGTGCTCGTGCCGCCGCTGCTTGCCTTGCGCGATGCGATCATGCGGCTCTTCGGCAAGCCGCCGCGCAATCGAACCTGAAGAAGCCCTCGGGTCGAAGGTTCCAGGCAATTGAGAAATTGAGCGACTAATAGGCTTCCTGGAACATCACTGCGGACGCTGTGCGGGCCATGATCTTCAGGTCGAGCCAGATGCTCCAGTTGCTGACGTACCAGACGTCGTACTCGACCCGCTTCTCCATCAGATCGATCGTCGGCGTTTCTCCCCTGAACCCGTTCACCTGGGCCCAGCCCGTCAAGCCCGGCTTCATGTGATGGCGGTAGACGTACTTGCTGATGAGCTCGTCGTAGTAGTTGTCATGGGCGAGCGCGTGCGGGCGCGGTCCAACCAGTGACATGTCCCCACGCAGCACATTCCAGAGCTGCGGCAGCTCGTCAATGCTGGTCATGCGCAGGAAGCGCCCGATCTTGGTGACCCGAGCATCCCTCTTGGTCGCCTGCGTCACTGTCTCGCCATTCTCGGAGACGGTCATCGTGCGAAACTTCCAGATCTCGAACGGCTTGCCGTTGAAGCCACGGCGCGACTGCCGGAATATGACCGTTCCCGGTGAATCCAGCTTGATCAGAACGGCGACGGTCAGCAGCAGCGGCGTCAGCAGCACGAGCGCGAACAGGGCGGCGCCGACGTCGAGACAGCGCTTTTGCAGCCGTTCAAGAATAGTGAGCGGCGGTCGCTGGATTTCAACAGCGACCGTCCCGCTGACGGGCAAAAAGGGACGGGTCACGAGGTCCGCAACCGGGTCGTCCGGCAGCAGGCGAATGGGCTGCGGGACGGCGCGCAAATATGGCCCCAGCTTGCGCAGCATCGGCAATTCATTCCAGTCGATCGCAAGCAGATATTCATCGACATCAGCCGAGCGCGATTGACGGATGACGTCGCGAATCTGTCGCTCCCATTGGCCATCATCCCGGTCGTCTCCGAGCACGAAATGGCGCATGACGTCGAAGCCATTCCGCCGCAGATCCTTGAAGCGGCTCGAGGTGAAGTCGAGCGGCTTCAGGCTGAGCAGGATCACCTTGCGATCGACCAGTCGGCTTCGCGCAAAGCTCGTGCCGAACACGGCCTGCCAGCCGAAGCGGAGACTGATCAAGCCAAGCCCCCCGATCACGGCGAAGACGATGACGGTACCGCGCGAGAGATTGTCGGTCGATTTCAGCAGGAAGGCCGCAACGGCAAGGATCGTGAGCGACGTCAGCCAAATGAACACCGCCATTCGGAGCTGCCATACGAGATTGAGCAGGCGGTGCGTGGAATAGACGTCGCGGAAATAGGCGATCCCGACGAACACCACGCCGACAAACAACCCGGCTCCCACCGATGCGCCGTCGGGAGGCGAAGCGACGGCCACGCCATACAGCGAAGCGCCCGCCGCATAACTCAGCAGGATCAACAGAAAGTCAGCAGCGATGACGACGATCTGAAAGGGCCTCTGAAGAGCGCTGCCGCGCGCGGATGACAGCGCATGGGCGTTTTCAGAACCATAAGTTGCAACAGCCATTCGAACCTCTGCTTATCGAGAGAGTGCCTGACGCTCATCGTGATGCTGAAGACTCGTCAATTCCCCGCGCGGAAAGTGTTGAGTGATCGCAGCGACATTGTGGCGCTGCATGCAAAACTTTTGCGGCGCACGGACGATGCGTCGTGTTGAAATACGCGGCGAAATTCGACGCGCTGAAAACGTCGTCACAGTGCTGACATATGAGCGAACGGACTGCCCTATTTTGAATCAAGTTCCGCAGCCGATGCGTCTCATCGCTCAACTTTGAGGCGCTGCGTTGCTCCCGCCGAAAGCACTTCGAGTCGGCTGCGAGAATTTCTCCGGATTTCTATCTGTGGGTGCGTGCAAAGGATTCCACGAGTCATGCAGCTTTGCCGCACGCTTCGGGGCAGCGATGCAATTCCTGCGGACCGATCTTGTTCCTGCAGTCCGCCACGAAACAAGGTCGGCAAAAAATGCCGCGCCCTTCTTTTGGCGTGATCCGGTCGGAGAACAACCTCGCGGCCCCACCGAATTCACGTTGTTCGTGTTGGATGGACGCTCTCCGGTGCCGGCGACTTGGGGACATTTTTTCGACCACCCGATCGATTGAGCGCCATGAAATCTCTCGCGCGACCACACCCTTTCGTTCCCAAACCGCGATTGCCCGACGGAGTCCGCATCTACGCGATCTCGGACATTCATGGCTGCGCGCATTTGCTCGAGCCCATGCTGCGGGTGATCGACGCCGACGTTGCCCGCAGCCGGCCGCGCTATGCTGTCGAAGTCTTCATGGGCGATTACATCGATCGCGGCCCGGATACGCGCGCCACCCTCGACATCCTGGTCGAGCGGAGCCGCCGGGGAAATGCGGTTTTCCTCAAGGGCAACCACGAGGCCTTTCTGGTGAGGGTGTTCGAAGACCCTTCACTGTTCGAGGACTGGATTGCCTTCGGCGGGACCCAGACATTGATGTCCTACGGGCTTGCCCCGCCGGATCTCAAGCGCGACGAGCCCGCATCGATCCTGCGCGATTTGATTCGCGCCATGCCGACCGAGCATTTGGAATTCCTCGACAATCTGCGGCTGAGCTTCAGTTGCGGAGACTTCTTCTTCGTCCACGCCGGCGTTCGCCCCGGCGTTCCATTGGCCGAGCAGACGGAGCGCGATCTGCTCTGGATTCGCGAGGAATTCCTGCGGAGCGAGGAGCATTTCGGCAAGTATATTGTCCATGGTCATACGCCGGTCCGCAGCGCGGAGTTCATGGCCAACCGCGTCAACATCGACACCGGCGCCTATGCGACCGGCAACCTCACCCTGATGAGCATCCAGGGAAGCCGCATGCTCGCGGTGTGATATGGCGACCCCACCTGCAACCGACGGGTGAAATGGCTTCGCAACAACGATGGAGTGGATTTGGTGCCATCATGCTCTAGTTGAGCAAAGGCGGCTTCTCCAGTCGCGCACGCGTCTCGGCCATCCAGTCGCTCCAGGCTCGCTCGTGCTTGACGTAGAGCTCCACCCATCGTTCGCCATGCTTGGCCTGACGGAGACCAGCCGCCTCCCCAAGCAGGTCGGCGCCCGGGCGAGTGTCTGGCCTGTCCAGCGCTTCGAACTCGATCGTTTCCGAGATCGTCAGACCAACGAGCACGCGCTGTCCGGCGCCGTCCACGATATAGCGTCGCGGCGCATCCTTCTTGGGCTCACTCATTTCATCATGTCCCATCGTTTCAGTGTGAAGCTGGATGCCGCCAACGAGTGGGACGATGCCTAGAAGGCTCGTCGGGCGTGGCCGAACGTCGAGGTGGGAGCGGACTGAGACGTCCGGCGTGAGAGGCCGCAGGATGAGTTCACGGTTCTTCGCTGGACGCGCCAGGCGCGCAGCGCGTATCCCAGAATGAGGCCAGCACCAAAAATGGAAGCGGAGACAAACGCAGAAGTCATGGGAGTCGTCCTGGATCGTACGCCTCCTATCAAGAGCGAGCAGTGTGTCGACATCATGGTTCTCAAGGACTCCTCGACGCCGAAAGATTGTTCAAGGTTGATCCCTTCCGCGCATGCAGCGCGCATGCCAGATCTGCCGACCTCCGCCGCATCTCGTCTCGGCCGGCGGTGATCACCGAACACTCTATATGGCGATCGCTCGATACGACCGCTTTATATAAGAGAGACGTGCTCGCAGCCTGATACGTAGAGGGCCCATCGCGGGCGAGCACGCGCGCGTCGGCGAGACCGAGCACCTCCGCGACGGAATTTCGCGTCAACAGGTCAGCAGGTGCCCTTGCAACCATCCGGGACCCGTCGCATTATTTCGCATCACATTCTTAGAGGGATTCAATCCAATGAACTTCCGCGCCCTTATTCCATCCATTGCCCTGTCTGCTCTCGGCCTCGCTTTGACGGCATCCATGGCGCCGGCCGCCGAGCTCGCCGTTGCCCCGGCACATCATCGGGCGGCCGCCGTCCAAGGCGGACTTGTGCTGTGGGATGATGTTTATCCGCCCGCGATCTATGGCCCCCAGCTGCGCCCGGTCGAGGAAGTCGCAGCCATGAAGGCCCAGGCACGGCCGGTGTCCCAGCGCTGGTGGGGATATTGGTACGTCCGGTAAGGCGCCGGAGCGACTGGCTAACCGCAACCCAACGTCCTCGATCATCAACCGCCGCGCCGAGCAAACGGTCGCGGCGGTTTTTGTTTGACTCGCTCTTCGTGTTTTGGGAGGAGCGGCCCGAACAAGCGTGGCCGACGGCGATAACAAGGAAAACTCGCCCCCCGCTGGGACTTGAAGGGCTTAGCATGCCAGCGGCGGGACCGGACCTACCAGGCTGGACGCCGTCGCTATCGGAAAGTTTCGCGGCTTGGCTTCATCCCGCATCCAGCCTACCATTGGCTAGTTTTAAGGCGAAACCGCATCGGCCAGCGACCTTCATGAGCGATGGGGCTTATCGCGGCCGCGATGTCGTTTGGCCGATCCACTTGCTTTGTATGGGCCGCGGCACTTGCGATGCGCCTTCAAAACCTCAGCTTTGATGATTGGCTGGAGCACGCATTTGGACGCGAGGTTCGCTTTCAGCAAGCACCTTGGTACTTCGATCCCGAGCATGATTGGTGGGATCCGCCGGCGGTAGAAGCCGTGTCTTATCTCACACGACTGTTTGAAGACCCGGAGCCAGCGTTACGGGGATTTGCTGACAGCCAAATCGCGCAGGGCCTAACCTACCTTGTGAATACCAATGCCGGCGGCGATAGCGGGTGGCTTTGTTCAACTGATGTTCCGGTCGAAGACCGGGTTCGCTGCATCACTTCTGTCGCGGCTCTGTTTGCGAAATTGTTTGAGCCTCGTTGCGACCCTAGCCTGTCCCACCTGAGCGAAGCCGCTAGCAAAGCACTAAACAGTGTTTGCTATATGTGGTGGGATGCGTTTCCGAGCTTGGCTCTTCCTGACGACCCCGACCTGCCAACGCTCCACGATTGCGCGCTGCAAACCATGGACCGCATCCTTCAGCTTAAATCGATCGCCTGTCAGGAAAGCGCTCTACACGGACTTGGACACTGGCACCGAGACTACAGCGAGAAAGTCACCCAAATCATAGACCGCTTCTGCGAGGCGCATTCCAGGGCCGACCCGCGCCTTTCGGCCTATGCCCGATCGGCTCGGTGCGGATGCGTCCTGTGATCCGCGGCAGTGGCGCCATGGTTGCGTCCCGTCCCGCATTGAGCGCATCATCGAGACCTCGTGTTGAGGATCATCAGGGAGTCGGCGGCGCCCGAACAGGGAACGGCCGTGAGCGTCCGAACGTCGGAAGTGTCTATTGTCGCGCACTTACTCGAGGTTCGCCCTCAATGCCTCAGTTGCAGATCACCGGATCGGCGTGTTCGATGCAGCGGAGCTGGCCCTGGTGGTCTTTCACTCACTGGAGAAGCCAAGCGGATACAGATGAGCAGATGCGCTGGCCTTCTTCCCGGCGCGATCGCGACCGCGGCACTCAATTGGTCTGCCGCTTTTGGAGCGAAGCCTGGTCGATTAGGAAATCGTCCAGCTTGCGCCCCCCTCGCAGTTGCGGCCGCAGCCACCGGGGCAGCCTACCGCGACCGGACCATGTCTCCGCCGGGTTCTTCGGATTGCGATATTTGGGACGCACGGGCGGATAGGGGCGGCGCTTGCGATCAAACCGTGTGGCCTCGTCGGCCAGTCCAATCTTGTGGAGCCGTTCCTCCAGCCGTGCTTTCCGCGCCAAAATTCTCTGAATGAGGCTGGCGGCCACCTGTTGGTGAAGTATGCAGAGCTCGTCAAGCGAGAGCGAATTGAAATGCGCGGTATTCATGGCTTGATCCGAATTCCCGAGAGAAGACGCAGGCAGACAAATCGGGAAATGACGGCGCAGACAAGCCGTCAGTTAAGTCCAAGCCGTATAATCCACATTTAAATGCGGGAGATTGCAGGGAGAGGGGCCTGACGGCGGTAATATCATGCGGAGCATTTAATTTGCTGTGAGGGGTAAGGCTCGCTGAGGCCCGCACAGCGGGATCGCGAGATCCAGAAACTTACCGCCGGCCAGTTGCGCGTTCGCATCGCCAGTTGCCAGCGCCGACAGGAGCGCAAATGTGATCGCAGCGGCGGCGATCAAACGGGTGGCTGCGTCGCGGACCGCGGGCGAGAGCGATGTCCGGCGCGTGCAGCAACCCAGGCGTGCCGGACGAGTTTATTAATTCGGTTGCCAGGACCACAATTAATTCATTGCGCTGCCAGATTTAAGTCGCATGGGAGCCCATGTCGCCGCGAAGGCTCGTGCCGGGTGGGGCGCATCACCGGGAGTGTTCGATGTCCGGTCATTTGCGATGTTATTTCGCCAGTTTGCTCCTGGCTGGAGGTCCTGCGGCCACACCTGCGTTCGCCAATCCATTCACCGACCTGTTCAATGTTGCTCCGCGCGAGCCCGCTGCACCCCCTTCGGCGCAGCCGGAATGCTTGCCGCGGCCCGGCAATTCGCCGGGCCCAGGCCAGCGCTGGGTGTATCGGCGGGACGGTCACCGCAAATGCTGGTTCTTGGCCGAGGGGATTGCACCGGTGCGAAAGCCGGTTCATGGCCGTGTGGCCAACCGCGCCGTGCGTCCCGACGAGAACGCGGCCGCGCGGCAAAGCCGGAGCCCGGTGATCGATGCGCGCGCGGAATTGCTCGGCGCTTCGCCGGCCGAGGAGGCTTCGCCGAGGCCGCCGGCACGCGAAGTCAAGGTGACTGATGCGGCTCCTGTCGTCGATGCGGGCACGCCGATCCTGATGCCGGCGGCACCCGTCTCGGATCCTCCTATCGACCGACTCACGCCCGAGCATTCCACGGCGCCCCAAGTTGACGTGGAGAAGCTTTCCGCTGCCGCGCGAGCCGATCCAGCTACGCCGATGGGCGCACGCGAAGATCAGGCGCCCGACGAGGCGCGCAGCCGGACGGTAACCTGGCTAGGTGTGCTGCTGATGACACTGGGGGGCTTCTCGCTCCTAAGCTCGAGTCGCGCGATTCGGCAGGCAGTGAGATTGCGCCACTGAAGCGCGCTACACGGCTTACCTGACGCGCTCACCGCGAAGTCGATGCGTTCACGCGGCTATAGCTGAATTGCCACACGTACAAAGGTTCCGCGCACCGCCACAGAGTTTCTCCCTGACTTGGACGGACATTCGATTACGATGACGGTCCCCCTTTTGGGATGGGACTACCATCATGCGGTACAAAGTGTTCGTGGTGGACAGCAGCCGCCGAGTGATCTGCGCCGCAAAGCTCGACTGCATCGACGAGCAGGCGGCAAGGCAACGAGCCGGGCAAATGTCTGGCGAGCACGACGTGGAGCTTTGGGAAGGTGACCGGCTCGTTGCGGTATTTCAAGGTGCGACGCCGAACGGAAATCGGTGCGAGCGCCCTGCTCTGAAGAGACGGCCGGTCTCGCCGCCGCGTTAGTTCACGGCACTCACTCTGCTGCCGGGTTTGGCACACCGTCTCCTGCCGATGGTTCTTGCTTCTACACGCCGGAGCCTACCTCGAAGCTTTCTCCACTTCTCTAAGCTCCGCCACAAGCGCCTGGCGCCGTTCACTCAGAACGGCACAGCTGTAAATCTGACGCAGACTGGACATGACCGCCTCGAACCATGACTTGAACTAAGAGGTCGATGAAAAGAGAAGCAACGAAGAATCGCTCACTCCAAGCTCACTGAGCCAAAGCCGCAGCCGCGAGATGCTCCCAGTACTCTGCCTCAGCGAGCAGTTTCCAGCTTCTCTCAGGTTGGCGCGCGGCAGTCTGCCGGCAAAGCAACGCCATGGCGCGAAAACGGCGGGCAGCTTCCATTCCAACCTCCCCTTTTTTTCCAAGCATACTTTTTTTAACTTATGCTGGAGTCATCAGCATTATCAATCATAATCGAGTTTATCATTTTAACAGCAACCGTTTGGGCTGCTGGCGACGAGCTGACCGGACTGGTTTCGATGTGAGCTTCACATCAGTTTCGAATCCGGCTGCTTGCCGGGGTGTTGCGCGTTCGAGCGCGTCTGCGCCCGTGTCGCGGACCTGTGAAGTGGCACCGCGATCACGCGAGCGCCTGGGCAAGCATCGCAATGTCCGGCTCCGAGCCGGCTGGACCCGTGGGCCTCGGCTCCAATTCGTCCGTTGCTGAGCACCGAACCAGATGGGCGATCAGCCCGGCGCAAATGCTGGGCTTGTTCGTCGGCGGCGCCTGGAGGCTTGGCAAGAGCCGACCGCGCAAAGGCAAGCCGGCTGATGTCGTGGACCGAGCACATCTCGCCGGCGAGCACGACGTTGTCGGCTTGCACGATCTTGCAAGATCATGTGCCGGCGCTCGTCCGAGCAGCGACCGCAACATCAGATAAAGCCCCGTATGAATCCGGGTGCTTCCCGCCCGAAGCGACGCAAGCGCCTCTTTGCTGCTGATTTTCATGCATTAATCATTAAATCCAGGAGATGAATAATTAAATGGACCATCGCATTATTTTAATCTAGCTTTAATTTAATCCCGGGCCAAACGTCGTGATCGCTCCTGACCACGCACGGCGCTCGGGAGCCGAAGAATGCTGCAGATCAATATTGTCAACGTGGGCGGACGAGGACCGCACACGAATGGGCAGGGGGATACAGCTCTAAATCTTTTCGCGTAACTGGGCAGCAGGTTGGCCAGAGCGGCGCTAACGAGCGGACATGTCATTCGTCCGAGCGAACGCCCGCGGTTTGCGTGAATTGATTTGGCGGCGACACGCTCTGCTCTGCATTGGCAGACGAGGGCCCGCGAATGAGAATGAGGCGCGCGCGTTTTGTGTGGGAGTCCGAGACCATCTTCGGCCGGACTCAGGTTAGAGCCGATTTTCAGGCGATTTCGAGTTCTTCTCTGTCAGCATGTGATCCTTCGATCGCGCTCGGTGTGCGGTGCGCGAACGATCCCGTCGCGCACGGTCCGGCGCGCAAGGCCTGTCTCTCGTTCCTGTCAGGCCGCGACCTGCTGTTGCGAGCTCGGAGCAACGCTCGCTCCAGACCAGCTTGAGCTCGTCGCATGCCTTCTTTGCATGTTTTCGCAGCCCTCAGCATGACGACAGTCTTGCTCGGCAGCACAGCATTTTTCTTCAACGGTGTAGGCAAGGCAGCGGCCGACCATCACCGCGCAATTGTGCAATTCCAGGTCCGTGAACGCGGACGGCATATCACCCAGAGGATTTAGCGATGGCGACACAGACGACGGGCGGCGGTAGCACGGTTTCGTTCGGAACTACTCCGCAAGCCAACACCGATATTTATTCGTTTACCGAAGACGCCAGCAACATTTTGATCTTGAACGTGCTGGCAAATGATCTTGGCGGCGCGGCCAAGACGCTGTTCTCATTGGACGACGGAACGAGCACCTCCGCGTCCACCAAGAGCTACGCACCTGCGGATTTGCTGGTCAAGGATGTGGCGTACAGCAGTGACGCAGCTGGTGCGGCTGGAACGAGCGATCATAGTGCGCTGGGGGCGAGGATCTGGATCGAATCGGACGGCACGGTCCACTACGACAAGGGCGACATCAACGCCCAGCTGCAGGCGCTCGCAGTCGGGGAAACGCTAACCGATACCTTCACCTACGCGATCCAGCTGGGCAACGGCACGCTCAGCTGGGCGACGGTGACGCTGCAGTTCAACGGTCTAAACGATACGCCCACGATCGTGGTGAACTCGACCACGGCAAATGGCTCGTTCATCGAGGCGGCGAATACGGCGGGCTCTACGACTCCGGATTCAGCGACCGGAACCATCACCTTTGCCGACGCTGATCTCCACGATACGCACTCGGTCTCAAACAGCGGTCCAAGTTTCTCCTGGTCGGCTGGTTCGCTTACATCAGCGCAAGTTTCCGCACTTGCGGCGGCGAGCAGCCTCAATCTTGTGACGACCGACAGCACGAACAGCGGCACTGGAACGGTCAAATGGACCTATAGCGCCGCGGACGAGACCTTCGACTTCTTGGCTTTAGGTCAGACGCTCACGGTCACCTACACCGTCGCCATTGACGATGGCCATGGCGGCACCGTGAGCCAGCCAGTCACCGTCACGGTCACCGGTACCAATGATCAGCCGATCATCGTCGCCGGCTCGACGACCGCGAGTGGCACGTTCAGCGAGACTGCGAACACCACCGGCTCGAGCGCGGCGCATACCGCATCGGGTTCCATTGGTTTCGCCGATGTGGATATCTCCGATACCCACACCAGCAGCGTCACTGGAGTTACCACCGGCGGGACCACCTCTGGGCTTCCCCCGACCAGCACATTGCTGAGCTGGTTCAGCCTCGGGGCCCAGACCGACTCTATCAATGGTGCGACCGGCACGCAGGCCTGGAGCTTCTCGGCCCAGGACAAGGGCTTCGATTATCTCGCCGCGGGCGAGAGCGTGACGCTGATCTATAGCGTGCAAATAAGCGATGGTCATGGCGGGACAGTGACCCAGCCGGTGACGATCACGGTAACCGGCACCAACGACGCCGCGATCCTGTCGGCCGACACCCGCAACCTGACCGAGACCAACTCGGCGACGGACATCTCGACCTCCGGCACGCTGACCATCAGCGATGTCGACAGCCCGGCGACCTTCGTGGCGCAGGCCGGCACCGCCGGCAGCTACGGCACGTTTGCGATCGGCACCGACGG
>NZ_AXAZ01000041.1 GCF_000473065.1 Bradyrhizobium sp. WSM1743
CCTCACGGCGCAACCGCTCGATCTCCTGCTGCTCCGGCTTCATCTGCCCGTGGCCGGGAAAGGCCTGCACCGGATCGGAGCCGAACTCTTTCACCCATTTGCGCAGAACGTTCTCATGAACATCCAGGTCGCGCCCGGCCTGCGCCACCGACACCCCACGCTCCCTAACCAGCTTGACCGCCTCGATCTTGAACTCGCGACTGAACTTCCGTCTCTTCATCGCCCACCTCCGGCTTCATGAAACACCTAATCTCGGTGTCCATCAAACCGGCAGCAGCTCAACCCCACCCCGTCTCACATTTTCGCTGCGCTCAATGTGAGCCGACCCTCCCCCTCCAGGGGAAGGGTAAGAGGCACCGTTCGTGCCGCACCGTCCTCATCTGCAATTCTGTCCTGCGCTGCCCCGCCCCCCGTTGAGCAACACCAAAACTATCTCTAATCTGGCCCCAACCAAGAACCAGGAGACGCGCCATGTCCGCTCCGCGCGACGACGAATTCGGCTTTGCGCCCGACTACGATTCTCCCGTCCCCTACATGCAGCGCACGCGCGACTATTACGCGGCGATCGGCTACACCACGCCGTATCGCTGGGCGCATTACACCGAGGCGCCGTTCCAGCCGCTGAAGAAGCCGCTGGCGCAATCGCGCGTCACCATCATCACCACGGCTGCGCCTTACGATCCGGCCAAGGGCGACCAGGGGCCGGGCGCGGCATATAACGGCAGCGCGAAGTTCTACCAGGTCTATGACGGCGACACGTCCAAGCCACACGACCTGCGCATCTCGCACATCGGCTACGACCGCAAGCACACTTCGGCCACCGACAGCGGAAGCTGGTTTCCGCTGCCGCAGCTCTTGAAGGCCAGCGCCGCGGGACGGATCGGCGAAGTGAGCCAGCGCTTCTTCGGCGCGCCGACCAACCGCAGCCATCGCGTCACGCTCGATACCGACGCGCCGGAGATTCTTTCGCGCTGCCTGGCCGACAAGGTGGATGTCGCGGTGCTGGTGCCGAACTGCCCGGTCTGCCACCAGACCACGGCGCTGGTGGCGCGGCATCTGGAGCGCAACGGGATTGCGACCGTGATCATGGGCTGCGCCAAGGACATCGTCGAGCACGCCGCCGTGCCGCGCTTCCTGTTCAGCGATTTCCCGCTCGGCAATTCCGCCGGCAAGCCGCACGACATCGCCTCGCAGGCCCAGACGCTCGAGCTCGCGCTTCGGCTGCTGGAGTCCGCCAGCAGCCCGCAGACCACGATGCAGTCGCCGCTGCGCTGGAGCGAGGATGCCTCCTGGAAGCTCGACTACAACAACGTCGCGCAGCTCTCGCCGGAAGAGCTCGCCCGCCGCCGGGCCGAATTCGACAAGCAAAAGGAGATCGCGCGCGGCAACCGCGCCGCCTGACGTCCTCCAACAACAATAAACCAAGGGAGAGCGGCGTGACGCGACCGTTCGAGGGCGTGAAGATCCTGGACTTCACGCAAGTGCTGGCCGGCCCGTATGCGAGCTACCAGCTCGCGCTGCTCGGCGCCGACGTCATCAAGGTCGAACGGCGCGAGGGCGAGGACATGCGCCGCACGCCGCTCAGCCGCGAATGGGCCGAGCGCGGGCTGGCGCCGGCGTTCCAGGCCATCAACGGCAACAAGCGCAGTCTGACGCTCGACCTGCAGAAGCCGGAGGCGATCGCGATCGTGAAGAAGCTCGTGGCCCAGGTCGACGTCGTCATGGAGAATTTTCGCCCAGGCGTGATGGACAAGCTCGGCATCGGCTATGAGGCGCTGTCGGCGATCAATCCCAAGCTGATCTATTGCGCAGTCTCCGGCTTCGGCCAGACCGGCCCGGATCGCCTGCGGCCCGGTTATGACGGCAAGATGCAGGCGCTGTCGGGCATCATGGCCATCACGGGCCATCCCGAGACTGGGCCGACCCGCGCGGGCTTTGCGGTGTGCGACGTGCTCTCGGGCGCCACGGCCGCGTTCGGCGTGTCGAGCGCGCTGTACCAGCGCGACCGCACCGGCAAGGGCCAGCTCATCGACGTCTCCATGCTGGAGGCGACGCTGGCGTTTCTCTCCGGCCAGATCGCGGACTGGTCGGTTGCCGGCCATCGCCAAACGCTCTCGGGCAACCAGGCGGTCAGCCGCAGGGCCACGGCGAATTTGTTCAAATGCGGCGACGGCCACATCCTGCTCGCCGTCAACAACGAGAAGCAGTATCGCGCGCTGATGAACGCGCTCGGCCGCGAGGACACGCTCACTGACCCGCGCTTTGTCGACTGGTTCGCGCGCAACGAGAACGAGGGCGCGCTCCGCGCCATCATCGAAGAGGCGCTGGCGCAAAGGCCGGCGCGTGAATGGGAGACGATTTTGGAAGACGCCGGCGCGCCCTGCGCCAGCATCTGGAAAGTCGAGGAGGTCATCGACCATCCGCAAGTGAAGGCGCGCGGCGCGATCCAGGAGCTGGATACGCAATACGGCCGCCTGCGCTTTGCCGGCAGCGGCTTCAAGCTCGCCCATGGCGGCGGTAGGCTGGACCGGATGGCGCCGGAGCTTGGGGCGGATACGGATGCGGTGCTGGGCGAGCTGGGGTTTGATGCGGCGGAGATCGCGGCGTTGCGGGCGCGGGAGATTGTGTAGCGCTGCCGCACGCTCCGCTGCCTAGAACAACGATCCCTGCCCGTCATCCGCCGGGCTGGCGGCAACCTTCCGCACCGCCTTCTTCGGCCTGGCCGCCTCTGCCTCCGTCTCCATCTCCTCCGCGCTGATCGGCAGCACGAGTTGCGCGTCGTCATTGGCAACGCGGTTGACGCGGGTGGAGACGGGGTGCCAGGCGAATTCGCCGATGCGCGGAGCGGTCATCAGCGGCAGGATCGCGTCGACCTCGTCGCTGCGATGATCGAGCCAGCGCTCGAAATCGCGCGGGCTGATGGTCACGGGCACGCGGTCATGCAGCGCGGCGAGGTCCTCGCCCGCCGCGGCAGTGACGATCGCGACCGTGTCGAGCTCCTCGCCGTTCGGCCCGACCCAGGTTTCGAACACCGCGGCAAAGCCGAGCGGTTCGCCGTCGGCGCGGTGGATGAAGAAGGGCTGCTTGCGGCCGCCCTCCGACTTCCACTCGTAATAGCCATCGGCTGGAATCAGGCCGCGCCGGCGGCGAATCGCATTTTTGAACGCCGGCTTCTCCAGCACGGTCTCGGAGCGGGCGTTGATCAGGAGCGTAAACCCGCGCGGATCCTTGACCCAGCCCGGCAACAGCCCCCATCGCATCAGGCGGAAATGGCGCGCGCCGTTCTCAACCAACACCACCGGAATCGGCTCTGTCGGGGCGACATTGTACCGGGGCGGGAAATTCGGCTGCTCGACATAGCCGAACAGTTGCCGCAAAGCCGCGGGGGCCGAAGTTATGACGAAGCGTCCACACATCCTTGGGGGCCTATATAGGGTCCGTTCAGGTCCTTTTAACCCCGAACGTTAACACTGCGGCAGATGAGCTCAACGGCCTCCAAACCCGCGCGCACGCATGTACAGACGGGCCCCGAGGCGGCCGCCTGGGCCGAACGGCTGCGCGTGGCCAACATCAACCCGCGGACCGGGCTTGCCACCGACTATCTCAACCATTTCAATGAAGCCGTCATGCTGCTCGAAATGGTCCCCGATATGCCCGAATGCGCCGAAGACTTCCTGACCTGGACGCCGCTGTCCTATGCCGAGCATTTCACGGCGTCGAATTTCAAGGCGCGGGACCTCGCCATCGAGGCCTATGAGAAGGCCGATCCCAACGTGCGCGCCCAGTTCGACCACATCACTGATACCATGACCTCGATCCTGACCGCGGTGGGCTCGGCCATGCGCGAGGTCGAGAAGGACACGACCCGCGTCCGCCTCGCCGAGCAGGCCACGCTCTGGGTCAAGCCGCTGATCGCGGCCTGCGGCGGCATCATCAATGGCGGGGCGGAAGCCGACGTCGACACCATCATGGCGAACTCGGCCGGATAGGTGACGAGATTGGCCGCCGTCGTCCAGCCCACCCACCCCCAGCTTGCGGTCAGCGCGGCCATCTTCCGTGACGGCAAGGTGCTGCTGGTCCGCCGCGCCCGCTCGCCCGCCAAGGGGTTCTATTCGCTTCCGGGCGGCCGGGTCGAGTTCGGCGAATCGCTGCATCAGGCCCTGAGCCGCGAGGTCGACGAGGAAACCGGCCTTCGCATCGAGATCATTGGCCTCGCGGGCTGGCGCGAGGTGCTGCCGGCCGCGGCCGGCGCCGGCCATTATTTGATCATGTCGTTTGCCGCCCGCTGGAGGGCGAAGGAACCGGCCTTGAACGACGAGCTCGACGATTACCGCTGGATCGCGCCGGATGCCCTCGCGAGCCTCGGCGACCTCAAGCTGACCGGCGGACTGGAGGAGGTCATCCTGTCCGCCCACCGGCTGCTTGGGGCCTGACGGCCCGCCTTGCGCCCGCCGTCCCGAGGGGGCATACAGCCGCCGATGTCCACGCGATTTCTGGCCATTTTTGCCCTGATTCTCGCCTGCGCCTCCGTGCCCGCGAGGGCCCAGGACGTGGCGGCGCCGTTTGACGGCGATTTGCAGCGGTTGGCGGAGATCCTCGGCGGGCTGCATTATCTGCGCGGCATCTGCGGATCCAACGAGGGCAACAAATGGCGCAACGAGATGCAGGCGCTGATCGATGCCGAAACCCCCTCCGGCGAGCGCCGCACCCGCATGATCGCCGGTTTCAACCGCGGCTATAACGGCTTTCAGCAGACCTACCGGAGCTGCACGCCGGCCGCGACGGTGGCGATCCGCCGCTACATCGAGGAAGGCTCGAAGATCTCGCGCGATCTCACGGCGCGCTACGCGAACTGAACACTCTCCACGTGTCATTCCGGGGCGCGCGCAGCGCGAGCCCGGAATCCATTCATCCATCGTCTCTGCAGCCTGATGGATTCCGGGTTCGCGACTTCGTCGCGCCCCGGAATGACAGGGAGCAGGAACCCTGTCATCGACTTTGTTCACAGCCGTTAACCGTTCTTAAAGATGTGGCCTAGCGGTCGTTAACGCCCGTGCTACACCTCTCGCACAGCGCATCGCCGTGGATCGCGCCCCAGCCCTGATCGAGTTTCATGAGCCAGCCGATTTCCTACGCCCCCGCCCGCGCGCCGCTGCCCGATCACGAGCAGAAACAGGCTGCCCTGAGCTATCTCAACGAGGCCTGGGCAGAGGCGCGCCATGACGGCGTCGACGGTGATTGCCTGGCGCAGGCGAGCCTGTTCGCCGCATTGGCCGAGCTCGTCGGGACCTATGGCGAGGACGCGGTGGCGAAGTTCGTCGAGGGCTTTCCCGGCCGCATTCGCAACGGCGAATTCTCGGTCGGCATCTCCAGGCAGTAAGCCCATTTCCAAAAATGACCCCGCCATTCGGGCGGGGCCAGTAAACGGATGAATGACTTTGTGAAGTCGTCGCGAAGTCTGCTGCGATTTATCGCACGAAAGCCGTTCCCCGCGGACAAGCGTTAGTCTTGCAATGAGCGGGAGATGTTCCTGAGACGATCGGGGATGCGGTCCTTCCCTCCATCACGGCGCAACCTTGAGCGTCGCCTTCATGTTGGGATGATAGCGGCAGTAGTAGTCGATCGCTCCCGCCTTCTTCAGAACGAATGTCGCCGATTTCTTCGGCGGCAAGTTCACATCGAAATCGCCATTCTCTGAGGTGGCGGTGTGGGCGAACACGTCCTTGTTGATCCATTCGATGGTGTCGCCCACCTTCGCCGACATTTCGGCTGGTGAGATCACGAGATTCTCCATCGTGATGCGAATGGTCGCGGCACGCGCCGGGACGACCATCGACAGGAGGACGACCGCAAGTGCGATCGAAGCGAGGCGTCCCGGCATCATCTGACGCTCCTATTTCAGCTCGGCCGCGACGTGCTCGGCGTGGTGCTGATGACCCTGGAAGATCTTCAGGCCGGTTTGCAGCAGGCTCTTCAGCTCCGCGTTGCTCGCAGACGGGATCAGCTGCGTCTCCAGCGCGCCATTGACCGCCTTGTGGTAGGCGACCTCGTTGGCGACATAGGCCTTGTCGAAGGCAGCACCGCTCAGCTTGTCGAGCTCGGCCAGCTTGTCGCTCGCCTGCTTCGACAGCGCGCGGCTGGTGTCGTTGTCTTCAGGCGTGACGTTCAGCTTCTTGACCAGCGCGAGCGCCTGCTTGTTGACGGCCTCGTGGTCGCGCAGCATGTCCTCGGCAAACGCCTTGACGTCCTTGCTCTTTGCCTTCTTCTGTGCCTGCTTGGCCGCTTTGATGTCGATCACGCCCGCGGTATAGGCGACATGTGCGATCTGCGGATCGGTGGGCTTGTCGGCTGCGCTGGCACTTTGCAGCAGTACGGGACTCGACAATAGAATTGCTGCGGCGGCCGCCGCGCTCCATCGGATCAACATGGCTTGACACTCCTGTGGAGCCGGAACAGTTTCCGGCGTGTTGCTTGCACAGGTTGGATGCCGATTTCGCGCGAACGTTCCCGGAAAATTACGCGGCCACGCCAAGGCGCCTGAGAACCGCCTCGGTCAGGCGCTCGCAGCGCCGGCCGGCGAACGGAAACGCATCCAGCACGACCGGACCGATCTTCTTCTCGACATTCGCGCGCAACAGCGTGCGCGCACGGTGCAGCCGCGTCTTGACGGTCTCGGGTTTGATGCCGAGCAGCTCGGCGGTCTCGTCCACGCTCATTCCCTCCATCACCCGCGCGATGAAGACCATGCGGAAGGTGTCGGGCAGTTCATCGACCGCGTGTTCGACGACGCGCTGGATCTCGCGTTGGGCCATGGACTTTTCCGGATCAGTTGCGGCGGACGAAAGCGGAAACTGGATGATCTGCGCTTCGAGCACTGCCTCCGGCAGCGATCCCAGTTCGACCTGGGGCTTCCGACCGCGTGCGCGTCCGAGCGCTTCGTTGATCGCAATGCGCGACAACCACGTCGACAGCGCCGACTCACCAAGAAAGCCGTCAAGATGGGTGAATGCGCGGACATAGGTTTCCTGCACCACGTCCTCGGCTTCGCTGTCGCTGCGCAGGATGCCGCGGGCAAGCCTATAGAGCCGGCGGTTATTGGCCTGCATGATCTCGCGCAAAGCGGTCTCGTCCCGGTGCCGCGCGCGGTCGATCAGCGCGGCTTCCGATGTCCTGGCGTGAGCGGACAGGCTGGCTGCGGTCCCTGGCATGGCGGTTACCTTATCTCCATTGGTTCCGGACATTGGATGCAGGCCCAGGCGAAAGGTTCCCAATCTTGTTACTCGGGGCTCTTACCCTCCCCTGGAGGGGGAGGGTCGCTTCGCGTGGAGCAAAGCGCAATGCGAAGCGGGGTGGGGTGATCTCTCCACAGGGGCACCGCCCATGGCGAGAGACTGTCACCCCACCCCGCTCGTGCTTCGCACGATCGACCCTCCCCCTCCAGGGGAGGGTAACAGCAATCCTCTAATCCGTCTCGATCGGCAGCGACGGGTCCCTCGCCCATTCGCCCATGGATGCGTCGTAGAGCGTCAGCTTGTCGTAGCCGAGTTGCGTCAGCAAGAAGAGGTCGATCGTCGCCGAGATGCCGCCGCCGCAATAGAGAATCACGTTCTTGTCGCGCGTGACGCCCTGGGCCGCGAACTTCGCTTCCGCATCTGCAAGGCTCGTCAGCGTCTTGTCGGCGTTCACGAGCGTTGCGGCTGATACGTTGACGCTGCCGGGCACGCGGCCCGACCGGCCATAGCGGCTCGGCTCGAGGCCGCGGTGAAACTGCGGCCCGAGCGCGTTGACCATGACCGTCGCGGGATCGCCGATCCGCGCCTTCACGGTGGTCTTGTCAACGAAGAATCCTGGGCGCGGCGCGGCCTTGAAGATCGTGGGTGGATAGCCCTTCGGTGCGCCCGTCTCGACCGGCCGCCCCTCCTCCTTCCATTTGTCGAAACCACCGTCGAGCACGCGAGCATCGGCGCCGAGCGAGCGCAGCATCCACCAGAACCGCGTTGCCCACATCATCGTGCCGATGCTGTAGACCACGATGGTCTTGCTCGCACCGAGGCCGTGGCGGCCGAAGGCGATCTCCAGCTGGGCCACATCGGGCATCATGAAGAAGTATTGCGACGAGGTGTCGGAGAACTCGCCTTGCAGGTCGAGGAAATCGGCGCCCGGGATGTGGCCGGCCGCGAACGTCTTGTCGCCGGGCACCGCGCGATAAGGTACATCGCTGCCCGGCGGGACGGGCTCGTTGTACGTCGTGCAGTCGTAGAGGCGAAGATTGGGATCGCCGAGCATGGCGGCGAGTTGCTCGGTGGTGATGAGGGGTGTCGGTTGGGACATTGTCGCCTCGCGTTAAAAGCCGTAGCCGGGTGAGCGTAGCGAAACCCGGGAATGGGCGAAACCCCGCATATCGCTTCGCTCATGCGGGCTACGACCTTTCCCTCGTCATTGCGAGCGCAGCGAAGCAATCCAGACTGCCGCCGCAGAAAGAGCCTGGATTGCTTCGCTGCGCTCGCAATGACGCGCGTGGAGGCACTACGTGGCCCCAGCACAGCACCCTACTGCTTCAGCGTCTCCAGAAACCGCACCGCCTCGCCTTGCGACGGGGTCATCAGCTCACCCTGCCACATCACGCGGCGGCCGCGGATGAAGGTGCCGACGGGCCAACCGGTGACACGGACGCCGTCATAGGGCGTCCAGCCGGCTTTGGACGCGACCCATTTGTTGGTGATGGTCTCGCTGCGCTTCAGGTCGACGATGGTGAAGTCGGCATCGTAACCGGCGGCGATGCGGCCCTTGCAGGCCATGTTGTAGAGGCGTGCGGGGCCGGCACTGGTGAGGTCGACGAAGCGCGCCAGCGAGAGCCGACCCGCGTTGACGTGATCGAGCATGATCGGCACCAGCGTCTGCACGCCGGTCATGCCCGAAGGCGAGACCGGATAGGTCTTCTGCTTCTCTTCGAGCGTATGCGGGGCGTGGTCGGAGCCGAGCACGTCGATGATGCCCTGCTCGATGCCGCGCCATATGCCGGCGCGATGATCGGCCCCGCGCACTGGCGGGTTCATCTGGGCGAGCGTGCCGAGCCGCTCGTAGCATTCGGGCGCGACCAGCGTGAGATGGTGCGGCGTCGCCTCGCAGGAGGCGACATCCTTGTGGTCACGCAGAAACTCGATCTCTTCCTTGGTCGAGATATGCAGCACGTGGATACGCTTGCCCGTCTCGTGCGCGAGCTTGACCAGGCGCTGCGTCGCCATCAGCGCCGCGGTCTCGTCGCGCCAGACCGGATGCGAGCGGGCATCGCCCTCGATGCGCTGCGATTTGCGCTCGTTGAGCCGATACTCGTCCTCGGCGTGGAAGGCGGCACGGCGGCGGATCACCTGAAAGATGCGGCGCAGGCTTTCGTCGTCCTCCACCAGAAGCGCGCCGGTCGAGGAGCCGATGAAGACCTTGACGCCGGCGCAGCCGGGTGCGCGCTCGAGCACCGGCAGGTCCTGCACGTTCTCGCGCGTGCCGCCGATGAAAAAGGCGAAATCGCAATGCATGCGGTGGTGGGCCCGCTTCACTTTGTCGGTGAATTCGGTCTCCGTCACCGTCAGCGGCGCGGTGTTCGGCATTTCGAACACGGCGGTGACGCCGCCCATCACGGCGCTGCGCGAGCCGGTCTCGAGGTCTTCCTTGTGCGTCAGCCCGGGCTCGCGGAAATGCACCTGCGTGTCCATCACGCCGGGCAGGATGTGCAGGCCCTTGCAGTCGATCACCTCCGCGGCGCTGCCTTGCGACAGCGGGCCCAGCTCGGCGATGCGACCGCCCGCGATGGCGATGTCACGAACGCCCTCACCGTCCTGGTTGACCACGGTGCCGCCCTTGAGGATCACATCGAAACGCTGGCTCATGGCTGAAGGCCTCTCTCATCCCCAAGCGCAGGGCTCGAGGTCTTGTCGTTTATGCGTTGCGGGCTTACGTTCCGGAGCAACATGTCGCAAGAGATTTTCGCATGAAATCGGCGTTTCTTCCCGACCGGGGCGTGGTCAAGGTCGCGGGCGAGGATGCGCGCAACTTCCTCAACGGCCTGGTCACGACCGACCTCGACAGGCTGAAACCCGGCCTGGGGCGATTCGGCGCGCTGCTGACGCCGCAGGGCAAGATCATCGTGGACTTCCTGATCACGGAAGCGCCCGCGGGTCACGGCGGCGGGTTCCTGATCGACTGCCCGAAAGCGCTGGCGGACACCCTGGCCACCAAGCTGAAGTTCTACAAATTGCGCGCCAAGGTCACGGTGGACAACCTTTCCGGCGATCTCGGCGTGCTCGCAGCCTGGGACGGCCAGCCCGCGGTCCAGCCCGACCTTGCCTTCGCCGATCCGCGGAATGACGGGCTCGGCACCCGCATCCTGATCCCAGAAGATCTCAAGCAGAAGCTGTCCGATCTTATCGGCGCCGAGCTGGTCGATGCGGCCGAGTACGAGGCGCACCGTATCGCGCTCGGCGTGCCGCGCGGAGGGCTTGATTTCACGTACAGCGATGCGTTCCCCCACGAGACCAACATGGATCGTCTCGCCGGCGTTGATTTCGACAAGGGCTGCTATGTCGGTCAGGAGGTCGTCTCGCGCATGCAGCATCGCGGCACTGCACGTACCCGCAGCGTCAAGGTGCTGCTCGACGGTCCTTCACCCGAAATCGGCGCGACCATTCTTGCCGGCGACAAGCCGGTCGGCACGATCGGCTCGACCGCCGGCGGCAAGGGCATCGCGCTGGTGCGGATCGACCGCGTCGCCGATGCGCTCGACGCGGGCCAGGCGCTCACCGCTGGAGGGCTGGCTGTGACGCTCGCTGAACCAGATGCCATTCGAATTCCAGCCAAGCAGCCCATCGCATGAGCCGCGCTCCCCGTCTGCATCCCGATGGTCTGACCCGCTGCCCCTGGCCGGGCGAAGATCCGCTTTATGTCGCCTATCACGACACCGAATGGGGCGTGCCGGAATATGACGACCGCGCACTGTACGAGAAGCTGATCCTGGACGGTTTCCAGGCCGGCCTGTCCTGGATCACGATCCTGCGCAAGCGCGACAATTTCCGTAAAGCCTTCGACGATTTCCAGCCGGAGAAGATCGCGCGCTATAACGCCAAGAAGGTTCACGCGCTGATGAACGATGCCGGCATCGTGCGCAACAAGGCCAAGATCGACGGCGCGATCCTGAGCGCGAGGTCGTATCTCGATATCATGGAGAAGGGTCCGGGCTTCTCGAAGCTGCTGTGGGACTTCATGGACGGACGGCCCAAGGTCAACCAGTTCAAGACCACAGCGAGCGTGCCGGCCTCGACGCCGCTGTCGGTGCAGATCTCCAAGGAGCTGTCCTCGCGCGGCTTCAAATTCGTGGGCCCGACCATCGTCTATGCCTTCATGCAGGCGACCGGCATGGTCAACGACCATCTGGTCGACTGCCACTGTCACGCCACCTGCGGCAAGACGCAGCGCAAGCCGCGCCTCAAGGCCAAATGACTGCGAAGAAGACCGCGCCCGATGCGCAGTCCCGCGCCTGGCAGCGCATGCTGTCGGGCCGGCGGCTCGATCTGCTCGATCCCTCTCCGCTCGACATCGAGATCGGCGACATCGCCCATGGGCTGGCGCGGGTGGCGCGCTGGAACGGGCAGACCCTTGGCGCGCACATCTTTTCGGTCGCGCAGCACACGCTGCTGGTGGAGACCGTGCTGCGGCACGAGATGCCGCGTGTCGATCAGCGCGTGCGGCTCGCAGCCCTGCTGCACGATGCGCCGGAATATGTGATCGGCGACATGATCTCGCCGTTCAAGGCGGTGCTCGATGGCCACTACAAGGCGGTCGAGAAACGGCTGCTCGGCGCTATCCATATCCGATTCGGTTTGCCACCAGTGCTACCGGAGGAGATCACGCTGGCCATCAAGGCCGCCGATCGCGGTGCGGCCTACCTCGAGGCAACCGTGCTGGCCGGCTTCAAGCAGCCCGAGGCAAGGCGCCTGTTCGGCAAGGATCCCGGCCTGCCCGACAGCGTCCGGCGCGATTACCTGACGCCCTGGACGGCGGCGCGGGCTGAGAAGCAGTTTCTGGAGCGGTTTGGCGCCGTGTTTGCGTAGGCGCTGTTGTGACTGGTGGCGCGTCTCACTCCGCGGTCGTCCCCGCGGACGCGGGGACCCATAACCACAGGGAGCGGTTGCAGCGCAAACTGGCGACCATGAGTCTTCGCCAAACCCAATCCATCCTGTGGTTATGGGGTCCCGGATCCGCACTCCGCCCTGGACAACGCTGCGCGTTGCCAAGAGCTGCGTTTGTCCGGGACGACAGTGAGGCTTCGCTTTGCCCACCCAACAGCGGGCGTTATAATCGCCCAAAAAGGTCCGCCATGATCCACGTCTGTTCCCTTGCCGCGCTTCCCGAGACTGTCCGCACCACAGGCGCCAGCCATGTGCTGACCGTGATGGCCAATGTCGAGCAGGTGGCACGCCCGGTGTCGGTGCTCCCCGCCAACCATCTCAAGGTGTCCATGGACGACATCACCGAGGAGATGGACGGCTTCGTCGCGCCATCGGAGACGCATATCGAGCAGGTGCTGACCTTCGTGCGCGGCTGGGACCGCAGCGCGCCGCTGGTGGTGCATTGCTATGCCGGCATCAGCCGCTCCACCGCGAGCGCGTTCGCAGCCGTGTGCGCGCTCAATCCTAATCGCGACGAGATCGAGATCGCCAGGAAGATCCGCGCGGCCTCGCCGATCGCCTCCCCCAACCGGCGCATCGTCAGCCTCGCCGATCGAGCACTCGGGCGCAACGGCCGCATGCTGCGCGCGCTCGACGAGATGGGCCCCGGCGCGATGATGGTGGAGGGCCGCCCCTTCGTGATCGAGCTCGAATGACAGCTGGTCGCCACAATGGAGGTGCGCCCCCTCTCCCGCCTGCGGGAGAGGGTATCTCGGCGACGAAGACTCCCCCAGAGGAAAGAGCCCTCTCCCGCCTCGCATCTGTCGATGCGATGCGACCTCTCCCGCAAGCGGGAGAGGTGCAGCGAGTCCGCGGATGGGCTGTCTCAACCAAGCGGCATTCTGTTCAATTGAACGACACGACAGCCGCATGAGCGACACGCAGCTGACGCCGATCGAGATTGGCCTCACCGCCGCAATCGTCGCGATCGAGAACCACGAGCCGCTGATCCTGACCGCACGCGGTGCTGACGGGCTTGCCGGCCTGCCGTTCGGCCCGTTCGACGCGGTGAGCCATCGCACCTTCGAGATCGGCCTGCGTGCCTGGGTTGAGCAACAGGCGGGCTTGCGTCTCGGCTATGTCGAGCAGCTCTACACCTTCGGCGATCGCGGCCGTCATGCCGAAGCCGGCGACACCGGCGCGCACATGGTGTCGATCGGCTATCTCGCGCTGACGCGCCCTGTGGACGGCGAGCTCGCGGCAAACGCGGCGAGCTTCGCGCCATGGTACCGATTCTTCCCCTGGGAAGACTGGCGCGAGCAGCCGCCAGAGATCATCGCCCGCGACATCATCCCGGCGCTGACCAAGTGGGCCGAGGAGGAGACGCCGGAAACGACGCGCGCGCTGCCGCGGAAGGACCGCGTACGGTTCTATTTCGGCCTCGATGGCGCGCCCTGGGACGAGGAACGCGTGCTCGACCGCTACGAGCTCTTGTACGAGGCTGGGCTGATCGAGGAGGCGCGGCGCGACGGCCGTCCTGCGGCATTAGCGCGCAAGACGCTTCCCCCGCTCGGGACCTCGATGCGGTTCGACCACCGCCGGATTCTCGCCACGGGAATCGCGCGGCTGCGGGCAAAACTGAAGTATCGTCCTGTCGTCTTTGAACTTTTGCCAGCTGAATTCACACTTACCGAACTGCAGCACACGGTGGAGGCGATCTCCGGCCGGCACCTGCACAAGCAGAATTTTCGGCGCCTGGTCGAAATGGAGGCCCTGGTCGAACCGACCGGGATCATGTCGACACAGACGGGCGGACGGCCGGCGGCGCTCTACCGCTTCCGCCGCGAGGTGCTCCAGGAGCGACCCGCGCCGGGCTTGCGCGTACGCTCCCGGCGCTAGAGCATGATCCGGAAAAGTGCGTAGCGGTTTTCCGGGAAGATCATGCTCAACACTAAGACCTGATATTTGTGGTACCGGCCCCTGCCAGCCGGTTGCCTGGAGGCTTCATGTTCGACGGCCCGTTTGACGTCTTTGCGCTGATCATTGCGATCATCGCCTTCCTGATCGCGATCAAGGCGTCCAGCCAGGCGACCGAGCTGCGCCGCCGGCTGAACTTGCTCGAAGAGAAGTTTTACGCGCAGCGGCCTGTGCAACCACCGCCGCTGACGCCCGCGCAGGTGCAGGCTGAAGCGCCCGCACCAGCCTCCGCCGAGCCACCGCCGCTTGCACCGGAAGCCGAAACGACGCCGCCTCCGCTCGTCACCGAAGAGATTTCACCGCCCCCGCTTGAGCCGAGCACGAGCGCCGATGCGCCGCCTCCGGTACCGGAGGCAGCACCCGGCTTCGAGGAGCGGCTCGGCACCCGCTGGGTGGTGTGGATCGGCGGGCTTGCGCTTGCGCTCGGCGGCTTCTTCATGGTGCGCTATTCGATCGAGGCCGGCCTTGTCGGCCCCGGCGTGCGCGTGTTCCTCGGCGGCCTGTTCGCGCTGGCGCTGCTGGGTGCCGGCGAATGGACACGGCGCAAGGAGAGCATCTCGAGCATCCAGGCGCTGCCGATCGCCAACATCCCCGCGATCCTCACCGCAGCCGGCACGGCGGTGGCGTTCGCGACCATCTACGCGGCCTACGCGCTCTACGGCTTCCTCGTGCCTGCGACGGCCTTCGTGCTGCTCGGCATCGTTGCGATGGGCACGCTTGCCGCAGCGCTGCTGCACGGGCCCGCGCTCGCCGGCCTCGGCGTCGTCGGCGCATTCGTGACGCCGATCCTCGTCTCCAGCGGCAAGCCGGACTATTGGGCGCTCTACATCTATCTTGCGATCGTGACCGCTGCGAGTTTCGGTCTCGCCCGAATCCGGCTGTGGCGCTGGCTTGCAGTCACGACCATCGTCTTTGCCGTGCTCTGGATCTTCCCGGATCTGGATACGGAAGAGTTGCAGGTCGCGCCGCACACCTTCCATGTCATCGCGGGCTTCGTGCTGGCCGCGCTGCTCGTCGTCTGCGGCTTCATGTTCGGACCCAGCTTCGAGGACGGCGAGATCGAGCCGGTCTCGTCGGGCGCGCTCGGCGCCTATCTGTTCGGTGCGATGTTGATCGTGCTGTCGAGCGGGCATGCCGATCTGGCGTTGATTGCCTTCACGCTGCTGGTCGCAGGAACGCTGTTCGTCGCCTGGCGTGCGCCGGCGGCCACCGGCAGCCTCGGCGCGGCTGCAGCGACCGTGTTCATCGTGTTCGCCGAATGGGCGGTGCGCGCCAATCCTGATATGCTGGTGCTGCCGGGCGGCCCCATGCCAGGCATCGGACCGACCGCGACCGACAGCGCGGTGACGCTGCATCTGGTGACGGCCGCGATCTTCGCCGCCGGCTTCGGCATCGCGGGCTTCCTGGCGCAAGGCCGATCGAACTCGGCGATCATTCCGGTGGTGTGGTCCGCATCTGCAGTCGCGACGCCGATTGCGATCCTGGTCGCGCTCTACGCGCGTATCGCTCATCTCGACCGCTCGATTCCGTTCGCAATCCTCGCGGTCCTGCTCGCTGCCGCTTTCGGCGCTGCGACCGAAGCGCTCACGCGCCGCGAGACGCGGCCGGGCATCGCGATCTCCACGGCCCTGTTCGCGACCGGCACGCTCGGCGCAATGGCGCTGGCGCTGACCTTCGCGCTGGAGAAGGGCTGGCTGACGATCGCACTGGCGCTGATGTCGCTCGGCACCGCCTGGATCTCGATGCAGCGCCCGATTCCGTTTCTGCGCTGGCTCGCTGCCATCTTCGCGGGGCTCGTTACCGCGCGCATCGCCTACGATCCTTGCATCGTCGGCGATGCCGTCGGCACGACACCGATCTTCAATTGGCTGCTGTGGGGCTACGGCCTGCCGGCGCTTTCGTTCTGGGCCGCGAGCGTCCTCCTGCGCCGCCGCGCCGACGATGCGCCGCTGCGCATGGTCGAGACCGCCGCGATCCTGTTCACCGCGCTGCTCGCCTTCATGGAGATCCGGCACTTTGCGACCGGCGGCCGCATGACGGCACCGCCGTCACTGCTCGAATTCGCGCTGCAAGCCTGCGTCACGCTGGCGATGGCGATCGGGCTGGAGCGCTTGCGGCTGCGCAGCCGCAGCATCGTGCACGATGTCGGCGCGGTCGTGCTGACGGCGATCGCCGGCCTGATCAGCGTGTTTGGCCTCTTGATCCTGGAGAACCCGCTGCTGTTCTCCGGCGTCAATGTCGGCGGCCTCGTGTTCAATCTGCTGCTGCTCGGCTATGCGTTGCCGGCCTTGCTGTTGCTGCTGCTATCCTACTCGGTAGCGGGACATCGCCCTGTCGCATACGCGAACACGATTGCGGGCGGCGCCCTGGTGTTCGCGCTCACCTATGTGACGCTGGAGATCCGCCGCTTCTATCACGGCCCGGTCCTGCTCTACGGCGGCACCACGAGTGCCGAGCAATACACCTATTCGGTCGGCTGGCTCGCCTTCGGCGTGGTGCTGCTCGGCGTCGGCATCCTGGTCAATTCCGAGCGTGCGCGGCTGGCCTCGGCCGCCGTCATCGCGCTGACGATCCTGAAAGCCTTCGTCATCGATATGTCGACGCTGACAGGCGTCTACCGCGCGCTATCGTTCATGTGCCTCGGCGTCGTGCTGGTCGCGATCGGCTGGCTCTACCAACGCATCCTGTTCCGGCGGCAGGTCACACCGCCGCCGGCTGCGCCGCAGACAGGCAGCTGAAGCGTCAGGCGAGTTACTCACCTCTCCCTACGGGAGAGGTGCACAACGACCGCTCATCACTAGGCCGCGCGGACCGATACCAGGAACTGCGCGACTTCGACCTTCAGGCGCGTGCTGTCGGTCGCCAGCGACTTCGCCGCCGACAGCACTTCGCTCGAGGCAGAGCCGGTCTCGATCGCGCCGCGCTGCACGTTGGTGATGTTGGACGACACTTCCTGCGTGCCGAGCGAGGCCTGCTGAACGTTGCGCGAAATCTCCTGCGTGGCCGCGCCCTGCTCCTCGACGGCGGCGGCGATGGCCGAGGACACCTCCGACAGCCGCTCGATGGTGCCGCCGATCTCCTGGATCGCGCTGACGGATTCTTGCGTCGCGGCCTGGATGCCCGAAACCTGCGCCCCGATCTCGCCGGTCGCTTTCGCGGTCTGCTCGGCCAGTGCCTTGACCTCGGAGGCGACGACGGCAAAGCCGCGGCCGGCTTCGCCTGCGCGCGCCGCCTCGATGGTCGCGTTCAGCGCGAGCAGGTTGGTCTGGCCCGCGATGGTGTTGATGAGCTCGACGACGTCGCCGATGCGGGCGGCCGCCTGCGACAGCGCGTTGACGCGCTCGTTGGTCCGCGCCGCCTGCTCGACGGCCTCCGCAGCCATCCGTGCCGAATCCTGCACGCGGCGGCTGATCTCGGTGATGGAGGACGACAGCTCCTCGGAGGCGGACGCCACCGCCTGGACGTTGGTGGAAGCTTCCTCCGACGCAGCCGCAACGACGGTTGCGAGCTCCTGGCCGCGCTGCGCCGTGCCGCTCAGCGTGGCCGCAGACGCCTCGAGCTCGGTCGAGGCCGATGACACGGTCTCGACGACCTCGCCGATCATGGCCTCGAAATTGCGGGTGATGGCATCGACGCGGCGGCCGCGTTCGATCTTGGCCTCGGCGTCGCGCGCCGCCGCCTCGTCGGCAGCCTTCTTCGCGATCAACGCCTCCTTGAAGATCTGGAGCGCATCCGCCATCGAGCCGATCTCGGTCTTCTCGCCGCGATGCGGCACCTCGGCCGAGAGGTCGCCCTCGCCGAGCGACTGCATCGGGCGAATGATCGAGGCGATGCCGCGCGAGACGTCGCGCACGAGATAGTAGGCGGCGCCGATCGCGATCACGACGGCAGCGACGATGATGCCCACCAGCACGCGGAAAACGGTGGCATAACTGTCGGCCGCCTGCTTCGTTTCCAGCTCGGCCCCCCTGTTGTTGAGCTCGATGCCCTTCTGCAGCAGAGGATCGGCGGCCTGCGCCATCTTCGCAACCTTGGTCTGCAACAGCTCGTTGGCATCGGTCGGGAAGCGGCCGACGTTCTTGCGCGACAACGCCATCACGTCCTGCACGCCATTCAGATACTCGGCCCAGGCCTTGGTCCATTGCTCGTAGAGCGAGCGCTCTTCGGCGGCCGTGATCAGCGGCTCGTAGACCTTGCGGGTCTTCTCGATGCGCTCGCGCAACGATGCCAGCCGCTTTTCGGCGGCCTGCTTGCCTTCGGCGGTATCCTGCATCAGGTGCAGACGCAGTGCGACGCGCAGCTCGTTGATGTCGGCGCGCATCGAGCCGAGCGCACGCACGCTCGGCAGCCAGCTCTCAGCAATCTCGACGGTATGGGCGTTGATGTTCTGCATCGTCCCGATCGCCATCACGCCGACGCCGGCGAGCGAGAGCACGAGGACCGAGAGCACGGTCAGCAGCTTGAAGACGATCGACAACTTCGACATCACACAAATCCCGATGATACCAGCACGCGCAAATCACCTGCGCCGCAGTCGTCGCGACGGACGACAGGGTGGAAGTCAGTTCAACAATGCTGGCTAGTTCTTATCCCGTGAGATTGCGCCCTATATTCGCAAGCAGGCGTTAACATCATCCTACGCAAACTACAGGCGGGCCCGGCGCCCGCTATTTCTTCGCAACCGCCTGTTGCAACCGCACAGACATTTGCTGCTGCGACGCGAAGCGCGCGATCCTTGGCGCATTGCAGCATCCGAATCAGAATGGCAGTCGCCGTTACGCCGCGCGCACGGTATCCATGAATTTTCCGACCTCCAGCTTCAGGCGGTTGCTGTCACCAGACAGCGATTGCGCCGCCGCCAACACCTGCGAGGACGCCGAACCGGTCTCGCTCGCGCCGTGCTGCACATCGGTGATGTTGGACGACACCTGATGGGTGCCTGCCGCCGCCTGCTGCACGTTGCGGGAAATCTCCTGCGTTGCGGCGCCCTGCTCTTCCACCGCGGCCGCGATAGTCGAGGAGATCTCGGACAGCTTCTCGATGGTGTGGCTGATGTCCTTGATCGCGCCGACCGAATGTTCGGTGGCGATCTGGATGCTGGCGATCTGCTGACCGATCTCGCCGGTCGCCCTCGCGGTCTGCTCGGCAAGCGCCTTGACCTCGGAGGCAACGACGGCAAAGCCGCGGCCCGCCTCACCGGCCCGCGCGGCCTCGATGGTTGCATTGAGCGCCAGGAGATTGGTTTGGCCGGCGATGGTGTTGATCAGTTCGACCACGTCGCCGATCCGCGATGCGGCAGCGGAAAGCTCGCCGACACGATCGGTCGTGGTGCGGGCTTGGTTCACCGCATCGCTCGCGATGCGCGCTGATTCCTGCACCTGTCGGCTGATCTCGGTGATGGACGACGACAGCTCCTCGGTCGCCGACGCTACAGACTGCACATTGGTGGATGCTTCCTCGGAGGCGGCGGCAACCATGGTGGTGAGCTCCTGCCCGCGCGCCGCAGTCGAGGTCAGCGTCGACGCAGAAGCCTCCAGCTCGGTCGCGGCCGAGGACACGGTATCGACGATTTCACCGATCGCGGCTTCGAAGCTGTCCGCGAGCTTGTGCATCTCTGCCTTGCGCTGCGCGGCCGCAATCTGGTCCTGCCTGATCTTGGCTTCGGCCTCATCGCGCGCCTTCTGTTCGGACACGATCTTGAACTTTTCGACTGCCGCAGCGACGCCGCCGACCTCGTCCTTGCGGCCGAGACCGGGCAGAACCACGGAGAAATCCCCGCCGGCGAGCTTGTCCATGGCCACGGTGAGCGCGCGGATCGGCCGCGCGATAGTCAGGAACGACATCAGCCAGGAGCCGACGAGGACGAGCATAGCGAGTGCGCCGACCAGGATCGCAAGCTGCTCGCTCGATCTCATTTGTGCGGCGGCCGCGGCATTTTTCTCCTCGGATTTGCGTGTCGCGTAATCGGCGATCTGACCGATCAGCACATCGAGCTCGCGGGCGATCGGCAGGGTAATCTCGCGTGCGATGCGAACGGCGTCTTCATTGAGCTTCGCGGCGCGCGCGGCGCCGTCTGCGCCGCTCGCGGCCAAGGCTTCGCCGCGCACACCAGCAATCTGCTGTGCAGCCTTCTCGTAATTTGCGGCCAGCGATCCCAGTTTCTCCATGCGAGCGCGATTCTCCGTCTCGTGAGAAAGCCTCAGCATCTCATCGACCAGCAAATTGGTCGATTTCTGCTGCTCGCCCAGGCTCCGGGTGGCCTTCTGAAGATCGGCCGAGCTATTGGCGAGACGAATGTCGCGTACCGCGAGCTGCATGCCGCGAACTGCGGCCGCGGCCTTCACGGCGTCGCGCGCGATCTGCTGCTGGGCTAGCGCGCTCTGGCTGGTTTCGCGGATGCTCGCATTGCCGAGCATCTGGCTCGCGATCATGGCTCCAACCAGCAGCCCTCCGAGAGCCGAAGCGATCGCCAGCTTGGTTCCGATCTGCAGATTCCGAAAGAGACTCAACATCGGTGCGTTTCCCCTGGAAACGAGCTGCCAAGTCATTGCTGGCAGCTTGGACGTTGATCGCCCTTACCGCGAAGATACCGGTCGGAGCTCCATCTTCTGGTTAACGAGATCCTTCGCAGAAATACTGATTTTGTACGCTAATTGATTGAACGCGAAGGGAAATGATCTCGTCATAGTTGTAAATTGCAGCCTCAAGTCGGATCTAGGAAGCCTTGCATCCGACGGCCTCACCGACGAGGCTGATTCGAAAGACCGGATTCTTGTTCTCGTCGAGCAGCTCCATGCACCACTCGGCGTTCGGCTTCAGGCTGCGCGCGATGCCGCCGAGCAGATTGGCGCACACCTCGGTCATCTCGGTCCAGGCCGCCGCGTGATCCTCGAACTCGTACGGCAGGTCGGCGGCGCCGGAATAGCGGCCGGTGCTGATGCGGAAGAAATACAGCGACATCGTCGAACCCTTGCGTGCGACCGCCCCCCGGCCGCACGCAAACTGAAGCGCGAACAGCTACCAACGCATGAAGGCCGCCGTCCGTATGACTACGGCACGGCGGCTTCGTGTTCGATGGACGTCTTCGACGACAAAGTGCGCGGATTGTCCCGCGCTGGCCAGCTCACTGGGTCGACCGGCGCAGCTCCAGCGGGCCTTCGTTCTTCGCTGGCTCGGACTTCACCGGCTCGAGCCGGCTGCTCTCGACACGCGGGGTCTCGACGCGCGCGGCGACCTCGGTGTTCGACGCGGCGACCGAGCCGGTGTGCTCTGCAGAGCGCAGCGAGCGTGGCCGCGCCGAAGCCCGCGCCATCAGCATCTGATTGCCGCCCTGGTGATGGAAGTCGCAATAGGCGAAGCCCATGCCCGATACCGAGCCGCGGAAGCTGCGATCATCGGTCTTTTCCAGGTTGAAACAGGGCTCGAACGGAATGCCCTTGATCGAGGCGCAGACGTTCTGGCCGCGGATCTGGAGCGTATTGCCGGGCAGGCGAAGATGGCGGACCGGGCCTGCGCCCGAGAACTGCACCGCGCCGGCGGCGCCGAGATCGTCGAGGATGCGGCCCGCACCGCGGGTGCCGTCGAAACAGGTGAAGGCGAACACCTTGCCGGCGACGAAGCGGCGCGCCTCGTCGGCGTTCATGCTTCCAGCAACGGCCGGCGCAAACGTCGCTGCCGCCGTGACAGCCCCCAACATAATACGCGCAAGCATGCTCAACTCCGAACTCAACCCCCGCAGCGGGCGATGCCCTATCTCTTTACCCGCTGCTTACCATACGAACCAAGGCAACATTGGAGCAGCTTGGTTGGTAAAGTCTAAACGCCATTAGACAATTTTAACCACGATACGGCCCCGGACCTGACCAGCCAGGATTTTCGCACCCCATCCGGGGACCTCGTCGAGCGAAATTTCCTGAGTGATTTCAGATAGTTTTGTCCGATCCAGATCGGAGGCCAAACGCTGCCAGGCGGCTCTCCTGGGCTCAATCGGGCACATCACGGAATCGATGCCGAGAAGGCACACTCCGCGCAAAATGAAAGGTGCGACCGAAGACGGCAGGTCCATGCCGGCCGCCAGGCCGCAGGCGGCGATCGCGCCACCGTACTTCGTCATCGACAGGAGATTCGCCAGCGTGGTCGAGCCGACGCTGTCGACGCCGCCTGCCCAGCGCTCCTTGGCGAGGGGTTTTGCCGGCGCCGACAATTCATTGCGATCGATGACCTCGGCGGCGCCGAGGTGCTTGAGGTAGTCGGCTTCCGCCGCGCGGCCGGTCGAGGCAATAACGTGGTAGCCGAGCTTGGACAGCACGGCGGTCGCAACCGAGCCGACGCCGCCGGCCGCGCCCGTTACCACCACGGGACCGCTCTTTGGCGACAGACCGTGCTTCTCCAGCGCCAGCACCGAGAGCATCGCGGTGAAGCCCGCAGTCCCGATCGCCATGGCGTCGCGCGCCGACAGGCCCTGCGGAAGAGCGACGAGCCAATCGCCCTTCACCCGCGCCTTCTCGGCATAGGCCCCAAGATGGGTCTCGCCCATGCCCCAGCCGGTGCAGACGACCTTATCGCCCGCCTTCCACTGCGGATGCGAGGAGGCCTCGACCGTGCCGGCAAAGTCGATGCCGGCGATCATCGGGAAGCGGCGCACCACCGGCGCCTTGCCTGTCAGCGCAAGGCCGTCCTTGTAGTTCAGCGTCGACCATTCGACGCGGACGGTGACGTCGCCCTCCATCAGCTCGGCTTCGTCGAACTGCGTGAGCTGCGCGATGGTGCCCTTGTCCGCCTTGTCGATCCGGATCGCCTTGAATGTGGCCACGACTGAACTCCCTGACTTGTTTCAGGAATGTTTAGCCCATCAGGCCGGCTGCGCAACCGCTCGCTCGACAGGTTTCTCCACGATCGGAAGATTGATCAGCGCGGAAAGCACGCCAAACAGGATCGAGAGCCACCAGATCGGCGTGTAGGAACCGAACTTTTCGAACACGATGCCCCCGAGCCAGACGCCGAGGAAGCCGCCGACCTGATGACTGACGAAGGCAAAGCCATAGAGCGTCGCGAGCCAGCGCGTGCCGAACATCAGCGCCACCAGCGCCGAGGTCGGCGGCACCGTCGACAGCCAGGTCAGGCCGGAGATCGCGCCGAACGCGATCGCCGAGAACGGCGTGATCGGGAATGTGATGAAGGCAAGCGTCGCCAGCGCACGCGTGAAGTAGATGGTCGAAAGGATGTAGCGCTTGGGCAGATAGTTCTGGAGATAGCCGACGCTGAGCGAACCGATGATGTTGAACAGACCGATCGCCGCGATCACCCAGCCGCCCGTTTGCGTCGAGATGCCGCGATCGACCAGGAAGGCCGGCAGATGCACGGTGATGAAGGCGAGCTGGAATCCGCAAGTGAAGAAGCCGAGCACCAGGAGCACGTAGGAGCGGTGGCCGAAGGCTTCGGCAAGCGCCCTGGTGAAGGTCTGGTCATCCGCCGGCGTCGCGTTTGCCGTATTTGCGACCGGCGGCGTCGAGAGCGCCAGCGACAGCGGGATGATCAGCAGCATCAGGAAGCCGAACACGGAGAGCGCCTGCTGCCAGCCGAAATTATCGATCAGCGCAACGCCGATCGGCGCGAACAGGAACTGCCCGAACGATCCCGCCGCCGTGCCGGCGCCGAGCGCGAGGCCGCGCTTCTCGGCCGGCAGGAGCTTGCTGAACGCAGAGAGCACCAGGTTGAACGAGCAGCCGGCGAGACCAAAGCCGACCATCACGCCTGCACCGACATTCAGTGACAGCGGCGTCGAGGAATAGCGCATCAAGAGCAGGCCGCCGGCATAGAGCAGGGCGCCGACGCACATCACTCGAAACAAGCCGAAGCGATCGGCGACCGCACCGGCGAACGGCTGGCCCAGCCCCCACAACAGATTCTGCACGGCGATGGCGAGGCCAAACACGTCGCGGCCCCAGCTGAATTCGTGGCTCATCGGCTGCACGAAGAAGCCGAGCGCCGAACGCGGGCCGAAGCCGAGCATGCCGATCGCACAACCGCACAGAATGATGACGGCCGGGGTGCGCCAGTTGGAGGAACGTGAGGCCGGAGCGAGCTCGCCGATCTGTGTCGACATGTCTTCCTCGTCTGTCGTTGGCGGATCCGCAAATCAGCAGCCGCGGGAAAGCCCGTTTAATGCATATGCATGAAAATCCCAAATCAAAAACGATTGCATTCCACGGGGAGCTGCCGCGGGAGCATTGCGTTTCCATCTGGCCTCGCCTGACGTTTCAGCCGCGAATTGACAGGAATGTGTGCGGCAGGACCTAGCGGCACGCAGCGGAGCGTGCTATCTTTGATTTACTCATATTGAGCATATTAGGGTATGCAACGACGTCGACCGGCCCTCTTGGCCGGATTTCTCGGTCCCTACATATTCTCAAATTGAGCATAATAACGCATGGGAGGCTTCAATGCCGATCGCTGGAATTTACGGCCCCGACGACTTTGCCAACCGGCCTCAGGGCCAGCCCGTCACCTCCGCGCGCGCCGCACCGGTGCCCGCGGGACCGAAATTGCCAATGCCCTCGCTGGAATGGATTCCGGCGGTCGAACGCGCCACCGCGCCGCTCTACGACCGCGTGAAGCACGTGATCCCGCCGATCGAATGGCCGCTGATGGCGCCGACGATTCACGCAATCAACCAGCTGAAGCGCGCGCGGGGCGCGGTCATCCTCGCCCACAACTACCAGGCCCCGGAGATCTTCCACTGTGTGGCTGATATCGGCGGCGACTCGCTGCAGCTCGCGGTCGAAGCCACCAAGGTGAAGGCAGACATCATCGTCCAGTGCGGCGTGCACTTCATGGCGGAAACCTCGAAGCTGCTCAATCTGGACAAGACCGTCTTGATCCCGGACTCGCGCGCGGGCTGCTCGCTTGCCGCCAGCATCACCGGCGCGGACGTGCGGCTGCTCCGCGAAAAATTTCCCGGCGTGCCTGTCGTCGCCTATGTCAACACGTCGGCGGAGGTGAAGGCCGAGGTCGACATCTGCTGCACCTCGTCGAATGCGGTGCAGGTGGTCGAGAGCCTGAATGTCCCGACGGTGATCTTCCTGCCCGACCGCTACCTTGCGACCTACGTCGCCTCGAAGACCGACGTCAAGATCATCGCCTGGAAAGGCGCCTGCGAGGTGCACGAGCGCTTCAAGGGCGAGGAGCTGCGTGCCTATCGCGAGGCCGATCCATCGGTGCAGATCATCGCGCATCCGGAATGTCCGCCGGACGTGCTGGCGGAAGCCGACTTCACCGGATCGACCGCGCACATGATCAACTGGGTGCGCGCCGAGCGGCCGCGCCGGCTCGTCATGATCACCGAATGCTCGATGGCCGACAATGTCCGGGCAGAGCTTCCCGACGTGGAGATGCTCCGCCCCTGCAATCTCTGCCCGCACATGAAGCGCATCACGCTCGCCAACATTCTGGAGAGCCTGCTCACGCTTCGCGAGGAGGTGACGATCGATCTCGCGCTTGCGGAACGCGCGCGGCGCTCGGTCGAGCGCATGATCAATCTGAAGAACTAGGACGGGATGCAGCAACAAACATCACTGTCGTCCCGGACAAGCGCGCCTCAAGCGCGCGCAGATCCGGGACCCATAACCACAGGAAGATGTTTGGCGAAGAACAGCGTTGCAGAGCTTCGCGCAGCAACTTCCGCTGCGGCGTATGGGTCCCCGCCTTCGCGGGGACGACGGTGGAGTCAAAGGATAGAACGATGACGCAAAACATCCACAACCTCACCCGCAGCACCGATGACGTCGTCATCGTCGGCGGCGGCCTTGCCGGACTGTTCTGCGCGCTGAAGCTCGCGCCGCGGCCGGTGACCTTGATCTCGGCGGCACCGCTCGGTCAGGGCGCATCCTCCGCATGGGCGCAAGGCGGCATCGCGGCAGCAGTGGCCGAAGGCGATACGCCGGAGGCACACGCCGCCGATACAGTTGCCGTCGGCGGCGGCCTCGTCGATGAAGCCGTCGCACTCGGGATCGCACGCGAGGCTGCGTCGCGCATCCATGACCTTCTCGCCTATGGCGTGCCGTTCGATCGCGATCTCGACGGCAGGCTTGCCGTCGGGCGGGAAGCTGCGCATTCCGCCCGACGCATCGTGCATGTGCGCGGCGATGGTGCTGGCGCCGCGATCATCGCGGCCCTGTGCGATGCGGTGCGTCGCACGCCTTCGATCCGCCTGATGGAGGGCTTCGTCGCCGAAACACTGTTGACGGAGGACGGAGCGGTTACCGGTCTTCAATTGCGCGAGGCCGGCAAGCCCGCTGCACAGCCGGTCGTGCTCGCCTCGCGTGCGGTCGTGCTGGCGACCGGGGGACTCGGCCATCTCTATGGCGTCACCACCAATCCGTGTGAAGCGAGCGGCTCGGGCCTTGCGATCGCCGCCCGCGCCGGCGTCGTGATCGCCGACCCTGAATTCGTGCAGTTCCATCCCACTGCCATCATGGTCGGCCGCGATCCGGCGCCGCTCGCCACAGAAGCCCTGCGTGGCGAAGGCGCAATGTTGATCAACGGCAACGGCGAGCGATTCATGAGAGCGCGCCACCCACTCGCCGAGCTCGCGCCGCGCGACATCGTGGCCCGCGGTGTGTTCGCCGAGATCGCGGCCGGGCGCGGCGCCTTCCTCGACGCACGGGAGGCGTTGGGCGCGCGCTTTGCCGAAAAATTTCCGACCGTGCATGCGAGCTGCATCGCCGCCGGCATCCATCCCGCGACGCAGCCAATTCCGGTTGCGCCCGCAGCGCACTACCACATGGGCGGCATCGCGGTGGACGCGCGCGGCCGCAGCTCGATCGAAGGGCTCTGGGCTGGCGGCGAAGTGTCCTCGACCGGTGCGCATGGCGCCAACCGGCTCGCCTCCAATTCGCTGCTGGAGGCCGTGGTCTATGCTGCGCGCATTGCCGACGACATCGCCGGCCGCACGGTGCCCTCGCCGGCCCGCCTTCCGGACGCGCTGGTGACGCCGCGCGCTGGCACGCTGGATGCTGCAGAGGTGAAACGGCTGCGCGCGATGATGAGCGCGCATGTCGGCGTGATCCGCGACGGTGACGGGCTTGCGCAAGCCGTGCGCCACTTCGCCACGCTCGAGCGCGAGGCTGAAAACATTGCTGTCCGCAACATGGCGACATCCGCCCTGCTCGTCGCCGCTGCGGCCTGGACGCGGCGCGAGAGCCGCGGTGCGCATTTCCGTTCCGATCATCCGGCCGATAACCCCGCGCTGGCGCAGAGAACCATGACGACGCTCGCAGCAGCGCGCGATGTCGCGGAGAGCCTGAACGAGCGTCCGCGGCCACGCATTGCGCAATCCATGATCGCCTGAAGGAGGCCCCATGATCACCCCGCCCTCACTGCTCCATCCCGACGCCTTCCTCTCTCCGCTCGCGATCGACGCGGCCGTCCAGCGCGCGCTCGACGAGGACCTCGGCCGCGCCGGTGACATCACCTCGCTTGCGACGATCCCGGAAGCGACGAGGGCGCAAGCGATCCTCGTCGCGCGCCAGTCCGGCGTGATCGCGGGGCTGCCGCTGGCGCTCGCGACCCTGCAGAAGCTGTCGTCCGACATCGAGGTGCGCGCACATGTCCGCGATGCCGCGAGGGTTGCTCGCGGCGAGCATGTGCTGACGATCTCGGGCCCCGCGCGCGCCATTCTGACGGCGGAGCGGACCGCGCTGAACTTCGTCGGCCCGCTGTCGGGGATAGCCACGCTCACGGCGGACTATGTCGCGCGCACCGAAGGCACCAGGATGCGTATCTGTTGCACGCGAAAGACCACGCCGGGATTGCGCGCGTTGGAGAAATACGCAGTGCGCTGCGGCGGCGGCTTCAACCACCGCTTCGGGCTCGACGATGCCATCCTGATCAAGGACAACCACATCGCGGTCGCCGGCGGCATCCGTCCGGTGCTGGAGCGCGCCCGTGCCCACGCCGGCCATCTCGTCAAGATCGAGATCGAGGTCGATACGCTGGCGCAGCTGCGCGAGGTGCTGGACAGCGGAATGGCCGACGCCGTGCTACTCGACAACATGGACCTGGCGATGCTGCGCGAGGCGGTGAGGATCAACGAGGGCCGTCTCAAGCTGGAGGCGTCCGGCGGCGTCACGTTGGAGTCGATCGCGGCAATCGCGGCGACCGGCGTCGACTATGCATCCGCCGGCGCCCTGACGCATTCGGCGCCGAACTTCGACTGCGCGTTGGACATCGAGGCGTGATTGGAACACTAACGCCTCCACAACGTCATGGCCGGGCTTGTCCCGGCCATCCACGTCGTACTGCACGGAACGAAGAACGTGGATGCCCGGGACAAGCCCGGGCATGACGATCACTTACAGATCTACCGCCGCTCGCCCAACTCCGCGGAGCTCTTGGCTTCCTGCGCGAGTTCAGCCGAGAGTGCGGCGGTCTGGGCCGGGGTGCCCCAGCTCGGCTCCTCGCTGCCGTCGCCCCAGTTGCGCGGCCGATAGAAGGTGTGCACGCCGGTCTTGTACATCTTCTTCATCTCGGCGACCCAGGACGGGCGCACCCAATAGGCGTGGTAGTGCGTGGACTTGCCGACCTCGGGCAGCCAGATCTGGCCGTCCAGCATCGCCTTGGAGATCTTCTTCGCGCGCTCCCACATCTCGGGCTCGCGGATCACGTCCGGATTGTTGTCGCAGGCGAAGGTGAACTGGCAGGCGAAATGGCGGTGCTTGTTCTGATAGACTGCTCCGCACACGGTATCCGGATATTTGCCGGAGAAGACACGGTTCATCACCACCTGCGCCACCGCGATCTGGCCGCGCACCGCCTCGCCGCGGGATTCGAAATAGACGGCTTCGGCGAGGCACTTCTCGGATTTCGCCCGCGACTTGTCGTCGAGCGCGAGCCGCTCCGCCGGCGATCTGGCGCGCTGGTTGTCGGCGTTGACCTCGCCCTTCGGCGCAACGCTCTCGCCGCTCTCGATGTCCTTGGCGATGTCCGCCGTCGGCGGGGTCAGCGAGGCCGTCACCTTCATGTCGGGGTCGGGCATCACGATCAGCGGCTCGGCGCCGGGCTGCCAGCTCTCGATGCTCTCGAGATTGCCGCCGAGCGAGGAGCTGCCGAAGAACAGGCTCGAGGTCTTGACGCTGAAGGGATCGCGCGCCGGTGCGGGCGCAGCCGAGGCCCGCTTCGCAGCGTCGCTGGCCTGCGGCGGATTGGAATATTGCGGCAGCGGCGGCGCGCGCAGCGCTTCCTGGAGCTCGGGGTCGAGCGCGGCCGCGGATTCCGGGGACATCGCCTGCGGCAATGCGGCGGTCTTGGCGCCGAACACCGAGCTGTTCGACGTCGCGGGATCTTCCTGTGCCGGTGCCGCAGCTGGCGCGACCGTCTCGGGAGACTGCGTCGGCGTGACGATTGCGAGGCGATCACCCTTCAGGGAGCGATCGACCTTGGGAAACTCGGAAGCCTGGTAGCGCGGCGGCGCCTGAAGTGCAGGATTGCGGCTGATCGCGCCGGTGACGTCGCGGCCGTCGAGGCTCGCGAGCCGAACCATCGCGCTCTGCGGAGCGGAGGTGCCAATGGGGCGCGAAAAGCTGTAGGTGGCGAGCTGGATCGAGGACGCCGCGGAGAACACCTGCTTCTGCCAGCGCTCGGCGACGCCGGGTTGGCGCGCCAGCAGCGAGGCAATGTCCTGATAGCCGGTCTCTCTCGGCATCAATGCGAAGATGCAGAGACCGATACCGAAGGACGCGAACCGCGCGCCCTTCGGATGGTTACGCAACACTGACATCGATACGCTCACGCTACGCTTACGCTCGTCCGATCGAACTCAGTACATCCGTGCAATTCGATCTATCGTGAGTATCTAATTTAGGTTGCCGGGGCGTTAATGCGCGTTGCGCGAGCGGCACACGCAAGCGGGCACAGGTGTTTTCACGGGGCGATGTGGCGCATTGGTAAATGCGGCCTGACGAGCAGCGGTAAACATCTGGTCAATACGAATGGTGAAGGAACTCTTGCGCGCACGTGTCATTACGGGACGCGTGATGAGTTCTTGTTGTTGCGTGAGGTGCCTCCACAACAACCGCTGTCATCGCCCGGCTTGACCGGGGCATCCAGTACGCCGCGGCCTCTCGATTCCATCACTACCGCCTCGGCGTACTGGATCCCCCGGTCAAGCCGGGCGATGACAGCGAGTGTGTGGGCGTAGCTCAAATGAAAAGAGAGGCGGAGCTTGGCCCGCCTCTTTCACATTTATACTCTTGCGCTTCGTCTTACGCCTGGCTCGCAATTTCCTTGCCGAGCGCGGCTTGCGCCGCTGCAAGCCGCGCGATCGGCACGCGGTAGGGCGAGCAGGAGACGTAGTCGAGACCGATGTGGTGACAGAAGGCGACGGAGGCGGGATCGCCGCCGTGCTCGCCGCAGATGCCGACTTTGAGCGAGGCGCGGGTCTTGCGGCCGCGCGCGACGCCGATCTTGACGAGCTCGCCGACGCCGTCCTGATCCAAAGAGATGAAGGGATCGACCGAGAGGATGCCCTTCGCGACATAGGGACCGAGGAAGCTCGCCGCGTCGTCGCGGCTGATGCCGTAGGTCGTCTGGGTGAGATCGTTGGTGCCGAACGAGAAGAACTCGGCCGACTGCGCGATCTCGGCCGCGAGCAGACAGGCACGCGGCAACTCGATCATGGTACCGACCTGATAGGCCAGCTTGGTGTTGGTGTCGCGCATCACCGCCTGTGCGGTCGCATCGATCCGCGCCTTGACGAGATCGAGCTCGGCCTTGGTCGCGATCAGCGGCACCATCACCTCGAGGCCGACGGCCTTGCCGGTGCGCTTCTGCGCCTCGACTGCCGCCTCGAAGATCGCGCGCGCCTGCATCTCGGCGATCTCCGGATAGGCGATCGCGATACGGCAGCCGCGGAAGCCGAGCATCGGGTTGAACTCCGAGAGCTCACGGGCGCGGTCCGCCAGACGCCGCGGGTCGGTGTTCATGGCGCGCGCCACTTCCTCGACCTCGGCATGGGTGTGCGGCAGGAATTCATGGAGGGGAGGATCCAGAAGCCGGATCGTGACGGGCAGGCCCTTCATGATCTCGAACAGCTCGACGAAATCGGCGCGCTGCATCGGCAGCAGCTTTGCCAGCGCGGCACGGCGCGACTGCTCGTCCTCGGAGAGAATCATCTCGCGCACCGTGCGGATGCGGGTCTCCTCGAAGAACATGTGCTCGGTGCGGCAGAGGCCGATGCCTTCGGCGCCGAACTTGATCGCGGTGCGCGCATCATCCGGCGTGTCGCCATTGACGCGCACGCCGATCTTGCGGGCCTGGTCGGCCCAGTTCATCAGCGTGCCGAATTCGCCGGACAGCTCCGGCTCGATCATCGGCATGCGGCCGGCGAGCACCTGGCCGAGCGAGCCGTCGATGGTGATGACATCGCCAGTCTTGAAGGTGCGCGAGCCGATGCTCATGGTGCCGCGGCCGTAATCGACGCGGATGGTGCCGCAGCCGGAGACGCAGGGCTTGCCCATGCCGCGCGCGACCACCGCCGCGTGCGAGGTCATGCCGCCGCGGGTGGTCAAGATGCCTTCGGCGGCATGCATGCCGTGGATGTCTTCGGGGCTGGTCTCGATGCGGACCAGAATCACCTTGCGCCCGTCGCCCTGAAGCTTGGCCGCTTCATCCGAGGAGAACACGATCTCGCCGGAGGCGGCGCCCGGCGAGGCCGGCAGGCCGGTCGCGATCACGTCGCGCTTGGCGTTGGGATCGATGGTCGGATGCAAGAGCTGGTCAAGCGAGGCCGGATCGATCCGGGTCACCGCTTCCTTCTTCGAGATCAGGCCTTCATTGGCGAGCTCGACCGCGATGCGCAGCGCCGCCTTGGCGGTGCGCTTGCCGCCGCGGGTCTGGAGCATCCAGAGCTTGCCCTGCTCGACCGTGAACTCCATGTCCTGCATGTCGCGGTAATGCTTCTCGAGCAGCGTGTAGATCCGCGTCAGCTCCTTGAAGGCCTCCGGCATCGCCGACTCCATCGACGCCTTGTCGGAGCCCGACTCTTTCCGCGCCTCCTCGGTGATGTCCTGCGGCGTGCGGATGCCCGCCACCACGTCCTCGCCTTGCGCGTTGATCAGAAACTCGCCGTAGAGTTTGCTCTCGCCGGTCGAGGGATTGCGCGTGAAGGCAACGCCGGTGGCCGAGGTCTCGCCCATGTTGCCGAACACCATGGCCTGCACGTTGACCGCAGTGCCCCAGGATTCCGGAATGTCGTGCAGCTTGCGGTAGGTCACCGCGCGCGTGTTCATCCAGGATGAGAACACCGCGCCGATCGCGCCCCAGAGCTGGTCGTGCGGATCCTGCGGGAATTCCTTGCCGGTCTCGCGCGCGACCGCGTCCTTGTACTTACCGACCAGTTCGACCCAGTCCTCGGCGGACAGATCGGTGTCGAGCGTGTAGCCCTGGCTGTCCTTGAAGGTGTCGAGGATTTCCTCGAAGTGATGATGCTCGAAGCCGAGCACCACGTCCGAATACATGGTGATGAAGCGGCGATAGCTGTCATAGGCGAAGCGGCGGTCGCCCGACAATTCCGCCAGCGCTTCCACGGTCTGGTCGTTGAGGCCGAGATTGAGCACGGTATCCATCATGCCCGGCATCGAGGCGCGCGCGCCGGAGCGCACCGAGACGAGCAGCGGGTTCTTGGTGTCGCCGAACACCTTGCCGGTCAACTTGCCGACATAGTCCAGCGCCTTCTCAACCTGCGGCTTCAGCTCCTTGGGATAGGTCTTGTCGTGCTCGTAAAAATAGGTGCAGACCGAAGTCGGGATGGTGAAGCCGGGAGGCACCGGCAGGCCGAGATTGGCCATCTCGGCGAGGTTGGCGCCCTTGCCGCCGAGCAGGTCGCGCATTTCCGAGCGGCCCTCGGCCTTGCCGTCGCCGAACGTGAACACCCATTTGCCGGCCTTTGCGGCGCTTGGGGCCGCCTTAGCGGGCGCAGCCTTCTTCGGCGCGACCTTCGGCGTAGCCGCCTTTGTCACGGCCTTTGCCGCCGGCTTAGCAGCGGGCTTGGCAACAGATTTGGCGACCGGCTTCGGCGCGCTCTTGGCCAGCGCCTTGCGGGCCGGCGGCGCCGCTTTCGCGAGGGCGGAGGACTTTGATTTCGCTGGGATTTTCGCTGGGATTTTCTTGGGCTTCGAGGCGGCTTTGGCCATAGCTTGCACACAACCTGCGAGAGGAATGGGAAATCGCGGGCCTTACACCATTTTGGGCGGGCCCGCGCAAGTCGGACAGTTCCGAAAAGTGAACGCCTAGAAGCGGAGCCACTTCAGGAGCCCGAGCCCGATCGCGCCGTTGACGATGAGGAAGATCGCGACAATGAGGTTGAGAAGTCGCGGCATGATCAGGATGAGCACGCCCGCAATCAACGACAGGATCGGCGAAATGTGGGCGACGGTGATGTGCATGAACTATCTTTCTGTGGAGGTGAGGCGAATCGCGCGCGGATCATAGCCGGCCAGGTTCCGGGAGTAGAGATGCGCAAGACGCGCCGCGAGTTCCCCGCACCCACGAAAACTGCCCGAAATTGCCGCGAATGCGGCAGGCCTTTTCCCGGAACATTGGCTTTAGGCACGCATTGGCAACCAGTCGCGCCACTGGCGCGTCCGCAGAATCACGTCGAAGGAGTTGTCCATGCGGAACAGGATTCTTGCTCTTGCAGCGCTCGCGGCCGCGATCGGCTCGCCCCTTGCGGCGCAGGCGCAAAGCGATGTCACCATCGGACGCGCGCCCGCCACGGTCGACAGCGCCCCGACAATTGCCGTCGAACAGCGGCCGGCCTTCCGCGAATATGTCGTCGAACAACGTGTGCCAGCCTTCCGCATTCCGGATCGCGTGGTGGTCGGCGCCACCCTACCCGAGAGCGGCATCACCTATTATGACGTGCCGCAACGCTTCGGCGCCACGACCTATCGCTACACCGTCGTGAACGGCGAAACCGTGCTGGTCGAGCCGCGGTCGCGCCGCATCGTCGAGGTGCTGAACTAAATTCTTGTCTGGACGCGTTTTCTTTGAGCGAACAGGTATCCACTTCGCTTGAAAGCGCCGTCGTTCCATTTTGATGTCCGGCGCGTCACATCAGGCTGGCGCGAGCAGTGTTAAATCGGACATCAGCCCCGCCCGGTCCTCCCCCCGCCGGGCGGGGCTTTTTGCCATCGCCTCGTGCTTGTCCTCTCGTATCCCGGACAAGGCGCAGGGCGTAGCACTGCGACGCAGAGCCGGGATCCAGAAGCTCCGAGCACGCGGCTCGCATGGGCCCCGGCTCTGCAGCGCACCGCTGAAGTAGCGCTGCGCTGCGTCCGGGGCACGCACCTCAATCCTGGATCTTCGAAAAATCCGCCACCGCACGCGTGGCGCTGCGGATCTCGTTCAAGAGCTTCAGGCGGTTCTCGCGCACCTTCGGATCGTCGTCGTTGACGCGGACCTTGTCGAAGAACGCATCGACCGGCGGGCGCAGCTTTGCCATCGCGCTCATCGCGGCCGCGAAGTCTTCCTTCGCGACGGCGGCGCTGGCTTCCGCCTTCACCTCGTCGATTGCCCTGGCCAGCGCCTTCTCCTCGGCGAGACTGTAGAGCGCGGGCTCCGGCGCGCCGTCGAAGGTCCGCTTGTCCTTCTTCTCCTCGATCGAGAGGATGTTGCCGGCGCGCTTGGTGCCGGCGAGCAGGTTCTTGCCGTCGTCGCTCTCAAGGAATTTGCCGAGCGCCTCGACCCGGCGGACGATCATCAGAAGATCGTCCTGGCCGCCGAGCGCGAACACGGCGTCGACGAGATCGTGACGCGCGCCCTGCTCGCGGAGCTGGACCTTCAGGCGGTCGGCGAAGAAGGGGAGAAGATCAATAGCTCCCTTCCCCGCAAGAGTCTGAAAATGCTGGGCGATGGATCGAATGACAGTGTCGTAGTGTTTGTCGAAAAGCTCTCCGAGAGAGATTCGAACCCCGTTCTCGACGAGCAGCCTGATCACGCCCAACGCCGCACGACGGAGCGCATAGGGATCCTTGCTGCCCGTCGGCTTTTCGTCAATCGCCCAGAATCCAACCAGCGTATCGATCTTGTCCGCGAGCGCCACGGCAACGCTGACCGGGTCGGTCGGCACGCGATCGGCGGGGCCTTGCGGCTTGTAGTGCTCCTCGCAGGCGACGGCGACGGAGGCGTCTTCGCCCTGCGCGAGGGCATAGTACTTGCCCATCAGGCCCTGCACCTCGGGGAATTCGCCGACGACTTCGGTCAACAAATCCGCCTTGGCCAGATGCGCAGCACGCGTCGCCTTGGCGACATCGGCCCCGACCAGCGGCGCGATCTCGGCGGCGAGGCGCTCGATGCGCTTGATGCGCTCCGCCTGCGTGCCGAGCTTCTCGTGGAACACGATCTGCTCGAACTTCGGCAGCCGGTCCTCGAGCTTCGTTTTCAAGTCCGTCTCGTAGAAGAATTTCGCATCGCTTAAGCGCGCGCGGATGACGCGTTCGTTGCCGGCGATGATGGTCGCACCACCGTCGGTCGCCTCGATATTGGCGACCAGGATGAACTTGTTGGCGAGCTTGCCCGTTTTGGGATCTCTGACGACGAAGCACTTCTGGTTGTTGCGGATGGTGGCGCGGATCACTTCGCCTGGAGTCGCCAGGAACTCCGGTTCGAACGAGCCCATCAGCACGACAGGCCATTCGACGAGGCCGGCGACCTCGTCGAGCAGGGTCTGGTCCTCGACCAGCTCAAAGCCTTGCGCGAAGGCGAGCTGCTTGGCGTCGGTGAGGATCGCGTCCTTGCGGCGCTCGGAGTCGAGCACGACTTTCGCGGCGAGAAGCTTGGCCTCGTAATCCTCGAAGCGGCGAACAGCAATCGCGCCCGGCGCGAGGAAGCGGTGACCGTAAGTGGTCTGGCCGCTCTCGATGCCGTCCACCTCGAACTTCACGACATCGGGCTCTTCGGTCTCGAGCCCGAACGTCGCGGTGATCGCGTGCAACGGACGCACCCAGTTCAGCGAGCCGGGCTTTCCGGAACGCGCACCCCAGCGCATCGATTTCGGCCAGGGGAAGGTGCGGATGATGACGGGCAGGATCTCCGCGAGCACGTCGATCGCATCGCGGCCGGGCTTCTCGATCAATCCGATGTAGAAATCACCCTTGGGGTCGCGCTGGATCTTGGCCTCATCCAGCGACTTCAATCCAGTCGCCTTCAGAAAGCCCTGCACGGCGGCATCGGGCGCGCCGACTTTCGGTCCGCGGCGCTCGGTCTTGAGGTCAGGCTGGCGCGCGGGGATGCCGTGCACGGTGAGCGCAAGGCGGCGCGGCGTCGCAAAGGCTTTTGCGCCCTCGTAGACCAGGCCTTCGGCAACCAGCTTGTCGGTGACCATGCGGCGCAAATCGTCGGCCGCCTTGGCCTGCATGCGCGCGGGGATTTCTTCCGAGAACAGCTCAAGCAAAAGATCGGGCATCAGGCCGCTCCGCCCGCTTCAGTGTGGATCCAGGCCTCGCCGCAGGCCTTGGCCAGCTCGCGCACGCGAAGAATGTAACTCTGCCGCTCCGTCACGGAGATCACGCCGCGCGCATCGAGCAGGTTGAAGACGTGGCTGGCCTTGATGCACTGGTCATAGGCCGGCAGCGCCATCAGATGCTGCTTGCTGTTGCCGCCTTCGCGCCAGCCTGTGTCGAGATATTTCTTGCAGGCCGCCTCGGCCATCTTGAACTGCTCGAACAGCATCGCGGTGTCGGCGTATTCAAAGTTGTGCCGGGAATATTCCTGCTCGGCTTGCAGGAACACGTCGCCATAAGTGACCTTCTGATCACCATCGTGGCCGTTAAAATTGAGATCGTAGACGCGGTCGACGCCTTGCACATACATCGCGAGGCGCTCGAGCCCATAGGTGAGCTCGCCCGCGACCGGGGCGCATTCGAAGCCCGCGACCTGCTGAAAATAGGTGAACTGACTCACCTCCATGCCGTCGCACCAGCACTCCCAACCGAGGCCCCAGGCGCCGAGCGTCGGGCTCTCCCAATCGTCCTCGACGAAGCGGATGTCGTGCACGGCGGAATCGATGCCGATCGCGGCGAGCGACTTCAGGTACAGCTCCTGAAGGTTCGGCGGCGACGGCTTCATGATCACCTGGAACTGGTAGTAGTGCTGCATCCGGTTCGGATTCTCGCCGTAGCGGCCGTCCTTGGGCCGGCGCGAGGGCTGCACATAGGCTGCGTTCCACGGCTTTGGCCCGAGCGCACGCAGGGTGGTCGCCGGATGGAAGGTGCCCGCGCCCATTTCCATGTCGTAGGGCTGCAAGATCACGCAGCCCTGCTCGGCCCAGAACCGCTGGAGCGCGAGGATGAAGCCCTGGAACGAGCGTTCCGGGCGCATATGGGCGGGCAATGAGGCGTCCATCGTCAGATCAGGCTCTCGCGGGGGGCTTTGAATCGCGCGGGACCGTATCGACGGAGGGGATGGGAATCAAGGCAAAGGGGGCGGAAATGGCTGTCATTCCGGGACGATGCGATGGGACCGCGTCAGCGGCCCGCAGGACCGAACCCGGAATCTCGAGATTCCGGGTTCGGTCCTGCGGACCGCCCCGGAATGACGGCGTGTGAAAAGAGCAGCGTCTACCCCGGCCGGTAAGCCCCGGTCACGGGGTCACGCTTCAGCGTCTGGATATCCCCCATACGAGCGGCTTCAGCGACGCGCGACACGCGCATCTCCTCCAGCTCCTGGTTGATCCGGACAGCGGTCTTGTAGGCCCAGCGGACCACGGCAAGCCCGCCCAGGACGCCCGCGAAAGCGACGAACGGCGGCATCGGTCGATCCTTGTCTAGTGCTCAGCCCCCACCTGCATTGTTGCGCAGATGGACCTGCGCCGCAATTGGCCCACCTCGGGCCAAATGGCGCGGGAGGGCTCGGCCTAGAACCCGAATTTCGCCCAAATCGCCCGCGTCTCGACGGCCGAGATCAGCTCGTCCGGAAGGCCGGCGATAGATTCCAGGGCTGAAAGCTGCCCCGCGCCGGGGGCTTTTCGCCCCAAAAGGCCGGAGAGCAGCCCGGTCGGCTGCGCGATCACGGGCGTGAGAACCTTCTCACCATAGCGGGCACGAAGAGTTGAGCGGAGATCGCCGATGCCGTCGGCGAGCCCCAGCGAGATGGCGCTCTCACCGGCCCAGTATTCTCCAGTGAACAGCGTGTCGTCCGCTCCCTTCAGCCGCGCGCCGCGGCTCTCCTTGACCAGCGAGATGAAGATCTGGTGGATCTCGCGCTGGATCGCCTTCAGTCTAACGACGTCATCGGGGTTTTCCGGGAGGAACGGATCGAGCATCGCCTTGTGTTCGCCTGCGGTGTAGAGGCGCCGCTCGATGCCGAGCCGCCTGATCGCCTCCTGAAAACCGAAACTGCCGCCGACCACGCCGATCGAGCCGAGAATCGAAGAGGGATCGCAGATGATCTCGTCGCCGGCGCAGGCGATCATGTAGCCGCCGGAGGCCGCGACGTCTTCGACGAACACGAGCACCGGCAGCTTCTTCTCCGCCGCCAACTGCTTGATGCGCAAGTAGATCTGGCGCGACTGCACCGGCGAGCCGCCGGGCGAATTGATCACCAGCGCCACGGCCTTGGCGTGGCGATAGGAAAACGCGCGCTCGAGCACCCGCGCGACGCCAGCAAGCGTCAAGCCGGGGCGCAGCGGCGTCACCGCACCGATCACGCCTGACAGCCGCACCACCGGCACCACTGCCGCACCGGGGCGGAAGCGCGCCGGTAGATATTGCATGAGCTTGTCGGCCAGGCCGGAACTCTCTCGATCGTTCAATTGTTCGGCCATGCCGCTACCTCTGATTAACCATTTCTTATCACGCGAGTGTCATTGGAAGTGCCTGGAACGTGTTTTGCAGATTTCCCGTTGGGAAGCTGCAATAGGCAGCGGAGGAAACGCCATGAAGATTTATCTGCTGATGCTGCTGATCGGTGCGCTTTTCACGGCGATTCGCTTCACGTCCCCGCAAGAGCAGCAGTCGGAATCGCTTCCGCAGTAAGCCGTCATGGCTCCACCAGCGGCAACTCCGCCCTCCCCTCCAGAATATCCCTCACCCCTTTTTTAGGCACGCTTGACTCTCCGTTAAGCATGAGGCTCGGCAGCAATCGTGTCGGAGCCCGGCCGCCTTTGACTGCGCGCACCAGCACGCGGATCGCGGGCTTTCCCGCTTCGCCATGAACCGGCAGGATCGCGAGGCTGCCGAAGCCGCGTGACAGCGCGGCCAGAACGTCGGCGATTCCGTCCGCCCGCCAGATTAGAGTGAGCGCGCCGCTCGATCGCAGGATACGCCGCGCTGCATGCACCCACGCATGCAGCGTCTCCCCGGTTGCCACATGGGCGGTGTGACGTGCCTGATCCGGCGAGCCGCGATGACGTGCGGGATCGTTGAAGGGCGGGTTCATCAGCACTGCGTCGACACTGTCAGGCAGGAGTCCGTTTGCTGCAAACGCCTGCGCATCCGCGGTGACGTCGAGCACGATGGTCTCGGCGGCGATCGCGTTCGCCGCAGCATTGGCCCGCGCGAGCTCCGCCAGTTCCGGATCGATCTCGACCAGGCTGAGCCTGATCCCCTCTACGCGCCGAGCAAGCGCGAGCCCCGCCGTGCCAACGCCGGCGCCAAAATCGACCACGCGGTCCCCCGCACGGGCGCCGGTTGCCGCTGCGAGCAGGATGGCGTCATGCCCGGCGCGATGGCCGGATCGCTTCTGCATCAAGCGCAACTGCCCGCCGAGAAAGGCGTCCTCGGTAATATCTGCGGCCTCAATCATCGCCGCGCAGTTCGTGGCTGAGGCCGGCTTCGGTGAGGAGCTCCCGAGCCTCCTGGGCGTCGTCCTCATGAACCAGGATCCGCCGCGGCAAAATGCCGAGCGAGCCCTCGATGATGCTCATGTTCTGGTCCAGCACCAGATGATGGATGTTGGCACCGTCGAGCAGCGCGCCAATCGCCGACACCAGCACCATATCGTTGGTCCGAACCAGTTCGCGCAAAACGAAGGTCTCCTGCCTGAAGGTGGCTAAAGCGGCAAATGTCAATGGTTCCGCGGGCCTTGCCGCATCCGCCGCCAGTTTCTATTGTATTTCCATCAGAATAGCCCTTTCGGGGCAAATATTGGAGACCGGCGTGGCCGTCATCGTACCTTTCGAAACTCCCGGCGCGTCGATCGAAGAGCTGGTTGCCCTTGTCGCCCCTGACATGGAGCGCGTCAACGCCACGATCCTGTCGCGGACCGGTTCGGACGTGACCATGATCCCCGAGGTCGCCAACCACCTGATCTCCTCCGGGGGCAAACGCCTGCGCCCGATGCTGACGCTCGCCATGGCCAACCTCGCTGGCTACACCGGCGACGGCCATATCAAGTTAGCTGCCTCCGTCGAGTTCATGCACACCGCCACCCTGCTGCACGACGACGTCGTCGACGAGAGCGAGATGCGCCGCGGCAAGCTGTCGGCGCGCATGCTCTGGGGCAACGAGGCCAGCGTGCTGGTCGGCGACTTCCTGCTGGGACAGGCCTTCCGCATGATGGTCGAGGTCGGCTCGCTGCGCGCGCTCGACATCCTCTCCGCGGCCGCCGCGACCATCGCCGAGGGCGAGGTGATGCAGCTCGCCGCGGCCAAGAACACCGCGACCACCGAGGACGAATATCTCGCCGTGATCCGCGGCAAGACGGCCGAATTGTTCGCCGCCGCCTGCGAGGTCGGCCCTGTCATCGCCAACCGCCCGAAGGCGGAGCAGACCGCGTGCCGCTCGGTCGGCATGAATCTCGGCATCGCCTTCCAGCTCGTCGACGACGTGCTCGACTACGGCGGCAAGAGCGCAAAGCTCGGCAAGAACACCGGCGACGATTTCCGCGAAGGCAAGATCACGCTGCCGGTCGTGCTCGCCTTCCGCCGCGGCAACGACACCGAGCGCGCGTTCTGGATCCGGGCGCTCGAACGCGGCGAGATCGGCGACAGCGATCTCGATCACGCCATCGGCCTGATGAACAAGCACCGCGCGCTCGAGGACACGCTGAGCCGGGCCCAGCATTACGGCGCCATGGCCGTGGACGCACTGGCGCTGTTCCCGTCCTCGCCGATGAAGAGCGCGCTGGAGCAGGTCGTGGCATTCTGCCTGGCGCGGTCGCATTAGGCGACTGACGCTCTTTCCGCACTCCCGCAATTTGGCCCCCGTCATCCCCGCGCAACGGCGAAGCCGTTGTCGCTGGAGGCGCGAGCGGCGCGATGCGAGGCATCGCACCGCGAGCCTCGAAGGATGCACGGCCGGGATGCAGCCGGGCCGTCGCCCTTCGAGGCTCGCCGAACAGGCGAGCACCTCAGGGTGACGGAGATGAATTGACGCGCGCTGCTTCCACATCGTCATTGCGAGCGCAGCGAAGCAATCCAGAATCTCTCCGCGACAGACTGGATTGCTTCGCTGCGCTCGCAATGACGGAGTATGGTGCGCGGCCATCATTCGCCAACTCGCATGTCAATCGCAGCGCGAGCCGCACTGCCTTGCAGCCCCGCTCTCCACCCGCACTCATCCAGTGACTTGCATTTTGCAAGTGACTCCCCTAACTTCCCCACATGCAGCCGAAATCCCCCTCGATCCTGGAATGCCCGGTCGGCCGCGCCGTGGAGACGGTCGGCGAATGGTGGAGCATCCTGATCTTGCGCGATGCGTTCCAGGGTGCGACGAAGTTCGACGAGTTCTCGCAAAGCCTCGGCATTGCGCCAAACATCCTGTCGCGCCGCCTCGCCCATCTCACCGAGAGCGGCATGTTCGTCCGCCGTCGCTATCAGGAGCGGCCGCCGCGCTATGAATATGTGCTGACGGACAGGGCGCGGGATTTCTTTCCCGTGATCGTGGCGCTGCTCGCCTGGGGCAACAAGCATCTCGCACCCAAAGGCGAAGCCATCCTGCTGGCGAACCGGAACGGCGCACGCCCGTTCGATCCGGTCGTGGTCGACGCTGCCGACATGCAACGGATCACGCTCGCCAATGCGGTCGTCATCGCAGGCCCCCGCGCCAGCCGCGGCATGCGCAAGCGGCTCGCTTCACTCAAGGCCATGAACCCGGCCGTCGCGCCGGCTGGAGACTGACATGCGTCGTATCGTCGTGACCGGAATGGGCGCGGTGTCGCCGCTCGGCTGCGGAGTCGAACTGTCGTGGCGGCGGCTGCTGGCCGGCCAAAGCGGGCTGCGCCCGCTGCCCGAATGGACGCAGGCGCTGCCGGCGCGCATTGCTGGTCTCGTGCCCGGCAAGGCCGATGACGCCGAGGGCGGCTTCGATCCGGCGCAGGCCGCAGCGCCAAAGGACCAGCGCAAGATGGACCGGTTCATCCTGTTCGCGCTGCTCGCCACGGCAGAAGCGGTCGCGCAGGCCAAATGGACGCCGCAGGACGCGAGCACGCTGGAGCGGACCGCGACGATCATCGCCTCCGGCGTCGGCGGCTTTCCGGCGATGGCGGAGGCCGTGCGCATCACCGAGCAGCGTGGCGCGCGCCGGCTTTCGCCGTTCACGATCCCCTCGTTCCTCGCCAATCTCGCCGCCGGCCACGTCTCGATCAAATACGGCTACAAGGGCGCGCTGGGCACGCCGGTCACGGCGTGCGCGGCCGGCGTGCAGGCGATCGGCGATGCCGCGCGCATGATCCGCGCCGGCGAAGCCGACGTTGCAATCTGCGGCGGCGCAGAAGCCTGCATCGATATCGTCAGCCTTGGCGGCTTTGCGGCGGCCCGTGCACTGTCGAGCGGCTTCAACGACGAGCCCGCACGCGCCTCGCGGCCGTTCGATCGCGACCGCGACGGCTTTGTCATGGGCGAAGGTGCCGGCATCCTGGTGATCGAGGCGCTGGAGCATGCGCTGGCGCGCGGTGCGACGCCGATCGCGGAGATCGCCGGCTACGGCACGACGGCGGACGCCTATCACATGACATCGGGTCCACCGGATGGCGAGGGCGCCCGCCGCGCGATGGAGATCGCGCTCAGGCAAGCGGGTCTTGCGCCCTCCGATGTGCAGCACCTGAACGCACACGCGACCTCGACGCCGGCCGGCGACGAGAGCGAGCTTGGCGCCATCGCCACGCTGTTCGGCCGTGGTCGCGGCATTGCCGTGAGCGCGACCAAATCGGCTACCGGTCATTTGCTCGGCGCCGCCGGCGGGCTGGAAGCGATCTTCACCGTGCTCGCTTTGCGCGACCAGATCGCGCCGCCGACGCTCAATCTCGAAAATCCCGATCCGGGCGCAGACGGCATCGACATCGTCGCCGGTCCAGCGCGGCCGATGCCGATGCAGCATGCCATCTCCAACGGATTCGGCTTCGGCGGGGTGAATGCCAGCGTGATCTTCCGCCGGATGGGCTGAACGAGAGGCCTTGCAATCGCCGCTCGCTCCGCTACGAAAACAGGATGACCGAAACCAGTTTCTGGCTATTCCTGGCCGCAGCATTCCTCATTGCGGCAATTCCCGGCCCAGGCATCTTCTACGTCGCGGCACGGACCTTGTCGGAGGGGCGCGTCAGCGGTTTTGCATCGACCGCGGGCACGGCGCTGGGCGGACTGGTTCATGTCGTGGCGGGCAGTCTCGGCATCTCCGCAATCATCCTCGCCAGCGCGGAACTGTTTGCCGCCGTGAAATTCGCCGGCGCGCTCTATCTGGTCTGGCTCGGCATCAAGACGTTTCGCAGCGCCGGCCGCGCGCCATCGCTCGGGAGCGAGCCGGTCGGCGACAAGCGCGCCTTCCGAGACGGCGTGCTGGTCGAGGCGTTGAACCCGAAGACCGCCGCGTTCTTCCTCGCCTTCATTCCGCAATTCCTCGATCCCGCGGGATCAAGCCCGACGCTGCAATTCATCATGCTAGGTGCGATCTCGGTGACGCTGAACACGCTCGCCGATGTCGTGGTGGTGCTGATGGCCTCCGCGACGCGCGCGCAGCTGATCGGACGGCCGCAGCTGATGCGGCGTCTCACGCAGGGCTCCGGCGTCTTCATCGCGGGCCTCGGCCTCTCGCTCGCGCTGACGCGGCGGCCGGCAAATGGATAGCTCCCCGCAAGACCGCTTCTATCAATCGCACGGCCTGCGGCTGCATTACGCCGACTGGGGCAACGAGGGCGCGCCCCCTCTGATCCTGGTGCATGGCGGCCGCGATCATTGCCGAAGCTGGGATCACATCGCCCGATCGTTGCAGCCGCATTTTCACGTGCTCGCGCCCGACCTGCGCGGTCACGGCGATTCCGACTGGACCCGAGGCGGCAGTTACGCGCTGACCGAATATGTCTACGATCTGACCCAGCTCGTCCGCAGCATCGCAGCGCCTCAGATCGCTCTCATCGGCCATTCGATGGGCGGCATGGTGAGCCTGATCTTTTCGGGCTCATTCCCCGAGCAGGTCACCAAGCTCGTCGTGCTCGACGGCGTGACCATGTTGCCGGACACGCCGAAGCCGCCGGTGCATGAGCGCATCGGCAAATGGGTAGCCCAGCTCGACAGACTGCACGACCGCACCCCGCGCCGCTACTCGACGCTCGAGGACGCTGCCGCGCAGATGATGCTTCACAACAAGCGCCTATCCCGCGACCTCGCGCTGCATCTCGCCACGCATGGGGCGCGACAGAACGAGGACGGCACCTATAGCTGGAAATTCGATCCCTATCAGCGCGCCTCTGCGCCGCACCGGCTCTGGCCCGACGATCATGTCGCGCTGTGGTCACGCATCGCCTGCCCGACGCTGCTGCTCAATGCCGGCGAAAGTTTTTTGGCGGCCGCAAAGGCCGCGGGCCTGGAGCGATATTTCCAGAACGTGCGCATCGAGACCATCGCCGGAGCGGGACACTGGCTGCAGCATGACAAGCCGCAAGAGGTGCTGGGTGCGATCCGAAAATTTCTCGGGCTGGCCGAGCACGACGTGAATTAGCTCCACCGCAGCCCGTCCTGCGGCAGTATCGTCGCCCGAATCGAGCGCAGCTACGCGGCCCAATCGACGACGGCGTCTATGAAGGTCTGTGCCTGACGGATCGCATCCAGCCTGGTGGCGCAGACGCCGACCGTGACCGTTCTTCCCTTGCCAACGGTCCACTTCCAACCACGCGGAAAGTTCATTTCAATGATCGAGAAACTGATGCCACGATGTTCCACGGCGGACCTCCGTTGACATGAGTTGCACGCGGATCGAGGCTACTGCGTCCCCCAACAGAGGTCCAGTATCGTAGACCGGATGGAGCGCAGCGCAATCGGGAACCATTGCCAGCGAAACATCCCGGATTACGCTGTGCGCTTCATCCTGGCTACGCAGCTTCGTCCGGCAAATACCTAACTCAACGTCCCCGCATGCACCCACCAGCCCGGGTGATCGCGCCGGATCTTCTCGGCGGCAGCATGGGCCTCGACCGGTGCGCCATAGATCGCAAAGCACGTCGCGCCCGAGCCGGACATGCGGGCGAGCTTGACGCTGGCGGAATCGCGCAAGGCGTCCAGCACCTCGCCGATCACAGGCTCGATCCGCAGCGCTGGCGCCTCGAGGTCGTTGGCGACGGTGTCGAGAACCTCGACCCAATCGGCGATCGAGGCCCCCTCCTCCGGCCACGCCGGCGCTTCGAGGACCGAGGTAGCACCAACCAGGAGCTCGCCGTTGCGCAGGCCCAGCGCCTGGAACACGTCCTTCGTGGCAACCGGCACGCGCGGATTGACCATGACGCAGGGCATGCTCGGCAAGGCGAGCGGCAACAGCTGCTCGCCGACACCGGTCATGTCGCAGGCGCGCGAGAGGAGGCACACCGGCACGTCGGCGCCGGTCGCGAGCGCGACCTTTTGGAGCCGCGGATCATCGAGCGACAAATCGTTGACACGCGCCAGGAGGCGCAGCGCTGCCGCGGCGTCCGCCGAGCCGCCGCCGATACCGGCCGCCACGGGGAGCATCTTATCCAGCGCGAAGGCGCCCAGCTTCAGGCCCGGCACGGCCTCGGCCAGAAGCTTGGCGGCCTTGAGCACGAGATTGTCGGCGGCGTCGCCGCAGGCCGCAGCCAGCGGCCCGGTTGTGGTGAGCTTCAGCTCGCCGCCGGGCTCCAGCGTGAGCCGGTCGGCACAGTCGGCGAACGCAACCACGCTTTCGAGATCATGATAGCCGTCGGCACGACGGCCGACGACGCGAAGGCTCAGATTGACCTTCGCCCGCCCCTCTTCAATCAACGCCGACATCGGCGACAGCCCCCAACTTCGCTCAGATTAGCCGCCCTTGCCGTCGTCCTTCCTCTTTTCGGCCTGCGCCGCGGAAGAGTTCGAATTGTCGTCCGGAAGGCCGTTGGCGATCTTGGCCTCGATCTTCGGCAGTTCTTCCGGCTCGGGCTTGAGATCACGCGCATGCGACCACTGGAATTTTGCTTCCAGCGTGCGGCCGACGCGCCAATAGGCATCGCCAAGGTGGTCGTTGATGGTGGGATCCTCGGGCTTGAGATCGATCGCGCGCTCGAGATTCTTCACCGCCTCCTCGTAATTGCCGATGCGGTAATAGGCCCAGCCGAGGGAATCGACGATGTAGCCGTCGTCGGGACGCTGCTCGACGGCACGTTTGATCATCTTCATGCCTTCATCGAGATTCACGCCCTGGTCGATCCAGGAGTAGCCGAGATAGTTGAGGACATGCGGCTGATCGGGCTGGAGCTCGAGCGCCTTCTTCATGTCGGCCTCGGCCTTGGCCCACTGCTTGGAGCGCTCCTCGCAGATGCCGCGATAATAGTACCAGACGCTGTTGGCCTTGTCGTTGCCCGCCGGCAGCACGTCGATTCCTTGCGAATAGGTCGCGCCACAGTCACCGAACCGCTTGCGGCCGCGCTCGATATTGCCGAGCGCCATGATGGCTTCGAGGTCCTTGGCATCTTCCGATGTGACGCCCTTGAGGATCTTGATCGCCTCGTCGGTGCGGTCGGCGGAGTCGAGATCGATGGCGAGCTGGATCTGCGCATTGCGCTTGAGCGGCGAGGTCGCGGGCACGCGCTCATAGACCTTGATCGCCATCTGCGGCCGCTTCACCGATTCATAGAGGTCGGCGAGCGAGAGCAGCGCCAGCGGATGGCTCGGCTGAAGGTAGAGCGAGAGCTGGAGATAGACCAGCGCCAGATCCTCGCCGCCGCGGCGGGTCAGCGTGGCGCCGATGCCGTAGAGCGCTTCGGCGGCGCCGGCCTGCGCGGAATCGACCAAGGGCGGCATCTTCTTGCCGGCCTTGGTCTCGCGCAAGCCTTCCTGGATCAGCGGATGGCGCGCGAGTTTCTTGTCGAAGGCTTGGTAGACGGTGGTCGCAGCGGCGGAATCCTTGTTGCGCGAGAGCCAGCGCGCATAGGCCTCGGTCACGCGCAACATGGAATCATCGAGCTTGTAGGCCCGCTCGAAGCGGGTGCCGGCGTCTTTCTCCTTACCGGAAAGCTCCAGGATCATGCCCGCATGAAGGTCCTTGAACAGCGGATACCATTCCGGACCGGCCAGCTTGTCGATGGTGGCGACACCACCCTTGGCATCGCCAGCACCATAGGCGGCCCAGCCCGACAGCAGCGTCGCGACCAGATCGGTGATGGGACCGCGGATCGACTGATTGATGTTGGTCTGCGCGGCCGCGTACTTCTTCAGCTTGAGATCATGCACGCCGACGACGAGACGCGCGACGCGGTTGGTCTTGTCGATGGTGAGGATGCGCTCGGCGAGCTTGACCGCCTCGTCGATGTCGCCGTCCGCGACCGAAGATATGAAGGCACGGTCGAGCAGCTCGTTGTTCTTGGGATCGGTGCGGAGCGCCGAACGGTAGAATGCGGCGGCGGACGCCGCGTCACGCTCGACGCTGGCGTGGCGGGCGGCGAGATAGCTGCCGGCACCGGTGAGCGACTTCAGATCGTTCCTAGTCGGAAATTGCGCCGCCGTGTTCTCGGGATGATCCGGCGTCTGCGCCAGGACCGCGCCGGGGACCGCCACGAGCGCGGTGCCCATGAGGGCGATGGCGGCAGCAGTCCAGCGGTTGAAACGATTTGAAAACATCAGGGCTCGCCTTGAGTTGGTAGTGCCTGGGTTTGCAGCAGAAGGCCGTATCGCATGCGTACGCGGCCGGTGGCATCGGGACCCGGAACCGTCAGGCCGACAATGCCGCTTTTGGCGCTTCGCCGCAAGGATTCGGACCGGGCGATCGCCTCCGCATGCCCCAAATCGGCCAATGAATCCCAAGAGCGCCCCAAGACGCCGCTACTATGGCCTTATCGTGGCCGCGACCGGTAGCCGCGGCCCCATCCTCACGCGAACGTGCGCTGGATCACCTTCGTGACCAGGTCCGCTTGCTCGGCCGCCCTTACATCGCCTCGTAGTTCGGGCCGCCACCGCCTTCCGGGGGAACCCAGGTGATGTTGCCGTTGGGATCCTTCACGTCGCAGGTTTTGCAGTGGACGCAGTTCTGGGCATTGATCTGGAAGCGCGGGCCCGCCCCCTCTTCGATCCACTCATAGACACCGGCCGGGCAGTAGCGATTCGAGGGGCCGGCGAAGACGTCATGCTCGGAGGTCTTCTGGAGGTTCATGTCGGTGACCTTCAGATGGACCGGCTGGTCCTCCTCATGATTGGTGTTGGACAAAAACACCGAGGACAGCTTGTCGAACGTGATCTTGCCGTCGGGCTTCGGGTAGTTCCTGGGCGCGTGGCTCTTGGCCGTATCGAGCGTGGCGCGGTCATGCTTGAGATGCGATTGGGTGCCGAACAGCGAAGCGCCGAACAGCGTGTTGCACCACATGTCGAAGCCGCCGAGCGCGACGCCGAGCACGGTGCCGAACTTCGACCACAGCGGCTTGACGTTGCGGACCAGGAACAAATCCTTGCCGACCGCCGAGGACCGCCACGCATTCTCGTATTCGACGAGTTCGTCGTTGGCGCGATCGGCGGCCAGCGCGGCTGCGACGTGCTCGGCAGCCAGCATGCCGGTGCCCATCGCATTGTGCACGCCCTTGATGCGCGGCACGTTGACGAAGCCGGCGGCGCAGCCGATCAGCGCGCCGCCGGGGAAGCTGAGCTTTGGCACCGACTGATAGCCACCCTCGGTGATGGCGCGCGCGCCGTAAGCGAGCCGCTTGGCGCCTTCGAAAGTGCCACGGATCGAGGGATGGGTCTTGAAGCGCTGGAATTCGTCGAACGGCGACAGATAGGGATCATCGTAGTTGAGATGCACGACGAAGCCGACGGCGACGAGATTGTCGTCATAATGATAGAGGAACGAGCCGCCGCCGGTCTTCATGTCGAGCGGCCAGCCGAACGAATGCTGGATCAAGCCCTTCTGGTGCTTGGCGGGATCGATCTGCCAGACCTCCTTGAGGCCGATGCCGAATTTCGGCGGCTCGCTCTTGGCGTCCAGCGCGAATTTGTTGATGAGCTGCTTGGTCAGGCTGCCTCGGGCGCCTTCGGCGAACAGCGTGTACTTGCCGAGCAATTCCATGCCGCGGGTAAAGGAGTCCTTCGGCTTGCCGTCGCGGCCGATGCCCATGTCGCCGGTGGCGATGCCCTTGACCTTGCTGTCCTCGTCATAGAGCACTTCGGCCGCAGCAAAGCCCGGATAGATCTCGACTCCGAGCGCCTCGGCCCTGCGCGCCAGCCAGCGGCAGATATTGCCGAGCGAGCCGATGTAACAGTGATGATTGTCCATCAGCGGCGGCATGATGAAGTTCGGCAGCTTGATCGCGCCGCCGCCAGTCATCCAGTAGAAGCGGTCGTCCTTCACCTGCGTCTTCAGCGGGCAGTCGGCATCCTCGCGCCAGTCCGGGATGAGCTTGTCGAGCCCGGCCGGGTCGATTACCGCGCCCGAGAGAATGTGCGCGCCGACCTCGGAGCCCTTCTCCACCACGACGACGTTGAGATCGGCGTTGAGCTGCTTCAGCCGGATCGCGGCCGACAGACCCGAGGGGCCGGCGCCGACGATGACGACGTCGAATTCCATGGATTCGCGCGGGGGAAGTTCTTCGGTGCTCATCTGATCTCAGCCCTTGAGACGGTCCTTGGTCGATTGCGCCCTCTTGTTTCCGATTTTTCCGGGTAGGACAACCTCGGAATCGCGTTCCGCCGGGATGCAAGGCCCTCCAAGGTGATATAAAAGTCAGTCTTTCCCATGATCCCCGAACCCGCACCCACCGTCCGAGAGCTGCTCGCCTTCTATCTGGAGGCCGGAGTCGACTGCGCGCTAGCGGAGGAACCGATAGACCGCCTGGCGGAAATCGATGCGCCGCCGCCGGCCCCACGCGCGGCGTCGCCAGCCGAGGCGCCCCGGCCGGTTACGGCGCCCGCGGTCATGCGCGGCGAGGCCGCGCCTGCACCGGAAGTGGCCATCGCCTCGGCACGCGAGGCCGCGCGCACGGCGCCGACCCTGGAGGCGCTGCGCGAGCTGATGCAGAATTTCGAGGGCTGCGCGTTGAAGCACACCGCGACGCGGCTGGTGTTCGCCGACGGCAATCCGCAGGCGCGCATCATGTTCGTCGGCGAGGCGCCCGGCCGCGACGAGGACATCGAGGGACTGCCCTTCGTCGGGCGCAGCGGCAAGCTGCTCGATCTGATGATAGGAGCCATAGGCCTCAACCGCACCACCGCCTACATCGCCAACGTCATTCCCTGGCGGCCGCCCGGCAACCGGACGCCGACGCCGCAGGAGACGCAGATCTGCCTGCCCTTCATCCAGCGCCAGATCGAGCTGGTAAATCCCGACGTGCTGGTGACGCTTGGCAATCCCTCGACCCAGACACTGCTCGGAACGCGCGAAGGCATCATGCGTACCCGCGGACGCTGGTTCGATTACGACACCGGCGCACGCACCATCCGCGCGCTGCCGACGTTCCACCCAGCCTATCTGTTGCGCTCGCCGGCGTACAAACGGCTGGCCTGGCAGGATTTGCGGTCGATCGCGAAGGCGCTGGCGGGCGCGTGAGGTGCAGTACGCGCCCTCCCCGTCATTGCGAGCGCAGCGAAGCAATCCAGAGTGCCTCGGCGGAAAGATCCTGGATTGCTTCGTCGCAAGGGCTCCTCGCAATGACGCCGGAGATAGCAAGCGCGCGGCTCACGTCCCCTTCGGCCGAACGATGGCCCAGCCGATGCGCAAGAGCTGCTGGCGGCCGGTCACCAGCCATTCGAAAGCGCGGGGCACTTCCGGCACGATGCCGGGGAAGCGTTTGAGGATGTCCGGCGGCGGCGTGCCGGCGGTATCGGAGGCGCGCCAGACCACGACGCCGCCGGTCTCGCTGAACTTCGTCTGGTTCATCCACGGCGTACGCGCAGGGTCAGCGTCGATGAAGAGATGCGGCCGGCCGGAATGCAGCGCGATCAGGCTGGCGAGCTGGGTCTCGCCGGCGACCGCCCGCAGGCGATGATTGGTGCGGCGGGCAAAGCTCTCGTCGAAGAAGTCCGAGATCGCGCGCGCCGGCATCGAAGTCGCAATCTCGCTCGTGCCGGTCCAGGGTAGGAACAGGACGGCGAGCACCACGCCGGCGGCGGGTGCGGCGACGGCGGCGGCCCAGACCATGCGCAGCATCCGCGCGCGGCGCATCGCGATGAGATCGCTGGCCGCGACGACCACGGCAAGCCCCGACATGACCAGCACGACACCAGCGCCGCCGACGACGGAGTCGAGCCCTATCAAGCCGGAGATCAGCACCGCGCCGAGCGGAAGAGCCAGCGCGAAGAAATAGACGAAGTTGCGCGCGAGCGGCTCGACCGGCGGGCGGAAGATGATCGGTGGCTCCTCGCCCTTGCCAGCGAACACCCCGGTATTGAGAAAGGTCAGCGCCGGGATCGCCGCGGCCCCGAGCACCAACCCTCCGAGCAGCCAGGCCGCATGCAGCGCACGGGCGCTGAGCTCGGCGACGTGCGGCAAGGCCGGCAGCGTCAACGTCTCGGCACGCATCAGCCAGACCCCATAGGGCAGCGCCAGCACGGCGACGACGATCAGCGCAAACAGCGGATCGAGCCCGCGTAGCGTCCTGCGGCCGCCGGCGGTCGAGATCGCGAAGACGACGATCAGCGGGAGCAGAAAGATCGCGGCGGGCGTCGTCAGCAGCAAGAGGCCTGCTTCGATCGACCAGGCGAACCAGGCATTGCCGCGGCGCTGGCCGATGATCTGCCAGGAGTGCAGCAGCAATAGCGCCCAGAGCGGCCGCGCCAGCACCAGCGGGCCGAAGTCGAGCGCGGACGAGGAGAAGGCGAGCACGGTCATGGTCAAGAGCACGGCGAGCACCGCGTGCTGGGAGCCGACCACGGCGCGAGACAGATGAAAGAGCGCGATGAAGGTCGCGATCTCGCACACCTCGGCAAGCACATAGACCCCGAACATATGACCACCGGCGGCGCGATAGGCGATGTCGGCGAGCCAGACCGGCAGCGGCGGGCCGAGATCGGTGCCGACCTGGTATTCCCTGCCGAAGGCCAGGAGCGTCGCGAGGGTACCGGGCGGGCTGCGGTAGAACACCAGCGCCACGAACAGCCACATCGCGGCCTGAAGCAGCACGGCGATCCACACGATCAGCCGCGGCCGGGCGCGAATGAGCTCGATGACCAGGGAGGTAAACCGCATGCAACGTCCGAATGATGCAGCCAGTCCAGCCGGCCCTATTCGCTCACATCCGTTTTGATAATGGGCGCTGCGCGTCGTGGCAACCGCGTCTCTCCTCCCTCTCCCCGCTTGCGGGGATGGTCGGGTGAGGGGGAGCCCCCGCAAGGAAGGTGAGAGTTGGGCTCGCGGAGACTCCCCCTCACCCGGAATGCATCTTCGATGCATTCCGGCCTCTCCCCGCACGCGGGGAGAGGCGAGGAGTTCCGCAGTTGCAGTGGAATCCTAGAGGCCTGTGGAAGCGTCGAGCTCGATTTGCGCCTCCACCTGCACCTCGACCTCGGCGACCTCGAACAAGTCCTGCACCGGCTCGACGGTCCAGGGCATGTGCTTGGCGCGGGCGGCGGCGACGGGGGCGAAGAAACTGCGGTGGTGGATGGACGGGCCGAGGCGGTCGAGCGCCTCGAGATGTTCGGGGACGGCATAGCCCTTGTGCTGCTCGAAGCCGTAGCCGGGGCAGTCCTGCGCCAGGGCGCACATCAGCCGGTCGCGGGTGACCTTGGCGACAATGGATGCCGCGGCGATCGACAGCACGATGCCGTCGCCGCCGATCACCGCCTCGCAATCGCATTGCGTGTCGAGCCGGTCGCGGCCGTCGACGAAGACGTGCCTGGGCGCCTCGGGCAGTGCCACCACGGCGCGGTTCAGCGCCCACAGCGAGGCGCGCAGGATGTTGTCGCGGTCGATCCGGGCGGGCGAGGCGACGGCGACCGAGACCTGCGCGGTGGCGCAGATCTTGTCGAACAGCTTCTCGCGCTCCTCGGCCGTCAACCGCTTGGAATCATCGATGCCGCGCGGAATGCGATCGGGATCGAGAATCACCGCCGCCGCCACCACGGGGCCGGCGAGCGGGCCGCGGCCGGCCTCGTCGCAACCGGCGACCGGCCAGACGCCGCGCTTGATCAGCGCGCGCTCGCGGCGGAAGCTGGGGGGCGCAATGGCAATGACGCCCTTCTTGCCCGCGTCGACCTTGGCGGCCTCGACCTTGTCCATTGCGCGGTTGGTCACCTTCGATGCAGCCTTCCCGGCGGCATCCTTCTTTGGCGCGTTCTTGGCCGGCTTGGCGGATAGGTCCCGAATCATGGCCGGGATCGTGCGCAAGCCAGCCCGCCTCCGCAACCGGGAACTCGGGGTAATTCCCGTTATTCAGCCTGCCACTCTTCTGCTGTCGTCCCGGACAAGCGCGCCACAAGCGCGCGCCGATCCGGGACCCATAGCCCCAAAAAGTGGTTGTGGCGCTAGCCGGCAACTCCGAGTTTCCGCCAAATCCAATCCTGTGGCTATGGGCGCCGGATCTGCGCTAGCGCTTGTCCGGGGCGACACCGATTGTGTGGCTGCCGCATCCGCTCGCAACGATCGGGAGCGCCGCCTAGAACAGGCTGAGCTGATCGCCGTTCCGCTTCGGCCGCGCAAAGTGGTCCGTGGTCAGCTTGGAGCGCCGCTTGTTGAGGCCGAGTCTGTCGCAGGCGATCTCGAAGCGGCGGCCGATGGTCCAGGCCATCGGACCGGTGCCCTTCATCCGCTCGCCCCATTTCGCGTCGTAGTCGCGGCCGCCGCGCATGTCGCGAATCAGGGTGAAGACGTGGCGATAGCGGTCCGGGTAGTTCGCCATCAGCCATTCGCGGAAGAGATCACGCACCTCCAGCGGTAGCCGCAGCAGCACGTAGGAGGCTTCCTTGACGCCGGCATGGGCGGCGGCGTCGAGGATGCGCTCGATCTCGGAATCGTTCAGCGCGGGGATCACGGGCGCGACCATCACGGTGGTGGGAATGCCGGCATCTGAGAGCTGCTTCAGCGCCTCCAGCCGCTTCGGCGGCGTCGAGGCGCGCGGCTCCATGGTCCTCGCCAGCTTCGGATCGAGCGAGGTGACGGAGATCGCGACCTTGGCGAGGTTGCGCTTGGCCATGCGCTGGAGAATGTCGATGTCGCGCACGACCAGCGCCGATTTGGTGACGATGCCGACGGGATGCCCCGTGCGCTCCAGCACCTCCAAAATGCCGCGCATGATTTTGCGCTCGCGCTCGATCGGCTGATAGGGATCGGTGTTGGTGCCGATCGCGATCATCCGCGGCTCGTAGCCGGATGCGGCGAGCTCCTTCTCAAGCAGCGAAGGCGCCTCGGGCTTCACGAACAGTTTCGACTCGAAGTCGAGCCCCGGCGACAGGCCGAGATAGGCGTGGGTCGGCCGCGCGAAGCAATAGACACAGCCATGCTCGCAGCCGCGATAGGGATTGATCGAGCGATCGAAACCGATATCTGGGGAGTCGTTGCGGGTGATCACCTTGCGCGAGGTGTCGACCGCTACCGTCGTCTTGAACGGCGGCAAATCCTCAAGGCTCTGCCAGCCGTCGTCGAAGGCGACGCGCGCCTCGGCCTCGTAGCGGCCGCTGGCATTGGATTGTGCGCCCCGCCCTCGCCTGCGCGCGCGGTCGATGGCGACGCCAAGCTCGGGGAAATCTGAAGGCGCACCCGCCGGCTCGGAGGGCGCCGTGACCGGCGGGTGCTTGAGGGCACTAGAGGATGCTCGACTCATGAAGCCAAGATAGCACGTAAACGGAACAAATCAAGAACACAAACAAAAAGCGTGAAAACAACCCCATGCAAAGTAGCCGCCCAAATTTCGGGCGCGCCTTTGACCTCACGCACCATGCCCGCCACCGCGATTTCGTTTGATCCCGCACAGGGATCGATCGCGCCGGAACAAAGTTGGTGACGATCGCTGGGTGAAAGCCGACTGGAACATGACAATTCAACAAAAAACGGCCGCCGCGACCGGCGACCTCGATCTGCTCGATCGCTATTGGCGCGCCGCCAACTACCTTTCCGTCGGTCAAATCTACCTGCTCGATAATCCGCTTCTGCGCGAGCCGCTGCGGCCCGAGCACATCAAGCCGCGTTTGCTCGGCCATTGGGGCACGACGCCCGGCCTGAACTTCATCTACGCCCATCTCAACCGCGTCATCCGCGCGCTGGACCTCAACATCATCTATGTCTGCGGGCCCGGCCATGGCGGCCCGGGCATGGTCGCCAACACCTATCTCGAAGGCAGCTACAGCGAGATCTATCCCGACATCGCGCGCGATACGGACGGATTGCGCAAGCTGTTCAGGCAGTTCTCCTTCCCCGGCGGCATCCCGAGCCATGCGGCGCCGGAGACGCCGGGCTCGATCCACGAAGGCGGTGAGCTCGGCTACGCGCTGGTGCATGCCTATGGCGCCGCATTCGACAACCCTGATTTGATCGTTGCCTGCGTCGTCGGCGACGGCGAGGCGGAGACCGGCCCGTTAGCTGCGTCCTGGCACTCCAACAAGTTCCTGAACCCGGCTCATGACGGCGCGGTGCTGCCGATCCTGCATCTCAACGGCTACAAGATCGCCAACCCGACCGTGCTGGGGCGGATGCCCGACAGCGAGATCCGCGAACTGTTCCGCGGCTTCGGCCACGAGCCGCTGTTCGTCGCGGGAGACGATCCAAAATTGATGCACCACGCCATGGCGGATGCGCTCGATGTTGCGCTCGCCAGTATCCGCTCGATCCAGCAGCATGCCCGTGACGGGCGCACAAGCGTCGAGCGGCCACGCTGGCCGATGATCGTGCTGCGCAGCCCAAAGGGCTGGACCGGCCCGAAGGAAGTCGACGGCAAGAAGGTCGAGGGTTTTTGGCGCGCGCATCAAGTGCCCGTTGCGAGCTGCCGCGAGAACCCTGCGCATCTGAAGATCCTCGAAGACTGGATGCGCAGCTACGAGACGGAAAAACTGTTCGACGCGAATGGCGCACTTGTCCCCGAGCTTCAGGCGCTGGCGCCTGAAGGTAACAGGCGCATGGGCGGCAATCCGCATGCCAACGGTGGCCTGCTCAAGAAGGAGCTGAAGCTGCCGGACTTCCGCAGCTTTGCGGTGGACGTGCCGCAGCCGGGCGGCGTCATCGCAGAAGCGACGCGCGAGCTCGGCAAATTCCTACGCGACGTCGTTCGCCTCAATACCGAGGCGCGCAATTTCCGCATCATGGGCCCGGACGAGACCGCGTCAAACCGGCTGGATGCAGTATTCGACGCGACCGAGCGGGTGTGGATGGAGCCGACGGAGCCTTACGATGTGCATCTTGCGCAAGACGGGCGCGTGATGGAGGTGCTGAGCGAGCATCTCTGCCAGGGCTGGCTCGAAGGCTACCTGCTCACCGGACGCCACGGCCTCTTCTCCTGCTACGAGGCCTTCATCCACATCGTGGATTCCATGTTCAACCAGCACGCCAAATGGCTGAAGGTCACGCGCGACCTGCCGTGGCGGCGCCCGATCGCCTCGCTCAATTATCTCCTGACCTCACATGTCTGGCGTCAGGACCATAACGGCTTCAGCCATCAGGATCCCGGTTTCGTCGATCTCGTCGCCAACAAGAAGGCCGACATCGTCCGTATCTATTTCCCGCCGGATGCCAACACGCTGTTGTGGATAGCCGACCATTGCCTGCGCACCTACAACCGCATCAACGTGATCGTCGCCGGCAAGCAGCCGGCGCCGCAATGGCTCTCGATGAAGGACGCGGCGACGCATTGCGATGCCGGCATCGGCATCTGGACCTGGGCCGGCAACGAGGACACGAGCACCGAGCCCGACGTGGTGATGGCCTGTGCCGGCGACGTGCCGACGCTGGAGACGCTCGCCGCCGTCGACCTGGTGCGCAAGGCGCTGCCCGATCTGAAGATCCGCGTCGTCAATGTCGTCGACCTCATGACGCTGCAGCCCAGAGAGCAGCATCCGCACGGTCTGTCCGACCGCGACTTCGACAGCCTGTTCACGCGCGACAAGCCTGTGATCTTCGCCTATCACGGCTATCCCTATCTAATCCATCGGCTGACCTATAATCGCACCAACCATGCCGGCATGCATGTGCGGGGGTTTGCCGAGGAAGGCACCACGACGACACCCTTCGACATGGTCGTGCTGAACGAGCTCGACCGCTACCACCTCGCGATCGAGGCGATCGAGCGCGTGCCTGGGCTTGCAACCAGAGCCGCGCCGGTGAAGCAGCAATTCCGCGACAGACTGATCGAGCACTCCCGCTATGTCCGCGAGCATGGCGAGGATATGCCCGAGATCCGCGACTGGGTCTGGCCGAACAGCGCTGGCGGCAACACGCCGGCTGAGGCCGGCGACTAGCCATGTCGGGCACGGTCCTCGTCCTCAACTCGGGATCGTCGAGCATCAAGTTCGGCCTGTTCGATGTCTTGGCGGCTGAGCCCGCCCTGCTCTGCAAGGGCGTGCTCGATGAGCACGAGGCAAGACCCCGGCTCGTGGTGAAGGGCCCGGCCGGCGAAGACCTGTTCGAGACAAGGAAGGCGGCGCCGGACGCTGCTGGTGGCCATCTGTTCGCCGACGTGCTCGGCTTCATCGAGGACCGGTTCGGCGAACGCAACCTGCGTGCCGTCGGTCATCGCATCGTTCACGGCGGGCCGGATTATTCAGGCCCGGTCGTCCTGACGGACGACATCACCGCGAGGCTGGAGGCATTGACGCCGCTGGCGCCGCTGCACCAGCCGCGCTGCCTTGCGCCAGTCCGCACGCTCGCGGCGGTCCGGCCCGAGCTGACCCAGATCGCGTGTTTCGACACCGCCTTCCACCACGGCCTTGCGCCGCCGGCGAGCCGCTTCGCGATTCCGAGGCGCTATGAGGACCGCGGCGTCCGACGCTACGGATTTCACGGCCTCTCTTTCGAATATGTCGCGGGGCGCCTGGCCGAGATCGCGCCGGAGCTCGCGGCCAGGCGCACCGTCATCGCGCATCTCGGCAACGGCGCCAGCCTCTGCGCATTGCACAATGGCCGCAGCGTCGACACCACGATGGGACTGACGCCGCTCGACGGTCTCGTGATGGGCACGCGCTGCGGCACGATCGATCCCGGCGTGCTGCTGTATCTACAGCAACACGAGAGCATGTCGGTCGAGGAGGTCCAGCACCTGCTCTATCACGAGTCAGGCCTGCTTGGCGTTTCCGGCACCTCCGCGGACATGCGCACGCTGCTGGCGAGCGGCGAGGTTGCGGCGCGAGAGGCGGTCGATCTCTTCACCTTCCGTGCGGCGCAGCAGGTCGCGATGATGGCGACCACGCTCGGCGGCCTGGACTGTCTGATCTTCACCGGCAGCATCGGCGAGCATGCCAAGGAGATCCGCAGCGCGATCGGCGAGCGCTTGGCGTGGCTCGGCGTGCGCATCGATTTGGCTGCGAATGATGCCGCACGCGAGCGCATCAGCCGGGGCGATAGCAGCGTCGAAGTGTTCGTCATTGCAACGAATGAAGAACTGACGATCGCGCGGCATTGTGCGGCGGTGCTGCAATGGACCGGAACTCCAGCGACTTAGCGCGTGTGAAATGCGGCCGGCAGCTCCGCGCTGCCCTCTCCCGCAAGGGGAGAGGGCACAATAACGCGCATCTCGCCCGCGGATTTCTAATGCGTGCCCGACCATATCTGAAAACACCCGATCGCGACCTCGATCACGATCAGGACCACGATCGCAATCTCCAGGCGGAGCGAGCGCTGGGTGTCGATGATGTCGGTCAGTGCGTTGGCGGTCTCCGATACCGCGGTGAGCTTGCGCTCGAGCGTGTCGAGGCGCTCCTTCAACTCGTACTCGTCCTCGAGACGGGAATAGAGCCGATCGAGCTCGGGCTTCTCCCAGAGCACGTCGGGCTTCTCGGCGACCGCGACGCGGCCGGCGACGCGCTGCTGCACCAGCAGTGCATTGCCGATCAATTGCAGAATGCCCTTGCGCCGGCGCGGCGTGCCGCCGCGTTCGGCGAGCTCCCGTGCAAACGGCTCGATCACATCGAAGACCGCGGCGACGCGGCGCTCGTCGCGCGCCAGCGACGTGCTCTTGGCGAGCGCATCCGCAACCAGCAGCAGCCGGTCGTCGGAGAATTTGGCGAGGCAGATCGGCCCGCCCGGCTGGATCGTCTCGGCGGCTTCATCGTTGCAGAGCTGCGCCTGCGCGATCTCCTCCTCGTACGGGCTGAGCTCGCCGGTCACACGCGACTTCAGGCTGTCGATGAGGACCTTCTCCTCGGACGGAAGCAGCCCGATCAGCACGACGACGCCGTAGCGAAAGATTACGGCAAGGCCGGCATGGACGCGGAAGGCAGCCGGCGTCGAGGAGACCAGCGTGCCGATCTCCAGGCTGGAAGCATTGATGCGCTCGCCCAGCATCAGCGCCCGAATCCGCAAGGTCGGCGCAGTCCCCTGCTTCGGCGACGCTGGCGCCGTGCCCACAGCGAGTTGATCGGCGTTCATGTGAGGCCTCTCCCGGGACCAAGATCACACATCTTCGTTCGACCTATGTTGCAAGCAGCATCCTCGTCTGAGAGGGACCGACTGCCCGCGCGCAGCGAAATGTCGCGTGAAGCTTCGGGTTAATACCGCCGGGATGAGCTTGTGCCGAAACATTCGGCAACATTTCCAGCCCGCGCATGACACCTTTGGCTGCGATGACTGGCTGCGGTTTACCATCGCATGCCGAAGCGCCGCCGGAAAGTTGCACTCGGCAACGCGACGGGTTTATGACAACATCATACAACGCTACGCTTCTCCCGAAGTGCCGACACTGAAGCCTCAATCATGCTGAGCGTCATCATACCGACCGAAGGTGTCGAGCAGACGGCGGTCGCAACCCTGGCCGCGCTGGTCCCCGGCGCCGCCGCCGGCGTCATCCGGGAGGTCCTTCTGGTCGACGGCACTCGCAACGGCGTCATCGAGCGCGTTGCCGACGTCGCAGGCTGCCGTTTCATCGGGTTCGAGGGATCTTCGCAAGGAGCTGCGCTCGCCGCCGGCGCGCTCCAGGCCCGATCGCCATGGCTCATGTTCCTGCCTGCAGGCGCCGTGCTGGAAACCGGCTGGATCGAGGAAACCACCCAGTTCATCCAGGCCGTCGCCACCAGCGGCCGGGATCGTGCGGCGGTGTTCCGCTACGCGCGCTCGCCTTACGCAAATACCTCATTGCGCGACGTCCTCTGGGCCGTGGCGCGAAAGCTCGTCGGTCCGCTCGGCGATCAAGGGCTGTTGATCGCCCGTGATCATTACGACCGGATCGGCGGCTACCCGCCCCACGCCCGCCACTCCGAAGCGCGGCTGCTCCGGCGGCTCGGGCGCTCGTCCCGGACCATGCTGCGCAGCCGGATCGTCATGGTCGGCTGAAGCGCCGAGATACTTGCCAGCGTCAAGTAATTAATTGACAATGGCAAATATCTGAGGTGACCCATGCCATCCAAATCTTCGCCATCAAGCCCGGCGGCCGAACAGGTCGCCGACGACCACATCGCAGCGGTCCGCGCCTTCAACCGCTTCTATACCCGCAAGCTCGGCGTGCTCGACCAGCACCTTGGCAAGACCCCGTTTTCGCTCAGCGAGGCGCGCGTGCTCTATGAGCTCGCGCATCGCGACGACCTTGCGGCGAAGGAGATCGGAAACGAGCTTGGTCTCGACCCCGGCTATCTCAGCCGCATCGTCCAGAGCTTCGACGAGAAGGGGCTGATCACGCGAAGGCCCCTGCCGGCAGATCGCAGGCAATACCAGCTCAGCCTCACCGCCAAGGGCCGCCAGGCCTTCGCCAAGCTGAACCTGAACTCGCAAAACGAGGTCGCCGCAATGCTGGCTCAGCTTTCGCCCGGCGATGCGACGCGGCTCACCCAGGCCATGGCGACCATCGAGGCTGTACTGGAGCCACCGCGAAACCAGCCCGCGGCTTTCATGCTGCGCAGCCATCGCGTCGGCGACATTGGCTGGGTCATCTCCCGGCAAGCCGCCGCCTATGCCGCGGACTACAACTGGGACATCAGCTACGAGGCGCTGGTCGCCGAGATCTGCGCACAGTTCATCAAGAACTACGACGCCGCGCGCGAGCACTGCTGGATCGCGGAAGTGGAAGGCGAGCCGGTCGGCTCGATCTTTCTGGTCAAGGCCACGGACCAGATCGCCAAGCTGCGCCTGTTGCAGGTGGAGAAGAAAGCGCGCGGGCTCGGTGTCGGCCGCGCACTGGTCGAGCAATGCATCCAGGGCGCACGCGAGCGGGGCTACAGCAAGATGACGCTGTGGACGCAGAGCATCCTGCTCGCCGCGCGCGGCATCTACAAGAGCGCCGGCTTCAAGCTCGTGAAGGAAGAGAAGCACCACAGCTTCGGTGCCGATCTGGTCGGGGAGACGTGGGAGCTGGATCTTTGATGCGAGCGCGACGTGCATGAATGTGCCCTCGCCCCTTGCGGGAGAGGGCATCTCCGCTGGCGCACACACACTCACTCGGTGAGGGGTATCTCTCCGCGCACACCGTACCGACGGACACCCCTCATCCGGCGCTTCGCGCCACCTTCTCCCACATCCGCCTTCGCCAAGGCTTCGGCGGACATGAGGGAGAAGGAAGATGAGCAACTACACCGTCGCGCCCTGCGCCTTCGGCCGGCGCAAATGCTCGTCCAGCCGCGGCATGATCTCGACGAAATTGCAGGGGCGTGTGCGGTAGTCGAGCTGGGCTGCGAGGATGCCGTCCCAGCCATCGCGGCAGGCGCCGGGCGAACCCGGCAGGCAGAAGATGTAGGTCGCGCCCGCGACGCCCGCGGTGGCGCGGCTCTGGATCGTCGACGCGCCGATCTTGGCGTGGCTCAGCATGTGGAACGCGATCGAGAAACCATCCATGCGCTTCTCGAACAGCGGCTCGATCGCCTCCGGCGTGACGTCGCGTCCGGTAAAGCCGGTGCCGCCGGTGGTGATGACAACGTCGACGCCGCTATCGGCAATCCAGCGGCGGATCACGGCGCGAATTGCCTCGACATCGTCGGTGACGATCTCGCGCGCGGCGAGACGATGGCCCGCAGCGAGGAGACGGTCGACCAGAGTCTGGCCGGACTTGTCATCCGCAAGCGCGCGCGTGTCGGACACGGTGAGCACCGCGATGTTGAGCGGGATGAACTGCTTTGTTTCGTCGATGGAGGCCATTCTTCACCCTCAAGTGTCGTTCCGGGGCTCGCGGAGCGAGAACCCGGAACCTCGCGCAATCACATCCGGATTCCGGGTTCGCGCTCCGCGCGCCCCGGAATGACGCACTACAACGCCCCCGCGCCGAACGTGTTGCAAGCCTGGACCGTGCCCTGCTGGTAGCCGGTCATGAACCACTGCTTGCGCTGCGCCGCCGAGCCGTGGGTGAAGGAGTCAGGCACGACGCGTCCCGTCGCCTGGCGCTGCAGCGTGTCGTCGCCGATCGCGCTCGCCGTGGTCAGCGCGGCATCGATGTCGCCGGGCTCGAGGAAGTTCGGACGCTTCTTCGCCTCCCGATTGACCCAGACGCCGGACAGGCAGTCGGCCTGCAACTCGACCTTCACCTGAAGCGCGTTCGCCTCGGCCTTCGAGCCGACCTGCTGCTGCAGCCGCGTCACGCGCGGAATGATGCCGAGCAGGTTCTGGATGTGATGGCCGGCTTCATGCGCGATGATGTAGGCGGTCGTGAAATTGCACGCCGACTTGCCGGAGCAGCCGCGAAAGCGCGTCTCGACTTCGCGGAAGAAGGCGGTATCGAGAAAGATGGTCCGGTCGGGCGGACAATAGAACGGCCCCATTGCCGACTGCGCCATGCCGCAGCGGCCGCCATTGGTGGCATTGCGGAACAGCACGATCTTGGGACCGGTATAGGACTGGCCATTGGCCTGAAAGATCTCGCTCCATCGATCGTCGATCTCGCCGAGGATGCCGGAGATCATGCTGCCCATCTCGTCGGTCGGCGCGCCCCGCTTGCCCGAGGACGCCTGACGATCGGTCTGGTAGGTCGGCGCATGGCCGCCGCCGGTGAGGATCTCGGCGCCGCCGATCAGGATGCGCGGGTCGATGCCGAAGGCATAGCCGATCAGGCCGAGCACGATGATGGTGCCGATGCCGAGCCCCCCGCCGCCCATGGGCACGCCGAACCCGCCTCCTCCCCCACCGCCAAAGCCACCACCTTCATCACGACGATCCTCGATGTCGTCGCTGCGGCGGAAGTCATCGTAGCGCATGGCGGCCTTTCCTCTGGGGTCCCTGATTCAGTTTCGACGGCGCACAATAGTGCGAAAGCTCAACGCGCCACACACGTAAAATTTCCGTTGCGTTTATCAATATCGTGGTCGGCAAAAATTGCCTAGTGCGACAGCATGTCGATGCCAGCAATTTTTTCCGAGGGTCGAGCAATTTTTTCCGAGAGAAATTTGCAGCCTTTTTGCAGCCATGATTGCTGCCGCGAGCCGCAGCAAACGCGAAATGCACTGTAAAACACGGCGAATGCACACGACAACGCGCGCACAAACCGCGACGCACGGCCTGCTCAGAAAAGCAGCGGGTTAAGTCGATTTTTACTTTGCCCCTGCAATGTAACAGCCAGTCGGTTGTTTGGTCCCGCGTCGCCGACAGCGTCGCCTGAGTCAGAGTTCTTGAGTCATGGTAGAGTCGCGTCGCGGGGCGTCTGCAAGGGCGCCCCGCACAAATTTTGAGTCTCCGTCGCATCGCATCATTCTCGGCGATTGCGTCGCCGAGATGTCGAAGCTTCAGGCAGGTAGCGTCGATCTGGTGTTCGCAGATCCGCCCTACAATCTCCAGCTCAAGGGCGATCTCAAGCGCCCCGACGAATCCCATGTCGACGCCGTCAACGACGACTGGGACAAGTTCGATTCATTCTCCGCCTACGACGATTTCACCCGCGCCTGGTTGCTCGCCGCCCGCCGCGCCATGAAGCCATCGGCGACGATCTGGGTGATCGGCTCCTATCACAACATTTTCCGCGTCGGCGCGATCATGCAGGACCTCGGCTTCTGGCTCCTGAACGACATCGTCTGGCGCAAGACCAATCCGATGCCGAATTTCCGCGGCCGCCGCTTCACCAACGCGCACGAGACCATGATCTGGGCTGCGCGCGACGAGAACGCCAAGGGCTACACGTTCAACTACGAGGCGCTGAAGGCCGCCAATGAGGACGTGCAGGCGCGGTCCGACTGGCTGATCCCGCTCTGCACCGGCGAGGAGCGCCTCAAGGGCGCCGACGGCAAGAAAGTGCATCCGACGCAGAAGCCGGAAGGCCTGCTCGCGCGCGTGCTGCTGTCGTCATCCAAGCCCGGCGATCTCGTGATCGACCCCTTCAACGGCACCGGCACCACCGGCGCCGTCGCCAAGCGCCTCGGCCGCTCCTATATCGGTTTCGAGCGCGATAAGGCCTACGCCAAGGCGGCCGAGGCGCGCATCGCCAAGGTCGAGCCGCTGCCGGAAGAGAGCCTTGCCCCGTTCATGACCGCACGCGAGGCACCGCGCGTCGCGTTCTCCGAGCTGATCGAGCGCGGCATGATCATGCCCGGCACGAAACTGTTCGACGCCAAGAAGAAGCTCGGCGCGCTGGTCCGCGCCGACGGCGCCATCATGCTGGGCGACAAGGTCGGCTCGATCCACCGCATCGGCGCGGTGGCGCAAGGCGCGCAGGCCTGCAACGGCTGGACCTTCTGGCACGTCGAGACCAAGAAGGGTCTCAAGCTGATCGACGAGTTGCGTGCCGAGATCCGCGCCGGCATGGGCATCCTGGAATGACGGCGGCAGTGGTTGAAAGCCGTCCCCGCCAGGACTAGAGTCGCCCGGTCAGCCCCGTCCTGACCGGTGGGCCCATGCGACGAGAGTCCGAGACATTGCTGCTGGTGCCGCTGCTGCCGATCTTCCTGCTCGGCATGTTTCCGATGTTCCTGATCGCCCTGCTCGGCTTTTTCGGCCTCGCCATCTTCGGCGTGCTCGTGATCTGCGTCGGGCTCGCCAGCAGCAACGAGGCGCACGACAATTTCAACCACGACGTCATCGTTCACGGCTACGCGCGCGGATCGGAGCGCGCGGCGCGGGCCTCCGACATGCATCTCGCCGCACGGCTCGGCCTGCGGCTGGAGGCCGTGGGCACGGCCATGGTCATTACGGCGGCAATCGGCCTCTGTTACGCCGCCTGATCTGCGCCACGCGCAGACACCGCCCGGCAAACTCGCCGGTTGCTCTCCCGCAAGGGGTTCAGGCAAGACAAGGCCCGCCCAACGACGCCGCGTCCGCACGCGGCAACAGACATCGGGGAGATGTGAGATGCTCAAATTCTATTTCAACGGATCGCCGAACCCGACCAAGGTCGCGCTTTATCTGGAAGAGTCCGGCCTGCCCTTCGAGCCGGTCGCGGTCGACACCCGCAAGGGCGAGCAGTTCACGCCGGAGTTCCTCAGGATCAATCCGAACGGCAAGGTGCCGGCGATCGACGATGGCGGCACCATCGTGTTCGACTCGAACGCAATCCTGCTCTATCTCGCCGAGAAGACCGGCAAATTCCTGCCCGCCGCCAGCGTGCGCGGCGAGATGCTGTCCTGGCTGATGTTCATCGCCACCGGCGTCGGGCCCTTTTCGGGCCAGGCCGTGCACTTCAAGCATTTTGCGCCGAAGGACCAGAACCACGACTACGCCCATAACCGCTACCAGTACGAGACCGATCGCCACTACAAGGTTCTCGACGGTCACCTCAAAGGCCGCCGCTACATGGTCGGTGACAGCTATTCGATCGTCGACATGGCGCTGTGGGGCTGGGCGCGGATGGTTCCGTTCAAGCTCGGCGACGACGCCTTTGCGCGATACCCGAATGTGAAGCGGCTCGTTGACGAGATCTCGGCGCGCCCCGCGGCGGCGCGCGCCATCGCCCTGAAGGACAAGTTCACCTTCAAGGCCGAGATGGACGACGAAGCGCGAGCCAACATGTTCAAGCACATGACGACCAAGGTGGCCTGATCGCGCCGCTCTTCGAGGCCACGCGCATGCGCGTGGCCTCTGCGTTTTGAGACTTTAGGCGGCGTGGACCGAGTTCAGGAACTTGGTCACCTCGAGCTTGAGGCGGTTACTATCGGCCGACAGCAAGCGCGCCGCCGAGAGCACCTGCGAGGAGGCTGAACCGGTCTCGGACGCCCCGCGCTGCACGTCGCCGATATTGGTCGAGACCCGCTGCGTGCCCTGAGCGGCCTGCAGCACGTTACGCGAGATCTCTTGCGTGGCCGCGCCCTGCTGTTCCACGGCGGCGGCGACCGCAGAGGAGATCTCCGACAGCCGCTCGATGGTGCCGCTGATCTCCCTGATGGCGCCGACCGATTGCTCGGTGGCGGCCTGGATGTTCGCAATCTGCTGGCCGATCTCGCCGGTCGCCTTCGCGGTCTGCTCGGCGAGCGCCTTGACCTCGGTGGCGACCACGGCAAAGCCGCGGCCGGCTTCGCCCGCACGCGCCGCCTCGATTGTGGCGTTCAGCGCGAGGAGATTGGTCTGGCCGGCGATGGTGCTGATCAGCTCGACGACGTCGCCGATCCGGGCGGCCGCCTTGGAGAGTTCACCGACGCGGTCGTTGGTCCGGCTGGCCTGGCCGACGGCCTCGCCCGCAATGCGCGCGGATTCCTGCACCTGGCGGGCAATCTCGCCGACCGAGGACGACAGCTCCTCGGTCGCGGTGGCGACCGCCTGGACGTTCGCGGTGGCTTCCTGGGATGCGGAGGCCACCTCGGTCGACAGATCCTGGGCGCGCGAGGCGGTCGTGGTCAGGGTGCCGGCGGAGGCCTCGAGCTCGTTCGATGCCGACGACACGGTGTTCACGATCTCGCCAACGGCCTGCTCGAACTGGTCGGCCAGCCTGACCATGTCTCTCTTACGACTCTCGGCCTGCCGCGCCTCGAGCTCGGCCTGCTCGGCGCGCATGCGCTCGGTCTCGATCATGTTGTCCTTGAACACCTGGATCGCCTTGGCCATGTCGCCGATCTCGTCGGCCCTGCCGCGGCCGGGAATCTCGACCTCGAGATTGCCGCCGGCAAGCCGCCCCATCGCGTGCGTCATCGAGGTCAGCGGACCGACGATGCTGCGGGCGATCAGGAAGGCGACGATGCCGCCGAACAAGATCGCGAGGCCGCCCGCGATCTCCTGAACGGTCGTCGTTCCCGCGATCACGGCTTCGGCATTGTTGCGCGAGTCCCGGTAGTCCTTCTTCAGCGTCGTTTCCGCGACCTTGAGCTTGCCGATGCTGTCGACGATGAGGGGCGCGAGGTTCTTGTGGTAGATCTCGTCGGCCTGAAGCATCGCGGCGGACGTCGTCTCGAACGCCGATTTGTAGATTCCGAGCGAAGTCTTCACCGGCGCGAGCGTGGCGCGCAACTCCGCCGCCTGCGGGCTCTTTTCGATCGCCGCGAGCCGTTGCGCTGCCCTGTCCACACTCGCCCTGAAATTCGCAGGCCCTTGGATGTCACGCACGGCCAGGAAACGCCAGTTTGCGACCCGAACAAGAAGGATTCTGGATTCGAGGTCTGCGACCAGCGCCGCGGTGTCTTCGTCGACGGCAGCCCGCGCTGCATCGACCAGCTTGCCCATCTTGACGGCCAGCTCTTCGCCACTCGGCAGCAGCGTCGCCTTGCCCGTTCTCGTCTCGTTGACGGCGTCGCCGAGATTGTCACGCAGGCGTCGCATTTTGGCGATGTCGTCGATGAGACCGTTATAGAGCGCACGCCGCTCCTCGGAGAGCGTCCCCTTCGCGCCGACCCGCAGCAGCTCGGTCGCCGCGGTCTCCCGCTCCTGCGCCTCCTTCATCGCGGACTCGTTGGCATCGTAGACGTAGCGCAGGTTGGCCCGCTGGATCGCCTGCAAATGGGCTGATATTTCCAGCACCCGAGCCGTACTGTCCGAGAGGGCGGATTGTCTTGCGACCTGATCCTGCACGTCCCGCAAATTCCAGACGGCAACCACTGCCATCACGAGACCAACCGCCACCAGGGCCATGAAGCCTGCGTACAGGCGTCCCCTGATCCGCAAACGAATTTTCGGCATTCCCACTGTCCACCCAGATGCATGTGAATTCGAGGGGCCGGACAACTCCGGTGATCGTCACGGCCACTCCGGCAGCCGCACGCGCCCTGGCGACCTACGCTGCACCGCGACACAATGGAGGACACTCCTTAATTGAACCTTCAAATTCTTCGCGGTCGTGCGCATCAGCGCACATATAATTTGCTGATTTTATCGGCAGTTGAGCAAGGTTTTGGCGCAGGCCGGCAGCCGCATGCAATGTGGTGCATGCGTTTGCCGGGATGAGTGCCTATTGGGCGGGTCGGGCGGACTGCCGCCGCCTCGACCTGCACCGCGGCTCCAGCGAGGGACGGTGCGACTAAATAGAGGCTGCATCCTGTATCACTCTATTTCCGCCGGACAGGCTTTTTCAGCTCGTACGCAATCTCCGACCGCGTCATTCCGAAATCCAGAAGCTCCCGCTCGCTCATGGCGGCGAGCTGGCAATGTATCCGCGCGCGCTCTCGCCGGAGCCGGATGATCTCCGCCAGCTTGCGCCAGATCGATACGATCCTCGCAGGCCGAAACGAATGGCGCCAGCCGGCAGACCAGATCGTGCTCAAGCCGTTAGCCCGCGGCGCTCGCGGCCGTGTGTGGAAACGGACCGAGCGCCTTCTCAGTCAGAACCGAGTCGCAATATTCCCTGATCTCCTTGATCTTGCCGTCGGCGAGGCGAAACACCAGGCAGTAGTCGTTGTCGTAGCGCACGCCTTCGGGCGTGACGTTGTCGCCCTTGGCTTCCACCACGACGATGTCGCCGTCGGCGATGAAGCGGTGAGCGATTGTTCGCGTGCGATCGCGCAAGCGCGTGCGCACATAGCCGTGCAAATCGTTGAGGATCGCCTCCTTGCCCGAAAAGGTGCGGGACCAGGAATACTGCCCGGTCACGACCCATTTGGCGTCTTCGGCAAGACTGGCGCTGAACAGCGCGCGGTCGCGCGCGGCCGGATCGGGATTGGCGGCGGCGGCAAAGATATCCTGCATCAGTTTCTTGTTGGCGGTCGCGCTCATGGCGGCATCTCCGTGGTGTGACATCGCGAAGATCATCGCCGGCTGATCAGCATTCTTCAAATCGATAGTAGATATGATATATATTCACCTTATGAATTTGAATTCGCTTGACCTCAACCTGCTGACCGCGCTCGACGCACTGCTGCGTGAGGCCAATGTCAGCCGCGCCGCGTTGCGGCTCGGGCTGTCGCAGCCGGCCGCGAGCCATGCGCTCCAGCGCCTGCGCGACATCCTTGGCGATCCGCTCTTGGTGCGCACGGGCGCGCGGATGGAGCTGACCCCACGCGCCCTGGCGCTGCGCGCGCCGCTCGCGCAGGCGCTCGACCAGGTGCGCGGGCTGTTCGTGCCGGATGAGTTCGATGCCGCGCGCAGCGAGCGGCAATTCCGCCTGATGATGCCCGATCTCGCGGTCGAGCTGTTGATGCCGCCATTGATGGAGAAGGTGACGCGGGCCGCACCCAACGTCCGCATCGACGTCGTGCCGTGGCGGGGATCGGCGATCTTCCATGCCGAGTTCGCCCGCACCATCGACCTCGTGATCTCGATCGGCAACGCCTTCAAGGGATTTCACCGCCAACTGCTCTACACCGACAGCGACGCGCTGGCGGTGCGGCGCGGCCATCCCGTTGGAGCGAGGCTGAAACGGCGCGAGGCGTTCCTGGCCGCGCGCCATGTCGGCGTGATCATCCGCGGCAGCGCTGAGGACCTGATCGACACCTGGCTGCGCACCAAAGGCATCGAGCGGCATATCTCGCTGGTCGTGTCAGGCTATCTCGAAGCGCTGCACGTCGCCGCCCGCACCGATCTCGTCGCCTTCGTGCCGCGCCGGCTGATCGCCGCGCTGTCGAAGCAGCTCGGCCTCGTCACGGTGACGCCGCCGCTCGACCCCGGGATCGACGAGCAGTTCATGTTCCATCCGACACGCGCGCAGATGGACCCCGGCTCGATCTGGCTGCGGCGGCTGATGCTGGAGACGGGGCGGGAGCTGGAGAAGGAAAAGGCTGGATAAGTTTTGCAGTTTCAACAAGCACGGTGTCGTCCCGGACCAGCGCGCCCCAAGCGCGCGCCGATCCGGGAGCCATGGCCACAGGACGTACTTTGGCGAAGACGGCCGTCCGGGATTGCTACCGATCGAAACCGATAGATTCCGCGGTATGGGTCCCGGGTCTGCGCTGACGCTTGCCCGGGACGACAGGGGACTATGTGGCCGTTCCTACGCCTTCTGCGCGGCCATCACCTTTGCCACGGCGGGGCGGTCCGACATGCGCTTGAAATGATCGGCGATCTTCGGCGTCGCATTGATGTCGACGCTGTCGCCTTCGAGCCAGGTCGAGAGCGTGTGGAGATAGGGGTCGCAGATCGTGAACTGATCGCCCATCACCCACGGCCCTTTGAACATCTTCTGCTCGATGAGCTTGAAGCAGGCGGCCATGGTCTTCGGCACCATCGCCTTCATGTCGGCGAACGAGCTCTCCTCCGTCGCCCAGCGCGCGCCGCGCATCTTGTGGGCGTGGTTGATGTGCACGGTCGAGCATAGATAGGAGTTGAACGACTGCACCTGGGCGAAATCGAAGGGATCGTCGAGCGGCGCGAGCTTCGCCTTGGGGAAGGTTTGCGCGATGTAGGCCAGCATCGCCGGCGTCTCGGTCAGGACGCCGCGGTCGGTCACCAGCGCAGGCACCCGGCCCTTCGGGTTGATGGCGAGATAGTCCGGGCTGTTCTGCTGGTTGTCCTTGAAGCTCAGCCGTTCGGCCGTGTAGTCGGCGCCGGCCTCCTCCAGGGTGATGTAGGTGGCGAGCGCGCAGGTGCCGGTGGCGTAGTAGAGCTTGAGCATGTCGGACCTCATGGGAAAGCTGGAAAATAACGGCTGTCGCCCCCAAGGTCCATAGCACAACGTCCTCTTCGCAGTTGCCCACCTCCGCCCGGCTGTGCCAAGACGCCTTCAATTGGAGGGGTTTTCTCATGACGGTACTCATCGCCGGTGGCGGCATCGGCGGGCTGACCCTTGCGCTCAGCCTGCATCAAATCGGCGTTCCCGTGAAAGTGTTCGAGAGCGTCGCGGAGCTGAAGCCGCTCGGCGTCGGCATCAACGTGCTGCCGCATGCGGTGCGCGAGCTGATCGAGCTCGGGCTGATGGACAAGCTGGACGCCAGCGGCGTGCGGACGCGCGAGCTCGCCTATTTCTCCAAGCACGGCAAGCCGATCTGGAGCGAGCCGCGCGGGCTGGACGCCGGCTACAATTGGCCGCAATTCTCGATCCATCGCGGCACGCTGCAGCAGCTCCTGCTCGACACCGCCGTCGAGCGGCTCGGACGCGAGAACATCCTCACCAGCCATCATCTGACCGGCTGGAGCGAGACCGCGAACGGCGTCCGCGCCGACTTCATCGACAAGGCGACCGGCAAGGCCGCAGGCACTTACGACGGCGCGATCCTGATCGCCGCCGACGGCATCCATTCCGCCGCGCGAGAAAAGCTCTATCCCAATGAGGGCCCGCCGATCTGGAACGGCCGCATCCTCTGGCGCGGCGTCACACCGGCAAAGGCCTTCCTGACCGGTCGCACCATGATCATGGCCGGCCACGAGATCCTGAAATTCGTCTGCTATCCGATCTCGAGAGAACCGGACGCAAACGGCAACCACCTCATCAACTGGGTCGCGGAGTGCCATATGCCGCCGACCTATCAGTGGCGACGCGAGGACTATAACCGCACGGCGCGGCTCGAAGAATTCCTGCCCTGGTTCGACAGCTGGCAGTTCGACTGGCTCGACGTCCCCGGCCTGATCAGGAACTGCCCGCACGCTTATGAATATCCGCTGGTCGACCGCGATCCCGCCTCGCAATGGACCTTCGGCCGGGTCACGCTGATGGGCGACGCCGCGCATCCGATGTACCCGGTCGGCTCGAACGGCGCCTCGCAGGCGATCCTCGATGCCCGCGTCATCACGCGCGAGATCCTGGCGCACGGCCCGACGCAAGCCGCGCTGCTCGCCTACGAAGCCGAGCGCCGGCCCGCAACCACCGACCTCGTCCTGCTCAACCGCAAGAACGGCCCCGAGCAGGTGATGCAGCTCGTCGAGGAGCGCGCGCCCGACGGCTTTGAGGTCGTCACCGACGTGCTGTCGCAGCAGGAGCTGGAAGAGATCGCCGCCAACTACAAGCGCGTCGCGGGCTTCCAGGTCGAGGCGCTGAATGCGAAGCCGGCGATTGTGTCGCGGCCGGATGGAAAACGCGTGAGTGCTTAGAAGATCAAGGTTGGTGACGCACTGACGCTGCACCCTCTCCCTGTGGGCCCCCGTTGGAGAGGGTCAGCTTCGCGGAACGCGAAGCTGGGGATCGGATCGGTGCCGGACTGCTGGGCGTCGTGGGTGTGGATAGGTCCGATGTCACGGTTTGACCGGACCTGCCTCGTGTGAGCCCTGGACCGCCGCCAGGCGGGCGTCGTGGCCAAGCATGTGGAGTTTGCGGCTGAGATGATGGGCGCCAACGCAGGCCTCCATACCGATCATGCACGGCGGCAGGTTGGCGAGCCGCGTTTCCACCTGGCCACGCGACCATTTCTGCCGCAGCACGATCGCACCACGCTGATCGTGCCCCACGACGTGGAACGAGTTCTTGCCGATATCGATACCGATCACGGCGATCGCTGCGTTGAGTTTCTGAGACATGGCCTGCTCCTTG
>NZ_AXAZ01000042.1 GCF_000473065.1 Bradyrhizobium sp. WSM1743
GTCAGTTCCCGCGCCCAGTAATGCGCCCCGCCGCAGGCTTCCATCCCGACCTTCGTCGCCGGCAGCCGTGCGAAGAAGGCCAGCATGTCACGCCGGCGCAGTTTCTTGCGCAGCACCGGTTGCTCCGCTGCGTCAACCCCATGCAGCTGGAAAACACTCTTGGACGTATCCACTCCAATTCGGATAACCTCGCTCACGGACGGCTCCCTTGTCTGAGATCTAAACCGACCTCATTCTGGCACACTGATGCCGTCGGGGGGCCGTCCACCCCAACAGGAACCCACCACACTATGCGCGGCCCCGGCTCTGCGGCGCTGCGTGCTGCGCTGCGTCGGGGGCTCCCACGGCCAACCGTCTGGAACCCGGCCCATCCGCAACCGTTGGTTTGCGGTTGCAGCCGGAGAACGCGGCATGCGTGCACTCCTCATCATCCTCCTTCTGGCAATGCTGGCGATGGCCGGCTACTTCGCCTATTCCGCAATGGCGGTCGAAGGTGAGCCGATCCCGACGGAAGGCTATGTGGCGCTGGCGCTGGGCGCGGGGTTTTCCGTCATCGTCGGCGTCGGGCTGATGGTGCTGCTGTTCTTCAGCAGCCGCCGCGGCTACGACGAGCCGCCACATTTCAGGTAGGCAATCCGCCAGCGACGGCGGCACGGACGGCAGGCCCGGCGGGGCGGCGCCGGCAAAGCGGCCTGCGCCATCGTTGACGGCCTCCGCCCGGGCGGGCACTTTGGCGCCGACGTCCCAACCGGGGCCTCGCGACTTGCCCCGAGACCGAATAGCCTTCCCGCATGTCCAAGCCGCTGATCTCCGCTCTGGCCCAATTCGCGGCCGCCACGGCCGGCCGCAACATGACCAAGGCGGCCTATGTCGCGGTAATCGTCGGCGTGCTCAGCATGGTGTTGCTGACGGACAACCGGGCCAGAGAGGCGCGGGGCTGGGTCGATGCCCTGCTCTGGACCTGCCTCGCCTATTTCGTGTTCGAATGGCTGGTGCGGCTGCGCCACATGGCGCGGCAGGGGCGGCTTTCGCTCTATGTATCCTCCTCCGCCGGCATCGTCGACGCGATCGGGGCGCTGGCCGTGCCGGTTGCGCTTCTCCTCGGCGTCGAGCCGAAGACGGCCTGGCTGCTCAGCGTGCTCTGGGTTCTGAAGGTGGTGCCGGGCATTCCCGGCCTGCGGCAGCTGCGCCGCGTCCTGGTGCTGGAATCGGGGCCGCTGGTCAGCGTGCTCGTGATCTTCCTGATGGTGGTCTTCCTCGCTTCCGTCGCCGAATATTTCCTGGAGCGGGACGTGCAGCCGCAAACCTTCGGCAGCGTGCCGGCCGCGCTGTGGTGGGCGGTGGTGACCCTGACGACGACGGGCTATGGCGACGTCGTGCCGGTCACGCCGCTCGGACGCGTGGTGGCAGCCCTGGTGATGATCTCCGGCCTCGGCGTGTTCGGCCTCTGGACCGGTATTTTGGCGACCGGATTTGCCGCGGAGACGCGGCGCGACAATTTCCTCAAGACCTGGGAGTCCGTCAGCAAAGTGCCGTTCTTCGCGCCCCTGGGACCCGCAGCGATCGCCGACGTCACCCACATGCTGCGCACCATCGAGCTGCCGGCGCGCACCACAATCATCCGCAAAGGTGCGCAAGGGGACTGCATGTATTTCATCGCCGCCGGCGAGGTCGAGGTCGACCTGCCCGGCAAGAAGGTGCAGCTCGGCGAAGGCGCCTTCTTCGGCGAGATGGCGCTGCTCGGCAACAACAAGCGCGGCGCCAGCGTCTCGACCACGAAAGTGTCACGGCTTCTGGTGCTCGACCTCGTCGATTTCCGCGTGCTGATGGCGCGGCATCCCGATCTCGCCGAGACTATCGACGCGGAAGCAAAACGGCGCGCGCTCGAAAACAAGTAGTGGAGACAACAATGTCGGACACAGCCGACGCAGCCACCGGCCCCCTGCTCGAGATCACCGGCGCCCGCGCCACCATCTGCCTCAACCGGCCGAAGCATCTCAACCGGCTCCAGGCGGAGGATCTCGACGAACTGACAAGACTGTTCGACCGGGTCGAGGCCGATCCCGATATCCGCGTGCTGGTGCTGACCGGCACCGGGCGCGCCTTCTCCGCCGGCTACGATCTCAATTCGGTGGCGGAGCGTGCGGTCAGCGCCAGCGAGCAGCAGAGCGCGGGCTCGGCCTTCGAGGTGGTCGTCAATCGGCTCGAGGATCTCGGCGTGCCGACGATCTGCCGGCTCAACGGCGGCGTCTATGGCGGCTCGACCGACCTCGTGCTCGCCTGCGATTTCCGGATTGGCGTCGACACCGCGGAAATGTTCATGCCGGCGGCACGGCTTGGGCTGCACTACTATCCGAGCGGCATCAAACGCTACGTGACCCGCCTCGGCGTGGACAATGCGAAGAAGCTGTTCCTGACCGCGCAGAAGATCAGCGCCCCGGAGATGCTGCGCATCGGCTATCTCACCGCGATGGTGCCGGTGGAGTTCCTGGACGAGGAGGTCGACAAGCTCGCTGGCCTCCTCGCCGGCAACGCCCCGCAGGCGATGCGGGGCATGAAGCGCGCGATCAACGAGTTCGCCCGCGGCGAGCTCGACGAGCGAGCTGCCGACCAACGCCACCGCGACAGCATGCGCGGCGACGAGATCAAGGAAGGCATCAAGGCGTTTGCGGAGAAGCGGGCACCGCGATTTTGAAGCGCCCTCTCATCCACCAGCAGCCTCGGCATGCTGCGCTGCCATCTCCGCATCCGCGGCAGTGATGCGTTGGAACGCCGGCCGTGCGGTCATGCGCTCGGCATAGCGAACGAACACGTCCTTCTTCGGCACGATGCCGAACATCATGGTCCAGCTGAAGGCGACGCCCCACAACACATCGGCGGCCGTCATGCGCTCGCCGAGCAGATACGGTCCCTTCGACAGCTGTGCCTCGAGCGCGCCCAACATCGTATCATAATCGGCATAGGGCGACTGCGTGATCGGCGCCGGCTCGCGTTGCATGAACTTGTCGATCAAGGCCGGTTCGAACGAAGAGCCGTAATACGAGATCCAACGCAGATAAGGCCCGCGCAGCGGATCGTTCAGGGCGGGCGTGAGGCCGGCCTGCGGAAACAGGTCGGCAAGATAGATGGTGATGGCGACCTGCTCCGTCACCAACGCCTCGCCGTGGCGGATCGCCGGCACCTTGCCGAGCGGGTTGATGGCGAGATAGGCCGGCTTGCGCTGCTCGCCGGCCTTCATGTTGAGGACATGAAGATCATACGGAGCCCCCATCTCCTCCAGCAGCACCCGCGTGCCGGTGGCACGCGTCTGCGGCGAATAATACAGCGTGATGCGGTTCGGATCGGTCATGGCAGTCTTCTCCATCTGGCCGGCTGGCGATGGGCTGCTTGTAGCGAACCATACCTGACATCCTCTGTCAGGTATGGTTTAAGGCATCATGCGCGCGAGCCGGATGCTGTCGATCCTCACCACCCTCCAGGCCAGAGGGCGGGTCACCGCGCCCGAGCTCGCGGAGGCCTGCGAAGTTTCGGTGCGCACGATCTATCGCGACATCGATGCGCTCGCGGCATCCGGTGTCCCCGTTTACGCCGACCGCGGCGCGGAAGGCGGCTATCGCCTGCTCGACGGCTATCGCGTGCGGCTGAACGGGCTCTCGCAGAGCGAGGCGGGCGCGCTGTTCCTGGCAGGATTGCCGGGCCCGGCCGCGGCGCTCGGGCTGGACGCGGCGATGATCGCCGCGCAGAACAAGCTGATGGCTGCGCTGCCAGCGAATTTGCGCGAGGACGCCGGGCGCATGCAGGAGCGTTTTCACCTGGACGCGCCGGGCTGGTTCGGCGAGGCGGAAGATCCAAAGCACCTGCGCAGCATCGTCGGCGCCGTGCTGCGCGGAACGCTGATCAAGATCCGCTACCAGAGCTGGCGATCGGAGAAGCAGCGCCGCGTCGCCCCGCTCGGCCTCGTGTTGAAAGGCGGCAGCTGGTATCTCGCCGGGCAAGTCGACGGCAGCGTGCGGACCTATCGCGTTGCGCGCGTGCTCGACTGCACGTCGCTCGACGACCGCTTCGATCGTCCCGCCGGCTTCGATCTCGCCGCCTATTGGCAGGCTGCGACGATGCGCCTCGAGGCCGAGATGCATCCCAATGTCGCGATCGTCCGGCTGTCGCCGTTCGGCGTCAAGCTGCTCGACGCGCTGAGCCAGCCCTACATCAAGGCGCGCACGCAGCTCGAGGAGAGTACTGATGCAGACGGCTGGCGCATCGCGCGCGTGCCGATCGGCAAGACGTCGTGGCACGCCGCCGCCGAATTGCTGCGGCTCGGCCCCGAGGCCGAAGTGCTGGAACCCGCCGATCTCCGCGACAAGATGGCCGAGCTGACGCAGGCGATGGCTGTGCGCTATCGGGCGGTGCGAAAAGCCCGATCGCGACACATTTGGCCGCAGCCCACGAAACAATCCTGAAACACGATTCTTCCCTCGCGCCGTGAACGCATTCGCATTTCGCCTCGACCGAGATGCAGGGACACAACAATGGCCTTGGCGCCAAATGGAGAATGAAGATGTTTCGTAAGCTTGCTCTTGGTCTGATCGCCGCCGGTTCGCTCGGCGTTGCCGCGCTCGCCCCCACCGCCGCTTCGGCCGGTGGTTTCCATCATCACCACTGGGGTCATCACTGGGGTCCCGGCTGGGGCTTCGGCGGCGTCTACGTCAACACCGGCGTCAGCAACTGCTACCAGGAGCGCCTGGTCCAGACCCGTCATGGCCTGCGCGTGCGCGTCGTGAATGTCTGCGCCTACGGGATCTACTGATAGCTCGCGTTCACGACGAAGCTCCGGTCGCATCGCGGCCGGAGTTTTGCGTTGATGAACCAGCCTGCCGCTGCCGGCGAAACCATGCCCAGGTCTCGCGCGTCGTTCTGATGTAGCCGCGGCCGCGATGGACGATCTCGCCGTCGACGATCGCGTTCAGTCTCGGCAGCGCGTGAAAGGGGATCGAGGGATAAGCGTGGTGCTCGACATGATAGGGCATGTTCCATGCGAACCATTTGACGATTGCAGCGGTGTAGGTAGTGCGGGTGTTCTGAAAGGCGCTGCGGGTGCGATCGCAACCGGTGTGCTCGGCCAAGAGATAGGGCCGTAGGAAGAATTGCCCGATGACCAGCGGAACGACCCAGACCATGAGCAGCAGCGCGGAGGAGAACCACAGTGAGAGCGCGAGCAGCAGAACATAGAGGGTGCCATAGACGCGCGCTTCGGTCACAATAATGGCGCGCTTGTTCTCGGGGATCCAGGGCACCGTGACCTTGCCGGTGACGGCATGGCCGAGCATCAGCCGGAGGCGGCCCGCAACCTGAAGCAAGCCGCTATAGGCGATCACGATCTGGGTGTCGGATTTCGGCTTCACGCCGACGATCAGCTCCGGGTCCTTCTCGGGATCCTGGGTGTAGCGATGATGGTCCCAGTGGAACAAGCAGTAATATTCGTAAGGCTGCCCGATGATGAAGGCCGAGAGATAGCCGACCGCGAGGTTGAGGCTGCGGCTCTTGAACGCGGTCTTGTGCGCGGTCTCGTGCACCGCCATGAACAGAAAGGCGACGAAATAGCCCTGTACCACTATCAGCGGCAGCGCCCAAAGGATGCCATAGCTCGAGCTGACTTTCCAGATCAACGATCCGACCAGAATGACCACGCCGTAATGGCAAAGGCTGCGCGCCGCGCCCTGGAAATTGGAGCGGGCCGACAGTTCGCGCAGCATCGCCGGGCTCAGCGGCTTCAGACGATGGCCGGACTCAGAAACGCTTGCGTCAGTCATGATCGGGTGCATGTCTTACTTGCGGAGGAGCCCGGCGATCTCGGCCTTGATGAAGGCCTGGTCGCGGGGATTGTTGACGGGATTGCCGGCGCGATGGCCGTGCAGCGATGGGATCGGATGCAGCACGGCTGACTTTGCATTGACCAGCTTGCCGAGTTCGTCCTCGTTGTCGCGGACGTCGAAATAGCGATCGGTCGCGCCGGGCATCAGCAGCATATTCGCCTTGATCGCGGCGAGCGCGCGATCGAGATCGCCGCCGAAGGCCGAGCACCCGCTGATGTCGCCGCGCTGCCAGATGCCGATCTGCGCCAGGAGATCGTTGGCATCGCGCCGCGCGAAAGTCGCGTCCCAGGCGCGGACGAGATAGTCCTCGAGCGAGGTGAAGCCGGCCTCGCGCCAGAGCTCGTCGCGATAGAAGCCGTGCGACATCGCCCAGCCGGCATAGACGCGTCCCATGGCGCGATAGCCGGCAACGGGTTTTTCGACGAAACGGCCGTCGCGGAAGGCGGGATCGGCCGTGAGCGCGGCCTTCACGCTTTCCAGGAAGACGTAGTTGTAGGGCGCACAACGCGCGCTGCCGCAGACGACTGCGGCGCGCTCAACCATGTCGGGATGCAGCGCCGCCCAGTGATAGGCCTGCATGCCGCCCATCGACCAGCCATAAACCAGCGCAAGCTTTGAGATGCCGAAGCGTTCGGTGAGCAGCCGGTGCTGGACCGCGATGGCGTCGTGATAGGTCACTTCTGGGAAGGGCGTGGGCGTGTTCGACGGCGAGGACGACGACAGGCCGTTACCGAACAGATTCGGGATGACGATGAAATAGCGCGAGGGATCGAGCACGCCGTCAGGCCCGATCAGCCACTCGGTGTCGGTGTGCTGCGCGCTGAACGAGGTCGGATAGAGAATGACGTTGTCTCTGGCCGGGCTCAGCGTGCCATAGGTCTTGTAGGCGAGCTTCAGCTTCGGAAGGACGACGCCGGATTGGAGCACGACGTCGCCGGCCTCGAAGATCTCATAGTCGCGCTCAGCCATTGTGCGTCCCAATCTCGCTCGCGGCCCCCGCGACGCGACGCGGAGACGGCGATGCATCGATCATGCCAGCCGCAGACGCGCCATTGCGTCACGCTCAATAACTGTACGTATAGTACATTTATTATGGGCCGGCAAGATAAATCCGATCGGGCGCCGGGTCTCAGGCGATAGCCGCGATATATCGCGCCACCGATGCAGCAAACGCCGCTTTGGCGCCGCTCGCGATATTGCGGCCCCACCAGGCGCCATAGATCCGGTCAAAGGCGAGCGGCTCGACGGCATCAGCGATCCGCCGCACCGCGGCGGCGTTGAGCGGCATGTAATTCGGATAGGAATACATGAAGCTGACGAAGCGCCGGTCCATCGTCACCTGAGCGATGTCCCCGGTGAGCAGCGCGCCCTTGCCGCCCGCACCACGCGCATAATGCAGCACGGTGGCGCCGGCGAAGTGGCCGCCGGTGCGCAGCAGCAGCACATCGTCGGAGATGCGATGGCTTTCGCCGGTCCAATGCACGATCGATGGATGCGGACGCGTCACCCATTGGCCATCGTCCGCGTGCAGATAGACGGACACGCCGCCGAAGGCATCGCTCCAGTCGGCGAGCGCACCATAATAATGCGGATGCGAGATCGCGATCGCTTTTAACCCGCCGAGCGAGCGGACATGAGCGATCGCCTCCGGCGTCACCAGCGGCACGCAGTCCCACATCATGCATCCGTCCGCTAGCGGCACCAGCAGCGCGCGCTGGCCGATGGCGAAACTCGGCTCGAGAGCGAGACCGGTGAGGCCGAGATCATCGCGCCAGACGACGGGGTGGCGCTCTGCCAGCGCCGCGCGCGTCAGGAAGATTTGCCCTTTCCAGCCCACATACTGCCGTTCGTCCTCGCAGATCGGACAGGATGCGGGCGGATGTCCGCTGTCCGGAAATTGCGCGCCGCAGGTTTCGCAGGTCCAGAGTGGCATGGCCGTAATCCTGATTGAGACCGTCGCACGTATGACATGACGTCGCGGGCCTGCGATCGCAAGGGCGATCGGAACCAACGCGATGAGCGCAGGTTAGGTTCTGGTCCGCCCGGGCACCTATGGGCCCGCAATCTCCGCCTCATGCGAGATCCCAGTCGATCGGCAGCATTGCGTTCAGCGTCTCGATGGCATCGCGCTCCCCCTCCTCGTCCCGTATCTGGCCTTTGTTCGCGCTCAACTTCTTCATGGCCGACATGCAGTCCGGCATTGGGCCGTTCGTCGGGGTATTTCTTCAGGAGCGCGGCTGGGCCAGCGGACTGATCGGCACCGCCATGACCATCGGCAACGCCGCGGGCATGCTGATCACCACGCCGATCGGGGGCTTCATCGACGCCAGCCGCAACAAGCGGCTCTGGGTCGTCATTCCCGGCATCTGCGTCGTTCTCGCGTCCGCGATCATCCTGATCTCGCAGAACTTCTGGGCGGTGACGTTCTCGCAAGTCGCGCAATCGCTGGCGAGCGCCGCGATCGTGCCGGCGGTCACGGGCATCACGCTCGGCATCGCCAAGCAGAAGGGCTTCAATGCGCTCAATGGCCGCAACCAGGCCTTCAACCACGCCGGCAACATGGCTGGCGCCGCATTGTCGGGCTATCTCGGCTACAAGTTCGGCTACGTCGCCGTGTTCGCGCTGGCGGCCGTGTTCGGCGCCATCGCCATCGCCTGCGTCCTGATGATTCCGGCCAAGGCAATCGATGACCGCGCTTCGCGCGGCATCAAGGAGGACGATTCCAAGGCTCCGCCGGATGCGATCACGATGCTGCTCAAGCACAAGCCGCTGCTCGTGCTTGCACTCGCGCTCGCCCTGTTCCATCTCGGCAACGCCGCCATCGTGCCGCTCTATGGGCTTGCGGCGGTCGCCGAGGAACAGGCCAATGGCCCGAGCTTCGTCGCGACTACCGTGGTGATCGCACAAGGCGTGATGATCGTGACCTCTCTGATCGCGATGAAGGCCGCGAGCAAGCGCAACTACTGGCCGGTGATCCTGGTGTCTTTCATGTTCTTACCCGTCCGCGGGGTGCTCGCCTTCTTCGTCACGGGATGGTGGGGCGTCGTGCCGATGCAGGTGCTCGACGGCATCGGCACCGGGCTGCAAACTGTCGCCGTCCCCGGCATGGTCGCGCGTTCGCTCAACGGCACCGGCCGCATCAATCTCGGCCAGGGCGCCGTGATCACGGTGCAGGGCGTCGGCGCAAGCCTCAGTCCCGCACTCGGCGGCTGGATCGCGCAATGGATCGGCTACGGACCGACCTTCCTGCTGCTCGGCGGGTTTGGCCTGGCGTCCATCGCGCTGTGGCTCGCCTTCGGGGCAGCGGTGAAGAAGTATTGACTCACCGGCGCGCGGAATGCCGAGCTGCGGCACCTGGTCGCTGGCGCAGCGCGTAGTTGCGTGTGGCTTTTCGCGCAATCCCACGCTTTTCTCGTTGTCGCAGCTCGGCGCGCCGCGCGAGGATGCGATCCGCACCAAATCACCAACGAATGTTTTCCAGTGACCGATGACCCAGCCGCAACTCTCATTCGATGGAGATCCGAACGGTCCGGCCTATGAAGAATGGCGCGAGCAGTTTTGCCGCCGGGTCGCGAACGTCGACTTCGTGCCGGTCGGGGAAGGGCGCGTTCACCGGACCATTGCGCCTGCCATTCTTCCCCGCATCAGGCTCTCGGCATCGTTCGGCACGCCGATGTCTTTCGTGTCATTGGGGACGAACGACGAATTGGTGATCACGATGTCGCCCAATTCGGCATTGCGTGGGGCCATGGGGAAACGCCCGCTGGAGGTCGCCGCCGGCGACATCACGATTGGCGATCCCTCAATCAAGGGGGCCCAAATCACGCAACTGACGTATGGTAATTTCCAGACCGCACTGCTGCCGCGCAAGGCACTGCTGCGCGCGTGTCCGAATGCCGAGGACCTGATTGCACGGTCGATTCCCGGCGCCAACCCGATCACGTCGATGTTCCTGCGATATTATGACCTCGCGCATGCGCACGCGGACAAGCTCGCGCCGGCGGAGCTCGACGCGGTCTCGCAGCACCTGTTCGACCTCGCCGTCCTGATGCTCGGCGCACGCGGCGATGCTGCCGAAGAAGCTCGATTGCGCGGCCTTGCGGCAGCGCGTTTCGACGCCCTCAAATCCGACATCCTGGCGCAGCTGGATAGCCCCGCATTGTCGCTGTCCGACCTCGCAGCCGCGCACCGGATCAGCCCGCGCAGCATCCAATTGCTGTTCGAGCGGGCCGGCATCACCTATAGCGGCTTCGTGCTGGAGCAACGATTACTGCGCGCCGAGCGACTGCTGCGAAATCCTGCCATGCGCAGCCGCAAGATCATCGAGATCGCGCATCTCGCGGGATTCCACGATGTATCTTACTTCCATCGCGTATTTCGCCGCCGCTTCGGACAAACACCCGATGACATGAGGAAGCTCGCCGGCGACGCCGGCTAGCAAACTCAGCGACGACGGCACCCGCCCCTACGTTCCAAAATTCTTCTGGATCGCCTTGTCGAGTGTCTCGCCGCCGACGAAGCGCTGGCGCAGCTCGCGCTTGAGCAGCTTGCCGCTCGGATTCTTCGGCAGGCTATCCACGAAGATGACGCGCTTGGGCACCTTGAAATGCGCCATCTGGCCGGCGCAGTGCTGGATGACCGCGTCCTCGTCCAGCTTCTCGCCGCTCTTGACCACGACGATCGCGGTCACCGCCTCGATCCAGCGCGGATCGGGCAGGCCTACGACGGCGACCTCGGAGACGGCGGGGATGCGGTAGATCATCTCCTCGACCTCGCGGCTCGCGACGTTCTCGCCGCCGGTCTTGATCATGTCCTTGACACGATCGACCACGGTGATGTGACCTTCCTCGTCGACGGTGGCGAGATCGCCGGAATGAAACCAGCCGCCGGAGAACGCCGCCGCGGTCTTGACGGGATCGTTGTAATAGCCGGAGAGCAGATGCGGCGAGCGGTGCACGATCTCGCCGACTTCGCCGACCTTGACGTCCTCCATCGCCGTGGTGACCACGCGCGTCTCGACATTGAGGACGGGCTTGCCGGCCGAGCCGGCCTTGCGCAATTGATCCTCGGGCCGCAGCACGGTCGCGAGCGGTGCGATCTCGGTCTGGCCGTAGAAATTCCAGAACCTGACATTGGGCAGGCGCCGCTGCAGCTCGAGCAGCACCTCCACCGGCATGATCGAGGCGCCGTAATAGCCCTTCTGCAACGTCGATAGATCGGTCTTGTCGAAGTTCGGCGAGCGCAGCATTGCGATCCAGATCGTCGGCGGCGCGAAGAACGAGGTGATCTTGTGCGCCTGGATCAGCGCCAGAATATTGTCGGCGGTCGGCTTGCCCGTGATCACGCCGGAGGCGCCGAGATAAACCTGCGGTCCCAGGAACACGTCGAGCTGGGCGCAGTGATACAGCGGCAGCGCATGCAGGAACTTGTCCTCCACGCTCATGCCGCCGTCGATGATGCAGCTGACATACTGCCACATCACGGCTTCATGGGTCAGCATCGCGCCCTTGGGCAGCGATTCCGTGCCGCTGGTGTAGACGATCTGCGCGAGATCGCGGCTGTCGACCGATGCGTCCAGGAACGAGCCGTCGGCGTCGAGGAGAGCGTCGAAAGTGGTGAGGCCCGCAGGCGCCGTGGCCGGATCCTCGCCCGGCAGCCAGATCATCTTCTCGACCGCGCAATCTTTCGCGCTCGCCGCGCGTGCGGGCTCGACGAAATCAGGTCCGGTCGCGAGCAGCTTTGCGCCGGAGCTCTTCAGGATGAAATTGATCTCGTCCGGATTGAGCATGAAATTGATCGGCACCAGCACCGCGCCGATCCGCGCCACGGCGAAGCGCAGCGCGGCGAAGGCGTGCGAATTGCGCGAGAGCACGGCGAGGCGGTCGCCCTTCCTGACGCCGAGACCGAGCAGGCCGCGGCCGAGCCGGTTGCAGATCGCGTCCATCTCGGCAAAGCTCCAGCTGACATTGCCGCAGCTCACCGCGAGCTTGGCCGGCTCACGGCCCGCCGAGCGGCGCAGGAGATCGCCAATGGAATGCTCGCGCGCTTTCGAGATGGTGGCTTCGGTGTCGCCGGTCATGTGTCCCTCCAATTGATTATCTTTGCTTGTTGAAACCGTTTGAAATCCACGGGCGCTATCTGCGCCGGGTCGCCTGCGCGTGCTCCATGTACATGTGCTCGACCGAGCGATCGAGCGAAGCGATCTTCTCGAAGCCGCGTCGCCAGTCCTGCAAGTGCCGGCGCGTCCACAGCACGCCGGCCTCGCGGTCGCGGCGGCGGATCGCGTCGATGAGATGGCGGTGCGCCGCGACGAGACGCGGGCCGCCTTCGGCGACACCGGTCACGATCATCTCGGTGGTCGGATAGAACAATTGCGCAGCCGGCTCGCGTGCGAGCTGGAGCACGCGGTTTTGCGAGGCCTTCGCAACCAGCACGTGGAATTCGGCGTCGCATTCGGCGAGCATCGCGGGATTGCCCACAACGGCCTCGCTGCGCGCGAGATTGTTGGTGAGCTCCGCGATGTTTTGTTCCGTCGCGCGCTCCACCGCGCCTTCGATGCTGGCGACCTCCAGCGTCATCGAGGCCTCGTAGAGTTCGCGGAAGGTGACCTCGTGCAGGACCAGCGCGCGGCTGAGACGGCTTGCGAGCTTGCTGTAGCGCGGCAGGCAGGCGTGCAGGCGACGCGAGGAATCGCGCCGGATCAGTCCGCCCTCCTCCAGCACGCGGATGCCCTCGCGAATGGTCGAGCGATTGACGCCGAACTGGCGGACCAAATCATGCTCGGTGCCGATGGGATCGCCCGGCTTGATACGGCCATTGACGATCTCGCGCTCGATGGCGTCCGCGACCTTCTGATAGGCGGGCGCGACATCGATCGGACGAAAGAGCGGCGCAACGGGCAAATCAGACCTCATTGGCGATTGTCGGACAAACTATAGCATTGACCGCAGAATGCGTCAAACTGCCGTTATTCCGGCGGTACATGCAACAAATTGACTCTGCCGGAACCCGGCTCTAGCTTTGTCGGACAAAGGGAACAGAATGGTCCCGCTCAAGAGGAAACGTATCCATGAAACCTATCGCGGCACTCGTGTCTGCCGCCGGCTTGCTGTCGGCTGCCCTGATCACCCCCGCCTCGGCCCAGCAGGCGCCTCTCAAGATCGGGGTGCTCTCCGACTTCTCTTCGGTCTATTCCGACATCGGTGGCATGGGGAATGTCGAGGCGACCAAAATGGCGATCGAGGATTTTGGCGGTCAGATGTTCGGCAAGCCGATCGACATGGTCAGCGCCGACGTGCTCAACAAGCCCGACGTCGCCTCCACCATCGCCCGCAAATGGTGGGAGACCGAAGGCGTCGACATGATCATCGATCTGCCGACCTCAGCGACCGCGCTCGCGGTGATGGAGCTGTCGAAGCAGTACGAGAAGATCATGATCGTGACGGATGCGGCGAGCTCCGATATCACCGGCAAATCGTGCTCGCCCTACACCGCGCACTGGACCTACGACACCTATGCCAACGCCCATACCGTCGGCAGCGCCATCGTCAAGAACGGCGGCGACACCTGGTTCTTCCTGACCGCCGACTACGTGTTCGGCCATTCGGTCGAGCGCGACACCGGTGACGTCGTGAAGGCCTCCGGCGGCAAGGTGCTGGGCAGCGTCAAGCATCCCCTCAACACGGCGGATTTCTCCTCGTTCCTGCTTCAGGCCCAGGCTTCCAAGGCCAAGATCATCGGTCTTGCGAACGGCGGCGGCGACACCATCAACGCGATCAAGCAGGCCGGCGAGTTCGGTATCGTCGCCGGGGGGCAGAACCTGGCTGCGATCGTGATGTTCATCTCCGACGTGCACAGCCTGGGCTTAAAGCTGGCGCAAGGCCTGATCATCACCGAGGCCTATTATTGGGACCTCAACGACAAGACCCGCGCCTTCGGCAAGCGCTTCCTGGAGCGCGTCAAGCGCATGCCGACCATGAACCAGGCCGCGACCTACAGCGCGACGCTGCATTACCTCAAGGCGGTGCAGGCCGCCGGCACCCGCGACACCAAGACGGTGATGGCCAAGATGCGCGAGCTGCCGGTGCGAGACGCCTTCACCGACAACGGCGTGCTGCGCGAGGACGGCCGCATGGTGCATAGCATGTACCTGTTCCAGGTGAAGAAGCCGGAGGAATCGAAGGGACCGTGGGACTATTACAAGCTGCTCGCCGAAGTTCCCGCTGACCAGGCGTTCCGACCGCTGAAGGACGGCGGCTGCCCGCTGGTGAAGTGAGACTCGAAGGCGCGCGAAGCAAGACCGCGCGCGCTTGGCCTGCCCGCTGTCGCGCGGACCCGCCTGCTCCCATCAGGTCACCTCGTCGCCGCTCGCAAGCATTCCGGTCAGCATCGCTTCGGCTTTGTGCTTGAGCGGCAGCGCGCCGCTGTCGGAGGCGAGCGCGATGGCGGCGCGCAGCGCGACGAGGATGGCGGCCTTGTTCGCCGCGTCCGACGGTGGCGTCACGACGGCTTCGCCGAACAGGGCCTCGGCCTCGAGGCCCGAAAACCCCTGCTGGCGGGCGGTGTTGCGCGCCTCGCGCAGCATGTTCTGCGCGGCCCTGACATCGCCGAGGCGGTGGGTGGCGAGCGCCAGGTAGATCGAGCTGCGCAGCACCGCCGAGGTATAACCGACCGCCCTCGCCTCCTCGCGCGCTTCAGTCAGCATGCCGCGCGCCCGGTCGAACAGCCCCTGCTCCAGATACGCGATGCCGAGATGACAGGCCAGCACCGGCACGAACAGCCGAATGCCGTGCTTCTGCGCCAGGACAAAGCCATCTTCGAGAATGGCAGCGGCCGCGGCGGGATCGTTCCGGCCGAGCTTGAGCCAACCGCCGCTATAGGCCGCGGCGACGCGGTCATAGGGGCGGCCGGTCTCCTCGGCAATCGCGGCGGCCTGTTGCTGGAGCTGCTCGGCGGCGTCGAGCTCGCGCATGACGGTGTGGGTGAAGCTCTTCATCATGCAGCAGAGGAGGAGTGTATATTTCGGCGGCGTGGCGAAGGGCGCACTCGCTTCCATCCCCATGAGATGAGCACGGGCCTGTGCGAACGTCTGCTCTGCCTCGCGATAGCGTCCGGCAAGAAAGTACGCTTGGCCGAGATTGTATAGTGCGAGGTTGCGCCACCCCGGATTACCTGTTTCCTCGGCAAGACCAACAACTTCCTCACCGAGAGCAACAGCTTCGGTGGGCGTCCCGTAGAAGTTCTGTCCGCCGGCCATGACCGTCATGGCGGCAACCTTCCTGCCGACGTCTTCGATCTCGCTGGCCCTGCGGTCGGCTTCCTTTCCCAGATCGACCCACTCGGCAATCCGACCGGACCAGATGAAGGCCATGCGCGCCTCCATCCGGAGATCGATGGCATTCGTCTCCCGCGAACGCGTCATCGGAGTCTTATCGAGCGAACTCATCGCCGTCTGGAAATAGTCGACCGCATCGGCATATGCCGAACGCAAAAGACACTTTTGTGCGGCGATTCTCCCGTAGCTGAACGCCTTCGGCCAGTCCTTGGCACGTACCGCATGGTAATAGAGGGCGTCGGGATCATCTCTCCACGTACCGTCGCTCTCGAAAGCCGCAAGAACGCGCGCATGTATGCTCTCGCGTACCTTTTCAACCATCGATTCATAGGTAACTTGGCGGACCATTTCATGCCGAAACTCAAGCGAATTCTCGAGGTCGCTATCGATCCGAACGAGAAGCTCAGCGCGGTCGAGCGCCGCAAGGCAATCCTGGAAGGCGTTTTCAGGCAGCGCCGAGACCTTCTGCACGACCGCTTCGTTCGATCGCGGTCCCAATGCGGCAGCCACCTGCAAGACGAGGCGCTCCTGTCGCGACACGCGATCCAGCCGCGCTGCAATCACGCCTTGGATGCTCGCGGGGATGCCCAGCTCCTCAATCGGCCGAACGAGAGCCAGATCGCCCCACTGACCGCGCAGCGTACCGTTATCTTTCAGCCCACGGCAGACCTCCTCGATGAATAGCGGGACGTTTGCCGTGTGAGAAATGATCCGGTTCTTCAAGTCGCCATTTGTCGCGGATGTGCCAAGCATGTCGGCCAGCATCGCCAATCCTGAATCATCGTCCAATGGACGCATCGCAATCACCTCGGCATGACAACGCGCGATCCATTCCGGCATTCCGTTCGGTCGGCTCGTCAGGAACACGAACAGATTGGGAGCCTGGAGCGACGCAATGGCCGCAATAACGTTGTCGCTGGCTCGATCGACCCAGTGTAAGTCCTCTATGAGAAGAATGGCGCTCTTTCGCCGGACCACGCTTTCCACGATCGCGCAGCTTGCCTCGGAAATTGCGCGACCACGCGCGTAAGGCTCCAATTCGCTCCAGCGCGGATCGGAAATGGGCAAATCCAGCACTGCATCGATTGCAAGCCGATGCACCGCCGACAAATCCTCTCGAGGATCTCCCAGGCGATCCGAGTCCTTTGCGACGGCCTCGAGGACAGAAAGCACCAGACGCTTCAAGGTGCTGAATGGCGCCCCCTGAAGGTTAGGGCTGCATTCGGCGTCGAGCAGCAGCCAGCCATCGGTCCGAAGATCCTGCACAAACTCGTGTGCAAGCCGCGATTTTCCAATGCCGGCGTCGCCCATCAGCAGAACAGTCTGCCGACTCGTCGTAACCCTTTCCGCGGCACGCCACAGCAGCGCCCGCTCCGTCGTGCGATCAACAAACCGGGAAACGCTGCGCGCACGCCGCACCCGCCAGCTCGAAAGATCGCTCGCTCCGACAACGCGATACACAGGTAGGGCTTCGCTGAAGCCACGCAGGCTCTTGCGGCCAAGAAAATCAAAGCGGACGTGCCCGTCTGCCAGCTTCTGGCAGGCTTCGGACACATAGATCTGGTTTGCCTCAGCCGCCGACTCCAGCCGCGCGGCCAAGTGCTGGGCTGCGCCACCAATCTCATAAACCTTGGAAAACTCGCTGGAGACCATGTAGGCCACCACATGGCCCGAGTGGAGGCCGACCCGGACCTGAAGTCCGGGATCGCCAAGGCTGCCTACACGCCGGACCAGCTCGATGGCCGCGTGGCAGGCCAAGGGTGCATGGTTGTCGTCGGCGATCGGGGCGCCAAAGACGGCCGCCAGCCCGTCCCCCAACTCCTTGCTGACAATTCCGCCAAACTGACGTACCGCGGCCCTCATCGCCGCCAGCGCCGGCTCAAGGCGCGAGACGGCCTCCTCCGGCTCCAATTCGGCAACCAGACCCGTGGAGTCCACGACATCAGCTCGCAGGATCGTCACAAAACGACGTTCGCTGTCGGGATCGACTTGCTTGCGCACTGCGGCCCCGCATTTGGAGCACCAGCTATCGTCCGGATCGATCGCCGACTGACATGCGAAGCAATGCATTCCTGCGCCTCAAAGGTCGCGGCCCTTCTGTCGACCAGAATCCACCGGCAACTTTCGACAACAATACCTATCAAGGACCGCTTAGCAATCGCGCTCGCTCCTCTGTCAGTAGGCACGGTGCGGTTGGCGATCTGGACGAAGCACAGTCCTGAGTGGTAGCGTAAACAATCCCAGCAAAGATGGGGCACGTTTTCGACGGCGTGAGGTCGGCCAGACTGATCAGCGTTGCCGGAGTTGTATGTATTTCGCAAAGCCAAGGAAATATTGAGGGAAATGCGATGGGCTCGAGAACTTACACCGGGGCTTCTTTCAAGGATTTGATGAACGACAATTATTTCCCGCTGGAAAACATGCAGAGGAGCGTGGACATCCTGAAGGCGTCGCCGGACATTCATCTGCCGACTCTCGAGTATGGCCAATACCACCTGATCCTGACGCCGGCCGACAGATGGCCGGATGGGAGCGCAGCGTATTGGCACAAGGAGAAGGGCCGGGCTCGCGTCGATCTCAGCACCCAGCCGAACTGCACGCCGCTCTCCAACGACGAGCCCGGCGTCATTCCGCTGACCCGCTGCGATCTGCTCGATGCCAGCGTCCGGAAGTGCTTCAATTCCGAGCCGCCGATCCCGATGAAGACCAATATCATCACCCATGCGGCGAGCGACGCCTATGCGCACCGACACGAGATCCGGCTGACGTGGGAATATGCCAACGGCGATGACAAGGCGCCGACGCTGCTCTATCTGACGATGGTCTGCCCGTACAGGGAGTGATTAGAAACGTTCTGTTTCGTGAGCATGAACGCCCGCGCCATAGGCGCGGGCGTTTTGTCTAGCAGCTGACCGCCGCGCGCCACGTTGCTGCTCCAGGCGCGAGCGTCGCGCCGACTTGAGCCCGCCGCAGCGCCTTGCGCGCGTCGTCCCGTCTCGCCTTCCATCAAGGGTGTTCGCACGAAGATGGCGCGCTTCCCTGCTGCATCTGCACTCGTGTCGATGCGCCGAACGAGGTGTTCGACACCTATGCGCGGCCAGTCGGCGATTTGGTTGCGGGGGCGGACGCAACCACCGCTACCAGCATTCGGTTCGGGGTGCCATTTGATCGAGGCCCCTCCTGCCTCGCGGATGCAGTGAACATATTCCAGGCTATTGATTTTTCGAAATCGACGCCGGATCGAACGAAAACGTCAGATCGCGCGACAGAGTTGCATGGCTGGATCTGATGATCCCAATGCTTTGCCTGAACCGGATGAATCTCTGGATCGTACGGTGCGCCTGCCGCCCAACGACTGCTCGCTGGCCGGGACGGTGCAGCAGGGCCGCGATATGATGTTCGCTCAGCTCGCCGACGTGAACATGACCGAAGCGCTGGGCAATGTTTCACGACGCGGTGCTCGAAGGCGCCATTTTAGCGCGTTGCGATCTGCGTGGCGCGACCTTCAATAGCGCCAATCTGCGCCGAGCCGACCTTCGCGGTGCGAATTGTGGGCTCGACAATCTAGGCGGTTCGACCGATTTCATTGGAGCTGACCTTTCAGGTGCCGAATTGCGTCAGGCCAATATCGGCGGTGCGGATTTCACTGGCGCGAAGTTGATCGGCACCGATCTTTCCGGCGCCAACGCCGTCAGTGAGTTGCCTAACTGGCGGCTCACATGGTTCAGGGGCGCTGATTTGACCAATGCACGTCTTGCGGGAGCAAGGCTGAGCGGCGCGACATACGACGATCGCACCGTCTTTCCCCGCGGGTTCAATCCGGACGAGGCCGGGATGATCCGATTCGTCGGGAGAAAGATGTAGACGGTGGATGTGAACACCTTCGGGAATTGCGGGGCGGGACATTCGATTGAGCGACAAGAAGTCCGCATTGCTGCAACGTCTCGCCAAGCTGAGCCTGCGGATGGGGTCAAACGACCTTGCAATAGCCTCTGCCGAAATAAAAATGGCCCGCATCAAGCGGGCCATTTTCGTATCGGATCCGGTCAATCCGAATTTGGTTGCGGGGATAGGATTTGAACCTATGACCTTCAGGTTATGAGCCTGACGAGCTACCGGGCTGCTCCACCCCGCGTTAAACACTTGCGCGCCTTCGCCAAAATGCCGGGGACGGTGGATGAGGGCCGGCGCTGTTCGCGTGGCTTACTTGTCCCGCCCAAAGGCTTCCTTGGAAGGCAACCCCGGGGCAAAGCCCGTCGGGTGCGGGGCGTATGTATCAAGGCGAGGTGCCTTTGGAAAGAGCTGCGGGAACGTTTTTTTCGACTTTATGACAGGCAGATGGACCGGATTCCGGTCGATTTGCCGCATACTTGCCAGAAGTTCCGCAAAGGGCCAGCTTGCGGCAACAAACAGAGGCGAAACGCCGTCTTGGGGAGGACCGCCATGGACCACGCCTTGGACCATCCCTTGGATCGCCCCCTGACGAGCGCCGCGCTGCGGGTGCTGGAAGATCGCTTCCACGCCATGGTCGCGCGGTCGCGGAACGAGCCGGCGCCCGACCTTGCCCAGCGGCTTGACCGGCTGGCACGGCTGCGCAGCGTCGTCGCCGACAACGAAGAGCGCTTCCGGCAGGCGATCTCGACCGATTTCGGCCACCGCTGCGCGGTCGAGACCACCATCGCCGAGACCATGCTGGTGTTCTCCGAGATCCGGCATGCCAAAAAACACCTCAAGACCTGGATGACGCTGCAGCGCGTCGCCACCGCGCTGCAATTCCTGCCCGCGCGCAACCGGCTGATGCCGCAGCCGCTCGGCGTCGTCGGCATCATCGCGCCATGGAATTACCCGCTCCAGCTCACGCTCGCGCCCGCGATCGGCGCCATCGCCGCCGGCAACCGCGTCATCATCAAGCCGAGCGAGCTGGTCCCGCACTTCGCGGCGCTGCTGAGGGAGACCGTCGCCCAGAAGTTCGATGCCGCGGAGGTGCTGGTCACCGGCGTCGAGGACGAGATCGCCAAGGGGTTTGCGAGCCTGCCATTCGATCATCTCGTCTTCACTGGCTCGACGCGGGTCGGGCGGCTGGTCGCGGAGGCCGCGGGGCGCAATCTGACGCCTGTTACGCTCGAGCTCGGCGGCAAATCGCCTGCCATCATCGACGCATCCGCCGACCTGGAAGAGGCAGCCGAGCGCATCGCCTACGGAAAACTGCTCAATGCCGGGCAGACCTGCATCGCGCCGGACTACGTGCTGGTGCCGGAAAATTCTGTGCAGTCCTTCGCCGAGAAAGTGCGCGCGCAGATGCGGCGCATGTTCGGCACCGATCCTGCCAACAAGGACTACACCTCCATCATCTCCGACCGGCATTATGCCCGGCTCGAAGGCCTGGTTGCGGATGCCGTGCAGCGTGGCGCAAAAATCCTGCAACCGGCAAAGCCCGATGATCCCAACTGGAAGGCGCATCGCAAATTCCCGCCGACGCTGATCGTCGGTGCGACCGAGGCGATGGCGGTGATGCAGGAGGAGATCTTTGGCCCGGTGCTGCCGGTGCTCGGCACGCGCGATGCGGCGGAGGCGATCGCCTTCGTCAACGCGCGCGACCGGCCGCTCGCGCTTTATTGGTTCGGCAAGGATGGCGGCGCGCGCGACGAGGTGCTGGCGCGCACCGTCTCCGGCGGCGTCACTGCCAACGACTGCCTGTTTCACTTCACGCAAATCAACCAGCCGATGGGCGGCGTCGGTGCCTCCGGCACCGGCGCCTATCACGGCGAGTGGGGTTTTCGCACCTTCAGCAAGCTGAAGCCGGTGTTCTATCGCTCCAAGTTCAACCGCCTCGCCGATCTCTATCCGCCCTATGGCGGCAAGATCGCGCGGCTGGAGAAGTTGATGCGGTTGATGTCGTAGGGGCAGTCGTTCCGGGGCGCGAAGCGAACCCCGGAACCTCGAGATTCTCAGGTGCGCAAGTGCGCACCTGAGTTCGCGCTGCGCGCGCCCCGGAATGACGATAACGGGGGAAATAACCTTGACCGACACAGTCGACTTCGTCGTCGTGGGCGCGGGCTCGGGCGGCCGCACCATCCCGCGAGGGCGGGGACCCATAACCACAGGGAGCAGTTTGGGACGGGATGGAAACTCCGAGTCTTCGTCAAACCAGGTCCTGTGGTTATGGGTCCCGGATCTGCGCGCGCCTTTGGGCGCGCTTGCCCGGGACGACGGCGGAGTGCAAATCGCCTCTTCGTGACGATGGGGAAACTAGTTCAGCAGGAAACCACCGTCGACGGTGATGACACTCCCCGTCATGTATCGCGACGCGTTCGACGCCAGCAGCAGGATCGCGCCGTCGAGATCGGACTCGGCGCCGACGCGGCGCTGGGGAATGCGTTTGGCGAGGCGCTCGCCTGCCGGCGTCGACCAGAACGCGTGGTTCATCTCGGTATCGATATAGCCGGGCGCGAGCGCGTTGATGCGGATGTTTTGCCCCGCGAGCTCCAGCGCCATCGCCTTGGTGGCCTGGATGATGCCGGCCTTGGAGATCGCGTAAGGCGAGACCGCCTTCAAGACGCCGGTGCCGAGCACCGAGGCGATGTTGACGATGTTGCCAGACTGCTTCCGCGCAATCATGCGCCGCGCGACTTCCGTCGCGAGGAAATAGGCACCCTTGAGGTTGGCGCCGATCACCGCGTCCCAGTCCGCCTCGGTCTGCTCGGTCGCGAGCTTCTCGATGGCGATGCCGGCATTGTTGATCAGCACCGTGACGGGGCCGAGCGCGGCTTCCACGGCGTCAACGGCCTTGGCGATCGAGGCGGTGTCGGTGACATCGAGCGCGACCGCAGCTGCGCGGCCGCCCTTGCCGCGGATCTCCTCCTCCAGGCTCTTCAGCTTGTCGGTCTGCCGCGCAGCGAGCGCGACGGCCGCACCATGCGCCGCCAGCACCCGGGCAAATTGCCGGCCCAGCCCTTGGCTCGCGCCTGTGACGAGGATGGTTTCTTGACTGACGTCGAACAGGTCTGACATTGGCGATAACCCTTCGCTTTTGGAGCCATCAATACAGACGATTGTAGCGATCTGAAACCGGAATGATCGGTTCGGCGTTCCCGTGAAGGCAGGGCTTTGGCTCATGAACAGTTTCGATCTCGCCGTCTATGCCGCGCTCGCCGTCGCGGTCGGCTTCGGTTTCAGGACCGGGCTGCTGCGCAGCGCCATGACCATCCTCGCCTATCTCCTCGCCGCGCCGATCGCGGTGGCGCTGATGCCGCTGATCGCGCCGCAGCTCGCCGGCAATCCGAACTCGCCCCTGCTGCAGAACTGGATCTGGTTCTTCGGCATCTTCGTGGTGGTCGGCATGCTGTTCGGCCATATCGGCCGCGTCGCGCTGAACGACACCATCGGCGAAGCCGGCATCGGCGACCGGCTCGGCGGCGCCGCGCTCGGCGCCGTCAGGGTCGGCTCGTCGCCACCACGCTGGTCTTGGTGTTCGACCAGATCGTGCCGGCCAACCGCCAGCCGCCTTTCCTCGCCGGCTCGCATCTGCGACCACTGTTCTCGGCCGCCGGCCAGATGGGCTTCAAGTCGCTGCCGCCGGAGGCCGCGGCCGCGATCGACCGCCTCAAGCAGGAGCGGCGCATCTGATCAGGCGCATTTGCATCGCTGGCGCGGAGGCGCATGCATTTTGGTGCGAGCGTCTCCCTTATCAGCGGCGCCACAGTTGGCTAGAGTGCGGCCCGTCCAAAACCTGCCTGACATTTACGGGAGTGAAACAGTGGATCTTGGGATCAAAGGTCGCCGCGCCATCGTCTGCGCATCCAGCAAAGGCCTCGGGCGCGCCTGCGCCATTTCGCTGGCGGAGGCCGGCGTTCATGTCACGCTGACCGCGCGCGGCGCCGAGGCCCTGAAGAAGACGGCCGACGAGATCCGCAAGGCCTATCCGGACGTAACCGTCACCGAGATCGTCGGCGACATCACGACGCCGGCCGGCCGCGAGGCGGTGCTGAAGGCCTGCCCCGAACCCGACATCCTGATCAACAATGCCGGCGGCCCGCCGCCCGGCGATTTCCGCAACTGGACCCGCGACGACTGGATCAAGGCGATCGACGCCAACATGCTGACCCCGATCGAGCTGATCAAGGCGACGGTGGACGGCATGATGGCGCGCAAGTTCGGCCGCATCGTCAACATCACCTCGGCCGCAGTGAAGGCACCGATCGACATCCTCGGCCTCTCCAACGGCGCGCGCGCCGGCCTCACCGGCTTCATCGCCGGCCTGTCGCGCAAGACGGTGATCAACAACGTCACCATCAATGGCCTGTTGCCGGGCCCGTTCGAGACCGATCGGCTCACCGGCACCGCGAAGGCCGAAGCTCAGAAGCGCGGCACGACGCCTGAGCAGATCCTGGCCGAGCGCGCCAAGCTCAACCCCGCCGGCCGCTTCGGCCAGCCCGACGAGTTCGGCTATGCCTGCGCCTTCCTGTGCGGCGCCAAGGCCGGCTTCATCACCGGACAGAACATTCTGCTGGATGGCGGTGCGTTCCCGGGCACGCTGTGAGACTGCTGGCCCAAATGTACTGAAGGTGCCGTCATGGCCGGGCTTGTCCCGGCCATCCACGCCTTGCCGCACGCTACGAAGAACGTGGATGCCCGGGACAAGCCCGGGCATGACGATCACCGCTTCGTCGGTTCGTCCTCATCCTGCTGACTGGGGGCGGACGAATCGGCCGTCGTGCGCTCGCCCGTCCAGTCGATGCCGAATTCGTCGAGGCCGTTGGCGAGCAGGTCGCCCAGCATCGGCTCGCCGAGCAGATAGTGCACCGTTTCGCGGCGCGGGCTGCGATACTCACGCCGCGCCTCCACGGCGCGGCTGCGCAGATCCTCCCAGTCTTCGATCGTGCCGTCGCCGCGACCGAGCCAGGTCAGCGCGACGAGATCGAGCTGCTCGTCCTCATTCAAGGCGATCATGAAACTTCCGAGCTCTTGGACGACAGGGTCGGAGCCGTCGTCCTCGAGAACATCGAGCGCATCGTCATCGATCGGGTTCGAGCCGGAATCCGGATCGGAGCCCGCCTCCTTGACGTCGAATTCGCGTGCCTTCTCGATGATGAACGCGACCTTTTCAGCGGATATTGCAAGCTCTGGCATGGCTCCTCCTCCGGTTCCCGCGATAACGCCGCATTGCGCCAGATGATCCATTGCGCTTGATGGCTGAAAGCCGCATGTTTCGGCACCAAAACAAGAACATGGGAAGGTGTCGGATGCAGTGGAAGGTGGGCAGGGTCAGAATCACCAAAGTGGTGGAATTGGAGACGGTGGGTTCGACCCGTTTCATCCTGCCGCTCGCGACCAACGAGGAAATCCGCAAGCTGCCCTGGCTGATCCCGCATTTCGCCACTGAAGAAGGCCGGCTGAAAATGTCGATCCATTCGCTGGTGGTGGAGACGCCAGGCAAGCGCATCGTGGTCGATACCGGCCTTGGCAACGACAAGCAGGGCCGCAACGTCCCGACCTGGAACAATCGCAGCACGCCATTTCTGGAGACCATGACGGCGGCCGGCTTTCCGCCCGACAGCATCGACACCGTGCTGTGCACGCATCTTCATGTCGATCATGTCGGCTGGAATACGAAGCTGGTCGATGGCAGATGGGTGCCGACCTTTGCAAATGCGCGCTATGTTTTCGGCAGGACCGAATACGAACACTGGCGCGACCATTCGAATGAACCGGACAAGGCGGCGGTGTTCAATGATTCCGTGCAGCCGATCGTCGATGCCGGCAGGGCCGATCTGATCGCGAGCGACCACCGGCTCTGCGAGGAGGTCAGCATGATCCCGACTCCGGGCCACAGCCCCGGCCATATGAGCATCCTGATCCAGTCAGACGGCGAACAGGGCCTGCTCACCGGCGACGTCGCCCATCACCCCTGCCAGATGGCGCATCTCGACTGGTCCTCGACCGCCGATTCCGACCAGGCACAATCGGCCAAGACACGACTTGAGCTATTCGGTCGGTTCGCCGATACGCCCACGCTGGTGATTGGCGGGCATTTCTCGGCCGGGCATATCAAGCGCGACGGGGACGCGTTCAGGTTTGTAGCGCTGGATTGATCTCCGTGTCCCGGACGCGGTGCAGCGTGCAACGCTGCTCCGCAGAGCCGGGACCCAAATGCGGCGGCGTGGGTCCCGGCTCTGCGTCGCGTCATTTCATGCCGCGCCGCGTCCGGGACACGAGACCTACGACCGCCCACCGAATTTCGAAGGCTGCAATGCGGCCCGTTCTGAGCGGTTGAATTTCCTGCCGCCCTGTTCCATGAAGCTATTAACCGATCGGTCCAATCTCCAGGGAGAAACGAGAATGAAGCTTGTTCGTTATGGCGAGAAGGGGGCGGAAAAGCCCGGCCTGATCGACAGATCCGGCCAGTTGCGCGACCTGTCGGCGCATGTGAAGGACCTCACCGGCGAGGCCTATTCGCCTGAGTCCCTGAAGAAGCTCGCGGCGCTCGATCCCGCCTCGCTGCCCGCCGTGTCCGGCAAGCCGCGGTTCGGAGCGCCCGTCACCGGCATCTCGAAATTCGTCGCGATCGGCCTCAATTACAGCGACCATGCCAAGGAGACAGGCAACCCGATTCCGGCCGAGCCGATCTTCTTCCTCAAGGCGAACACCGCGCTCTCCGGCCCGAACGATCCGGTCGAAAAGCCGCGCGGCTCGACCAAGCTCGACTGGGAGGTCGAGATTGCCGCGATCATCGGCACCCGTGCAAAATACGTCTCGGAAGCCGACGCGCTCAACCACGTCGCCGGCTACTGCGTCTGCAACGACGTCTCCGAGCGCAATTTCCAGATCGAGCGCCTGGGCCAGTGGACCAAGGGCAAGTCGCACGACACGTTCGGCCCGCTCGGGCCGTGGCTCGCCACCAAGGACGAGATCAGGGACGTGCAGAACCTTTCGATGTGGCTCGACGTCAATGGCCAGCGCCGCCAGACCGGCTCGACCGCGACCATGATCTTCACCATGGCCAAGTGCATCTCCTACGTCTCGCAATTCATGACGCTCCTGCCTGGCGACGTCGTCACCACGGGCACCCCGCCCGGCGTCGGCATGGGCATGAAGCCGCCGACCTTCCTCAATGTCGGCGATGTCGTGTCGCTCGGCATCGAAGGTCTCGGCGAGCAGCGCCAGGAGATCGTCGCGGCGTAGGGCGCGATTCCCTCTTCGTCATTCCGGGACGGCGCGTAAGCGCCGAACCCGGAATCTCGAGATTCCGGGTTCGATGCTTCGCATCGCCCCGGAATGCAACAAGGACCCAAAATGAAGCTCACCTTCTCCCCCGCCTCGCCCTTCGCCCGCAAGGTGCGCATCGCCGCGATCGAGCTCGGGCTGATCGACAAGATCGAGCTCGTGCCCGCAACCGTCGCACCGGGCACGGCCAACGAGGACTATTCGAAGATCACGCCGCTGAAGAAGCTGCCGGTGCTGATCACCAATGACGGCGACGTGATTTTGGACTCCTACGTCATCGTCGAATATCTCAACGAGATGGCCGGCGGCAGCCTGATCCCCGATTACGGTCCGCGGCGCTGGAAGGCCAAGACCAATCACTCGCTGATCAACGGCATGCTCGATTCCATGCTGCTGTGCCGCTACGAGAAGATGGTGCGGCCGCAGGGCCTGCAATGGCAGGCCTGGTCGGACGATCACTGGAACAGGGCCTGGACCGGCATGGCGCGCTTCGAGAACATGCCGGAGGTGCTGAACGGCCCGTTCGACATCTCGCAGATCGGCCTTACTTGCGTGCTCGGCTATGCCGACTTCCGCTTCGCCGATTGCGGCTGGCGAAAGGCCTATCCCAAGCTCGACGCCTTCCACCAGAAGATGCTGGAGCGGCCCTCGGTGAAGATCTCGGTGCCGCCTCCGGCGTAATCGCAGGAGTTCTCATGAGCCTCACATACTCGGTCGGCGATCTCACCATCCATCGCATCATCGAGCAGGAAACCTCGTTCGTCCCGGCGCTGGAGATGCTGCCGGGACTAACGCCCGAGGTGCTGGCCGAGAACCGGGCCTGGATGCGACAAGCCAAGGCGCTGAACGAGCAGGACGTACTGCTGCTGTGCTTCCAGTCCTATGTGGTGAAGACGCCGCACCACACCATTCTGATCGACAGCTGCATCGGCAACGACAAGCCGCGGCCGCAGCGGCCGAAATGGAACATGAAGACCGACGACACTTACTTGAGCGGACTCAAGGCCGCCGGTTTCTCGGTCGATGACATCGACTTCGTGATGTGCACCCATCTGCATGTCGACCACGTCGGCTGGAACACGCGGCTGGAGAACGGCCGCTGGGTGCCGACCTTCCCGGAGGCGCGTTACATTTTCGCCAAGCAGGAATTCGACCACTGGTCCGCACAGAATGCGAAGGCGGAGATCCCGCCCTTCGCCGACAGCGTGCTGCCGGTGGTCGAAGCGGGGCGTCACGAACTCGTCGGAAATGATCATCAGATCGGCGATCACGTCCGCATCCTGCCGACGCCGGGCCACACGCCCGGCCACGTCGCCTTCACGATGGGCCGCGGCAAGGACGACGCGGTATTCTCCGGCGATCTCATGCATTCGCCGTTGCAGACGCTCTATCCGGAGCTGTCGATCAAGTTCGACGTCGATCCGGACGCGGCGGCGATAACCCGTCGCAGCTTCCTGGAGCGCTATTGCGACACCGACACGCTGTGCTGCACCGCGCATTTCCCCTCGCCCTCGGTGGGGAAGATCCGGCGCAAGGGCAACGCGTTCGTGTGTGCGGCGGTGTAATCGAACGCGGCTCGCACCGCGAACTCCCATCCTCCCCTGGAGGGGGAGGATCGGTTCGCTTGCAGCGCAGCTGAATGCGAACCGAGGTGGGGTGACGGTCTCTCCTCGTTGAAACTGCCCGTGTTGAGAGATCACCCCACCCCGCTCGCGCTTCGCGCGATCGACCCTCCCCCTCCAGGGGAGGGTAAGAGACGCTCAAGTGGAGGACATGATGACCGATCTTCCCCCAATTCCCCTGCCCGCCGGCATCCGCTCGCGCTACGCCGACGGCATCAACGGTTTGCGCACGCACGTGCTCGAGGCCGGCTTCGAGAGCAAGGGACGTCCCTGCATCCTGCTGTTGCACGGCTTTCCCGAGCTGGCGTTCTCCTGGCGCAAGGTGATGCCGGTGCTCGCCGCGGCCGGTTATCACGTGATCGCGCCGGACCAGCGCGGTTATGGACGCACGACGGGATGTCGTGCGGACTATGATGGCGATCTTGCGCCCTTCTCGCTGTTCAATCTCGTGCGCGATGCGCTCGCCTTGGTGTCGGCGTTCGGCTACAGGCAGGTCGATGTGGTCGGGCACGATTTCGGCAGCCCGGTCGCGGCCTGGTGCGCCTTGATCCGGCCTGACGTCTTTCGCTCGGTGACGATGATGAGCGCACCATTCGGCGGACCGCCGCCGCTGCCGTTTGGCACCGTCGACATGCCGGCCAAGCCGCCAGCCGAAGATCCTGTTCATCGCGAGCTCGCCGCGCTGCCGCGGCCGCGAAAACACTATCAATGGTACTACTCGACGCGCGAGGCGAACGCCGACATGCACCGGGCGCCGCAGGGCGTGCATGATTTCCTGCGCGCCTATTATCATCACAAGAGCGCGGACTGGACCGGGAACAATCCCTATTCGCTGCAATCGTGGTCGGCGCAGGAGCTGGCGAAGCTGCCGACTTATTACGTGATGGACTTGAACGAGACCATGGCCGAGACGGTTGCGAAGCAAATGCCCTCGCCCGCAGCTGTCGCCGCCAATCGATGGCTGCCAGAGCGCGAGCTTGCTTACTACAGCGCCGAATATGGCCGCACCGGATTCCAGGGCGGCCTGCAATGGTATCGTTGCGGCACCTCGGGCACTTTCAACAACGAGCTGCAATTGTTTGCCGGCCGTAGCATCGACGTGCCCTCCTGCTTCATCTCGGGCAAGCAGGATTGGGGCACTTATCAGCGTCCCGGCGTGTTCGAGACAATGCAGGCGCGCGCATGCACGAAAATGCTCGGCTGCCATCTCATCGACGGTGCCGGCCATTGGGTCCAACAGGAGCAGCCGGCCGAGGTGAGCCGGTTGCTGCTCGACTTCCTTGCAAAGGCCGGCACGGTCTGATTTGACCCGGAAACGGCGGCGCCTTATATAGTTTAGAATGATTCTAAACTATTGAAACAGGGCCGCCGTGAAGAATTTTGCCGATCTGACCGAGCGCGAGGTGCTGGCGGTCGCGATCTCCTCCGAGGAGGAGGACAGCCGCATCTACATGACCTTCGCCGAGGATCTGAAGGAACGCTACCCGGACTCGGCCAAGCTGTTCGAGCAGATGGCCGAGGAGGAGCGCGGCCATCGTCACATGCTGCTGGAAATGTATGAGCAGCGCTTCGGCCAGCACCTGCCGCCGATCCGCCGCGAGGACGTCAAGGGCTTCCTGCGCCGCCGGCCGATCTGGCTGACCAAGAACCTGCCGCTCGACACCATCCGCCGGGAAGTCGAGACCATGGAGCTCGAGGCCGAGCGCTTCTACGCGAAGGCCGCCGAGCAGGCCGAGGACGTCAATGTGCGCCGGCTGCTCGGCGATCTCGCCGAAGCCGAGAAGAGCCACGAGCACACCGCCGCCCGGCTGACCGGCGAAATCCTGAAGCCCGACGTGCGCGCGGAGGAAGACCGCACGCGCCGGCGGATGTTCGTGCTGCAATATGTGCAGCCGGGCCTCGCCGGCCTGATGGACGGCTCGGTCTCGACACTGGCGCCGCTGTTCGCGGCCGCGTTCGCCACGCACCAGAACTGGCAGACGTTCCTGGTCGGCCTTGCCGCTTCGATCGGCGCCGGCATCAGCATGGGCTTTGCAGAAGCGCTGTCCGACGACGGTTCGCTCACGGGGCGCGGCTCGCCCTGGCTGCGCGGCATCACCTGCGGCGCAATGACGACGCTCGGCGGGCTTGGCCACACCGCGCCCTATCTCGTGCCCGACAGCTGGGCCAACGCGTTCTGGATCGCGACGGGAATCGCCTGCGTCGTCGTGTTCTTCGAATTGTGGGCGATCGCCTTCATCCGCTCGCGCTACATGGACACGCCGTTCCTCCAGGCCGTGTTCCAGATCGTGCTCGGCGGCGCCATCGTGCTGGCGGTGGGGATCGTGATCGGGGCGGCGTAGGCATTCCGCACTCACTGTCATGCCCCGGCTTGACCGGGGCATCCAGTACGCCGCAGCTCATCGACTGAACCACAGTCGTCTCGGCGTACTGGATCGCCCGTCCAAGCCGGGCGATGACAGCGAGTTCTTGACTCCATCCGTTCCGTCCCGCCGCCGTCATATCAATCGCGATCAAACAGTGATTGCGGCGCTCGGCCAAACTGCGCATCATCTCAAGACAACCAGAACGGGAGACGCGTCGTGGCCAAGTCGGAATGGAGTTTCAAGAGCGCGGTCGAGCTCTCGGCCGCATTGAGCGCGAAAAAGATCTCCGCGGTCGAGCTCACGCGGGACGCGATCGCCCGTATCGAGCGGCACGACGGCAGGATCAACGCGATCTGCGTCCGGGATTTCGAGCGTGCGCTCGGCGCCGCGCGCGAGGCGGACGCCGCATTGGCCCGCGGCGAGCGCAAGCCGCTGCTCGGCCTGCCCATCACGATCAAGGAATCCTTCAACATCGCCGGCCTGCCGACGACCTGGGGGTTCGTGCCGCAGAAGGACTTCAAGCCTGTGGAAGACGCGCTGGCGGTGGTCCGCATCAAGCAGGCCGGCGGCGTGATCCTCGGCAAGACCAATGTGCCGGTCGGCCTCGGCGACTGGCAGAGCTACAACGACATCTACGGCACCACCAACAACCCCTATGATCTCGGCCGCACACCGGGTGGTTCGTCCGGGGGATCGTCGGCAGCCCTTGCTGCAGGCTATTGCGCACTCGCCACCGGCTCCGACATCGGCGGCTCCCTGCGCGTGCCGGCATTTCATTGCGGCGTCTTCGCTCACAAGCCGACTATCAATCTCTGCGCGGCGCGCGGCGAGACCCCGCCGCCGTTTCCGGCCATTCCGCGCGAAGGCGACCTCGCCGTCATCGGTCCGATGGCGCGCACGGCGGCGGATCTCTCCTTGCTGCTCGACGTCATGGCGGGACCCGATCCGCTCGACGCCGGTATCGCCTACAGGCTCGACTTGCCCGTCGCACGGCATCAGACGCTGCGGGATTTTCGTGTCCTGGTGATCGACAGCCATCCGGTGTTGCCGACTGACCGGGATGTCCGCGGCGCAATCGACAAGCTCGCAACCGATCTCGCGAAGGCCGGCGTCACGGTCGCGCGCGAGAGCGCGCTGCTCCCCGATTTTGCAGAGACGTCGCGGCTCTACATGCGCATGCTGCTGGGCTTCCTCGGCGCGTTCTTACCTGCCGACGAGCTGGCGGATGCGCAGGCACGGGCGAGCCAGCTATCACCCGAGGACCCGAGCCTCGGCGCGGAACGACTGCGCGGCATCACCGCGAGCCACCGCGCCTGGGTGCTCGACGCAGGTAGTCGCGCCGGCCTGCGCGCACAATGGCGGGCGCTATTCAAGAGCTTCGATGCGGTGATCTGCCCGATCATGCCGACGCCGGCCTTTCCGCATGATCATTCGCCGGAGCAGCGTCTGCGAACGATCAGCATCGACGGCAAGGACTACCCCTATTCCGACCAGCTTGCCTGGCCGGGTATCGCAACGCTTCCGGGACTGCCTGCGACGGCGGTTCCGCTCGGCCTGTCGAAAGACGGCCTGCCCGTCGGTGTGCAGATCGTCGCTCCCTTCCTCGAGGACAGGACGCCGCTCAAGCTCGCCGAGTTGATCGAGCGCGAGTTCGGCGGCTTCGTGCCGCCGAAGATGTTTGACGATTGATAATCCTCGTCATTGCGGGGAGCCCTTGCGACGAAGCAATCCAGACTGCATCCGCGAAGACATTTCTGGATTGCTTCGCTTCGCTCGCAATGACGGGGGTAAAGCAACATCGAGATTCCGGGTTCGCGCTCCGCGCGCTCGCTCAACTCCCGCCGCGGAGTACGGGATTGCCCGGTCGAGCCGGGCGATGACACCTGGTTTGGGGGTGCCAGCGCTCAACTATCGGACACGATCCCGCCGCGCTGCGTGTTGCCCGCCTTCATCTTGGCGAAAACCCTTGATTACCGACAGCTTCAATTTTCACTGCAGATGGCCGTCTGTAAAGCAATCGCTAACCAAACAATCTTTTCCCGAGCAATGGGCAAACTGCACATCCGACATTTATCCAGCTGGCAATTGTTCGCCCGTCAAAATTGCAAGTCACGAAAGGACCCTCATAGGCTCCCATCTCGAGGATGTCACGAGGACGCGTTGCGAAGCCCGGAGTGCTTCTGAGCCCGGCGAAGGGTACCGCTCAAATCCAGCGAGGGTGATTGCGTGACAAACGACACAATTGAGACCGGCGCACTTCGTCACCTCGACCATCGCGTCAATCCAGAGGAGTCGCTGCCCGGGAGATGGCGCATTCCGATTGCCGTAGCTGTCGGGTGCGGGCTCATTGGCCTCGTGCTCCGTTACCTCGCGCGGGAGCACGCGACCGCGGACGCTGCTGAGTACATCACCTGGTACACCTTTGCGCGAAATCACGGCATTGGCGGGCTGGCCGAGGCTTTCACCAACTACACGCCATTTTACAGCTACCTCCTGCTGATCGCCACCCGACTTGATGGGCTGGGTCAGCCGCTTTCGCTCGTGAAGATGATCTCGGCAATATTCGAGTTCGGCTGCGCGATCGTCGTGGCCGGGATGGTCTGGCGAGTTACAAAGGCGCCGTTGCGCGCGTCCCTGGCCTTCTGCACGGTATGGCTTGCGCCAACGGTGCTCTTCAACGGCGCAATGTGGGGGCAGGCCGATTCAATCTGGACCTTCTTCGTGCTGGTTTCCGTGGCGATGTTCATGCGCGACCAAAATGGCGTTCTGCCATTCGCAGTAGCCTGCTCGGTGAAAGCCCAGGGCGTATTCCTCGGACCGTTCGCGCTCGGCATGATTCTGCGCCGCAAGATCCACCTGGCATGGCTTACCGCTATTCCGGGAGTCTATGCGATCCTCGCAATTCCTGTCCTCGTCGCCGGCAGATCCCTGGTTTCCGTGCTCGGGATCTATCTCGACCAGGCCAACACATTTCATCGCCTGACCATGAATGCAGCGAACGTCTGGGTGTTCGCTGGAGCAACGCCGTACGCGGTCGGCGTCACCGCCGGCCTCGTGCTCGCGGCGGCGAGCGGGCTTGCCTTGTCGATCTTCATTGCACAGTCCAGGCGGACGGGGCCGGAATTCATTCTCCTCGTCGCATGCGTATCGCTCGTTCTCATGCCGTACTTGCTTCCGAAAATGCACGAGCGCTATTTCTATGGGTTCGAACTTGCATGCATCGCCCTAGCCTGCCTCAATCTGCGCTATCTGCCGTTCGCGGTGATTGCCCAAGTCGACGGCGTGCTGTCCTATCTCGCGTTCGAGAGCGGGATCGTCATGGGTCTGCTGCCGGCGGCGCTCTGCAACACCTTTCTCGTGTTCTACCTCGTGCTCGATCTCCGCAACGGCGAACGTGGATCTCGCCTTCCGCGGTTGGTCTGGCTTGGCTTCATTGCGTCGACGGCAGGATTGTTCTCCTATTTGCTATTCGCAGGCGTCGGCTTGAACGTGTCCCCTGCCTATATGCTCGCCGCGGGTCTTGCCGCGCTCATGACGCTGCTGCTCGTCAAGGAGTCGCGTTGCGCCTCGACCGACGGCCCGGCCCCGTCGCATTGACCTCATGTTCGAGTAGCAGCGCTAGCTGTCGAACACGATCACGCTGCGCAGCGTCTTGCCGGCCTTCATGTTGGCAAAGCCTTCGTTGATCTCGCTGAGCTTCAGCTTGGCCGAGATCCAGTCTTCCAGGTGCAGGCGGCCGCGCAGGTAGAAATCGACCAGGCGCGGCATGTCCACGCGGAAATGGTTGGAGCCCATCGATGAGCCCTGGATCTTGCGCTCACGCAGGAAGTCGAAGCCGTGCAGCTCGATCTTCTGGCCGAACGGGATCATGCCGACGATGGTGGCGGTGCCGCCGGATGCGAGCATCGCAAAAGCCTGCTCCGCAGTCTCCTTGCGGCCGAGCACCTCGAAGGAATGATGCACGCCGCCATTGGTGAGGTCGCGCACCTGCTTCACGACATCGCCATCCGCCGGGTTGATGATATCGGTCGCCCCCAGCTTGGTCGCGAGCTGGAGTTTTGCGGGATTGGTGTCGATCGCGATGATGCGGCCGGCGCCGGCGATCTGCGCGCCGTTGATCGCGGCCATGCCGACGCCGCCACAGCCGATCACGGCCACGGTTTCGCCGGCCGTCACTTTCGCCGTATTCACCACCGCGCCGTAGCCGGTGATGACGCCGCAGCCGATCAGCGCGGCGAGATCGAGCGGCATTTCCTTGCGAATCTTCACGATGGCATTCTCGTGCACCAGCATCTGCTCGGCAAAGGAGGAGAGATTGAGGAACTGGTGCAGCTTTTCCGGCTTCGACCACTGCATGCGATCGGAGACGCCCGGCATCATCTTCACCGTGGTGTCGGTGCAGAGCACGGTACGCCCTGTGGTGCAGTTGTCGCAGGTGCCGCAAAACACGGACAGGCAGGTGACGACATGGTCGCCCGGCTTGACGTAGGTGACATCAGAGCCGACCTGCTCGACCACGCCGGCGGATTCATGTCCGAGCACCGCGGGCAGCGGATGCGGATAGAGGCCTTCCATGAAGTGCAGATCGGAGTGGCAGAGGCCGGCGACTGCGGTGCGGATCAGCACCTCGCGCGGCCCCGGCTTCGGCAGGCTGATGTCCTCGATGACGAGCGGCTGGTTGACTTCATAGAGGACGGCGGCCTTCATCGGTGTTTCCTCGGTGTTGTGTTTTCGTTGGTTTTCGACTCTGCATCTCTCCCGAAGGGAGAGGTCGGAAACGCATCGAAGATGCGATTCCGGGTGAGGGGGTTCGGGTCTCACGTGAGAGCGCAACCCTCACCCGGATCGCTGGCGCGATCCGACCACTCCCTACGGGAGAGGTGAAGAGCCTACGCTGCCTGAACGAGTTCGCCAACCTCGCTCATGCCTACGGCACGATCGCCGAGCAGCAGCGCGGCGATTTTCGCTTGCGCGGCATTTTCCGTCAGCCGGAACGGATCGCTCGGCAACACCCGATGGTCGATGACGAGGCGTGACAGCAGCAGGCGGCGCGCATCGCCGCGCGTCTCGTGGATGCGATGCGCTTCCGAAGCGAGCGCGACGGAGCTTGCGACATGATAGAGCAGGCTGGTGGCGCGGCGCGCATCCGCCTCGTTCTCGGCCTTGCCCGCGACTACGCGTGCAAAGCCGACGGCGCGATCGGTGAGGCCGCGCAGATGGTCGCGCCAGGCCTGCGGCACCGAGGCGCTGTCGTCGAGCCGGGCGTGCAGATCAGCCGCGAGCGCGGACTCCGCACCGTGGCGGCCCACCGCGCGCCGCAGCGCATCGATCGCCACGATGTTACCGGTGCCTTCCCAGACCGAGCCGAGATGGGCATCGCGCAGCAGGCGAGCGGTGGCGAATTCCTCGATGTAGCCGATGCCGCCGCGCATCTCGAGCGCATCGCCGCAGACTTTTCGCGCGTCACGCGTGGCGCGGAACTTCAGCGTTGGGGTCAGGATGCGCAACAGCGCCGCCGCGTCCTGACTGCCGGCTTCGGCGCGATCGAGCGCATCGGCGGTGAGAAAGCTCATCGATAGCGCCTGCTCGACCGGCAGCGTGATCTTCAGCATCTGCCGCCGCCCAAGGGGCAGGTCGATGATGCGCTGGCCGAACACGACCCGGTTGGTCGCCACCGTCATCGCATCGTGATAGGCGCGGCGCATCAGTGCCGTCGACTTGACACCGTTGGAGAGCCGCGACGAGTTCACCATCTCGGCCATCTGCACGAAGCCGCGGTCGAGCTTGCCGACGGCATAGGCGATCGCGCCTTCGAGCTTGATCTCGCCCGACGCCATCGAGCGCGTGCCGAGCTTGTCCTTGAGGCGCACGATCCGGTAGTGGTTCTGCGCGCCGTCGTCGAGGAAGCGCGGCATCAGGAACAGGCCGACGCCGCGCGTGCCGGGGCCGGCGCCCTCAGGGCGCGCCAGCAGCATCACGACCTTTGCATCGGCATTCGAGCAGAACCATTTTTCGCCGTAGAGACGCCAATGGTCGCCCTCCTGCACCGCGCGCGTGGTCAGCGTGCCGACGTCGGAGCCGCCCTCCTTCTCGGTCATGAACTGCCCGCCTTGCGTCAGCTTGCTCATGTCGGTCGAGGTCAGGCCATCGAGATATTTCGCCTTCAGCGCCTCGCTGCCGAAATTCGCCAGCAGCTTGGCGCAGCCGTCGGTGACGTTGATCGGACAGCCCATGCCGAATTCGGCCTGGTTGAACAGGAAGGTGAAGGCCTGCTTGGCGACAACAGGATATTTGTCCGGCCAGCCCATGATGCCCTTGCGGATCGAGAGCGCGTGGATGCCGAACTCGCCGAACGCTGCGTTTTCCAGCTCACGATAGGCGGGGTGATATTCGATCCATTGCACGTCGCGGCCGAACTTGTCACGCTGGTGCAGAATGGGCGTGTGCCGGTCGGCGAGCCGCGCGCATTCGTCGAGATGGCCGCCGGCGAGCTCGCCGAGGCGATCGAGATGCGGCTCGATGTGGCGGAACAGCGGCTCCGGCAGATAGATGCGCAAGAGATCCGCCAGCGCCGGATCGGCGCGGTAGAAATTCATGCCTGACGTGTCGGGCGCCAGCAGGCCGGATGATGCGGCCGCGACATCTTGTGGCTGCGCTGTGACCGGCTTGTGCATGATCGTCCTCTTCGTTTCCGCCCGACGGCAATCCTTTGCGCTTGCCGCTTGGGATGATGTCAATCATGCTCCAGTCGCGGACAGCGATAAAGCCGCAAATTGTCAGGGCGGCATGATCGCCGTGATGGAGCAATTCGCTCTGCGGAATTGTGATCGACCCGGCTGGTTGTCCGCACGGCCCATGCATAGATCAACGGCTCCCTCTTTCCGAGAGATCACGCCATGGAACATCCGAAATACAAGATCGCCCTCATCGTCGGCGCCGGCGAAGGCCTGAGCGCATCGCTGGCGCGCGTGCTTGCGGCGCAGGGCATCCGCGTCGCGCTCGCCGCGCGAAGGATCGAGAAGCTCGGCGCGCTCTGCACCGAGACCGGGGCCAAGGCCTACGCCTGCAACGCCACCGAGCCTGACGAGGTGGAGCGGCTGTTCGGCCTGGTCGAGCGCGAGATCGGCACGCCCGACCTCGTCGTCTACAACGCCAGCGGCCGCACGCGCGGGCCATTCGTCGACCTCGTTCCGGCCGACGTCGCGCAGGCGATTGCGGTCAGCGCCTATGGCGGCTTCCTGGTGGCGCAGCAGGCAGCCAAACGCATGCTGCCTAACCAGCACGGCGCGATCCTGTTCACCGGCGCCTCGGCCAGCGTCAAGGGCTATGCGCAATCAGCGTCATTCGCGATGGGCAAGTTCGCGCTGCGCGGCCTTGCGCAGAGCCTGGCGCGCGAACTCTCGCCGCATGGCATCCATGTCGCGCATTTCGTCATCGACGGGGGTATCCGCAGTGCGGCGCGCACCGAGCCAGACGACAAGCCGGATTCGATGCTCGATCCTGATGCGATCGCGCAGAGCTATTGGAACGTATTGCAGCAGCCGCGCAGCGCCTGGAGCTGGGAGCTGGAGCTGCGGCCCTGGGTGGAGAAGTTTTGAAGAGGGTTTGTCATTCCGGGGCGGTCCGCAGGACCGAACCCGGAATCTCGAGATTCCGGGTTCGATGCTTCGCATCGCCCCGGAATGACAACAAAAGAGAGAGGCGACATGACCACGGAAACGACCATCGATACCGGCACCAACGAACTCCTCTGCGTCATCCGCGACCGCGTCGCTGTCATCACGCTGAACCGGCCGGAGGCGCGCAACTCGCTGTCGGATGCGCTGACGCCGGCGTTGCGCACGATGATCCGGACCTGCGGCGAGAATCCTGATGTCGGCGCGCTGCTGCTGACCGGCGCGGGCGAAGCGTTCTGCGCCGGCGGCAACGTCAAGGGCATGGGCGCGCATCGCGACAAGGCAAAGCTCGACATGTCCTTTGACGACAAGGTCGCCGATCTCCAGGAGCGGCAGCGGCTGCTCACCGGCGCGCTGGTGTCGGTGCGCAAGCCGACCATCGCCGCCCTGCCCGGCCCCGCGGTCGGAGCCGGGCTCGCCATCGCCATGGCCTGCGACATCCGCATCGCCGCGCAATCCGCCTTCGTCGCCACCGGCTATGCCCGCATCGCCCTCAGCGGCGATTACGGCATCGCCTGGCTGCTCACCCGCCTCGTCGGCACCGCGCGGGCGCGCGAATTGATGTTCACCGGCGATCGGGTCGATGCCGCACGCGCCGAGGCGATCGGCCTCGTCAATCGCGTCGTGCCCGACGACAAATTGCAGACTGAGGCGTTCGCGCTGGCAAAGTCGCTCGCCGAAGGCCCGCGCTTGGCGCTGCGCTACATGAAGGACAATCTCGACGAGGCCGTGCTGTTCGACTTCGAGACCGCCCGCGACCACGAAGCCGAGCGGTTGATCCGCCTCACCACGACCGCCGATCACAAGGAGGCGGTGCAGGCCTTCATCGAGAAGCGCAAGGCGGAGTTTTCGGGGAAGTAGGCGCATCGGGCGGCGCCGCGCGCCCGAACACCTCACCGTCACCCTGAGGCGCGAGCCGTGCGGTGCGCAGCACCGCTCAGCGAGCCTCGAAGGGCGACGGCCCGACTTTCGCCGCGGCGAACCAGATGGGCCGTTCATCCTTCGAGGCTCGTTCTGCTAAAGAACGCAGAACGAGTACCTCAGGATGACGGATCTCGCATGAGCCAAAAAAATGCCCGGCTCTGGCTTGGCCAGGCCGGGCATCGAGTGGTGTCAGGCCGAGGCTGAGGGGCTGTCGGCCTGACGGGAAAGGGCGGCGAGACGCCAGCTCGCGCAGGGGATGTCTTTGGGCGCGACGCTGATCTCCTTGTCGAAGCGCACCAGCTTCCAGTCGTCGGGATGATTGACGAAGGCGAAGCCGGATTTGCGCGCGACCGACGCCATGGCCTCGTTGGAGCGCAGCGTGTCGCCGAACATATGCTCGGCGCCGAGCGCAGCGGCGCGGCATTCCAGGTTCTTCATCAGCGCGGTGGCGATGCCATGGCCGTGCCAGCGGTCATCGACCGAGAGGCCGAACTCGAGCGTGGCGGTCTCGGCATGGAAGGCATAGCGTGCTTCGGCCACGATGGTCTCGAAGCCGTCGACCATCATGGTCGCCACGATGGTGAAACGATCGCGCTCGCCGACCTCGAGGAAATCGTGCAGCAGGCCCTTCGGCAATTCGCTGATCGCGCCGAAGAAGCGGTTGTAGCGGGAGCGGGTCGAGAGCGAGCGGAAATAGTGCTGCAGCTCGTCGGTGTCGCGTGGCTCGACGAAGCGGACATTGAGCGCCTCGCCGTGCCGGGTGCGCAGCGTATCTGAATATTGCCTGAGGTCTTCGAGGCGGAGGGTGCTCATGACACATGCCATGCGGAAAAGGGACCGCCGGCGCCCCTGTGATGAGGCGGCGCCGGCCTGGCGGCCTATCAGGCCCGCCAGAAGGGTTTGTCAGCCTCGTAGGCAATGTCGGACCAGGACAGCCCGACATCCTGGAGATCTCGCGCGGTCCAGTTGGTGAGCTCCCGGCGGGTGCGATAGCGCTCATGCCAGACGTGGAGAGTCTCACCGATCTGCTGGATCAGGCCGGGTGCATGATGATTTGTCATCGAATTGTCGGTCAACGTAGACATTTTCAGCTCCTGGAGCTAAGTTGACCGCTAATATCTGCTTCCTGCTGCGTTGCGACAAACGACAATTTGTACCTTTTCGCATGAATTAACGTCATGTATCCTGCTGCCAAATGACTGCCAGATTGCCGTCCCTGAACGGATTGCGGGCGTTCGAGGCCGCCGCGCGCCATCTCAGCTTCACGCTGGCCGCCAGCGAGCTGAACGTGACCCAGACCGCGATCAGCCATCAGATCCGCAGGCTGGAGGAGGAGCTCGGCATCCGCCTGTTCATCCGGCAGAACCGGGCGCTGGCGCTGACGCCGGAGGCGCGCGACTACCTCCCGGGCGTCCGTGCCGCCTTCAACGACCTCCGCCTCGCGACCGACCGCCTGCTGCGGAAGGAGGACGACAAGGTGCTGACGGTGTCGACGTTGGCCTCGCTCGCGGCAAAATGGCTGCTGCCGCGGCTGACCGATTTCCAGGAGCAGCATCCCGGCATCGACGTGCGCATCACCACCTCGACCAGCCTCGTCGATTTCCAACGCGACAATGTCGATGCCGCGATCCGCTATGGCCGCGGCCAGTGGCCGGGCGTGCGCGCCGACTGGCTGATGGCGGACGAGCTGTTTCCGGTGTGCAGCCCGTCACTGCTGCGCGGTGACAAGCCGCTGCGCCGGCCCGAGGATCTGCGCAACCATCCACTGCTGCACACATCCAACGCCAACAGCGACGATTGGCGGTTGTGGCTGACCGCGGCGGGCCTGCCGGCTGACATCGCCAGGCAGCCTGGCATCACCTTCGACATGATCTTCATGACCATCCAGGCCGCGATCGACGGCATCGGCGTGGCGATGGGGCGGACCTCCTACGTCCAGGACGACATCGCCAAGGGTCGGCTGGTGGTCCCCTTCAAGATCGCGCTGCCGGCCGATGCCGGGTTCTACTTGGTCGCGCCGGAGGGGGGCCGCGAGGCGTCGAAGCTTGCCGCGTTCCGGCAGTGGGTGCTCGCGGCAGCGCAGAATAGAGCCTGAAGGGCGCGATTTCCCCTAAGAGCGGCGAGGGAGCGCACCTGACGTGCGGCGAGACTACAGCTCCACCACCACGTAGTCGCTCTCGATCCTGACCGGGATCGTCTCGGCCACATACGGTCCCTTCACCATGCTCGCGCCCGGCTCGACATGGGCCGGATAGGCTTTCACGCGAAAGCGGCGGGGGTCGCAATAGGATTGACCGGTGCGGATGTCGAACTCCCAGCCGTGCCAAGGGCAGCGGATGATCTCGCCGAGTTTCGTATATTCGATCTCGCCGGGATCCGTCGATTGCGCGAGGCCGATCAGCGGGCCCTCGCACAATGCCGCACCCTGATGCGGGCAGCGGTTCATCAGGCCGAAATATTCGCCCTTGATGTTGAAGACCGCGATCGGCCGTCCGTCGATCTCCAGGAATTTTCGCGTGCCCGGCGGAAGCTCATCCACTGGCGCAATGACGTGACGCGCCATCAGTTTATTCCGTAGAGTTTCTTCGCATTGCCGAGGTAGAACGCCTCGCGATTGGCCTCGCTGACGCCCGCAGCCAAGACACGGGAAGGCTCGTCGTAGTCCCAATGCGGATAATCGGTGGCGAACAAGAGCCGATCCCAGCCAATCCACTTGATGATGTCGAACAGGTCCTCGCGCCGCTCCGGATCCTCCATCGGCTGCGTCGTCCACCACACCTGCTCGCGGATGTATTCCGACGGCGGCCGTTTGACATGCGGGACCTCGCTGCGTAGCCGCTGCCAGGCCTTGTCCAGCCGCCACGCCAGCGACGGCGCCCAGCCGAAGCCGGCCTCGATCATCACCATCTTCAGTTTCGGGAAGCACTCGAACACGCCTTCGAGCACGAGACTCGCCAGCGCCGATTGCTGACATTGCGAGTGGCCGACCATCTCCTCGATGTAGTAGGACGGCCAGCCCGAGGGCGTGATCGGGTTACCGCCGAAACCGAAGGCGTGAACGCCGACGGGAAGGCCCGCCTCTTCCGCGGCCTGGTAGATCGGCCAGTAGCGACGCTGGCCGAGCGGCTCGACATTGCGGCTGAGCAGCAGCACCTGCACGAAATTCTTGTCGCCGGCGCGCTCGCGGATCTCGGCGGCGGCCGACAGCCCATCCTCATTGCCGACGACGATGGACGCCTTCAGCCGCTTGTCCTTGCTGGTCCATTTGTCGATCTGCCAGTCGTTGATCGCCGAGCACAGCGCGGCCGAGAGTTCGTGATTGCGGATGCCCTGCCCGGTGTTGAGCGGATTGAGCACCCCTAACTGCACGTTGTTGGGATCGAGCAGCTGCTTCTGCATGAAGGAGAGCGAGGAGCCTTGCGGGCCGCCTTCCGGCGGATAGGCATCGCGGCGCGAGGCGTTGGGCTGGGCCTTCGGATAGGGCGGGCCTTCCATCATGCCCTGATAGGCGTGGACGCCGTAGACTTCGAGGTGATGCTGCCAGCGTTTGGCGAGGTAGGGATAAAGCTCGGTGCGAGTGGCGCGTGCCGGATGGATGTCGCAGTCCGCGATTGCGGTTTTGACGGTCAGTGGGGAAGCGGCTTCTTGGTTCTCGCGGAACTGGATATTCATCGCCTTGCCTCCTTTGGCAGCGGGCTCACGTCAGGCGGGGATACGTTGCATGGGGATTGTCGATCATGATCTTGCGCACGAGATCGGGGGACAGACCTTCGGGCAGCGCGTCCTGGCCGTCGAACTGCCAGTGCGGATAGTCCGTGGAGAATAGGACCAATTCGTCGGACTGCATATGCTCAAACAGGCGAATTAATGTCTCAGGTTCCGGCGGCGCATCAAATGGCTGTAACGAGAAGCGGATGTTGCTGCGCACAATCTCCAGCGGCGCGCGATCGACCCACGGTGTCTCCATCCGCACCCCACGCCAGAACTTGTGCAGGCGCCAGAGATAGGGCGCGATCCAGGAGACGCCGGACTCCAGCATCACCATTTTCAGCCGCGGATGTTTGGCGAACACGCCTTCGACGATCAGGCTGGTGAGCTGGGTCTGGAACGCCTGGGCCTGCCCGACATAATCCTCAATGTGATACGACCCCCAACCCACGGCGGTCGGCGGATTGTGATAGGCGGAACCGGCGTGGATGCCAACCGCGAGTTCCAGACGTTCGGCGGCCTCATAGATCGGCCATAGTGCGCGCTTGCCCAGCGGAGTATCGCCCATCACCAGCATGAGCACTTGCACGAAGCGCTTGTCCTGTGCGCAGCGCTCGATCTCGGCGACCGCTTTCTCGACGCTTTGCGTGGGGATCACGATGGAGCCGCGCAGTCGTGAATCGCGATCGAGCCATTCCTTCGCCAGCCAGTCGTTCAGCGCGCGGCAGAACGCGGCCTGCATATCCTCGGAGAACACCATCTGCACGCCGTACAGCGGATTGCAGATGGCATGCTTGAGCTGGAAGGGATCGAGCACGTGTCGCTGCATGTCCGACAGGCTCTCGCCGGGTTTGCCGGTCTCGGGCCGCCAGTCCGGCCGCGCCGTGATCGGCGAGTTCTGCGGATAGGATTGCGAGAGGAGGTCGACCATGCCGCGCGTCGTCACCTGATCGCGCCAATAGTCGTTCAGGTACGGCAGCAGGCTGGTCAGATGCGGCACGGCCGGATGCACGTCGCAATCGATGCCGCCGGCGATCAGGGACGCCATCACGTCTCCCTTCTCACGTTTCCTCGCATGTCTCTTTTTGCACCCCGCATTCAAGCAGGCCTGCCCGTTGCCCGCAACTCGGCGAAGCATCCTGTCATATGCTAGGAAGGCTGAGCTCGGTTGCGAAGGAATGGGGTACCAGGGATGAAAGAGCTCGTCGGCATCGCGGAACAGATCGCGGCACAATTGATCGCGCGCAAACAGACCGTTGCGGTTGCGGAATCATCAGCCGGCGGCCTGATCTCGGCCAGCCTGCTCGCGGTGCCCGGCGCCTCCTCCTATTACCTCGGCGGCGCCGTGGTCTACACCCGCGATGCCAGGCGCGTGCTGATGGATATTTCGGACGAAGGAATGAAGGGTTGTCGGTCGTCATCGCAGCCTTACGCAAAGCTCCTCGCCGAACAGATGCGGAGCCGCTTTGGCTGCGACTGGGGCCTGTCCGAGACCGGCGCCGCCGGCCCCAGCGGCAACCGCTACGGCGATGCCGCCGGCCATAGCTGCATGGCGATTGCGGGGCCTGCGTCAGAGATGATGACGCTGGAGACTGGTAGCAATGACCGGTTTGTCAACATGCAGGTGTTCGCGGCGACGGCACTGAAGCTGTTGCTGCGGAAGCTGGAGGGGTGAGCGGCTGTGCGGATGAAGTTAGCCGGGATAACCTCACCACCAACACTGCCGTCATCGCCCGGCTTGACCGGGCGATCCAGTACTCCGAGGCGGTTGTGATTGAATCGAAGGCCCGCGGCGTACTGGATGCCCCGGTCAAGCCGGGGCATGACACCGAGAGTGGGGAGCTGTGAGCTGACAATGGAGCAGCAGTTACCGCCCCAAGTGCCGCATGAAAATCCGCACCACGTAACCCTGTACCCGCGGCGCCTCGTCATAAATATCTGACGCGATCCGCTCGATGGTCTCGCGCAGCGACAGGAATTGCGCCTGACGCGCGCTGCTTTCGGTGCCCTGCATGCCCGCGAGCTCGTCCATCGCGGCATCGCTGATCTGGCACTGCACCACATCGCCGTCGTTCAGCATGGTGAAGCGAAAGGCCAGCCGTTCAAGGTCATGGCCGATGATCTTGTCGCGCATCAGCGGCATCAAGTCGTCCCGGTCGAGCCCCCGCACCGGACAATGCTGAAAATCGCTCCGATTGTCAGCAGCAAAGTGCAGCTTCGCTCCTACTGGAACGCCACTTCGGCAAAGCTGCGGAGCTTGCGCGAATGCAGCCGCTCGGATTCCTGCTGCTTGAGCCGCTCCAGCGCCTTCAGGCCGATCTCGAGATGCTGACCGACACGGCGGCGGTAGAATTCGCTGGCCATGCCGGCGAGCTTGATCTCACCGTGCAGCGGCTTGTCGGAGACGCACAGCAGCGTGCCGTAGGGGACGCGGAAGCGGTAGCCGTTTGCGGCGATCGCGGCCGATTCCATGTCGAGCGCGACCGCGCGCGACTGCGACAGGCGGCGGATCACCTCACGCCCGGAAATCTCCCAGTTGCGGTTGTCGACGCTCGCCACCGTGCCGGTACGCATCAGGCGCTTGAGCTCGAAACCTTCGAGCCCCGTGACGTCCTCGACCGCCTCCTCGAGCGCGACCTGCATCTCTGCCAGCGCCGGGATCGGCACCCACAGCGGCAGCTCCCGGTCGAGCACATGGTCCTCGCGCACATAGCCGTGCGCGAGCACGTAGTCGCCAAGCCGCTGCGTGTTGCGCAGGCCCGCGCAATGGCCGAGCATCAGCCAGGCATGTGGCCGCAGCACCGCGACGTGGTCGGTGACGTTGCGCGCATTGGACGGACCGGTGCCGATATTGATCAGCGTGATGCCGCGATAGCCGGGCGCGACCAGGTGGAAGGCCGGCATCTGCGGTGCGCGCAGGGGCGCCGTCCCGCTGATGGCGCCGCCGCTGCTCGTGATCACATTGCCGGGCGCGACGAAAGCATCGAGACCGGCCTCGCCGGACTGAAGCCGCTGCTGGCAGAGCTGCGCGAAAGCGTCGACATAGAACTGGTAATTGGTGAAGATTACGAAGTTCTGGAAATATTCAGGATCAGTGCCGGTGTAGTGATAGAGCCGGCGCAGCGAGTAATCGACGCGGGCGGCGCGGAACAGGGACAGTGGCTCGGGCCCGCCCAGCTGGAGCTCGAAGGTGCCGTCGGCGATCGAATCGTCCATCGTCGCGAGATCGGGCACGTCGAACGCATCGCGCAGCGACCGCGTGACGGCGGAGTTCTCGCTGGTGGTGATGGCGGCCTCGATGTTGATGTCGCGGCGATAGGCGAAGTGGATCGGGATCGGCTCGGCGGACTCGCCGATCTCGACCGGCACGCCGTGATTCTGGATCAGCAATCCGATCTGCTCGGTGAGGTAGGCGCGGAATAGATCCGGCCGCGTGACGCTGGTCTCGTGCACGCCGGGGCCATGGACGAAACCGTAGGACAGGCGCGAATCCAACCTCGCATGCGTCGCGGTGGTGAGGCGGACGAAGGGATAATGGGCCCGGACCCGCGTCGTGATCGCTTCGCCATTGACGTACGCCTCGAAACGATCGCGCAGAAACTTCGTGTTGCGCTCGTAGATCTCTTCGAGGCGGGCAACGGCCGCGGAGGCATCGGAGAAGGATTCGGTGGCGATGGAGGGTGGGGACTGCATTGTTCGACCGCCGGGTTTGCTGTTTGCAATCGCAGTATAGCAAACTGACAGCCAAGTCGTCATTGCGAGCGCAGCGAAGCAATCCAGAAATCTCTCCGTGGAGGCAGACTGGATTGCTTCGCTCCGCTCGCAATGACGAGCGGAGATGACGTGCTTACGCGCGTCACTTCTCCCGGAAGGCGCGCATCAGCTGGTCGTGCAGCGGCTTCATCAGATAGGACAGCATGGTGCGGTCGCCGGTCTGAACGAAGGCTTCCACGGGCATGCCGGGAATCAGCTTGACGTCGCCGAGCCGGGCGACCTCCTCGGGCGGCATCGAGACGCGGATGGTGTAGTAACCCTGGCCGGTGCGCTGGTCGGTGGTGACGTCGGGCGAGACGCGGCTGACGACGCCGTTGAGCTCGGGCGTGGTGCGCTGGTTGAACGCGGAGAGGCGCAGCAACGTCTTTTGGCCGATCTGGAGCTTGTCGATGTCGACCGGATTGACCTTGGCCTCGACCTGGAGATCGTCGGCCTGCGGCACGATCAGCATCAAGGTATCGCCGGCAGTGACGACGCCGCCGACCGTGTGCACCGTCGATTGCAGCACCATGCCATCCTGCGGCGCGCGGATGTCGACGCGGCGGAGCTGATCTTCGGCAGCGACCTTGCGCTCGATCAGCTCACCGATCTTGTCGTTGGTCTCGCGCAGGTCCTTGGAGACCTCGCTGACCACGTCCTTGTCGATCTGGATGATCTGGAGCTCGGTCTCGGTGATCTTGCCCTTGGCCTGGGCGCGCGAGGCGATGTACTGCGCGCGCTCGCCGTTGAGGCGGGCCGAGTCGCGTTCGAGCTGGGTCAGGCGCGAGATCTGCACCAGACGCTTGTCGTAGAGCTCGCGCACGCCGGTGAGCTCGTTCTGCACCAGCGCGATCTCCTGATCCTTGGCCTTCTCCTGGGCGCTGAGACCGGCGATTTCCTCGTTGAGCTGCGTGATGCGCTCACGCAGCTGGGCCTTCTGTCCGGTGCGGCCGTTGACGCGGACGTCGAACAGCTTGGTTTCGGCCGATAGCAGCACCTTGACGTCGGGATCGTGGGCGCGATCGAGAAGGCTTTGCGGGAATTCGATCTTGTCGACACCGCGCTGCTCGGCCTGCAGTCGCGCCGCGCGCGCCTGCGCGGCGTCCAGATTCTTGGTGACGATCGCAAGGTTGGCTTTGGTGACGGTGTCGTCGAGCCGCACCACGATGTCGCCGGCCTTGACCAGGTCGCCGTCGCGGGCGCGCACCTCGCCGACCACGCCGCCGGTCGGGTGCTGCACCTTCTTGACGTTGGATTCGACCACGATCTGCCCCGGCGCGATCAGCGCGCCCGAGATCAAGACGGTCGACGCCCAGCCGCCGAGGCCGACGACCAGGACCAGCACAATCGCGAGGCCGAGGATCAGGTGAAACTTGATGGAATCACGCACGGTCTTCTTGGCGGCGGGCTTCGCACCGCCGATCGCCATCGTGCTCATGACTTTGCGCTCATGACTTGGCCACTCCGCCTTCGCTGACGATCTTGATCGGTGCCGGCGGCGTCACGCGCGGCTGCAGCACCTGGGCGAGCACCTGCTCCTTCGGGCCGAACGTCTGCATGCGGCCGTCGCGCAGCACCAGGATCTGGTCGACCGCCTCGACGCCGATCGGGCGGTGCGCCACCACGACGACGATGGCGCCGCGCTCGCGCGCCGACCGGATGGCGCGGGTCAGCGCCTCATCGCCTTCGGTATCAAGATTGGAGTTGGGCTCGTCGAGCACGATCAGGAAGGGGTTGCCGTAGAGCGCGCGCGCCAGCGCCACGCGCTGCGCCTGGCCTGCCGACAGCGCGGCGCCCTGCTCGCCGACTTGCGTGTTGTAGCCCTCGCGCATCTTGATGATCATCTCGTGCACGCCGGCTTCTTTCGCAGCCGCGATGATGCCTTCAGAGGTCGCCGCAGGATCGAACCGGCTGATGTTCTGCGCGATGGTGCCGCCGAACAACTCGACATCCTGCGGCAGATAGCCGATGTGGCGGCCGAGCATGTCGGACGACCATTGATCGAGCGCCGCCCCGTCGAGCCGCACCTTGCCGCGCACCGGCTGCCAGACCCCGACCAGCGCGCGGATCAGCGACGACTTGCCGGAGCCGCTCGGGCCGATCACGCCGAGGCCGTTGCCGGCGGCGAGCGCGAAGGTGATATCCTGCACCACGAGACGCTGGTCCCCCGGCGGCACCATGGCGACACCTTCGACCGACAGGCGGCTGGTCGGCGCCTGCAACTGGGTCGGCATCGCCTGCGCCGGCATCTGCTCCAAGAGGCGCGTGAGGCGGTGCCAGCTCTGACGCGCAGCGACGAAGGATTTCCAGTGCGCAATGGCGAGATCGACCGGCGCGAGCGCGCGGGCGGAGAGGATTGAACCTGCGATGATGATGCCGGCGGTCGCCTCCTGGTGGATGACGAGATAGGCACCGACCGCGAGCACGGCCGATTGCAGCATCATGCGCAGCACTTTTGCGACCGCGCCGAGACCGCCGGCGACGTCGCTCGCCCGCTGATTGCCGGAGAGGTATTTTTCGTTGGCCTCGCTCCAGCGCTGATTCATCCGGCCGGCCATGCCCATCGCCACCATCACTTCGGCGTTGCGGCGGCTGGCCTGGGCGAGATCGTTGCGCTGGGCGGCGAGGCCCATCGCCTCCTTCGCCGGCTGGCGGGACATGAACTCGGTGACCAGCGTCAGCCCGACCAGGATGATGGCGCCGACCAGCGCGGTGACGCCGATCAGGACATGGAAGGCGAAACAGATGGCGAGATAGAGCGGCAGCCAGGGCAGATCGAAGAACGCGCTCGGCCCCAGGCCGCCGAGGAAGGAGCGGACATTGTCGAGATCGCGCAGCGGCTGCAGGCCCTCGTTGCGGCTGCCGACCAGGAGCGGCAGGCGCACGATGGTGTCGAATACGCGCTTGTTGAGGGCCTCGTCGAGCGAGGTACCGATCCGCCCCAGGATGCGGTTGCGGATCATGTCCAGCACGCCCTGCGCCATGTAGAGGAAACTGGCGAGGATGATGAGGCCGACCAGCGTCGGGATGCTGCGGCTCGGCAGCACCCGGTCGTAGACCTCCAGCATGAAGATCGACCCGGTCAGATAGAGCAGGTTGATCATGCAGCTCATCAGGCCGACGCCGATGAATGCCGTGCGACAAGCGCGCAAGGCATCACCGAGCTCCGAACGGCGGACGCCAGGGATGGCTGCCATCAGTCTGATCTCTTTCAGGTGGGGGCCACAGCCCCTGATTTCACGCGCATTCAGAGTACTCGCCCCGGATTAACATCATGTTCGCTCTGCGTCCAACGCAGCCGAGTTCATCCAGAACCCTGATGGGCCACATCTACCCCCGACGGCCCCGCACGCAAGTCCGGTATTTCACAGTCTTTGCGGCTTTTTGGTGCAGAGGCTGCCGTCCTCCCCAGCTCAGGACAGGCGCCAAGTTCCGACCAATCGAACCGAGCGGCTGGCTAGAGCCGGCCGCCGCCGCGCACCAGCCGCACCACCAGCAGCAGGATGACCGCGCCGATCGCGGAATAGACGATCTCGGAGACCAGGCCGGTGCCGAGACGGATGCCGAGTTTGGGAAACAGAAGACTCGCGACCAGTGCACCGGCAATGCCGATCACGATGTCGCCGATGATGCCGAACCCAGCGCCCCGCACGATCTTTCCGGCAAGCCAGCCGGCGACCAGGCCGACGAACAGGATGACGAGCAGGCCTTCGTTAGAAATGTACATAAGTTAAGGTCCCTCTCCTTGAACGGAGCCATGGAACGGGAACCGGGATGAATGGGGTGTGAATGCTGCTCGCGGCCCCGGCCGGTTGGCGCGCTACGTCGCGGCAACCGGTCCCGCCAGCACACACCTTGCCGCTCGTCCCGCCTCCACCTCGACATTCGCAGGCAATTGCTCCAGGCAGCGCGGCTGGGCCATAGCGCAGCGGGGTGCGAAGGAGCAATTGTGCGGCTTCTCGGCGAGCGAGGGCGGCGTGCCGGGGATGGTCTCCAGCCGCTGGCCCCGCTTGGCGCCATGGATGGTGGAGGCGAGCAGGCCCTTGGCGTAGGGATGCACGGGCGAGCGGACGATGTCGCGAAGCGAGCCCTGCTCCACGATCTGGCCTGCATACATTACCGCGACGCGGTCGCAGATCTCGATGGCGACGCCGATGTCGTGGGTGACGAAAATGACGGACATGCCGAACTCGCGCTGCAGCTCGCGCAGCAGCAAGAGGATCTGGATCTGCACGGTGGCATCGAGCGCGGTGGTCGGCTCGTCGGCCAGCAGGATTTTTGGCCGACAGGCGAGCGCCAGCGCGATCATCGCGCGCTGGCGCATGCCGCCGGACATCTCGTGCGGATAGGCATCGAGCCGGCGCTTGGCCGAGGGAATGCGCACGACCTCGAGCATTTCGAGCGCCCGCGCGCGCCCTTCCGCAAAGCTCTTGCCCTCGTGACGCACCACGCTTTCGGCGATCTGCGCCCCGATGGTGTAGACCGGATCGAGCGCCAGCGCGGGCTCCTGGAAGATCATCGAGACGGTCTGGCCGCGAAACGACGACAGCTCTTCGTCGTTCATGGCGAGCACGTCACGGCCCAGCACGTTGACCGTGCCGGAGATCTGCGTGCGCTTCTTCGGCAACAGCCGCATCAGCGCACGCAGGGTCACACTCTTGCCCGAACCGGATTCGCCGAGCAGGCCGAGCACCTCGCTGTTGCCGAGCGACAGGCTGAGGTCGTTCACGGCATAGACCGTGCGCTCGCCGGTGAAGCGGATGTTGAGGCCTGAGATCGCGACGAGCTTGGTCATGACGGCAGCTTGGGGATCCGGTCGTGATAGTCGGTGGCGCGCTGGAAGGCGGCGCCGATGGTGAGCAAGGTCGCTTCGTCGAAGGAGCGGCCGATCAACTGCATGCCGACCGGCAGGCCGCTTCTGGTGAAGCCGGAGGGCACGGTGAGCGACGGCAGGCCGAGGAAATTCACCGGGCGGGTGAACAGCGTCAATCGCTGCAACAGCGCCGGCGCGTTCGGACCGCCGCCGACGTCGCTCTCCTCGATCGTCGGCGCCGGCACCGGAGACGCCGGTGCGATCACCGCATCGACGCCAGCGGTTGCGGCGTTATGCGCGGCGAGGGCGGACCCACGCCAGCGCATCGCCTCAAGATAGGTGATAGCGGGAACGGCAAGCCCGTTCTGAAGCCGCATCAAAACCTGCGGGCCATAATCCTGCGGACGCTCGATCATCCAGCGCTTGTGGAAGGCGGCGGCTTCCGCGGCGAGCACGAGCTGGCTTGCCGAAGACAATTGCCGCTGATCGGGAAGGTCGACCTTGATGATGTCGGCGCCCTCACGCTTGAGCACGGCGATGGTCTCGTCCAGCACGCGCGCGACCTCGCTGTCGAGATCGTCGACATAGAACGACGCGGGCACGCCGATCTTGAGGCCCTTCAGCGAGCCCTTCGTCGCTGCGACGTAATCCGACAACGGCTCGTGACTACAGGTCGAATCGGCAGGATCGGGGCCGGCCATCAGCGCCAGCAACAGCGCGCAGTCCTCGGCGGTGCGGGCGAGCGGGCCGACCGTGTCGAGCGATTGCGACAGCGGCATCGCACCGGCGCGGCTGACGCGGCCCACAGTGGTCTTGAGGCCGGTGACGCCGCAGAAATGCGCGGGCATGCGGATCGAGCCGCCGGTGTCGGAGCCGAGCGCCGCATAGGTCAGGCGTGCGGCAACCGCGGAGCCGGAGCCGGACGAGGAGCCGCCGGTGATGTGGGCGACGTTCCAGGGATTGCGCACCGGACCGTAATGGGCGTTGTGGCCGGTCGGGCCATAGGCGAACTCGGCCAGATGCAGCGTGCCGAGCCGAACCTGGCCGGCGTCCTTCAACCGTTGCAAGGCGGTGGAGGTCACGGTCGGCACGAAATCGCGGCGGATCAGGGAGCCGCAGGTCGCAACGTGGCCAGCGTCGTAATACATGTCCTTGTGCGCGAGCGGCACGCCGTGCAGCGGGCCTCGGACATTGCCTTTGGCGAGCTCGGAATCGGCGGCATCCGCCGCTTTCAATGCAGCTTCGGCCTCGATCGACATGAACGCGTTGAGGTGCGGCTGCCATTGCCCAATGCGGTGCAGCAGCGCGCGCGTCACCTCATGCGAGGACAGCTGCTTCATCGCGATCGCACGCGCGACCTCGGTGAGCGTCATCAATGCAGGCTCGGCGTTCATTTCGACACCTTCTGCATCTGCGCGAGCACGTAGCCGGCCGGCTCGAGATCGAATGGCAGCGTGCCGGCGATGGCGGCGAAGCCTTCGAAGGCAGGTCCGATGGCATTGGAGATGCGGGTTGCGATCTCGTCGTCCACGGGAATACCCGAGACTTGCGCGATGGGCTTGATCTCTTTCGGTGTCGGTCTTGTCATGCTGTTTCCCCTGCGGGTGCGCGGCTATGGCCTGAACCCGGGATCGCCATGTAGCACGCGGCCTCGTGACCCATTCTATCGAGCGCGGTGAGCTTTGGTGTCGCATTTGCGCAGAGCGGCTCCGCAAACGGACAACGGGTGTGGAAGCGGCAGCCCGAGGGCGGATCGATCGGATTGGGCGGGTCGCCTGATATTGGCGGCGTCTCGGTGCGCTTGTCGGGGTCCGATGACGGCATCGCCGCGAGAAGGGCGCGCGTGTAGGGGTGGGCCGGCGCGTCCCAGACCTGGTCGACCGGGCCGAGCTCGACGACCTCGCCGAGATACATCACCAGCACGCGGTCCGAGATGTAACGGACGACGTTAAGGTCGTGGCTGATGAAGAGATAGGTCAGACCGAACTCGCGCTTGAGATCGGCCAGCAGGTTGAGCACCTGCGCCTCGACGGATTTGTCGAGCGCGGAGACGGCCTCATCCAGGATCACCAGCCGCGGCGAGAGAGCGAGCGCGCGGGCGATGTTGACGCGCTGGCGCTGGCCGCCGGAGATTTCGTGCGGATAACGGTTGGCGAAGGTTTCCGGACGCAAGCCGACCTTGCCGAGCAGCTCGCGAGCGAGCGCCCGCGCCGCGCCATCGGCCATGCCGTGAACCTTGGGCCCGAACGCGATGGATTCCTCGATGGTCAGGCGCGGATTGAGCGAAGCGTAGGAATCCTGAAACACCATCTGCATGCCGCGGCGCAGCTCGCGCAGCGAGAGCGACTGCCCGACCGTCATGCCGTCATAGATGATGTCGCCGTCATCGCACGGCATCAGATGCATCAAAAGGCGCGCGGTGGTGGACTTGCCGCAGCCGGACTCGCCGACGATGCCGACGGTCTCGCCCTTGGCGACGGAGAACGAGACGTTGTCGACGGCGCGCACGGTGCGCTTGGCGGCGAACAGCCCACCGCGCACCGGGAAATGCTTGGTCAGGCCGTTGACCTGCAGCAGCGGCTGCGCGACTCCGCCGCGGTCCTCGACCGGTTCGAGCATTTCAACTGAGGCATTCTCGCTCATGGCCGGTATCCTTTACCTCTCCCCATCGGGAAGAGGTCGGCGCGTAGCGCCGGGTGAGGGGGCGCGGCAAACTCGATGCAGCGTAACCCCTCACCCGGATTGCATCTTGCGATGCAATCCGACCTCTCCCTTCGGGAGAGGTGTGGCTCCGACATCGCCGCAATCAGAATCTCTCTCATTGCGTTAATTCCTGATGTCCATGGCGCTGCGCAGGCCGTCCGAGAGGAGATTGAAGCAGATCGAGACCGCGAAGATCATCGCACCCGGCAAGGCTGCGACCCAGGGATTGACATAGATCGCGGTGCGCAAGGTGTTCAGCATCAAGCCCCATTCCGGCTCGGGTGGCTTGGTGCCGAGGCCGAGGAAGGACAGGCCGGCCGCCAGGATCATCGAGACCGAGATCAGGCTCGTCGCATAGACGAAAATTGCACCGAGCACGTTGCCGAGGATGTGCACGCGCATGATGGTGAAGGCGCCCGCGCCGGAGGCGCGTGCGGCCTCGACGAAGTCCATGTTGCGCACGCCTGTGGTGACGCTCTCGGCGACGCGGGTGATCTGCGGCACGAACACGATGGTGAGCGCCACGATGGAGTTGAGGATGCCGGCGCCCAGCGCGCCGGAGATCGCGATCGCCAGCAGAACGGACGGGAAAGCGTAGAACACGTCCACGGTGCGCATGATCGCGGTGTTGAGCTTGCCGCCGACATAGCCGGCGACGATGCCGAGCGAGGTGCCGATGCAGAAGGCCAGGATTACGGGCAGGATGCCGATCACCAGCGACAGCCGCCCGCCATAGATCAGTCGCGCCAGCATGTCGCGGCCGAGCTCGTCGGTGCCGAGCGGATAGCCTGTCGTGCCGATGTGACGGAGGCGGCGGATCATCGAGCCCTTGTAGGGGTCTTCGAGACCCAGCCACGGCGCGAGAATCGCGGAGAGAAAGATCAGCAGCAGCACCAGCGCGCAGGCCATGCTGACCTTGTCGCGCATGATGCGGCGTCCGACGGTCGCCCAATAGCCGCGTGCCTTGGTGGCGGGTGCGGCCTGCAGCGCGGCGTCGGCGGCGGCTGACAACGGAAGCTCGCTCATCCCGCTAGCCCCGCTTGATGCGCGGATCGATCGCGGCTTGGGCGATGTCGACCAGGAGATTGAGGAAGACGAAGAACAGCGCCAGGATCAGAATCGTGCCTTGCAGCAGCGGCAGGTCGCGCTGGAAGATCGCCGAATTGAGCAGGAAGCCCGAGCCCGGCCAGGAGAACACGGTCTCGATCAGGATCGAGCCACCGAGCATGTAGCCGAGTTGAAGCCCCATCACGGCGAGCGCGGTGGGCGCGGCGTTCTTGATGACGTGGCGGAACACGCCGGTTTCACGCAGGCCCTTTGCCCGCAAGGCCTCGACGAAATCCTGGCTAAGGATGTCACCGGTGAGAGCACGCACCGTGCGCGTGACGATACCCATGGGAATCACCGAGGTCGTGATCGCCGGCAACACGAGATATTTCAGGTGCGCCCAGTCCCACGCCCAGGAGTTGGAGCCGCTGGGACCGGCGCCAACCGCGGGCAGCCAGTTCAGCTGGACCGAGAAGATGATGACGAGCAGCATGCCGAGCCAGTAATGCGGCACCGACACGCCAGCGATGGCAAAGGAGGTCGCGACCTTGTCGATCCAGGTCTCGCGGAAATAGCCGGCGATCAGGCCGAGCAGGATACCCATGGTGAAGCCGATGATGGCGGCGGCGATCGCGAGCGTGACCGTGTTGCCGACCGCGCGCATGACTTCGGCGAGCACCGGGCGCCCGGTGGCAATGGAATTGCCGAGATCGCCATGCAGCGCGCGCAAGAGCCAGAGGCCGAACTGCACCGGCAGCGGCCGGTCGAAGCCATAGGCGGCGCGAAGTTGCGCGGCGAGCTCCTGCGAGGCGTCGGCCGGCAGCACGGCGACGAGCGGATCGCCCGGCGTGATGTGCACGAGCAGAAAGCACACCAGCGCCACGCTGATGACGATGGGGACGACATAGACAATGCGTCTGGCAGTATAGGCGAGCACGTTTGGTTCTTTTCTTTCCTTCTCCCCTTGTGGGAGAAGGTGGCGCGAAGCGCCGGATGAGGGGTATCTGTCCGCGAGATTATTGCATCGATGGGGGTCAGCTCCCGCGGAGAGAGACCCCTCACTCGGCTTCGCTGTCGCGAAGCGCCCCTCTCCCACGGGAGGAGAGGGTGCACCGAGTACGCTGCTAATGCCTCACTAATTCATCGACACCGGCGAGAAGTCGATGAACCAGCTCTTCGGCTGCACGACGCCTGTCACTTTCGGGCTCATCGCGCGCGGGCCGACGTCGTGGGCGACATAGAGGAAGGCGGCGTCGTCGACGGAGGCTGCGTGCAATTCGGCGAGCGCGGCGTCACGTGCGGCGGGATCGAAGGTCTGGCGCGCCTTCTTCACCAGCTCGTCGAACTTGGGGTTGTTGATGAAGCCCCAATTGTTCGAGACCGGCGGCGCCATGCCCGATTGCAGGAAGCGCACCAGTGCGAAGAACGGGTCCATCGCCGCATAGGTCACGTTGGTCGCGTGCGAGCCGTTGGCGCTGGGATCCTTGGCGCCGCGGCGCCAGTTGGTGAACAGCGTATTCCATTCGATGACGTCGAGCTGTACGTCGAAATAGCATTCGGCCAGCGCCTGCTGGAGATACTCGTTCATCGGCAAGGGCTGCATCTGGCCCGAACCTGACGCGGAGGTCTGCGTCTTCACCGTCAGCTTCTTGTTGGGACCGTAGCCGGCCTCCTGCATCAGCTTTTGCGCTGTCGCCTTGTCGTACTTGATCTCAAAAGCCGGCTTGCCGCGCCAGGGATGGCCGGGCTCGAACGTGCCGGTCGCCGGCACCATCAGGCCGGCGAGCAGGCCGTCCTTGAGGCCTTCGCGATCGACGCAGAGGTTCGCCGCCTTGCGCACGCGGATGTCATTCCACGGCGAGCCCTCGACGCGCGAGAACTGCCACGGCCAGACATGGGGTTGCTCGTTGGCGTAGAGCTTGAAGCCGCGCTGTTTCAGCTCGGGCAGCGCGTCCGGCGCCGGCGCCTCGACCCAATCAACCTGACCGGAGAGCAGTGCCGCGGTGCGCGCGTTCGCTTCCGGCATCGGCAGCAGCACCATCTTGTCGATCTTGGGCACGCGTGCCTTGTCCCAATAGGCCGCATTCTTGACCAGCTCGAGCCGTTCGCGCGGCGTGAAGCTCGCCATCTTCCACGGGCCGGTGCCCGAGGCGTCCTTGGCGAAGGCGGTCCAGGCGGCTTGCGACTTCGCCTTGGCGTCAGTGCCTTCGGCCTTGTCGTAGAAGGCCTGCCACTTCGCCGGGCTCGCCATGAACAAATTGGTGAGGTTGATCGGCAGGAAGCTGTCGGGCTCCTTGGTGGTGAGCTCGACCGTCATGTCGTCGATCTTCTTCGCAGAAGCCAGCGTCGGCATGCGCGAGGCCGTGACGCCGACCTGGCTGGCGTCGAATTGCGGCGCGTCCTGCTTCAAGACCTTCTCGACATTCCACACCACCGCGTCCGCATTGAACGGCGAGCCATCGTGGAAGGTGACGCCGGGGCGCAGCTTGAAGACCCATTTGGTCTTGTCGGCATCGTCGACCTTCCACTCAGTGGCAAGGCCGGGAATCACCACGCTCGCCTTGTCGGCAGAGGACAGGTCCCAGCCGGTCAGCGCGTCATACATGGTGAGGCCGGTGAAGCGGTTGCCTTCAAAACCCTGATCGGGCTGGCCGAGGGTGCGCGGAATATCGGCAGCAGTCATGCCGATGCGCAGCACAGTTTCCGCAGCTACCACGCGCGGCCAGGCAGCTGCGCTGCCGAGCGCCAGCAGCGCGATCAGCGCCGCGCGAGTCTTGTTCTTCTTGATAAGCATCGCCTCAGTCCTTTTCCGGCTTTCGATGATTAATTTTGATGCAATCGTATGCAATGGCTATGCCAAGGAGAAACAAATTCTGCAAATTGCCCCTGCGGCGACAAGTCCTTGTGATGACGCACCGGCGGAAACGGCGCGCTGCCTATTCTGGCATCAAGATTGCAAGTTTGGCCTCGACTTCTCCTGGGAGCTTTGGGCCATGCGTATTCGTCTGTCGACCTGTCTTGCCGTGCTTGCGCTGGCGTTGTCTGCAATCTCAGCGCGCGCCGAAACGGTGGTGCGCTACGGCATCTCGATGGCGGACATTCCACTGACCACCGGCCAGCCTGATCGCGGCGCCGGCGCTTATCAGTTCACCGCCTACACGATCTACGATCCCCTGGTCGCCTGGGAGATGGACGTCGCCGATCGCCCCGGCAAGCTGGTGCCGGGCCTCGCCACCGAATGGAAGGTCGACGATACCGACAAGACGAAGTGGCGCTTTACCCTTCGCAAGGGTGTGACGTTTCACGACGGCAGCGAGTTCAACGCCGACGCCGTGATCTGGAATCTCGACAAGGTGCTCAACGACAAGGCGCCGCAATTCGACAAGCGGCAGAGCGCGCAGGTGAAGACCCGCCTACCCTCCGTCGCCAGCTACGCCAAGATCGACGACTTCACGGTGGAGATCACCACCAAGACGGTCGATTCCTTCTTCCCCTATCAGATGTTGTGGTTCCTGCTCTCGAGTCCGGCGCAGTACGAAAAGCTCGGCAAGGATTGGGACAAGTTCGCCAGTCAGCCGTCCGGCACCGGCCCATTCAAATTGACCAAGCTGGTGCCGCGCGAGCTCGCCGAGCTCACGAAGAATCCGGACTACTGGAACAAGAAGCGGATTCCCAAGGCCGACAAGATCGTGCTGGTGCCGATGCCGGAAGCGCTGACGCGCACCAACGCGCTGCTTGCCGGACAAGTGGACCTGATCGAGACGCCGGCACCCGATGCCGTGCCGCAGCTGAAAGCGGCCGGCATGAAGCTCGTCGACAACGTCACGCCGCACGTCTGGAATTATCACCTCAGCGTGCTGCCGGGCTCGCCCTGGACCGACATCCGCCTGCGCAAGGCGCTGAACCTCGCGATCGATCGCGACGCAGTGGTCGGCCTGATGAATGGTCTCGCCAAGCCTGCCAAGGGTCAGGTCGACCCGTCGAGCCCGTGGTTCGGCAAGCCGAGCTTCGAGCTGAAATATGATCTGGCTGCAGCGAAGAAGCTGGTGGAGGAAGCGGGCTATTCGAAAGCAAAACCGCTCAAGACCACCTTCATCATCGCGCAAGGCGGCACCGGCCAGATGCTGTCGCTGCCCATGAACGAGTTCCTGCAGCAGAGCTTCAAGGAGATCGGCATCGACCTCGACTTCAAAGTGGTCGAGCTCGAGACGCTCTATACGCATTGGCGCAAGGGCGCGGCGGACGAGATGAACGCCGGCATCACCGCCAACAACATCGCCTATGTCACCTCGGACCCGCTCTACGCCATCGTCCGCTTCTTCCATTCGGGGCAGATCGCGCCTGTCGGCGTCAACTGGGGCGGCTACAAGAACCCGAAGGTCGACGCGCTGATCGACGAGGCCAAGCAGACCTTCGACAGCGCCAAGCAGGACGAGTTGCTGGCGCAGGCGCATGCGCTGATCGTGGACGATGCCACGCTGGTCTGGGTCGTCCACGACACCAACCCACATGCACTCTCGCCGAAGATCAAGCAGTTTGTGCAGGCGCAGCACTGGTTCCAGGATCTGACGACGATCGGGGTGGAGTGAGGCTTGAGGCTGGCACGCGGCGGCGTCAAACACCGCTGTCGTCCCGGGCAAGCGTCAGCGCAGACCCGGGACCAGCCACGGGAGGAGGTTTGGCCTCCTCCAGCCTGCCCTAAGAGAGATTCCGCGGTATGGGTCCCGGATCAGCGCGCGCTTTGGGCGCGCTTGTCCGGGACGACAGCGAGTGCCTGACGACTACTTCGTCAGCAACGCATACGCCCCGGTCCAGCCCTCCGGTGGTGGATTGACCTGGAAAGACTTGATCCGTGCTTCATAGAGCCTGAACAGCTTCTCCAGCGTGTCGGCGTCCTCGCTTTTGCGGCCACGCTCGATCGCGTCCAGTGCGCCCTGCCAATCGCGGCTGCGGTAGCAGCCGAGCATCTCGATGGTGATGTTGCGCAGGCGCTGGAACGCGCCTGAATGCATCACGTCCTCGCGGCCCGCGATGGCGTAAATGACTTCCGGCTCGGTCTTGCCCTTGACCATGATGAAGTCGAGCTCGAGGATCGCGAACTTCTCCTTTGCGGCGAGTGCGGTCCTGGAGCCGATGATGATGGGAAAGCCGTACTCCTTCGACTGGCCTTCCAGGCGCGAGGCCAGGTTCACACTGTCGCCGAGCACCGAATAGTTTTTCTTCAGGTCGGACCCCATGTTGCCGACCACGCCAACGCCGGTGTTGAGACCGATGCCGACATTGAGCGGGATATAGACGTGGCCGCCGTCGGCCGCTTCCTGCTCGCGCTCCTTGTTGACCGCGTCGATCTGCTCGAGCATTTGGATCGCGGCTTCGCAGGCGTTGATCTCGTGCTCGGCATCGTCGAGCGGCGCGTTCCAGAACGCCATGATGGCGTCGCCCATGTACTTGTCGATATAGCCCTTGCGCTCGATGATGACGTCGGTCAGCGGCGTCAGGAAGCGGTTCATCAGCGCGATCAGCCCTTGCGGATCGTGCTTGTAGCTCTCCGAGATCGTGGTGAAGCCGCGCACGTCGGAGAACATGATCGTCATCTCGCGCTCCTCGCCGCCGAGCACGAGCTTTTCCGGCGACTGCGCCAGCTGCTCGACCAGCACCGGCGACATGTATTGCGCGAACATGCCGCGGATCTGCACGCGCTGGCGCTGCTCGCGCACGAAGCTGGCGAAGATCAGCGTCAAATAGATCGCCGTGGTCGAGAGCAGCGGATAGGTGAAGTCGATCAGGTAGCGGTACTGCGCGTAGAAGAACCAGGACGTGCCGACCAGGATTGCGGCGAACATCGCACCGGCGAGCACGAGGCGCACGGGGCCGAGATTGGGCGTAAAGATGATGACGAGCAGGCCGATCACGAGCGCGGCGAGCAACTCGACGCCGAGCGCGTAGTTCGGCTGGGAAATCACGGCGCCGCTCAGCACGCTCTCCAGCACCTGGGCATGGATCTCGACCCCGGGCATGGTCGAGGACACCGGCGTGGTCTTGATGTCGTTGAGCCCGACCGCGGAGGTACCGACCAGCACCAGCTTGCCGGCCAGCTTGGCGGGCGGCACGGTGTTGTCGATCACGTCGACCGCGGAGACGTAGATCGAAGGGTCCTGGCGCGCATAATGCACCCAGAGCTGACCGTTCTTGTCGGTCGGAATCTCGACGCCCTTGAGGCGAACGGCCCGCACGCCGGTCTTGTCGGTCCGGATCAGCAGCGTCGGCGTGCCCGTGGCGACGCGCAAAATCTCGAGGCTGAGCGAGGGCATGATGTTGCCCTGGGCGCGCATCACCATCGGCACGCGGCGGATCAGGCCGTCGCGCTCGGTCTTGATGGTGAACAGGCCGCGGCCGGCCGCGACCCTCTCGATGACGGGCACGTTGCGGAGTAGGCCGGGGAATTCGAACAGGAAGCGCTCGGCGCCCTCCTCGCCAACCGTCGCCACGCCGGTGAACGGCAGCGTCTTGTCGATCTCCGAAGAGATCGCCCGCTGCCCGGTCTCGCCCAGCACCACGCGCGAGCGCTTGATCGCCTCGGCAAGGATCTGGTCGTTGGTCGGCAGCTCGCGCAGCTTGGCGCGCGTAGCATCGTCGAGATAACGCATCTGGCTCGCGACCAGATCCGGATTGAGCCGGTCGGCTTCCGAGAAGACCACGTCGAAGCCGATCGCCACCGCGCCGTTGTTGGTGAGGTTCTGGATCAAATCGGCAATCCGCGTGCGCGGCCACGGCCACTGGCCAAGCTTGGCGAGGCTCTTGTCGTCGATATCGACGATCGTGACCGGCCGCGCCGTCTTGTGCCTGGGATCGATCAGCTGGAACATGTCGAACGTGCGGAGCCGCAATTCCTGGATCGGCGGCGGATCCCAGAGGCGGGCGCCGGCAAACAGAACCAGCAGCGCAAGGCACATCAGCCGCGCAAAGCCGAACTTTTGCGCAAACCACCGCCGCAAGATCTTGAGACGTTTCATGCCAGCTGGACTTCCTGCCCTGCACCACGCCGGGCGCACCGATCATGGAGCGTCGGCGCGCGATTGGCTATTCCCTGACGGTGGTGGATTATGAATTTTTCGCCGCCGTCAGGCTAAAGCGTGATGAGATGAGGCTCGATAGCCGCAAAGGCGAAGGTGGGCTCCCTCTCCCGCTTGCGGGAGAGGGTTGGGGAGAGGTGTTTCCGCAATGGGACAATCCCCTAGCGCAGAGAGCCCTCACCCGGCGCTTCGCGCCGACCTCTCCCGCAAGCGGGAGAGGTGAGCGAGCCCGCGGCAATCGATTCAATCTAATGCCATTCCGCTTTTGGTGCCTAAAGAGCCGGACGTCCTCACGTGACATGCGTGCCGAAGATGAAATCGCTGGCCTGAAGATTTGCGGCAATCACGTTCTTGAGCAGGAGCGACTCGTGTTCCTGTATCGGCCCGGATTGCAGCGTGATCTCCTGATTCCAGGTGATCAGGGTGTCGCCATTCTGCTGCTGGCTGATGGCGAGGCTGCTCATTGAGCTCACGTCCGAGAACTGGCGCAGGTCGATCTTGTCGAGGCCCACCGTGAAATCGGTGATGGTGTGCGAGAAATCGGTGACGGGCTGTCCGTTGTCGTCGTACATCAAGCCCGGCGCGAACACGAACTGATCCTTGGCGGCGCCGCCGGTCAGCGTGTCGTTCGTATCGGTCGCGAAGATGACGTCCTTGCCGCTGGTGCCTTCCAGTGTGACGCCCTGGCAGGTGTCGCCGGCCTCGTTGAAGATGAAGTGGACGGTATCGAACAGGCCGGTGGTCTGATCCGTCACCGTCAGCGTGATCTGGTCGGTGTCCGGCGGCTGGGCTTGGGGATCGGAGCTGGCACCGGTCGGATTGTAGACGGCACCGGTCTCGAAGCCCAGGTTGATCTCGTCGAGAGTGCCGGACGCCGGATAGAAGTCGACCTGGCTGAGATCCGGATGCGCGGTCGACACCGCGACGGTGAAGTCATGGGTCGCTGAACCGGCGACCATGAGATCGGTGATGATGTCGGAGTTGTTCTCGATGATATGCTCGACCTGGAAGCTCTCGGTGTTGATGACCGGGCCGTCGGCGGGAGCAATCACTTCCGTGCCGATGGTGGTGAGATCCTGCGAGACCGGAGTTTTGCCGCCGGTGCCTGTGACCGAAAGATCGATCGTGGCGATCGACAGATCGGTCGTGATGGCGCCAGTATAGGTGTCGTCGAGTGCATGGACTCCCAGCGCGCCCGGTGTCCCGGAAAAGCCATTGGCGGGCACGAACCGGATCAGCGTATCGGGGCTCAGCACCAGCGCGGTCGTGTCGCTGACGGACCCGATATCGACCCATTGGTCCGTGCCGGCGAGCTCGTACTGCCAGACGCCCTGCCCGGCGGTGGCGGCGTCGGACGTTACCGCGACGGCCTTGAACGTCGCGCCGGTATCGGCGTCGTGGAACTTGTCCGCGAACAAGCTGCTGATCGCAGCTCCGCTCGGATCACTGTCGTTGCCGGCGACGGAAGCGAGCGTCGCATGATCGAGCGTCGGCGCGTCGTTGCTCCCTGCGATGTTGATGGTGACGACCGCACTCGTGCCGGCGCCATGAGCATCCGACGGAACGATCGTGTATTGCAGCGACAGCGTCTGGCCGGCGGCGAGGAAGTCGAAGGCCTGCCCCTGCGAGTTGAAGGTCCAGGTGAACTGCGTATGGGTGGCGGTGCCGTTCAGGATGTCGCCCGACGGGACGGCGAGATAGTTCAACAGCGCCTCATGCGACAGCCCGCCGACATTGCCGGTTTGCGCTATGCCGTCGAGAGAGACTTGCAGCTGGCTGACCGACACGGTGACGTGATCGATCGCGTCGACGTCGGAGACCGCCAGCGCGCCGTGCGACAGCTGGCCGGCATTGGTTTCCATCAGATCGGCAATGGCGCTGCCCGGCCCGGAGGTGCCGCTGGCCCAGTCCGCATCGCCCTCAATTGCAAGGCTCTTGGCGGTATTGACCGCGTTGGAGGCGGTCGTCCCGCTGCCGTCGCTCAGCTGATAATACGCGGCAAGATTGGCTTCGTTGCCAGTGAGACCGGTGAAATCGATCGACTGGATCTGCGCCTGCGTGAGCGCGGTGGTCCAGACGCTGACATCTGCGATCGCACCGTAGAAGCCTTCTGCGCCGAAGCCCGCGGCGCCTGAGTCACTCGCGGCACCAATCATCATGTAGGACGCCGACGGATTCGACGGACTGCCGTCGATTGGGTTGATCGTCCATGACTGTGAATATTCGAGGTGGCCGTCGAGATAGAGTTTGAAGGTGTCGTTCTCGCGCGTCAGCGCAATGTTGTGCCACTGCGACGCCGTGAGTGCCACGCCGGTATCGGCGATCTGGCGTCCGCCCGCGAGAATCTGCAGCTCCATCGTGCCATCAGCGTTGACGGTGCCGAGGAGACCGAAGCCGGTGGTCGAGGTGTTGCCGTTGTAGAACAGGATCTGGCCGTGGCCGGCATTTGCTGCGCCATTCCAGTTGACCCAGCCGTCCAGCGTCACGTCATCGGTGGCCACCGTCGGCACCTCGCCGACGGCAATCGTCTGGCCGTCGAAGTTCATGTAGTCCGACGTCACATAGGAAGCCGCCGGCGCGTCGTTGGTGCCGGTGATCGTGACGGTGACGTCCTGGCTGACCTTGCCACCATGGTGGTCGTCGAACGTGACGGTGTAGACCTGAGTGATGATCTGCCCTTCCGCCAGCGACTGCAGCACGGGATCGTCATTGTCCAAGGTGAAATGCCAGCCCAGCGTCGCGCCGTTGCTGGTGTCGCTGCCGGATTCGGTCACCGATGAATCGATCGAGAAAGTGCCGATATGCGACCCTGTCCCGAAGCCCGGCAGATCCATGCTGACGGACGACGACTTGAACGACCACTCGGCCGTGTGGGTGTCGATCAGATCGAGGTCCTGGATCGCCAGCGTGCCACCGGTCGTCAGCGACGAGCCCTCGTCCTCGGTGACCGCGCCCGTCGCCGCGTCCGCGTCGCTCGTGATCGTCGGCGCGTCGTTGGCGCCGTTGATCGTGACGGTCACGTCCTGCGAGACCTGCGCGCCGTGATTGTCGGTGAAAGTGACGGTGTAGACCTGGGTGATGGTCTGGCCCTCAGCCAGCGATTGCAGCACCGCATTGCTGTTGTCGAGGCTGAAGTGCCAGCCCAGCGTCGCACCATTGTCGGTGTCGTTGTTGAATTCGTGTACCGACGGATCAATCGTGAAAGTGCCGAGCGGGGTGTCATCGTCGAAGCCCGGCAAATGCGCACTCGATGTCGACGACCCGAACACGGCCTGCGCCGTGTGGGTGTCAATCAGGTCGAGATCCTGGATCGCCAGCGTGCCATCGATAGACAGCGTGGCGCAGGCATCCTCGGTCACCGCTCCGGCTGCATCGGCTGCATCACTCGTGATCGTCGGCGCGTCGTTGGCGCCGTTGATCGTGACGGTGACGTCCTGCGAGACCTGCGCGCCGTGATCGTCGGTGAAGGTGACGGTGTAGACCTGGGTGATGGTCTGGCCCTCAGCCAGCGATTGCAGCACCGCATTACTGTTGTCGAGGCTGAAGTGCCAGCCCAGCGTCGCACCATTGTCGGTGTCGGTGTTGAATTCGTGCACCGACGGATCAATCGTGAAAGTGCCGAGCGGAGTGTCGTCGTCGAAGCCCGGCAGATGCGCACTCGATGTCGCCGACTTGAACACGGCCTGCGCCGTGTGGGTGTCGATCAGGTCGAGATCCTGGATCGCCAGCGTGCCATCGATCGACAGCGTGGCGCAAGTATCCTCGGTGACGCTCCCCGAGGCCGCGGCTGCATCGCTGGTGATCGTCGGCGCGTCGTTGGTGCCGACGATGGTGACCGTGACGTCCTGGGATACCTGCGCACCGTTATTGTCGGTGAAAGTGACGGTATAGACCTGCGTGATGGTCTGGCCCTCAGCCAGCGACTGCAACACCGGATTGCTGTTGTCGAGCGTGAAGTGCCAGCCCAGCGTGGCACCGTTGCTTGTGTCGCTGTTGGATTCGGTCACCGACGGATCGATCGTGAAGGTCCCAAGCGGCGTGTTGCCGTCGAAGCCCGGCAGATGCGCGCTCGACGTCGCCCACTTCAACACGGTCTGCGCGGTATGCGTGTCGATCAGATCGAGGTCCTGGATCGCCAGCGTCCCACCGGAAGACAGGGTTGCGCCGGCGTCCTCGGTGACGCTCCCCGTTGCCGCGTCTGCATCGCTCGTGATGGTCGGGGCGTCGTTGGTGCCGGTAATCGTGACCGTGACGTCCTTGGTGACCGTCCCACCGTGATGGTCGTCGATCGTCACGGTGTAGACCTGCGTGATGGTCTGGCCCTTGGCCAGCGACTGCAGCACCGGATCGTTATTGTCGAGCGTAAAGGTCCAGCCTACGGAACCTCGCGAGCTGACGCCGGGACTCTCGCTCACCGGTTCAAGCGCGAACGTGCCGATATGCGAGGTGCCGTCGCCGAAACCGGGCAGATGCGCGCTCGAATTCGTCGACTTCAGGACGAAGCTCGCGCTGTGAGTGTCCGTGAGATCCGGATCGTTGAAGGTAATGGTGCCGTTCGCTGCGAGCGTGGCCGCCGTGTCCTCGGTCACCGCCCCTGCTGGAGTGGTGTCGTCCTCGACGATCGTCGGCACGTCGTTGGTGCCCTCGACATTGACGTCCGCACCGTTGATGGACACGGTGATCGGCGTGCTGACCACACCGCCGTGTCCGTCATCGACCTGCACCACATAGTTGAGCGTCAGCGTCTCGCCTTCGGCGAGGAAATCGAACAAGTGGTCGGGAACGCTGTAGGTCCAGGTGGCCGAGCCGTTGTTGCCGTTCCCCGCGCCCTGCACCACCGTCAGCGGCACCTCGACGGCCGCGATCGCGGCGCGTTGCTCCGGCGTCAGCGTCGCGGTGATATCGTTGCCCTCCGCATCAAGATATTTGAACGGCTGGGTCGACGAGAGCGCCGCGCTCACGATCGGCCGATCCGTCAGATCGACGTCGGTGAAGGTGACCGTGCCTGTGATGCTGTCCAGGGCCTCGTTGCCGGTCCCGACCTTCTCGATGACGGTTCCGCCGGACGTCGCCACGGTGGGCTTGTCGTTCGTTCCCGTGATGGTGATGGTGATCGGGATGAACTTGCTCTCGGGGCTCACCACGAAATTGGTGTCGACGCGGACCATGTAGGTCAGCGTCAGGGTTTCGCCGGCCGCGAGGAAATCGAAGACTTTATCCGGGATCGTGTAGGTCCAGATCGCCGAGCCGTTGTTGTTGTTGGCGGCATCGGCAACGACGCTGATCTGGATCTGCGTCGCCGCGATATCCTGCTTCTGGAGCGCGGTGAGCGAGCCGGTGACATCCTGCTGGCCGGCGTTCTTGTAGACATAGTTCGGTGCCTCGGCGAGACTCACGCTCACCGTCGGCCGGTCGCCGAGGTTTTGATCGACGAATCTGATCAGGCCGGAAACCGTGTCGGCGTGCGTGTCGCCGGTGGTGTCCGCGCGCTCGGTCAGCGCGAACGCCGTTTTCACATTGCCGCCGAGGTCAAAGCTTTGCGCAGTCGGCTGGCCAGGAATGCGGACGGCTGTCGGCGTCGAATTGCCAGGATTGTCCTGTCCCTGTGGATTGAGGTTGACGAAAGTCGCGATGACGACGGGGCCGGATCCCGACTTGAACACCAGGTCCTGGCTGAACGGCGTGATCGTGTCGGTGAAGTTCGTGGTCAGCTTGGTGTTGGTGTTGTTGTCGGTGAACTTCAGCGTGAACACGTCCGTGATCAGCTTCTGAATTTCCGGCGACATCAGCGCATTGGAGATCGAGACGTTGCCGCCGCTGATCTGGATCATCTGGCCGGCCTGGTTGACCGTCGCGATCGGCAGTAGCGTGATCTTGTCGAACAGGATGTAGGAGCCTGTGGTGCCATTCGGCTCGACCAGCACCTGGAAGCTCGCCTGCGGCTGCGGATCGCCGCCGCCGGCGGGAACGACGAAGTTGATCTGGGTCAGCACCGCGGTGCCGCGGATGCCCATGGTCGCGACCGGCGTGTCGACCTTCATGTCGCCGTGTTTGGCGGTCTCGCCGGCGACGAAGGTGATGGTGCCCGCAACCAGGCTGAGCAGCGAGGAGTTGCTCGACCCGTTGGGATCGTAGACCATCTCGTTCAGCACCATCCGCGCATTGGAGGACAGGCCGAACACGGTGCCGTCGATGAAGGTGATGCCGAGCGTCGAATCGGCGCCGGTCGAGACCACGTCGCCCTTCTCGACATTGTCGCCGTTGTTCAGGATGACCGAGACACCGTTGCGGATCGCGGTCGCGCTGCCGGAGAGCTTCGTGACGTGACCGATGACCTGAGCGGCAGCAGCGCCGGGGGCGGCCTGGGCGACCTGGACGTGGCCGGTGAGGGCGTTGACGATGTCGCCGGTGAGGTGGGCGCCGTCGGGCGAGGCGATCGCGGCGCGCTTGTCACCCCTGAAATAATCGTGAACCACGAACTCATGCCCTTCGTGGGACAGCACGAGATCGAGGCCGGCGCGCTTGAACTCGCCGTTGAAGATCAGGTTGGGGTCGGGAACAACGAACGCGCCATCAGGCACATGACCATGCGCCTTTGCGATGAAGGGCTTGGCCGCAAAGGAATCGGTATGAACGTAGGCGGGCGCGCTGGAACCCTCGCCGTTCAAGGAGGTCGCGGCGTCAAATTTGCCAGCGTAATTCAATCGGGCACCGTAAAAAGGGTTAAAATCTAAGTAAGTATCGACTGCCTAAGCTTGCTTAGCATTACCAAGTCCTTAGCGAAACCGTCTATTGCTTGTGTGATTTCGCGTCACTTGGCAGTAAGAGCGCCGCATGACGGCGCCTTCCCAGACGAGCGGAAGTAATATTTCAAGCATTCCGAAGTCGAAACAGGCTTAGATGCACGCATTCTCCGTCACCCCAAGTCATCTATCGTACAATTGGTAGAACGGATACTTGTGTCATCTTTCCATCGTGGTGCCATGCAGCATTCTGCGGCAAATACGGGGCTAAATCTGTGACCTAACTAACAGAACCCGTAAAATAGCGGGCTGTTAGCCATGAGAGGCAGAATCGGCAGCATCGCAACTTCTGCCTGCAGCTGGCTCCATTTCGCGGCAGTGAGGCCCCTCCTAGCCTCCGAATCGTAAAATTTTACGCAATTCGGGCAGGCCCGTTTCAGCCTGTCACCCGGTTTTGGGACCCCTGCCGGGCGCGTTAAGCAGAACAAAACGGCCCGTCTCGCACTATCTCCGCGAAAGCAACAAAGCCCGGCACGTCGAGATCGAGGGGGATCTCGCGAAGCTCGGGAAGGGGATGTCAGATGGAGACCGCTGCTCGCTCGCGCGCCTGGCGCGCAATCATTGTCTTGTGCGGCTTGATCCTGCTCGGATCGGCCGCCGAGCTTCGCGCCGGCACGCTGCTGTCGCCGGGCGCCAGCGTCCTCGTGCGCAAATCCGCCGAACCGTTCGGCGTGTTCGCCTTCGCCATCTCGTCCGGCAGCCTGCAGCAGAAATGGTCCGCGCTGAAGGACAAGCTCGACGACGACATGGTGCAGCTCGCGCTATGCGACGGCGACCGGGACAATTGCGCGTCCCCGGCGGCCTTGAGGCTGCTCGCCATCGTCGACCAAGCCCGCGCCCGCGACGGCCGCGCGCGCCTCGGCGAGACCAACCGCGCCATCAATCTCGCCATCCACGCCGCCAATGACGGCAGCGACGACGTCTGGAGCTCGCCGCTTGCGACCTTCGCGCGCGGCGCCGGCGATTGCGAGGACTATGCCATCGCCAAGCTGGCCGCGCTGCGGCTGGCGGGCGTCGCCTCTGAAGACCTCCGCATCGTCGTGGTGCGCGACGTCAGGGCCGGCGAGGAGCACGCGATTGCCGCGGCAAAGCTCGACGGCCAGTGGCTGATGCTCGACAATCGCCGCATGGCGATGATCCGGGATGATGCGACCCGGAGCTATCAGCCGCTGTTCGTGCTCTACCAGTCGGCCGTGATGAAGTATGTCGACGAACCGGTGCAGGTCTCGATGGCGGCCGCCGAGGCGCGTTAATTGTAGCGGCCTCGTACTGCGCACGCCCATAAGCCCATTCCCTCACACGATCCCAGACGCTAGCATGGCGCCTTCCATGCGGGGGCGACTGGAATGCGATTCATCGTGCTGTCTGTGCTTGCGCTGCTGGCATTGCCGGCGGCGCCCGCGTCCGCGGAATCCGACCGCTCGATCGCCGACAGGCTGCCGCTGTTTGCCAGAAACAACTGTCAGCAGATTCGCGACCCCGGCAATCAATTATTCTGCGGTGATGCCGAGCTTGCCATCGCCGCCGAGAAGCTGAGCGTGGCGATCGAGGCCCGGCTCGCCCGCCTGCCCGATCGCCTACCCGCAATCGAGGAGAATGCGATCTGGATCCGCCAGCGCAACCTCAGCTGCGGCATCGTCGGCCAGACCGCGATCCGCGCCGACGAATTCGACCGGGTCAAGGCGTGCCTGCTCAAGGTCACCGAGGAGCGCGCCGCCATCGTGCGCGATCCGGATTTCGACTGCCTCGCGGCCAACACCGCAGCGGGCGCGCTGATCTGCGCCGACCCGTCGCTGGCGCTTGCCGAAACCGAGCTCAATGGTCAGGTGCTCGGCCTGATCGGCAAGTTGGACCCGATCGCGGCACGCTTTGCCTTTGCCGAATACGGAAGGTGGACGCGAGAACGCGACCGCAAATGCAATCTCGTCGGCAAGGAGAACGTGCCGCTGCAGGAGCTGGAATCCGCGGAGGACTGTCTCGCCGACCATTTGAAGCGCAAGACCGACGAAATCCGCGCGGCGAAGGGCGATCCCAGAAAAGTGTTCGGCCGGCAGGTCGCGGCCCGCTCGCCCGACACCGACGCGGTCGATTTCTGCGCCGCGCGAATCCATGCGGCCAATTCCTGCGGCCACTTCCTGCGCATCAACCGCGTCTATGCGCTCGACAGCCAGGTGACTGAGCAGGAGGCGCAGGTCACGGGCGAGATCGAGATGGCCGTGCTGGCGCCCTTCACCATGTGCAGCAAGGTCGCCTCCATCTGCACCGGCACCTGCTGGGACGCGAGGACGGGTCGTCCGCAGCCGGGAGCCGGCAACAAGGAGCGCTCCGCAGAAGCCTTCAACGTCACGCGTCGCTTGAGAATCCAGCGAACTTTCGCCTTCGTGAAAGCCGCCGACGGCTGGCGCTGCCGGGAGGACGAGCTGGCCCCGGTGAATTCGGGCACGGCGGGCGGAGGGTCGTAGGCGAGCGCGTCGCGCTTTGTCCAGCGGATGGAAGGGTAACAAAACAGCCCGGATGGATAGGTAACAATCGTTCATGGTTCGGTCCGCTGCGGCGCTGCGCTAGCGCAGCGCCGCAGCGTCGATGTTTTCTGATCGATGATGCCGATCGGCACGTTGAAGAAGCGCACTTGCCATTGCCCATCGGCGGTTTCCTCTACGGCGACTGTTTCACCAGCGAGAGCGCTGCAAAGGTGGATGAGCTCGCCACGCCATTTGATCTCGCCGTTGGAGCGGACCTGGCGCACCGCCGCTTCGACCGGATAA
>NZ_AXAZ01000043.1 GCF_000473065.1 Bradyrhizobium sp. WSM1743
CGAAGTGAGGAGCTATCGATGACGTAACAACACCTTACCCGCCGAGGTCTGCGAGAGGATGACACGACGATGGAGAATCGGTCTTCCCGACGCATGCGAACCCTGGTGACCCAAATGGCCCGGTCGAGGCCTGTCCGCTAACCAGATCACATGCGTGCTGATATCCATGATGGCCCGGAGCACTCCGCTCCAAGCAGAGGCCGGATACATTGATGCAAGACCGTATCTACCGCATCGTCGAAATCTTCTTGCACCGCACGGCCGGACCATACATTAGGGTCAAAGGCTGCCTTGGTCAGCTTGCATGCCCGTTCGGGTCACCTTCAAGAAACAGACCTCGCGGCGCTCTGGGTTAGGCTCAGCCGCGGGCCAACAGCAGACATATGGCAGTCGATACATTCGACCGGCCCGGTCGCCAGGTCAATCACTCCGGCATGCCCGCAAGCCGCAGACCTTCCATCAGCTTGCTCAATGTATTTGGGTGGAGGCTGAAGCGATCGGCTGCGTTTCCCACCCGAAGGTCACCATTGATCCTTCGCAGCGCCGCGACATGCTCGCGAGCCTCTGCCAGTCGTCCACCCAGCGCACTGGTTGCTGCCGCGATTTGCAGTGCGGTTACGAAAGAAGGCCGCCCGTCGATCGCCTTCATCGCGTAGAGGCGCGCATCGTCGAGGCGCCCGGCAACGAAATGAGCCGACGCTATCCCCGCGTGAAAGTTGAACATCAGGGGATCGATGGGGCTGTAACGCATGGCATAGCCGAATTTCTCGAGCGCGCTCGCAGCGTCTTCAAGCCAGACGTCGATCCAACCGGCGCAATACCAGGCGACTGAATAGTTCGGATTGAGCCGCAACGCTCGCTCGACGAGAGCCCTGCCGGCGGCCTTTTCGCTGAGGACGTGCGCATTGGTAAAGCCGGCAGCGGTCAATGCGACTGCATCGTCACCCCCGAGCGCTACCGCTTGCCTCGAGAGACGCCGGGCCTCCGATACCTCGGCTTCTCGGTCTACCATCCAGCCGTTCACCTTCCGGCTGGTATAGCAACGCGCGGCCATGCCGCACGCTGCAGCAAAATTGTCATCAAGCGCGAATGCCTGCTTGAAAAATGACAGTGCCAATTCGTGCGCTGGCTGGGTCCAGAGATAATAGCTTTCTAGTCCTCGCAAATAGAGATCGTAGGCATCGAGATTTTCTGTCGGCTTGCGCCTGGTCCGATTGATTTCGTTTGCTTCGAGTTTGGGTGCAATGACCGCAATCATCTCCGATACAATCGTGTCCTGAAGCTCGAAGATGTCACCGAGGACACCGTCGCAGCGGTGACCAGCGAGTGTCAGCCGCGATTCCGCATCAATCAGCTGTGCAGTGATGCGCACGCGGTTGCTAGATTTGCGTACGCTACCTTCAATGACATAACGGACACCAAGCTCACGGCCGATCTGCCTGACATCGACCACCCGATCCCTGTAAGTGAAGCTCGAATTGCGTGCGATCACGAACAGCCAGCGCATCCGCGACAGCGCCAGGATGACCTCATCAACGACGCCGTCGGCGAAGTAACTCTGGTCCGGCTCGGCTACGAATGGGAGGACAGCGACTGAAGGCCTGTCTGGAAGTGCCAACGCAGGAACGCTCGTTGGCGGGATCGATGGTGAGGGCGTATCCCTCACCTTTCCGATGAAGCGAAGACCCTTGCGCGGAAAAGTCTTGATGAGCCTCTGGCCAGCTCCCGCGTCTCCGAGCGCGACTCGGGCAGAGTGGATGCACGCGGATATCGCCGAATCGGACACGATGCGGCCATTCCACACCGCTGACACCAGTTCATCTTTCGATACCAACCGGTCGCGGTTCGCAAGCAGGTAGAGCACCAGGTCAAGGACCTTCGGTTCTACCGGAATCGACTTGTCGGCTCGGCGTACCTCCCTGCGGGAGGCGTCGATCGTGCAATCATCAAAGAGATAGAGCAACGGGCTACCCCTCAGCGGCTCTTTGCGAGCCGCAACATAGCCGACCCTCAGAAAATGCCAAGGAAACCCAAAGACCGTCCTTAAGCAAACGGCTTGGCGCTCAGCCACTCTCGCCAACGAAGCAGATCTTTCGGCAGGTCCGCACGGGAGGCAGAAATGGCAATTCAGTCAGCGGCTTATGTGTTCGACGACAATTCTCACGAAATAGAGCGCCTGGAGAGCCAGGCTCGTGCGATTGCACCTGAGGCCACATGGTTGCTCGACAGTATTGGCGTGCAGCGGGGCTGGAAAGCTGCCGACATCGGCTGCGGCCCGATCGGCATTCTTGATCTGCTGGCACAGCGGGTTGGAGATTCGGGTGCTGTCGTCGGCATCGAGCGCGACAAGCGGTTCTTCGATATTGGACGATCAGTGATCGCGCGGCGCGGCCTCCGTAACGTGCGCATGGTGCTGGGTGATGCGCTCACTGTCGAACTGGAGCCGGCGTCGTTCGATCTGGTTCACGAACGGCTGCTTCTGATTAACGTGCCTGTTGCGAACCAGAAGGCGATCATCGATCAGATGCTTGCTTTGCTCAAGCCGGGTGGAAAGATCGCACTGCAAGACTATGATCGTATTTCGTATGCTTGCTACCCCGATCATCCCTCATGGGCCGCGCTCTCCAACGCATACCGCGAAGCGTTTGAGGCCAATGGCGGCACGATCTCGACCGGGCGATCGCTGCCAAGGCTCTTGCGCGAGGCCGGTGTCCAGAACATTTCGACGAAGGTGCATGCTGCGATCACTGAACGGGGCGACACCCGGAGGATGGATGCGCTCGCGATGCTTGAGGCACTGCACACAAAAATACTGACACTCGGGCATTTTAGCGCTCGCGAGTTCGCCGTCCACAAGCAAGCATTGGTCGAGCACCTGTCCGATCCGGATACCCTGATCGTCGAACGCCTGCTGGTGCAAGCCTGGGGTACAAAGCCATGACCTGCGCCACGCAACCGCTCACCACTGCGGACGCCAGCGCAGAGCGTAGATCGACCAGCTATTCTGTGCTGACGAGCGCGATGGAGCGCCACGAAGGAGCCTGGACCGCATGTCCTGGAGAAGATTGGCGGCAGGGACGCACGCTATTCGGCGGCCTTACCGCGGCTCTTTGTCTCGAAGCGGCAGCGCGCGAGTTCACCGACCTTCCGCCACTGCGGTCAGCCCAATTCGCGCTGATGGCTCCTCATTCCGGAACCGTTAGAATCCGCGCAGAATTGTTGCGTAGGGGGAAATCCGCAGCATTCGTTTCCACTGACCTGTCAGGCGAAAGCGGCCTCGCGACGCGCGCCACATTGTGTTTCGCGCAAGGGCGTCATTCGGCCCATTCATTCCAAGGCATAACAGCGCCGGCCGTCGCCCACCCCGATCTTTGTCGGCCGTTTCCGCGAAAGCCTAAATTTGCGCAGCACTTTGATGCCGGCTTCGCTGGTGGCAGCGTACCCTATAGCGAGGCTGAAGATCCAACCACATTGCTATGGTACAGGTTTCGCGACGACGCAAAGAACGTAAGTTTACCCATGCTGACCGCAATAGCCGACGCCGCCGCTCCCGCAATGATGGCACGGGTCCGTGAGATGCCTCCGTTGAGCACCATGACATGGGCCGTTCACTACCTGTCCGAGCAGCCAACTACGGAAAACGGTTGGTGGCTTCTGCGCACTTCTGCCGAAAGTGCGCGCAACGGCTATACGACCGAATCGGTGACAATCTGGAATTCGACTGGCGAACCGATCCTTGTTGGGAGGCAGACGCTTGCGCTGTTCGCATAGGCACGTGTCTGCTCAGGGGCAGACTCGGAATATCTCGCGGCGCGCATTATGAGTCCACCTGTCCTCAAGCAGCCGACGTAAGCGCTGCTTTCCCGGGAGGTCTGGGTAGGGCCAATTTCGGCCTCAGCGTCTTAGCTCCTGTGAGCAAATGTTTGAGCCCGCCTACCTGAATTCTTGCCCATATTTGAGAGCGATCGCGTTGATCTGCTCCCGCGTCCATTCCTTTCGCGGTTCGCCGGGTCGGCTGCAGGTTTCGCGAAAGAAACCGTCGAGGCCTGGGGGTACCATGATCCACAGCAGAACCAATTCCTGATCTGGACTACTGAAACCATGCCACGTGTTCGTGGGTATGAAAATCGTTCCACCTCTTTCGCAAGAGTGACGCACATCGTTGAGTGTGACCGTGCCACTGCCTTCCAGAACGTAGAAGGCTTCGTCCCTGTCGAGGTGTCGGTGAACCGGAATGCCTGACCCCTTGGGTAGCTGCTGAATGCCGAGGCCAAGATTATTGGACCCCGTTATGGGGTCGGCCTTGATGAAGATGTTACCGCCATCACGAAAATGGATCAGGTGCTCACCCTCTCCGGCACCAAGCACATAGCCCTGCGGCACCGGGTTGTGCGACTTCGCCCCGATCTCCTTGCTGTTTGGCATCATGCGCTCCATTGACCGATATTCAACAATGAAAAAGCCACAATAGCAGAATGCTGCACCACGAGCGACGCCCGTGGCCAAAGACGGCTTGGGGTCACAAGCCGCCTCTCCCGTTCAAGACGGCTGACTTCCGCCTTGCCCTGGAAAGCTGACGTCGATGCGCACAGTGAACCAAGAGAGGGGGCACTTTGAGCGCGGTGCGGGCAGGGCAGAGTCTGCGGCGGTTATTTCGTAGACGTTGCTGGCTGTCAGGCGAACTGGCGACCAGGAACACCAGCTTCTGCAGCGCGCCAAAAAGCGGTATCGCCCGCGCGGGACGTGGTGTGAAGCTCGAGGATGTTGATTACGGAGCAGCGGAAGGGGCTCGCCCTATCCTGGCTCTTCCGATGCTGCCATCCTGCTCCTGTTTTGCCCGACGGTGCAACAGTTTCGCAAAATCAGCAAGATGCGCAGTTGTCTTCCAAAAACATCACGCTCGATCAACGAGCTGAGCCGCGATGATGATCCATCCCATCTCATCGCACTCTAAGCCGTTGATTTTGCTGCCCCCGGCTACTGTGCATGGGGTTGTTTTCGACATTTTTGTTTTGGAGGTGCGAAAGCGCCACGCCGATCCGGACCTGATCCGGCGCTCGCCCGCTACTTCATCACCCGCACGCCCTTGGTCGTGAACCGCTGCGTCTTGCCGCCGGGGCGAACGGGGCGCTTGGTGCCGGCGGCCTTGCCGGTGCCGGGCGGCTGGTGCGCGGGGACGAGCTGGTGGGGCTGCGAGCCGATCAGGTCGCGGCGGCCCATCTCGATCAAGGCCTCGCGCAGCACCGGCCAGTTGTCGGGATCGTGGTAGCGCAAAAACGCCTTGTGCAGGCGGCGCTGGCGCAGGCCCTTGATCGCATCGACCTTGTCGCTGCCGCCGTGGCGTACGCCGCGCAAGGGATTGACGCCGGTGTGGTACATCGCGGTTGCGGTCGCCATCGGCGAGGGCAGGAAGGTCTGCACCTGGTCGGCGCGGTAGCGGTTCTTCTTCAGCCACAGCGCGAGGTTCATCATGTCCTCGTCGGTCGTGCCCGGATGCGCCGCGATGAAATAGGGGATCAGGTAATATTTCTTGCCGGCCTGCTCGGCCGCGGCGTCGAACATCCGCTTGAAGCGGTCATAGGCGCCGATGCCCGGCTTCATCATCTTGTCGAGCGGGCCGCGCTCGGTATGTTCAGGCGCGATCTTGAGGTAACCGCCGACGTGATGGGTGACGAGCTCCTTGATGTATTCGGGGCTCTCGACCGCAAGATCGTAGCGCACGCCGGAGGCGACCATCACCTTCTTGATGCCTTTGGTCTCGCGCACCTTGCGATAGAGCCGGATCAGATCGTCATGCGAGGTATTGAGGTTCGGGCAGATCTCGGGGAAGACGCAGGACGGCCGCCGGCACGCCGCCTCGACCTTCGGATCCTTGCACGCCATCCGGTACATGTTGGCGGTGGGGCCGCCGATGTCGGAGATGACGCCGGTGAAGCCCGGTGTCTTGTCGCGGATGCGTTCGATCTCGCGCAGGATCGAGCCTTCCGAGCGGTTCTGGATGATGCGGCCCTCATGCTCGGTGATCGAGCAGAAGGTGCAGCCGCCAAAGCAGCCGCGCATGATCGTCACCGAGAACTTTATCATCTCCCAGGCGGGGATGCGTGCGTCGCCATAGGACGGGTGCGGGGCGCGGGCGTAAGGCAGATCGTAGACCGCGTCCATCTCCTCGGTGGTGAGCGGGATCGGCGGCGGGTTGAGCCAGAGATCGCGATCGCCGTGGCGCTGCACCAGCGGCCGTGCGTTGCCGGGATTGCTCTCCCGGTGCAGCACACGCGATGCGCGGGCATAGGCCTCGCGGTCCTGCTCGACCTGCTCCAGCGCCGGCAGGCGGATCACGGTGGCCCCGCGTTGACGCGATGCGCCCTCGTCGGCGGAATCGAGATCGTCGGCGTGCAGCTCGGTGTAATCTTCGGGCACGCGCCGGAACAGCGCGACACCCCTGATGTCGTCGAGCTCGCGCGGTGCCTCGCCGGCGGCGAGTCGCTGCGCCACCTCGACGACGGCGCGCTCGGCATTGCCGTAGAGCAGCAAGTCCGCCTTGGCGTCGGCCAGCACCGAGCGGCGCACCTTGTCGGACCAGTAGTCGTAATGCGCGATCCGGCGCAGCGAGGCCTCGATGCCGCCGAGCACGATCGGCACATCCTTGAACGCCTCGCGACAGCGCTGGGCATAGACGATGGTGCAGCGGTCCGGCCGCTTGCCGCCTTCGCCGCCCGCCGTATAGGCGTCGTCGTGGCGCAGGCGGCGATCCGCGGTGTAGCGGTTCACCATGGAGTCCATGTTGCCGCCGGTGACGCCGAAGAACACGCGTGGCTTGCCGAGTGCCTTGAATGGCTCGGCCGAGTGCCAGTCCGGCTGCGCGATGATGCCGACGCGAAAGCCTTGCGCCTCCAGCAGCCGGCCGATGATCGCCATGCCGAAGCTCGGATGGTCGACATAGGCATCCCCGGTCACCAGCACGATGTCGCAGGCGTCCCAGCCGAGCGCATCCATCTCGGCGCGGCTCATCGGGAGGAACGGTGCCGGCTTGCGCGGTTGCGCCCGGGCCATCAGCGGCTTTTCGGCGGTGATCATCTGGGTGTCCATGGCGCCTACGCATAGGGCTCCGGGGCCACGAAATCAACCGACGGGCGCGTGAAAGATCCGGTTCCGCGCGGTCGCGCCGTTCCTCACGGCCGCGAGGAAAACGCCTGCTCGATCCGGGCAGCGAAGGAGATCAGGCGCGCCTCGCTGTGGGGCGGGCCGACGATCTGCAAGGAGACCGGTATGCCGGCCTGGTCGCGGCCGGCGGGCACCGCGAGCGCGGGGCAGCCGAGGATCGACCAGACATAGGTGATCATGATCCAGTCGATGTAGCTCTCCGATGCGGTGCCCTCGATCTCGTCCGGCCACATGATCTCGACGGGGAACGGCGCGACCTGCGTGGTCGGGCAGATCAGGATGTCGAACTCCATGAAGAAGTCCTGCATGCGCCGGTAGATCGCCGCCCGCTGCTCGATCGCAGACGCGATGTCGCTCGCGGACAGGCTTTCGCCATGTGCGATGTCGCCGGCAACCTCGGGTGTGAAGCGGTCGCGCGATTGCGGCCAAAGTCTGCCCCAGCTGGCAAGATAAGCCAGACCGCGCAGAGCGCGGATCACGCGCGGCAGCCCGGCGATATCAGGTGCGGTCTCGCTCATCTCGCAGCCGGCGCGCTGCAGCCGATCGATCGCGCCGCGGAAGCCGGAGCGAATGTCCGGATCGACCGGCAGCAGGCCGAGGTCCTCGGACACGGCGATTCGTCCCGCCCATCCCGGCTGTGCGGCGGCGTTTCGAAATGACGCGGGTTGCTCGCGTGACAGCAGATCAGGCGGATGAAAGCCGGTCATCGCATCCAGCATCAGGGCAAGATCGGGAATCGTCCGCGCCATCGGCCCTTCGACGAAGACGGTGTCGAAGGGATCGGTGAGCGGCTTTCTCGGCACGAGGCCCGGTGTGGGCCTCAGCCCCGCAACGCCGCAGAACGCGGCCGGCGTGCGCAGGCTGCCGCCGACATCGTTGCCATGGCCGAGATAGATCTGATGCGCGGCCAGCGCTGCCGCCGATCCGCCGGATGAGCCTCCCGAAGTCAGCGCGGGAAAGAACGGATTGCGCGTCGCGCCGAACAGCGCGTTGGTGGTGTTGGCGCCGCCGAGCTCCGACAGATTGCTCTTGCCGACAACGATCGCACCGTTGCGCTGCAGGCGATCGACGGCCGGATTCGATACGTCCGGAGGGCGGCGGGCCGTCAGTGCGCTGCCGCCGCTGGTCGGCACGCCCGCGACATCGGTATTGTCCTTGACCGCGAGCGGAAGGCCGCAGAGAAGCGGCCAGTCTTCGCCGGCGGCCTTTCTCTCCATCAGCCGCCGCGCTTCACCGCGTGCGGCCTCGAAGCAGCGAACCGGAATCGCGTTGATCGCCGCATCCGTCGCCTCGATCCTGTCGATTGCGGCATCGACGACATCGAGCGGTGACAGATGGCCTCTGCGAATCTCGGCGATGGCATCGACGGCGGACAGCGCAAGAGGGTCGGTATGGGGCGCCAGGCCGGATGCAGCACTCATGTCGATGATGTCCGGACCGCGGCGGTGGACCCGCGCACCACGAGCGCCGGCTGAAGCTGGATCGACCTCGCCTCGTCCTCGGCGCCGGAGCGTCCCTCCAAAATGCGCGACAGCAAGGTCGAGACCGTGGTCTCGGCGATCGCCTCGGACGGCTGCGTTACGACGGTCATGCCGGGCCGCACCAGCCCGGCCCATGGAAGCTCGTCCACCGCGATGACGGAGAGGTCGTCGGGAATCGAGAGCCCGCGCTCGGCAATGGCGCGAAGCAATCCGAGCGACAGATGATTGTTGGTGGCGAAGATCGCGGTCGGCCGCTGCGCATGGCCGAGCAGCCGCAATGCAGCGGCATGACCGGCGGCCTCCGAAAAATTGTCCTTCTCGATCAGCCGTTCGTCGAGCGTGACGCCGCGCGAGGCCAAGCCGCTTCTCAGTCCATCGAGCCGGTGGCGCGCGATCTGATGCTCGGGCGAGCCCATGATCACGGCGATGCGGCGATGACCGAGATCGTCGAGATGTTCGGCCGCGAGCCGTCCCAGCGCGACATTGTCGGTCGTGACCGAATCGAGATCGAGCCCCTCGATGCGTCGGTCCACCAGAATGCCGGGCATCGGCAGGTTCGCAAGCGCGGCCTGGCGTCCGCTCCAGCCGCGCCGGGTTGGGATGACGATGGCGCCGTCGGCGCGCTGCGACAGCAGCATGGCAAGATGCCGCTCCTCGCGCGCGGGGTCTTCGGCACTGTTGCAGAGAATGACCGAATAGCCCGCGGCGCTCGACAACCGCTCGATGCTCTCGACGAGCCTCAGGAAATAGGGATTGGCGAGATCCGCCACGAGCAGCCCGAGGATGCGCGTGGCGCCGCTGCGCAGGCTGCGGGCGCTGGCATGCGGCGCATAGCCGAGCTTCTGTGCTGCCGCATTGACGCGCTCCTGGAGCAGTTCGCTGACCTTGCCCGACCGGTTGAGCGTCTTCGACACGGTGGCGACGGAAACGCCGGCCAGCCGCGCGACCTCATGGATGGTGGGCAGCGGCCCTCCCGACATCAGCTCCTCCTGTTAAACGATTTCTGTATCGTTGCGATCGGCCCTATGCAAGTAAAATTGCTGCTAAATAGGCGCGAACATGTTGCGGATGACGGGCGATCGTGCTTCACTAGAAAAACGTTTAACTAACTCGGGGAGGCAACGGTGCGGAGCGTGGATTGCGTTCGGCAATCGCCGGACCGCATGCGCGGGCCGGAGGGCGCGGCATGACCGGCTATGTGCTAGGCCGGCTGCTCGCGGCGGTACCCGTGCTGCTCGCCGTCGCGGTATTCGTCTTCCTGCTGCTGAGCCTCGTGCCGGGCGATCCCGCCGTGCTGATCGCCGGCGACTTCGCCTCACCGCAGCAGGTGGAGGCAGTCCGCCAGGCGCTGGGACTCAATCTGCCGCTGCTGCAGCGTTTCCTCGCATGGGCCGGACGCATGTTGAGCGGCGATTTCGGTCTGTCGCTGTTCAGCCGCATCCCGGTCTCGCAGCTTGTCGCGCAGCGCATCGAGCCGACGCTGCTTCTGTCTCTGATGACGATCACGATTGCGGTCGTCGTCGCCGTGCCGCTTGGCCTCGTCGCGGCCTATCGTCCCAGGGGACTCGTCGCGCGCATGACGATGGCGGGTGCGGTGCTCGGCTTTTCACTGCCGGTCTTCGTCGTCGCTTTCGCGCTCGTTTATACGCTCGCGCTCGGCCTGCACTGGTTTCCGGTGCAGGGCTACAAGCCGTTGTCGCAGGGCGTATTGGCCTGCCTGCATTCGCTGGTGCTGCCCGCGATCTCGCTCTCCTTCCTCTATATTGCCCTGATCGCGCGGGTGACGCGCGCCGCGGTGCTGGAGGTGCTGCGCGAAGATTATGTCCGCACCGCCCATGCCAAGGGGCTCTCGGCTCGCAAGATCATCGCGCGGCACGTGCTCAGCAATGCCGCGGTCCCGATCATCACGGTCGTCGGCATCGGATTCGCCGCGCTGCTTGGTGGCGTCGTCGTCACCGAGACCGTGTTTTCAATCCCCGGCCTCGGCCGGCTGACGGCCGACTCGATCCTCCGGCGCGACTATCCGGTGGTGCAAGCCCTGATCCTGCTGTTCGCCTTCGTCTATGTCGTCGTCAATCTCGTGGTCGACATTCTCTACGCCGTCGTCGATCCGAGGATCCGGTACTGATGCGGGGCGAGCCGATGACGATCACCTCCGCAGCAGAAGGGCTCGATCCGCCGGACATCCGCCTCAACCGGTTTGCGCGGATCGCGAGCCTGCCGGTTCGCCATCCGATGCTGGCTCTAAGCTGCGCACTGCTCCTCGCCTTCGGAGCGCTGGCCGTGGTCAGCCCGTGGGTCACTGCAGATCCCGCCGCGCTTGACCCGCTGAGCCGGCTTCAATCGCCCTCGCTCGCGCAGCCATTCGGCACTGATCAGGTCGGTCGGCCCGTGTTCGCCCGCGCGCTGTGGGGAACGCGCGTCTCGCTGTCGGTCGGTTTTGCCGTCGCGAGTCTCACCACCCTGATCGGCGTGAGCATCGGCGTCGTCGCCGGCTACTTCCGCGGCGTCGACAAGGTCGTCATGCGCGCGATGGATGCGGTCATGGCGATCCCCGCGATCCTGCTCGCGATCGCACTCGTGGCCCTGATCGGCGCTTCGCCTCTCGTGATCGTCACGGCGATCAGCCTGCCCGAAATTCCCCGTATGGCGCGTGTGGTGCGCGCCAGCGTCCTGATGTTGCGTGAACGCGTTTATGTCGAGGCCGCCATCACCTGCGGCGGACGCGCCACGACCATCCTGCGCCGTCACATCCTGCCCGGCGCCGCCGGGCCGATCATGGTGCAGTCGACCTACGTCTTTGCATCCGCGATGATCCTGGAATCGATATTGTCGTTTCTCGGCGCGGGCACGCCGCCTGATGTGCCGAGCTGGGGCAACATGATGTCGGAGGGCCGGCAGTTCCTCCAGATCGCGCCCTGGATCCTCGGCTTTCCCGCTTTGATGTTGGCGATCACGGTGCTCGCCGCCAACCTGCTCGGTGATGCCCTTCGCGATCTGCTCGATCCGAGCCTCGGGGGAGGCGAGATGCGATGAGTGCGCCGCTGCTCTCCGTCGAGAACCTCTCGATCGCGCTCAAGGCGCGAGGCGCTTCGGTGCCGCTCGTTCGCAACGTCTCATTCGCGATCGATCCGGGTGAAACGCTCTGCCTCGTCGGCGAGAGCGGCTGCGGCAAGAGCCTGACCGCGCTCTCCATCATTGGTCTGCTCAACCGCAACGTCATGCAGGTCGCTTCCGGCCGCATCCTGTTCGAAGGGCGCGACCTCGTCACGCTCGGCGCTGAGGAGATGCGCAAGCTCCGAGGCGACCGTCTCGCCATGGTATTCCAGGAGCCGATGACGTCGCTCAATCCGCTGTTGCGGGTTGGCGAGCAAATCGCCGAGGTGATCGTCGAGCATCGTGGCGTGTCCGAGGCGGACGCGCGGCGGCAGGTGATCGGGCTGCTCGATCTCGTCCGCATTCCCGATGCGCGACGGCGGGCCTCCGAATATCCGCACCAGCTCTCCGGTGGGATGCGGCAGCGGGCGATGATTGCGATGGCGCTCGCTCTGCGGCCCGCATTGCTGATCGCCGACGAGCCGACCACCGCACTCGACGTCACCATCCAAGCCCAGGTCCTGACCTTGATCGACGATCTGCGTCGCGAGTTCGGCACGTCGGTGCTGCTGATCACGCACGATCTCGGGGTGGTCGCGGAAATGGCCGACCGTGTTGTCGTGCTCTATGCCGGCAGCATCGTCGAGCAGGCCGGTGTCAACGACATTTTCGATGCCGCGGCCCATCCCTATACGCGCGGCCTGCTTGGTGCGATCGGCCAACTCAATAGCGGCACCCGCGATCGTCTCGCCGAGATTCCTGGCAGCGTGCCGAGCCCGGCCTCGCTCGGCACCGGCTGCGCCTTTCGCCAACGCTGCTGCGAGGCAATGCCGGTGTGTCAGTCCGAGCTGCCGCTGTTGTCGGGCGCAGGCGAGCACCTGACGGCATGCTGGCTGGGCAGGGCCGGCGCGGAGCGGCCCGCATGAGTGCTGTCCTCGAAGTCTCCGGCCTGACCCAGATCTTCACCTCACGGAAGGGGCCGTTCGGCCTGTTCGGCCGGCGCGAACTTCGCGCGGTCGACGACGTCAGTTTCGCTGTGGCGCGCGGACGCACATTCTGCCTCGTTGGCGAAAGCGGCTGCGGCAAGACCACGATCGGTCGCATGGTCGTGCGCCTGTTGCAGCCGACGGCCGGCTCCGTCCGCATCAATGGCGAGGATTTTGGCAGCCTGTCCGGCGAAACGCTGCGGAAGAAGCGCCGGCAGGTGCAGATGGTGTTCCAGGATCCCTATGCCTGCCTCAACTCGCGCATGACGGCGGCGGAGATCGTCGAAGAGCCCCTGCTGAATTTTGGCATCGGCGATGCCATGTCGCGACGGCGCAAGGTCGCGCGGCTGTTCGACCAGGTCGGCCTGCCCCAACACTTTCGCACACGTCTGCCGCATCATCTGTCGGGCGGACAACGGCAGCGCCTCGGCATCGCGCGGGCGCTCGCCGCAGATCCTGCGCTGATCGTCGCGGACGAGGCGGTCGCCGCGCTCGACGTGTCGATTCGCTCTCAAATCCTGAACCTCCTGAAGGAGGTGCAGCGGGAGATCGGGATCTCCTATCTCTTCATCTCGCATGATCTCGCGGTGGTGCGTTATCTCGCGGACGAATTGGCGGTGATGTATCTCGGCGCCATCGTCGAGCAGGGGCCGGCGGAGGCCGTGTTCGCTGCGCCGGCGCATCCCTATATGCGCGCGTTGATCGATTCGGTCCCCGCAATCCATCCGCGCAACCGGCGCCGCCGCGCGGCTCTCGAAGGCGAGGTGCCAAGCGCCGCTTCGCTGCCGTCCGGATGCCGCTTCCGCACGCGATGTCCGTTCGCGACGGACATTTGCGCGAAAGAAGCGCCAGCGATGACCGAGATCGCGCCCGGGCATGCCGTCGCATGTCACCACGCACAGTCGCTGCCGCGCTGCGGCGCTTCGCGTCCGGGCTGGGCTGTGGCCACCGATGCAGTCAACAAGAAACGATCAATGGGAGGAGTAGCAAAATGAACTGGCCGAACAGAACATTTGCCGTGATGGTCGCAGCAGGCTTGCTGGGTGCAATGTCGCCTGCCGCTGCGGAGACGGTGCTCAAGATCCGCCCCTTCGGCGACCTCAAGCAGATCGATCCCGTGATCACGTCCGACTATATGGTTCGTAACCACGGCTATATGGTCTACGACACGCTGTTCTCGCTGGATGAGAAGCTCGTCGCGCAGCCGCAGATGCTGGAGTCATTTGCGGTCAGCAGCGATCAACTCACCTATACCTTCACGCTGCGCGGCGGCCTGACCTTCAGCAACGGCCAGCCGGTCACCGCGGAGGATGCAGTCCTATCGCTGAAGCGCTGGTGGCAGCGCGATGGCCTTGGCCAACAGCTTGCCTCCGTCAGCGACAGCCTGACGGTCAGGGACGAAAAATCCTTCGAGCTGAAGCTCAAGCGCCCGTGGGGGCTGGTGATCGAGGCGCTCTCCAAGCCGAGCTCCAACGTGCCCTTCATCATGCCGAAGGCGATCGCGGCGACGCCGGCGGATACCGCCATCACGGATGCGACCGGCTCCGGTCCCTTCATCATGAAGAAGGACGAATGGGTGCCGGGCTCCAAGGTCGTCTATGTCAAGAACCCGTCCTACAAACCGCGCTCGGAGCCGGCGAGCGGGCTTGCCGGCGGCAAGCTCGCCAAGGTCGACCGCGTCGAATGGCATTACATCCCGGACGCGCAGACCGCGCTGAATGCGCTGCAGGCCGGTGAGATCGATATTTTTGAGGAGGTGCCGCCGGATTTTCTGCCGACACTTGCCGGCAACTCCGACATCAAGACCATGCCGCAGGACACGCTCGGCATGCAAATGGTGTTCCGCATGAACACGACGGTCCCGCCGTTCAACAATCCAAAGGTCCGCCAGGCGATCAGCTACATGATCGACCAGGAGAAATTCGCGCGAGCCTATGTCGGCGATCCCAAGCTCTACAAGAACTGCCCGAGCTTTTACATGTGCTCGTCGCCCTATTTCACCGCCGCGGGCTGGACCAAGCCTGATATCGAAAAAGCCAAGAAGCTGATTGTCGAGAGTGGTTATGACGGCACGCCGGTTGTGGTGCTGCACGCGACCGAAAGCGGGCCGACCAATACGTTCAGCCTCGTCGCCGAGCAGCTGATGCGGCAGATCGGTCTCAAGGTCGAGCCGCAGGCGATGGACTGGGGCACGTTGGTCGGACGCCGCGCGTCCAAGGAAACCGTCGACAAGGGCGGCTGGTCGCTGTTCATGTCGGGACCAACAGGTGCCGACATGTTCGAGCCGGTCGGCCACCTTGGGCTGCGCGCAAATTGTGACAAGGCCTGGTTTGGCTGGCCCTGCGACGAGCAAATCGAGAAGTTGCGCAACGAATTCGCGTTTGCGACAGATCCCGAGCAGAAAAGGAAGATCGCAGCCGACCTCCAGCTCCGCGCTGTTGACTATGTGCCGTATTGGCCGGCTGCACAGCTTTACCTGGTGCGGGCCGTCCGCGGCAATGTCGACGGCATCGTGAAAGGCGCGGTCCCAGTCTACTGGAATATCACCAAGAAATAGTGCGATCCCGCCAGGCGTCGCAATCTGCGATCGCCTGGCAGCCCACCATCAGCCGCCCCCCGGGTTGTGTAGAGCTCGCGGGCATCGCCTCGTCGCGGTCAGCCGAGAGTTCCCATCCGTGTGACGGACTGACTGTCGGGGGCAGGAACCAACTGCTCGCAGAGACATTCTGATTGATGGGTTCGACACGAGCCCGGCCTGTGCGCGCCTTCACGATCGTGGCGCTCGTGCGTGCAACGAAATTCGCCGGGACGCCAGCCTCGGCCGATGGGGGAACCGTGGGTACGGTCATAGAGAACTTGCTGATGCGGAAGCAGAGGCTCGTTGAGGAACTCGAGAAGGCGCATGCCGTCGAGGACCGCGACAGGATCGAGCATCAACTCGAACAGATCAACACCGCGCTGGATTTCCTGGATAGGCCGGGACCGAAGGACGGGACGTAACGGCGCTCAGCCGACCTTCAGCGCCTCTACTTTCAACGCCTTGGCATAGACCACGCCCGAATTGGTGATGTGCGTCGTCATCAGGTCTTCGAAGGCGGCGAATTCGCCGCGTGCGAACAAATCGAGCAGCTTGCGATGCTCGTCGAAGGACGTGCGGGTGCGCACGTCTATCGGTGAGGTCAAATTGGTGCGGAGCGCGGCGACACGGCCAGAGACGAGCTGATAGGATTCGGCGAGATAGCGGTTGCCGCAATGGGTGAACAGCGCCTCGTGGAAGGCGGCATCGGCGCGGCCATAGGCGATGTTGTCCTTCGCGGTGACCGCCGGCTCCATCGCCGCAATCGCTGCGCTCGTTGCTGCGATCGCGCCGTCGCGATCGTGGCGGAAGGCGAGCTCGGCCGCCTTGGGCTCCAGCGCGATGCGGAAAGTGCAGAGCGCATTGATGTCCTCGGCGCTCGGCGTGAACACGAAGCTGCCGACCTGCGGCCGGATCACGACGAGGCCTTGCGCCTGCAACTGTCCCATCGCCTCGCGCACCGGCGTGCGGCTGACGCCGAAGGAGCTGGCCACCATCTCCTCGGAGATGGCAGCGCCGAGCGCGAACTCGCCCTCGATGATGGCCTGGCGCAGCCGCTGCATCACGCGCTGCGCCAGCGATTTCGGCGGATCGAGCTTGAGCGAGCGCATGGTGCTCTCAGATCACCTTGCCGGGATTGAGCAGGTGATCGGGATCGAGCGCAGCCTTCAGGGTGCGCATCAGCGCGATCTCGGCCTCGCTCCTGGCATGGCCCAACCACTGCTTCTTCAGCATGCCGATGCCGTGCTCGGCGGAGACGCTGCCGCCCATCTCGCGAACGAGACCATAGATGATCGCGTCCATCTCCTCCTTGGGCTGCTGCGCGACGGAGAACCCGGTGACCCAGGAGACGAGATGCAGATTGCCGTCGCCGATATGGCCGTAATAGACGCTCTCGCAGCCCTTGATGCCGTCCGCGAGCGCGGCCTTGCAGCGCGTGACGAACTCGTTCATGTGTGCCACCGCAAGGCCGATGTCGTAGGAGATGTGCGGCCCCAGCACCTGGCCGAACTCGGCGCAGATGTCGCGCACGCGCCAGAAGGCTTGCGTCTGCGCCAGCGACTGCGCCACAGCGGCGTCGGCGAGCAGTCCGTGCTCCATCAGTTCTTCGAGCCAGCTCTGGAAGCGCGGCGCATCAATGCTCTCGTCGGTGCCCTGCGCTTCCACCAGCACGTAGAGGCCGTGACCCGCTGCGACCGGCGGCTTCACCCCGGCGCGCGTCGTGATGACGTCCCAATAATCCGGCCACATCACCTCGAACGCCGACAGCAGCGGGCCGAGCCCGCTGCGTGCCGCGCCGAGCAGCGCGATCACCGCAGCATAATCCTTCAGCGCGCAGAGCGCGGCCATGGTCGAGCGTGGTTTCGGAAACAGCTTCAGCACGACGCGTGTGATGATGCCGAGCGTGCCTTCCGAGCCGATGAAGAGATGCTTGAGGTCATAGCCCGCGTTGTTCTTCATCAGCTTGTTGAGATTGGTGATGATGGTGCCGTCGGGCAGCACCACTTCCAGGCCAAGCACCAGCTCGCGCGTCATGCCGTAGCGGATCACGCGGTTGCCGCCGGCATTGGTCGAAAGATTGCCGCCGATCGCACAGGAACCGCGCGAGCCGAGGTCGAGCGGAAAGAAGAAGCCGGCCTCGTCCGCAGCCTTCTGGATCGTCTCCAGCGGCGTGCCGGCCTTCACCGTCATCGTTGCGGACGCGCGATCGATCTCCTCGACGCCGGTCATGCGCTCCAGCGAGATCGCGACCCAGCCCGCTTCGGGCGAAGCGCCACGGCACAGCCCGGTCAAGCCACCCTGCGGCACGAAGGGCAGTCGCGCCTGCCGGCAGGTCGCAATCGCATCGGCGACGCCCTGCGCGTCGAGCGGCCGGATTACCGCAAGCGGGGTTTGCGGCAGGCTCGCGCTCCAGTCGTTGCAATTGCGGGCGGGCACATCAGTGCCAACAAGCACGGCGGCCGCACCGAGCCTGTCGCGCAACGCGCCGAGCACTTGGTCGGGGCCTTCAATTGGGGTCACCATGTTCATGCGAGACCTCCTCTGGATTCGGCTGCGCCTCACGCGCGCCGGGACGGTGGAAAGGGTTTGCGCACTTCTTGTATGTAAGGTACAAGAGCAAAAGTAAAGCAAAAACAAGGTCCGGGTAAGCGCGAAAGATCGTTGGAGATCAGCGGCTTAGTTCGGGATGGCAGCAAAAGGCGGTGTGATGATGGAGGCAATTCGCGGGTTCTGGATGGCGTCGGCGACGCCGCTGGCGGCCGATGGTAGCGTGGATCACGCCCGGCTCGCCGGCCACGCCAAGCACCTCTTCAGCGAGGGTGTCGATGGCGTCGTGCTGTTCGGCACCACCGGCGAAGGCACCTCATTCAATGTCAGCGAACGCGTCGCGACCATCGAAGCGATGCTCAAGGCCGGCATCGCGCCGGAGCGTATTGGACTGGGCGGCGGCTTTCCTGCCATCACCGATAGCATCGCGCTCACGCGCGCCGTGCTCGGCCTCGGCCTGCGTCACGTGCTGCTGCTGCCGCCCTACTTCGATCGCGGTGTCACACCGGAAGGTATCGAGGATGCCTTTGCCGCGATCATCGACGGCATCGCCGACGACCGGCTGCGCGCCTATCTCTATCACATCCCGCAGACATCGGGCGTTGCGATCCCTGCCAGCGTCGCCGCGAGCTTGCGCAAGCGTTATGGCAAGCAGGTCGCGGGCCTGAAGGACTCCAGCGGCGACTTCAAGCAGTTCCAGGCCTTCCGTGCCGCAGCTCCCGAGCTCGCCATCACCGTCGGCAACGAAGCCGATATCGCCCGCGCGATCGCTGCCGGCGGCGCCGGTACCATCTGCGGCATGGCCAACGTCGTGCCTGAGCTGGTCAAGGGCATGGTCGACGGAAAGGATGTCGAAGCGCGCATGCAGGCTGCGATTGACGTCGTGCTGAAGACGCCGTCGTTCACCGCGACGCTGAAAGCGATCCTTGCGGCACAGACCGGCGATGCAGCCTGGTTGCGCGTGCGCCCGCCGCTCCGTGCCTTGTCCGACGGCACTGCGTTCAAGCGGAAGCTCGACGCGTTGATCGCGCCTGCCCTCGCGTGAGCCTGCGCAAGATCGCGACGCGCGGCCGCGAATTCGCGTGCTGCGTGCCGCGCTCGGCATGACGGCAATTGGAGATTGCTGTTCAGCGCCGCTCCGTTCTTAGAACGATTCAACACTAGAGCGATTCAAGTCCGCTTACGGTTCTCTTCACGCATAGCGGCTGTTAGACGCGCAAGCTTCAATGCAGCGTCTGACCTGGAAGTGAATCGAACGTGCGTGCTCATCTGGATGTCCGCGACAGCGGCCATCGGACTCGTGCCGGCAAGAGCCGTGCCGGTCTTCTCATCGGAGCGGCTGTGCTGCTCGCCGAATGCCCCTCCAACATGACGAGTGCGCAGGCGCAATCGGCCCTGCCGCCGGTGACGGTGGAGGCGCCGACGCTGCGGCCGAAGCCAGCGCGGGCGTCGGACCAGTCTTCGCGCCGCACGCAAGCCGCCGCGCGCCAGCGTAATCGCAATACGGCACCCGCCGCGCCGACGCTCTCAGAGCGCGCGGCCGCGGAGGCTGCCGCACAGCAAGCCGCAAAGCTCGGCTACCGCGCGATGCCGAGCGCGACCACGCTGCGCAGTGGCGCCTCGCCGCTCGACACCTCGCAAGCCGTCAATGTCGTGCCCGAGCAGGTGCTGAAGGATCAGCTGCCGCGCAACATCGACGACGCGCTCGGCAATGTCTCAGGCATCACCCAGACCAACACGCTCGCCGGCACCCAGGACGCCGTCATCCGTCGCGGCTTTGGCGACAATCGCGACGGCTCGATCATGCGCAACGGCATGCCGCTGGTGCAGGGCCGCAGCCTCAACCGTGCCGTCGAAAGCGTCGAGGTGCTGAAGGGCCCGGCCTCTCTGCTCTACGGCATCATGGATCCCGGCGGCATCGTCAACACCATCAGCAAGCGTCCGGAGCTCTATCAGCATGGCTCGGTCACGCTGCTCGGCTCGGCCTTCAGTGCCTCCAAGACCGGCGCCGACGGCCTGCTCGACGTCACCGGCCCGATCGGCGACCGGGGGCTTGCCTATCGCTTCATTGGCTATGGCGTCAGCGAGGATTACTGGCGCAATTTCGGCCGGCACAGGGAAATGCTGGTGAACCCGTCGCTGGCCTGGTACGGCGACACCACGACGGTTCAGCTCACCTATGAGCACCGTGAGTTCATCACTCCGTTCGACCGCGGCACGTCCTTCGTCAAGGGAGCGCCGCTGGCGATCCCGGCGACGCGCCGGCTCGACGAGCCTTTCAACAATATGTGGGGCACCTCCGACCTGATGCAGGCTTCGGTCGAGCAGAAACTCGACGACAATTGGAAGGTCACCGCGGCTTACAGCTACAACACCGAGACCTTCAGCGCCAATCAGCTCCGCATCACCAATGTCAACGCCACGACCGGCGTCGAGACCCGCAGCAACGACGGCACCCGTAACTCGCTGAGCAACGCCAGCTACGGCACCGCCTATTTGCAGGGCGACGTCTGGATGGGCGGCTTCCGCCACGAGATCCTGTTCGGAGGCGAGGCGCTGTATCGCACGATCGATCGCCACGACTTGATTCGGCAGGTGACGCCGAGCTTCAATTTCTACAACCCGGTCTACGGACTGGTCGTGCCGGGAACGACCGTTTCGGCAACCGACAGCGAGCAGACCGACAAGCTCGCCACCCGCGGCTTCTTTGCTCAGGACACCTTCCATCTGACCAACTGGCTGTCGGTAGTTGGGGGCGTCCGCTGGATGGAATACGAGCAGCTCGCAGGAAAGGGCCGGCCTGTCTTCGTCACGAACACCAATCTCGTAGGCGACAAGGTGCTGCCGCTCGGCGGCGTCATCGTCAAGCTGAACGAGCAGCTCTCGTACTACGTGAGCTATACGCAGTCGCTGAAGCCGACCTCGACCATTGCGGCTTTCACCACCGGCTTCGTCGTCGACTCCACCATTGCGCCCGAACAGGGAACGCAGTGGGAGACCGGGCTGAAGTTCGATGTCAACAAGCGGCTGTCAGGCACCCTGGCGGTCTACGACATCGAGAAGAAGAACGTGCTGGTGCTTGATGACATCGGCAACGGCAAGTCGGCTGCGCGCACCTCTGGTGCTGCGCGGTCGCGCGGCGTCGAACTGGATGTTACCGGCAAGCTGACCGACCAGTGGAGCATGATTGGAAGTTACGGCTATACCGATGCGCGCCTGATCAATGATCCCGTCGTCGGCAACGCAAAGCTGCTGAACGTCGCGATGAACACGGCCTCGCTCTATCTCGTCTATGATTTCGGCGACGCGCTCCCCGGTCGCCTGCGGCTCGGCGGCGGCGCGCACTACGTCGGTGACCGGCCCGGCGACACCGCCAACAAGTTCTTTCTGCCGGCATACACCGTCGCGGACATCTTTGCGACCTACGACACGAAGGTCGACAATTTGCCGGTGACTTATCAGTTCAACGTCAAGAACCTGTTCGACAAGGTCTACTACACATCCACCACCGGCAACGCCCTCAACGTCGCCATCGGCGATGCGCGGCGTGTCTCGTTGTCGGCGACGGTGAAGTTCTAGCCATGGCAGCGCGGTGGGGACACACGATCAAGGCGTTCCTGTTCCAGGTCCATTCCATCGCGGGCCTGGTCCTCGCGCTGCTGGTGTCCCTGATCGCGCTGACCGGCGCGATCATGAGTTTCGAGGACGAGATCGTCGATCATCTCAACGCCGGCATCATGCAGGTCGCGCCGCGTCAGGCGCCCATACTGATGCCGGACGCGCTGGTCGCGCGACTGAAGGCGGCGCAGGATTTCGGCAAGGTCTCGGCCGTCACGCTGTCGAGCGATCCGTCGGCGGCGGCCCACGTCCGCTTCGGCCGCGACGAGCAGGGCGGACGCCCGGCCTCGCTCTATGTCGATCCCTATGACGCGCACGTGCTGGGCTCGCCCCGCGGCGAGGCTTTCTTCGCGACCGTGCGCAAGCTGCACCGCTGGCTGCTCATTCCAGGCGACGGCAAGGGCTGGGGACGCCCGATCACCGGCACGATCGCGCTCGGTCTGATCGTCATGCTCATCTCGGGTCTCGTGCTGCGCTGGCCGCGTCGCGCCGGCAGCGTGAAGATGTGGCTGAAGCCAAATCTCGGGCTCAGCGGCCGCGGACTGCACCGGACGCTGCACACCGTGATCGGAACCTGGGTTCTCCCGATCTATCTGACGATGACGCTCACCGGGCTGTGGTTCTCTTTCGAATGGTACAAGGATGGAGTCGCCTGGCTGCTGTCGCGTCCAGAAGTCTCTGCCGCGAAGATGCAGCCAAAAATGTCCGCGAAGGCGCCGCGGGCGGCCGGTCGTGCCGACCCGGCTCAGCCGATCGGATTCGACCAGGCATGGACGACGTTCCAGCGCGAGGAGGGCGGTCGCTTCTCCAGGGCTCTGCTGACGCTGCCGGCTGGCCCGGGCACGGTGATACGGATCCGATCGTGGGGGAAGGATAGGACGCTCGAGACCACGCGCGACGAATTTCGCATCGATGCGGCCAGCGGGCAGCTGGTCTCCGCCGAGCGCTATGACGACAAGACGTTCGGCGAGAAGATCATCGCGGCGATCTACGACATCCATCGCGGCGCGATCCTGGGATGGCCGGGCAAGCTTGTCTTCATGATTGCCGCCGCCTTGATGCCGCTGTTCTCGGTCACGGGAATCCTGCTCTATCTGTCGCGCCGCAAGCTGCGGCGCCCGGCGCAGCCGCCGCTCGGGCAGCTCGTTCCCGGCGAATGAGCCGAGAAGGCTAGCCAACGCGCTCTCAATCGTCCAAAAGCCCATGGCCTGTCCTTCCTAGGGTCCATGCCATGAAGCTACCAACGGTCACCCCCGCCGCCATCCGCCGCGCACTGCTCCTGCGCGAAGAGATCGCGCTGCTCGATCTCCGATACGAGGCCGCCTTCGCGACCGGTCATCCGCTGTTCGCCGCCAACATGGCCGCCGAGCGGATCGCGGTCGAGGCCGAGGTCAGGCTGCCGCGCAAGGATGTGCCGATCGTGCTCTATGATGACGGGGAGGGGCTGGTCGCGATGGGAGCCGAGCGTCTGGCCGCGCTCGGCTACACCAATATCAGCGCGCTCGACGGCGGGCTGACGGCCTGGCGCGCGGCGGGCTTTGAGGTTTTCGAGGACGTCAATTCCTACTCGAAAGCGTTCGGCGAGCTGGTCGAGTCGCGCCGCCACACGCCCTCGCTCAGCGCCGACGAGGTGGCAAAGCTCGTCGCCGATAAGGCCAACATCGCCATCCTCGACGTCCGCCGTTTCGACGAATATGCGACCATGAACATCCCGGGCTCGGTCAGCGTGCCCGGCGCGGAGCTGGTGTTGCGGGCAGGGCAGGCCGCGCCCGATCCTGAAACCACCATCATCGTCAATTGCGCCGGCCGTACCCGCTCCATCATCGGCACCCAGTCGCTGATCAATGCCGGCGTGCCCAATAAGGTTCGCGCGCTGCGCAACGGCACCATCGGCTGGACGCTGGCGCGCCATGCGCTCGATCACGGCGCCGACAGGCGCGGCGCAATCGGCCCGTTCGAGGGCGGCCCGGCCAACGCCCGCGATGTCGCCTATCGCGCCGGTGTTCGCCATATCGGCGCGAACGAGATGTCGGCGCTTGCCGCGCAGACCCATCGTACGCTCTATCGCTTCGACGTGCGCGATGCCGAGGACTATGCGACCGGCCATCTCCCCGGCTTCCGCCATTATCCCGGCGGCCAGCTCGTCCAGGAAACCGACATGGCCGCGCCCGTGCGCGGTGCGCGCATCCTCCTGACCGACGACAGATGCGTCCGCGCCGACATGACGGCGTCCTGGCTGGCGCAGATGGGCTGGGAGGTCTATGTGCTCGAAGGCGGCTATGACGGTGCGCGCGAGGTCGGCCCGCCGCAAATCTTGCCAAAGCCGGATCCGGCACACCGCTACCGCCGCCCCTATGAAGGCACTGATGTGGCCGAAGCTGCGATGCAGGCCTATCTCGATTGGGAATACGGCCTCGTCGAGCAGCTCCGCCGCGACGCCACGCACGGGTTCTATGTGATTTGATGCTGACCAAGGGGGCGAACCCGTTTCCGTCACCCTGAGGCGGCCGCCTCGGCCCTCGAAGGGCGACGGCCCGGCTACAGTGGGGCCGTTCATCCTTCGAGGCTCCCGGCGCGATGCCGCGCATCGCGCCACTCGCACCTCAGGATGACGGATCAGCTGCTGTGAGCGAGCGGAACGGAGCTGGTGGGATGCCAAGCCCACCTCCCGCCCCGCCATCTTCTCCCCGTATCCGACCCCTATTGTGCTCGGGCTCGTCTGCGGTCTATGAGCTGCGGCAAAGCCGCCATTCCAGGAGATTCCATGTCAGCCCCAGGCCAAAGCCCTGAGCGAAGCGCCAAGGCGCTGCTGCTCGAAGGCGTCAATGACAGCGCCGTGGACCTGTTCCGGAGCGCGGGTTTCACCAATGTCGAGCGGCTGACCAAGGCGCTGGAGGGCGAGGACCTGCGGCGCGCGCTCAAGGGCGTGTCGCTGCTCGGCATCCGCTCGCGCACCCAGATCACCGATGAGGTGCTCGCCGCCGCCGACCAGCTTCTCTCGGTCGGCTGCTTCAGCGTCGGCACCAACCAGGTCGACTTATTGGCCGCGCGCAAGCGCGGTATTCCGGTGTTCAACGCGCCGTTCTCCAACACGCGCAGCGTCGCCGAGCTCGTGATCGGCGAGATCGTGATGCTGCTGCGGCGGATCTTTCCGCGCTCGGTGTCGGCCCATGCGGGCGGCTGGGACAAGTCGGCGACCGGCAGCCGCGAGGTGCGCGGCCGCACGCTCGGCATCGTCGGCTACGGCAATATCGGCTCGCAGCTTTCGACCCTGGCCGAAGCCATGGGCATGCGCGTGATCTATTTCGACCGCACCGACAAGCTCCGCCACGGCAACACCGAGCCGGTCGAGAAGCTGGAGGAGCTGCTGGCGCAGAGCGACATCGTCAGCCTGCACGTGCCGGAGACGCCGGAGACTGCGGGGATGATCGGCGAGAAAGAGATGCGGGCGATGAAGCCGGGTTCGTTCCTGATCAACAACAGCCGCGGCACCGTGGTCGATCTCGACGCGCTCGCGCGCGCCTTGCGTGACGGTCACCTCGCCGGTGCGGCAATCGACGTGTTTCCGGTCGAGCCTTCGTCGAACGCCGAGCGCTTCAACAGCCCGGTGCAGAGCCTCGAGAACGTCATCCTCACGCCGCATATCGGCGGCTCGACCGAAGAGGCGCAGGAGCGGATCGGCGGCGAGGTGGCGCGCAAGCTGGTCGACTATTACATCACCGGCTCGACCATGGGCGCGGTGAATTTCCCCGAAGTGCAATTGCATCTTCGCCCGTCCGGCGCGCGCTTCAGCCATGTCCATCGCAACGTGCCGGGCATGCTGCGGCGGCTGAACGAGGTCTTCCTCCAGCGCGACATCAACATCGCCGCGCAATATCTGGAGACCGCTGGCGACCTCGGCTATGTCGTGCTCGACGCCGATCTCGGTGGTCAGGATTCCGGCGAGCTGCTTGAGCAGATCCGCGGCCTCGAAGGCACGGTCGGCGCGCGGCTGGTGTTCGAGCACTAGAGGCTTGTTGACGGCCGTCAGGAGGTCGCATTCAATGCGGTCTCCTGACAGATCGAACAAACAAAAAAGCTGGGTGGAAATGATGACTCTGACGAGGGCGAAGCTGTGCGCATGGCTCGTGGGGACGGCGGCCGCGTTGAGCGCGGACTCCGCGTTCGCCGTGACATTGACGGAGGACGCGGACACGGTCTGCAAGGGCCTCGTTGGCGGCACTGACGCCGTGAAGATCGATTCCGCGACCCTGCAGGCACCATCGCCTCTCGCCGTCGCCGAACGTGGGCCGACGCCGTCCGGGCGCATCACGCCGGCCAACCCGCGCTTCTGCAAGGTGCTCGGCCATATCGACCCCACCGATCCCAAGGCACCGCCGATCCGATTCCAGGTCAACCTTCCCGTCGAATGGAACGGCCGCTCGCTGCAATATGGTGGCGGCGGTTTCAATGGTGTGCTGATCACGGGGCTTGCGCTGCCGCCGGCCTATCCCTTCGACAAGCCGTCGCCGCTCGCGCGCGGCTTCGTCACTTACGGTACGGACTCCGGCCACGAATCCAAGCCGGGCGAGCCGCCGCAGCTTTTCGCGCTGAACGACGAGGCCTTCGAGAATTTCGCCCATCGCGCCTACAAGAAGGTGCGGGACGCCGCCGTCGCGCTGATGCAGCGCGCCTACGGCAAGAAGCCGGAGAAGATGTACTTCATGGGCTCGTCGGAAGGCGGCCGCGAAGGCCTCACCATGGCGCAGCGTTATCCCGACGATTTCGACGGCATCTTCGCCCGCGTGCCCGTGATCAATTGGGTCGGCCTGCAGCATGCCGGCACGCGCTCCGGCCTCGTCACCATGGGCGAGGGCTGGATCAACCCGGCGCAGGTCAAGCTCGTGGGCGAGGCGGTGCGCGCGGCCTGCGACAAGGCCGACGGCTCCGACGATGCGCTGGTGCAGGATCCCGTCGGCTGCAAGGCGGCGTTCAAGGCCGAGACGCTGCGCTGTGCGGCGGCCAAGAGCGGCGATCAGTGTCTCACTGACGCGCAGATCAAGGCGATCGAGACGCTGCACGCGACCTACAAATTCCCGTTCGTGCTCGCCAATGGCCTCGACGATTATCCGGGCTGGGGCGTGTCGGGCGAGGACACGCCAGCGATCGGGCCGACCGGCGGCTGGGTCGCGTGGTGGCTCGGCACCGCGCCGCCGGCGCAGCCGCCTGCACCGAATAACGGCATCGCCTGGATCTACGGCGCCGGCGGCATTCAATATGTGTTCGCGCGCGATCCGAAGCTTGATGTGACCACCTACAAGATGGAGGACCATAAGGCGCGGCTGCTCGAGGTCTCTAGCCTGATGGATTCCACCGATCCCGATCTGAGTCGTTTCCGTGCACGTGGCGGCCGGCTGATCATGCTCGAGCACATGGCCGACTACGCGCAGAGTCCCTATGCCGGCATCCGCTATTTCGAGAGTGTCGAGCGCAAGATGGGCAAGGCCGAGACCGCGGAGTTCGCGCGGCTCTACACCGCGCCCGGCGTCGACCACGTCGGCTCCGGCGCGCCCGCCAATGTCGACATGCTGAGCGTGCTGGTCGACTGGGTGGAGAACGGCAAGGCGCCCGGCGACGTCGAAGTCAGCGAGCAGAAGGTCGAGGCGCCGTCGTTTGCAGCGACGCGCGCGCTGCCGCTGTGCCGCTGGCCGGCCTGGCCGCATTACAAGAGCGGCCCGGTGACCGAGGCCTCGAGCTTTACCTGCGCACCCTAAGGCGCGATGCGATTAGGATGAATCGTCATCGCGCTTTAGGGTATTGTTTGAGCATGATCTATTCGGAAAACCGCTACACACTTTTCCGGATCATGCTCCAGCTCAGGCCAATCATTGCCCCGCCGCCATGGCCTGTGCGCCTCCGAGCAATTGCGCATTGAGCCGGCCGCCGGAGAACAGCATGTCGTCGAGCGCCTCGTCGATATCGGCGGAGATCACGGAGTTGCCGCCATCACGCGCGAGGCTGGCCTGCGCAAGTCGCCGCATCAATTCTTTGATGAATGCGCAACTCGTACCTTCGCTGCGCTGGGCGGCCTCCGCGATGATCGTATCCTCAAGCGGAAGTCCTTTACCATAAAGCCGCACCAGCTGGCCGCGGCCGGTCTCATCGGGGAGTGGCACTTCAATGGCTTGATCGATGCGGCCAGGGCGACCAGCAAGGGCTCCTTCAAGGTCCTCAGGCCGGTTGGTGGTCAGGACGAACAGGATATCTGCGTCCTCCTTCAACCCGTCCATCTCGTTGAGCAGCTTATTCAACATGGACTCCTCGCAGGGGCCCATGTCGTCGCGGTCGCGGGCTATGAGATCGACGTCCTCGATCACAACCATCGAGGGTTGGAGCAGCCGCGCCAGGCTCATATAGGCGCCGAGAAGGCCGATTTGCTCGGCGGTGATGATCAGCGTCGTATGCCCGGGCAAATGTGTTGCGAGATAGCGGATCGTGTGGGTCTTGCCCGTGCCTGGCGGTCCGTAAAGCAAGATGCCTTTGCGTGTCGACTGGCCGAGCCGGCGCAATTGATCGCGGATGTCGACGAAAGTCAGAACGTTGCGATCGAGCAAGCGTAAGGTCTGCTCGGGCAGGATCACGTCGTTCCGCGATACCGGCGCCAACCGATGCACGGTGATGCCGCGCGAGCGGCCGCGGTAGTCGGAATCGGCGTCGAGCGACAGGATCTTGCCGCGATAGCTGCGCGCAGCTTGTACGGCCTGCTCCAGTTCGCCAAAACACGTCTGGACGAGGGCCGCGCCTGCAGTGCCTGACGGCACAAGAATCTCGATCCGAATTCCCGGTTCGCGGCTGAATTCGCGGTGAGCGCAGAGCAAGACCGCATAACGGAGACCATCCTGCTCGCACAACCACAGACCGTTATCGAGACATTTGACCGGGGCCTTCTCGCCGACATCCACATCTGAATATTGCAGTGGTGCAATCGCGGTCGCATAGCGACCGTCCCGCAGGAGCCGCGAGATCGACAGCGTTTCGTAGCGTTGTTCCTCGTTCAGCCCGAATAGCTGAATTCCCTCGCTGAACAATCGGTCGATCGCGGCCTGGACGTCTACTCGCATGTGGCCGGGGAACTGCCGGATGGTGGTCACGAGTTTGCTGCGCGCGACGTCGGCAAAATGCCAGTCCAGCACGTCGCAAGCGTATTCGAACTCCTCCGGCTCCGGCGGCGGCGGCGTGGTGTCTGCTGCGCGAATACAGTCGCTGCACAGCCAGACTGTGCGCTCCCCGATCCGCACCTCCATCTGTCCTTCAGGCTTGCCGCAGAGCTCGCAAGGGGTCCTGATCTCTTCAAGCGTGATCTTCAGCGGCTGCTGGCGGAGCCAAATGTATTGTTGGGCCGACTTGAAGAGTGCCTCTGCGACGGATTGCGGGTAGGGACCGCAGGCAGCTTTCTCCTCGCGCTCGATCCGGGCTATCAGCGCGGAGGCTTCACGGTCCGTCTTGCCGAAAACCTGGCGGAGCAGTCCGATGACGAATTCGTCCGGCGTATCGTCGTCATTGTGAATCACCAACTGAGCCGGCCCACGCTCCTCGTACGCACTTTCCGTCATGAAATGACCCCCACTGCAACTTGAGCTAGAATAGAACAAATGAGGAACACAAAACAGGGCAGCCGTCAAGCGGGATGGTCGCCATTTCCATTTGATGCTCGATCCCGATCCGCTGATCTGCTCGCGACCTTCGCGCGCCGGGTCGGCAAAGACCATCGTCTTTGACAATCCGAGCCAGCCTGACTATATATTTCGCATGCGAAATAAAGGCGCCGGCGCCAGACACCATCGGCTGATCTATCTGCTGAGCGTCGCGCACCGCCGGCTGCAGCGCTGGATGGCGGCGCAGGCCGAGAGCGAGGTGACGCCGGCGCAGGCCGGCCTGCTGTTCATCCTCGGCAAGCAGGATGGTGTGCTGATCGGCGAGGCGGGCGCGGCACTCGATCTTGGGCCGGCCGGCATTTCCGGCCTCGTCGACCGCACGGCGGCCGCCAAGCTGATCGAGCGGCGGGCCGACCGCGAGGATGGCCGCGCCTTTCGCATCTGGCTGACGCCGAAGGGACTCACCGCGCTGGCGCAGGCGAAGGCCGGTGCGGCCGAGGTCAACGCGGCGCTGACGGAAGGATTCACGGCCGCGGAGATCGACGTCGTCGCGCGCTGGCTGACGAGCATTCAGGACAAGTTTCCAAGAGGAGCAGACGAATGACCGAGCACGTCCGGATCGAGAACAACGGTGGAATTCTGAACCTGACATTGGCGCGTCCCGACAAGAAGAACGCGCTGACCGATGCGATGTATGGCAAGCTGGCCGATGCAATCGAATCCGCCGAGTTCGATCCGTCCGCTCGCGTGATCCTGATCCGCGGCGAGGGCGACATGTTCACCGCCGGCAATGACGTCGGCGAGTTCGCCGCGGTCGCAGCCGGCAAGTCCGAAGGCAGCCGCAACGTCGTGCGGTTCATCCAGTCGCTGGCGCGCTGCACGCGGCCGCTGGTCGCAGCCGTGCAGGGCCGTGCCGTTGGCGTCGGCACCACGATGCTGCTGCATTGCGATCTCGTCGTGCTCGCCGACGATGCGCAACTGTCGACGCCTTTCGTCAGCTTGGCGCTGGTGCCGGAGGCCGCCTCCAGCCTGCTGATGCCGGCGCGCATCGGCTACGCGCGTGCCTACGAGATGTTCGCGCTCGGCGAGACCGTTGCTGCCAAGTCGGCGCTGGAATGGGGCCTTGCCAACCGCGTGGTGCCGCTCGACAAGCTCGACGCCGAGGCGCTCGCGCTGGCGCAGCGTCTCGCCCGCCAGCCGGCCGGCGCCCTCATCGCGACCAAGCGGCTGATGCGTAACGGCGAGGCGCTGGTCGCGCAGATGCAGGCCGAAGGCGAGCAGTTTGCGCAGCGTCTGCGCACCGCCGAAGCGCGCGAGGCCTTTACGGCGTTTGCCGAGCGCCGCCTGCCGGATTTCACGAAGGTGGCGTGAAGGGGCGGCGGCCCGCCCGAGGCGCAGCGGTCACAACCGCAGGTATTCGATTAAAGTCTTAACCAAACCTTGGCATGTCACCGTGCAAGATGACCGCTCGTGACGAGCAGGTCTTTTGGTCATGTCAGTTTTTAAGAAATCGGTAAGCGCGCTCCTCCTGGCTCTGATGACGCTGCTGGCCGCCGGCGCCCTGACCAGCACGGCCATCCAGATGGTCGGGGCCTTCGGCAGCTACAGCGACAGTCTGGAGACCGAACGGCTGGCGAATGCCGACAAGTCGATCTTCCATGGTGTGGTTGCCCTGCGCAGCAATCGCGGCGATGCCCAGAGCGCGCTGCTCGGCGAGGACGATCCGCGCGCCAAGCTCGGCGCCGCGGAGAAGGCCGAGCAGGCCGGCTTCGATGCTATCATCGCCGCGCTTGCCAATGTCGAGTTCGCCCGGCGCGACGAACTCGCAAGCACTCTGAAGCAGCGCTGGAGCGAGGCCGCGCCTAAGTTCCAGCTGTTCTATGACGAGGCCAGGCAGCCGCGCGCCGAGCGCAAGGTGGAGCGCACCGCAGCCTGGTACGATGCCGTCACCAAGGTGATCGAGACTGCCAATCTCGCCTCCACCGCGGTGTCGAACCGCGCCTGGATGAACGATCCCTTCATCGCCCGCATGATCCAGGCCCGCCGCCTCGCCTGGCAGGTGCGTGATCGCTACGGCATCCAGTGCTCGACGCTGCGGCCGAACGTCAACGCCAGCAAGCCGCTCGACGAAACCCAGAAGCAGACGGTGGCCGGCTGGAACGGAACCGTCGCCGCCGGTTGGACCGGCATGGATGAACTGCTGGCCGCGCCCGACGTGGCCGCAGATCTGGTCAACGCGGCGAAGGAGGCGCGGGCAAAGACCGACGGCGCGCTCAAGAAGATGGGGGAGATCACCAGGAATTTCGACGGCAGCGGCAAGCCCGCGATGCCCGCTGCGGAGTGGAACGCGCTGTGCCAGTCGCCCTTCGCGTCCATCGTCGCGGTCGCGAATAAGGCGCTCGACCTGTCGATTGCGCGCGCCGAGACCGTGCAGGCGAAGGCCCTGATCAATCTCATCGTGCAGTCCTTCGCGTTCCTGCTCGCGTTGGCCGTGACCCTGGCCGGCGTGTTCGTGGTGCGCAATCGCCTCATGCGTCCGGTGCGCGCTATTCTCGACGCCATCGCGCGCATCAGCGCGCGCGACTATGCGACGCCGGTGCCGCAATCCCGGCATCCCGACGAGTTCGGCACCATGGCTGCAGCGCTCGAAAGCCTGCGCGAGAGCGCGGCGACCGCGGAACGGCTGGGCCAGGAACGCGAATCGCAGCAGGCGCTCCAGCTCGCCCGCTCCGGCAGCGTCGATGCGGCCTGCCGCAGCTTCGACGATACCGTGCAGGCGGTCATCCAAAGTGTTGTGGCCTCGACGCGGGAGCTCGACGCTACCGCGACCGGCGTACGCTCGCTGGTCTCGGAATCGAGCAGCCAGACCGCCGCGGTCTCCTCCGCCGCCGAGCAAGCCACCAACAATCTCGAGACTATCGCGGCCGCGACCGAGGAGCTCTCCGCATCCGTCGGGGAGATCTCCGCGCAGGTGCAGTCGAGCGCGCGTGAGGCCCGCGAGGCCGTGGCACAGGCCGAGCAGACCAACGCGACGGTCGAGATCCTCGACCAGACCGCAAGCCGCATCGGCGAGGTCGTGAAGATGATCAATGCGATCGCCGCCCAGACCAACCTTCTGGCGCTGAATGCCACCATTGAAGCTGCGCGCGCGGGCGAGGCCGGGCGCGGCTTCGCCGTCGTCGCGGGCGAGGTCAAGAGCCTCGCCTCCCAGACGGCCACAGCGACGGAAGAGATCTCGCGCCAGGTCGAGGAGATCCAGGGTGCCACCGGCCAGGCCGTCGCCGCGATCCGCTCGATCGGCGGCGCCATCGGCGGCATCGACGAGAAGATGACGGCGATTGCCGCCGCAGTCGAGCAGCAGCGCGCGGCCACCACCGAGATCTCGCGAAATTTCCAGCAGGCAGCTCAAGGCACCCGCGAGGTCACCGATACCATCGGCAGCGTCGCGAGGCTCAACCAGGAGACCGGCAACGCCGGCACCGTGCTGTCGGAGTCCGTCAAGAAGATGTCCGCCGACGCCGACCGTCTCCGCGTCGCGGTCGAGGGCTTTTTGGGAGCGGTGAAAACCACATAATCTCGTCGTCTCTTCATCAGATGTCGCGCGGGGCATTGCCGCCGGTCCGCGCGGCAGGTAGATGTGTCAGCCATGCCGCGCGAGCGCGGCGACAGACGTAAGACGCATCAGGGATGGAGAGTTCGATGCCGGTCACCCCACACAAGGCCCAGCGCCCCTATCGCGGCGTGTTCCCGGTTGCGCCCACCATCTTCGACGAGCGCGGCGAGCTCGACCTCGAGGGCCAGCGCCGCTGCATCGATTTCATGATCGATGCCGGTTCGCACGGCATCTGCATTCTCGCCAATTTCTCCGAGCAGTTCGTGCTCACCGATGCCGAACGCGAAACCGTGATGCATGCGGTGCTGGAACATGTCGCCGGCCGGGTTCCCGTGATCGTGACCACCACGCATTTCAGCTCGGCCGTGTGCGCGGCGCGCAGCAAGCAGGCCGAGGCGGCCGGCGCCGCGATGGTGATGGTGATGCCGCCCTATCACGGCGCGACCTTCCGGGTCCCGGAGAAGGGCATCGTCGAGTTCTTCAAGGTGCTCTCCGGCGCGATCGACATTCCCATCATGATCCAGGACGCACCGGTGGCCGGCACGCCGCTGTCGGTCGAGCTGCTGGCGCGGCTGTCGCGTGAATTCTCCAACATCCGCTATTTCAAGATCGAGGTTCCCGGCGCGGCTGCAAAACTGCGCAGTCTGATCGAGGTGGGTGGCAAGGACATCGAGGGTCCATGGGATGGCGAGGAAGCGATCACGCTGCTGGCAGATCTCGACGCCGGCGCCACCGGCGCCATGACCGGGGGCGGCTATCCCGACGGCATCCGTCAGATCATCGATCCCTATTTCGCCGGTGATCGCGAGAAGGCGAAGGCCGCCTATGAACGCTGGCTGCCGCTGATCAACTACGAGAACCGCCAATGCGGCCTGATCGCCTGCAAGGCCATGATGCAGGCCGGCGGTGTGATCAAGTCGGAAGCCGTGCGGCATCCGTTGCAGCCGCTGCATCCGGCGACGCGCGCGGGCCTGCTCGAGCTCGCCAAGGAGCGCGACGCGTTGGCGCTCCGGTGGGGGAAGTAATTCTCTCCCTCGTCATTGCGAGCGGCGCGAAGCAATCCAGGAATGTGTCCGCGGAGACAGTCTGGATTGCTTCGTTTCGCGCGCAATGACGGGGTCTGCCCATTTCGGCTGTAAGGCGTCGAATTAACGCGATTCCGCCAGTTTCGCGCAGCCCGGCGATGGCATATTGTACGCTCGCCAACCGGCCCTGCGGAGAATCCCAAGACATCTCGAAACACCTCTTCATTATGCCGTTATCCCGAGCCAGGTTGGCGCGAACCGACAGAACAGGGAGGCAGTGCCATGACGATGAGGCCGGATCCCACCTTTCACGCATCACCCAAGCTTGCGATGGAAGCACCTGCGGAGAACTTTGCCTACACCTTGCTGCTCAGTCCGGATTTCTCCAAGCCGGATGCTCTCGCGGTCATCGACGCCAAGCCGGGATCGCCGACCTATAGCCAGATCGTCCACACCGTGACGATGCCCAACAAGGGCGATGAGTTTCATCACTTCGGCTGGAATGCGTGCTCCTCGGCCTTGTCGCCGCTCGCGGGACATGCCTTCATCGAGCGGCGCTATCTCATCATCCCAGGGCTGCGTTCATCACGAATCTACATCATCGACACCAAGCCCGATCCGACCCAAGCCAAGATCCACAAGATCATCGAGCCGGAGGAGGTGTTCAAGAAGACCGGCTACTCGCGGCCGCACACGATCCATTGCGGACCGGACGGCATCTATGTGAGCACCCTGGGCGGCGGCGGAAAGGACGGCACCAACGGACCTCCCGGGGTCTTCATCATGGATTGCGAGACCTTCGAGGTCCTGGGACGATGGGAGATCGACCGCGGTCCGCAGACGCTGCATTATGACTTCTGGTGGAATCTGCCGCGCGACTACATGGTGACGAGCGAATGGGCATTGCCGCCGCAGTTCGAGAACGGGATCGTCCCGGAAGATCTGCTGGCGAACAAATATGGCCATCGTCTCCACTTCTGGGATCTTCGCGCCCGTCGCAACGTGCAGACCATCGACCTCGGCGCCAATCATCAGATGGCGCTGGAAGTCCGACCGGCGCACGACCCGGTTCGCGAATATGGCTTCGTCGGCGTCGTGGTCGACACCACCAACCTCGAAGCATCGATCTGGACCTGGTGGCGCGACGGCGGGAAATTCCATGCCGAGAAGACTGCGACGATCCCGCCCGAGCCCGCGCCAAAGGAGAAGCTCCCGCCGCTGCTGCAGGGATTTGGCGCCGTGCCGCCGCTGGTGACCGACATCGACCTGTCGATGGATGACCGGTTCCTCTACGTCTCCTGCTGGGGCACGGGCGAAATGCGCCAGTACGATGTTAGTGATCCACGCAAGCCGACGCATGCGGGCTCGGTCCATATCGGCGGCATCGCGCGCCGCACGCCGCATCCAAATGGCAAGGCCTTTGCGGCCGGTCCGCAGATGGTCGAGATCAGCCGCGACGGCAAGCGCGTGTACTGGACCAATTCGCTCTATTCCACCTGGGACGATCAGTTCTATCCCGATGGGGTTCCGGGCGTGGAGGTCATGGCCAATGTCGGTGACGATGGCGGCCTCGAGCTCGACAAGGATTATTTCGTGAGCTTCCCCGACGGATATCGTGCGCACCAGATCAGGCTCGAGGGCGGCGATTGTTCGACGGACTCCTTTTGCTACCCGTCGGTCTAGATTGGGGGCACGCGAGCCCGGCGCTTGGCTGGCTGTGGCTCGCGCTTGTTGCGAGCGGTCTCTATCACGGGGTCAATCCCGGAATGGGATGGCCGCTCGCGGTTTCGGCCGGGCTCATGGACAAGAGCCCACGCGCGCTTTTCCGCGCGTTGTGGGCTCTGTCGGCCGGACATCTCCTGGCGACACTTCTCGTGCTGCTGCCGTTCGCATTCCTGCTCGTGCTGGCGGAGTGGCAGCGTCCGATCCAGCTCGTCGCGAGCCTTCTCGTCATCGGCTTCGGCGTCTATCGATTGATCGTTCGGCGCCATCCCCGCGCGCTGGCACGAATTCCGCCGACGCAATTGGTGCTCTGGTCGTTTGCCGTCGCCATTGCTCACGGTGCCGCCTTGATGCTCGTGCCGATCTATCTCGGGCTCTGCCAGGCCTTCGAGCTCGATACCGGCCATCAGGCGGCGGGCGAGTTGATGAAGGCAAGTGTCGGGATGGCGGTGCTGGTGTCCGTGGTGCACGTTGCCGCCATGGTCAGCGCCGGCGGATGTCTGGCTTGGCTGGTCTACCGCTATCTGGGATTGAAGTTCGTCTCGCGCAGCTGGTTCAATCTGGATGCCGTCTGGGCGACCAGCCTCGTTCTGGTTGGCGCGGTGGCGCTCGCCTTCAATCTTGCCAGCTGGCGCTGAAGTCTACCGTGCCAAAGCCCATTCGCCGATGATGCGGAAGCGCGCCTTGGTCGCGTCCTGCTTGAACAGGGCGAGGCGGTCGACCGCCAGCGTGTCGATGCCAAGCACCGCAAATCGTCCCCGCAGCATCTCCAGGATCGGCCCACGCCGTTCCGCGTCCAACCGTCCCGTCAGCGTCATGTGGAAGCGGAATTCCTCCATCACGTAAGGGTAGCCCCAGCGGTCGAGATAATCGCGCTGGCGCTCGGTGAGCCCGTCGGGCTTCCGCCGCGCGCGATCTTCCGCGGTGAGGGCGGCGCGGAAGGAATCGAATTCACGAACGCAATCGGCGGCAAATTGCTGAAGCGCACCGACCGGCTCGGCCGGAATGACGGCGATGAAGCCGCTGATGGTATCGACGACAGGGCGGATCACCGGAATTGTCTGCGGCTTGCCGGCGAACGTCGCGCAGGCGGCCATGAGATCGGCCTCGGTCTTGCCTGATGTCAGCGCCATCGGCGCCTTCAGCGTGGCGTGAAAGCCGTATTTGCGGGGATCGGCGCTGATGTCACGCCAGTCCGGAGCAGTTTGCAGCGCCTCGCGCGGGAACGGCACCTCGTCGCCGGTATAGGCGTCATAGCCGAGCAGTGCGGCGCCGAAGCGGGAGAGAGCACTGCCGCTGCCTGCGGCAAAATAGATCGCGTAGCGGGGAAAACCTGTCATCGCCTCAGCATAACCAATTTACGCCGCGACGACAGCCTCGTGCGGCGCCGCCACAGCAGTGAGCAGCCGTGTCGCATCGGTAAGATGCACGAGCTTGCCGCCTGAGATCACCGCGATCAGCCGCGGCCGCAGCTTCACGCTGTCGTCGATGAGCAGAATATCGGCGCGGCGTCCTTCCGCGAGGATACCGCGATCGGTGAGGCCGGTCGCGCGCGCCGGGCCGGCGGAGACCAAATGCCAGGCCTGTGCCAGCGGCAACACATCATCGGCGGCGAGGCGGAACGCGGCGAGCAGCTGAGCGGGATAATAATAGTCCGAGGCCAGCACCGAGCAGAGCCCTTTTTCGATCATGTCGGATGCTTTGGTCCAGCCGGTGTGGCTGCCGCCGCGCACGACATTGGGCGCGCCGTAGACGATGGCATCGCCGTGGCTTGCCGCGGCGCGCGCCGTTTCCTCATTGATCGGAAACTCCGCGATCGTCGCGCCCATGGCACGATAATCGGTTCGCATCGCCGGGGTCGCATCGTCATGGGAGAGCATTTGCACCTCGGCAGCGCGAGCAACCGCCGCGAGACGCGACACGGAGGCAGGCACGTCGGCAGCACGCGCGATGACGCGCCCGACCAGCCGGTCGAAATCTTCGCTCGACAGCCCGGTGCGCTCGACCATGCGGTTGCGCTTGCGCGGATTGGAGATGTCGGCAACCACCCCGTCCATGTGGTCGTTGAAGGCGAACAGGTCGACGCGGCCCTCGCTGAGCCATTGGCTGATCTCGGCCTCGGCATCGAGATTGTAGGTCTCATGCCGCAGGTGGAGGCGGGTATCGGCGGCGAATTGTGGACGCTGCCGCTCGATCGCCTCCATCAGGCTGCGCGCATTGTCGGCGCTTCGCAGGCCCGGCTCCCAGGAGCAGGTCGTGGCGTGAAAGACGGTGGTGATGCCGTTGCTGATCGCCTGGCGGTCGCTGTCGGCGAGCGCAACGTCGATCGGAAAGTCGACGCCGGCGCGCGGCATCATCTGCCGCTCGAAGGCATCGCCGTGCAGATCGACGATGCCGGGCAGCACCAGCAGGTTGCGGGCATCGATCGCGAGCCGCGCGCGGCCACGGGAGGCATCAATCCGCGCGATGTCCGTTCCGGACACAAGAAGCGAGGTTTCGACGAACTCGGTGCCGATCAGGGCCCGGCCGCCTTCAAGGATGATGTCTGTCACGCGACTGCGCTTTTCTTGCTGCTGCGAGGGGAGCCTGTCCGTGCTTCATATGTCGAAAGAAAATCTTCAATCCCGAGCTTGCGGAAATCGGGCAGCGCCTCGCGCAATTTGTCGTGATCCCAGTCCCACCAGGCAAGCTTTGCAAGGCGCCCGGCGATCTCCTCCGAGAACCGCCGCCGCACGATACGGGCCGGATTGCCGGCGACGATAGTGTAGGCCGGCACGTCCTTGGTGACGATTGCGCCGGCGGCGATCACCGCGCCGGTGCCGATGTTGCGGCCCGGCAACACGATTGCGCCATGGCCGATCCAGACGTCGTGGCCGATATGAACGTGATGCTGGCGCCGCCAGTCGAAGAATTCGGCATCGTCGCTCTCACCCTCGAAATAGGCGCTGGAGCGGTAGGTGAAATGCGCCTGCGTCGCGCGGTGCATCGGATGGTTGCCTGGATTGATCCGCGTCATCGCCGCGATCGAGCAGAATTTTCCGATGGTGGTGTAGGTGATCTGCGAATCGTTCACGACATAGGAGTAGTCGCCCATCGCCACTTCATGCAGGATCGTGCGCGCGCCGACCTCGGTATAGGCGCCGAGCCTGGACTCGTGCAGCTTGGCCGAGGGGTCGATGGTCGGCTGAACCGAGAGAGCTTTGGCGGCCATGTTGCATCCGAGGAGCGAGGGCGGCGTCTCTCTTCGAGCGGCTTGATGACGATGTCATGACGCCGAGATGACAGGGGATGAGGTGTGCAGGATCGCCGCACCGCAGTGGCGCCGTCACACAAGTGTTAAGCATGGACGTTAGCGGTTGGCTCCAGCTACTCTGGAGCCCTGCATGCTGGTGGTGGATGGTCTGACGTGTCGCTTCGGCGCAAAAGCCGCGGTCGACGACGCTTCGTTTCAAGTTTCCCCCGGTGGCTTCGTCGGTGTGATCGGACGATCCGGCGCCGGCAAGTCGACATTGCTGCGGACCATCAACCGCCTTGTGACGCCGACCGGGGGGCGCATCCTGTTCGATGGCACCGACGTCACCTTGCTGCGCGGCAAGGAGCTGCGGCAGTGGCGCGCGCGCTCGGCGATGATCTTCCAGCAGTTCAACCTGGTCGGCCGGCTCGACGTGCTCACCAACGTTCTGATGGGGCGGCTTGCGACGATGCCCGCTTGGCGCTCGCTGTCGCAAGTGTGGCCCGAGCAGGACAAGGCGCTGGCGATGTCGGCGCTCGAGCAGTTCGACATCGCTTCGCTCGCCGCCCAGCGCGCCGATCAGCTCTCCGGCGGCCAGCAGCAGCGCGTCGCGATTGCCCGCGCACTGGTGCAGCAACCCGATATCATCCTCGCCGACGAGCCGATCGCCTCGCTCGATCCGCGCAACACCAAGATCGTGATGGATGCGCTTCTGCGCATCAACAAGCATTTCGGCATCACCGTGCTCTGCAACCTGCATTCGCTCGATCTGGCACGGACCTATTGCGACCGCCTGATCGGCATGGCCGCAGGCCGCGTGGTGTTCGACGGTGCGCCGTCCGCGCTGACCGATCACGTCGCGCGCGAGCTCTACGATCTCGAAGCTGCCGACGTCATGGGCGGCGTGCCTATGCCGGCGCCCGAGGGCGTGCCGGCGCTCGGAACCGCCGCGGCGGCCTGAGCCGCGTCGCACCTTTTTGAGTTGCAAGTCTTTGCGTCAGCCGACCCCAACCGATGAAGAGGGCATCATGATCACTCGCAGATTAATCCTCGCCGGCGCCGCCGCGCTCGCGTTCACGGCCTCCGCCTCGGCGAACGACTGGAAGGCCAAATATCCCGAGCTGACCTTTGCGGTCGTGCCGGCCGAGAACGCTTCTGGTGTCACCGAGCGCTGGACCCCGTTCGTGGACTACCTCTCGAAGCAGCTCGGCGTGAAGGTCACGCTGCGCATCGCCAACGACTATGCTGCGGTGATCGAAGGCCAGCGCGCCGGCAACATCCACATCGCCAGCTACGGCTCGGCCTCGTTCGCCCGCGCCCGCCTCACCGGCGTCAAGACCGACGCCTTTGCCAACGACATCAACGCCGACGGTTCGACCGGCTATTACTCGGTGTTCTTCGTCAAGGCGAGCAGCCCCTACAAGAAGGTCGATGACCTCAAGGGCAAGAACCTCGGCCTGGTCGACCCGAACTCGACCTCCGGCAACAACGTGCCGCGCTTCGAGCTCGACAAGATGGGCATCCACGATGCCGATTCCTATTTCGGCAAGGTCGTCTTCACCGGCAGCCACGAGAACGCGATGCTGGCCCTTTCGCAGGGTACGGTCGATGTCGCCGCCAACCAGTGGACCAGCGACGACGATTCCACGCTGGCGCAGATGCTGACCAAGGGCATGCTGAAGAACGCCGACGGCTCGGCGATGAAGAAGGACGATTTCCGCATCATCCACAAATCGGCGCCGATCATCAACGGCCCCTATGCCTACAATTCCGACCTGCCTGAAGACGCCAAGGCCGCCATTGCCAAGGCGTTCTTCGACGCGCCGGCCAAGGACAAGGCCGCCTTCGACCGTCTCTCCGACGGCCAGAAGAAGGGTTTCCATCCCGCCACCACCAAGGACTGGGATGGCACGATCGAGCTGATCAAGTTCGTCGATGCGCTGCGTAAAAAGAAGGCGTCCTGAGTTTCGGGACGATGCACTCGAGCCGGGTCCCCAGGACCCGGCTCTTTCTTTGACGGGACCTGATGACGACAGCGGTTTCGATCCTCCCCGAGCAGCAGCTCGCCGTGCTCAACGCCGCCTATCGCCAGGCGGTTTCGCGCAGGCGGCTCCGTCTCCTGTTGGGAGCCGCGGTCTTTGCCGCAGCGCTGATCCTCGCCGCGATCGGCGCCGAAGTGAATCTGCGCACGCTGTTCACCTATTTCGGCAATTTCGTCAGCTATTTCGACCGCATCCTCACGCTCGAGAACGGCCAGCGGGTCTGGACCGATGTCGGCGAGTGGTTTTGGGGTTGGCGCAAATGGCTGAAGATGCTGGGTGAGACGCTGCTGATCTCCTACGTCGGCACGCTGATCGGCGCGACCTTCGCCTTCGCCCTCAACTTCTTCGCTGCCGAGAACACCTCGCCGGCGCCCTGGCTGCGCTTCGTGGTGCGGCGTCTGCTCGAATTCGCCCGCACCGTCCCTGGCATCGTGTTCGCGCTGGTCTTCGTCATCGCCTTCGGCCTGGGGCCAATGGCGGGCGTGCTGGCGATTGCAATCCACTCCACTGGCGCACTGGGAAAACTGTTCTCGGAGATCGTCGAGAATGCCGACATGAAGCCGGTCGAGGGCATCCGCTCGACCGGGGCAAGCTGGCTCTCCTGCATGCGCTTCGCCATCGTGCCGCAGGTCACGGCCGGCTATGCCAGCTACGCGCTGCTGCGTTTCGAGATCAACGTGCGCGAGGCTTCCGTGATGGGCTTTGTCGGCGCTGGCGGCATCGGCCAGGAGCTCGTCGTCGCCATCCGCAAGTTCTATTACTCCGACGTCAGCGCGATCCTGCTCACCATCGTCGTCACCGTCTTCATCATCGACATCACCACCGGCTGGCTGCGCGGCCGCCTGTTCGGCAAGGAGGCGCGGACGTGACGAGGCCGCAGGAGGTCGATGCCGCGCAGATTCGCGCGCGCTATCCCGAAATGTTCGACCGGCCGGCCTCGGCGCGGCTCGCGACACCCGCGATGATCGTCGCGGCGTTCGCGATCCTCACTTACGGCCTCGTCGATCTCGACTTCTCGCCGTCGCGCTTCGTCGCCGGCCTCAGCCAGCTCGGCTGGATCAGCCTGATGATGATCCCGCCGGATCCCGGCTCCTCGCTGCCGGTCTATCTGAAGGCATTGGGCGAGACGCTCTCGATCGCGCTGCTCGGCACCACGCTCGCCGCCGTCTTCGCGCTCCCGGTCAGCCTGCTGGCGGCGCGCAACATCGTGCCGTCGAACATCCTCCGCTTTCCTGTCCGGCGCTTCCTGGATTCGATCCGCGGCATCGACACGCTGATCTGGGCGCTGGTGTGGATCAATGTCGTCGGCCTCGGCCCGTTCGCCGGCGTGCTTGCCATCGCGGTGTCGGATTTCGGCGCGTTTGGAAAACTGTTCTCGGAGGCGATCGAAGGCGCCGACCAGAAGCAGGTCGAGGGCATCCGCGCCTCCGGCGGCAGCGCGCTGCACGAGATCCGCTTCGGCCTGTTGCCGCAGGTCCTGCCCGTGATCGCCGGCCAGGTGCTCTATTTCATCGAATCCAACACCCGCTCGGCCACCATCATCGGCATCGTCGGCGCCGGCGGCATCGGCCTCCAGCTCGCCGAGCAGATCCGCGTGCTGGAATGGCAGAAGGTGTCGTTCCTGATCCTGATGATCCTGGTCGCCGTCGCCGCGATCGATTTCATCTCCGGCAAGCTGCGCTTTGCCATCATCGGGCGAAGGGCGGTGGCCTGAGTTCTTCGCCTCTCCCCACCTGTGGGGAGAGGCCGGAATTTGCGAAGCAAATTCCGGGTGAGGGGAGTCTCCGCGAGTCCGTCTCTCACCGTCATTGCGGAAGCAGCCCCTCACCCCAACCCTCTCAGCGCGAGCGAAGCTCGTCGCGGCCTCGTAAGAACGGGGGGAGGAAGAGCAGGCCGCCTCACCCGTTCTCCACCAGAAACTCCACCCGCTCCGCGGCAAACCGCGAATGCTTGGTCACCAGCGGCTTGCCTTGGAGATCGTGGTCGGTGGCGTCGACCACCAGGATTGGCCGCCCCAGCGCCAGATCGAGCCGTGCGGCGTCGGTGGCGTCGACGATGCCGGCGGTGATTCGGGTCGCGCCGCGGCGATAATCGCGCACGCCATAATGTGCGAGCAGTTTCGTCATCGAGCGCGTCGCCGCGAACACGGCGCCCGCATCCGGAAACAGGTCCGCCGACAGCCAGGTGGTGGACACGCAGATGGGCGTGCGGTCGGCGAGGCGGATCGCTTCGATCCGTACCAAGGGCGCGCCGATCTTCAATCCCAGCTCCCGCGCGAGCTCGCGCGTCGCGACGTCATCGCTCGCTTCGATCAGCCGGCCATGCGGTTCGCGTCCGCCCGCGCCGACGATCTCGGAAAAGCGCGTGCGGGAGCGCAAGGGATAGGCGAGCTTCTGCGCCTCGACATAGGTTCCGCTGCCGCGCTCGGCCCGCACCAGGCCGCGCTCGGCAAGGGCTGCCAGCGCGCGCCGCACGGTGTGGCGGTTGACGCGATAGGTTTCGGCGATCTCCATCTCGCCCGGCAGCTTGTCGCCGGCCGCAAAGCGACCGTCGGCGATGCCGCGCTCGATACCGTCGGCGACGAGGCGCCATAGCGCGACGCCCGAAGAGGCTGTGTCCTGCATGCTCATGTCGCGGGAAACCTACTCCAGAAATCACATCATTGTCACGAAACAGTCATGGCGCGTCCGTATGAAGTTGTCTATTATCATAGACAACTTCGATGCGGCAAGTTCTGTAGAAAAGCTCGGTGGACCAGGTGACGCAGCACAACAACCAGCAAGCCCAGCGCAAGGCCGCGATGGCCGTGCTGGCGCACGCGGAGGCGGGCGAGATCGCCGCTCGCCTCCGCAACTTGGCCTTGGAATCGGCCCTGCCGGCCCATCAGGATCTGCGCGCGCCCGAAAACGGTCTCGTCATGCTGCGCGGCCGGGTCGGCGGCGACGGCGCGCCGTTCAATCTCGGTGAAGCCACGGTGTCGCGCGCCGCGGTGCGGCTTGCGAGCGGCGAGGTCGGATTCGGCTACACGCTCGGCCGTGACGGTGAGAAGGCGCGGCTGATCGCGCTGTGCGATGCGCTGGTGCAGTCCCGCGATTTCGGCGGGCTCGTCGAGCGTAGCGTTATCGCGCCGTTGCGCGAGCAGCTTATGGTCAAGCGCAAGCAGGCGGTGGCCGAGACCGCCGCGACAAAGGTTGATTTCTACACCATGGTGCGCGGTGAGGGGTGAGATCATGACCACGATTGCGGAGCTGCCACCGGGTTTCGCCGACAAGGTGCTGTCGGCGCAATCGACCTTTCGCTCGGTCATGGACGCGATGGCGCGGCCGGGCTCGGTCCAGCGCATCGTGCCAATGGCGGGCGCCCCAGGGCCGCTGATGCGCGGAACCGCGGCGATCGCACTGACGCTGTTCGATCACGATACGCCGCTCTGGCTCGATGCGCGGATGGCGGAGAGCTCGGACGTGGTGAAATGGCTGAAATTTCACACGGGCGCGCCGGTCGTGCGGGACGCCTCGATTGCATCGTTTGCGCTCATCAGCGACGGTGGTGCGCTGCCCTCGCTTGAGCGCTTCGCGCTCGGCAGCAGCGAATACCCTGATCGTTCGACCACGGTGATCATTCAGGTCGATAGCCTGGTCTCGGGGCGCAGCTTCGAGCTGCGCGGCCCCGGCATCGATGGGGTCGCGACGCTGCAGGCGTCGATCGAGCCTTTCGACCTGTTTGAACGGCTGCACTTCAACGAGGCGCTGTTTCCGCGCGGCATTGATGTGGTGCTGGTCGCCGATGACGCCGTGGTTGCGATCCCCCGCACCACGCGCGTCGTGAGCATGGGAAGCTGAAGCATGTATGTCGCAGTCAAAGGCGGCGAACGCGCCATCGAGAACGCCCATCGCCTGCTCGCACATAAGCGGCGCGGCGACCAAAGGGTTGCGGAAGTCACCCTCAACCAGATCTCAGAGCAGCTCGGCCTTGCCGTCGATCGTGTCATGAGCGAAGGCTCGCTCTATGACCGCGAACTCGCGGCGCTCGCGATCAAGCAGGCGCGCGGCGATTTGATCGAGGCAATCTTCCTGGTTCGCGCCTTCCGCGCCACCCTGCCGCGCTTCGGCACCAGCGAGCCGGTCGACACCGGCGCCATGCGGCTGCAGCGGCGAGTGTCCGCGACCTTCAAGGACATTCCCGGCGGCCAGATCCTCGGCCCCACCTTCGACTACACCCACCGCCTGCTCGATCCCTCGCTCGCCGAAGGTTTTGTGCCGGAGACGCCGGCGACGGCCGAAGCATCGACTGCGCCGACGCCGCGCGTCACCGACATTCTCGGACGCGACGGGCTGATCGAATCCTCGCCGCAGGCTGAGGATGGCGCCAGCGTCGGCGATCTCACGCGCGAGCCGCTGAATTTTCCGGCCGAACGCGACCTGCGCCTGCAAAACCTAGCGCGCGGTGACGAAGGCTTTCTCCTCGCGATGGGCTATTCCACCCAGCGCGGCTATGGCCGCAACCACCCCTTTGTCGGCGAGATCCGCTTCGGCGAGGTCGAGGTCGAATTCTTCGCGGAAGACGCAGGCTTTGCCGTGCCGCTCGGCGCCATCGAACTGACCGAGTGCCAGATGGTCAACCAGTTCAAGGGATCGGCGACTGAAGCGCCGTGCTTCACCCGCGGCTACGGCCTCACCTTCGGCCAGAGCGAGCGCAAGACCATGTCGATGGCGCTGGTCGATCGCGCGCTGCGTGCCCGCGAGCTCGGCGAGGAGGTGCGTGCGCCGGCGCAGGACGAAGAGTTCGTGATGTCGCATTCAGATAATGTCCAGGCGACCGGCTTCGTCGAGCACCTGAAGCTGCCGCACTATGTCGACTTCCAGTCCGAGCTCGGCCTCCTGCGCAAGCTGCGTCAGGAGTTTGCCGAGTCCAATACGCCCGATGCCATGAAGGAGGCCGCGGAATGAACGCGCCCGCCTACAATTTTGCTTATCTCGACGAGCAGACCAAGCGGATGATCCGCCGCGCGATCCTGAAAGCGATCGCGATTCCCGGCTACCAGGTGCCGTTCGCCAGCCGCGAGATGCCGATGCCCTATGGCTGGGGTACCGGCGGCGTGCAGGTCACGGCCGCGATCCTCGGGCCGCAGGATGTGCTCAAGGTGATCGACCAGGGCTCCGACGACACCACCAACGCGATCTCGATCCGAAAATTCTTTGCCAAGACCGCCGGCGTCGCGACGACGACGGCGACGGAGGAGGCGACCGTGATCCAGACCCGTCACCGCATCCCGGAGACGGCGCTGAACGCGAATCAGGTGCTGGTCTATCAGGTGCCGATCCCGGAACCCTTACGTTTCCTCGAGCCGCGCGAGACCGAGACGCGGCGCATGCATGCGCTCGCCGAATACGGCCTGATGCATGTGAAGCTCTATGAGGACATCGCCCGCTTCGGCCATATCGCGACCGCCTATGCCTATCCGGTCAAGGTCAACGCGCGCTACGTGATGGACCCGTCGCCGACGCCGAAATTCGACAATCCCAAGATGGACAATTGCCCGGCGCTGCAATTGTTCGGCGCCGGCCGCGAAAAGCGCATCTATGCGATCCCGCCTTACACGCAGGTGGTGTCGCTCGATTTCGAGGATCACCCGTTCGAGCCCTACCGCTTCAATGCGCCCTGCGCGCTGTGCGGTGCGGAGAATTCCTATCTCGACGAGATCGTCACTGACGACAAGGGCGGCCGAATGTTCGTCTGCTCGGACACCGATTATTGCGAGGGCCGCCAGGCCGCTGGCCATCACGGCAGCCTCAGCGCCGCGCCGTACAAGGAGAAGGCGCAGGAGGCCTCGAATGGCTGATCAGAATCTGGTCGAGAACGACGAGCCGCTGCTGGTCGCAAAGTGTCTCAGCAAGTCGTTCGGCCGCATCGCCGCCTGCCGCGACGTCTCGTTCTCGCTTTATCCCGGCGAAGTGTTGGCCATCGTCGGCGAATCCGGCTCGGGCAAGTCCACGCTGCTGCAAATGTTGTCGGGCCAGCTCGCAGCCAGCGCCGGCCACGTCTCCTACCGGATGCGTGACGGCGTCACCCGCGATCTCGCCGCCCTTGGCGAGGCCGAGCGCCGCTTCCTGTTCCGCACCGATTGGGGTTTTGTGCATCAGGACCCCGCGCAGGGCCTGCGCATGGCGGTCTCGGCCGGGGCCAATGTCGGCGAGCGGCTGATGGCGGTGGGGTGGAATCACTACGGCCGCATCCGCGACACCGCGTCGGACTGGCTGACGCGCGTCGAGATCGATGTCGCGCGCATCGACGATGCGCCGCGCACCTATTCCGGCGGGATGCGCCAGCGCCTTCAGATCGCGCGCAACCTCGTCACCGAGCCGCGGCTGGTGTTCATGGACGAGCCGACCGGCGGCCTTGACGTTTCCGTGCAGGCGCGCCTGCTCGACCTCCTGCGCAGCCTCGTCGCCGAGCTGCACCTCGCCGTCATCATCGTCACCCACGATCTCGCGGTCGCACGCCTCTTGTCGCACCGTGTGATGGTGATGAAAGGCGGCCGCGTCATCGAGACCGGCCTTACCGACCAGGTGCTCGACGATCCCCGCGAGCCCTATACCCAGCTCCTCGTCTCCTCGATTCTCCCGCCATGAGCTTTTCGATGCCTGCCATGATCGACATTGCCGATGCGCAAAAGACCTTCACGATGCATCTTCAGGGCGGCATCGAGCTGCCGGTCGTCCGCGGCGTGACCTTCCACGTCAATCCGGGCGAATGCGTCGTTCTGTCGGGCCCGTCAGGCGCCGGCAAATCGTCGATCCTGAAAATGATCTTCGGCAACTACCGCTGTGACAGCGGCCGCATCGGCATCCGTCATCGCGGCGCGGTGATCGATCTCGCCACTGCCGAGCCGCGGCAGGTCCTCAACATCCGCCGCTCCACCATCGGCTATGTCAGCCAGTTTTTGCGGGCCGTGCCGCGCGTTGCCACCATAGACGTCGTCGCCGAGCCGCTGATCGTGAACGGTATGAGCCGGACCGATGCACAGGCGCGCGCCGGCGAGCTGCTGCATCGTCTCAACATTCCCGAGCGTCTCTGGCAGCTTCCGCCCGCGACCTTCTCCGGCGGCGAGCAGCAGCGCGTCAACATCGCGCGCGGCTTCATCTCGGACCTGCCGATCCTGCTGCTCGACGAGCCGACAGCCTCGCTCGATGCTGCCAATCGCGCCGTGGTGGTCGAGCTGGTCGCCGAGAAGAAGCGCCAGGGCGTTGCCATGGTCGCCATTGTCCACGACGACGAAATCCGTCATCTGATTGCCGACCGCATCGTCGACGTCACCAGCTTTGCCGCCGCGGCCTGAAGGACATGGAAATGAAGCCGAAGGACACAGTGATCGCCAACGCCAGGATCGTCCTGGCCGACCGGGTGATCGAGCAGGGCTGGCTCGCTCTTGCCCATGGACGCATCGCCGAGATCGGCGAGGGCAGGGCACCCGCCGGCGCAGAGGATGCCGGCGGCGATCTCATCATGCCTGGCCTGATCGAGCTCCACACCGATCATCTCGAAGCGCATTACGTGCCGCGGCCAAAGGTGTTCTGGAATCCGGTCGCCGCCGTCATCTCCTATGACGGCCAGCTCGCGACGTCAGGCATCACCACGGTGTTCGACTCACTCCGGGTCTGGCGCGAGGACGGCGCCGAGGAGGTCGATGGCCGCGCCGGCGTGCTCGCCGCCGCGATCACCACCGCGCGCGAGGCCAGCCTGCTGCGCGCCGACCATTTCCTGCATCTGCGCTGCGAAATCCCGATGCCGAGCGTGGTCGAGGAGGCCAAGGAGCTGATCGGCCGTCCCGACGTCAAGCTGATGTCGCTGATGGATCACACGCCCGGCCAGCGCCAGTTCCGCGACGAGGTGAAGCTGCGCGATTATTACCGCGGCAAAGGCGGCGGCAAGACCGATGCCGAGCTCGACGAGCTGTTCGCAAAACGCTTCGAATATCAGAGGCTCTATGCAGCGGCCAACATGCGCGAGATCGTGGCGCTGGCGCATCAGTACGAGATTCCGCTGGCGAGCCACGACGACACCACCGAGGAGAACGTCGCAGACGCCGTGCGCGATCGCGTATCTGTGGCGGAATTCCCGACCACGCTGGAGGCTGCGCGCGGCCTGCACCAGGCCGGCATCGACATTCTCATGGGCGCGCCGAACGTCGTGCGCGGCGGCTCGCACTCCGGCAACATCGCCGCGGTCGATCTCGCCCGCGAAGGCCTGCTCGACATCCTGTCGTCGGACTACATTCCGTCCAGCCTGCTGATGGCGGCGCTGCAATTGCCCGAACACGTACCGGCGATCAGCCTTCCGGCCGCGGTTCGCACCGTGACCAAGGCGCCGGCCGAGGCGGTCGGCCTCACCGATCGCGGCGAGGTCGCGACCGGCAAGCGCGCCGATTTGATCCGCGTGCAGGTCGCAGGCCACGTTCCCGTGGTCCGCAGCGTGTGGCGCGAAGGAAGCCGCGTCGCATGAGCGAGATGGTCACCACGGCGCAGGGCGAGGCGGGTGCGATCGGCCCCGGCCGGCTCGTGCTCGTGGTCGGCCCCAGCGGCGCCGGCAAGGATACCCTGCTGCGGCTGGCGCAGGCGGCTTGTATCGACGATCCCGACATCGTCTTCCCGCGTCGCATCGTGACGCGAGAGTCCTCCTCGGCAGAGGACAATATTGCCGTCAGCCCCGATGAGTTTCGTCGCGCGCGCGAGCACGGCGATTTCGCCGTGCATTGGGAGGCGCATGGACATGCCTATGCGCTGCCGATCGAAATCAACGACGACATTCGCGCGGGTCGCGCGGTCGTTGTGAACGTCTCACGCACCGTGATCGTCGCGTTGCGGCACGCCTATGCCAATGTCGTGGTGGTCGCGATCACGGCGCCGCCGGACGTGCTGGCGCAGCGGCTCGCCGCGCGCGCCCGTCACAGCGACGGCAATATTGCCGATCGCCTTGCGCGCAGTGTCGACGACGTCTCGGCCAATGCCGACGTCACCATCCTCAACGCCGGCAGCGCGGAGTACCACAGCCGCCAGCTGATGCGCGTGATCAGGAATGAAGACTGGCAAGAGTAGTTGCCGGAAAAATAAGGAGAGAGTAGAATGACGGTGGTCGAAACGGTCGAACAGCTAGAGGCCATCTACGGCGCCACCAATGACGCCTCGACCGTGAAAGTCGCCGACCACGTCACGCCGCTCTACCGCATCTTCATCGAGAAGGCGCCGTTCGCAGCGCTCGCCACCATTGGCCCGGAGGGCATCGACTGCTCGCCGCGCGGCGATCTGCCCGGCTTCGTCCGCATTCACGACCCCAAGACGCTGATGCTGCCGGACCGCCGCGGCAACAACCGGGTCGATTCCTTACGCAACATCGTGCGCGATCCCAGGGTGTCGCTGATGTTCCTGATCCCCGGCTCCGGCAATGCGGTGCGAGCCAACGGCCGCGCGCATCTGTCGATCGATCCGGAGCTGCTGGCCTCGTTCAAGGTCGAAGGCAGGGCGCCGCGCAGCGTCATGGTCATGAACGTGGAGGAGATCTATTTCCAGTGCGCCCGCGCCATCGTCCGCTCCGATCTCTGGAACCCCGACAAGCGCGTCGACCCGAAGAGTTTGCCGACACCCGGCCAGATCCTCGCAGAGATGAGCCAAAACAAGGTCGGTGGCGTGGAGTACGACCGCGCGTGGCCGGAGCGGGCCGCGGCAACGATGTGGTGACCCCGCGCTCTCTCGTCCCCCTCTCCCCGCAAGCGGCAGGGCTATCGCATATGACTTGTTGCGGCGGCCTGCGCGCACGTCCTTCGAGACGGCGCTTACGCGCCTCCTCAGGATGAGGCTAATCAGCGTCAGTGCCCTTTGAAGCTGCAGCTACCCACTCCGTCCTCATCCTGAGGAGCCCGCCTAAAGCGGGCGTCTCGAAGGATGGCCGCAGGGAAAAGCTCTCATATGCGATAGCCCTGCCGCAAGCGGGGAGAGAAGGAAGCGCCGCTCCGCTTCAATTGAACGCCATCCCCCCGCTCAGCGCGATGGTCTGCCCGGTCATGTAGGCATTGTCGACCAGCAGCATCACCGCTTTCGCCACCTCGTCCGCCGTGCCGAAGCGGCCAAGCGGGATGCGGCTGACGAGCTGCGGCTGGCCGCTCATCATGTCGGTCTCGATCAGCGACGGCGCCACGGCATTGACGGTGATGCCCTCCTTCACAAGGCGCGCCGCATAGCCCCGCGTGAGACCTTCCAGGCCGGCCTTGGACGCATTGTAGTGCGGGCCGATCGAGCCGGCACCGCGCGCGGCGCCCGAGGAGATGTTGACGATGCGGCCCCATGTCCGCGCGCGCATCGAAGGCAGCACCGCCTGCGTGCACAGAAAGGCGGATTTCAGGTTGACCAGGATGGTGCGGTCGAAATCGTCCTCGGTGAGATCGTCGACGCCGCGCGTGATGGCAATGCCGGCATTGTTGACGAGGATGTCGATCGGCCCGAGCCCGGCCGTGACGCGCTCGACCATTCCGGCCACGGCCTCGCGCTGCGAGACATCGGCGGCGACGACGATGGCGCGGCCGCCCTGCTTGCCGATCTCGCCCGCCAGCTGCTCGGCCTGCCCGATTCTCTCGCGGCAGTTGATCGCCACCGCTGCACCTGCTTCGGCCAGTGCGCGACAGACGGCCGCGCCAATTCCGCGCGAGCCGCCGGTCACGAGCGCCGTGCGCCCCTTCAGAGCAACCGTCATGCCTGGAACCTCCCAAGTCGTCGGGCTTGTGGTGCTCGAAGCGTATCATGCTTGCGGCTCGCGCGTGTTGAACTCATCGCGAGATGAATCCGTCTGTCCGTGCTTGCGGCGGGAGAATCGCCCCGGCGTGCTGGTCGCAAATATGGATAGCCATTTCATTGACCAATCGTGCCAACCGCTCGATATTCGGAGCGTAGAGACTGCTCCTCGAGCTTGATGCCGCGATATGAGAATTGATCACCAGCGTAACCAAGACGACATGCAAGCCTGCATGACGCGGCGCTGTTTCTCGGCGGCAACGGGCGCCTGTTGTTGTTGCTGACCGTCTCTTAGCAGCACCCAACACCGAAAATCCCAAGAAAAATCCCAAGACAGGAACGCCGAACTCCGGCGAACGAGCAGTCATGTCCCAGACCCAGTCGAACGCCTACATCATCGAGATCCAGGACCGCGCCGCCGGCATCATCACGAGAGACGAGCGCGGCTTCCGCTTCTTCTCCTCCGAGCGCCTGTTCGACAGCCTCGAAGGCCGCCAGTTCCGTTCGGCCCGCGAGGCCGAACGCGCCGCCCGTGCCGTGTTCTCCGAGCGTAGCCGTCGCGCGAGCTCGCACTTCTTCGCCAACTGATCCCACCGAAAGGACCGCGTCATGATCAACCGACGACACATTCTGGCAACGACGCTGTTGCTTGCGACGGCCCTGGCTGCACCCGCGCGCGCCGAGGACAAGCCGGCGGAAATCCGCATCGGCACGCAGAAGGGCGGCTTCTTCCCGGCGGTGCGTCAGCGCCAGACGCTCGAGAACGCCTTCAAGCCACTGGGCATCGAGATCAAGTGGGTCGATTTCCAGTTCGGTCCGCCGCTGCTGGAAGCCATCAATGTCGGCAGCGTCGATTTCGGCTATGTCGGCGACTCACCGCCGATCTTCGCGCAGGCCGGTGGTGCCAAGATCCGCTACGTCGCCGCGGTGAAATCCGAAGGCAACACCCAGGCGATCATCGTGCCGAAGGATTCGCCGATTCACTCGCTGGCAGATCTCAAGGGCAAGCGCGTCGCCTTCGGCAAAGGATCGAGCGCGCATAATCTGCTCGTCGCTGCGCTCGAAAAGGCCGGCCTGTCCTGGTCCGACATCACGCCGGCGCCACTGGCTCCTGCCGATGCGACGGCCGCCTTCATCAAGGGCTCGGTCGATGCCTGGTCGATCTGGGATCCGTATCTCGCGCTCGCCGAATTGAAGGAGAGCGCCCGCGTCATCGCCTTCGACAAGGACGTGCACAAGCCGAACGCCTTCTACATCGCCGGCACCGACTTCGTGGAGAAGTATCCTTCGCTGGTCGCCAAGCTCAACACGACCTTCGCATCCGAAGGCGTCTGGGCGGACTCGCACCATGAGGATGTGGCGAAAGCACAGGCGGAGGCGACCGGCGTCGACATCGAGGCAATCAGGCGCTTCGTCGACCGCTCCAACTATCGCGTGGTGCCGCTCGACGCCGAAGTGGTCAAGAGCCAGCAGGCCGTCGCCGATCGTTTCGCAAAGCTCGGCCTGATCCCGAAGCCGGTCAACGTCTCCGACATCGTCTGGAAATGGACGCCGGGCTCCTGATCCTGATCAACGCCGCCGACGCGCCCTGGTGCGCGCCGCCTTCTTTGCGGCAGCGGAGCGGACCTTGGCGCCCTTGGTGTGGCTCGCCTTCCGCGCGGCGGCCGAGCGGGACGCAGCGCTGCGGCCCTTGGCGGCGCGCTTGGCCTGTTTCGACAGCGCGCTGCGCGATCCGGTCGACCGCGGCTCCTTCTTCAACACGCCTTCGACGGCGCGCGACACACGCGGCCGGCGTTTCGCGGTCCGCTTGCCCTGCCCAACCTCATAGGCATATTTGGCGCTGCGGCGCGTTGCCTTCTTGGTGCGCCCTTTGCGCGGTGGCGGCAGATCGACACCGGCGCGACGCGCTTCGGACAGGCCGATCGCGATGGCCTGCTTGGTCGAGCGCGCGCCGTGCTTGCCCTTGCGAATTTTGTCGATCTCGTCCTTGACGAATTCGCCGGCCTGCGTGCTGGCCGACTTGCCGGCGCGCTTGTCCTGCCGGGCTTTGCGAATGACTTCTTGTCTTGGCATGGTCGAGTTCCCCTTCGTGATTGACAGGGATGTCTGACCGCAACGCGCAAGACAGAAGATCGATCCGTTTTAGTTCCTCAGCGCCGCCAGCAACTCATCCGGGCGCTCGGCCATGATCATGTGGCCGGCGCCGGGCACCACGACGGTCTTTGCATGCGGGATCGCGGCGGCAAGCGCCTTGCCCGCCTTGGCCGGTGTCATCATGTCCCGCTCGCCAAGAATGAGGGTGGTCGGCACCTTCACGCTTGCGGCAGCGGGCAGCGCGTTCGCGTAGGCATTGCAGGCCGACAGATCCCTAAAAAGGACGCCCGGCTCGCAAGCCTTCAGCACCGCCTGCGCACCGCCATGCATCCACAGGCCCGGCGCGAGGCTGCCGCCGAGCTCGGCGTTGAAACCGAGGCCCCAGATCGCGACCATGTCGTTTGCATCCTGCGAGCTGGCTTCGGCCGCCTTCAAGAGATCCGGACCGACTGTCATGGTCGCGGCGGTGCCGATCAGGCTGAGCGCCGAGACCTTGTCCGGATGCCGCGCGGCGGTCTCCAGGGAGATCAGCGAGCCCATGGAATGGCCGATCAGATGCGCCTTGGCGGCTCCCGCCGCATCGAGCAGCGCCGCCGTCCAGTCGGCCATCTCGGCGATGGTCGAGAGCGAAGGCCCGGCCGAGCGGCCGTGGCCGGGCAGGTCGGGCGCGAGAACGGAAAAACCATGATGAGCGAACCAGCGCGTGTGCAGCGCCCAGGTCGAGTGGTCGAAGCCGGCGCCGTGGATGAAGACGACCGCGGGCAGCGACTTGTCGAAATCGCGGCCGCCGGTTGCGACAAACACCTCGGTGCCGTTGACGGAGAGCTTCATGGCTTTCAGACCTTTTGCGAGATGCGCAGCGCTTGGTTGAGGTCGTCGATGATATCGCTTGCCGTCTCGATGCCGACCGACAGCCGCACCAGCTCTTCGCCGACGCCGGCGGCCTTGAGCTGCTCGGCATCCATCTGTTGATGCGTGGTCGACGCCGGGTGGATCACCAGCGTCTTGGCATCGCCGACATTGGCGAGATGGCTGATCATGCGCAGCGATTCGATGAACTTGCGCCCCGCGGGCCGGCCGCCCTTGATGCCGAAGGAGACGATCGAGCCGGCGCCGCGCGGCAGCAGCGTCTTGGCAAGCTGATAGTCGGGGTGGTCCTCCAGCGAGGGGTGCAGCACCCAGTCGACGGCCTTGTTGGCCTTGAGCGCCTCCAGAACGAGATGCGTGTTCTGCATGTGGCGGTCCATGCGCACCGGAAGCGTCTCCACGCCCTGCAGCAGCTGGAACGCATTGGTCGGCGACAGGCAAGCGCCGAAATCGCGCAAACCCTCGGTTCGTGCGCGCATGATGAAGGCGGCGGTGCCGAACTGCTCGTCGAAGACGATGCCGTGATAGCCGCCATACGGCTCGGTCAGCACGGCGAACTTGCCCGATGCGCGCCAGTCGAACCGGCCGCCGTCGACGATGGCGCCGCCAATTGCGATGCCATGGCCGCCAATCCATTTGGTCGCCGAATGCATGACGATGTCGGCTCCTAACTCGATGGGCCGGCTGAGATAGGGCGTGGCAAAAGTGTTGTCGATCAAGAGCGGGATCTTTGCCTCATGCGCGATCGCCGCGACCTTGGGGATGTCGAGCACCTCGAGGCCGGGATTGCCGATGGTCTCGCCGATCACGAGCTTCGTGTTCGGCTTGATCGCCGCGCGGAATGCGTCGAGATCGCGCGGTTTCACGAACGTCGTGGTGATGCCGAAGCGCGGCAGCGTGTGTGCCAAGAGATTGATGGTGCCGCCATAGAGCGAGCTCGAGGCCACGATGTGGTCGCCGGCATTGAGCAGCGTGGCGATGGCCAGGTGCATCGCCGCCTGGCCGCTCGCCGTGCAGATCGCGCCGACACCGCCTTCGAGCGCCGCGAGCCGCTCCTCCAACACGCCGGTGGTGGGGTTGGAGATGCGCGTATAGATGTGGCCGGCGCGCTCCAGGTTGAACAGCGCCGCGGCGTGGTCGGAATCCTGGAACACGTAGGACGTGGTCTGGTAGATCGGCACCGCCCGGGCCCCGGTCACGGGATCCGGGTGCTGGCCCGCATGCAGGCTCAGGGTCTCGAAGGCAGGCGGTTTCGGCGCGGGCATGCGTGGCCTCGTTGGTCGGTCGGCGATGGCGGTCGTTGTGCCATAAAACGGCGCACGAAGTCAGCCATTGACAGCGCCGCATCGGCGGTGCGCTCCCTCGCCCCGTTCTTACGGGGGGAGGCGAAGCAGCGCCGTCCGCGCTTCAGCGCCGATCGCCTGCTCGATGATCCGCGCCTCCCGCAGCAGGATCTCCGCGACCTCGTGCTCGCGGCGGGGGCCGAGCCGCGTGCGAACCGCGGAGACGGTCATCGCCGCGGCGGGCTGCCCGTCCGGAGTCTTGATCCAGGTCGAGATCGATTTCGTGCCCTGCACCAGGCCGATCTCTCTCATGCCGTATCCCAGCCGTCGTGCGGCGGTGACCTCGCCGAGCACCGTCGCGACATCGGTCCGGTAAGCCTCGAACCGCTTCTCGTTGGCTGCGACGATCTTTCGCGCCTCCTGCGCCGGCATCGCGGCGAGGATCGCGACGCCGGCGCTGGAGACGCCGAGCGGCCGGCGCGCGCCGACCTCGATCGACAGCACCTGGATCGGATAGACGCCGATCCGGCGATCGACGCACAGCGTGTCGTTGCCGGTGCGCACCGTCAGGAACAGGGTGTCGCCGATCTCGGCAGAGGCGCGCTGCAGCGATGGATTTGCGGCGACCAAGAGCCGCGAGGGCCGCGGCCGGGCCAGCGCCAGCTCCGGCACCTGGTTGCCGATCGCGTAGCGGCCGCTCTTGCCATGCCGCTCGACGATGCCTTCCTCGATCAGCACGTGGACGATGCGATGCACGGTCGGACGGGTGAGGCCGGTCGCTCGGATCACCTCCGCCAATGGCACACCCTCTTCGCGGCCTGCGGCAAGGATGCGCAGCACCGCGAGCGCGCGCCGGATCGCCTGCGCGCCCTGCCGCGGTTCCACGGCGCTGCGGGCGGATTTCGCTGAACGTCTCTTGTCCATATTATGGACAAGAACGCCACAATTCACTCGACAGGGCAAGCGCGCATCTGGAGATTGCGCTCCTCGGAATGCCTTGTGAGCCGTCTTGCGTGACGTCAGGGCATTCGACGTGAATTGGAAGCGCCGCCGGGAGGTTAACATGAGATTAATCTGGATTGCCATAGCTGCCGTCGCTGCGATGCTGGCGGGGCCAGCGTCGGGCCAGCAATGGCCGGCGCGCAACGTCAAGCTGATCGTGCCTTATCCCGCCGGCGGCAATGTTGACAGCGCCGCACGCATCATCGCCGACAAGCTCCAGGGAAAGCTCGGCCAGCCCTTCGTCATCGAGAACAAGGCTGGTGCCGGCGGCATGATCGCGGGCGAAGCCTTCGCGAAGTCGGCGCCCGACGGCTACACGCTGTTCGTCGGCGCCAACGGTCCGGTGCTGTTCGCGACCGAGATCAACAAGCGCGACGCCTATAACTGGAAGAAGGATTTTCTCCCCATTTCGACGATCTCGATGACGCCGCTGGTGCTCGAGGTTCATCCGTCGGTGCAGGCGACGACGCTCAAGGAGTTTCTCGATCTCGCCAAGCGCGAGCCCGGCAAGCTGACCATGGCCTCGCCCGGTCCCGGCACCACCAATCATCTGCTCAGCGAGCTGATGCAGTCCAGCCTCGAGCTGCAATGGGTCACGGCGCACTACCGCGGCAATGCGCCGGCCATCAACGATCTCCTGGGCGGCCAGGTGCAATTCGCGTTCGACCAGCTCACGGTCAGCCTGCAGCACATCAAGGCCGGCCTGTTCCGCGCGCTCGCCGTCACCTCACCGCATCGCCTGAAGTCGCTGCCTGACGTGCCGACCTTCGCCGAGCTCGGCTACAAGGACTTTGACGGCCAGACTTTTACCGGCCTGTTCGCGCCCGCCGGCACGCCGGCGCCTGTTATCGACAAGCTGCACGAGACGCTGGTCGCGATCCTGAAGGACCCCGCCGTGATCGACAAGTTCGAGAAGCTTGGCGGCGAAGCCACGCCGATGACGCCGGACGAATTCAAGGCCTATCTCGAACGCGAGGACGCCAAGTGGATTCCGGTGGTGCGCAAGGCCAACATCAGGGCGGATTGATCGATGCGGATCGACCCCACCGAGCTCGGCGCCGAGCGCATCTACCGGCTGATGACCGGCATCGTGGTGCCGCGCCCGATCGCGTGGGTGACGAGCCTTTCGAGCAAGGGCATGCTCAACCTCGCGCCGTTCAGCGCCTTCACTTTCGTCTCGCAGAAGCCGCCGATGCTCGCCATCAGCGTCGGCCGCAAGGGCGCAGATTACAAGGACACCGCGCACAACATCCTCGATACCGAGGAATATGTGATCCACATCGCCGACACTCCGCTGATGTCAGCAGTGCACGACAGCTCCGTCGAGCATCCGCCTGAGATCAGCGAGGTCGAGCATCTCGGGTTGGAGACGCTGCCCTGCGAGCGCATCAAGGTGCGCCGGCTCGCCGCCGCGCCGGTCGCGATGGAGTGTCGCTTCCGGCAATGCCTCGAATTCGGCGATGCCAAGAGCCGGCTCATCGTCGGCGAGGTGGTGATGTTCCATTTGCGCGACGGCCTCGTGAACGACGGCAAGGTCGAGACCAAGGCGCTCGACCCGATCGCGCGCATCGGCGGCCCGCGTTATGCCCGCCTCGGCGAGATCGTGACGCTCAACACCGTGTTCCAGACCCCGAAATCGAAAGATTGAGCGCCGCCACCGCGCGGCCCCCGAACACCATTGGAGAACGACCATGCGCCTCGTAAGCTATCTCTTGGATGGAGAGCCGCGTTACGGCGCGGCCGTGGAAGGCGGCGTGGTCGATCTGACCAGGCGGATCGGTCGCGACTATTCGGATGTGAAGGCGCTGATCGCGGCCAGCGCACTCGCCGATGCGCAGGAAGCCATCGCCGGACAGAAGCCGGACTTTGCGCTGGAAAAGCTCGTCCTGCTCCCGCCGGTGCTGGCGCCGGAGAAGCTCTGGTGCATCGGCGTCAACTACGCCGAGCGCAATGCCGAATACAAAGACAATTCCGACCTGCCCAAATATCCGAGCCTGTTCGTCCGTAGCATGTCCTCGATATCAGGCTCCGGCCAGCCGATCGAGAAGCCCAGGGTTTCGGACCAGCTCGACTATGAGGGGGAGCTCGTCATCGTGGTCGGGCAGGGCGGCCGCCACGTCCCGCGCGAGAAAGCGTGGTCGCACATCTTCGGCATGACCTTGTGCAACGAGGGCACCGTCCGCGACTGGCTGCGCCACGGCAAGTTCAACGTCACGCAAGGAAAGAACTTCGACCGCTCCGGCAGCATCGGCCCCTGGATCGTCACGTCGGACGAGCTCGACCCACGCGGACCTCACGACATCGTCACGCGCGTCAATGGCGAGGTGCGGCAGCAGGACACGACCGAACGGCTGATGTTCCCGTTCGACTTCCTGATCTCCTATCTCTCCACCTTCGCAACCCTCAAGCCCGGCGACATGATCGTGACGGGCACGCCGACCGGCGCCGGCGCGCGCTTCGATCCGCCGCGCTGGCTCAAGGTGGGCGACGTCGTCGAGGTCGAGTCCAGCCGCATCGGCGTGCTGCGCAACACTGTGGCCGCGGAGAGCTAAGTCATGCTGGACGCTGCCACAATCGAACGCCTTGCCGCGCGCCTCGATGAAGCCGAGCGCACCAAGGCGCTGATCCCGATGTTCTCCAAGGAATATCCCGACTTCAGCATCGAGGATGCCTACGCCATCCAGCGCGCCTGGACGAAACTCCAGCTCGGCCGCGGCCGCGTCATTAGGGGACACAAGATCGGCCTGACCTCGAAGGCGATGCAGAACGCGGTCGGCATCAACGAGCCCGACTACGGCGTGCTGTTCGCCGACATGTTCTATGCCGACGCCGCGCCTGTTCCGTTCGACCGCTTCCACGCGCCGCGCATCGAGGTCGAGCTCGCCTTCGTGCTGAAGGCGCCGCTGCGCGGTCCCGATTGCACCATCTTCGACGTGCTCAACGCCACGGACTACGTCACGCCCGCGCTGGAAATTTTGGAGACGCGCATGCATCGCGTCGACCCCGAGACCGGCAAGACGCGAAAGGTCATGGATACGATCTCGGACAACGCGGCCAATGCCGCGCTGGTGCTCGGCGGCCGGCCGATCCGCCCGATGGATGCGGACCTGCGCTGGATCGGCGCGCTCCTGTTCCGCAACGGCGAGGTCGAGGAGACCGGCCTTGCCGCCGGCGTGCTCAATCACCCCGCCAACGGCATCGCCTGGCTTGCCAACCGCCTCGCGCCGCATGACGAATATCTCGCCGCCGGCGAGGTCGTGCTGGCGGGATCGTTCACGCGTCCGGTCGACATCCGCCGCGGCGACACCTTCCATGCCGACTACGGCGCCTTCGGCTCGGTGTCGTGCCAGTTCGTCTGAAGCAACAACAAGCAGGGAGCGCACCATGACCGGTCAAACGCGGCGCAAGAGCATTCACATCGGCGGCTTCAAGCACGTCAATCCGATTCCGAACGCCTGCCGCATCGGCAATCTCGTGATGTCCGGCGTCATCTTGGGGCGCGATCCCGCGACCAATGCGATGCCGGAGAGTCTCGACGCCCAATGCGCCAACATGTTCGCGCATATGAAGGCGACGGTGGAGGCCGCCGGCGGCACCACCGATGACATCATCAAGATGACGGTGTGGCTGAAGGACCGCTCGCAGCGCGGCCCGGTCAACGTCGAGTGGCTGAAGATGTTTCCGGACGAGCATTCGCGGCCCGCCCGCCACGCGCTGCCGATGGACAACATGGATGGCGGCGCGCTGGTGCAGTGCGACTTCACCGCCGTGATCGACTGAGGAGTTTTGCGCATGCCGACCTATCTGCCGTTCGATCCCAATCCGCGCCGCCCGGTCAAGGCGCCGCCGCCGAAGACGGTCGACAGCCAGTTCCACGTGCTCGGGCCGATCGACAAATATCCGGAGCGCCCAGGCGCCGCCTATCGGATGCCGACCGCAACCTGGGAAGCGGCGCTGCGCATGCACAAGACGCTCGGCATCGAGCGTGGCATCATCGTGCAGACCACGACCTATGGCGCCGACCATGCCGTCGTGCTCGACGGCCTCGCCGCCATGGGCCCGAACTATCGCGGCTGCGCCAACGCACTGGTGTTCGCCGAGGCGAGCGACTCTTATCTCGCCAAGCTGCATGACGCGGGCGTGCGCGGCGCGCGCTTCAGCTTCCGCCAGGAGCTCGGCGCGGTGCTGTCGGACGCCGATTTCGCCCGCGCCATCGCGCGCATCCGCGAGCTCGGCTGGTACGTTAAGATCCAGCCGGAGAAGGACGGCATCATGTCGAGCGTGGCCAAGTACGAGAATCTCGATGTGCCCGTGCTGATCGACCACATGGCGCGCCCTGATCCGCAAGCCGGCAGGAACGACCCGAACCTGCGCAAGATGCTGGAGCTGCTCGAGAAGGGCAATTTCTGGGTCATGCTGTCGCTCGGCGAGAAAACCTCGAAGACGGGCGCTCCCTACGACGATGTGATCCCGATCGCGCGCGCCTATATCGAGGCGGCCCCCGATCGCTGCGTCTGGGCCAGCGACTGGCCGCACCCGGTCTCGGTGAAGCAGCCGCCGAACGATGCCGACCTGTTAGAGCTGATGTACCGCTACGCACCTGACCAAGCCGAGCTGGAGAAGATCCTGGTGCACAATCCGGCCAAGCTGTTCGGCTTTGCGGATTAAAGGGCTCGAGACGCGCCACGATCACGGTGCGCTCCCTCTCCCGCTTGCGGGAGAGGGTCGGGGTGAGGGCTCTTTCCTCTTGGTGATTGTCCCATTGCGGAGACACCCTCTCCCCAGCCCTCCCCCGCATGCGGGGGAGGGAGTGCACCTTCATCGTCGCGACAGTCCAGCGCTCACACCACCTGCTGCTTCGCCAACCTCTCCCGCACCTCGGCTGCGATCTCGAACGAGCGCAGCCGGGCGGCGTGGTCGTAGATCTGGCCCGTGGTCATCAATTCGTCCGCGCCGGTCTCGGCGATCAGCTTCCTCAGCTTCTCTTCCACCACACTGGGCGAGCCGACCGCGGAGCACGACAACGCTTGCGCAACGCCGGCCTTCTCCGCCGGCGACCACAGCGCGTCCATGTCGTCCACCGGCGGCGGCAGCGGCCCCGGCGTGCCACGGCGCAGATTGATGAACTGCTGTTGCAGCGAGGAGAACATCCGCTGCGCTTCCACGTCGCTGTCCGCCGCGAACACGTTGACGCCGATCATCGCATAGGGCTTGTCGAGCTGCGCCGACGGCTCGAACCGTGCGCGATATTCGCGCAGCGCCGGCATCATCATCTGCGGCGCGAAATGCGAGGCGAACGCGAACGGCAGCCCCAGCATCGCAGCAAGCTGCGCGCCAAACGTGCTCGATCCCAGGATCCAGAGCGGCACCTTCGTCCCCATGCCGGGCACGGCGCGGATCGCCTGGTTCGGCTGCACGTCGCCGAGCAGCGCCTGCAGCTCCAGCACGTCATGCGGAAAATTCTCGGACGTGGTGGCGAGGTCGCGCCGCAATGCCCGTGCGGTGAACTGATCCGTGCCCGGCGCGCGGCCGAGCCCGAGATCGATCCGCCCGGGATAGAGCGATTCCAGCGTGCCGAACTGCTCGGCGATGACCAGCGGCGAATGGTTCGGCAGCATGATCCCGCCGGAGCCGACGCGGATCGTCCTGGTCCCGCCTGCGACATGGCCGATCACCACCGAGGTCGCCGCGCTCGCGATGCCCGTCATGTTGTGATGCTCGGCCAGCCAGAACCGTTTGTAGCCCCACTTCTCCGCATGCTGTGCAAGATCGAGCGAGTTGCGAAAGGCCTGCGACGCGTCGCCGCCCTGGCGGATGGGCGCGAGGTCGAGCACGGAGAAGGGGATCATATGAGGGCTGCCGGTGTGGAGGGGCGCGCAATGATGCGCGCTTGCAAGAAACACATGTAGTGGCAGCGCGCAGGATGGGTAGAGCAGTTGCGAAACCCATCATGCTTCGTCACCGAAGGCTGGTGGATCCGCTGCCGCTCTACTCATCTCGCGCTGGGAGCCGTGAGGACCCACGTTCACAAGACTGTTATTGCGACGAATGGCGCCCTTCGTCCCAACTGGGCGTTTCGCACCTGTTGTTGTAGCTTGTCGGAGCAGCTGCACTGTGCCAGGAGGAACTGACATGACCGCGGTCGTATTCAACCGCCGCAACCTGCTCGCCGCCGGCGGCTCCGTCCTCGCAACCGGGCTTTTGACGTCAGGGGTTTCCGGTCTGCTGCTGCCGGCTCGCGCGAGCGGCCTTGCGCCGACCGAGTCGATGTCTGGTGGGGCGAACAACTACCGCAAGGGCGCGCCGGTCGTGGAGCGGATCGGCAAGGGCGGCTTCTGGATGAGCGGCACCGTGCGCCGCGCCGGCGACGGCGCTCCGCTCGCCGGGCAGCGCATCCAGATCTGGGCGCACACGGTCGAAGGGCAGGAGCACGAGCCGCAGAGCCATGGCGCCACGCTCACCGACAAGGACGGCAAGTTCCGGCTCGAGATGCCGCAGATCATTCCCATCTTCGGCCAGCCGCATGGCCACCTCGCCTATGACAGCGGCGAATTCAAAACCGTCTTCCTGCGGCCGGTGATGCGGAGCGCAAAGGAGACCAGCCTCGAGGCGCACTTCGTGCTTCAGCCGGCTTGAGCCGAATTGCACATGAAGGGATGGCGACTGGCCCGGGTGATCCTGATCTGGGCTGCCCTTGCCTTGGCCATCGGCGCGCCGATAGCCATTGCTGCGGGGAGTGAGCTGCTTGCATGGCGCGGTCCGGTCTACATCCTCGCCGGATTTGCCGGAATTGTTGCCCTTGGTCTTGTGCTTGTTCAACCCCTGCTGATCGGCGGGTACCTGCCGGGATTGTCGGCCTATCGCGGCCGGCGTGCCCATCACTGGATTGGCGGCGCGCTTGCTCTGGCGATCGTGATCCACGTCGCCGGCCTCTTGATCACCAGCCCCCCTGATATGATCGACGCGCTGACCTACTCATCGCCGACGCCGTTCTCCCCCTTTGGCGTCACCGCGATGTGGGCCATCTTCGCTGTTGCGCTGTTGGCCCTCCTGCGTCGGCGACTGGGACTGCGGCCGCGAACCTGGCGCTACGTTCATATGCCGCTGGCGATCGTCATCGTCGCAGGCAGCGTGGTCCATTGCCTGCTGATCGAGGGGACGATGGAGACAATCTCGAAGGCCGCGCTGTGTGCGCTCGTCCTCGCGGCAACCGTGAAAGTCATGATTGACCTGCAGGTATGGCGAAAGCGACGGACGTTGCGCGGCGAGAGCATTGCGCGGCAGTAATCCGGGCGGACCAGTCACATCCGAGACTTCCCCAATTCCATCCTTTGTGTGCAGAATGGCGCGCGCCAAGGATCGTCATCGGGCCGGGAGGATCTCGAAATGGCAGAGCAGACAATTTACTTCGACGACGGTGCCGCCTACGAGCAGATGATGGGAATCTGGAGCCGGTTCGCTGGCGAGATATTCCTTGACTGGCTGGCACCGCCTGCCGGCTTGCGGTGGATCGACATCGGCTGCGGCAACGGGGCCTTCACTGAACTCCTGGTCGAGCGCTGCAGCCCCGCCGAGGTCCAGGGCATTGACCCCTCGGCAGAGCAGCTTGCTTTTGCGCGCACGCGACCTGCGGCGCGCGTGGCAAAGTTTCGCCAAGGTGATGCCATGGCGCTCCCTTTCGCCGACGGCAGCTTCGATGCGGCTGTGATGGCGTTGGTTCTCGTGTTCGTTCCGGATCCCGCCAAGGGCGTCAGCGAAATGGTGCGAGTCATTGTCCCCGGTGGTGCCGTCATGACGTACATGTGGGATATGTTGGGTGGCGGCTTTCCGCTTGATCCGATCTACGATGCGATAAAGGCAATGGGCCTTGCGGCGACCCGCCCACCACGGATGGACGCGTCTCGCATGGGAACATTGCGCGAGCTGTGGACCGGAGCAGGTCTCGAGGACGTGCAAACGCGAGAGATTGCGGTGCAACGGACTTTTTCAGGTTTCGATGACTTTTGGGCAACCAGTCTGAAGTCTCCTGCGCTTCGGCCTGCCGTTGCAGCGATGAAACCGACAGACGTCGAGACTCTCATCTCGCAGGTTCGTGCGCGCCTGCCGGCGGATGCCGATGGTCGCATCACCTGCAATGCGCGTGCACACGCGATCAAGGGACGCCGGCCCAAATAGCTTGCGGCGCGGAGGATGGGTAGAGCAATTGCGAAACCCATCATCTTCGCCACCGAACGAGTCTGATGGGTTTCGCTGCGCTCTACCCATCCTACGGGCTGTGCTCTGCTTGCCGCAAATGACGACGAGGCGTAACCTCACGCGATGACCGTCACGGCCCCCGATCTGAAAGCGTTCCTGCTGGCGACGCCGTTCTTCGGCGGTCTTCCGGATACGAGCCTCGAGCTCCTGATGTCGATGCTGGTCGAGCGCCGCTTCGATGCCGGCGCAACCGTCGTGGCGGAGGGGGAGCCGGGACGCTCGATGTTCATCGTCAAATCCGGCCGGCTTGCGGTGAGCAAACGGACGAATTCAGGCAGCGTCATCCCGATTTCCGTTCTGGAGCGAGGGGATTTTTTCGGTGAGATGACGCTGATCGAAATGCAGAACCGCTCAGCAACGGTTGTCGCGGAGGCGCCGACCGTGCTGTACGAGCTGACGGCCCAGAAGCTTTACGCGTGCTACAAGGCCGACATCCACGCCTATGTGATCGTCCTGCAGAACATCAATCGTGAGCTTTGCCGGCGGCTGCGCCGGGCCGACGATCGCTTCGCGGCACTGTCGGTTGATGACGGCAATAATGGTGCGTAGGGATAGAGCAGTGGCGAAACCATCATGTTTCGCCAATGAGCAGAGCCTCGATGGGTCTTAGCGATCACGACTTATCGTGCGCGTACTTCTCCAAGACCAGCCGATTATACTCATCTCTCACGGCTCTTCGGGAAATATGCCCTTTCCGATCTTTGGCGATTCTCAGAAGGTCAGGGTCGGTCGGTGCCCTTGATTTGCGCCTAAATCTCGCAAAGAGGGGGGTCGTAGGCTCCGACATCCTCCCAAACAGCCGGTCAAACCATCCCATGGTGTCCTCCCGGACAGGCCGCGAGTTACAAGACTATCACCATGAAATTAGGGGTCAACGTGCAGTGCGACTGCATCTTTTCGAAGAGGCGCAACCGAAAGCTGATATCGATCGCAACGATTTTGACCCGTCGGGCAAAACACCCCGCCTCCTGTCAAAAACCCGTCAACCCCCTCCTGCAAAAATATTCCACTTTACCGAAATTCGGAATTACGGCATTCTCCCGTCATCCCAGCCCAAGGAGAGGGGCGATCGTACGTCGTCACGAACGTGGGTTGGGGTGCGGTGGACGCGGCAGCGCCGGGCATGAAGGTGGGACCAGGGCGAGATGAACCTCGTGAGGTCCTCACTCCGTGCGGACGGACGGCGCGAACGTCTTGCGAAGCCTTCGGGCCAAGCAGGGCGAAGCTGCGTACGGCAAAACCGTGTGGTCCTGACCGTCGTTGCTACGGTCAAGCCTTGCGGAGATGCTTTTGGGCTCAACCGGGCCTGGAGGTATCGTCAATTCGCGAGGTGACGGAGGCCAGAAGGAACTCGGCTCCGGGGAGAGCAGGCATAAGCCGTCAAACCACCGCGCAGGGAAGGCCGTGTGTTGGGCTTCACCTGTATGCCGCTGTGCAGTTTTCTGCGTGTGCTTTCGCGCAGCGGACCGTGGGTGCCAGCCGGCACCCGGCCTTCCCCATAGGCGTTAAGGTAGCGCGAGCATCGATTGATACGGACGTTTTCGAGGAGGCTCGCGCAGGTGCCGCCCAAGCGCTCGCTTTCTGCGGCGGAAGCAACGGATGGTTGGTTGTGGAATGATCGCTTGTAGCAAGGATGCAACGAGTTGTTGCAAAACACGCCAAGCGCCAGGTGCCGTCAGGCGGCCTGCATCCAGCGGGGAGAGTCCTCGAAGTCGCGGGCAAGCGGCTCGAGCAGCAGGATGATCAAGAGGTGTGCCAGCAAGTAGGGCTT
>NZ_AXAZ01000044.1 GCF_000473065.1 Bradyrhizobium sp. WSM1743
GAAGTGAGGAGCCCATCGATGACGTAACCAACATCCCTTACCCGCCGAGGTCTGCGAGAGGATGAGACGACCATGGAGGACGGTCTTCCCGGCGCATGCGAACACTGGTGACCCGAATGGCCCGCTCGAGGCCTGTCCGCTAATCAGCTCGAATGCGCGCTGATATCCATGATGGCCCGGAGCCCAACACGCTCCAATCAGAGGCCGGATACATTGATGCAAGACCGCATCTGCCAGGTTGACGAAACCGCTTGCAACGCGCGGCCGGACCATACATCGGGTCACGACTTGACGCAGATTGACCTCGAGCGACAGGCCGTGAGATGCCAGTTTGTCTGGCGGGAATTTCTCCAAGTAAGCTTCCAGTTCATCAATGTTCGTGATGACCGTCTGTCCATGACCGCCGTCGCCCAACGGCTCCTTCACGCGAACCGGCCCTAGCGCCAATAGCCGCTTGACCGCCAGCCTGGCACCGCCGGCGTCAAACGCAGTGTAGCCCGGCAGAGCCGCATCACGGACACCGTCTCCGAAGGCAAATGACCAGCCGCGCGGCCGGGCCGCATGCTTGGCGACAAGGGGATGCGTGATGGCTTTCGTCCTGAGGCACCACGGCGCCGTAGAGTTGATGCGGAGACTGAATTCCGAGATCCCGCGCCTCCTCGAGCATGAGCGTGTCACTGGGAACAAAGAAAAGACCAGCGGCCATATGCGCCTTCGGGTCGTATTCACCCACAAATCGACAGCCTTTTAGCCGCGCGATGCTCTCAGCCACCGCGGAAAGCGTGACCTTCTCGTGGGTGTACATCGGCGCGCCCAGACGAGGGAAGAGGCAGGCGACCGCGCCGATACCGTGCTGTTCGCGCCCAATCTCACGAACCGCCGATGGCTGCGCGTGGCGCGATCTATGCTGAAGCAGATGAGGGAATATGGGTCGATCCATGCGCCACCACCTCGGCAACCGAGCATTGGTCAGTGCTTGGACGGAACCGTCTAACGGGGAGACTGCACATCCCCATTTAGATAACGTAGATCACTGCAAGATGTGCCAAGGGTCAAAGATCATATGCTCATCGTCAGCGCGCTGAAGCGCTTGCATGTCTCGGTCTCTTTCGAACTCGCGGATGGAGAATGTATTGCACTGCAAGGCCCATCGGGCGTCGGCAAGAGCTTGCTGCTCCGCGCCATTGCCGATCTTGATCCAAATGAGGGTTCCGTTGCGTTGGATGGGATGTCGCGGGAAACGATGTCGGCCCCTGTTTGGCGCAGGCAGGTGACCTATGTAGCTGCCGAACCTGGCTGGTGGGCTGACACGGTGCAGGAGCACTTTACCGACTGGGATCTGGCCGCTCCGTTGGTGGATCGGTTGGGGCTGCCAGCGAGTTGCGGAACCTGGCCGATCCGGAGACTTTCTACCGGCGAAAAGCAGCGCCTTGGCCTCGTACGGGCTCTGTTGCTGCAGTCGCGGGTGCTTCTGTTGGACGAGCCCACCTCGGCGCTTGACGCGGCATCGACCGCATCCGTGGAGGCCCTGGTTGCCGAGCGCGTGTTTGCTGGCACAAGCGTCCTATGGAGCACTCACAACAGTGGTCAGGCTCGTCGCGTCGGATCTCGTCTGTTGGTGATGGCGAGCGGCGGCCAGATCGAGGAGCACTCGCGTTGAGTTACATCCAGCTGGCTTACAGCGATCTCATATTGCCTGCGCTCCTTGTTGTCATGAATGGCGCGCTCTCGCTCGCGCTGCACCTGAAGCTTGAGCGGCAGCTTGCCCTCGCGAGCATGCGAATGGTGATCCAGCTCATACTCGTTGGATATGTGCTGACGTTTCTGTTTGCCGCGGTCTCTCCGTTCTGGACGGCACTCGCCGCCTTCATCATGGTCTTGTTCGCATCGCGAGAAATCGTCGCCCGTCAGAAGCGACGGCTGGAGGGTCTTTGGACCTACGGCTTGGGGGCAGGCTGCACCTTGCTCGCCGCCGGTACCGTCACGACGTTTTCGCTGCTCTCGCAACTTCGTCCTGAGCCCTGGTATCATCCGCGCTACGCGCTGCCGCTCCTGGGAATGATCCTGGGCAACACCATGACTGGAGTGAGCCTGGGCTTGGATGTACTGGTAAATGGGGTGATGCGCGAGCGAGCTGCGGTGGAAGCTTGCCTCGCGTTGGGAGGTACGCGCTATCAGGCGCTCCTCCCGGTGATCCGCGATGCACTGCGAAGCGGCTTCATGCCGACCATCAACGGCATGGCTGCAATTGGCCTGGTCTCTCTACCAGGGATGATGACCGGCCAGATCCTCGCGGGCGTCGAGCCCGTCGATGCCGTCAAATACCAGCTACTGATCATGTTTCTGATTGCAGGCGGAACGGGTTTGGGCACGCTTGCGGCAGTCATCGGCGGCGGACGTTTGCTAACTGATCATCGGCACCGATTGCGCCTGGATCGGATCGCCTCCGAAAAGTGATCGCGTTATCGTAGATCGAGGAGATCACGCAATACGTTCGGTATGGATTGCTCGCGCTCGAAGAGATCGATGATGTCATCGGCGGGGACTCGTCCGGTCTCCAGCCTGGCACGAAAATGATCGAGCGGCCGGCAATCGAAACCCCAATGGTCCAGCGCGCTCGGCGCCGTTGACAGGACTTCATGCGCGCGCTCCCGGGCGCCTTCTGCTTGGAGGCCAAATCGGGCAACCTGTCCCATGTCGTAGATCCGGGTTTGCTCCGTCGCGCGGCCCAAGATCTCTCGTCGAGGATCAAGGCAAGCCACAGCAGAAAGTACGCCTGATAGTCGAGAAGATATGACGTCATTTCGAGCGGTTTGAATTCGAGACGCAGGTTTTCCTTTGGATGAATGGAAATAGCCGGTGCAATGGTGCTGCGGTGATAGGTGCGGACAGATTTTCCGACGTTACCGCGGATGCGCCAAAGATCACCACGATATAACGGCGAGGCAACGGTGAGGGCGGTGAGGGCAGGGGCGTAATAATTCACCTTGGCATGGAGTTCGTGCAGGTCCAGTTGTGCCGCCACGTCAGGCGGAACGCTGACATTGATGTCCGGGCCGTAAGTCGTCATCGCCTCCATGGCCCATTGCCAATGGTCGTAACGGCGCTTGTTCTGCGGACCTTCGAAATGGTCCTCGATCGGATGAAAGGAGAGCGTTGCGGCGCGGTATCCGCGCTCCGACAAAGATCGTTGCATCCGGCCGTGAAGCGTGGCGAACGTGGCAACGCACTCCTCAACCGAGGTGCAGATCGGAGTCCGAATTTCGACGCCCTTTGGCAACAAAGCCGTTGGCTTCAAATCCGGGCCGGGAAGCTGATAGCCTTCGACCACGAACGGCATTCTCTTGCGGTGAAGCGGGATGAGGTCCAAGCCCTCTTGATCGAAATCGCTGACGCCAATCGCTTCCAGAGCGAGATTGAGCTCCTCGAATCGAAGTTCGGGATGCCACAGAGGACGGCACGAAACGGCTTCAACCAGCAGAAACTCTGCTTCCAAGCCGAAACGAAATCCTGAACCATGGCCGGTCATGTGCTTATCAATTCCACGAGGCGCGACATGCCTCATCCGCGAGACGTTGCCCTATCGCGTTTTGACAACGGCGACCTGAGGTCAGCTTCCCACTCGCAGAGATCAACTCGTTGTGAAGAGGTCGCGGTTGGGCCAAGACGCATTGCTATGCACAACGACGGTGTTTCGCATGTGCGTGGCGGAAGCCAGCCAACCTTCACGGCTCCAGGCCGATCTAGTCCAATATGACTTCATTTCGAACGATAGAACAGCGCGCGTCCTGTTCGAATGAGCTGGAGTAGAATATCGTAGTCGCCGACGTTCGCGGTCAGAACAACCAGGCCTAGCTTTTGCGCTTGAAGGAATACCGCGCAATCCTGTAGCGCGCGAAGCTTGCCATCCTTCTCGTAGCCTTGGAGGCGGCAGAGTATCCCCGACAACAGCGCAGCACGTCCGAGAACCTCGGTGTCCGGCGCAAAAATTCGATGTGGTGGCATTGCTCTGATCTGCTTGCCAATCACCTCAATGACAGTGGCGGTTCGCGTGTCGGATGGATCCAATACGCCGACCGTGCGCATCAGTTCCTGGATGGCGACAGTCGAATGATTGACCTGTCGCTGCGTGATCAGATCGTCCAGGATTTTTGGCGAGCGGCCTTGCATCTGATCGATGTATACGGAAGTATCAAGCAGGAGCCCTTGTCCGCCGATTGAGCTCGGATTGACGAACGGCAGGTCGTTGTCACTTCGTCGTGCCAGAGTTCTTTGCGGATCGAAGCGCGCCCACCGCTGGGCAGCGTCGAAATCAAACTCCGCCACCTTAAAAACCAAGCTTCAGCTTCGGGTCGACCTGGGCGCGAGACTCCTTGAACGCGTCCGCGAAGTTGTCTTCAAGCGCGACCGTCGCTAGAGCAAACTCGATCAAGTCTGTATCCGTCTCGATGCCCGTCTGCCGTTTGGCCTGCCTCACCAATGCTGCGCTCACCCTGCCGCCGATACGGCCGCCTTTTTCGTTCAGGAGGCCCGACTTTTCCGCCGCGTGCATAACCGCCTCGAATCGCGCCTTGCTCACGACAAACCGGCCCGTCGTGGCCTTCCGATGAGAAGACTTCTGCCCGAAGCCGCCTTTCGCCGCGCCTGCCGCTCGCTTGCCCTGGCGGGTTGGCGATTTACCCGCTGATCCCTTTGTCATGGCAATTGCCCATGTTCGACAAAATGCACTTTTGTCTAACACGGCGGGTTCCCGAATTTCAAGGCGCGTGCTGAAGCCTAAAGGCTCCGCCCAGCGAGCCACTGTGAGTGATTGTCCTATGGCTCAGCGATGAGACACTCGAACAGCGATCCTCAGTGCCACTCGCGGGTGGCTTCACTCCGCGCACGATCGACTTTCCATCCGATCTCAGCCCGTGGCGTCCTTAACCGCCGCTTCAAAGGTTTTTGCTTCAAAGGCTGGCATGCTTTGGATCCGGCCCAGACCCTGGTTGGAGTACCAGACGGAAAACGCAAGGACCGCCTCCGGCTTCGGGGCATCGACGACGTCGACGAAATCGTAGTAGCCCTGCGTGTAGTGGATCGACTCGATCTTGATGCCAAGTTTGTCGAGCTTCGCCTTGGCCTTGCCAACTCGCTCCGACTGCTTGCTTGCCCACTCCGGGCTCAGATTTCCGAGCAACACGTATTTCATGACCGCCTCCACGGCAGGTTGGTCGATTTGCGCGAAGGAGGCTTGGAATTATACGTCTTTTGACGAGGCGTGCCTACGGCCAAGACAGCCGCCCGTTCGCACGGCACTCTCCCAATCTGGGAACCCGAATGCTGTGGCGAAGGCGGACGGCGCCGTGCCACATCCGGGACGTCAAAACCGCGTGGCGGAGCGCTCATGGCGCTCGGGCCGTGGCTGAGCTCGATGCCATGGTCGATTTTCACGACATTAGCTCAAGATCCGACTTGAATGCGACCAGGAAGCGAGCGGCTTCGCCCCCGGTCACGATGCGATGGTCAAAGGTAAGCGACAACGGCAGCATACGCCTCACGGCGGGCTGGCCCCGATGCGCCACCGCCCGCGGGGAAATCCGCCCCGCTCCGATGATGGCCGCTTGCGGCGGCACGATGATCAGATTGGCAAACCGGCCTCCGATCATTCCGAAATTCGAAAGCGTAATGGTCGCGCCGCGCAGCTCTTCCGGGGGAATCGAGCGGGCGATCGCGTCAGCCCGCAGGCGGTCGAGACCGCCGCGCAAGTCCGGCACGCTGCGCTCTGCGACGTTGCGCAACACGGGGACGATAAGTCCGCCCTCTGTATCGACGGCAATCCCGAGATCGACGCGCGCAATCAGGCGACGCTCTCCCGTGGTGGAATTGTACCAGGCATTGAGCGCGGGTTGTGCCTTGCAGGCGACGGCGATGGCCCGCACCAGGCGGATTGTCACGTCCTCGCCCGTCGGCCAGTCGTCGATGTCGGCTTCATCCGTCACGGTGGCGGGGACGATTTGCGCATGGGCTGCCGTCATGCGTTGGGCCATCGCGCGTCGCATGCCGCGCATGGGCTCGGCGAAGCCGGATTCGGACGTGCTCTTCGCGGCCCGTTCGACGTCGGCCCGCGTGATCGTGCCGCCGGGCCCCGTGGCCTCCACGGTCTCGAGATCGACATCGAGCTTGCGCGCGAGTGCGCGCACAGCCGGAAACACATGAGGCTGCCCGGTCGGTCGCTCGACAGAAATTCCTGCGGCTGGCGGATGTTCGTCCCTGCCGAGTTCGCCGACAATCGTGCCGGTGTCCTGCTCGGCGCCCTCGGCAAACTCGACGAGCGGCGCGCCGACCTTCACGATGTCTCCCTTGTTGCCGAACAGGTGCTCGATGCGTCCGCTCGACGGCGATGGGATCTCAACGACCGCCTTGTCGGTTTCCACGGAGAGGAGCGGCTGATCGGTGACGACGTGATCGCCCTCGGTGACATGCCAGGTGACGATCTCCGCCTCTTCAAGGCCTTCTCCGAGGTCCGGCAGCACGAACTGGCGCATGGGACAACGTCCGTCGAGATTAGCTGAATTGGCACGCTTTGCGTGTAGCGGTCGTGATGCGTTCAACAGAAGGCATATAGTGCTGCTCGAGGCGTGCCATCGGAATGACGGTGTCGTAGCCGCTGACACGCATCACCGGCGCGAGCAGCGAGGACAGGGCATGCTCGGCGATCGTCGCGGCGATCTCGGCTCCAAATCCGCCGGTGCGCGCCGCTTCGTGCACAATGACGCAACGCCCGGTCTTGACGACCGAACTGAGCACGGTGCTTTCATCATATGGCTTCAGGGTGGCAAGATCGATGACCTCTGCAGCGATGCCCTCGGCGGAGAGCGCATCGGCCGCGGCGATGGTCTCCTTCAACACCGCGCCCCAACTGATCAATGTGACGTCGCGGCCTTCCCGCAAGACAAAGGCACGATCCAGCGGCAAGGCTTCGCCATTGTCCTCCACCTCGCCTTTCGCCGCACGGTACAGGCGTGTCGGCTCCAGAAACACCACCGGGTCCGGATCGCGGATCGCGGCGAGGAGAAGACCATAGGCGCGTTCGGGCGAGGAAGGCGTGACAACTCGCAGGCCGGGAATATGGGCGAGCATCGCCTCGGTGCTCTCGGAATGATGCTCGGGCGCGCGAATGCCGGCTCCATGCGGCGTGCGCAGAACCATTGGGCAGGTGAGGCGTCCCTGGGTGCGATTGCGAATTCTCGATGCATGGTTCACCAGCTGATCCAGGCAGGGATAAATAAATCCCATAAACTGGATCTCGCCGACGGGTTTGAGCCCCTGCGCCGCCATGCCGACGCAAAGACCGCTAATGAGAAGCTCGGCAAGCGGCGTATCCAGAACGCGCTCCGGTCCAAAGCGCTTCTGCAGGCCCACGGTGGCGCGGAAGACGCCGCCGTCGACACCGATATCCTCTCCGAGAACCACCACGCTCGGGTCATCCTCCATCGCGCGTCCGAGTGCCAGGTTGATGGCTTCCACCAGCGTTATCTCAGCCATCATGCTCTCCCGAGAGTTCACGACGTTGCGCGACGTAGGCCTCGGGCAGGTCGGCGTAGAGGTGATCGAACATCGTCTCGGGACGGCGTGGCTCTGTCGCCAGATAGCGCTCGACCGCCGCCTCGATACGCTCATGGCACTCGGCCGCCAGCTGCTCCTCGTCTGCCTTGCTCCACATTTTTTGGCGAACAAGATAAGACCTGAGCCGCGCAACCGGCTCTTCCTTCCAATGAGCCTGGACGTCTTCCGCCGAACGATAGCGGGATGCGTCATCGGAGGTCGTATGATCGCCGAGCCGATAGGTGACCGCCTCGATGAAGCGAGGGCCTTTGCCCTCGCGGGCCGCGGCCATGGCCTCTGCAGCCGCAGCGCGTAGCGCCACCACGTCATTCCCATCGACCTGCTCACCGGTGAAGCCCGCGGCGATGGCCTTTTGCGCCAGCGTTTCTGACCCGGTCTGCAGCCGCAACGGCACCGATATGGCCCATTGATTGTTGGTGGCGACGAATACAATCGGCAATTTGTGCGTGCCGGCGAAATTCATCGCTTCGTAGACGTCGCCTTTCGAGGTGGCGCCGTCGCCGAACATGCACACGGCGACACGCCGCTCTTTGCGCAGCTTGAAGGCATAGGCGACGCCGGCGGCATGCGGCGCCTGAGATCCGACGGGAACGCAAAACGGGAAATCATGCACCGGCCCCGAGAAGTCATTGCCGCGTTCGTCCCCACCCCAAAACAACAGAATTTCCTCCAACTTGACGCCACGCCAAATCAGGGCGCCATTGTCGCGATACGAGGGGACCAGCACGTCTTCTTCTTGCATCGCACTTGCAATCCCGACCGAGACTGCTTCCTGCCCGAGCGAGACCGCATACGTCCCGAGGCGGCCAGTGCGCTGCAATGCGACGGCCTTTCGGTCAAACTGCCGTAGCAGCACCATGGCGCGATACAGTGCGAAAAGTAGCTTGGAATCGGTGGCGAAGGCGGGGAGCAGTCGGTTTGCCGAGCCGTCTGGCGCAAGGTAATTGCGGCGGCGCACCTCGAAGCGCGCGATCACGGGGAGCTCTTCGCTTGCCCTTCTGCTGGCCACGCTCTCCCTCCTGGAGTGACGAGTGCCTGCGTCCCGGAGTTCATCTGGTGATTGGGCCGTGACGACGCAATACCGTGGCGAGTCCGCTTCGGCGCAGAGTCGGGGGAGTGGCGCGCGACCGCGACATAAAAATTTCCCGCTAAATGCGCCGCCGGCGCGACAAGGCACCCTAACCTTGGGTGAGCTCCGGCTAAGCTGCTGAAAATCAGCTGGAAAGGCCCGCCCTCCGAGCGCACCAAGGGTCCTTGGACCGCCTTTACCGCGCGCGGCGAAGCACTTTGGGGTCGGCGGCCCTGCGCGCGACGGGCTGCGCCTCAATCCAACTCGATCACCCCGGACGAAACCGATGGCCAGCGAGGCTTGTCCTGCGTCTTTCGCACCGAGTGGCTGCTCCTCACGCGCATGTCGCATAAGTGACAAGCGCATACTCGCGGCAAGAACGCTCAAAATTGATCGCCAGTGTCATGTGAGACTCTTGCAAGCCACCAGTGACATATTGATGTCAAGGAACGTTCGTAGACTACGTGCTTCTTGTGGCATCCAGGCCAGGGTTCGGGACGGTCGTCATTCGCCTCTCGCGATGCTGATGGCTTGCCGGAGCAATTGATCGGTGTCACGTCGCGTGCCGTATCTGGCTGTGTGTTTGATGTTTGCGGCCGTTGCAGCCGAAGCGGAGCCCAGCGGCGCAATCATTGGGTCGACGCGCGCGAACTCAGAAATGTCCGTGCCGATGTCGTTCGACATTCCGGCCCAGCCGCTCGCCTCCGCACTCGATCGATATGGCGATGCGACTGGCCGCGAAGTCCTCTACAATCCGGCACTTGCGCAGGGCCGCAGCTCTGAAGCCGTCAAAGGCAGCTTTGAGCCGGAGGTGGCGCTACAGCTGCTGCTTGCGGGCACCGGTCTTGCCGCCCGCTTCTTGAAAGACAATTCGTTCGTTCTGGTTCCGGCGCCAGTAGCCCCCGGACCGCCGGAAGGCAGTGCTGCCGCTCTCACGCGCCAATATTATGGTGTCGTTCAGGCGAGGTTGCGCGATGCTCTGTGCCGACCAACGAGGCGCGGCCGGGAAGCTATCGCATCGCGGCTCTGGTTTGGATCGCGCCATCGGGGACCGTAGCCAGGTTCGAACGACTTGGATCGGCTGGCACGGCCGAGCTCGACCGCGATATCGACAATGCACTTCGACATTTCAGTGTGGGTGCCCCGGTGCCCCCGGGCTTTGCACAGCCGGTACTGATCGTGGTCCTGCCGCAGGCTTCCGGCGTCACAATGAGTTGTGGTGTGACGGCCCTGCCGAAGGCGGCCGGAGGCGTGCGGTGACCGAAGCCTCCGTGGCGATGCTGCGCCGCCTGCTGCTCGACCGATATGACGATCTGAAGCGGGGGTTGACCCGCCGACTGGGGTCGTCCGAGATGGCGGGCGACGTCCTGCACGACACCTGGCTGCGCCTGGCCCGCACGGACACGACGATCGGCACCTTGCACAATCCGGTCAGCTACCTGCTGCGCATGCTCTTCAACGTGGCACATGACCGTCGTCGCGCTGAGAAGCGCCGTTTGACGAAGGTCGACATAGAGCATCTGCTCGAGGTCGCCGACGAGACGCCTGGTCCCGCGGAAGTCGCGGAGGCACGATCGGATCTGGACGCGATGGTCACCATACTCGCCGAGCTGCCGCCGCGCCGTCGCACCATCCTGCTCGCGGCCAGGGTCGACAACATGGCGCGGCAGGAGATTGCGGATCGGCTTGGCGTATCCTTGCGCCTCGTCTCAAAGGAGCTGCAACTCGCCCATGAGTATTGTCTGGCGCGGCAAAGGCAAATGAGAGAGACGGATTGCGCACCGGACCGGCGAAATTCGTCATTGAATCGAGACCTGTCGCCGCGACGCGGTGATCGCGACCATGATCTGGCTGAATGACTCCATGACTCAAGGACAGATACAAAGGCTCGATCTGCTGCAACGCGAGGCAATCGCGTGGGTCCAGCGCATCGATTCCGGAGATGCGACGTCAGCCGATGCCGAGACCTTGCAACGATGGTGTACCGCGAGCCCGGAGCATGCGGCTGCCTTCGCCACGGCGAGCGGGGTATGGCGCGATATCCGCCGGGCCGGCGCGAGCATCCCCCGAAGCCAATTCGAGGCGTTGCCGGTCCGGCAGACGTCACGCCCGGTACTCGACCGCCGCCTCGTTCTCGGTGGCGGGCTGGCCGCCGCCGCGGCCGCCTGTGTTGCTGTTGCGAACCCGCCGCTCGGCCTATGGCCGTCCCTTCGCGAACTGAATGCCGACTACAGAACGGCCGTCGGCGAACAGCGGCAGGTCAGGCCGGCAGAGAACGTCTCGGTCCGGTTGAATACGCAGACGAGCATCGCGGTCCATCCGGCTGACGGGGAGGGTGATCGCCTGGAGCTGCTTGCAGGGCAGGCGCTGTTCGAAATGGTCGAGAGCGTTCGCCCGCTCGTCGTGTTGGCCGCGGACGGGCGTTCGATCGGCAGCCATGCACGATTCGACGTACGTCGCATGAATGGTCCGGCTGGCGCGGTAGTGAGTGTCGCCTGTTTCGATGGCGAGGTGCGCATCAAGCGCAACGACGATTCTGCCATCCTCGGGCCCGCTCAGAGCGTGCGTTACGATGCCAATGGGGTCAGCCGGGTTGTCGCAATCGACGCGGAGGCGGAATCCGCATGGCAGCGCGGAATCGTGCTGTTCCGGGCTACCCCGCTCGCGGACGTCGTGGAAGAGGTCAATCGCTATCGCGCCGGCCGGATTGTCCTTGTCAATGCGAGCCTCGCGCAGAGGCCGGTCAGTGGCCGCTTCCGCATCGACCAGATGGAGGAAATCCTCGTGCGTCTCGAGCAGGCTCTTGATGTCAGGGCCCGCAAGCTGCCGGGCGGTCTGGTTCTGTTGGGCTGACATCCGCTGACAAGAAACTTTCACACAGAAATCGTGCGCGTTCGCCTACAGGCTTCCGTCTTAGAGCTAGATCGTCATCGCTCGGGGTGACGAGAGGCGACCCTTCATTGGGTCTAGCTGCGCTGCCAGAAGGAATGCCGTCTTGTCCCACCGCACCGTCCGTTTTCGCTCGTTCCGGTCCGTCAGACACGCGATGTTCCTCAGCGGTGCCAGCGTAGCTGCGTTGCTGGTGGGATCGGCTGCTGCCGACGCGCGCAACTTGGGCGGCGGAAGCGCGAGCCCCGTGGCAAACGTCGCCGTGACGACCAACGCGGCGGGGCAGGCGGGGGCGATCGCATCGGCACAGGCGATGAGCCGAATTAACGCCTCGCTTCAGGCGATGCGCGACGTGCAGGCGGCAGCGAGGGCCGGCGCACTGCTCGGTCCGGCTAATCTGGGTCTGGACAAGAATCATCCCGGCAAGCTGCTTCCGAATGTGCCGAACGGACTTGCCCCCGGAGGCCTCAATCCGACCAGCAATCCGACCGCGGTGATCGACGGGCAGCCTGCCTGGACCGGCGCCGCTCTGCCGACCCAATCGACCGGCTCGAATGGCCGGGTCCAGGTCGAGGTCGTGCAGAACCAGCAGAAAGCAATCCTGACCTGGAACAAGTTCAATGTCGGACGCGAGACCGACTTGTATTTCAACCAGTCCGCCGGGGGCGGTGGCGCCGCCAACTGGATCGCGCTCAACCGCGTGCTCGACCCCAGCCTCGTTCCCAGCCAGATCCTCGGCACCATCAGGAGCGAGGGACAGGTCTACATCATCAACAAGAACGGCATCATCTTCGGCGGCTCCAGCCAGGTCGATGTCGGCACCCTCGTGGCCTCTTCCGTCGCCTTGTCGAACGCGCAGTTCCTGGCCGGGATCAATACCTCCATCGTGCTCACCAACGATATGCACTTGCCGACGTTCGGCGAATACAATCCGCGGCTGGCCGATACGCAAAAGCCGGCCACGGATCCAAGCCAGCCCGCGCGGTTCACGCCGGATGGCGTTCCGGGTGACGTCACCATCCAGACTGGAGCTCAGATCAGCGCGAGGACCGGCGGCAAGGCGATGCTGTTCGCGCCGATCGTCTCGAACGCCGGCCAAATCAGCGTCCCCGACGGTCAGATCATCATGGCCGCCGGTGAACAGGTTTATCTGAGGACCAATCCGGGCGACGTGCGCGGTGTGGACGTCGCGGTGACGGCCCCGATGCCCTGGCTGTTCAACTACAACCATCTGATGGGTGCGATCGCCGGTTCGAACCTCTATTTGGAGAGGCCCTGGGGCGAGAGCGTTCGCGACATCCTGCTTCCCGAGATGTACGCGCGCGCCGCATCGGTCGGCTACAAGATCGTGAACACCGGCGTCGTGCAGTCCGATCGCGGCAACATCACCGCGATGGGGCGTGAGATCTTCCAGGGCGGCGTGATGCTGGCCGCAACCGCGCTCAACAACCGCGAAGGATCGATCCGGCTCGATGCCTACAGCCACGGCATGATGGCATCGAGCGGCAGCCTGGACGCCCAACTCGTGTATTGGAAGACGGGTGACCTGCATCTGTCGCCGGGCAGCGTCACCGCCGTTCTGCCTGACGCCACCGACACGAGCGAGATCGAGGAGACGGCGAAGGGCACCCGCTACAAGCCGGGGCGCGTCGAACTGCGCGGCAACCTGATCGATATTGGGGCGCAGGCGAATATCCTCGTTCCCGCCGGCACCGTCAGCATCGTGGCCAGCACTTCGCCCGCGCCCACCGAGGAGCCGATCAACGGCGAGACGCCTATTCGCGACGGCAGCCGGATCTATATCGGCGAGGACGCCTATGTCAGCGCCGCCGGCGTGCAGGATGTCCTCATTCCCATGTCGCGAAGGTTCGTGCAGGCCGAATTGCGCATCAACGAGCTGCGCGATTCTCCGCTGCTGCGGAATTCCTGGCTGCGGGGGCAGAAGATCATCATCGATCGCAGCGCCAGCGGTGTCTTCGCCGATGGTCCCATGGCCGGCGTGAGCTGGGGAGGCGCGGCGGGTGAATGGATCGGGACGCCGCTGGGCGACGTCTCGGCCTGGATCGGCAATAGCAAGACCACTCTCGCCGAACTGTCGACCATCGGCGGCAATATCACGCTCAAATCGGCCGGCTCGATCATTACCCGTCAGGGCTCGCTGCTCGATGTCTCGGGCGGTTCGTTTCGCTATCAAGACGGCATGGTCAGCTCGACGAAGCTGCTCGGCGCTGATGGCAAGATTTACGACATCGCCTTGGCAACGCCGGATAGGGTCTATGTGGGCTTCGCCGGCGGGTTCACTCGCACGCACAGCAACTGGGGCAAATCGGATTCCTGGAGCACGCCGTGGTCAGCGAGCCACTTCGAGCGTGGCTTTACCGAAGGACGCGATGCCGGTGCCATCCAGTTCTACGCTACCGAAGGCGTTGCGTTGGAGGGCGGCTATTGGGGCGGCGTGATCGTAGGCGAGCGTCAGTCCGCAAGCGGTAAGACTGCCAAGGCCGGCTCGCTGACGTTCGGCGGCAGCGGCGACGAAGACCGGCTGTGGCTGCTCGGCAAGCTCGTGATCTCCAAGGATCCGACGCAGCTGCCGACGAGTTTTACGGCCAGTTCGTCGCTCCCGTCCACCTGGTATTCGGGCACTCCCGGCAATCAGGATTCGTTCCGGTTGCGGACGACCTATCTCGACTCCGACGTGCTTGCAGATGCCGGGCTGAATACGATCGAGCTCTACGTTTCCAATAACGTCACGATCGAGAAGGGTACGACGCTCGAGCTGGCGCCCGGCAGCACGTTTTCGATCAAGGCCAATTCTACCGTTGCATACAGCCAGGATTTCAAGATCGACGGCGTGATTCGTGCTCCCGGCGGCACCGTCAACCTCCTGGGCGCGGAAAACGTCTCGTTCGGAGCCGGTGCAGCCATCGACGTCAGTGGCCAATGGGTGAACCAGGTGAAGGGCGCCGCCTCGGCGCTGCCGCCGGTCGTCAACGGCGGCAGCATCGCGCTCGACCAGGCCCACTATCAGCCGGGTGTCGTGCTCGATGTATCCGGCGGCGGCTGGTATCGGCTGCGCAACGGCAAGCCGCAAGTAAAATTCGGCGACGCCGGCACGATCACGCTCAACACCACCGATGTGACGGAGTTGGCAAACGCCGACATGCGCGCTTATGCGGCTGGCTCCGGCGGTAGCCTGGCCATGAATCTCACCACGGAGTCGTTGCAGATCGGCGGCGGCACGCCGACCTCCCCCAACACGATTCGACTGTCGGAAACCCTGTTCTCGGACCGGGGCTTCCGCTCGCTTCAGATCTCTACCGGCGGCGATATCACGGTTCCTGAAGGCGTGACCGTCACCCAGCTCCCCTACAACGTCGACCTCAAGGGCGTCGACGTCTCGGGCTTCAGCACGGGCACGCCGATCAGCGCGATGGGCCCGCTCGCCGTGTTGCCGCAGTCGCAGCGCTTGGCGCTCAAGCCGACGTCGCTCTCGCTCAGCGGCAGGTCCGTGACGGTCGGCGAGGGGGCGACGGTGCGGACGGACACCGGCGGCACGATCGCGCTGTCCCTGCTCGGTGCTTCGAACGGCACATTGCGGGTTGCCGGCAGGGTGGAGGCGTTGGCTGGCACGATCAATCTCAAGTCAAGCGCGGGATCGCTCGTCGTGGAAAATACCGGCGCGATCGTCGCGCGCGGTACGGCAGTCGGCGACATCGATGTCAAGGGACACCGGAGCGGCGTCGTCCGCAATGGCGGCTCGGTCGCGCTTGAGTCCGCCACGGTCAACCTCGAATCCGGCTCGCTGGTTGACGTCGCGGGCGCCAGCGGCGAATTCGACATCGAGTCGGACGACCGCCAGTTCGCGCCAGTCACCCTCGCCAGCAATGGCGGCTCGATCACCGTCAAAGCCCAGCACGGACTGGTCCAGGGTAAATTGCAGGGCCAGGGTGGAGGCAGTGGCGCGCGCGGCGGCAAGGTGAGGTTGGAGTCTGCCCTGTCGACCGTGGTCCTGTCCGATACGGCGGCTGCCCAGTCCGGCCTGGTCGTACGCACCTCGAGCCTCCAGGGGGCCGGGTTCGCCGATCTCGATCTGCCGTCGACGACGCGACTGGACGGTGTCGACCTCGCATTCGGCGGCTCGATCTCGATCACGGGATCGCTGATCAACGGCAATGGCGCCGGCTCGAAGTTCTCGGCGCCTTACATCTCGCTGTTCAGCCTGGCGCCGAGCAATCCGTCGCGCGCGGGTACGCTGACGCTGGCTGGATCCGTGATCGACATCGTGCAGGCGAACATCCGCGGCTTCGAACAAACCGTGGTCGAGGCGAGCGACGTCCGGCTGACGCAGAGCGATGTCAGCCAGTCCGCGTTCCTGGATGTCGACGGCACGCTGATCGTGAAGGCCGGCCAAATCTATCCCACCTCGCAGATCAACGCGACGATCAGGGCCAGCGACAAGCTCATCGTGCAGCAGAACGGCTTTGCCGGCCCGGCGCTGTCGGCCGGCGGCACCCTGACGCTTCAAGCACCGACGATCGAGCAGAACGGCACGCTGCGCGCGCCGTTCGGCCAGATCACGCTCAAGGCCGGCCAGCGCCTCACCCTCGGCGCCGGCAGCGTGACCTCGGTGACCGGCGATGGCCTCGTGCTGCCTTACGGTGCTCTCAGCAACAACGAAAACTGGACGGTGAAGAGCGGGTCGCTGCCGACCACGATCTCCAGCCTGCCGGAAAAGCGCGTGACGCTCGAGGCGCCGACGGTCGAGCTCGCCCCCGGATCGGTGGTCAACATCAAGGGTGGCGGCGACTTGATGGCGTGGGAGCACGTGCCTGGACCGGGCGGCTCGCATGACATGCTGGCGCTTCCGGGCCTGTTCGCGGTCATGCCGGCTTTCGCCGGTGCGACTGCACCCAGCTCGGCGTCGATCCGCACTGGCGACCGCATCTGGCTCGACGCCGGCAGCGGATTGCCGGCGGGCTGGTATACGCTGCTGCCCGCCTCCTACGCGATGCTCCCGGGCGCTTACGCGATCCAGGCGGTCGCCGGTTCGACGGGCCAGGCGAGGACGTCCGCGGTGCTTGCCGACGGTACGGCGATCGTGTCCGGCTATCGGGCCAATGCGCTCGACGGCAGCCGGGACCAGCAGTCGTCCTCGTGGCGGGTGATGTCGGGCTCGGTGCTCCGGCAATACAGCGAGTACAATGAAGCGTTCGCCAATACCTTCTTCGCCTCCGATGCGTTCAAGCTGACACAGTATCGGCTCACCGGTCAGCAAGTCGTCACGCCGCGTTTGCCGGTCGACGGCGGCTCGGTGGTGTTCAAGGCGACGCAGGATCTGATTCTGAAGGGCGAGCTGCGCTCCCAGGCCGCAGCGGGCGGCCGTGGCGGCCTGGTCGATATCGCCGCAAACAAGATCGCAATCCTGGGTGCCGACCAGAGCGCCGGCACGTTGCGGGCCGATGGTTATCTCGTCATCGATGCCGTTGCCTTGTCCGGCTTCGGCGCCGGCAGCCTGCTGGTCGGTGGGTTCCGCAGCGGCGACGTCGGCGGTCTGCGCGTGGATGTGCAGGCCCACGACATCGTTGTGCGCAACAGTGCAAATTCGGCGTTGACCGGGCCGGAGATCATCCTGGCCGCAAGCGACACGATCGACATCTCCGCGGGCAGCGTCATCGTCGCGCGCGGCGAGGCACCGACCGGAGCCGGCGATCTCGTCATGGCCCCGCAGGCGTCCGATCGCGACTGGGGCGCCTTGATCCGCTTGTCCAACGGCGACGCGGTGCGGGTCCGCCGCAAGAACGTCGATACGACCGTCGGCGGCCAGGTCAAGATCGGCGCCGGAGCCGTTCTCAATGGCGGCAAGACTCTTCTGATCGACGCGACGGGGAATGCACTCGTCACCCAGGCCAGCCTGACGGGCGCAGCGTTGTCCCTGGCGTCGGGCCAGATCGGCTTCGGCGGTGGCAGCGGACTGGTGCTCGACGCAGTGGCGCTCGCCGCGCTCAACAAGACCCAGCACCTGACCTTGCGCAGCTATTCCACCATCGACTTCCACAGCGCGGTGGACCTGTCGGGCCTCCAGGCCGTGACGCTCGACGCTGCAGGGCTGGTCGGCCGCGGCAACAACGAGATCGCGGTGAACGGCAATCGGGTCGTGCTGGAAAATACGGCGAGCACGTTCAGCGAGCCGGTCGGCGCCGGCCATGGCATCCTGAAGCTCACCGCGACCGAACTGGCTCTGGGCGAAGGCGCCAAGGCACTGCGCGGCTTCGACACGATCGTGCTGACGGGAACGACGCGCATTGCCGGCGAAGGCAAAGGCTCGCTCGATGTCGCCGGCGCGGCGCTGACCTTGTCCGCGCCGGTCTTGACTGGCCGGGGCGGTAGCCAGCAATCGATCACCACGACCGGCATCCTCACGGTTGCCGATCACGGGACGGCAAGCCCGGCGCGCGATCAGGACAGCCTCGGCTCCCGCTGGACACTCACCGGCCGCGCCATCGATTTCGCCGGACGCATTGACGCTCTGGGCGGAACGGTCAAGCTGAACGCCACCAATGGCAACATCAATCTGGCGGCGGGTTCGCGGATCGACGTCGGAGGCTTCGAAAAGAAGTTCTTCGACGTGTCCGAATATGCCGATGCGGGGACCATCTCGCTTGGCGCCCACGGCGGCTCGGTGCTGTTCGCGGCGGGCGCGACCCTCGACCTCGGCTCCGCCCGCGATTCCGAGGGCGTCCCATCGGGGGCGGCGCGGGCACGCTTGCGATCGAGCAGGATAGCGGCCAGGTCACGCTGGACGGCACGATCAATGCCAAAGCTGCGGCGGGCAAACGTGGCGGCTCCTTCTCACTCGACATCGCCGCGTTGTCGGATTTCGCCGGGCTGAACCAGCGCCTGAATGGCGCCGGCTTCACCAAATCGCGCAGCTTCCGGATTCGCTCCGGCGACGTCACGGTCGACGGCGCAACGACGGCCGAGGAGTTCGCGTTGGCAGCCGATCAGGGCAGCGTGATCATCGCAGGCACAATCGACGCGCGTGCGACTTATGGCGGCTCGATCTCGATCTATGGCGGCAAGGGCCTGACCATGACGAATACGGCGCTGCTGCGGGCAGGCGCGAACGACTCGGTGGACGGGCTCGGCTCCGGCCGGGTCACCTTGGGAATCTCCAACGGCGTGCTGAGGGTGCTGGGCGGCGTGATCGACGTGGCGGGCGGCGAGGGCGGCAAGGTGACCCTGCGTGCGCCCGTCATCGAGCAGCCAGGGGCCGACAAGGTGAATGTCAGCTTCGCCGGCGCGATCAACGGCGCGCGCGAGATCGTGCTGGAGGGCTACAAGCGCTTCGACCTCGCGGCTCTTGCATCCGATCCGCGCTTCGTCGGCGTTACAGTCAATGGCAGCGGTCAGGCCGAACTCGATCTCACGGCGGTCTCGGCCGGCAAGCTCAACGTGCTGGCGGATTACGGCGCCGGCACGCTGGTCGAGTTCGTGCGCGACCTCGACGTCAGCGCCGGCTACGCCGATCTTGGCTCGCTGACGAGCCAGTCGAACTTCCACGCGCGCGCGGGCATGGAGCTGAATTATTCCGGCGACATCGTGCTCAAGAGCAACTGGAATCTCGGCGCAGGTGTGGTCGACCAGGCCTCGGCGCTCGCGGCCGGTGTGATGGCCCTCGAACCGGTACTGGGGCGTCGACGAAGACCTGAATGTCGGTGGTCAGGTCTCTTTCGTCCTGGTCCGGTAGGTGCCAAGCTCTTGATCGAGCCCGCATTCGGCGATGGCCCTGCCGGAGTGGCGTGACTCTGGGCCGCCCGTCGCTTGGCCGCCCCTCATCGCGCTGAAATCTCGCGGTGGAGATGCGCCAATCAAGCGCTTCCCGCGGCCTTGCTTCCTGCGGCCTTCGAGCGATGCAGGAGTTCAGTAACTTCCTGATCCGAGGTTTGGCCGAAATCCCTGTAATGCATGCCGACCGCATAGAACGGATCGGGGCTGCTGAGACAGATGATCTCGTCCACCTCCGCGCTGAGATCGGCAAGCGAGTCGCGGGGAGCGACCGGCACTGCAAGTACGAGATGGCCGGGCTTTGACCTTGCCAGCGCCCTGAGCGCGGCTTTCACCGTTCCGCCCGTCGCGATCCCGTCGTCGACGACGATCGTGGTGCGCCCGCCAATCTCCGGCGGCGGTTCGTCCTCGCGATAAAGCCGCCGCCGGCGTTCGATTTCGGCGAGCTGGCGGGCGATCTCGGCCTCTAGGTAGGCCGTGCCCGGCTGGATCTCGCGCACGATCTCCTCATTGAGCACGACCTGCGGGTGGGCGCCATCGACGACCGCGCCGAGCCCGAGTTCCTCGTGTCCCGGCGCGCCGATCTTGCGCACCAGCGCGACGTCCAGTTGGGCGTGCAGCGCTTGCGCAATCTCGAACGCGACGGGCACGCCACCGCGCGGCAGCGCAAGCACGATCGCGCCGCTGTCTCTGAACTTCATGAGCGCCGAGGCCAGCCGGCGCCCGGCGTCTCGCCGGTCGGCAAAAACAAAATGATCATCGGTTACACCGTCCGAGCGCCGCGATGCCAGAAACCGGCGGAACCAGCGGATGGCGTGTTGCGTCACCCGTTCAAGTGCACCAGGCTCTTCAAACAAGTGTGTCGCCTCCGGCACGATCACGAGGTCTTTTGCGCAGAACAGCTCCGCAAAGGCCGAACGGTTGAGCGGGATCACCGGCAGATCGGCGCCGCCGACGATCAACAGGGTCGGTGCGGTGACGGCGTGCAGCGCCTCGCCAGCCAGATCCGGGCGGCCGCCGCGCGAAACCACCGCCGCGACGTCCTGCCGGCCCGCAGCCGCGACCAGCGCGGCCGCAGCACCGGTGCTCGCGCCGAAATATCCGATCGGAAGCGCTGCGAGCTCCGGCCTGTTGCGGGTCCAGTCCGCAGCCTCCGTGAGTCGCGATGCCAATAGCGGGATATCGAACACGTTGCCGCGGTCGCGCTCCTCCTCCGGGCTGAGCAGATCAAGCAGCAGCGTGGCGAAGCCTGCTTCTCGGAGCGCCGCGGCGACCTGGTTGTTGCGCGGACTCAGGCGGCCACTGCCGCTGCCGTGGGCAAAAATCACGATGCCGGTTGCGCCTTGCGGCAGCCCCAGAATGCCGGCGAGACGGTGCGGACCGACAACCACTTCGCCGAGCTGTTCCCTTGCGCTTGCCATGATCAAAACCCGAAGGGATACGTTTCTGCGGCACCCGATGCGGCGCGTGTCGCAAGCGCCGTCACTGCGTTGGTCTCCTCGAACCAGACGAAGGCATCGAACTGATCGGGTAGCACCGCCTCGAAATAGTGGCTGAGGCGCTCCGTCTCAGGCCGATAGACGACGCCGATGGCGCGCTCGAGCCTCGGGCCGGTCAGCCGGTCGCGCAGCTCGCCCCGGCCGGGGGGCCGAAAGTCGGTCAGCGAACGCGCCAGACCCGTGCGGTGGAACAGGTACTCGTAGCTGTCCTCGCGCGCGGGCCGAACCGATTTGATCTCCATCTCGCCGCCCCAATCGGTCGCCGCAGCCACCGTACCGCGATCGGTGCCGAAGCCGATCAGCACGGCCTCGTCGCCATAGGTGTTGCGTGCGAGCTCGCCGATGTTGAATTCGCCGGCCCAGCCCATGGAAGTTGCCGCGGCGTTGCCGATGTGCGAGTTGTGGGCCCAGACCACCGCCTTGGCCTGCGGCCCTCGTTGCTGCATCAGATATTGCAGCGTGTCGAACATATGACGGTCGCGCAGGTTCCACGACTCGGTAGAGCCGCGATACATGATGCGATAGTACTGCTCGGCCGCGCGCACGATCCGCGCATTCTGCGCGGCGTTGAAGAACGCCTCGCCGTCGCGTTCCGCATAGGAGAGGCGTTGCGCCAATAGCTCGCGCAATTGCGTGACCACCTCGTCCTCGCATGTGTCCCGTCCGGACAGAACGGCATGACCGTAGCTGGCGGGGTCGGCCTGCCAAGGAGTGAGGCAGGAATAGCGTTCGCGCGCCGCGCGGGCGCGCTCCGGGTCGACGCGCTCGAGATAGGCGATGACGGCGGCAATGGAGCTCCTCAGGCTATAGACGTCGAGTCCCCGGAACTGGACCTTCCGGTCCGCGCGACAGGCATCGTTGTGGAAGCGCAGGTAGTCGACGAACTGCTTCACCTCGATGTTGCGCCACATCCAGCTCGGAAAGCGTTCGAACGGCCGCTCGAGCGGCCGTTCGAACGGCAATTGCCGCACGAGCTGATCGACCGTCGCGGCGTCCGGCCAATCGGCCTCGACCGCGACGATGTTGAAACCGTGATGCTCGATCAACTGCCGGGTGATGCTGGCACGCGCGCGATAGAACTCGGATGTGCCGTGCGTGGCTTCGCCGAGCATCACAATTTTGGCTTCGCCGAACCGGTCGAAGAACGAGGTGAAGTCGTCCCGTTCGGCGGCGGGCAGATGCTCGCCCGCCTCGCGCAGGAGATCGACCAACTCGCGATTAGTCCTCTCGCGAACTTGCTCGGCAGCCGGTGAAAGGGTCATGGCCAGGTTCCCCTGGATGGTTGTGCGCGCTTCTTCGGCATGAGCGCGCGCACGGGCTTCAGGGATCATCCTAGGCGCGCGCGCTGGAAGCGCCGGCCAGCGCTACTCCCGAATCAACTCGAGCGCTGGTCCGACGTTCCTCGCCCGGTGAAAGCAATTCCCGGCTCTCCTCGGGTTGACGTTGCTTCAGCCGGTGGTCGCGCCGGCATGTTGCCCGCCCGGCTGCGAAATCCCGTGCAGGGCCGTAGCGGCGCCGTCACCCGGCTTGGAAACCGCGATGTCGCCAAGCGGCGTCTACTGCGGCTCGATTCCAGCCGCCTTGATGATCCGTTCCCATCTGTTGATCTCAGCTTTCAGGAAAGCTTCGAGGGCTTCCGGGGTCGCGCGCTCGGGCTCCACCGGAGCCATGCTGAGCTCGGCAAAGCGGCCGATCAGCGCGGGATCTTTCAACGCCGCCTGCAGCGCGCTCACGAGCTGCTCGACGACGGGTTTGGGCGTCCCGCGCGGCGCGTAGAGACCGTACCACGTCGTCACATCGAAGGCGGGAACGCCGGCTTCAGCCGAGGTCGGCACGCCAGGCAGCGTCGCCACGCGCTTCTTGCTGGTGATCGCGTAGCCTTTGATCGTGTTCGACTGGATATAGGACGTTGGTCCCGTCGCGGGATCGCAATAGACGTCGATGTGGCCGGCGATGACGTCGTTCAGTGCCGGCCCGCCGCCTTTGTAATAGATGGGCGTGAGCTTGGTATCTGTCGCGCTCATGAACATCAAACCGCAGAGCTGCGAGGCTGAGCCGAGACCGACATTGCCGAAGGTGATCTTGTCGCCGGCGTTGCGGATCTGCGCGATGAGCTCGTTGAGATCCTTGGCTGGAAAGTTCGGCCGCGCCACGAGGATCATCGGGACGTCGGTGACGAGCCCGATCATGGCGAAGTCCCCGACCGGATCGAACGGCAGCTTGGCATAGAGGGCAGGGGCGGTGGCCTGGCCGACATGCATCAGGAGCAGCGTGTAGCCATCAGGTGCTGCCCTGGCGACGCGATTGGTGCCGAGCGTGCCGCCCGCGCCGACGACATTTTCAATCACGATGGACTGCTTCAGCGTCGCGCTCATGGCGCTGCCAAGGATACGTGCGATGACGTCGCCGGGACCGCCGGCGGAGAAGGGGACGATGATCGTGACCGGGCGTGAGGGATAGTCGTCCGCGATGGCCTCGCCGCAGGGATAGAGCAGGACAAGCAGGATCAGCGATCGTACGAGATACGTCATCGAACACTCCCTGGCGGCGTTGTTTTAGTCGTCGGAAGGCACAGCCTCCTTGGCTGCCGACGATTTTTCGATCATGTCGAGCGCGGCCACCGCAGCCGCATTGATGTGGTCGACGCAGCAGCGCTCGGCGAGATCCGGATCGCCGTTCTGGATCGCGCGCCAGATCGCTGTGACCTCGCGCAGGCTCTTGTTGATCCGCTTCGGCTGCGACATCGAGGTGATCCGGAGCAGCTGGATCCGGTCATGCAGCGGCTTGAGCATGCGCTCGATGAAGGCGTTGCGGCAGCCGCCGATCAGCGCCGCGTAAAAGTCGGTCTTGGCTTCCAGGCATCCGACGAGGTCCTGCTTGGCTGCGGCGGCCTTCAGCCGCGTCAGGGCTTCGCCGATCCGGCGCGCCACTTCCGGGTCGTGAAGCCTGGCGCATTCACGGCCGGCGAAGCCTTCGAGCACCGCGCGCGCTGCGTACAGCTGCCGGGCCTCCTCGAGGCTGATCGTGGAAACCACGGGGCCGCGGTGAGGGACCGTATTGACCAATCCGTCGGCCTCGAGGGCACGCAGCGCTTCCCGGATCGAGGGGCGGCTGACGCCCATCATCTCGCAGAGCTCGCGCTCGACCAGACGCTGGCCCGGCTTCAGCGTGCCGGACATGATCGCCTCGCGCAGCTTTTGCGCCACCATCGCTCGGACGGTCGGGACGTCATCGATGCGGAGTGTCGACTGCAATTCGCGGCGTCTTTCCATGTCCGGGCCTTGGTTGGAATGATTCAGTACCGGTTTACAGGCAGAATCATCATTTCGGCAATTTGAACGTGGGCGGGCTGGTCAAGGGCAAAGGCGATCGAACGGGCGATATCGGCCGGCTCGAGCGCCATCCTGAACTGGTCGAAATAGTCCTTTTCCTTCTGCTTGTCGCCGCGGTAGCGGGTCAGGATGATGTTGGTCCTGGTCAGGCCGGGCTGGAGCTCGGTGACCCGGATCGCGGTGTCCGCCAGTTCGCCCCGCAGGGTCTCGGTGAACATGTGCACGCCCGCCTTGCTGGTGCTGTAGGCGGCCATATCAGGGACAATACGGACGGCGTTGATGGAGCTGATGTTGACGATATGACCGGCGTTGCGCCGGACCATGTCGGGCAGGAGCGCGCGGGTGACGCGCATCAGGCCGATCAGATTGGTCTGGATGATATTGGACCAGTCGTCCGCGGAGCCGACGTCGAAACGCGTCCGCCCGCCGATGTCGTGGCCGGCGTTGTTGATGAGGACGTCGACCGGGTTGAAATGCGCTGGGACGGCGTCCGGCAGGCGGTCCACGGCCTGTGCATCGCTGACGTCGAGCTGGATCGGAAACACCGCGCTGCCCGCCGTCGCCGCCAGTTCCTGAAGAGCCTTGGCGTCGCGATCGACCAGCACGACGCGACGGCCGCTTTCCAGCAGCGCCTTGGTAATGGCGCGTCCAATGCCGCCCGCAGCGCCGGTCAGGACGACGGTTTGGCCCGATCCTTCAGTCATCGCAACACTCCCATTTCATGCTCTCATGCGATGGACCAGCCGCCGTCGATCGGCAGGCTGGCGCCGGTGATGTCATTTGTCGCGGGACCGCAGAGAAAGACCACCATGGCCGCGACGGCATCCATTTCGATGAAGCGCTGCGTGGGCTGGCGCTCGCCGAGATACTCGCGCGTCACGTCATCAATCGGGCGATTGCTGCTCGATGCCATCGTCGCGATCTTGTTCAGGATCGCCGGCGTCGGCAGCGTGCCGGGGCAGAGCGTGTTGCAGGTGATGCCGCTGCGGGCGGTCTCGATGGCCACGGCGCGGGTCATGCCGAGAATTGCCGTCTTGGTGGTGACGTAGTCGATGCGGTCCTCGACCGCGCGGCTCGAATAGATCGAGCCCATATTGATGATCCGGCCCCAGCCACGCTGCTTCATCTCCGGCAGCGCCAGTCGGATGAGATGGAATGGCGCCGAAAGGTTGACGGCCAGCGCCTGTTCCCATTTCTCGGACGGGAATTGTTCGATCGCAGAGAAATGCCTGACGACGGCGTTGTTGACGAGGATGTCGATGGCGCCGCAGCAGCCGAGAAGGTCCGCCATCATGGCCTCGATTGCCTCGCGCCGGGATAGATCGACGCCGGCTGCGATCGCCTCGACGCCGAAGCGGGCGCGGAGTTCATCTGCGGCCGGTTTCGGTGCAACGAGATCGTGGAGGACAATGTTGGCGCCCGCGCCGGCCAGGCCTTCTGCCACGGCGAGGCCAAGTCCTGCCGCCGCACCGGTCACGAGCGCCCATTTGCCCTTCATCGCCGCAATGCTCCGTTATGCCTTGTCGAGCTCGGCGAAGACTTCCTTCGCGTTCCGGAACGCATCGACACCCGCCGGCACACCGCAATAGATCGCGACCTGCATGAAGACCTCGCGGATCTCCTCACGGGTCGCGCCGTTGGCGAGCGCGCCGCGGACATGGGTCTTCAGCTCATGCGGGCGGTTGAGCGCGCAGAGCATTGCCAGGTTGAGGAAGCTGCGGGTCTTGCGCGTCAGTCCCTCGCGCCCCCAGACGTAACCCCAGCAATATTCCGTGGTGAGGTCCTGCATCGGGCGGTTGAAGTCGTCCGCGGATGCGATTGCCTTATCGACGAACTCGTTGCCGAGCACGGCTTTGCGGATCTCGAGACCGCGGTCATAGGTCGCCTTGTCCATCTTGTTCTCCGTTTCCTGTTCGGGCGGGATCAGCTCTTCGGCCAGAACGGCTTTGCCAGCGCGAGCTCCGGCGGGAACACCGTCACTGGCACGCCGGATTGCCACTGCACGATGGTCATGCCGGCACCGACGCGGCGGCCTTTCTCGTCGAACTTGATCTCGCCCAGCGGGTAATATTTCGAGGGACCGGCATCCATGGAGCGCAGCGCTTCGCCGACGGCGACTCGGTCGGCCTTGCCGGCCTTCTCCAGCGCGTCCTTGATCACCCACATGTCGCCATAGGTGGAGATCGCGTTCTGCGTCATCCACGGCTCCTTGTAGCGGGTCTTCAATTCGGCGATGAGGGCCTCGTGGCCCTTGGCGCCCCAGCTCGCAACGCAGGTCAAGACGCCCTGGAGCAGTTCGGGGCTGACGGTCTGAAGCATGTCCGGTTCGGCGATGGCGATGCCGAACGAAATGGTCGGCACCTTGCCCTGGCCGAGGCCGAACTCGTTCATCTTCTCGAGCAGCAGCTTGGCGTCCGAGATCACCGTCGGCAGGAAGAAAAGCAGATCGGGTTTTGCCGAGCGGATCTTCTGCACCAGCGACGTCGCGTCCGCGAGCGGCGGCGTGAACGTCTCGTCGACGATCAGCTGCAGCTGGTTCTCCGCCAGCAGGCCTTCGCGCATCGATTTCGCCGAGGCGATCGACGCGGCCGTGTTGTCGGTGAGGATCGCGACCGTCTTCGGCCGCTTGCCGGATGCCGTCTCCGCCAGCTTGATGATCTGCGGCAAGGCCTGGCGTGCCTGGGAGCCCGCCGTGGCCGAGGTCTGGAACACGTATTTGAAGCCGCGATCCGTGATCAGGTCGGAGTAGGAGAGGGTGAGAACGGGCAGGTTGGCGCGCTCGGTGACCTCGGTCACCGCGAGCGTGAACGAGGACAGATAGGCGCCGCTTGCCGCGACCAGGTCGCTCTCCTGGGCTACCATACGCTGGGCGGCGTTCTTGGCCTTCTCGGTGGTGTCGCCGGAATCGAGCACGACGAGCTTCAGCTTGGCGCCGCCGAGCGCCTTGATGCCGCCTTGCGCGTTGATGTGTTCGACCGCCATCTCGGCGCCTTCGCGCATCACCGTTCCCGGACGAGCATAGAGCCCGGAAATCGGGACCAGCAGGCCGACCTTGACCTCCGAGGGTTGCTGCGCCCAGGCGCGGGATGCGATCAGCGAGCCGGAGGCGCCGGCGATCAGCGTTCGTCGGGTGATCGTGATCTTGCTCATGACAATTCTCCTCCCTGAAAAATCGCGCGAGGCTCTATGATGATTTCTTCGGCCAGAACGGCTGCGCCTGCGCGAGCTCGGGCGGATAAACGGTGACTGGCACGCCCGATTGCCACTGCACGATGACGACGCCGGCGCCGATCCTCCGACCCTTCTCGTCGAATTTGAGCTGGCCGCCCGGATAGTATTTCGACGGGCCTGCATCCATGGTGCGGAAGGCCTGCGCGACCGCGTTGCGGTCGGCCTTGCCGGCCTTCTCCAGCGCTTCCTTCATCAGCCACATGTCACCGTAGGTCGAGATGACGTTCTGCGTCATCCAGGGCTCCTTGTATTTGGTCTTGAGCTCGGCGATCAGAGCCTCGTGGCCCTTCGAGCCCCAGTTGGCGACGATGGTCATGATGCCTTGCACGGTCTCCGGGCTCACGCTCTGGAGCATGTCCGGCTCGGCGATGGTGATGCTGAAGGACACGGTCGGGATCTTGCCCTGGCCGAGGCCGAACTCGCTGATCTTCTCCAGCCCGAGCTTGGCGTCCGACACCGCATTCGGCATGAACAGCAGCAGATCGGGCTTGGCCGAGCGAACCTTCTGGATCAGCGGCGTCGCATCCGACAGCGGCGGGGTCCAGACCTCCTCGACGACGAGCTGGAGGCCTTCCTGCGCGAACAGCTTCTCCTTGAGCGCCTTGGCCGTGGCGACCGAGGTCGCGGTGTTGTCCATCAGCATCGCCACGGTCTTCGGCTTCTTGCCTGAGGCATTCTCGGCGAGCTTCATCAGCGTCGGCAGGCCGAGCTCAGACTGACGGCTCGCGGTCGCGGCGGTCTGGAAGATGTATTTGAATCCGCGATCGGTCAGCAGGTCCGAATAGGACAGCGTCAGCATCGGCAGTTCGGCCCGCTCGGTCACCTCGGTGACGGCGAGTGTGAAGGAGGAGAGATAGGAGCCGGTTGCGGCGACCAGATCGGACTCCTGCGCCACCATGCGCTGTGCCGCGTTCTTGGCCTTCTCGGTGGTGTCGCCGCAATCGATCACCACAAGCTTCAGTTTGGCGCCGCCGAGCGCCTTGATGCCGCCTTGCGCGTTGATGTGCTCGATGCCCATCTCTGCGCCCATCTTCATCACCTGGCCGGGGCGGGTGTAGATTCCCGACAGCGGCACGATCAGTCCGACCTTGATCTCGCCAGGGGCTTGCGCGCGTGCCACGCCGGCGAGGCCGACGGCGGCGGCGCCGGACAGCACGGTCCGCCGCGTCAAACCTGTCGATCTCTTGCCATTCGATCTATTGCCATTCGATGTCTTGTTCATCTTGTTTCCTCCCTGCTCATTGTTCTTGTGCTGGTCACATGCCGAGATAGGCCTTCCGCACGCGGTCGTCGGCGCGCAGCGTGGCGTTGTTGCCCTCGAGCACGACGTGTCCGGCCTCGAGGACATAACCGCGATCGGCGGATTCCAGCGCCTCTGCGACGCGCTGCTCGACCAGCAGCATGGTCAGCCCCGACTGCCGGCGGATCTCGATCAGGCGTTCGAAGATGAAGTCGGCGGTCGACGGTGCGAGCCCCATCGAGGGCTCGTCCAGCATCAGGAGCTTTGGCGAGGAGGCGAGGCCGCGGCCGATCGCGAGCATTTGCTGCTGGCCGCCTGACATCGTGCCGGCGAACTGATTGCGGCGCTCCTTCAGCACCGGCAGCCACTCGAAGATCCGCTCGATGTTGGCCTGCCAGTCGCGCCGGCCGCTTTCGGTCATCGCACCCATTTCGAGATTCTCCATCACCGTCAGCGACGGGAAGACCTGGCGGCCCTCGGGGACGTGGGCGATACCGAGATGGGCGCGCTGCGGCGGCGGCACCGCGAGGAGATCGAAGCCGTCGAACGTGATTGCCCCGCCGCTCGGCTTCACGATGCCGGAGATCGTCTTGAACAGCGTGGTCTTGCCGGCGCCGTTGGGCCCGACGATCGCAACGAACTGGCCCGCGCCGACACAGATCGAGACGTCGTTCAGGACGGGCTTGGCGGAATAGCCCGCGCTCAATCGCTCAATTCGCAGCATGGCCCACCCATTTCTTGCCGAGATAGGCCTCGATCACGCGGCTGTCGCGCGTCACGACTTCAGGCAGGCCCTCGGTGATGACGGCGCCGTGGTCGAGCACGAGAAAGCTGTCGACCAGGCGGACCATGGCCTGCATCGTGTGCTCGATGATGGCGATGGTCATGCCGTCGCGCGCGAGCTGCTGGATGACGGCGACGAGCTCGTCGGCCTCGCCATGGCCGAGGCCCGCGAGCGTCTCGTCGAGCAGCAGGATGCGCGGCTGGCCGGCGATCGCGCGGGCAAGCTCCATCAGCCGCAGCTCCTTGGTCGAGAGCTCGCCGGCGACACGCCCGGCGACCGCAGAGAGCCCGACACGGGCGACCGCATCGGCGGCAAGCTTGCGCGCCTCCTCGTCGGAGTGCGCGCGTACATAGGCGCCGACCACGACGTTGTCGAGGATCGACATGCGCAGGAACGGCCGCATCACCTGGAAAGTGCGGCCGATGCCGGCTTCGCAGATCACGTGTGGCCGCTGGCCGGACATGTTGCGGCCGTCGATCAGCACCTCGCCCTGGCTCGGCTTCAGGAAGCCGTTGAGGAGGTTGAACAGCGTGGTCTTGCCGGCGCCGTTCGGGCCGATGATGCCGAGGATTTCGTTCTTGTGCAGCTTGAAGCTGACATCCTGCACGGCTTTGAGGCCGCCGAAGGAGCGCGAGAGGTTCTTCACCTCGAGCACGACCTCGCCGGTCGCGGCGCGCTGCCGCGAGGCGGGCTTCAGCGCCGTGACGTTGGCGGCCGAGGTGTCGGGGATGTCGGCCGCGGCCGCTTTGGATGCCATCCGCTTGCGCAGGAGATCGCGCAACTTCCAGAACAGTCCTTCAGGCGCGAGCAGGATGACGCAGACGATGGCAAAGCCGAAGATCACGCCCTGAATGCCAGGGAAGCGCGCGCCGGCCTCGGCGTGCAGGATCTCGGCGAGCGGGATCAGGATCACCGAGCCGATGACCGGACCCCAGACCGTGCCGACGCCGCCGAACATCGCCACCGTCAGCGCTTGCGCGGACACCAGCATGCCGAATACCGATTGCGGCGTCACGACGAGCAGCACTTGCGCGTAGAAGCCGCCGATGGCGGCGGCGATTGCACCGCTCAGCGTGATGGCGCGCAGTTTCCAGGCCAAAGTGTTGATCCCGGCTGCCTCGGCCGCAGCCTCGTTCTGCTTGATCGCGAGCAAGGCCATGCCGAAGCGGGATCGCTCGATCACTTGCGTCAGCACGATGGTGGCAAGCATGATTGCGAGCCCCAGCAGCGTGTAAACGTGGGGATCGGCGAACTGCATATAGGCGATCGGCGCATCGCGCTTGATCGGAAGCGTCACCTCCTGGAAGCCGAGCCACTCGAACACGTAGAGGATAGCGAGCGGGTAGGCGAGCATCGCGAGGGCGAAGTAGTGGCCCTGCAGGCGGAAGGTCGGAAATCCGATCAGGAGCCCGGCGATGCCGCCGAGCATGGCGGCGACCGGGATCAGCAGCCAGGGGGAGATGTTGAAATAGATCTGGCCGAGCGCAGTCGCATAGGCGCCGATACCGAAGAACGCGGCGTGGCCGAACGAGATCAGGCCGGTGTAGCCGCTGAGCAGATTCCAGGACAGACCGAACACCGCCCACACCGGCACCAGCGTCAGGATGAGCTGGTAGTAGGAATTGGTGACGCCGAGCGAGAGCGCGGCATAGGCGATGGTGAAGAGCAGGGGAGGAAGAAAGGAATGCATCCGGAGCATGGTCACGTCCTCTCTACCATGCGCCCGAAGAAGCCTTGCGGGCGGAAGAAGATGATGAGGAGGAAGACGGCGAAGATCGCGGCGTTCTGCAGCTGTGTCGGCAGGATCAGCGTCGACATCTGCTGCACGAGGCCGATCGTCATGCCGCCCCAGAAGGCACCGATGATGCTGCCCATGCCGCCGAGCACGACGCCAGCATACATGACGATGACGTATTCGAGGCCGACGAACGGGTGGAAGGGATAGTTGGTGGCGAGGAGGCCACCGGCGATCGCGGTGATGCCGCAGCCGAGCGCGAAGGCGGTGCGGTGCGCGCGGTCGACGTCGATGCCCATATAGGTCGCGGCCGTCGGGTTGTCCGCGGCGGCGCGGAGCGACTTGCCGATCCGTGTTCGCGTGATCAGCAGCGAGAGCAGAACCATGATCGCCAGCGAAACGATCGCGTCGATGCTGCGCGCCTTGTTCAGGAAGATGCTCATGTCGAACAAGGGGCCGATCTCCCAGGCCGAGCTCGACAGCGGCGTGCGGATCGAGGCCAGCACGGAGCCGAACACGATGAGTCCGCCATTCTGCAGGATCAGCGCGATGCCGAGCGTGAGGATGAGTTGGGCGTAATGGCCTTCGCCTTCGAGCGAGGCTGTGCGCGTCCCGGACACGTGCGAGATCAGTGTGCGGTGGACGAAATAGCCGAACACGGCGAGCACGGGCCCGGCCAGCAGGATGGCGACGAATGGTCCCACCGCGTTGCCGAACAGCGCCTGCACGCCGGCCGCAGTAAACAGATAGAAGGCGGTGTACATGCCGAGCATCATGAAGTCGCCGTGGGCGAAGTTGATGACCCGCATGACGCCAAAGATCAGGCCGAGCCCGACGCACATCAGGCCGTACACTGCGCCGATCAAAAGGCCCGCGGCGAGCGCTTGCAGGAATCCTTCCATCAGCTCCGCCTCCGCGCAGCGTCTGCACCGGCTGACGATGCTACACTGGTCTCCAAGTCGACCATGTTTCCCCCATACTCTCCGGCATTTCTTACGATGCCGGTCGCAAAGTCCGTTCCGTTGCGTGCAGACGGCATTGCGCGGCGATGATTCCTGCATTGCCGAGCTGTTCGCAGTCGTCGATGAATTGCTCGAGCCGATGTGCGCGATCGTCACCGAGCACGCGGCTGGCGGCAGCGCGGAAGCGTGCGCGAATGTCTGAAGGCGTTGCGGCGATGACGTCGGGCAGGGCGTGCCTAATGGTCCGGCCATCGCGCAGATGCACGGTCACATCCGCGCCCTGCTTGCCGGGGAAGGCGGCGGTGAAGCCGGGATCTGCCTTCAGGTCCGTGACCCCAACCAGGCGGACGATGTCGGCATCGTCGAGCCCCGCATAATTCGCTTCCTCGATCTCGCCCCCCGCCAGCGTCGCCGCGACGCTGAACGGAATGCTCATCTTGGCCTGGAGCGCGTTGCGATAGGGCCCTTTTGAATCGCAACCGGGATAGCGAACGGCGGCGTCGGGCGCGCGAATGACGACGCGGTCGATCTCCTCAGTGCTGGAAAGCTCGTGCGAGACGCGAAGCGCGGCTTGTGCCGCCGTCTGCGCGAAATTGCAGGCTGGGACCGGCTTGTTGTAGACGGCCATGATCTCGCAACCGCCGTCCGGGAAGAGCGCGATGCTGTCGGGCGCAGCCTGGCGGCGATAGGCAGCGAACAGGCCGGCTTCGCCTTCGAGGATTGTCTCTGAACCGAACGCGCCCGCTGCGGCGAGGCCAACGGCCTTGATCGCGTTGCTGGCGGCAAAACCCGGATGGAAATACATGTCCGAGCCGCCGGCATGCGGCCACTCGTTCAGTCCGCTGGATGTATTGGCCGCGATTGCGATGGCGCTGGTAGCTTGGTCCTCGGAAAGGCCGAGCGCGTAACTTCCCGCGAGCGCCGCGCCCGGAGGCGTCACCAGGCCAGTCGGGCGATAGAGGCGCGCGAGATCGGACGTCAGGAGCGCGCGTCCGATCCGCGCGCCGGCCTCATAGCCGATGATGGCAGCCGCGAGCAGCCTGGCACCATGCAGCGGCGTCTGTTCCGACAGCGCAAGCAGCGTCGGCCAGATCACGACGCCGTGGTGCGCGATGCTCGCCGCATGCATGTCTTCCCGCACGAGACCATGTCCCATCACGGCGTTGGCAAAGGCCGCGTCGGCCGGGGACGAGAGTTGCGACGTCCCGATGATCGTTGCGCCGCCACCGCCTTGCGCGATCGCAACGGCCTGTCGGCTCCAGGGATGGTGGCCCGCCTCGACCGCGCAGGAGAGGAAGTCGAGCAGGCAGAGCTTTGCCTTGGCGACGACCTCCGGCCCGAAATCTCCGAGATCCAGCGCAAGCACGCTCCGCGCCATCTGGCGCGCGAGCGATACCTTGCCTGAACCGGTCGGGCCGATCGTCATCGCGGGTTGTTCTCCCTGAAGGCGCGCAATCAGCCGCGCATCTTGACCCCCGCCCACTCTTCGAGCACCTTGGCAATCGAGGTGAAATCGGACGACGCGCCGTATTTGGCGTTGGTGATCGCGAGCATCTGCCGCACGACCGCGCCGCAGACCATCGGCACGCCCATGGCCTCGGCTTCGTCCACGCAGAGACGGACGTCCTTGTAGGAAAGGCCGGTGGTGAAGCCGAAATCGAATGTGCCAGGCAGCACCGCGCGGGGGAACTTGTCCTCGGAGGCGCTGTTGCGGCCGCTGCTGGCGTTGATGATGTCGATCAAGACCTTGGCGTTGACGCCGCCCTTGACGCCCATGGCGACGGCTTCCGAGGTGATGACCAGCGCGGCGGCCGCCATCAGATTGTTGGCGAGCTTGGCGGTTTGCGCCACGCCGGGCTTGTCGCCGGTGTAGAACAGCTTGCCAAAGTTCTTCAGGATCGGCTGCACGGTCTCAAAGGTCGCCTGCGGACACGACACCATCACGGCCAGCGTGCCGTTGACGGCGCCCTTGATGCCGCCGCTCACGGGCGCATCGACCAGCGTCATGCCCTTGGCTTTCAGGCCTTCGGCGACGAGCTTCGCCGCGCCGGGCCCAGAGGTCGACAGGTCGATGATGATCTTGGCACGGTTGCCGCTGCTGATGCCGTCCTGGCCGAGCGTGACGGTCTTGACGATGTCGGGTGTCGGCAGGCTGGCGAGCACGATGTCGGCGCGCGAGGCGACGTCGGCCGGCGACTTGCCGAGCAGCGCGCCACGCTTGACCAGCGGCTGAGTTGCTTCGGCCTGCGTGTCAAAGACGACGAGCGAATGGCCCGCGTCCATCAATCGTCCCGCCATGGGACCGCCCATGCGGCCCGTGCCGATCACGCCGAGCGTCTCTCCCGCCATCGTTCACTCCCTGTCGCGCGGTCCCGTGACGGGCGCGCCTTATTTGTCTTCTGGTCGATCGTTCTCGGCGGCTGGCCGTGCCGACCGCCATCGTTGCGGCGACGGGATCCCGCGCCAGCGGGCGGGATTGTTATGATTGTCAGACAAGCTGTCAAGCATAACATTTGGGATCGACAGTTTGCCGCGGATCGGCATAAGGTCGAAAGAAAACGAGGAAGACGTCCCGCGTGCCGCAAGATCCGATTCCGAGTGTGAGCAAGACGCTCGCCGATTTCGTCGCTGCCTCGTCATGGGCGGACGTGGAGGCGCAGAGCCACGAGGCGCGGCGCTCGATTCTCAATTTCTTCGCAACCGCGCTAGGCTCTGCACGCGATCCGGTGGTCGAGGCCGCAATGCGGACCTTGTCGCCGTTCAGCGGCGCCGCGACTGCGACGGTCATCGGCCGTTCCGAGCGAATGGATGCATTGTGCGCCTCGTTTCTCAACGCCGTCTCGGCGAATCTGCTCGACTCCGACGACACCCATCCCGACACGATCATTCACCCGGCAGCACCGGTGGCAGCTCCCGTCCTGGCGCTTGCGGAGACGGGCCGGCTATCGGGGCGCGAGGTGCTCACGGCCTTCATCCTCGGTGTCGATGTGGAGTGCCGGATCGGCAATGCGGTCTCGCCGGGTCATTACGCGCGCGGCTGGCACATCACCTCGACTTGCGGAATTTTCGGCGCGGCGGCGGCGTGTGCGAAGCTGCTGGGCCTGCCGGCGGAAGCGATTGCCAATGCCATCGGAATTGCAGCGAGCCAGTCGGCCGGCAATGTCGAAAACCTGCCCAGCGCCGCAAAGAATGTCAGCGTGGGCAACGCTGCGCGGAATGGTTTATTTGCGGCGCTGCTTGCGCAGCAGGGCTACGAGGCGGCCCCCCGCGCGATCGAAGGTCCCCTCGGCTGGGCCCGCACCATGGGAGACGAACTCGATCACGCGCAGCTGTTCGATGGTCTCGGAAAGAGCTGGGAGATCGCGAAGAATACCTACAAGCCGTATCCCGCAGGAATCGTCTTTCACGCGGTCATCGACGCCTGCCTCCTGTTGCGGGAACGGATCGCTGGACGAGCCGACCAGATCGAGTCGGTCATCGTGCAGGGCTCGGCGCTGCTGCTCGCCCGCGGCGACCGCCCCGTCAACAACGAGCGTGATGCGCGCGTCAGTATCCATCATTGCGTGGCCTGCGGACTGCTGCTCGGCACGGCCGGAGTTGCCGAGTTCGCCTTCGAGACAGTGGTCCGGCGCGATATCGCGCAATTCCGGCAGAAGGTGAGGGCGGAGCTGGACAGCGAGATGCCCGATGGTGCCGCGCGCGTCATCTTGCGTCTGTTGTCCGGCGAGGTCCTCACCGAGACCGTCATCTCGCCGCGCGGCAGCCAGGCTGCACCGCTCGAAGATCGCGACATCGAGGCCAAGCTGCGCGACGGCGTGCGAAGCGGTCGAAGCGACTGGGACACAGAACGTGTCATCGACGCGATCTGGCGGCTCGAGGCGGCAGATGACGTCGCCAATCTCCTGCAATCGCTGCGGCCGCCCTCGGCGTCGCGCCACACGGATTCCAACCCTTAACTAGGATCTCTCAAGACCGGAAAGGACGATCATGAGCAAGACTGAACTATTCGAGAAGGGCCTCAAAGTCCGCAAGGAAGTGCTCGGCGAGGACTATGTCAACAAGTCGATCGCCGGCGCCGACGAGTTCACGCGCACGATGGCGGAGTGGTCCACCGAGTTCTGCTGGGGCGCTCTGTGGACCCGGCCCGGCGTCGACCGGCGCACGCGCTCGATCGTCAATCTCGCGATGCTCGGTGCGCTGAACCGGCCGCACGAGCTGAAGCTGCACGTCAAAGGCGCCCTCAAGAACGGCCTGACCAAGGAGGAGATCAAGGAGATCCTGCTCCAGGTCGCCGTCTATTGCGGCGTTCCCGCCGGCATCGACGCCTTCCGCAACGCGCGCGAGGCCTTCAACGAGGTCGACGCGGGGTCCTGAAAGCCCGCCGCCTGATTGGAAGACTCCATGGCTGACCCGGAATACGAGCTCTTCGCCATCCGCTATGCAACGCGGGAGGCGCAGCGCAGCGAGCACTTCATCGGCGGCGATCCGCATGACGGGCCGATGCCGATGGACTATTTCATGTGGCTGGCGAGGGGAGGCGGGCGCATCGTCGTCATCGATACCGGGTTCAACGCCGAGATCGCGAAGCAGCGCGGGCGGAATTTCCTGCGCTGCCCGGTGGAGACGCTTCGGGCGTTCGATATCGACCCGGCCGACGTCGAGGATGTGATCCTCACGCATCTGCACTACGACCATGCCGGCAATTTTGACCGGTTTCCGAACGCGCGGTTTCACCTCCAGGAGCGCGAGCTCGCCTATGCCACGGGGCGCTATATGCAATATCCGAGGCTGTCCCATTCGTTCGAAGTCGAGGATATCTGCGGAATTGTACGGCTGAACTACGCGCGCCGTGTGCTGTTCTATGATGGAGACGCCGAAATAGCGCCTGGGGTGACGGTCCACGCCGCAGGCGGCCATTCAGCCGGTCTTCAGTTCGTCCGCGTCAACACGCGCCGCGGCCCTGTCGTGCTCGCCTCCGACGTCAGTCACTTCTACGAAAGCATGACCAGCGAGCGTCCGTTCACGACGGCATTTCACGTCGGCGACATGCTGGTGGGTTTCGACAAGCTGCGGGCCGCGGCACCTGGCGCGGACCACATCGTTCCCGGCCATGATCCGCTGGTCATGAACCTCTACCCGGCACCGAGCCCGGACTTCAATGGCATCGCAGTCCGTCTCGACGTGGCGCCGTCAGGGGCCGCTCGGCGCGAGGACGTCCGGCGCACGCCAGCGTGACCGCACGTGGCGGGTTCCGAGCTTGCGTCGCGACCGTTGCGGTTCGGAACCAAAGCCGCCGCATTCGCATTCGCAACTGGTCGCCGGATGCGCTTGACGGTGGAGGACGATGAGGGACAGCACGTCGGAAGTGGCCCAAATCAGGGACGCCGTTCACCTCTGCGTCGACATGCAGAACATTTTTGCTCCCGGCGGTCTCTGGGCGACGCCCTGGATGGAGCGTGTCCAGCCGACGATCATCTCGGTCGTTTCGCGCCATCCGGTGAGAACGATCTTCACGCGCTTCATCACCCCCCAGGATCCGGAGGATCGCCCAGGACAGTGGCAGAGCTATTTTCACCGCTGGCACCAGGCGACGCGCAGGTATCTGCCGCCTTCCGCTCTTGAGCTCGTGCCGGCCTTGAGCCGATTCATTCCGCCAGCTGCCGTCATCGACAAGCCGGCCTATTCCGCGTTCAGCAATCCCGGTCTCGCGAGCCTGCTGCTCGAAAAGAAGGTCGGGACCGTCGTGATATCAGGCGCGGAGACGGACGTCTGCGTGCTCTCGACGGTGCTGAGCGCAGTCGATCTCGGCTTCAGGGTCGTCATCGTCGAGGACGCGCTGTGCAGCTCGTCCGATGTCGGGCACGATGCGCTCATGACGATGTATCGCACCCGCTTTCACGGCCAGGTCGACCTGGTGACAGCGGAAGAGCTGGCCGAGTTCTGGCGGGAATAGGATGCGCAGCGGAATAGATCCGCAATCTCCAGTGCGCGCAATGCGCCCACAGCACCCTCGAGGCGGGTCAAGCGACCGCGACGTCGGCCGTCGCCGACCTCGCATATGGCGGCCGCGCATTGTCCGCGCCGGATCGAATGCTCAGATAGGCCGGATCGAAACCGGCGAGCCGGACCAGGCCCGGCCAGTCCGTGATCGTCAAGGTCTTGCCCTGCCATTGCAGCAGATTGCGACGGCGCAGCTCCTGGATGGTGCGGTTGGCGTGGACCGGGGAGACGCTACAGGCCGCGGCAAGGTCGGACTGGGTGAAGGGCGAGGACAACCTGAAATCCTTGGCGAGCCCGACGATTTGCAGCCGAACGGTGATCTCGCATAGCAGATGTGCCACGCGCGTCAATGCGTCCCGGCTGCCGAGATTCACCGTCCAATTGCGCTGGATGGCGTGGTCGGCAAGCAGCATCAACAGCATCGCATGTGACATCGCCGGAGAACGCGCCGCGACTTCGCGAAAGAAGCGGTGCGGCACGAGGGCAACGATGGCGGAGCCGAGCGCAACCAGATTGCCGTCGATGCGCGGACGATAGAGGGTGTGCAGGTTGGCGATGTCGCCGGGAACGCAGATCGCGGTGATCTGGCCATCTAGGCTTTCGTGGGCTTGCCAGGACAGATACCCCTGGAGCAGCAGGCAGCATTGCGTAGCCTCATCGCCGTGCCGCAAGATGTTCTGATGCGTGCCGAAATGCGCAATGCTGCTCGGCATGTCCGCAAGCAAATCGAGCTCGCCGGTGGTCAATCCGGCGAGGCTCGTCAGCCGATCGGCGAGTTTCGAGAAAGCAAATCCTGCCTGCATGTGATGTCCGATGGCCGGCCGCCCGGCTCCGACTTTGACCGAGAAGGACGGTAAGAGGCATTAACCTTTGATAGGTTCGCTCCGGTGCGTCAGCCGATGCAGCAAAGCGCCCGGATAAAGACGTGTCGTATTGTTCATTGTTCCTATTGATCTGAGCGCAGCGTCTGCCGAGCAGGAACAGCCGACGTTCATGGCCGTTACTGGACGGGTGGTGCGGTGGAGGAAACAGAAAGCGGATGCGCGGGCGCTTCTGGCTGCTGTCGGCAATCCTCGTCGCGTGCGCAGTCGCTGCGGGGGTATGGTTCATCACCGCGCCGGAGCGCTTCGGTTCGAGCAAGGAGGCCGTATCTGACACGGCTGGCGACGTCGAGCACGGCAAGCTCGTGTTTGCGGCTGGCGATTGCGCCTCCTGCCATGCATCGCCGGGCCAGTCCGATCGTCTGCGCCTTGGTGGAGGACTGGCTCTCGCGTCCCCTTACGGGACTTTTCGTGCGCCCAACATTTCGACGCATCGGATCGACGGCATCGGGAACTGGACCGCCCAGGACCTCGCCAATGCGCTGCTGCGCGGAGTGTCTCCGGACGGAAGCCACTATTATCCGGTCTTTCCCTACGCAAGCTTTACGCATATGCGTCCTGATGACGTGCGGGACTTGATGGCTTATTTGCGCACGCTGCCTGCAGTGAAGGGGCGTCCGCCGAACCATGAGCTCAATCCGGTATTCGGGATTCGCCGTTTCGTCGGATTCTGGAAGATGCTGTATTTCAAGCCCGGCCCGATTGCGCCGGATCCGGCTCACGACGAAAAATGGAATCGCGGTCGCTATCTCAGCGAGGCGCTGGCCCATTGCGTGGAGTGCCATTCGTCCCGCGACATCTTCGGTGGCATCAAGGCGAGCACACGTTATGCTGGCGGACCGGATCCCGTCGGTACCGGTTTCTATCCCAACATCACGGCCGCACGCCTCGGCGACTGGTCGAAAGCGCAATTGGCGGCGATGCTGAAAACGGGGATCACGCCAAATCACGGCCGGGTCGGCTCGTCCATGGCCGGCGTCGTCACCAACACGGCGATGCTGCCCGAGAGCGATCGTGAGGCGATTGCCGCCTTCGTGAAATCATTGCCGGCGCGGCCGACGCCCAATCCCTGAACGTCTCACTGCGCGTAGAGGTAAGCCGCAACATCGCGCGCCTCGGCTTCAGTGATACCGGTCGCGGGCATTGCCGTCCGGGGCGAGAAGGCCTGTGGTGTCACGATCCACTGCACCAGATTGTCCGGCGCGTTGGCTGCAACGCCGGCGATGTAGACGCGCGTCCTGAGATCGGCGAGGGACGCACCGACCTGGCCGTCGCCGCCGGGAATGCCTGGGATGGTATGGCACCCCGCGCAGCCGTAGCGGCGGATCAGCGCCGGCGCGCGGGCCGGATCACCCCCCGTCATGGCGCGGGCGATGCTTTCATTTTGCCGGCGCTCACTGCGTACGAGGCCGGCCGCGACCGCCGCGGCGAGAAGGCTCGCCACTCCGATCGCTAGGGCCGCCCAACTAGAGCGCGTGAAGCGCATCGGCTCGCTCCGTAGCTTGGCCGGCCCGCCGGATCCAGAGCGCGATCAGCGCGAGGGCTGCGCCGGCATAGATCGTTCCTGCCGGCACCCACATGATGATGCCAGCCAATTGCTGGTCCTCGAGCGGCGTCAAGCCCCAGGCCGCCGCAGCATCGGCTTGCTGCCGATAGAGGAGGTGCGGGGCCAGTGCCATCAGCGCACCGAGAATGCTCGTGTGCAGCATGGTGACGAAGACATGCCAGGCAGCGCTGCCGATTGGGCTGCGCCGGAACACCGACCACCAGAACAGGATCGCGGTCAGAAAGAAGCTCAGATGCTGCACCCGGTGCAGGAGGATGTTCTCGACCGCGGCATCGAACAGCGCCGGCGCGTGCCAGGCCCAGATCGCGATCCCATGCAGCAGCGTGGCGTTGCGGCCAGCGCTCAGCAGGGTCCACAGCCGCATGGTGCACGGATGCCGCATCGCCCAGCCGATCGCGAGCCGCGCGCGCCGCGGCAGAGACCATAGCAACGGTCCAACCGGTCTTGCGAGCACAAGCAGCGGTGCCGCCACGGCCATCAGGATCTCGTGCTCGATCATATGGAACGAGAGCAGGCGCTCCCCGAGCCAATGCAGCGGCGACACCAGCGCGGCCACCAGTGCAAGCCAGCCCGCGCCGCAGATGACATCCTGCACGATGCGTTTGCGGCCTTTCCGTGCCAGCATGAGCCTGCCGATGCCGTGCATGAGGCCGAAAAGCACCAGCGGCGTGACGATCCACGGGTCGATCGCCCAGCTCGGTGCCGCAGCCTGGGGCGCCGAACCATGGGCATAGACCGCGTGCGGTATCGACCAAGCGACCGCGGCGAAGGTTATTTTTCGCATCCAGTCAACACCATTGCAGCGATGCCCTGCATCAGCAGAGCGAAAGTGAAGAGGCCCGCGGAGAGCGCACTGACGGCGCTGCCGAAATCGACATTGCCCCGGTGCTCCTCGATGTCGCCGATCACCATCCGCGGAGACAGCCACGATGCGAGGCCCGACGCGATCGTGAGCGCCGCACCGATGAACGAGGTAATGGCCGAGGCGTGCAGCTGCGAGCGGCAATCGGCATAGGGCAAGATCTGCCCGAGCTGCATGTTCGCCGCCCAGACCAGCGGCGCAATCCAAAGGCCGGCCCAGATCGAGAGATGGGTGAGGAGCTTTGACGCGCTCATAGTCGTGCCAGCCAATAGATGCAGCCATAGAGCGGAAGCCAGGTCGCGACGACAAAGTTCCAATACATGACATTGTCCTGGACGTCGCCGAACCTCCTTGCGCTCCGGCCGTGCCGCGTGAACATCAGTGCCGCCAGCACCAGCGTGTCGACGAGATCGGTGATGATGTGGGTGGTGTGGAGGCCAAGCAGGGTCCACACCACTGAGCCGTAGGCGTTGCTGTCCCAGCTCACCTTGAGGGCAGGAAATTCGAACACGCGCACGATCAGCGGGAGGGTGCCGAGGATCGACATGATCACCATCCCGATCCGCACCTTGCGCAGGTCCTGCTGCTCGGCCCAGCGCGAGAGCAGGATATTGGGGACGAGACTGGCTAGCAGGATCAACGTCACGAGCGTGCCCGGGAGCAGATCGGGCGGGGGCGCATTGATAGGCCAGGCCGTCGCCAGGCTCATCAGGTAGAGATAGACGGCGATGGCGAGCGCGAAGCCGGTGCCTTCGATCAGCATGAAGGCGAGCGTGCCCCACCAGGTGATGCTAGCGGTGCCCATCCCGTGCAGCGGCAGTTTGCCGAGATCGAGCACGATCTTCTCTCTCATGACCCATCCTCCGGTGTCCCCTTGGGCCAGAACCAGCCGATCAGCGCGAACGCGACGGGAATGGAGCCCCACACCACGGCCCACGGCGAGAAGATCGACCAGATCAGCATGATCGTGGTCGCAATCGCCGCCCACAGGGGCCAGATGGAATTCTGCGGTGAGGCCTCGCGCGCCTGCGGCTCGGCGGTTGCCAGCGTGGTTACGATCAGTTCGCGGCGATCGGTGCGTAAGCCATCGGCGATGGGAAGGGTGTCGCGGTCGTCCCACAATGGGCGCAGGCTGCCGACGATTGGAATCATCGCGAAATTGTAGCTCGGGGGAGGGGATGTCGTGGCCCATTCCAGCGTCGGCGCATCCCAGGGATTGTCTGGCGCAATCTCTCCGAAGCGCGCACTCCGGATGGCATTGACGAAGAACAGCAGGAAACCTGCTGTGAGGATCACCGCACTGAAGCTGACGAACAGGTTGAGCCCGTGCCAGGGCAGGTCGGGCTGATAGGTGTAAATGCGACGCGGCATGCCTTCGAGCCCAAGGATGTGCATCGGAAAGAATGTCGCGTTGAAGCCGACGAAGACCAGCCAGAATGACCACTGCCCGAGTGTTTCGCTCATCGTGCGTCCGGTCAGCTTGGGAAACCAATAGTGGATGGCGCCAAGCAACGGAAACACGGCGCCGCCGATCAGCACGTAGTGAAAATGCGCGACGACGAAATAGGTGTCGTGCACCTGGGTGTCGAACGGCACGGACGCGACCATCACGCCGTTCAATCCGCCGATGACGAACGTCACGATGAAGCCGACGATGAACAGGAGAGGTGTCTTGAACACCGGTGTTCCGTCCCACAGCGTCGCAAGCCAGCAGAAGACCTGGATGCCGGCGGGGATCGCGATCGCCATGCTGGAGGCTGTGAAGAAGCTGTCGCCGAGCCGCGGCAGTCCTGCCACGAACATATGATGCACCCACAGCCCGAAGGCGAGGATGCCGGTCGCGATCAGCGCCATCACCAGGCCGAGATAGCCGAAGGCCGGCCGACGCGCGAACGGCTCGATCATGGTCGACACCATGCCCGCGGCGGGCAGAAAGATGATGTAGACCTCGGGATGGCCGAAGAACCAGAACAGGTGCTGCCAGAGCAGCACGTCACCGCCCTCGGCCGGATTGTAGAAATGAGTGCCGACGAGGCGGTCGAGGATCAGGCTGGTGCTCGCGAGCACGATCGCCGGCATCGCCATGATCACCAGGAACGATGTCACCAGCATGGCCCAGACGAACACCGGGATGCGGTCGAGCGTCATGCCCGGCGCACGCTGCTTGAAGATGGTGACGACCAGCTCGACCGCGACCGCGAGCGCGGAGATCTCGGTGAAGGTGATCATCTGGGCCCAGATGTCGGCACGCTTGCCGGTGCCGTATTGCGGGCCCGATAGTGGCACATAGGCAAACCAGCCGACGTCGGGCCCCATGTCGAGCGCGAACGCGGTCCAGAGCAGCGCGCCGCCGGCAAGATAAATCCAGTAGGAGAAGGCGTTCAGGCGCGGGAAGGCGATGTTGCGCGTGCCGACCATCAGCGGCACGAGATAGACCGCCACCGCTTCCATCACGGGCACGGCGAACAGGAACATCATGTTCGCGCCGTGCATCGTGAAGATCTGGTTGTAGCGATCGGGACCGAGCAGGCGCGCCTCCGGCTGCGCCAGCTGAATTCGCATCAAGGCGGCGAGCACGCCGCCAAGGGCAAGGAAGACGAAGGCGGTGAAGATATAGCGGCGGCCGATGATCTTGTGGTCGACGGTCGCAAGCGCGCCCCAGAAGCCGGATGGCGTCTTCCACGTCTCCGCCAGCGCACCGGCGAGGAGCGTGCGGTCGCTATCGCGCGCATCGGGCGCTGGAGCAGGACGAGTCATTTCAGGCTCGCCAGATACGCGGACACCGCGCGCAGCTCGTCGGGCGTCAGCGGCACCATCGGCATGTTGTTGCCGGGCTTGATGGTCTGGGGATCGGCGATCCAGGCCGCGAGCGAGCCGCGTGTGGTCTCGAACACACCGGCGGCGATGGTGCGGCGGCTGCCGACATGGGTGAGTTCGGGCCCCGTGGTGCCCGCCGCGGCGGTGCCGCGGATGGTGTGGCAGGCCGCGCAGGGCTTTGCCAGGAAGGTTTGCAATCCCGTGGCGGTCTCATCCTCGGCGGGTTGCGCCGCGGTCTGCCGCTGTGTTGCCGCCCATTTGTCGAAATCGTCTTGCGGTTCGGCAATCACCAGCAGCGCCATATGGGCGTGCTGCATGCCGCAGAACTCGGCGCATTGACCACGGTAGATGCCGGCGTGCTCGGCGCGGATGGTGAGCTCGTTCGGACGACCGGGAACGAGATCCTGCTTGCCGGCAAGACTCGGGACCCAGAACGAATGGATCACGTCGAGGCCTTCGAGCTTGAGGCGCACCTTGCGGCCGACCGGAATGTGGATCTCGTTGGCGGTCTCGAACCGGCTCGACGGATCGGGGCCAATATATTCGAGACCCCACCACCATTGCAGGCCACGCACCCGGATCGTCAGATAGTCCTGTCCCGCGACGGTGAGCGCGTGGGTCGCGACGAAGCTCAGGATGGTGAAGGTGCCGATAATGAGAACGGTTGCGACGACGGCACCGGTCACGGCAATGGTCATTCGTCGCTCGCGTCCCGGTTCGGCAGACACCGGCTGCGCATCGCGGCTCCGGCACAACGCGGCGATCAGCGCGACCATCACTAGCATCCAGACCACGGAGCAGACCGAGACGATCAGGATGATGAGGTGCTTCAGGCTGATCGCCGAGGTGCCGTAGACGTCGAGCGCGGATTGCCAGTTGCCCGCGCAGCCGGCGAGCGGCGCGGCGAGCATTGCGCTCGAGCAGGCTCTGCGGGCGGCGCGGATCACGGCGTCGGTCCCTGATCCGGATGGACGGGCGAGGGGCCTTCATCGAACAGCAGCGCTGCCGGCGCGCGGTTCTCGGCGGGCCGGGTCTGCTTCTCGTCGTTGCGGCTCGGTGCGGCGGTCTTGCCTTGATAGGAGCCGATCGTCTGCACATAGCCGGCGAGCTGCCAGATCTGATCCGTCGTCATCTTGTCGCCAAACGCGGGCATGCCGTGCGGCCGCCCATCCCGGATCGAGGCGAAGATCGAGACCATCTCGGGCCCGTAGTACCACCAGCCGTCGAGGAAGCCGGGACCGCTGCCGCCCTGGCCGTCGCCATGGCAACTCTTGCAGCCGAACCAAGCATAGAGCCGCTTGCCCTGGCTGAGATTGTAGGCGTTGGCCTCATAGGGTTTGCCGAGCACGAAATAGACGTCCGGCGGCGCGCCGCTGATGCGGTTCGGCATCAGCGCTACTCTGTCGAGCGCATCGGCGATCGGCGGATCGAGCCGCAACTGCCGCTCTTCCCGCTGGCAGCCCGCCAAAGCAGTTGCAAGACCAAGGAGAACGCCGGCCATCCGCTGCATCTGATCGCTTGAAGTCAGGAACCTGCAATCTTCAATCGACTCGCCGAACCAAGGTTCCTCGGGCTCAATTGACGTTGTCGCCGAGCATGTTGCGAACGGCCGTGGTGACGGCGGCAAGGCCGCTCGCGCCGCGCATCAGCGCGATCTCGCCCTGCTGCTCGTGGCGAATGGCATGCGCCATAATGCGCAGGCGCAGATCGCCGCGGCTGTGCCACATCTGGTCCGCCATCTTGGCGGCACCCCGGTGATGCTTGCTCATGGTCTCGACGAACAATTTGTCGAACTGGTCCGGCGGCGCGGTCTTGACCTGTCGCATCTCGGCGGGCGTCAGAAAGCCCGGCATTGCCGCGCGCTCCTCCGTGCTGCAATCGGGCATCTCCGTGTCGAACCAGCTCAGCCACCAATTCTCGAAGATCCGGTTCTCGCCGGTCTGGCTCGCGACCATCAGCATCGCGAGCCTTCGCAGATGCGGATCTTGCGCGCGCTGCGCGGCCGCCCGCGCCAGCTCGATGCCCTGAGCATGATGCCCGGTCATGTGACGGAGGTAGGCCTGGTCTTGGTCCCTGTCGCGGCCCATCCGCGGCGGCTCGTAGCCGTGGCTGCCGAACAATGCGATCGCCCCGAGCACCGCAATCATGGCCAGCGCGCCGGTGATCCAGATGTTAGTGAACCGCACGTCGCTGTCAGGCGCACTCCCGTCTCTCCAGCGCAGGCGGGCGAACAGGGGATACATCACGGCCGAGGAGCCATGCACCAGCATCCCGATCCAGTAGGGCTGTTGCAGCGTGAACAGCGGCTGCCAGAACGGAAACAGCGGCACCAGCACGAGCCATTCCATGCCAGAAGAGAATACGGCCCAGGGCAGCGCCAGCAGCAGGATCGTCACCGGCCGCAAGTCGGCGGTCCAGCGCCCGAGCACGCCGAAGAAGACCAACGCCCAGGAAAAATCCGCCCATTGGTGAAAGAGGATCCCGGTCAGGATCGCGCTCCAGGAGGGCTCGCTGCTGATCGCCCAATCGCGCGCAGGAATGGCGGCGACCGTCATCCAGTCGACCGCGGCATCGCGGCCGATACGGGCGGCGAAGAGCTGGCTGACGATGGTCGAGAAAGTGCTGCTGATCAGGCCGAGCTCGGCGGCGGCGAGCCAGCGCGAACGTCGCCGTTCGCCGGTGGTGCGCCGCGCCCCGCTGGCAAGCGCTGGTCGCGGCTCGGCGTTCACGTCAGCTGCTTGAGCTTCTTCAGCGGATTGAGCTCGCTCGGCTTGTCCTGTTCGTCGCGCCCGCGCTCGGCTTGCGCCTTGCCGTCGTCGTGCAGATCCTGGTCGCCGATGATCTCGCCGACGGCCTGCTTGGTCTTGCCGGCGATCCGCTGCTGAAGACCTTTGGTCTTGCCCATGAGCTGCCTCCGATATGTCCTGCCGCCGGGCCCACGCCGCTACCCCGGCGCCTGAAGGGGGCGTGGGCGCCGGGGCTGCGGTCTTCCAAATTGCCTCCGGCGGCGGGGGGAGACGCCGGAAGCGTTGATGAGACTCTTCGGGACGCGGATGGTTCCTCCTGACGTCACCGAGGTTCGAGCGCGATGATCACGCCTTCGTTGCCCCGGAGCAGGATGGAAGCATCCGGCAATGGCTCGGTCGGCCGGTCCAGCTGCGTCGACATCAAGAGGCGGCCGCGACCCTGCCAGTGCCATGTCCGTGGTTCAGCCGCGATATTGAGCGCGATCAGAATTGCGTTGCGGCTGTCCGTCCGCCTGTAGGCAAGGACATCGTTCAGTGAGCGCAGCGGCTCGTAAGTGCCCCGTCGCAGGCCGGCATGCTCGCGCCGCAGCGCCATCAGTGCACGAAACAGCGCCAGGATTGAACGTTCGTCGCGCTGCTGCCCGGCGATGTTGCCCGCGCCATTGGGTGGCTCCAGCGGTAGCCATGGACGGCCCGTGGTGAAGCCGCCGTCCGGGCTGTCATCCCATCGCATCGGTGCGCGTTCGGGATCGCGGCACAGGCCATATCCGGGCACGAGCTGCTCGAAGGGATCGCTTACGCGATCGGGCGGGATCGGGACGCGCTTGCGGCCGATCTCGTCGCCCATGAAGAAGAACGGTGTCCCGCGCAGCGTCATCAGCAGCATCGCCAGCACGCGCATCTGCGCCTCGCCGATCTTGCTCGCAATGCGCTGCTTGTCGTGGCCGCCGATCACCCAGACCGGCCAGGCATATTCAGGAATGGCGTTGAGATAGGCGTCGATCGTCCCCTGCAGCGACAGGGCGTCCCACTGCGAATCCAGCAGGGCGAAATTGAGCGGCAGATGCAGGCGCGGCCGGTCGTTTCCGTAGAAGTGGCCGATGCGGTCGGTCTTGCCCTGAACTTCGCCGCACAGCATCCGTTCCGGATAGGCGTCGATCACCTCCCGCATGAACTCGATGCAATCCATCGTCTCGGGCCGGTCGTCGGTAAACACCGGTGTCTGCCGTTGCGGCGGCGGCTTGCTCTTGGCGTGCGGGTTCGGCGGATTGTCGCGCAGGAGCTCGTCCTTGATCAGGACCGCGCTGGCATCGACCCGAAAGCCGTCGACGCCGCGGTCGAGCCAGAACCGCATGGTGCCGGCGATCGCGGCGCGCACCCGCGGATTGCGCCAGTTGAGGTCGGGCTGCTCGACCAGAAAGGAATGATAGTAATATTGCCGCCGTGCCTCGCACCATTCCCAGGCGCTGCCGCCGAACCGGCTCAGCCAGTTGTTGGGCGGGCCGCCATTCTCGGCAGGATCGGTCCAGATGTACCAATCCGCCTTGGCGCTGTTGCGCGAGCTCGAGCTTTCGACGAACCATGCGTGATCGTTCGCGGTGTGATTGGGAACGAGATCGAGGATGAGCCGGATGCCTGCGGCGTGCAGCGCTTCGAGGAGGCGATCGAACTCCTCGAGGCTGCCGAAGGCGGGATCGACCGAGCAATAGTCGGAGATGTCGTAGCCGAGGTCGCGGAAGGGACTCTTGTAGATCGGCGTCAGCCACACCGCATCGACCCCGAGCCACTTCAGGTAATCGATGCGCGACATCAGTCCGGCGAGGTCGCCCTTGCCGTCGCCGTTCGAGTCCTGGAATGAGATCGGCGCGATCTCGTAGATGACGGCGGATTCCCACCACGCGGCTTCGTCACGGGACTCGCTCATCACCCTGCTTCACCTCGTTATGCCCAGCGTGCGCTGCGATCTGCCTTGCCGCGGTTCGGACGCTCTCGATACCCTTGGGGAAACCACTGCGGTTCGGATAGAGCCTACGCCATGCGTTGCGCGGCGGTCGCCGCGGCTTGGTGTCCTGCGCGGCGCGGTAGTCGAGCATGGCGATGCCGCCGACCATCAGCAGCGCCAGCGCGATGTTGCTCTTCTTGGGGTTGTCCGGCGTCAGCCCTGACAGCAGCGCGGCGGCGTCGAGGCCATCGCCGCCGACGCGGGCCCACAGGCCGGCGTTCTTGTCGACCGAGAGCGACATGATCCCGGCCAGGATCTCGCGCACGCCGAAGGTGCGGACCAGCGTCTCAGTGCCTTCCATGCCCAGCGTTTCCGTGACGCGTCTTGGCGCGAAAAGTTCGACGACGCCAAGACCGATGCTGAACCAGCCGAGCGCGCGCGCGAGCTGATCCGCGGGCTGCTTCAGGCTCGGGCCGCCCTCGACGATCTTCGGATCGCCCTTGGTGCGGACGATGTTGGAAAAATGAAACATAGGTCGGCTCCTTTAGGGCTTCAGCACGACCTTGACGCAGGAATCGCGCTTGTCGCGGAACACCTGGTACATCTCCGGGCCTTGGGCGAGCGGGACGGTGTGGGTGATGACGAAGGACGGGTCGATCTCGCCCTCTTCGATGCGACGGAGCAGGTCGTCGGTCCAGCGATTGACGTGGGTCTGGCCGGTCCGCATCGTCAGGCTCTTGTTCATGAAGGCGCCCATCGGCATGCTGTCGGAGAGGCCGCTATAGACGCCCGCGACGGAGATGATGCCGCCGGGCCGGCAGACATAGATCATCTCGCGCAGCACGTGCGGCCGGTCGCTCTCCAGCATCACCATCTGCTTGGCGCGGTCGAGCACCGTGTCGGGCTGCGATGGCATGACGTGCGCTTCCATGCCGGCACAGTCGATGCACTTTTCCGGTCCCTTGCCGTCGGTGAGCTCGTTCAGCCGCTCCACCACGCTCTCGGTCTCGAAGTTGATCGTGGTGGCGCCGCCGGCCTCCGCCATGCTGAGCCGCTCGGGCAGGCAGTCGATCGCGATCACCTGGTTGGCGCCGAGCAGGATGGCGCTGCGGATCGCCATCTGTCCGACCGGGCCACAGCCCCAGATCGCGACCGTGTCGGTCGGCTCGATGGCGCATTGCATGGCGGCCTGCCAGCCGGTCGGGAAGATATCGCTGAGGAACAGCAATTGCTCGTCGGGAATGCCAGGAGGCACCTTGATGTGGGTGGCATCGGCAAAGGGCACGCGGAGATATTCGGCTTGGCCGCCGGGATAGCCGCCGGTCAGATGCGTATAGCCGAACAGGCCGGCGCAGGAATGGCCGAATACCTTCTCTGCAAGGTGGCGCTTGCGGTTGGTCGTTTCACAGACCGAAAAATTCCCGCGCTTGCACTGGTCGCATTCGCCGCAAATGATCGTGAACGGCACGACGATGCGGTCGCCCTTCCTCAGCTTGCCGTCGACGTCCGAGCCGACCTCGACCACTTCGCCCATGGTCTCGTGGCCCATGATGTCGCCGGGCAGCATGCCGGGAATGAAATTGTGAAAGAGATGAAGGTCGGAGCCGCAGATGGCGCAGCTCGTGACCTTGATGATGGCATCACGCGGATCCTGGATCTCCGGGTCGGTGACGGTGTCGCACCTGATGTCCTCCTTGCCGTGCCAGACCAGCGCCTTCATCGTCCGTCCTCCCGATTGAACCACGTCGCATCTAAGTCCAGGAATGAACGATGGTTGCTATCGCCGCGCATATTCTTCGCACTGCGCAAATAGGAACGAGGGAGCAGGGCGGCGATTGAGCGTCATCATCGCAATTCCAAGACTTCAAATCCAAGGATTTGCCGCATGCCCGCCAATCAACTCGCCGTCGTGACAGGCGCCTCAACCGGTATCGGTCTGGAACTCGCCAGATGCTGCGCCCAGGCAGGATTCAATCTCGTGATCGCCGCGGACGAGCCTCAGATCGAGCGAGCGGCCGTCGATCTGCGCCGGCTCGGCGGCAGCGTGGAGCCGGTCGAGGCCGATCTCGCCACCACCGAGGGTGTGGACAAGCTCTGCGCCGCGGTCGCCGACCGGCCGATCGATGCGCTGCTGGCCAATGCTGGTATCGGCCTCGGCAAAGCCTTCCTCGACCAGGACTTTGCCCGGGTGAAACACCTCATCGACACCAACATCACCGGCACGCTGTATCTGATCCACCGCGTCGGCAATGAGATGCTCCGCCGCAATGCCGGTCGCATCCTGATCACCGGCTCGATCGCCGGCTTCATGCCGGGCAGTTTCCAGGCCGCCTACAACGCCAGCAAGGCGTTCCTGGATTCATTCTCGTTTGCGCTGCGCGAGGAGCTGCGCGACAGCGGCGTCACCGTGACCTGCCTGATGCCTGGTGCGACCGAGACGGAGTTCTTCCGCCGCGCGGACATGATGGACACCAAGGTCGGCACCGAGAACAAGGACGGTGCCTACGATGTCGCTAAGGCCGGCTTCGATGCAATGCTGCGCGGGGAGGCCGACATCGTCACCGGCCTGAAGAACAAGATCCAGGCCACGGTTGCGAGCGTCACGCCGAACGAGATGCTGGCCAAGCAGCATCGCAAGATGGCGGAGCCGGGTACCGCGAAGTCGTAGAGCGACATCATCGCAATCATGCGGAGCAGCGCGAACCGTGTTGCGGAGCGACAACAAAGCGCGACCGCCGATTCACATAGCCTAATGCGCAGTGGCCCCGAAACCGTCAAATTGCGCGGGCTGAAACAAGAGGGGGTTGTGATGGCGATGGATCGCATCGAACAGGCCTTTGTCGCGACTGCGGTCACGGGCTTTCTCGTGATGATGGTGGCAATCGTCTGGATGATGATGAGCTGAAACGGGGGAGCTTGCCGTCTTGCGCGTGGCGCTACCTTACGCTGCAATTATCCTGTGCCTGGCGGTGACCGCCTGGCTTGCTTTCGCGCATCTGTTCTGATCGAGGGTGGCTTTAATCTCTGGAATTGGCCATGAGCGCTGCGAGCTCTTGTGTCATGGACGCGAGATCGATCGGTTTTTCGAGCAGTGGAACGTCCCGGAATTCCGCAGCGATGCTGATCCTATCATACCCTGTGGTGAACACGAAAGGCACGTTGCGCGCCTTCAGTTCGCGGGCGATCGGATAGATCATCTCGCTGCGGATGTTCACGTCGAGCACGGCGGCATCCAGAGTGCCGCCTTCATGCAGGAGCTTGAGTGCGCTTTCGAGGTCGCCGACGGGCCCCGCAATAGCGGCGCCGAGCTTGCGCAGCGCCTTGCTGATGTCATCGGCGAGAAAATATTCATCCTCGACCACGAGAATGCGGCGCCCGGTGAACGAGGCGCGCGGATATGACGAGGCGCGCGAAGCCGTCATGTTGCCTCCAGCTCCAACGGCCCCTCGCAATCGGGGATCCCGTCAGGTGCAAACGAGGCGATATTAATCCAGTTCCATGCTTCAAGGTAGCATCATGACCGTCCATGGCTCGGCCGCAGCTCCGCGCCGCTGTGCAGGTGTGGCCAGCCTGCTGACCAGGCTTTTGCGGGCGGACCGATTGCCTCGCTTGCGACATTCCTCCCGTTGATCTCTTGGGATAATATCAACTCCCGCAACTTGCAGTGCGCCTCCCGATCCTGCGAACGAGGGCTATCAGAGCCATGAGCGAAGTCGGCGACCTGCCGGTCGATAGAGAGCGCCGGAGCAAGAACACCCCGCTGATCATCGGCGTCGGTGCCTCGCCAGGCGCGTTGGACAGTATCCAGCGCTTCTTCGCCAAGATGACGGTCGGAGCCGACCAGGTCATCGTGCTGGCGCTTCAGCATTATCAAGCCTTCGATGAGCCGCAGCTCCGGGAGGTCGTGGAGAATTCCAGCGGAGGCAAGGTTTCCGACGTTGGCGATGGCCATATGATCGAGGGCGGCAAAATCTACCTGTGCCCGGCGGCGACGATCACCACGATCCACGGGGACCGGTTCGCGGTCCGAAAGGCGGGGCAGGCTGAGGGCGAACGCGGCACGATCGACAGCTTCATGGTGTCGCTCGCTGAGGAGCGGGCCGAGCAATCCATTGGCGTGATCCTCGCCGGTACAGGTGGTGACGGCATGTTCGGCGTGGCGGTGCTGAAGGAGCGCGGCGGTCTCACCATTGTCGAAGGGATCATGAGTCAGGATGAAGTCGGCCGTCTGGGTGAGAACGATACGCCCGCCGCCATTGCCGACTACGTGCTGCCGCCGGAGGAGATTCCCGCACAAATCCAGGTTCATGCCCGTCATCTGCGGTTCCTGGAAAGGGAGCTGCGCGCGACGCGGGAGCGCCTTCACGCGACCGTCGAGGAGCTCGAGACCGCCAATGAGCAACTGAGATCCTCCAACGCGGACTACCAGGCGCTCAATGCGGAGTTGCGTTCGGCAAATGAGGAGCTCGAAGCCTCCCGCGAGGAGCTGCAGTCGGTCAACGAGGAACTGACCATGGTCAACGGCGAGTTGACCCACCGTGTCCAGGAATTGACCCGGGTGACAAGTGATCTCAAGAATTTCCTGGAGAGCACGCAGATCGCCATAGTCTTCCTCGACACCGATTTGAAGCTGATGAATTTCTCGCCGACGATCACGCAGGTCCTGCATCTCGCCGAAACCGACGTTGGCCGCCCCATTGCTGACATCAAGGCGCGCATCCCAATCGAGGAACTCCATCACGACGTCCGCCGCGTGCTGCGTACGCTCGCCAGCGTCGAGCGCGAGCTGAGCGCGTCTGACAGCGGCACCCGTTACATCGTGCGTATCCTGCCGTACCGCAGCATCGACAATTTCATCGCGGGCGTCGTCATCACCTTCATTGACGTCACCGCGATCACTCGCGCCGAGGAGCGCCAGCGCCTGCTGCTGGCCGAGCTGCAGCACCGCGTCCGCAACACGCTCGGGGTGGTGCGGTCGATCGCCCGCCGCTCGGCGGAAACGAGCTCTACCGTGGAGGAATACGCGTCTCATCTCGACGGCCGTCTCAACGCCTTTGCACGCACCCAGGCGCTGGTCACTCGCGATCCCGAAGGTGGCGTCGATCTCGAATATCTCGTGATCGAGGAGTTCCTTGCCTATAATGCCCGCGAAGGCGAGCAGATGCGGGTCTCCGGGCCGAAGGTGCGCTTCCAGCCCAAGGCGGCGGAAACATTCGCGCTCGCGATCCACGAGCTCGCGACCAATGCGCTCAAATATGGCGCCCTGAGCCAGCCGATCGGTCGCATCGAAGTGACCTGGCGCGTCGATGAGAGCGTCGAGCCGGCGGAGCTGGTGTTCGAATGGCGGGAGCGCGGCGGGCCGCCCGTGACCCCGCGGCCGCGAAAAGGATTTGGTGCCGAACTTCTGGAGCGTACGCTGGCGTTCGAGTTGAAGGGGCAAACCAAGATGACATTCAACCCTGCCGGGCTGCACTGCACAATCAGCATTCCCCTCAGCAAGCGCACCTTCCATACACCCGTGGTGGCGGCCTGATGCCGTGGTCGACGGTCGATCGCAGCGCACTAGAGCCGGTCATTCGCCGGCTGAGCGCGCTGAGGCCGTTGTCGACCGAGGCCCGCGCATCGCTCGAATATGCCATGCTCGAAGGCCTTCAGCGTGTCGGACCGGGCGAGGACCTGATCTCCGAGGGCGATCCCGTCGACAGCGTCCGCGTCGTGCTGTCCGGCTGGCTCTGCCGCTACAAGACGCTCGAGGACGGGCGGCGCCAAATCGTCAATTTCATCTTCCCGGGCGAGAGTTGCGACGCCCATGCGTTCCTGCTCTCGGTGATGGATCATTCCATCGCGACGATGACGCCGGTGGTCTACAGCGAGATCAAGCGCGCGCGCTTCGAGAGCCTGATGGCAGACGACCGTTCGCTCGCGGAGGCGTTCTGGTGCGAGACCCTCGTCAACATCGCCATCCAGCGCGAATGGGCGATCAATCTCGGTCGTCGCGTGGCGGTCGAGCGCGTGGCCCATCTGTTCTGCGAAACGTTCGAGCGGCTTCGCGCCGTGGGGATGGTCGACGGCAATTCCTGCGTCATGCCGGTAACGCAAATGGATCTCGCGGATGCCACGGGATTGTCCGTCGTTCACCTCAATCGGACTCTTCAGGAGCTGCGCGCGTCGGGGCTGATCATCCTGCGCGAGCGGATGCTGACCATCCCAGACCTCGATGCGCTCAAGAACGCAGCCCTATACTCGCCGAGCTATCTGCAACTCTATCGCAGGGCTGAAGCGGCGCGATGAAACCGGCCCTCCTTCGCCCGTGACGGGTCGTCGGTGGCACGCGGTCGCAGCAGGGCTGCTCTCGTGATCATCGCGGTTCGCGACGTTGTTGCTCGCCTGGCGCATCATCACAATGTTCGCTTGGAAAAGGCTCGTGAGTTCGTCGGCCCAGAAACGTATCCGGTGGGGAAAGCTCCAGAACTTTTCGTGCCTCACGAATGGCGTTGCGAACCTCCTCCACGTGGCTCTCGTCCAACTGCAATGGATAGTGGATTTGCTTCGCCATCAGGCGCCCCCCGGATCATGCAGGCGGGAGCACCGTTGGTCTCTCAGCCACCAGCGCCTACGGGCAGAGCCTCAGCCAGTGATGAAGCGACCATACATCCGCCGCAACGTTTGGGCCAGCGGAAACGGGGCGCCTGTCAATTCGGATTTCCGGCCACCGGCTTTTGGTTGAAGAACGTTCCACGAAGGTTGCGAACGCTTGATCCAGGTTAGTCAGCGAGGCTTTTTGAGCGTTTGGTGCGATTTGAGTAACCTATGCAAGAGCGTGCTCATGGGCTTTGTTGCATCATGGCTCATGGCTGACGCCCTGCTTGCCCGCGCTGCACGCGCTATTGAAGAGAGCCGCTCCCTCCGGGAGCAGCACAGAAAGGTTGCGGGTCACTACGGCGAAGCCGTGAAAGAGTTGCGCTTGGCCATCATGGACAGCGCCATGCTCCGCTCGGAGATCAAGGCGCGCCGGGACAACGAGGAACCGTAAACCCCGGTCTTTTCGCAGAAGCACCGCAACCGTTCCGCCTCCGGAACGTTAATGGTCTGCCGACCTGTGCGATTCGGCACAGGCAATGTCAGAACGCAACGGCGCGCTCGGCCTCATGCATTAGGGAGAACGCCTGATGACGACGCGACATCGGTTCAAGCAAGCAGAAACTCTGGAAGCGCGCCTGGCCGCCGAGGCGGAGCGGCTGCGCGAACAAGCCAGCTCATTACCGCCCGGCGCTGCGCGCGACGAGATGTTGCGCAAGGCGCGCCAGGCGGAAACAGGGTCTCAGATGAGCGAGTGGCTGCGGTCGCCGGGCCTGCAGCCGCCCGATTAGATTGTACGGGCCCGGCAGTGCCGTCGTTAACCTGCCGCCCGGCAGGGCACGCGAGATGTTGCTGCGACGCGCCAAGCAGAACGAGGTGACCTCGAACCTGACCAACTGGTTGAGCGCACCCGTCTCCCCAAGACGAGGACAATCATGATGGGGAGCATCAACGATCTGCCGCAGCAGGCTGCTCGCCAGTAGAGCCCAGGGAACCGCGCGCGGCGCGCCGGGTTGGTCGATGACCGACTTTGCCAGGAGCCAGTATGACGGACGCCGACGTTCGCAAGGGGATGCCGCCCGTCAAGCTGTCGCGCGAGGAGTTCGAGGGCCGCTACAAGCGCCAGTTCGTCGATCCCGCCTTTGCCCCGCTCGGGCGGGAGCTCGATGCCGTCACCGCTGCGGCCTGGGACGCCTACAGCCATTCGCGCAAGGCGCCGTTGACGCGGAAGGCGGGCGCAGGCTTCTCCGACCCCGACTACGATCTTGCCGTCGACTGGCTCGAGGCGCGCGCCGCCGTGCTGGAAGCGCAGCGGCGGCACGACGATGCGGGCGAGACGCCACGCATCCTCGTCATCAACGGCTCGGCCCGTAGCGAGCATACCTGTCCCGGCGAGATGTCCAAGACCTGGCGGCTGGTCAAGCTGGCCGAGCCCGTCTTCGTCGAGATGGGATTTGCCGTCGACATCCTCGATCTGTCGCGCCTCGCCTCGGAGTTCGGCAAGGCCATCCATCCCTGCAAATCCTGCGTCGCAACCGCGATGCCGCTCTGCCACTGGCCGTGCAGCTGCTATCCGAACTATTCGCTGGGCCAGACCGGCGACTGGATGAACGAGATCTATCCGCTCTGGGTCGCGGCCCACGGCATCCTGATCGTGGCCCCGGTGAACTGGTATCATGTGCCTGCCGGGCTCAAGGCGATGATGGACCGCATGGTCTGCGCTGACGGCGGCAATCCCGATCCGACCGCGACCCACGGCAAGAACGCCGCTGAAGCCAAGGCGATGGAGTTGAAGGGCTGGCCCTATCCGCGCCATCTCGCCGGCCGTCATTTCGGCGTCGTCGTTCACGGCGATGCGGTCGGCGCCGAGGGCGTGCGCCGGGCGTTGTCGGACTGGTTGACCGACATGCAGCTGATCTCGGCGGGCCGCTACGCCGAGCTCGACGGCTATGTCGGCTATATGGAGCCCTACGCCACCTCGCACCGCGATCTCGATGAGGACAGCGAATTCCAGCAGCAGGTGCAGAATGCGGCGCGCGCGCTCGGCAATGCGGTCCAGCTGGCAAGGAGCGGGCGCCTAGGCGATCCCGGTGCCGGACTTGCGGACCCGACCCCCAAATGAGCCGGCGCGCCGGGGTCGCCGCCTGCACGATCCACAACAGCAGCCGGCCCGATTGGTCTGACCGGGCCGGAATCGCGGTGAGCCTCACAATCGACCGGAACCGGGAACGAAGCGCCTTGCCCTGCTTTGGTCGAGCGGAACGGGGCGCGCAATTGGAGACGACCGATGGCCCAATCCGAAGACATGGCCCGCTGCATCGCGCTTTGCATGAGCTGCTACCAGACATGCCTCGGCACGGCGATGAACCACTGCCTCGAGACCGGCGGCAAGCACGTCGAGCCAAAACACTTCCGCCTGATGATGGCCTGCGCGGAGATGTGCCGGACGGCCGCGCATTTCATGCTGATCAACACGCCGCATCACAAGCATACATGCGGTAAGTGCGCCGAAATCTGCAGCGAATGCGCCGAGGATTGCGCGCGGGTCGGCGGCATGGACGAATGCGTCGCGATGTGCCGCTCCTGCGCCCAATCCTGCCGCGCCATGGCGGCCTGAGGAGGGGCCCATGCTGGAAGAAAAGCTCAAGGAAGCGATCGTTGGCGAGTTGCAGCGTCAGGCCGCCGACCGGCCGCAATCGCTCAAGGTCCAGGGCGCGAACGATGTGAACCGCTCGGAGGAGCTGACCGTCAACGGCAAGATCGACCTCGGCGCGCTGGTCATGGTGATCGCGGGATCGGTCGCCGGCGGGCCTTAGAGCATGATCCGGAAAAGTGTGCAGCGGTTTTCCGAAAAGATCATGCTCAAACAATAACCCAAAGCGCGATGACGACTCATCCTGATCTCATCGCGCTTTAGCCATACTCCTCGCCGATGCCGTATTCCCGGTAGATTTCCAGCGGGTCGAGATCGGGAAACAGGCGGCATTTGGCCTGGGCGAGGTGCAGGCTCACCGCCGCCGGCTCCTTGCCGTTCGCGAGCAGCTTGCGGATGTCGTCCATATGCGCGTTCGGCCGGTGCTTCGGCTCGAGCTGCTCCAGCGCGACCAGGGCGGTCGCGAGCGCCTCGGTCAGCACCCAGTCGTCGTGGCCCGTGATTCCTTTCTTCGGCATCGGCAGACCCCAGATGTGGCGGCGGTGCCCAGTCTATCGCGACTTCGGCCAAATCGCCATTGAGCCGTAGCGGCTGCCGGTGTCGCCACGTACCGGAGGCGTGCTCCGGCTTGCATTATGGCCGCGTGTGGCTAAAAGGCGGCGGGTGCGGGGCGATCGTATCTTTGTCGAAATAAACTAGGCGTAGACGGGCCTGCACGGCATCCAGGCCGGCTGTTCCGGTTTGGCCCCTGATCCGTACGCGCAACGATCCGATTGCGCTACCCCTCAAGGCTCGAGCGCGCATGGTCTTTCTTAGCTTCGTCTATCGCTTCTTCACCAACTTCGCCTTCATGGCGATGGTCTATTTCAGCCTGAACTTCATGGAGAAATATCAGAACCGGGCGATCATCGCGATCCTGGTGCTGGTCTATGCCGCCATGCGCGCGGCCTCGACGCTGCGCGCGTTCTACTTCTTCCAGAAGATCGAGAAGCTGGAGGCCGAGACCAAGCGCCTTCAGGCTCCGATCAACGACGGTTCGGGCGGAACCGCGGCGCGCAAGCAGGTCGTCGCCGACGTTGCGCGGCTGCGGCGCGACGGCGAGCTCAAGTCCTATATGGACCTGTTTTTCCTGGCGCTGATCGTGCTGCTCTGCGTCGCCGCAATCATGCGGCAGTGAGAGCTTAAGCGCGCTTCTTCACGCTCGTCGCAACGCGGGTCGGGCGGGGCGCCGTGGTCTTGGCCTGAGCGGCATGCTTGGGGGCGGCCGGCGACGCATGCGCGGTCCGGGGACGGTGTTGCTTGACGGGCTTGCCGTTTGCGGCCTTGTCCTTGCCCGGGCGGGGCGTCCCGGCCGCCATGGCCAGCCGCGTCGCGGCACGCCGCGACAGGGAAGTCGACAACAGCACCTCGACCGAGCCTTCCGGAATCGCGAACAGATCGCGGTCGGGTACGGGCAGGGTGGATGCGATGTCCATCCGCCCCTTGGTCCGGAGCGGCAGCAGCGGCTGATGCTCGGCCCGGGCATTGAGGTCGGCAGCCGCAGGCGCTGGCAGCATCCGGGTCTGCGTGAATGCGAAATTCGGCACGCGCGGCCAGCGTGCGATCGGCGTCGTCTCGGTCGGCGGATGCAGCAGCCATTCCACCGCCGTGGTCGGCGTCGCCGGCCGCTCGGCCGTCGCAGGCACCACGTGCACGATGCGATAGCCGCGCGCCTTGAGGTCGCGGATGATCTTCGGCAGCGCCGCCACGGTGCGGGCCTGGATGTCGTGCAGCAGCAGGATGCCCTTGCCCTTGGCCTCGAGCCGCTGGATCGCGAGCTGATAGACGCGGTCGGACGAGACGTGCCGCCAGTCGTCGGCCGGGAAGTCGGCGCTCCAGACCTGGATGCCGCGCGAGATCAGGTGGTTCTCGACGCCCTCGGCGCGCATCAGGCCGGGAATGCGGAAGAACGGGGCGAGCTGGGACGGATCGGTCATCGCCGCCGCCGTCCATTCGATGCCGCCGTTGATCTCGGCCTCGGCCTTTTCGATCGGCATCCGGTCGAAGGTCAGCGGATGGTCCATGCTGTGCGTGCCGACGGTGTGGCCTGCCGCGACCAGCTTGCGCACGCCTTCCGGATTGGCCTTGGCCTGGTTACCGATGATGAAGAAGGTCGCCTTGATGCACTCGTCGGCGAGAATCTTGAGCACCTGATTGGAATATTTCGGCAGCGGACCATCGTCGAAGGTCAGGACGACCTCATGATCCCTCAGCGGCAGCGTCTCGCGGTACTGCATGGTGCCGATCAGCGGATGCTCGCGCGGATCGACCACGAGGGTGCGGGAGGTGCCAAGCGCGTCCGGATGGCCCGGGCAGTCGGCCGCGAGCGCCGCCGGCGAACCGACGGTCAGCATTCCCAGACAGAGGACGATCCACGATCGCGTCCGCAAGACAACGCTACTCCCGATCATGAACCCGGTCTGCCCTCATGCAATTGGCGCCTAGATAGGTCGGAGATGGCCTAAAACGGTTCAGCCGCAGCCGCCCTCAACTTGCACGGGGTAGCATGAACAGAGTGTTAATGGGTCCCAAATCACCCCATTTTGCGCCGGCGTGACATTCCGGCATCAGCGCGCATCGGCATTCTTCTGCGGCGCGCCGGCCGCCACGACGTGAACCACGCGAAAGCCGTTCTCTCTTAGATACCGCAGAAAGGCCGGCATGATCGCCGCCGTGCGCGCCTTGGGGTCGTGGAAGAGGATGATACCCTTGCCGGCCGCAGCTAAGCGCTCGGTGACGAGCTTCAACTCCTGCTCCGGCGTCATCTCGTTCCAGTCGCTGGCCCAGAGATCGGATCCGAACACGGCGATGCCGCGCGACTGGAGCAGGTCGAGCTGCGCTTGCGTCCCCTCGAAATAGGGGAAGCGGAAGAACGGCGTCGACGGTGTTGTCGTCGACACCCCGTGCAGCGCCATCTCGTCGGCGGCGATGCCGCGGTCGATCTCGCTCCTGGCCTTGTCGAACGGGATCCTCGCCATGAACGGATGCGAGAAGGTGTGGTGGCCGATGGTGTGGCCCTCGCGGGCGATGCGCTTGACCATGTCGGGATGCTGCGAGGCGTGCAGGCCGATCAGGAAGAAGGTCGCGCGCACGCACTCCTGCGCCAGTGCAGCCAGCACCTTCGACGTCGTCGGCGGGTTCGGCCCGTCGTCGAAGGTCAGCACGACCTCGCGGTCGGCCAGCGGCAGTGTCTGCGGAAAGCTCTTCAACCCGACGCGCGGATAGGTCTTGGCGTCGACGCCCAGGATGCGCGAGGTGCCGAGCGCGTCCTTGCGCGGGCACTCGGCGGCATCCGTCGAGGCGATGCCGATGACGGTCGCGACGAGCGCGCCCGCCGTCATCGAGATCCATCTCAGTCGCAGCATCTTTGCCATTGCGCTCGCTGTTGCCTTGTGGGTATTGCCTGACCGTCAGCCCAGATCACTCGTTCCAACCTGTCAAACGGCGAGGCGCGCCATGGACGAACATATGGACGTTGCCCCCACCGCTTCGGATTCGGTACTCGACCACGTGCCGATGCGCAATGAAGACGGCGAAATTCGTCACGAATTCGTCGAGGAAATTGCCCGTGCGATCGAGGCCGGCGACAGTGCGGCGCTGCGCGCCTGTGTCGCCGAGCTGCACGAGGCCGACCTCGGCGATTTGATCGGGGCGTTGCAGCCCGACGACCGCGTCCGCCTCGTCGAGCTCACCGGCCGTGATTTCGACTTCTCCGCGCTGAACGAGGTCGACGAGACCGTGCGCGAGGAGATCCTCGAGGAGCTGCCGCCGGAGACGGTCGCCGAGGGCGTCCGCGAGCTCGAATCCGACGACGCCGTCGAGCTCCTGGAGACCCTCGACGCCGAAGAGCAGGAGGAGATCCTCGAAAAGCTGCCGCTCAAGGAGCGCGTCGCGCTCGAGCGCAGCCTGCTTTACCCGGAGAACTCCGCCGGCCGCCGCATGCAGACCGAGTTCATCGCCGTGCCCCAGGATTTCACCGTGGGCCAGGCGATCGACTACATGCGCGAGACGCCGGATCTGCCCGACCGCTTTTACGAAATCTACGTCGTCGACAAGGACCAGCACTGGCAGGGCGCAGTCCCCCTCGACGTGCTCCTGCGCACGCGCCGGCCGGTGGCGCTGACCGAGCTCACCGACGAGGACCGCCGCCGCGTTTCCGTCCTGGAGGACCAGGAAGAGGTGGCGCGCATGTTCGGCAAGTACAATCTCGTCGCCGCGCCCGTGCTCGACACCCAGGACCGCCTCGTCGGCGTCATCACCGTCGACGACGTCGTCGACGTCATCGAGGAGGAGGCGGACGAGGACCTCAAGGCGCTCGGCGGCGTCACCAGCGACGAAGAGCTGTCGGACACGTTCCTGACGATTGCGCGCGGCCGTTTCAACTGGCTGCTGGTCAATCTCGCCACCGCCTTCCTGGCGTCCTCCGTGCTTGGCCTGTTCGAGGGCCAGCTGGAAAAGATGGTGGCGCTCGCGGTGCTGGCGCCGATCGTGGCCAGCCAGGGCGGCAATGCCGCGACCCAGACCATGACGGTCGCGGTGCGGGCACTGGCGACGCGCGAGCTCGGCTCCTCCAATGCCTGGCGCGTGGTGCTGCGCGAGGCGCTGGTCGGCCTCGTCAACGGGCTCGCCTTCGCCGTGATCACGGGCATTGCCGCGGTTGCCTGGTTCAAGATCCCGGGCCTCGGCATCGTCATCGGGCTCGCCATCATCTGCAACCTCGTCGCCGGCGCGCTCGGCGGCATCCTGATCCCGATGGCGCTGGAGCGCGTCAGGGCGGACCCTGCGGTGGCGTCGGGCACCTTCGTGACCACCGTGACCGATGTGGTCGGCTTCTTCTCCTTCCTGGGCATCGCGACGCTCTGGTTCGGGTTGAAGTAGGGCGCCCCCTCGCTCGCGTGTCCCGGTTCTGCGCAGCAGCGCCATAGCGCGTCGAAGACGCGCGCGCTTATGGCGCTGCTGCGCAGAACCGGGACCCAGAAAGCCGCACGGTCCGCTGCGGCGAAATGGGCCCCGGCTCTGCAGCGCACCGCTGAAGAAGCGCTGCGCTGCGTCCGGGGCGCGAGACCTTTTAATCCGACTTTAAGCGACCTGCCGCATCATCGCCTGCGCTTGGGGGAATGGACATGCGGTTGCGGCTAAAGGCGGACGGACGGATCGTCGAATTGCGGGATGGGCAGGAGTTTCCGGTCCAGCCGGCGGCCGATGCCGCGCCGGCTGATACCGGTCCGCTCGCGGTGCGCGATTTGCGGCGCCGCGCCTGCCTGACCCAGATGGAGTTCGCCGCCAAGCTCGGTGTTCCCGTCGAGACCATCCGCAACTGGGAGCAGGGCAAGCGCGCCCCGCGCGGACCGGCCCGCGCGCTGCTCGCGGTGATCGCGCACGCGCCGGATACGGTGTTCCAGGCGCTCGCCAAGGCGTGACGAAAAGGCGTGACATCAAGGCCCGAAGCCTGGTGCGAACCTCCTGTTAGCATTGCCCTGAATATCCGTCCCGATAGCACGGACGTCCGTTGGCAACCAACACGGACGAGGTCCATAATGTCGACCGGGGCTGCCGCAACAGAGAGGATTCCTCATGCTGTTCGTCGAGGCCAATGGCGCAAGGATCCCGGCGATCGGGCTCGGGACCTGGGAGCTGGAAGGGCGCACCTGCGCGCGCGTCGTCGAGCAGGCGCTGCGGCTCGGCTATCGCCACATCGACACCGCGCAGGTCTACGACAATGAGCGCGAGGTCGGCGACGGCCTGCGCGCCTCCGGCGTGCGCCGCGACGACGTCTTCCTCACCACCAAGGTCTGGACCAACCATTTCGCGCCCCACGATCTCGAGCGCTCGGTCAAGGAGAGCCTCGCCCGGTTGCGGCTCCCCTCGGTCGATCTGTTGCTGCTGCACTGGCCCAATCCCCACGTGCCGCTGGTGGAGACGCTGGGCGCGCTGTCGCATGCCAAGCGCATGGGGCTGACCCGCCATATCGGCGTTTCCAATTTCACGGTGGCGCTGATCGAGCAGGCGGTGGCGGCCTCGCCGGAGTCGCTGGCCTGCAACCAGGTCGAATATCACCCCTATCTCGACCAGGGGAAGGTGAGGGCGGCCTGCGACCAGAACGGCCTTGCGCTGGTCGCCTACAGCCCGATCGCGAAGGGGCGCATCAAGGCCGATCAGACGCTTGCCGAGATCGGGCGCATCCACCGCAAGACCCCGGCGCAGGTGTGCCTGCGCTGGCTGGTGCAGCAGAATGTCGCTGCGATCCCGCGCACCTCGCGCGTCGAGCGCCTGTCGGAGAACATCGAGATCTTCGATTTTGAGCTGTCGGAGGACGAGATGAGCCGGATCGCCGCACTCGCCAGTCCCAGGGGACGCCTGACCGACTTTGGCTTCGCTCCGAAATGGGATTGAGAGGGGGCCGGGGTATGCTAGGACCGCGACGGCAACCCAAGTTCGGTCGATGGAACTGCGGAAGATCATACGGACGGATATTGCGGCGTCGGCAATCGCGCATCTGACGCTGGTGGCGCTGATCATCGTGATCAGCGAGGTCCATCCGTTTCACGCCGCGCCGCCTGAAACTGTCACGGTCGACATCGTCACGCCGGAGCAGGTGAAGCAGGAGGAAGCCAAGGCCGAGGAGAAGGAAGAGGCGAAGGAGAAATCGCCGGAGCCGCTTCCCGACCTGAAGCTGCCGAAGCTGGATGTCACCGACAAGGCGGACGCAGCGTCGAAGCCCGCGGCCAAGCAGCAGGCTGCTGCACCATCGCCGTCACCGCAGGCCTCGCCCGAGCCACAGCAGAAACAGCCGCAACCCTCACAGGCATCGAAGCAGCGTGAGGCCGACGTGCATCCGCAGCCTCAGCCGCCGCAATCTCAACCGATGCCGCAAACGCCGCCTCAGGCGATGCCGCAGCAGCAGGCTGCGCCGCCGCCGGCCTATCAGGCGCCCCAGCCCGACGTCACCGTCAAATACGGCGTCATGCTGGGCCTGCCGCCCGAACTGCCGCCCGAGCCGAAAGCCGCGCCCAAGGACGACGGCGGCGATGCCAAGGATTCGATCGCAGCGAAGCTGCCGGCCGAGGTCATCGCCGCGCTTCGTCGTCATTTGCGAAGCTGCGCCAAGCTGCCGGCCGGGGTCGCGCCGACCGACAACGTCCATGTCAAGCTGCGCACGGTGTTCGCCACCGACGGCACGCTGGCGCGCGAGCCCATCCTGATCGAGGCTCCGCCGTCCGCGAAGGGCGTGGCCATCGTCAAGTCCGCAATGAGCGCGCTCCAGAACTGCCAGCCATACAAGATGCTGCCGGCCAATTTGTACGGGGAATGGAAGGTGCTGGACCTGCCGTTCAGCCCGCGGGATTTCGGCGGGTAGCTCCCGTAGCCCGGATGGAGCGAAAGCGTAATCCGGGGGGCCGCTTGCCCGGCATCTCGCACTGTCCCGGATTGCGCTGCGCTCCATCCGGGCTACGCCATCGTGCCCTGTGTCGCCCTCTGTCAATCCACTTGCGCAAAAATATTCCGCTTTACCGAAATTCGGAAATGTCGTATGTGTCGCCCATCCCGGCTCATCCTTGAGGGGCGATCATGAGGTCGTCATTGTCGCGAGCCGGGCTTGCGGTGGACGCAGCAGCGTCGGGCGCGAAAAGCTGAGGGCAGGGCGGATTGCTCTCCGTGAGCCCCAAGGCTTCGTGCGGACGAACGGCGCTGTCAGGTTCGTCGTGCCAGTATTTCGATGGCAACGTGCACAACGCCGTCGAACCCTGTGGCGCCAACGAACCG
>NZ_KI421494.1:0-41969 GCF_000473065.1 Bradyrhizobium sp. WSM1743
CCTCACGGCGCAACCGCTCGATCTCCTGCTGCTCCGGCTTCATCTGCCCGTGGCCGGGAAAGGCCTGCACCGGATCGGAGCCGAACTCTTTCACCCATTTGCGCAGAACGTTCTCATGAACATCCAGGTCGCGCCCGGCCTGCGCCACCGACACCCCACGCTCCCTAACCAGCTTGACCGCCTCGATCTTGAACTCGCGACTGAACTTCCGTCTCTTCATCGCCCACCTCCGGCTTCATGAAACACCTAATCTCGGTGTCCATCAAACCGGCAGCAGCTCAACCATCCTGGACTTTGACGCGCTCGCTCTCGCCGAGAACAAGAACTGGGTCTACAAGGGTCGCAGCTGCCTTGGGCGGCGCTGCCTCGTCAAACTCTCCGACGGTGGCAAGGATGCCGTGTCCATACGCGAGTTCGACAGCGAAGCCAAAAGCTTTATTGCAGGTGGATTCCAACTGCCCGAGGGCAAGCAGAGCGTCAGCTGGATTGATCGTGACACCGTCCTTGTTGCACGTGATTGGGGCGAGGGGACCACGACCGAGGCCGGCTTCCCTTTCGTGTTGAAGGAACTCAAGCGAGCTCAGCCGCTCGATCAGGCGCGCGAAGTCTTTCGCGGCCAGCACACCGACTTCAAGACCTTGCCCTTTGTGCTTGGAGCAGGGCGGATGGATGTAACCGGCGTGGTCCGTCAAATCAACTTCTTCGAGCGGCGGTATGTGCTGTTCGGGCCCGCCGGGCCGATCGAGCTCGATCTGCCAAAGAAGGCCTTGATCGTCGGGATCGCGAGTGGCCGGCTACTTGTCAAACTGGACGAAGACTGGATCCGCTGCGGCGATACCAGCTTCAAGGCCGGCTCAATGATCTCGTATGATTTGGCCGAATGGAAGCAGGATCCGCTGCGTGCGAAACCCTCTGTCGTTTTCCAGCCCAACTGCCGGCAGGCACTCAGCGGATTTGGCACCACCAGGAATTTCTTGGTCGTGACCATTCTTGACAACCTTCAAAGCAAGGCGTTCGTCTACAGGTACGATCAAGGTGCATGGCATGCCACACCAGTCCCACTGCCAAAGAATGCGACCGTAAGGCTATCAGCCACTTCCGCGCAAAACGATGAAATGACGTTTACCGTCTCGAACTATCTCACGCCAACATCGCTTTGGTACTTTGATGCCGAAAGCAAACGGCTCGAGCTCTTGAAGACGGCACCTGCGACGTTCGACGCATCGAAGCATGTCGTGGAGCAGCTCGAGGTGACTTCGCGCGATGGCACGCGGATCCCGTACTCTCTGGTGCGGCCCAGGAGCGCAAGATTCGACGGGTCGACCCCGACGCTTCTCGATGGTTATGGCGGGTTTCAGGTTCCGCGCCTCCCTTCCTATGAGGGACCTCTGGGGCGGCTTTGGCTTGAGCAGGGGAATGCGTATGTTGTTGCCAACCTGCGGGGAGGCGGCGAGTTCGGTCCACCATGGCACCGGGCTGGCCAGGGAGCAACGAAGCAAAAGACGTGGGATGATTTTATCGCCGTCGCTGACGATCTGATCCGTCGGAAAGTCACAAGTCCGCGCCGGCTCGGCGTGATCGGCGCCAGCCAAGGGGGCCTGCTGGTCGGCGCTGCAATAACCCAGCGCCCCGAGCTTTTCAACGCGGCGATCATAGGGGCGCCGCTGTTGGACATGCTTTGATTCACCTACTTGGGCGCGGGCGCGTCCTGGACCGCCGAGTATGGCGACCCGGCCATTCCCGAACAACGAGAGTGGATCGAAGCCTACTCGCCGTACCAAATGCTGGTACCGGGCAAGACCTACCCGGAGCCTTTCATTCTTACCTCCACCAAGGACGACCGCGTGCATCCTGCGCACGGCCGTAAGGCCGCCGCGAAGCTCGCTGCGCTCGGTGAATCTTATTTCTACTTTGAGAACATCGACGGGGGGCACAGTACTGCCGCAAATCTCATCGAACGTGCACGCCGGCTGGCTCTGGAATACACTTATGCATCCAGGCGGCTTTGCCCCGAGCCACCGGAAGGCGCACCCTAAAGGCCAACGGTACCGTGGTCGTAAACTTCAGCACTTCCATGCTAATGAACGAGCTGACGTCAGCAAAGTCGAGCCGACTGATCAGCTTCTTGTAGATCGCATTATAGACCTTTACGCTTGGCACCACCAGGCAGGGCAGATAATCGGTTTCAATGCAATGAATACTTAAGTGCTGGACTGGGGCGAATGGCAGCCAACTTGTTTCAATCGTGTGTAGCTCAGTTCTGGAATGAACAGGTATTACTCGCTCGAAAGCGCCGGAATGATTGCCAGGCAGGGCGCTACCTCTATTCAAACTATCTCGATGCACGCCCACACACCCTCGTTGTGTTTTAGATTGACGACCGCATTATAAAGTGGGCGGCTGAATCGCCGATCTTGCGGGATGGCTCCCATAAAGAGAATCGGAGCCCCGCCCTTATGGAGATAAGGACGGGGCTGGGAGCCGCGCTGCCAAGAACAGCGCGCTACGACGCAACGTTCGTTTCCCTCCGTGGCTGGCGTTCGGTGGGCGGCCAGAGACTCACGCGCGTTCCTTTCGGTTCTCGCCGTCTCTTACGACGTTGCGCAACACAATTGCAGAAAGGTACACAACCAGCTGTTTGAGACGAGCAATCTCTTGCTTGCAGTGTTCCAGCTCGTGCTGTTCGTCCGTCATCACCGACACCTCATGGCGATTCAATATCGCGGCGGAATTCACCTCAGGCGGGAGCTGATCATGCGATACGATCGAGTAGACGTCCACATCCTTGAGATTGTGCAAAAGAACAACCGCTTAACTTCGGAGGTGCTCGGCGAAGTAGCCGGGCTTTCTGCTACCACCCTGTCAACGACGACTGAATAGGCTCCTCTCAGAGGGCATCATCAAAGCCGACGTCTCAATCGTCTCGCCGAAGGCGGTGGGAAGACCTATTCAAATACTTGTGCTGGTCACCCGGAGCGGGAGCGCGCCTCACTTGCGAAATCGATCCTAACTGCCCTTGCTACATGATGCGTTCGGGCGGCGGCAGTTCTAGACGCGAGATCTTGCCGGATCGGCTCGCATGACCAAGTGCTCACCGACAAGGATTTCGTGTCCAACTTCTGACATGGGACAAAGTCCGTCAGGTTCAAAACACCGGCTGTGTTTGGGGCGTCTTGGAGTTTTCAAAGCGCAGTCAGGCGTTTGATGCGTGCGAACCGAGATGGCACGCCTTTTGCTGTTGGGATGCAGAAACACGGAGTGAGGGCTGAGCGCACACAAGATGCGCAAAACGCGTGATGCTCTCCAACCCGTGTGCTCCGTATGAGAGAAACAGGCAAGCGCACAAAGTCGCGCAACGAGTGGCAATAGTTTTGGAGAGCAACATGGTGCTGCGCATGGAGTCCCCAGCTCCTCCGATCAAGGTGGAGAACTGGCTGCGCGGCGAGCCCCTCACGAGCTTCCAGCCCGGGAAGGTGTACATCGTCGAATTTTGGGCAACTTGGTGCGGACCATGTGCGGAAGTCATGCCTCATCTAGTAGAGCTGCAAGAGAAATACAAAGACAGCGGACTTGAGCTGCTCGGCGTCGCAGCTTGCGAACAAGCTCCAACGGCGAACGAGGCCCGAACAACGTTGGACGCGTGGTTGACCGACAAGTTCTCGAACCTGAACTATCGGATCGGGTTCGACTCCACAGGCGAAATGAACAAGCTTTGGATGGACTCCAGCTTTTCTGTCGGGATTCCCACCTCGTTCGTCGTTGACCGTGACGGCCACATCGCCTTTATCGGTCATCCGATGGAGCTTGATGACGTCTTGCCGAAAGTTCTTAACGGCAGTTGGCGGACCAGCGATGAAGCCAAAGCCGCCGATACAGAGCGGATCGACAGTGGACGACGCGAAATGCGCGAAAGGACGCTGACTGAGTCGATTCTCGCCAAGCTTCGGCCGGCGATGGAGGCGGAGGATTGGGCAAAGGCGGTTTCGGCGGTCGAAGAGGCCGTCGCGGTGATGCCGGACGATCTCCGCTTCCGCGCACTCCATGCGGAACTGTTGCTTCACAAACTGCGCAACTTGCAGACCGGCTTGCCGGTTTTGAGGCAATTCGCTCGCGACGCGATCGACAAAAACGATGAGCAGTGGATGGAGTGGGCGCTGCGCCAACTCTTTGATCCGGCGAATGACAACTCCCACTTCCCGTCTGCCGAGCGCCTCGCGGTGGGCAAAGAGTTGTCCGAACACATTCTTGCGCTGAATCCTCCGCAAGGGGACGGTGGCTTCAAGTACCTGTCCTATGGGACGGTCGCTCAGTATTATTATGAGAGCGGCAACAAGGACCGCGCAATCGAATTGATCGAGGTGGCGTTGAACTCGCTAGGCGGTCCTCAGCCTATCCCCGACGAACTGAAACAGGACGTCATGTCGTCGTTGGTCGAAGCGCTGGCCAACTACAAGGGTGAGAAGGCGTGCTATGGGACTGTTTGTGCAACTCCACAAGACGGGTTTCCGATAGCGTCAAAGCGCAGGCAACGGAGCAAACAACAAAAAGAAGGATGATCGTGGGAATTGCTCGCTTGCCATCATCAATTTCTGCGCGGCCAGTGGCAACTAAATCTGACGATCTGACGGTTTACACGAAATGCTAAACGACTCCTCCGTCATCAAGATGCACGTGCGCACAGCCATCGGGGCCGCCGGACCTACGCGGGCATCGCCACGCTTCTGCAGACAGGCGAAGATGAATGTTGTCAATCCGCCGTACGCTCACCGCCATCCCGATGCAGAACGGAATCATGAAAAGGCAATTGCGAGTTGGAAGGCAATCTGATGGGCGGCAACGGCTGTCGTGCTGATCACACCCATCGGAAGCGCCGTCGCGAAAAAAAAGGCCTGAAAACGGCACCGAAACCGGCGTCCCGGGTCGCCGAACCAAATCCCGGCAACGAAAGTCGCACTGTTCACAAGGCCGGTTGCGGCAAGCCGAATTGGCCTGATCAACAGATTGCGTTGGTCGGGATGGCGGCGAGAGTGATCCACAAGCCTGGGGCGTCGGGTAGTTGACCGCCGCCATGAAACTGCGGATCGCCAGGAACCACAATGTCGGCAAGATGCCCCGGCCAGCCCGAACAGATATTGTTGAGCTAGTCTAGAATCGCGATGGCTGGTTCGTGGCCGAGCGCAAGCACGATTTGCTCGCCCTGCACCGGCAAAAACCATAATCGGCGCCCACAGAAGGAATGCAGCCGATAGCCCCATGCGCAGCGAGCGCCATACCAGGGCTCTGTCCGCCGCGCCACATGCTAGCGCCGCGCGCGCATCCAGCATCGAGATCACAATCACTACACAGACCTGTGTGGTCTTGAGGGCATTCTCAAATTCGGCAAATTCTGATTCACCGAGTCGAGATGCGGGTGAACTCAAGCACGGAATCGACGTTGCGCGAGAGTTTGCGCAACAGATCGCGACCGGAGCGCATGGGCGCTCCCGCCTGTTTATCGACTATCTGCTCGACCTAACGATAATTTTGCATCGAACGATGGAATTCTTCATCGCCTGCTTCAGCTGGGCGCGCGGCGATCTCGGCCAACGGCGAGCCTATGCGGACAACGGCCGGGGCGTCGCATCGGGCTCTCGCCTTCGATCTTCGCGGTTCATGACAAACCGCCTGCAGGGCGGCTTCCCGATTTCCTCGGACCCGTTCGCGACCTCGACGAGGTCTGCCGCCGACATGGCGCATGTATCGAGGAGGCGGCCTTCGGCTGCGCAAAGCCACCCTAGTTTGGTGTCAGATTGCAACCGGGATTGCGTTCCTTGGATCATTTGGCGCTTGGTCATAGCTTCTCCATTGATCTTGAACTGCGTGGCTCGAATCATCCGGCCTTTCACACGAATGGGAAGTGCGCTGGCAATCATGGGCACGCCCGGATCACCTAGCGCCTCATGTTTTGACGCGGTTTCTCGTCGCAGCGAGCTCGTCTCCTATATCCCCCATCCGCTGCCAGTCGCGGAGATCGTTGTGGGCCGGCAGCGCCGCTCGACACCGAGCGGACGCTAAGGACCATGCTTCGCTCGATCGGGCTCGGATTTCCCGGCGCACGTCGTCGATCTCCTCTTCAATGAACCCAGTTGGTATTGGGAAGCGGAATTCCCGATCGGTAACTTTTGGAGCCAGACATCCTCACTCTGAGATAAAAGTTCCCGATCGGTAACTCTTGACCTATCTAGGAACTGCAACCCAAAATTCCCGATCGGTAACTTTTACCGGGACATCTGCTGTTCCAACCCATAAAGTTCCCGCTCGGTAACTTTACGAGAGAAGGCTATGAACAGACCTCCAAAGGGCACTCCCCCCTCGGGCAGAAACGAGCCTGGCGAGACCGGTGTCGCGCGCCAGGCCGCCGAATTCGCTGCAGCATTCGGTCGCCTCATCCAGGAAGAACGCAAACGCCAGGGCCTCCGGCAGGACGAACTGGCCATGGTGAGCGGGACAGGAAAGCGCTTCATCGTCGACCTCGAGGCCGGAAAAAGCACCTGTCAGCTCGGGCGCAGCCTGCACGTGGCAAACGTTCTCGGGCTGCGCGTCGAGGAGGTTCTCAAGGATGCGCAAGTCCGCCGCGTGAACACTTCCGAGACACCGGACATTCCCGACAGCGACGAGGAGGAGCCTCATGGACCGTCTTCCGGTCTACTTTGAGACGCGAGAGGTCGGTTGGATCACGGCCGCCGACGAAGCGTCAGCCTTCACCTATGCCGAATCCTGGCGCGGGCTAACCGGCGCCTTCCCTGTGTCGCTCACCATGCCGCTCTCGCGGGTGTCGCACGATGCCTCGGCAATTCTGCCATGGGCGGCAAATCTGCTGCCGGAGAACGCAACTCTGGGGATCGTAGGTCATATGCTCGGCAAGTCCCCGGCCGATGTCATCGGCCTTCTTGCCGAGATGGGCCGCGACACCGCCGGCGCGCTCTCCGTCGGACAGCCTGGCACCGGGCTGATCGCCGGCAAATGGCGAGAGATTCCCGACAAGGCCTCGCTCGAGCGCATCCTCAATGAGCTACCCCACAACCCCTTCCTCGTCGGCGAAGATGGCGTGTCGATGTCGCTTGCCGGTGTGCAGACGAAGCTCGCCGTCGCTCTGGATGGCGACACCCTGTACATACCGATCGACGGCGCGCCATCGACCCACATCATCAAGCCCGATGGCGAGCGCTTGCCTGGCGCCGTCCAGAATGAGGCATTCTGCCTGACGCTCGCGCGCATGATCGGAATCCCGACGCCGAAGGTGACGACCGGGACGGCAGGCGAACGTAGCTACCTGCTGGTTGAGCGCTATGACCGCCGTCATGACGGTAAGAGGTGGCGGCGGCTGCATCAGGAGGACTTCTGCCAAGCCCTGGGCCGACCGCCAGCTGCCAAGTACCAGAACAACGATAGAGGACTAAAAGGACCATCATTGGCCGACATGCTCGGCGTGACCCAGCGCCACATGACAGCACAGGAGATCGCCCGCTTCGTCGACCTTGCCATCTTCAATCCGATGGTTTGGAATACGGATTCCCACGCCAAAAATTATTCGCTGATGCTATCGGCGCGCGGCGCCGCCATGGCGCCAGGCTACGACATCGTCTGTGCGGCGCCGTATCCGAAGATCACCCGCAACATGGCGCAGAAGATCGGCGGGCAGAAGCAGGCTGACCAGCTCGGACGCAACCACTGGGAGCGCTTCGCCATCGACTGCAAGCTCTCTCCAGCGCAGACGATCCGGCGCGTCTCCGAGATTGCTCAGGCCGTGACGCACCATGCAATGGCGGCCAAGGCCGAGGTCGAAGCCATGCCTGCCGGCGGCGATCCCGTCCTGGACACGGTAGTCGAGGCGGTGATTTCGCGCGCACGCGGCTACCTAGAGCGCCTGAAGCAAGCGGATCCAGCGCCGGAAGGCGCAGCAGCCCAATCGCCCTAGGAATAGACGCATGTGGCGACAAAGCCGAGCCCGCCCTGCCTCACGGCCGGAAAACGTGGCTGCAGATCTGCGCTCAAGGCTTCCGGGGGGACGTGCCCGACGATTTTCCGCACAAGGATACGATCATCGCACTCGAGGCGCTGCTCGAAGACGACGACTAGGATTTCGCCCAGCAGGCCCCGATCTTCGCATCGTGCTTATGTAGCTTGGCGCGGCGCGCAGGATAGCACGATGTCTGCTCCGGCACGATATTCGCGACGCGGCGCGCGAAACCGCAAACGGCGGTTGATCGCAAGGTCATGATGCGTGCCGATCGAGTGGCAGAGCGCCCAGGCTACGGCTAGCTTCGTGCTGATGGTCGTGGCCTTCTTCGCCATCAAGGAGACGAACTCGGCAAGCCGCCACGCCTCATGCTGGTCGTTGTCTCCAAACTCTTGCCGCCAAATCCTTGTCTCCAAACGCTTGCCCCGCTCGCGTTGCGAATCGCGGAAGGGATCATTGGATCCGTACCAGCCGGGACAGGACCAATGTGCGAGTCTTTGGATTTCTACCTTCGTCAAAGATGCCGCTTAGGTCATGGCCACTTCCGGACGCCCGCAATGCAACAAGAAAGCCTATGCGGTCCTCACCGGTGCGGTGGGCGCCAGCGCCGCCACGGCATCCGCTATTCCCGCCGCATCTGCATAGGTAACCATGTGACCGGCATCCTCGACCAGATGAAGCAGGGAGCTGGGCAACACCGCGTGCAGGCGGCGCGACTGGTCGGCCTCGATGAGCCGGTCAGCCTTTCCATGCACGATCCTAACTGGACAGCGGATACCCCGATATTGAAGCCGCAGCTGCGCAGCAGCTGGAATAAGGAACGCACTCTCCTCGGCGGCCGCCCTCAACTGCTTGGGTCGGAGAGCCAACGAGATCGGAAATTCGTTCTTGAATTCCGGCGGGATGGCGCGCGGCGCGAACAAGGTGCGCATCAGCTTCGGCATAATGGCGCGCGATATGATCGGCGAGATAGTGTAGCGCATCAGATCGCCGAGCAGCGGCAGTGCCGGAGCTGACATGAGCCAAAAGTCAGTCCGAGCGGTTGGAAAATAGTAGCCGGACACAAGCACCAGCCCACTCACGGCATAGCCGCTTCGCAGCGCCAGCGCGATCGCCACCAGCGTTCCCCAGGAGTGGCCAAGCACCACGGGGTTGCGCACCCCAAGCTGATCAAGAGCCTTCGCGAACAAGGCAGCTTGCCTTGTGGCCGTCCAGATGCGTGTGCGCGGACGGTGGCTGTAGCCAAACCCTGGACGGTCGAAGCAAACGACGCGATAGTTCTGGGCTAGGCGGTCGACCAAACCGCTTAGGACGAGATCCTGAACCATGGTGCCATTCCCATGAAACAGGACCACGCAAGGCGCGGCGGCATCGCCCCGTTCGATATGGTGAAGGCGGACGCCGTCGCAATCGGTAAAGACGCCGATCGGGGGATTGTTTCGCTCCGCTGCCACCTGAAACGCGATGTTGGCGAGGATCAGAACGACAAGTCCGGCCAAAACGATCAGCAGCACGGTTTCAGTTGTGGACATGGTGTCAACCTATTCGCCGATGGCAGGCACTGATTCCACTCCCTCGTTGTGAGCCGCGCTCCCCAGCCGACAGCAACCAACCGTGATCGGCGCGTGCGTGATCCGAGTTTGCGCCCATCCTTTGCCGCCAGTTATCATCCCGGCAGAGCCGTGAGCTCTCGGGGCGGATTGATGCGCCAGAACGGATATGCCGCCAGTTCTTTCGAATGCTGCCCGAACATATCGAACCGCCTGTTTGTAAACTCCGTAATGACGCCGAAAAATTCAGTTGGTGACCTGATCGACGCAAGTCTGAGGCCGAATTCAAAAGCTAATTGCGCGTTGGCCCCGGCAATCTCAAGAAGCTTCGCTTGATACGCCTGCATGTTTGCGGTCGCTAAAGCAAAGCCTTTCATTGGATCGCTACCCGTCATTCTCTGACTGAGGTCATCGGGTAAGGCATCCACACGAGGCTCTTTAGGATCATCATGAAGCCCAAGAGGCGGCTCAATCGGGACTGCCGCAACAGAGCGAAGTAAATCCTCTTTCTGGCTTCGAACAATGGCCTGCTTGTTCCGTTGGGCCCGCGCGGCCAATTTAGGATTGCGGGCGCGCTTCAGCGCTGTCGCCGGTTTGCGTTTGCTCATCTGACGCTCCAAGAAAATAGGGGGCGACTTCATTTCTGAAGGTCAACAGGCATTGTGATGAGGCGTTCCAAACCCGTGGATTGTTGGAGCTCCGCATAAACCGAGATCAGTCGCGCGTCCTGCGATGTCGCGATGATTTTAGGTAGCAACTCCGACCAACAAACGTCTAGCTAGCGATCTTCCAGATCTATGCTCAACGGCGTCAGTTTGAGAACAATCAGCCCTCCGCGCGTTGAGTCTCCAAAGGACGTTTTATCGCCGACGTTCTCATCACGGACGTCAAGCTGCCGGAGGCATCGACGGATGGTTGATCGCCGAACGTTGCGGAGACTTGAACCGCGTCGGTTTTAAGCAGTAGCGTGCTGCCTGTGAATGACGGCTCAGGGTCAAACTGCGAAGAACTCAGAATGAGCAAATCTGGTCCGCTCTGCCTCAAAATCCGGACCTCCATGACACCAGCCGCGACTTCGCCGATGGGCACATCAGCAGACGCGTCCGAACGGAAAGATGCGGTCAAGTAAGCAGCCGCCTACCTGATTGATCAATGAACAGCGGGGAAATGCGAGAGAGGCTACGGGAATCGGACGCGCTCGTAGAGCACATGCGGCCGATGCTCGCGGGCTAAAACCCGAAAGTGCAAGTCGCCGCGATTGTCCAGCTTCTCGCTTCATTACCCAGCGGCAAATACCGGTGACAGTCTAAGGCTGCCTCTCGCGCGGCCTTCTGCTCTCAGCGATAGTTATTAGGCATACACGACGCCGGCCGTTCGAGCTGGTAATTGCGCTGCTACTAAGTGAGGTCGAAAGCAACGCTGTAATAGCGGGAGGTGTTACGGAGGCGAACCTGCCGCAGGATCTTAAAAATTCGCGCCGATCGTCTTCTTCTGAAGAGGACATGGCGGCTCCTATGATTTTCTCGAAATAATCATTAGTCGATTAGAGAGTTAAGCAGTTTAATCACGAAATGTTACCAATCCCGTCTCGGTCGCCGGAGCCTTTTTACACGCTCGGCGAGATTTGGACGACGGCTGTCGTGACATCGGAGACCCGCCGCCGCGCGGGCATTGAAATGTCGCCCGAGGTCGGTGCGGGTCACAAGCGGCCGTCGAAGCGAGCGTGGCCCCGCGTCCGCTCTAGCGACAATATGGGCCATGAGGAGAAGTTGCCGAGCGAGAGCGGCGAAGCCAAACTCGACTGGGATTTTATGTCGGAACGGTGATGTCGCAAACAAGCCCTTCCGCGCGCCAATCAAAGAGCACCTTGCCGCCAAGCGGGCTGATCGTTCCTTCGATGAGGCGACTACCAAAGCCCTTGCGTTCGGGCGCATCTACCCTCGGGCCGCCCAATTCGGTCCAGCGGAGCATTAGCTGTCCATCCTCGGTGCACGACCACGCCAATCCGATGCGGCCTTTGGCGTTAGATAACGCTCCATACTTGGATGCATTGGTTGCTAATTCATGCAAGACCACAGCAATCGCCTGCGCAGCGGTGGGTTCTAACACGGTTTGCAGACCCTCCATCACGATCCGCTTGTCGTGGCCCTCTTCGAGATAAGGGGCGAGCTCCTGCTTGGCGATCGCCGAGACTTCGGCTCCTATCCAACGCGCTTCAACAAACAGCGAGTGAACATTTGCCATCGCTTGGATGCGCCCGCTGATCACTTCCTTGAGGCCCTCGGAGGTGTCGGACTGAGAAAGATTGATGATTGCCTGTACGTTGGCGAGGATGTTCTTGCTTCGGTGCTCCGCCTCGCGAGCCAGAATACTAATCTGCTCCTGAGTTTGCTTCCGTTCGGTAATATCTCTAGCAATCTTTGATGCGCCAACGACGTTGCCGTTGCCGTCTTTGACGGGAGAAATGGTCAACGAAACGATGATCGAGCTACCATCCTTCCGTCGCCGAACAGTCTCAAAATGGTCGATGCGCTCACCTCGTCGGATGCGGGTCAAAATGTCGCGTTCTTCGCTTTGCCGGTCCTCCGGGATCACAAGTGTAATAGGCCGGCCGATCGCCTCAAGGGCCGAGTAGCCGAAGATGCGCTCAGCCGCCTTGTTCCAGCTTGTGATAATGCCATCTAGATTCTTGCTAACGATCGCATCGTCGCTAGACTCGACTATCGAGGCCAACAGATTGGCCAAGCGTTCGGCACGTTCCAGAGCCGGCTCGCTGACGAGAGCCTTGTTTTGGAGTCTCGACTCGTTTTTAGGCGCCAATGGAACCCCCAAATCCAGGTGCTAAGCTATCGTTGGTGCTCCAATCATAGCATCGAACGCAATGGCCGGAATGTCCCCATTGGGTGCACGAACGACAAAACTCAAGGTGAGCATAATAGGTCCGTTTTCGGGTGCATAACGACCAGTTGAGCCTGCCAGCCGAGCCATGATTCAAGCCATCCATCGGAAGGGCTCGAATCATGCGCTACGAACTCACGGACTATGAGTGGTTTGCCATTAAGCCAATGCTGCCGAATAAGTCCCGCGGCGTGCCACGAGTGCGACCGTCGTGTCCTCAATGGCATCTCCTGGGTCTTGCGATCCGGGGCACCGTGGCGCGACCTGCCGGAAAGCTTCGGTCCGTACACGACCTGCTACAATCGTTCGTTCGCTGGCGACGGGCGGGCGTGTGGGCCAAGCTCCTGAGCGTACTGGGTGGTGCCCATGGTGCTGCCGTGCAGATGATCGATGCGTCCATTGTTCGCGTCCATCAACATGGGGCCTGTATCACAAGAAACCAGCGCCAATCGATGAAGGTCACGCGACGGTCTTACAAGCAAAATCCACGCGGTGGTCGATAGCAATGGTCTACCGATAAGGCTTGCGTTGAGCCCCGGCGAGGCGCACGATGTTCAACTTGCCGGAAAACCGCTATCTCGTCTCAAATCCGGATCAATGCTTCTTGCCGACCGTGGCTATGACGCCGACTGGATTAGGGCGCTTGCCATGAAAAAGGGCGCGTGGGCCAACATCCCGCCGAAAAGCAATCACAGCGATCCAATCTGCTTTAGCCCGTACCTCTATCGCGCTCGCAACCTCGTGGAACGGTTCTTCAACAGGATCAAGCAGTGCCGCCGGGTGGCGACGCGCTACGACAGGCTTGCAGGAAACTACCTTGCCTTCGTCCAACTCGCATCTATCCGCCTATGGCTGGCCGCGCATTATGAGTCCGCGCCCTACGGCATGTTGTTTTTGACTGGAATCGGGATTCCCACCGGGAACGATTTCTGATTCAACCTCCATGCTGGAGGGCGGAGGCCAGCATGGATGACGCGTCCCTATTGGGAGGACATCCGGGAACGGACCTTGGCTCGCGCTGACCCGGGCGAGACGGTTCGTTCGATCGCAGAGGCGCTCCAGATCAGCCCCTCCTGCGTGACGAAGTGGAAGAACCTGAGGCGTAATACCGGTGGGCGGGCGCCCGGCCAGATCGGCGGCCACAAGAAGCGGGTTCTGTCGGATGCCAACGCCGACTGGCTGCGCAAACGCATTCGCTCGGGGCCATTCACCTTGCGCAAGCTGACGCAGGAGCTGGCTGCACGGGGGATCAAGACAGACGTGCGGGCGGTGTGGACTTTTGTTCACGCCGAGGGGCTCAGCTTCAAAAAAACGCTTCTACCAGCCGAGCAGGATCGCCCAGACGTCGCACGTAAGCGGATCCGCTGGAAAGCGCATCAAGGCAGGATCGATGTCGCACGGTTGGTTTTTATCGACGAGACGTGGATCAAGACCAATATGGCGCCGCTACGCGGCTGGGGGCCTTGTGGGCAGCGCCTCCAAGCATCTGCACCTTTCGGCCATTGGAAGACCATGACCTTCATCGCGGCGCTGCGTCATGATCGGATCAGCGCGCCTTGGGTGATTGATGGTCCAATCAATGGTGAGCTCTTCACGCTGTACGTCGAGAAGGTGTTGGCACCCACCCTCGCGCCGGGCGAGATCGTCGTTCTCGACAATCTTGGCAGCCACAAGGGCAAAGCGGCTCGCCAAGCTATCCGCGCCAGAGGCGCACCGTATCTTCCTGCCACCCTACAGCCCTGATCTCAACCCGATCGAGCAAGTCTTCGCCAAACTCAAACACCTCATGCGAGCTGCCGAGCCTCGTGACGTGGAGGCAACCTGACCGAAGGTTGGTGAACTCCTCGATCTCTTCTCCGAGGCGGAGTGCACCAACTACTTCAAAAACTCAGGCTATGTTTCCGTATAAAAACATCATGCTCCTAGTTTAGTTTGGAAACGCAGTCGCTGTTGGAGCTTGCACACGGACGGCGCGCGCCGCTCGCCGTCGAAGGAGAGCGGCAATCGCCCTTCTTGAACCAGGCCCGTTTCTTGAGCCGCTGGTTGGCTGCTTTCGGGCAACGCTCGCTGTTGCTGATCGCGCTGCTGCTCCTCTGGTAGGCAGCTTCCAGGTTCGGATTGGTCGATCCGGTCTTCCTGCCACCACCGTTCACGGAGGTCATCGTAGCCGGCTGGCAGCTTGCGCAAACCGGCGATCATTCACGACTGTTGAGCACAGCCAGCGAACTCACACGGCGCTTCGCGCCATCGGCAATCGATATGGCCATCTTCTCCGGAAATCCTTTTGGAAGCGCATTCAGCACCTGATCTATGGCTCTTGCGGCTGTATCGCCGAGCTGCTGGATGACAACCTTGACTGTTTTGTCGGGTAGACCGCAGCTTTTCGCAGTCTGCACGAAATGTCGGCCGAGAACCGTGTGGACGACGTAATGCCGGTTGCTGCCGATCGCCATGGCCAGCTTCATTTGGTTTTGGCTGATCTGTCCAGCGTCCAAGCTCGGTTGGGTCGAAATGATGTCGTAAAGCGGGGCAAGATGAAAACGTCCGCCCGGCGCCAAATGAATGCTAAAATTCTTCGCGTGGCCATCGGTGGCGGCAAGCAGCCAGAACACGATCTGCGCCTTGAAGAAAATGGCCTGGTCGTCCTCAGGCGTATCGCTGCCCTTGAGGAAATCCGAGATTTTGCGGATGCCGGGTCCACCATCAGATTCATACTTTCTCGCGGGTGGAACGGACAGCGCCTGGCAGCAGTCTTCCTGCGGCAGCCGCAACAGGCGGCCGTCGCGCGTCCAGACGCGATCGAACCGCTCAACTGCGAGCACGCGGCGCTCGGCGAAATCGATGATGCTTGATTTGGCGACAGGCAAGCCGAGTGCCGCAACCAGCTCAAGGCACAGATGCTCGTTTTCAACGCTGCCGGTCAGGTCGATTCCGTTCGGCAACTTCCCGATCTGCGGCTTGATGATGTGCGTAGTTGCGGTCGTGCCATGAGGCACGTGCCACTTGTCTTTCCAGTAAAGCAGCGCTGTCTTTTCTTGCGCGCCCGCGAGAGAAATGCGGAAGTCCTGGTCGGGGCCGATGCCGAGCGGATTGCTGGCAAGATTGCCCAGAATGGCGGCGATCTCCTGATCGCTAGCGGCACGGCCATCAATGGTGCCGGCGCCCCCGGGTACGGCACCGTCGGGAAGGAATTGCAGCGCGCCGATGCAATCGCGGCCAATTGCGGAGAGCAGGCTGTAAGCGTCGGCGCCATCAGCATGCGCGCGTTCGGCGACGCGCCTGCGGATGTCGTCATTGTCGGGCAGAAGATTGTCAAAAACAGCGACGACGGGATCGCCGATATAACGATCCTCCCGCAATGGCAGCGACACCGAAACGGGGATGGCATTTTCCCACGCGAGCCACTGCTTGTCATACTGGAAATCGATTGCGCCGCTGCTCTCGCGCCGCAGCCGCCCGACCAGCCGTGCGTTGAGGTAGACGTTGAGCGGCGCGCGGGCAGGACGACGCGCCATCAGAACAGATCCTCAATCGCTTCAGCCGTCAATTTGGTGCGCGGCCGGATGACCAGCTCGAGGTCAAGCGCGGCCAGCGCATCCATTAAGATGCGCAGCTGCGTTGCGGGTTCGCCGGCCTCCAGCTTCGAGACCGTCGCTTGACGCGCATGCATCTTCTCACCGAGGCCAGCCTGGGTGAGCTTCTTCTGCCGCCGGTAGCGCCTGATCCCGGCGCCAATCTGTTGGGGGGTGCGGGCAATCGTATCCATAAAGCTACCATACGCGAATGCGTATACATCGTCAATATACGCGATCGCGAATATCTCGCGGTTATACGTTTTCGCGTATATTTATGCATAATACGCAGTTGCGTATAAGGCCCCGCGATCCCACTGCCTCTCTTATTGAAATTACCAAAAAACCTAAGCTGATGATCGCTGTAGAGCTGGTAGCTCGAATCTGCCGGTGAGCGAGAGAGCCTCCGCGACATGTCGAACGTTCGTATCACTATCGTGCCAAGCAACTCCTTGTATCCATTTTGTCGCAATAGTCACCACAACAAATTCAATGACTTGAGGCTGGATTATTCCGTATCTAAGACCGGATACTAGCTTCCGATCGGACTTTTGGAGCCTCGACAGCGATTGAGCTGGAAAACTATACTAGAACATACTAAGAACGGATCTTCTGGTTGTATTTTCAAGGCCCACTCTCAATAACAATATTGTTCGGCACATCACGCGTTTAGCGTCGCCAACTCAAGGATGAAGTCGGGCCCAGGAGGCGCGTCATTGACCTTGTTCCGCCATTTGCATGACGACGCCTTTTTAGCTTTTTCGCGCGATCACAAGCACCTGTACGCAGCGTGTCTGCTCGATCTGCACGAACGCTTCTTTTCAGGCGCGCCGTCGTTCCCGACGCCGCAGCAGGTGGTCCACGCCATCTACGACGTCATGCGAGCCAACCCCGTTCTCTGGAACGAGGGCGATGATTTGGGCAGCCTGCCGGAAATGATTTCCGCGGGACGCCGCCGGATGCGGAAGGCCGACGTCGCACTCGCTTCCGAGAGGGGCGACAAGGCGCTCGGTCTTGCCCGACAACTATACGCTCGGCTGCTCGCCTGGGGATGGCTTGAAGAGGAGGAATACGGACTACGCGTTACCGTGGACATGGCTATGGGACCGCTGCTCGTGATCCAGCGGCTCGCGAGCCTCAACAAGGATCTCTCGCAGCGATTCGGCGGCTTGATCGTGCAAATCCGCCTCAATCTGGAGGCCGTCGAAAAACTGAGGCCTGAGATCACCGACCGCAAGCAGCGCGAAGCTGCGCTCGCCGTCCGCGAGGCGCGCAATCAGGCCGACCAGTTCACTAAGAGCCTGCGGGCCATTCTGGCCGACCTGAAGCGCGTCCGACGGACCGTCATGGAGTCGAAAACAGTCGCTACCCGGCTGGAAGTCTTTTTCGAGGAGTTCATCGAACAGCTCCTGCTGAAGGATTTCGAGTCCATCCTCACCGTCAACCATCCGTACCGCTTCCGCGACGCCATCGTCGATCTCGCGCGGAGGATCTCCTACACCCCGGAAACCATGCAGGTCCTCGCCGAGGAGTACACAGCTTCCAGCATGGCAGCCGACATCGAGGACGGTCGAATGGCCGCGGCCGACGACCTGCTGGCCATCGAAAGCATCTTCGATCAGATCGGGGAGATGTTCGATAGGATCGAGGCCTTCCGCAGGCAGCTCGAAGCCCGGGTCCGCAACACTATTAAGTACGCCGAGCGGGGCGGGCAGGGACTCGTCAGCCGGGCCGGCGACCTGGTGCGGCGCCTGGATGCCCTACTGCGGGACGGCAGGCACCACAGGGCGACAATCGAATGGAGCATCGAGCCGCTGCGGTCCCCCTGGTCGGAGCACCATCAAGCGACGGCCAGGCAGCCACGCCGTCCCGTCGAAGCAAGGGAGCTCGCCGAGCCGCCGTCGGACCCGTTGTATGAACTGCGCAAGAAGCTCCGCCTCGAGTACATCGCTCGCATCGCGCCCCGCCCCGAGGATGTCAGACGATTCCTCGAGGGCCAGGTGCCGCCATTCGCGACCAGGGAAGCCCGCTTCATGGAAATCGATACCGTGGACGACTTTCTCGCCTTCGATTGCGCCCGCCGATATGCGTTGACGGGCGAGGTTCCGGCGCAGGTCGCGGCCGGATTCGATCTGGAGCCGCGCCCAGACACACCGCCCCACGACAGCGAATGGCTTCGGTGTGCGAACTTCGTGGTCAGGCGATCCGGCCCCCTCCGGAAAGCAGAGGCAGCCCGTGCTCAGTGAGTTCGAAAACGTCGAGCGCTCCTTCGGCGCGGAAAAGGCAGCCGACCTCCGCAAGGCGCTGCACTTCCTGCTACGGCGGCAGTTCGTGTTCGCGGGAGATCCCCGGACCGGGACAGTCTACAACACGATCATGGATGGCCGCTTCCGCGACGTAGTCGACGGCTTCTTCGATAGTTGCGGATACCGCGTCCATCGCGATCCGGAGGCGCAGTGGGCCGGCATCGTCGCCATGGACGAGGACGTGCCGCTGCCCCGGATGAAGCTCGACGAAACCATCGTCATGCTCGTGCTGGCGGCATACTGGCAGCAGGAGGTGAACGTCGGAGCAGTCGAGGACCGGGCCGTCATAGTGGCCACTTTGAACGACCTGTTCGATCGCTACCGCGAGATGGCGCAACACGGCGGCGGAGGCGCGATCTCGCCCGCCCGCTTCCGGGACATCCTGCGCGAGGCCGCCCAACGCAGTTTGGTCGAGATCGGTGATTTTGACGACGAGCAGCAAGACTGCGAGGTCAGGATCCGCCCGATGATCAAGCTGATCAGTGGCGGCGATGCCCTCCAACGGCTTGAGCGCTACGTCCGTAGCGAGGAGGCGCGGTTTCCGCAGCCCGCGGGAGACGAGGCATGATGGAGCTACGCCACCTGACGATGGTGAACTGGCACCTGTTCGACGTCGCCGACATCAACGTAACAGGACACGTCGGGGTCCTGGGCGAGAACCGGTCCGGCAAATCCACAATCCTCGACATGGCACAGGTCGTTCTCACCGGCGCGAGCCGGCGGTTCTTGCGCCTGAACGCGGTCGCCGGCGACAGCGGAAAAGCGCGCAGCGGCTCGAAGCGCAGCGTCGTCGATTACTGCCTTGGGACGCTCGGCGAAGATCAGCGCCGGCGCGACGAGGCGCGCACCTACATCGCGCTCGGTTTCGAAGACACGGAAGGCGCCCGGCCACCGGTCACGATCGGCATGGCGCTCGAGGCGCGCAAGTCCGACAGCAGGGAGACAGTACTGGCACTGTTCGTCGCCGTCGGGACCGTTCTGAGCTCCAAGGACTTCATCGAGCAGCGAGGAAAGTCGCAATTCCCGGCGCAATGGGAGGACGTGCGCGCCCGGATCGTCGCGGCGGTCGGCGAAGGCAACTTCGTCAATCACCGCGACCGGGCGAGCGACTACGTCCGCGAGTACATGCGCCATCTTCTGCCGCATTCGCCCTATGGCGAGCAGAACGCCAGCGCCCTGCAGAAATCAATCGTCAACGCGATGACGCTCGACCACAATCAGACGGCGACGCAGTTCGTGCGGAACTACATTCTCGAGGACAGTCCGATTGGCATCAAGGAGCTGCGCGAGTCGATCCAGACATACCGCAACATCAGCGAGACCATTCGGAAAATGCGCCTCAGGCTCGAAGCCCTGAGGACGCTTCGGGGCGTCCTCGGCACACTTGAAGAAGCGCTCGAGACCAAGTTTAGGGAGGAGTGGATCGCAAAACGCGCGACTTGGCTCGCGGCGCGCGCGACAAACCTGGACTTCAAGTCCAAGCGGCGTACCGAGATGGCGCGCCGGGACGCCGCCGCAAAAGAACTCGACTTCATCGACACCGACGTGAAGGCCATCGATAACGAGATCGAACGTCTCACGGCCGCGATCGCCGAACACGATGCCAAGACCGGCAGAAAGTCCCTGCAGCAGACCGCCGATGTGGCCGGGCAGGCGGCACACCGCGCCTCGGCGGACTTCAAGGCTCGCATAGAGAACATCCGTCTCATGGAGCCGCTAAGGACGATGTGCGCGGACGGTTTCGAGGACTTCGTTCCAGCGCTTGAGCGTCTTCTGACCGCCACCGCCGGGGCCGACATCGGGGGCGTCTCCGACGAGGTCACCGCGGCCGAGAAGTCCTTCGCGGCAAGCGGCGCCAAATGGCTGCCGAAGATCGACGAAGCGCGTCAAACGATCATCGCCGAGCTTTCCGGGCTCCGCGGCCGGCGCGACGAGGTGCTCGAACGGATCCGACAGCACGCCGTCGGAGGGGCGCGTGCCTATCTTGGCGACGACACTGAACTCCTCTGCCGCAGGCTGCGGCAGAGGGGAATGGTCCCGCGCGTGCTCTGCGACATCATCGAAGTCGCCGAACCCGAGTGGGTGGGAGCCGCCGAGGCGCTCCTCGGCCGCGATCGGGAAGCCGTGTTCGTGGACAGAGCGGATATCAGCGCCGCCACGTCAATCTTCAAGGAAGGTCGCCGCGAGTTTCGCCATGCATCCCTAGTGAGCCTAAACAAGCTCGAGCAGTTCAGGGCCAAGCCGGAGCGCGGCACTTTTCCCTCGATCTTCCGGAGCCAGGATGCGGACGCGATGGCCTTCATCATGCGCCGCTACGGCAATGTCCGTCTCGCCGACACGCTGGACCAATTCAACAGGCCCGGCCGGGCGATTATGAAGGACGGCCTCTACGACGACGGACTCGTCCGGAGCCATCGCTGGATCGAAGCCTCGCAGCACAAGATTGGAAAGGCAGCGCAGGCGAACGCCCTGCGATCCCTGCAGGATCAGGCCGAGGAGCTGGGTCGCATCCTGACCGACAAGGGGAAGGAGGCCCATGCCGCGGAGCAGGCTTTTGCCGCTCTGAAGAACATCTGCGAGGGACGTAATGACCTGGAGGCTTGCGCGGCCGCCTTCGCGGCCGCGCAGATTGAGGCCGCTGAAGCTCAGGCCAGGCTCGATGCCCTCGACGGCGCGGGGGACGGCGGGCTGCGCGACAAAAAGAGGGCGCAGCAAAAGCTGAAGGAGAAGAGGCTGGAGGAGAGAAAGACACAGCAGAAGGCGTTCGGCGAGCATGACGGCGAGGTCAGGTCGGCGGAGAGGAGGCTCGGAGAGGGCGAGAACGTGCCCGGCTCCGAACTCAACCTCAGGGTCGCCCGGTCGATATACCGCAAGTTCTTCCCACTGTACTCCACCGCGAAAGGCAGGGCCGTCTACCGCGACCGCCTCGATGCCGCAGTCCAAAAAGGCTTCGCGGAGAAACACCGGGCCATCGCCGAGAAGGCCTTGAAGGATGCGAACGCGTCCGACAGCGAGCGCGCCCGGATCGAGCGACGGGTCCGCGAGCTTCTTTACGATTACTTCGACCAGTTCGGGATGAGTTCGCAGGTCGGCGCGGAAAGCGAGCCGCTGCGGGAGGTGAAGCCATGGATGGAGCAGCTCATCTCGGATATCGAATCCAATGAGTTGCGCCAGTACGAAAGGCAGGCGCGGGAAGCGGCGGAAAAGGCCTCTACCCTGCTGCGCGGCGAGTTCATCAACGCGCTCACGGCCCGGATCGGAAAGATGGAGCGGGAGCTGCAATCGTTGAACCGTAGCCTCTACGCACATCCCTTCCATAACGAGCGATATTCATTCCACCGCACCCAGATGGTGGAATTCCAGCCCATCCTGAAGATCATCGAAATCGCCAAAACCTCTCCGGAGGCGCTCGATATGCTGTTCCGGGGCGACGTGCCCGATGACTTCCCGCACAAGGATACGATCGTCGCACTCGAGGCGCTGCTGGAGGACCCTGACAAGGACTTCACCCAGTTCGAGGACTACCGCAACTTCTACACCTTCGAGATCCACATGGAGGATGTCGCCACCGGCCGCTCGACCCGCTGGGAGCAGCGGCGCGGCACCGGGTCTGGCGCCGAACAGCAGGTGCCTATCTACGTTGCCATCGGCGCTTCGCTGGCGGCCGTCTACGGCAGCGCGGAGCGTCGTGCCGGCAAGCCCGCCGGTTTCGCGCTCGCCATGTTCGATGAGGCCTTCTCCAAGATGGACGGCAAGAACCAGCGGCAGATGATGAGCTTTTACAAAAACCTCGGCCTGCAGTTCGTGATCGCGGCGCCGTTCGAGAAGCGCGTCGCCGTGCTCGAGCACATGGACACCATCGTGGAGGTGGACCGGATCGGCGAGCAGTCCAGGGCTACCGTGGTGGAACTGAAAGAGAAGGCCAAGCGCGAGCTGATGGCCATCGATCCGGACCTGATGTCCGAAGATGAGCTCGCCAGCCGTCTGGCCGCCGAGTAGCCATGGCTCGACGTTTCACTGAAGCGATCGGCCTGCTGAACGACCTGCTCAACCGCTTCGAGGCCGGGGCTGCAAGCCCGATCGCCCACCCGGACTACCCTGCCTTCCCGTCAGTAGTCGCGGCGGACGCCTTCCTGAAACAGATCAGGGAAGCCGAAAGTGCCGGCGCGGTCTCCCTTGGTTGGGGCCGCGGCGCCAACCGAGACCAAGTGGCGCACGTGCGGTTGGCCTCGGCGGAGATCCTATACCGATATCTCGGCCGCACCCCGGCCTCACGCATCGCGGAGCATGCCGCCGTGCGGCTTGTAGCCGGAGTGGCGCTGCACGAGTCCTTGAAGAACAGCGTCTCTCAAATCGCAGAGGTGTGGGCGCGGGGTAAGACGTGGCACGGATTCGGTTCGTCCGACGTCGACCCGCTGCGCCACGCATTCGTTCTCGCCCAGGCGATCCTCGATAACAAGCATCTGGACGTCGACTACAAAACTTTCTCGCGACGTACGGTGGGACACAGCAAGATACTCGAGCGCATCGAGGGTGCCGTGGTCCGGCTTTTGAGCGGCAGAATGGACTTTCCGCCCGGCGCGCGGCCACGCGAGGCGCTCCGGGCAATCGGCCTTGAGCGCTTCGCGCCACCGCTGTTGATCGCAGGCAAGATAGACCTCGATGGAGCCGACCTCTCCGGAATCTCTCCGCTGTATCTCGGAATCACTCCCAAGGAAGCAGATCGCGTCCGCTTTCGGGAGCCGCCGGCCTACGTTCTAACGATCGAAAACTTCGCAAGCTTCAACCGGCACATCGCCGAGGCGGACCCCGGCCGATTAGGAACGACCATGTATGTCGGCGGGTACCCCTCGCTTGCCACCCAGCAGGCGCTGCGGACAATCGCAGGCTTAGTATCCGAACAGACACCGATCTTTCATTGGTCAGACATCGATCCGGACGGCACCTGGATCTTCCACACCATCGAGCGCGCCGTCGATCGACCGATCCGTCCCCACCTCATGAGCGTCGAAGTTGCCGAGCGTTTGGGACAAGTGCCGTTCAAAAAGTCGGCACCCGCTCGATGTCCACCACACTCCGGCATCGCAGCTCTGGCAGCGTACCTGGCGAAAGATGGAGCCAAGACACTCGAGCAGGAAGAACTCGATCCAGCCCTGCCAGAGTTTCATTAGAAAATGCGCGCGAACGCTCGTGTTTGCGGCTTTGGCTGTCTCGTTCAAGACGTCGTTTGTTTCAAGCGCGACAACAGCACCGCCTGCAACCACGTGCTGCGGGAAAACCGACATCGTTTCTTCATAGAAACGCTCAACCGACATTGGCATGCCGGTTGCTTGAAGATGTGACGAAACCACTTGTGACTATGATGCTCGTTCAGCATCCGGCTGACGTATTCAGATGAAGCTTGCGCGCTTGATGATGGCACAGGTCCCCTGATGCGCTTTCCAAACCGGGCGCATGCCTTGCGAACTCTGCCATCTTCCGATGCGCTCCGGTTTGCCGGGCAGAAGCCGATTGTCTTGTAAGGGGGCTTGCAACGAATGGTGGTTCTCAACAAGAACGCCAGCGTAAAGGCGTCCTCAGGAGGGTCGTTGGCATCGCTTTAGCCTATGGCTCAGGGTGGGGCATCTGCGACATGCGGAGCCTGCGCTCTTGAAGCTAACAGCCGGCCTTGCATCGGTGCTTGCAGATGGTCAATGAGTCAATGCAGAACGATTGGGATCTTGAGAAAATACTCAGGCAACAGGACGAGCTCAAGGTCAAGCTGCTTCGCGCCCGATCGGTTGTCGCCGAATGTAAGGCAGGATTGGCTGATCTGGAGCGGAGGCTTGAGTGTCGAGCGGTCTCATCATCGATCGATAAACGCCAGCACAACTCTGTGGCAAACAATTCATACGCAAAGCGACGGTAGCAGAGCTGGAGATCCGGTCAACAGCAGGGCCAGAAGCCTCATAAATTGCAGTACACGCACATATAGCGTGGGCTGACATACCTCCCCGAGCGGCCGCGGCGTATCGGCGGAAACGGCCACAGCCAACTTTCAACAGATTGCGAATACCTATGGCGACGGCGCGAAAAAATCCTTCCAACAGACCAGGTCGTTTTTCGAGAAGCTCGCGGGCGTGCGGTCGCCTGACGAGGCTCTTGAGCTTCAGGCCGATTTCCTGAAGCAGATTCATGAAAACCTCATGCTGACTCGCACAAGATCCGTAAGCTCCACAGGGAGATGGTCAAGCAGAAGATGTTGCCGAACCAGACTACGTTTGTCCGCTAGCTTGACTCATGCGTTTGACGCATGGGCCGTACGATTTCTAGTTTGCTGTGAAAAGGACCGGCATACGGGAGGCTCGTCGCATGTATGACGTAATTGGTATCGGAGTTGGTCCGTTTAATCTCAGCCTTGCCGCTCTCATAAAACCGACTGGACTAGGGTGTCTGTTCATTGACGATAAGCCGAGTTTTGCCTGGCACGCCGGAATGGCATTTTCGAGCGCCAGGTTACGAGTGTCACATATCAAAGACTGTGTGTCGCTCGTAGACCCAACCAGTTCGTTTTCATTTCTCAACTTTTTGCTCCGAAATGGGCGGCTCCACGCATTCGTCAATCGACGGTCCGGCGGAGTCTCTCGCAAGGAGTTCTTGCAGTACTACGCCTGGGTTGCAGATCAGCTTCCGTATCTTAGATTTGGACAAAAGGCACTGGATGTGCGCCCCGAAACATCACATTTCCGCGTCACGACCAGTGAGGCGGAATATCAGGCCCGACACGTCGTACTTGGACTCGGAATCTGTCCCGACATGCCGGATTGCGTGCGTCCCTTTTTGGGCGAACGCGTCTATCACGTGGCAGACTATCTGAATAGGGCGCCACCGGCCGCAGGAGAACGAGTCTTGCTCGTCGGCGGGGGGCAAAGCGGCAGCGAGGTGATGGAACAGCTGTTCGCGGGCCCACCCCTGAAGCAGATACTTTGGGTTACGCCGCACGACAACATTGAGCCGATAGATGACTGCGCATTCACCAACGAGTATTATACGCCTGCCTATTTCCGCCACTTTCAAGCTCAGGCGCTCTCACGTCGACGCGAATGGGTGCAGGTCAAGAAGCTAAGCAGCGACGGCGTGTCGCTGGATCTCGCAAATCAGCTGTTCGACAAAATCTATGAACGTCGCTTCGTTGAGGGTGAGAACGACGGCGTCCGGTTAATCGTCAACGCTTGCCTCGAAGGTCTGCGGCAGAACGGAGCGGGCTTCGAAGTTACCCTCAAGTGCACTGAGACCGCAGCAACACGCAGGGCGCCGGTCGACCGTGTGATCTTGGCCACCGGTTTTGTCCCCAACACGCCGCCATTCTTCGACCGCATCATGCAGCTCGCCTGTATTGAGGATAGTTTGCCCAAGATCAGGGCAGACTGTTCACTTGAGAGCCGGATAGCCCTGCCAGGCAAGATCTACTTCCAGAACAGAACGCGCATCCAGCATGGTTTGCAGAACGCGAATCTGTCGCTCGTCGCCTATCGCAACGCAAGGATCGTCAACAGCATCATGGGAAAGGAGTTCTATCCGATGGACATGGATCCATCGATGTTGTCGCGTCTGGCTGAACTGGAGGAGGAATGATGAGAAAGCTGCGCGATGACATCGTGGCACGCCATTTTAGGGCCTCCAAATTCGCCCTCGAGAGTGGCGAGTCCACGCGCTTGGACTGCCATGCCGACAACGAGATGTTGTTCGTATTCTCCGGCACCGGCGCGGTCACCTATGGCGACGGGTCGCTCTTTACCACGCAGCTCAGCCCCGGAGACATGCTGCTGATGTCTCCGTTCACTGCCCATCTTATCAAAAACGATGGGGCAGAGCTCCTGGTCATGGGAAATGCTTGGTGGGAAGACAGGCAGACCGTTGACGAAAGCGTCAAAGCGCCCACCAAGGCGCCGCGTACGTGCCTCGTTCTGCCGAGCTTTACGACGCCCAACGGGCGCATGCATCTTGGGCATCTGGCAGGGCCGGTCGTCGCTGCCGACGTGTTTACCCGGGCGCAAAGGACACTTGGGCTCGACTGTTACCAGCTTTGTGGGACATTGGGTTTTCAGACGCATGTGGCGATCACCGCTGCGCGCGAAGGGCGGAGCTACCGCGAAACCTCGCGAGCCTACTCGGATGATTTCCTCGCTAATTACCGTTTGCTGGGGGTAGACTTCGATGTGTTCGCGACGCTCGACGAATTGCCGCGTTTCGAACGGGTCGCTCGCGAGTTCTTAGCCGCGCTGGACGCCGGCGGCCATCTCATCGAGAAAACCGCCCACGTTCCGTATTGTGAGCACGGGCACGGATACTTGTTCGAAGCCAACGTGCGCGGCTTCTGTCCGCACTGTGGCGAAGGGATCAGCTCGGAATGCGAGAACTGCGCGCTGTTCGTGCCCGATGAAGAGCTGATGGATCCGGTCTGCAATCACTGCAACCGGCCGGCAGCGTGGCGACCGCTGAAGCGCATGTTCGTGCCGCTGGAGCCGCATCGCGCCGTGCTCGAGCGGTACCTGATGTCGGGGGCCTACGTCGGCAAAATGCCGGATTTCGTCGCCCGGGTGTTGCAGCACAAGCTGCCAGACGTTCCGCTCGGAATCTATTCATCGGACGGACTTGCTCTCCCCTTGCGCGGGCAAGAGGACCAGAAGCTCTGTTCGGCCGTCGAGCTCGTCCCCCGCTTCTTGACGGCACAGAATATGCTTGCCTTCCGTGGGGAGCTCGGCTCGAACGAGGTCGAGCTTGCGCTCTTCTTTGGCTCCGACAACGCGTATCTGCGCTGCATCACCTTCCCAATCTTGCTCCATCTTGATGATCCCAGCAGAGTTCGCATCGTGGGATTTTTTGGCAATGAATTCTACCAGCTTGATGGCCGCAAGCTCTCCACCTCGCGGGGCCATGTCATATACGCCGATGATCTCATCCGCAAGGGAATTCCGGCCGACTGGCTGCGTCTATATGTTTGCCATACGCGTCCAGCGGTTGCCCCGACGAGCTTTAGCTTTCGTGAAGCCTTTGACTGGATCCAACGGCGCCGCAGCCTACTCGCATCAGTCATTCATCACATCAGCCGCGCGGTCGAAACGCGTCACCGCGGGACGTTGCCGGAGGCCGGCACTTGGGAACGCGTGCATCGCGCATTCTATCAGCAGCTTTGCGAGCGTCAGCAAGAGGGCCGGCGGCTATTCTCGGTCGAAGGATTCGACCCGCGGCAGATCGCGGAGCTAATCGATCGATTGCTTCACGACCTTGATGGATTCGCAACACAAGCGCTAGGCCCACGCTATCACCCGGGCATCGAGCGCGCCGCCTGCGCCCTCAGCGTTGCCGGCCTGCGGCTGTGGGCGACGCTTGCCTGGCCGGTGATGCCCGGGCTCTGCACTGCACTCCTGGCGCGCCTCGGCATCCGAGAAGCGCCATGTCTGAACCACGCCTTGCAATGGATTCCGGCCGGGCGATCCTTCGATACCAGAGGATGGACTGCATGACGGAGTTTCTTCTCTATATCAATTATCGTCGACTCATACGAGAAAGCATTCGTGCATTCGAAGCGGCGCATCGGCTCGGTTACCGCGTCGCTGTACTTGGTCACCCGCTGCCCCCGGACCTTGCCTGCTACGTCGACGAGTGGCGCCAATGCAATCCCGCGAGCCTTGGCTCGCTCGAGAGCGCCGTCGAGGAGCTCAGAAAGCATATCCAAATTGCCGGCGTAGTCTGCTTTACGGAAACTGCTGTCGAAGCCTGCGCCATCGTTGCCGCGAAATTGCGGCTGCCCGGGTTACCGCACGCATCCGTGTCGGCGGTGCGGGACAAATCGATACTGCGCGAGCGAACACAGTCGGTTTCCGGCCTCGCGCACCGCCTTTTGCAGAATGATAGCGATCTGGTAGAGTTCATCGGTCTAGCGGGGCTCCCGGTCATCGTGAAACCGGTGAACGCCTCGGGCAGCACCGGAATCTATCTTATTCGCGAGCCTGCCGACCTGGATGTCTTTCATTCCACTAGCAAAAAGATCGGCAATCCGACGTACGACCCGACTTTGCACCGGGAAACGCTCACGTTCCTGGCCGAACGTTATATCGGGGGGCAGGAGGTGAGTGTGGAAGGGTACGTTTGCAGCGGTGAAGTCACCGTTGTCGGGATCACGCACAAGCTCACCTCGGATCCATATTGCCTCGAGGTGCGGCATATTTTCCCTGCCGACCTCGGCCGTGAGATGCGGAGCATGATTGAAGAAAAGGCCAAAGAGTACGTGCTGGCGCTGCGCCTCGACCATGCGTCCTTCCACCTCGAAGGCAAATACGACGGCGCGCAGTTCACGCTCATTGAGGTCGCTGCCCGGCCGGGCGGGGATTACATCGCGTCGCATCTTGTCCCGCTTGCGTTGCACTATGACTTCTACGAAAACCTTGCTCGCATCGCAGTGGGCACGGCGCCTCTCCCCCCGCCCGCGCCGCAGCGGGTGGCCGGGATCCATTACGTCTTGGCCAAACAGGAGGGACGGCTGCTCGGCTACCGCGGCCTCGAGGCGGTTCTCGATCACCCTTGGGTCGAGCAGGCGATCGTCGAAACATCGGTCGGTACACACATTGTGCTTCCGCCGAACGATTTCCGTCTTCAACGTCTGATCGCGGTGATCAGCACCGCGCCGAGTCAAGCGCTGCTCACGAAGCACCTCGATTGGGTATCGAAGACGATCACCCCGGTCTTCGCCCGCGAGTGAAACATGCAGGCCGACGTCATAGGCGCTGGTGCGATGGGCAGGGGTATGGCGGCGCTGCTGCGCGAAGCCTTTCCGCGGTGGACGGTCCGTCTCATCGATTGCGACATGAGCGCGCTCACGGCCGCGCGCGCGGCATGGAAATGTGAGATCTTGTGCACCGACCAGCCGCAGCAGGCAGAACTCGCACCCGTCGTGATCTGTGCCGCCACGTGGCCGGTCACGCTGGGCGTGATCGAGAGCCTAGCGAGCCGCGCTGCACGTGGTTTGCTCGTGAGCATCAGTCGGCCTGCGGCCAAGGACGTGCCACGCGTGCAGCAGGCGCTGATCCAAGCTCCGAGTCTTGCGGCGGTTCTACCCTGCGGGCTGGAGCCGGGGCTGACGGAGATCCTGGCCGGCTATCTGCTGGAATCCACTCAGGAGGTGCAGTCTCTTCGTATCTGCTGCGGTGGGATCGTCGTGCCACGCCCGGCCAATCCTCTCGGCTACAAAAGGCTCTTCGGCACTTCCCACCTGCCCCTCGCCAAGTGCGACGCCTATTGCATCCGCGATGGCGCCCTCTGCGTCGTTCCGCGGTTTTCCGATGTTCAACAGCTCGCTTGGCCCGGCATTGGGGTGCTGGAGCACTGGCATGACGGGATGCAGCCGCGGCTCTCGGACCATCCGAAATTGTCGCGGCCGGGTGTCGATGTCGACCAACGCACATTGCGTTGGACCGGATATGTCGAACTGGTCGCATTGCTCGATCAACTCGGCGTCTTGGCCGAGGATGCCGTGGACGAAAATACGGGCCTCACCCCAAAGCAGCTTTTCGAGCGGGCCACCCAGCGCACCTTCGGCTTGGCGGAGAACGAACAGACAAAGACGCTTCTGGCAATCGATCTCGCCGGAAGTCGGCACGGGCGACGGTCTGTGCAGGGTTTGCGGCTCACCTTCACCGACCGCGTCGACGTGCGCTCGATGGCGCTGGCCACCTGCTTGCCCGTAGTGTTCCTGGTCAACTGGCTGACGGGGGCCGGAAAAGCCGTTGGCGGATTGCACTATCCGGAGACCATTATCACCCCGCAGGTGGCGCCGGTCATGCTCGACTGGCTCGGGCGTCGAGGTATTGAGATAACAATGGACAGATCCGATGACGATGCGGAAGAAGGAGCTGCTGGTCTTGGGGGGAGTGAGCGAAATTCAGTCCCGCCACCTCTATGACCAGGCGCGCGCGCAAGGCTTGCGGGTGGTGTTGACGGACACGCCAAAGCGTCTCCAGCAGGCCCATCATTTGCATGATCTCGCCGATGAGATCCATCCCCTCGACTTCGAAGATGTGAGCGCCTGTCTCAAGTGGGTTGGCAAATATCCACGACGCGAACTTCTTGCCGGAGTGTTCAGCTTCAAAGAAAAAGCGCAGCCGGCGATCGCTGCGCTCGTTCGCCGCTTTGGATTCAAGGGCCCCAGCGAGCGTGCGCATGAGTGTACCACCAACAAGTTTGTCTGCCGCGATACCTTGCGGGCGGCCGGATTTGCCCAGCCGGAATCCAGGCTGTGCCGATCCGGTGAGGCGATCGATCAGGCATTTGCCGAGCTCTCGCGCCGGCATCGCAAGCTCATCCTTAAGCCGATGATCGGGTACGGCAGCGAGAATGTCTTTCTGCTGGATAGCGCGACGGCTCTTGCCACTACGCTCGCGCACGTCAAACCGGCAAGCGAAAGGCCCTTCCTGCTCGAATCGTTCGTTGAGGGCCGGGAGTTCAGCGCGGAGGGTTTGTGCGTCCGTGGCTTGCCGACGGTCTTGAGCTTGACGCAAAAATTCTTGATCGGCGGTGGCAATTTCGTGGAGTGCGGTCATGTCGCGCCGGCCGACCTTGCGCCTGCTTTGCGTGAGCGCGCGATCACCGTCGTGCAGAGCGCCGTGCATGCCGTCGGTCTGATTTTCGGCATGTTTCACGCGGAGTTCTGGGCTTGCGACACCGGCGAGATCGTCATGGGGGAAATCCACTCCCGACCCGGAGGCGACTACATTACACACCTGACGCAGCACGTGACCGGCATCGCTTATTACGGCAGCGTGTTTGCCCAGATGCTGTGCGCTGACGCCGGCGTGGTGATGCTTCCCGCGGCCAACTGCGGCGCCGCCGGCATCCAATACTTCGTCCCGCCCGCCGGCAGGGTGAAGGAAATCACCGGGTATGATCGTCTGCCAGAAATGCCGGGCTATGCCGGTGCCGCGCTGTCGATCAAGGTCGGTGACACCGTGAAGCCCGTCTGCCACTCGTTCGACCGCGTCGGTCATGTGCTTGCCACCGGGGCGAGCGCCACCGAAGTTAAGGACCGGCTCAAGCGCATGATCATGGCGGTCATCATCACCGTTCAATAATGAACAGCCTGGGGTAACCATGCTCCAACTGAAGCCCGCGCAGCGTATGTTCTGGAACGTGTTCGCTCAGAATTTTCTCAACAACTACGGCTACTTTGCGCCGCTCTCCGTGCTCGGCCTCTATCTCCTCGACCGATCGCTCTCCGCGGCTCAGGTTGGTACTCTGTTGCTGCTCCTGTCCGCTTCCGGGCGAGCCTCACGCGCCTTGTTCGCTCCACTGCTGGACCGCATTTCCGCGCGTTATGCCTTGACGATAAGCTATCTCGTGATGGGGGCGGGCTATATCATCGTGGCTGAGAGCGCCGCGTTTGCCGGGGCCGCGCTCGGACTATTTCTGGTCGGCACCGCTTACGGATCCTGCAGCTTGCTGCTGCGCGTGATTACGGTCCGCCTGCGCGAGGATCAATCGTTGCGTTTGATGCTGGTGAAGCTCGCCGTAGGGACGAATATCGCTGCCACGCTCGGACCGTTGCTCTCGAGCCTGCTGTACGTGCAAATGGCGCCAAACGCCCCGTTCCTCGTCACCGGCTTGGTGATGGTGTCGAGTGGCTTGGTCTGCCATGCCGTTTTGGGGAACGGGCTGCCAGTACTGGACCGCGGCGGGAACTGGTGGAAGTCGCTGCTGCACAGCGCAACGCGGTCCGACCTTCGCTTGGTATTCGTGGCGACTGCATTCACGTGGTTCGCCCTGGCGCAGATCTTTTCATTTGCGCCAATCGTGCTAGGCCGCTTGTTGGCCGGTCCAGAAATCGTTTGGACGATTGCCGCCCTCAATGCCGCCTTGGTGGTCGGGGCATCGTTGCCGCTGATGAAGGCGCTCGAGCGCGCGCATATCGACGACGTCGAGTCGCTGATCTTGTCGGCGGTCCTGGTCCTGGCGTGTTTCGCGCTGCTATCAGCGTTCGTGAACCTCTTCACGATCTACCTCGCCGTCGCATTGTTGTCGGTCGTGGAGATTGTCGCCCTGCCGTCCTTGTCGGTGTTGCTTGTCCAGAATACACCGGGAAGGGATCACCTCGCCTTGCTAGGCATCAACGCCGTCGGTATGGGTCTCGGAGAAGCACTCGGCAACTTTGTTGGCGCTGTGCTCGGCAGCGCTGAGCTTCACAACACGTTCGCTTTCGCGGTAATTGCCGCCCTTTATGGCGTGGGCACGATGTGGCTCTACCGTTTTCGCTGCAAGATGCTAGATATTGGTGGCCGGAAGGCCACGCAGGATGGCATTAACGTCGAGCGATCCTAGAGAATGCTTTCTCACCGTCGGCTTGGTGCTGTTGAGCCCCTTGCAACTCATGCTCCCCTTGCTCTCTCAGAGCGGGCTCAAGGTCAGCGTAGAGATGGTCTAAAGCCCCAAGGATTCGATCTACGAAATGCTCCGCGTCATCGCCCCCTATCTCTCAAGTCATGGTGAAGGTCATAAAGGCCCACTCGCAGGAGTAGAACCGTTCTCAAGGTCCTCCGCACCCCAATGCTGCTTGCAGTCGCCAAGATGTAGTCGAGGGGCAGCTTGTTCTGCTCATCTAGTCTGACCACAAGGCCGATACCCGGTCGCTGCTTGGAGCTGCGTCGCAGCGTCCAGGTGTCTCAAAAATTGGTTCGGCCGGGGCTGCTCCGCGAAACTTGGGTGTGCCTTGACATCGCGGGTCTCCGCGACGGGCACCGCGAGCCTCTCTCGCGGCTATAAGCTCGTCACGGCAATCCCGGCCGCCACTCTTGATTCTCTGGAGATCTCGTCGTCTCGGCCATCTCGGTGAGTCTCGACCGTGAATGCGATCCAGAGACTCATCCTTCTCGAGACGCAGGCTATGGAAACTGGTGTGGCCTCAGTCCATGCGCGACGAATGGGTTACTCGACATGGGAACCGAGTATGGTGGCGCCCCGACGCTGAGTACGAATTTGCGATCCGATCGAAATGCGCGGCATGGCCCGCGCAGGTCACGCGCAGAGCGGGCGTCGCTTTGCTGGCAGTCGGTCTTCGAAGCGCTTTAGCTACCCACAGAAGTCGAAGGTACCTTGATGACGGCGCGGCCGACTGGCATGCTTTGGCGCATAAAAGTTCGAGCGTTTGTGGCCTGGAATGTGCGTCGCGTCCGAGATCCGTCTGTCGCCACGCGGCCGAGATCCGGTTTCCGTTGAATTCGCTCGCCGGTCTTTTCGGGACGCGAGGATCGCCACGTTCTCGTTGATGTCAGCTCTGTTTCGGATCGAGCGCACGAACGGCCTCTTCGATGGATGGATCTGACCGAAGGCCGGCTAAGAAGCCTCGATCGCCTATGGCGCAACAGCGGCATCACAACTTTCATCCCCTGCCGGCTGCGCCGTCATTCCTCGCGAAACGAGAAAGTTCCTCCTTTGCTGCCGAGCCCCTGCGGGGTGCGCCGTCGACCGCCTCCGGCCTGTCGATCACCATCGAGCCGAAAGGTGCGGGCTCGGAAAACTTCAGATCAAGGAGAACTTCGATGGCGACCGTCGGCACCTTCAAGACGACCGGCAACAACGAGTTCAACGGCGAAATCGTCACCCTCTCGCTGCAGCCGAGGAACGTCCGCATCGTCCCCGAGACGAGCCGCTCGGGCGACAACGCCCCCAGCCACCGGATCTATGTCGGCCGTGTGGAGATCGGGGCCGCCTGGACCAAGCGCTCCAACGAGGGCCGCGATTATCTAGGTCTCAAGCTCGACGACCCGAGCTTCACTGCTCCGATTTTCGCCAACCTCTTCGCCGAGCCGTCGCAACGGCGACTGACCCGACCCAAATGCCTCGCCCGGTTGGCCCCGGCGGGGCATCACCTTGCGCAGGAGCCGGCCGCGATCTTGCGGCAGCGTCGCACCACGACCATGCGAGCTTCCAGGGTGGACGCACTGATTCCCTCAAGGAGCTTCAGTCGCAAGCAACCGAGGGCGTGTCGTCGTGCTTGAGGTGTCGCTTTCGGACATTGTAACTCACCAGCCAGATCACGCCGATTGCGATCGGCACGAAGGCTGCGGTCAGGAACGAGGGCTCTACTCGCAATCCGACATCATGCGCGCCCTTGGCAAGATAGCTAAACAAGCTGACCACATAATATCCTATCGCCCCGACCGACAATCCTTCGACCGTGCACTGCAGCCGAAGTTGCTGTCTCGCGCGCTCGTTGATAGCCTGCAACAGGTCACGATGCTGTCGTTCGATTTCGACGTCGACACGGGTTCGCAACAGATCGGCGGCACGCGCGAGCTTGACCGACAGAGCCGCCTGACGATCCTCTACGGTCGCGCAGGTTCGCATTGCGGGCGCCATGCGGCGCGCCAGAAACGACGACCAGGTTGGATAACCCGAGACATCGTTGCCTTCAATGATGGACAGTCGCGATTGGACCAGCTCGTTGTAGGCCCTGCTGGCGCCGAAGCGAAACAGGCTGCCGGTCGCGCCTTTTTCGAAGGAGGCCGCCAGCGCCGTCAGCTCGGCAAGCAGATGGTTGTTGAACTGCAGCCCCTCACCGCTTTGCATTTTTTCGAGCGCCTCAACAAGACGGCGGTCGATGCGATCAACGGAAGGTGCAAGCTCAAGGGCCGCCGACAGGCCAAGCAGCGCCAGTGGACGGTAGGTCTCGATCTCCAGGAGGCGTTGCACCAGCGCTCCGAGATCGTGCGACGTCAATCCGAGGTCGCAGACGAGGATTTTCGTAAAGCCTTTTTCGTCTACGCGGAAGTCTGAGGCGGCAACGCCTGCGCCGCTCTTTGTGGCAACCATAGCCAGGCTGTTCTTGTCAAAAACCTGTTCGGCGCGCCTGGTCGGCGAGGAGTCCTGCTCCACTTCTAGCCTGATCGCGACTAGCAACTGTCCGGTCTGACGCAACGCGCGGATCAGCGATAGGACGGTACCATCAACTTTGTCAAATCGGTCTGCGGGAGAACCATTTGTGTTACTCCAGATCCAGGTGAATGTTGTGAATTCCGAATGCTGCTCCCAGCGTAGCGTAGCGGGCCCGATGACAATCTGATGAAGTTTCGCCGATTGCTCAGGCGGCGGAAGATTGCGCTCGATGCAAAAATCGATAAAACGGCAGCGATCGCTTGTGGCCGCCTCACCCTGCGCAAGAAAAGCCAAGTGGATCACGCTGAATGGCGAAACAAGGCGCGTGAAAGGGCGCGCGTGCACTTCGCCGAGCACGGCCTCGCGTTGCGGATGTGGCGTGAAGGTTCGCAGATCCAATTCATCGACCATGTATTGACGCCTCTCTTCAGGGTGAGCAAGCAACCGTCAGCCGCGCGAGGCCGTGGCAAGCAGGAGCGTCTTCCGTCCCCCAGCGTGGTCCAGACGGACGACCTCCGGTGCGGCAACCACATTGTCGATTGACAGATCGAGGCCCAAACACGACTCCCATCTTGCTGCCGCCGCCCTGACGCGGAGAGGCTGTGCAGGATTTGGGCCAGCACTGTAGAAGGGGCACGCTCGCGTCCTTTGGCGCAATGTGGCTTTCGAAGACAGTTGGAGGCGAGTTTCAGACATGAAGCGCGCTTGTATTCTGACAGGATGCGTACGTGGCGCAGGCCACAGGAAATCGCCTACTTCGCGCGGTGATCGCTCGCCAGGCGGCTACATTATCTGAGACGCCATGCTGTGGACGGATTTGTTCATTCAGAGGCCGGCGACTGACCGCGCCCGGACCAGCCTGGCAAGGCTTGGCCGATGGGCTGATAACGTCACGTCGCGTGAGGTTGACGTGATCACGCAGCCGGAGCGCACGCCGTCATCGTCTTTTGAGGGACATTCAGGGCAGTGCAAGCGCCGCGGCTCGACCGCAGTGAGGCAGGGCGAATGTCGTGGGCGATCGACCGAATAGCGGCGGATCACAAGTACGGCCGACTCGACTTGGTATTGCTCGAGTGCGGTCGCGGAGGTTTTGATCCGTCTGTCGCCACGCGGCCGAGATCCGGTTTCCGTTGAATTCGCTCGGGTCGCGCCGCCGGCGCGTCTTGTGAGCGGCCGTCAACTTGCCGGTGGCGACCTCAAAAGCGGCAAACAATGTCGAGGTGCCGTTCTGCTAGTCGCGGCTATGGCCGGTCAGCGGGTCAGCCCGGCCGTTGGAGAACTTCAGATAGCCCTGCGCACGCTCCAGTGCCGGGATCGAGAGCTATCGAGACAGATGACAGGCGGCGCCATGTACAGCCCAACCACGTCAGCGGCCTTTGCAGCGAATTCCGGATCGTTGCTCTCGCACCGCGACTTTCGTCCGACAAGATCGATCTTCTGGGCGCACAGGAAGCGCCAGACATGCTGCACATCAACATCGCCGAGCGCCGCGGCCAGCAGTGGTCCACACCAGCGGGCATAGCCTGTTGGCGGCGATTGATCCAACAGCCTCAGAATGCGCTCATCGGGCGCTGCGGTGTACTTTGGCTCGGCGCCCCGATCGCCGGTCTCGTCGAGGCCGCCTAGCCGCCGCTAGGCGTAGCGCACTTGCCAATTCGGAGGCCGTGCCGGTCGTGCAGCCGACCGCACGGCCAATCGCGCGCGCTGCCACACCGTCCGCTGCCATCACCACGATCCGCGCCCGCTGGCGCATCCGGTGTTCCGCCTTCGTCGAGCGCGCCGAGCCTTCGGGCTCGGCGCGTTCCTCCTTCGTCAGGCTAAGGGATGCTGCTCATGCACCCTTGAAGCAAGACTCAACTTTCAGGAAAAGTGGGTACTAGGCTAGGCCAATGCTACGGCTATCCTTCGTGTGCCCGGTCCCGATGTCCAATTGTTCACCGCATGGGCCCAAGTTAGGTTGTTCAGAATAACAAGGTCCCCTGGTTTTAACTTGAGAATAATCTCGTCACAAAAAAGTTTCTCGTAATCAGCGCCTGAACACCAGCTCCGTCCTGCATTAACGGGGTCCAGTTGGTGCAACTCAAAACCGTCCGGTGGGGACTTGAGAAGTTCGCGCTCCTGCAACATCCGAACAAAAAAGTGAAGACAGCTTTGGTCAGCACTACCAATGTTATCCCAAAGGACATTCACATCGCGCCCTAGGAGAACGGAAAAGCTTCTTTTCGGCCTTGCCATAACAATCGCCAGCAAAAGGCCCGGGATCTCCGATTTCACCTCGGCAACTATTTGGTCATCTGGTACCAAATAGTCATCCGGCGAGCTCAGACGATAAAGTGCTTTTGCACGAGTGATCATGCCCCGAGACAATGGTTTTGATCCGGGTAGTATTTTTGTCGTTTTTTCCCGTAAAAGTCCCCATGCTTCACTTGTGTCGTCGATGTTCAATAAGATTGTTTCTCCTCCGTCTTTACTATTCTCGAAACAATAAAAGCACGACAACTGCATATTAGATATCCTATCTCCTTCGGAATGCGGGGTGACAAACTGATAATCATCCCGGGAATTAACGCTCATGAAGTATTTGTTGATCCGTCGTCGGTGACCAAGAAAATCGGAAAAGCCGGCCTCCAGCTCTAGCTTTTTTTGCAATCCTAGTTCACCGGCAATTTGATATACGAGGCCGTCCGCCTCGCTCGGTGAGACGTTACGAATCAAAATGACACAGTCTCGACTGAGTGCCTCGATCACGGAAGTCACATCCAAGCCGCTGCACCCAAGAGTCAACAGCATGCGCCGATGTGAGAGATCAGGAGTCAATTGTGGTTGCGACATTCGCCGCGGACCCGTTCTTCGTCGCTTTCGTCGCCTCACGAGCAAGGGCCGTGCCAGCGGACGTCGGCGGGCATTAAGCGAAAACGCTACTTAGTGCCGAGCACCGGCCAGTCTGCGAAAACGCGATCCGTGGCGAACTTTGCAACATCGAGCGGAATCCCTGTCGCACGACACACTCTCTCACTCGACGAGCAGACCACCTGGAGAAAGCAGCGGCGAGCATTCTGGAGGCGAACCCATAGTCAATCAGCATTGCATGGCCGCTTCCGAAACCGAACCCACTCCAGTGAAATGCCTCGCCATCAAGCAGAACGTCATTCGAAGGCGATTTCGGGCAATCGATCTTTTGAGTGGTCGTCGCTGTTGACGGCGCGTGCTGTTGTGTTGAGCTCTGTTCGGTTCAAAGACGTTAATGTCCCAAGCGCGACGGCATGACGGCAAAATTCTGCCAACCCGGCGAGAAGGGAATTGTTTTCTTCAGAATGAGCTCGCAGAAGGTCATTGGCGCGTCCGTTACTTAACGTAAGTGCCAAGGAGAATCTGCTGTACGTGCGGTGATGACGGCGGCTGTTGCAGAGCTTTCGATGACCTTTGCGGACGCCCATGCGCTCATCGTCGCCATTGACGTCTGTATTGTTGTGCTGAGCTGTGTCTGGTTCAGGACGTCGATGTCCCAAGTCCGACGGCAGCATTCCGAGCGAGGCGCGCGTTGTTTCTTCAGGAAACGCTCGCAGAACGTCATTGGCACGTCGATTGCTTGAAATGCGGAGTGATCCGTTACGACGTTGGCCAATCGCTGATTGTCGCAGATTCTCCGAGCTCCTGTGCGGACTATCTCAGCTTGGGTTCTTAAGCGCTGGACTATGGAAGTGGATTGCCGCACTCGTGGCACACGCGGGGGCTTTGTCGTGGATGCGGAGCACGAAAATCACGAGGTGAGAATCTTGCCCTCGTCGAATTCCGAATTGGGCGATTGGGATGTGCAACAACCTGCGGCCTCACCGGTTGGCTCTTGCATCTTTGTTGGTGGTGGTACGCTAGCTATTAGATGTGCTCAGCTAGTGATGGAGATGGGCCACGTGATCCGGGCGGCGCTGTGTGCCGACGCCATATTCCGCGATTGGGCCGCTCTCGCCGATATCTTGTGTGTGACGAGCATTGAAGAGCTATCTGCGCTGCTCAACGCCGAGCCAGTCGAGTGGATATTTTCCGTTGCCAATCCGTTCATATTGCCAGCAGATGTGTTTGGGCAAGCGCGTAGAGGCGCTTTCAATTACCACGACGGTCCGTTGCCGCGATATGCTGGAACTCATGCGACGTCTTCGGCGCCTCTTGCCCGAGAGACCGAACATGGCATCACGTGGCATCGTATCGATCATGGTGTTGATACTGGTGAGCTGGTCGTCCAACGCCAAGTGTTGATTGCGGCGAGCGATACGGCGCTGACGCTGAACCTCAAATGTTATGAGGCTGCTATCGATGGCTTCCGCGAGCTTCTAACTGGCTTAACAAATGGAGAGCTTAGTGCTCGTCCGCAAGCGCTAGCGGACCGATGCTTTTTCCCGAAAGGTCGACGCCCGGATGCTGCGGGCTGTCTGCGATGGGATCGATCCGCACAAGATCTGGAAGCGATGACGCGCGCCTTAGACTTTGGCCCGTATCATGCCAATCCATTGGGGTTGTCCAAGGCTCTCGTTGGCGATGACGTTGTCGCCGTCAGGCGCTTGGAGGTGACGGCTCGCCGCTCGGGCTTTGCTGCGGGGGCTCTAGTTGAGATCCACCCCAGCCACTGGCGTGTGGCGACAGGGACAGAGGATGTTGATGTTTGGCTTAGCAGCTTGGATGGTAAGGCTCTGGACGCGCAGGCACTCGCGAGGCGTTCTGATTCCCATGTAGGCGACCGCCTCCCGATTCTGAGCGATGACGAGGTGCGGAGCATAACGGTTGCGCATGAAATATTGGCGCCTCGTGAGAGTTTTTGGCGACGGCGGCTTGAGCAGTTCAAAACATCCCAGCTTTCTTTTTTGTCGTCTTCAGTAGCTTTGGCTGCACCTCAATGGCAGTCGAGTTCGTGGCGAATTCCAGTTGCTTTGGCTGAGCTGTCTCCCAGTGATCGCACGGAATTCTTGCTAACGGCTTGGCTGATCTACCTAGCCCGCATCACGGGAGAATTAGAGCTTCAATTGGGATGGACTCCCGCACCCAGTGGATCGCGAGCGGGTCTGAAAGCGCTCGAGGTGCTTGTCGCTTCTGTTGTGCCGATGGCAATTACCATCGATCTCGACAATGATTTTGCAGAGGCACGCACGGCGGTCGCGGCCGAATTCGCTCAGCTGAAGGAGCAGGATAGCTTCGCGCGGGATCTTATCGCGCGCTGCCCCACGTTGCTCGGTATGGAGGCGTTACGATTGCGCCGGCCCTGGCCGGTTGGCGTGATGGTTACTGTAAGTGGGGAGTCTGCCACTGGTGACCTAGCTTCGAGCCCGACTTCTGAGGCAGCCCTGCCTGGTGAGGCGTTAACATTTGAGGTTTGCGCTCTAGATGGGAGCTTTCGATGGCACTTTGATGCAAGTCGCTTGGAGCCCAAGCAGATCGACCGTATGACCCAGCATGTGCAAAATTTGTTGGGTGCTGTGAAGGTTGATCCGCGGCAGCCGGTGGGGCGGATTGAGCTTCTGTCGTCCGCCGAGCGGGCGTATCTGCTGGAGGAGCTGAACCGGACGGCATCGGCCTATCCGTCGGACGTGTGCATCCACCAGCTGTTCGAGGCACAGGTTCGCCGTGCGCCGGACGCGGTGGCGGTGGTCCATGAGGAGGAGCGGCTAAGCTATCGCGAGCTCAATGCGCGGGCCAACCGCCTGGCGCATCATCTGATCGGGCTCGGGGTCAGGCCGGACCAGCCGGTGGCGATCTGCGTTGCGCGCAGCGTGGCGATGGTGGTCGGGCTGCTGGCGATCCTCAAGGCGGGCGGGGCGTACCTGTCGCTGGACCCGGCCTATCCGTCGGCGCGGCTGCACCAGGTTCTCGACGATGCGGCGCCGCGAGTGCTGCTGGCCGATGCGGCCGGCCGATCCGCGCTGGGCGACGATGCGCTANTCGATCTGACGGTGGTGGATCTGGCGGCGACGCCGGAATGGGNAAATCTGCCGGCGTCGGATCCGGACCCACGCGCGCTTGGGCTGACCTCGCGCCATCTCGCCTATGTGATCTACACCTCGGGATCAACAGGCACCCCCAAGGGGGTCATGGTCGAGCATCGCGGAGTGGTGCGTCTGGTGGCGGGGAACGATTTCGTCGAGATCTCGCCGCAGGACGTTTTTCTCAACGCTTCCTCGCCGACATTCGATGCGACCACGTTCGAAGTCTGGGGAGCCTTGGCGAACGGCGCCAGTGTTGTGCTCTATCCTGAACGCTATCTCTCGACGGCAACGCTGGCCCGGATCATCCAAGACCAAGGCATCACCATCGCTTGGATGACTGCGCGGTTGTTCGACGTCTATGTCGGGGAGGGGCGGAGCACCAGTGGGCTGCAGCAACTGCTGGTCGGGGGCGAAGAGGTCTCAATCACTTCCATCAGAGCATGTCAGAAGCGACATCCGACGCTGCGGATCTCAAATGGCTACGGCCCGACCGAGAACACCACCTTCAGTCTCTGCTACCCGGTGCCTGCTGGCTTCGATGGCCAGCAACGGGTGCCACTGGGACGACCAATCCGGAATTCGGTGGTCTATCTGCTTGACGGTCATGGTGCGCCCGTTCCGTTTGGCGCGGTGGGAGAGCTCTACGTCGGCGGGGCGGGGGTGGCGCGGGGCTATCTGAACCGGCCCGAGCTGACCGCGGAGCGGTTCATCGCCAGTCCCTTTGTGGAAGGCGACCGGCTGTACAAGACCGGCGATCTGGCGCGCTATCT